>JAJZVX010000001.1 GCA_021846985.1 Acidobacteriota bacterium | reverse complement strand
TTCCGGCGGGAGTTACGCCCACGCTGGGTCCGGATGCAACGGGTGTCGGTTGGGTGTACATGTACGCACTGGTTGACAAGACCGGCCAGCACGATCTCTCCCAGTTGCGAAGTCTTCAGGATTGGACGGTGCGCTATGCGATCGACAGCGTGCCGGGAGTCTCCGAAGTAGCCGGCATCGGCGGCTTTGTGAAGCAGTATCAGGTGGACATCAATCCCGACACGCTGCTTGCTTACCATCTCGCCATCAATCGCGTGATCGAGGCCATTCGCCGCAGCAACAACGATGTGGGCGGACGGGTCGTGGAGTATACCGGCCGTGAGTATATGGTGCGGGGGCTCGGTTACATCCGCTCGGTCGCCGACCTTCAAAAGGTGGTCGTCGGCACCAACGGAGACGGCACGCCCATCTACCTGCGCGATGTGGCAGATGTCCATCTCGGTCCGGACATGCGGCGCGGCCTGGCCGAGCTCAATGGCGAAGGACAGGTCGCCGGCGGCATTGTCGTGGCGCGCTACGGGGAAAATGCGCTGGCCCTTATCGGCCGGGTCAAACAAAGGATCGACCAGATCAAGAGTTCACTACCCAAAGGTGTGGATATTGTGCCGGTCTACGACCGATCGGAACTGATTCTGCGGTCCATCGCCACGCTCAGGGAGAAGCTCATCGAAGAGATGATCATCGTCAGCATCGTCTGCCTGATCTTCCTCTTCCATGTGCGCAGCGCGCTGGTTGCGATCCTGACGCTTCCCGTCGCCATTCTCATGATGTTTATCGCGATGTATTCCATCCATCTCAATTCCAACATCATGTCGCTGAGCGGTATCGCCATTGCCATCGGCGCCATGGTGGACGGGGCGATTGTCATGATCGAGAACGCCCACAAGCACCTCGAAAAGTGGGAAGCAGGAGGAAAGAAGGAAGACCGCAACGAAGTGATCCTTGCCGCCGCTAAAGAGGTAGGCAGGCCGCTGTTCTTCTCCCTGCTCATTATCGCCGTGTCGTTCATTCCGGTCTTTTCGCTCGAGGCGCAGGAAGGACGGCTCTTCAAGCCGCTGGCCTACACCAAGACCTTCTCCATGCTTTTTGCTTCTCTGCTTTCGATCACCCTGGTGCCGGTGCTGATGACGCTCTTCATTCGCGGCAAGATCGCACCGGAGCATAGGAACCCGGTGAATCGCTTCCTGATCTGGGCGTACAAGCCATTCGTGCACCTGGCACTCAAGTTCCCCAAAACCGTGATCCTGCTGTCCCTGGCCGCCCTGGCCGTCACCGTTCTTCCCGTTCGCCGTCTCGGATCAGAGTTCATGCCGCCGTTGTACGAGGGCAGTCTGCTCTACATGCCCAGCGGCCTGCCGGGGCAGTCGATCACGCAGACGATTGCAGCGACACAGCTTGAAGACAAGATCATCAAGCAGTTCCCCGAAGTGGTTTCCGTCTTCGGCAAAGGAGGGCGGGCGCGCACCTCCACCGATCCGGCGCCGCTCGAGATGGGAGAAGCCACGATTGTTCTGAAGCCGGAAGATCAGTGGCCGAAGGGCATGACCCCGGAGAAGCTGATCAGCCAGATGGATGCGGCGATACACATCCCGGGTGTTTCCAACTCCTGGACCATGCCGATCAAAGGTAGGACCGATATGCTTTCCACCGGCATTCGCACCCCTGTTGGCATCAAGATCTTCGGGCCCGATCTGGCCGTGATCCAGAACATCGGAGAACAGATCGAGGATGCGTTGCGTAACCTTCCGGGCAGCCGCAATGTTTATGCGGAGCGCGCAGCCAGCGGATATTATCTTGACTTCAAGATCAACCGCGACGCCATTGCCCGCTATGGGCTTACAGTGGCCGACGTAGAAGACGTCATTGAAACCGCGATCGGCGGTACGAACATCAGCACCACCATCGAAGGCCGCGAACGTTATCCAGTGGACGTGCGCTATCTACGTGATTACCGAACCGATCCCCAGGCGCTCGACAGGGTTCTGGTCGCAACTCCCGGCGGGGCGCAGGTGCCGATTACCCAACTCGCGGAGATCCGGGTAACCATGGGCCCGCCTGTCATCAAGACGGAAGGCGCGATTCCCGTGGGCTATGTCTATGTAGATGTGGCGGGTGTCGACATCGGCACGTATGTCCACAACGCCATGCAGGTCGTCAACCAGAAGGTCAAGCTGCCGCCAGGGCACTACCTCAACTGGAGCGGCCAATGGGAGTACATGGAGCACGCGAAGCAGACCCTCAAGTACGTCATTCCTCTCACGCTGCTGATCATCCTGGTGCTGCTTTACACCAATTTTCACTCTATCGCCAAAACCATGATTGTCATGCTCTCACTGCCGTTTGCGCTGATCGGAGGATTCTGGCTGCTGTATCTGCTCAGTTACAACACAAGTGTCGCGGTGTGGGTTGGGTTTATCGCTCTGGCCGGCGTGGCCTCGGAAACTGGCGTGGTGATGATCGTGTATCTCGACGAGGTGTACGACCGGCGTCGCGCGGAAGGAACCATGCTCACGCGACGCGATCTGTACGACGCCATCATCGAGGGCGCGGTGATGCGCGTTCGTCCCAAGATGATGACCGTTACGGCCATCATCGCCGGCCTGCTTCCCATCATGTGGAGCCACGGCACCGGCGCCGATGTCATGAAGCGCATTGCCGCTCCCATGGTGGGCGGCATGGTGACATCGACCATTCTGACGCTGATCGTGATTCCAGTGATTTACGAGATGTGGCGCGGGTGGCAGATGCGGCATGAGCGTGGTGCGGAGTCGATTCATGCCTGAAACACAAAAGAATGGCAACGCTCGGAAGGCTGACACAAACAGTCTGGGCGGCCGGGAGGCAGCCAGGAAGGCTTCATCGTCCAGCGTTCTATCCTCGCAGTCCAACTCCTGGAGACCGGGTCAGGTCGGTATGGTGGTACTCGTTGTACTCGTATTGGGCATTGTCCTCGGATACCTGTTTCGCAACTCCTCCTCCCCAGCACAAGGCGCAAGCCCATCCGGCGCGGATCAGGGATCGGCTTCCAGTACATCGACCAACTTCGACGGCACGATTCAGCCGCTCCTGCGGCGTCTCGAGAACAACCCCAGCGATCCCGATCTGCTGGTCAACCTCGGCAATGCGTACTACGACAATCGCAATTACGACAAAGCAATCGGCTACTACCGGAGGTACCTCGAACCTCGGCCTCAGGACGCAAGCGTCCGAACGGATATGGGAACGGCAATCTGGTACTCGGGAAATCCGGATGAAGCCATTCAGCAATACGAAACTGCGCTAAGCTCCCAACCGGACTACGCCAACACACTCTTCAACCTGGGCATGGTGAAGTGGCAGGGCAAACACGATGACCAGGCCGCGATCGAGTGCTGGGAAAGATTATTGAAAGTTCACCCGGATTACGTCGACCGGCAGAAAGCGGAGGATCTTATCCGGAAGGTCCAGGGCGAATCTGTCCAAAAGTTGATTCAGAAAGTCGAGGCGGAGCCGAATCAATAAGTGACAGATGGCAGTTCAGGAAAGGAACAGCTTTGGTCTGGAATGGGGGAGGAATGAAATGAATTTTCGGAGACACCGACCGATCCGGTGGAATGCGCGGCCGGCCTTCCGGGTGAGTTTGGCTGTGCGGGCTGCCCGCCATGCAGGTATAGCCGGCCTTTGCCTTCTCCTTTCGGGCATCTCCATATGGAGTCAGGAGGCCGCGCCTGGCAGCCGCGGAAGCGCTTCAGTCGATTCTCCATTTGCGATTTGGAACGCCTCCCTGGAGCAGGCAGCAGATGGAGTTCTTGCTTCCGCTGCTCAGTCGGGCTCTGTCGCGGATTCGGGACCGAATAGCACGCGCGCAGCGGTTACGGTCCTCCACAATGACAGTGGCTGGCGAGTTGCGTCGGCGAAGACTGTGCCGTCTCGAATGACATTACTGCAACCGGTGATTGACCCGATCCTGCGCGAAGTTGGGATCCCGGAGGAAATGGCCGCGGTGGTTCTTGTCGAAAGCGACGGAGATCCCATGGCGCTTTCTCCCAAAGGCGCCCGTGGGATTTGGCAGCTCATGCCGGACACCGCCCGCCGATACGGATTGACCGTCGATGCAAGCGAGGACGACCGTGTCGATATCGAAAAATCCACGCTCGCTGCGGCGCACTATCTTCGTGATCTCCACTCCAAGTTTGGCTCCTGGCCGCTGGCGCTTGCGGCGTACAACACCGGCGAGCGGCATCTTCAGCGCGCCATCGAAAAGAGCCGGAATACGGATTTCACCGCTCTCAGTTCCCTCGGCCTGCTACCCCTCGAAACTGGAAACTACGTCCCTGCTGTCTTCTCTGCAATAACGCGGCTGACAAAGTCTCCGGGAATGGAGCAGATCTCAGCCCGGCGGGAGAATGCCGGTAGCGCTGTGTTTGCGGTTGCGGAAAGGAACAACTGATGCAGTGCACAACATGAAGAAGTCTCTGCAAACTCGGGGTTCCTGACAGTTGCTTTGTCCGGCCGCGCTGCCATTTGTCCGGAAGCGTCCGATTCCGGATCATCGTTGTTCCTCGCTGGAGATGAAGACTGCGCATCCCCCTCTCTGGCTTTTGACTGACCCGGCGCGACCCGGACTTGCGCTCACAACAAGTGATTTAAGTCACATACAACGAAGAAAACGGCATTGTTCAATGGAAGCACAAGCAGGCATGACAGTGTGCTGTTGAGTAGTAGACAGTGAGTGTTCCGCAACCGCGTCACGTTTCTTCCTCAGGAGAACATAGATGAATCCCCACCAGACGCCCTCTTTGCAGAGAACTGCCCAATACAGAGTAGCGACCACCGCAACAATCGCATGTCTCGCCCTCTTTCTCGCATCCCTGTTGACGGCATGCGGCGGAAGTGGAAGCGCCTCCGGTACCGGATCGAATCCCACTCCCGCGGCCAAGACACCTGTCCAGGTGGATATGGGTGACTCGCCTGCCGACTGGATGCTCGCTTTTTCCATGAACATCACTTCCATGTCGCTTACTGGAAGCAATGGATCAGCTACCGTCGTTTCTTCCTCGACGCCGATGGAAATGATGCACCTGATGGGCTCGATGCAGCCGTTGGCGATGGTGTCCGCGCCTCAAGGCACTTACACAGGCGCTTCCATCACGATCGGTTCAGCAACCGTGATGTATATGGACCCAACCTCCAAAGCCCCGGTTCAGGCGACGATCCCCGGCCCGATGAATGCAAATGTGACCTTTAGCAGCCCCATCACAGTCGGATCCACGCCCATGGCGATGGGCTTCGATCTCGATCTGGCGAGCTCCGTGACCGGTTCCGCCGGCGGCAACCTCAGCATGAATCCCGTCTTTCATGTCACTTCCGGGATGCAGGGCTCGGGGGACGCTCTCGATCCCAGCAATGGCGGTATTCAGCAGATGATGGGCACGGTTTCCAGCGTGTCGGGCAGTTCGTTCGGCATGACCTCCATGCAGGCAGCACAGAGCTTCACCTTCGCGACCAATTCGTCCACGGTGTTCGACGGTACCAGCATGGGCTCGATGTCGAGCGGCATGCTGGCAATCGTGGACGCCACGATGCAGTCCGACGGTTCGATGCTTGCAACCAAAGTACAGTCAATGATGGGCTCCGGCGGCGCAATGGGCGGGGGCATCATCACCGCGGTCACGGGTCAGCCGCCCACCCAACTCACCATGGTTATGCAGAACGGGGCCGGCACTGGGATGATGTCGTCCTATTTTGCCGCGGGCGTCACGATTGATCTGAGCGGCAGCACTACGTACCAGATCGACCAAGACAACATGGACATGTCCGGCTTACCCTTTACACCGGTTTTTGACGCGAGCCACGTTTACGCCGGCCAGAGCGTGATGCCCATCAGCTCCGGCGGAATGATGAGCGGCGGTGGCGGAATGATGGGCGGCGGATCGATGACCGGCACAATGACGGCCTCGAACCTTGAGCTGGAACCGCAGGGATTGAGCGGCACGGTTGCAACTACGATCACGAGCGGCGCAGCCACAAGCTTCACGCTGACTCTTCCCTCTGATTCCGCCTTTACCACCCTGACCGGAGCGACCGGGGTAACGGTCTATCAGCAGACCGGAACCACGATCGCCGGAGGGTCGCCCATCGCGAGCGGCTCCACGATGCATGCGTTCGGGCTGTTGTTCTTCGACGGCGGGCAATGGAAGATGATCGCATCCCGCATGGGATCCAACTAGCGGTACCGGAGAAGCGCTATTGAATGCTGCATAGATAATGCAATGCTTTGACGCAAGGAAATGAGCAACTCGGATTGCGCGATGCAGCCCGCAGTTTTTGGGGAGAGTTGCGAATGGCTTCGATGGAACCGAGGATGTTTTCCATCAGCTCGGCCAGGTCATTGCTTCAATGTTCATTCTTGTTGTTCCTTTCATTGAAAAAGGTGATATGCATCAGAGTTCACTTCCACTGCCTGTGCCGGAATGCGCGTCCAGCCATGCAACGAGTCCGCGGCGCGGTAATAAAGATGGATGGTGTCTCCGTCCGCGCCGATGGTCTGTCCGCAAGGACAACGCGAAACCGCGGAGCGGCCATGATCTCAAAGAGGCACACTGCCCATATGATCCAGCCGGTTGTTGGTGGCTTGGAGATCTCCTTAGATCCAGATGAGGCTAGCCAGACCGAGTATCGCAACACACGTCATCAGTCTGTTCCCGCACGGCTGTCTCGGCTTCACGCACAATTCACGGGCAGCGCTAACTTCTATCTTATCCGGATGCTTGCAGCCTGCCTGAGCAATACGCTCAGACGAACCGCCGCCGTGGATGGCGAGAAGACCCACGCATGTAACACGTGTTTTATCAAGAGCGTGCGACCTCTTAGCCAGACAACGGGATGAGGCTCCCATGGCCGCAAGTCTGCCGCAATCCGCACCGCTGCTGTGTTCCTTTGCATCGCCCTGCGCCCTGGGCGCGCCTGCTGCGGTCATTGCGCGCCCGGCCGCGAATAGCGGATCACCTCGACGCGCGACAGGGCTATCAAGCCTTCTCCCACCATCTCGTCCAGATGCGGAATCAGTTTCTCAATCTGTTCTTCGGTATCCGTGATGTTCAGTACCATGGGCGCATCCCTGGAAAACATCCAGTGGCTCGCATGCGCGATCCTCGTGCTCGCGCCGAACCCTTCGATCCCGCGAAAAACCACCGCGCTGGCCATGCCCAGTTCCTGGCATTTGGCCACAATGGCTTCATACAGCGGCTTCCCTCTCCACTTGTCGCTCTCGCCCAGATAAATACGCAGCATGCGGGCCTCAAATTGCTCTTTCATCACCTCACCCCTTCTTGCCCGCTTCCTGCCCCGGGAGGAGCCCCCGCTTCTTCCTGATCCGGCGCAATGGCCCGATAGGCATACTTGATAATGTCCACATCCGATAGAACCACAAGCCCTTCCTCCACCATCTGCTCGACAAGCGGCAGAAATGCCCGCAGCTTTTCCTCGGAATCCACCACCGAGAGCACAATCGAGCTGTCGCGCGACAAATGCAGTGGACGGTCCTTGTGCAGCCGTCGATCCGCCCCATAGCCCAGAATCCCTCGATACACTGTTACGCCCGCTATGTCGTTGGCGCGCATGGCCTCCACCAGCGCCACGTAGAGCGGCTTGTCCCACCAGCGGTTCGCGTCGCCAATGTAGATCCGCATCATCTTGGCCTTGCCCTCGATCTTCATATGCTCCGGAGGGGCTTCGCGCGCGGGCTTCGTTTTCTGCGCCGGCTTGGCTACCGTTGTTTCCTGCACCTCGATCATGCCCGTGCCGGCCATATCTTCGAGCTTGCCCAGCAACTCGTTCACCTTTTCGCGCGTCTCGATGAACTCGACCTTCAGGGGCAGACGGTCGGAAATCTCCACCGAGCGCGACGTGTGCATGTGATGATCGGCGCCAAATCCGGCAATGCCCTTCGTCACCGTCGCCCCCGCCACTCCGCGGTAGAAAAGATAATCGAGAATGCTCGCGTAGGTCGCGACCCCGTGATGGGTCGAACCTTCGCTGATGTAAATGGAAACCTTGAGAGCTTTCCCGGCGTTCAGCATTGTTCCTCCCTGCGCGCTGTGTCCGCGCTGCGCCACAGCCAACCTTGAATCCTCATCGAAAATGCCCGGCAGATGCCGGCCAGTTGCTCCTTCGCCAAAGCCGCACAACGGACATTCCGCCATATCTCCGCATCTTCCCTCCAATGCCCGCGTGCGATCCGCCCGCGCGCGCTCACGAAATGACCTCCGCGAGCACTGCTCCTCCCCACGCGGCCAACAGTCCAAAAATCAGGCTTCCCATGGCATAAAGGGCCGCCAGCGAAAATGCTCCGGCTCGTAAAGAAGAAAGCGTCTCCCATTCGTAAGTCGAGAAAGTGCTGTACGCGCCGATAAATCCGGTCAGAATCAAATAACGCCATGCCGGGCTCATATCAACGCGTTTGCCCAGATAGGTCAAAGAGAATCCAATGATGATACAGGCGCTGATGTTGATTACAAAAGTCCCATAAGGAACTTTCGTCCCCCATCGACTGGCCACCGCGGAGCCGACCCAATAGCGGGCAATGGCTCCCAGCGAACCGCCTACCGCAATCAGAAAGTATTTCTGCAAAATCCCGTCTCCTTTTTCCCTGTGTAGCCGTGATTGTCCTGCATCGGCACGCTGATCCCAATCCCCATTCCGCAGCCGCCACAAATGCTGCGCGAGTTACTGACGCGCATCCACTCCACCGCTGCGTCTCGCATGTCACGCAGCCGCGCGTTCTGCGCATCTGTAAGCAAGGGCGCGCGCGCTGCCTTCTCTCCGGCGCCGCGCGGCAAATGGATATGGAGCCCATGCCAGCTCGCTCGGCAACTGCCCATGGTGCGCTCCTGGAGGCGTTCATCTGCCATCCATCCCACGCGCGCAGTTGAGTCGGCCCATGCGTTCATGGAACCACGCTCCTTCGTTTCGGTCTTTAGGGAATCGCTGCCGGGACATGCCTCCGCAACAGGATTCCCTGTCAGGAGTCATCGTCTGTCCGGCCTATCGGATGGGACAGCGGTTAAGGGTGAACTCCTTCACCACTACGTGCCAGTGTAGGTTCGCAGAGAGGCAAAGTCAAGAACAGGAGCGCCGTTGAACAGGAGCGCCGTTGCAGGCATTCGTCTCGCATCGCAGGAGTTGCGCGCAACCCCGCCTCATTCGCCTGCGTGCCTGCCGCCGTAGTCCACGGTGAAGGTTGCCAGGATACTGTTGCTGTGTGTGCCAAAGAGCGTGCCGGTGCGGCCGCGGCCCAGGTTATTCACGTAGGCGGCATCCAGCTTCAGCCGCTTGTAGCGCAGCGTAAGTCCTGATGTCGGCGAAGTCTCGTCCACACCCAAACGCAGGCTCAGGTGGTAGTTTGGCAACTCCTGCTCGAATCCAAGATTCGGATGATAGAAGTGGCTGTGCGTCTGCGCCAGCGCGTTGCTGCGAATCAGGCTGGTGCCGCCCATGTCCAGCCAGGCTCCTTTCCAGGGCATCGCGGCCATGCCCAGCCGGAACTCCGAGCTGCGCACCTCGCCATGCGTCGTGCCCGTCGCATCGGTCCGGTACTCCATGTCGTTGTTCACCATCTCGCGGCTGCCAAAAAGGAGCCGATTGGTCGGCTGCCAGGCCAGGCCCAGCCCACCGGATGGGCGCCACGCGGAGACGTAGTGAACGTAGTTGCCAGGAGCGGCGTCGGCCGTGGCGTCAAACTGCGAAGTCTCGTGCGAAATCAGAACACCAATGGAAAAACCCTTCCACACGGGCATGGAAATCTTCTCAAAGATGCCCAGGTCGGAACCATTGCCGGTAATCGCCGTCGGGCCGCTGCCCAGTCCCGGTGACTGCGCGCTCAAATGAATGTCGTTCCCCTGTTGTGCCATGGTAATGAAGTAAAAGGTAAGGCGGTGCCAGGTCTGCGGCGAAGTCCCGCCACCGGCCTCAAAGTGGAAGCCGTTCCCATTGGTAAACTGTGTCTCGCCATAATCGGCCAGGGTTCCATTCGCCTCGCGCCACAGCAGCCCGTAGTTGCCCCAGGTGGCGCCGTCGCCGCCAAAACCGATGGCGCGCACTCCCTTCTTGATTTGGCTGGAAGAGAACTCCCGCATGGCAATCTCCGGCGACTGCGCTTTGGCGCGCCTCCCCATGCCGCCCATCACCATCGCGCTCAGCGCCATTGCCAGCACGACCAGCCCTCTGCGCCCGGATGCTCGCACCCCCCGCCACCCTGAGAAATTGCTTTCTTTCATCCTCTTCGCTTTCAACGGGCGCATCGTGCCCACAGTCAATCGGCGCGCCGCCGCATCGGTCCATGGCCTCCATCCCAACTCCTCCTGAAGCCACGGTAGCCTCAGGGCTGGCGCGCCGCCGCGGGCGGCTCAAACTCCTCGTTCATCCACTTCTCCAGCGCCTCCATATTCTGCGGCCTGCCTAGAAAATCCTTCACCAGCTCCGCCGCCGGCTTGCTCGCGCCCGGCTCCAGCACCGTCCGCCGGTAGCGCATCGCCACCGGTCCGTCCAGCAGGCGCCGCTTGTCGAACTGGGCAAAAAAGTCGATGGCGATCACCTTATCCAGCACGTAGGTGTAGTAGTTCGACGAGTACCCCGTCAGGTGCGTGAACGCGGTGTAGAAATGCGCCCCCGGCACCGGCGTAAACGGCGAGTAGCGCTGCTCCGCCGCCTGCCACAAAGCGTCAAAGTCGATCGTCTCCGGCGCCCGGTCGTGCAGCTCCAGCGAAAACGTGGCGTAAATCAACTGCCGCTGCAGCCAGTGTCCGCGCCCGTACGCGCTGGCCGCGTTCATCTTCGCAATCAGCGCCGCCGGCAACACCGCGCCCGTCTTGTAATTCCGGGCAAACGACTGCAAAATCCCCGCATCGTGGAAGATCTCCTCCAGCATCTGCGACGGCGACTCCACAAAATCGCCCTCCACGTCGAATCCCCCCGCCGCCGACCACTCCCGCTGGCTGCCCAGTATGTGATGCATCAGATGTCCGAATTCGTGAAAAAATACCACCACGTCGGAATACTCCATCAGCCCCGGATCGCCCGCCTCTCCGCCCGGAAAGTTGCACACCAGCATTCCCTCCGGCAACTCCCGTCCCAGAATCCCCGGCACCACCGGCGAGGAAGAAAACCACTTGTCCTTCCCTGGCCGCGGATGCATGTCCAGGTAAATCCGTCCCAGCTTCTTCCCTGCCGAGCCCGGCGCGGCGTCGTACACGTCGTAGGTGGCTACCGACGGGTCCCACACCACCGCGTCCTTCACCGGCCTGAACTCCAGCCGGAACAGCCGTGCCGCCGTCTGCAGAATCCCCGCCTGCACCTCCGCGTACGGAAAGTAGGGCCGCACGCTCTCCGCATCGAAGGCGTAATGCTCCCGCCGGTACTGCTCCGTCCAGTACGATGCATCCGCATCGCTGATGCTCTCCAGCCCCGGCTCTTGCTTCTGCGCAAACGTCAGCAGCTCGCTGTACTCCCGTTTCGCCGTCGGCCGCGAAGCCTTGTCCACCTCGCCGATCAGCCGCTCCACGCCCGCCGCCGAGCCGATCATCTGGTCCGCCGTCGCCAAATCGGCATAGTGCGCATAGCCCAGCGTCGAGGCCAGTTGCTGCCGCGCCGTCAGCAGCGCGCGCAGCACCTGCTCGTTCTTGGGATACGCCCGCGTGTTGTAGGCCAGGTACATCCGCAGCCGCAGCGCCGCGCTCTTGGCAAAGTCCATCACCGGCGCCCGGTCCGGCTCGTCCGTCGTCAGCGTATACATCCCGTCCGGCCCCGGCTTGTGGCTGGCGATAAAGTCCGCGGGCAGTCCCGCCAACTCCTCCCGCGTCGCCTTGATCCGCTTCGTCCCGTCGGCAATGTTGCGCCCAAACTCCAGCGACAGCGCCGTAATCCTGTCCTGCAGCGCCCGGACCGTCTTCCGCGTCGCCGCGTCCTTGTCCACCCCCGCCAGCCGGTACTCCAGCAGCGTCCGCTCCAGGTAGTGCCGCGTCGCCGCGTCGCCCGTGGGCAAAGGAACCGACGCCAGCGCCTTGTACACCTCCTGGTTCAGGCTCAGTTCCGTGGCCGCCGACGCAATCGCCGCCGCCAGAGCCTGTCCCTTGTCGCGCATCGCCGCCGTGTCCGCCAGCGAATACTGCAGATAAGCATTGTTCCCTGCAATCGCCAGGCTGTTCAGCGCATCGTCGTAGGGCCGCACCGTGTTCTCCACCGTTCGCGGCCCCTTCACCGCCAGCAGCCGGGCCACCGACGCTCTCTCCTCGGCCAGCCGCTCCTGGGTCCACGCCTCCAGCGCCGCGGGATCCTTCGCCACCACCCACGAGTGCAGCGGGTCCGTCGCCGGTTGCGCCACCCCGGCGCTTGGCTGGCTAAAAGCGATCACGGCAGAGCAAAAACCAACACATGCGGCAAATTTCCACAGGGATTTCATGGCCGGAGTATTTCACGTCCCCGCCCGCCCGGAAAAGAGGCCTCCCACTCCATCGCGTCCCGCCCGCTACACTGATTCTTGCCTCCCATGCCCGTCTGCTGCGAAGTCGCCCTGCCCGTGCCGCTCGACCGCGTATTCACCTACGCGCTCCGTCCGGGCCAGTCGCCCGCCCGCGGCGCGCGCGTCATCGCCCCCTTCCGCAACGAAAAACTCATCGGCATCGTCACCGCCGTCCACGTCCAGCCCCCCGCCGATTTTGAAGTGCGCTACATCGAGGCCGTCCTCGACCAGGATGCCGACCCCGCTCAGGGCCCGCTCCTCACAGAAAACCTCCTCCAGCTCGGCGAGTGGATCGCCCAGTACTACCTCGCCCCCCTCGGTGAAGTCCTCCGCGGCATGTTGCCGCTGATGGCCGAGGTCCGCCGCACCGTCTACTACCGCATCACCGACCTCGGCCGCGACATCCTCGCCGCCGGCATCGACGGCGCCCAAGTCCCCGCCGTGCGCCGCAGCCTTGCCTCCCGCGCCCGCCGCATCGGCAAAGCCGCCTCCGATGATGCCGGCCTGGCCCAGCGCGTCCTCGCTCATCTCGCCTCCGGAGAGCCCGTCAAAGTCTCCTCCCTCCGCACCGCCACCGCCGCCTCGCTCCCCGTTCTCGCTCGCCTCCTCCGCAAAAAATGGATCGCCCGTGAAACCCTGGCCTTCGAGCGCGATGCCCGCCGCATGGAGCGCATCGCCGTCCTCATCCCCGAAGCCCGTCTGCCCGCGCTCACGCAGAAGCAGCAGGCCATCCTCGCCGAACTGGCCGCCTGCGGCAATGAGCTGCCACTCGCCGAGCTGCGCCGCCGCAACCTGCCCTCCTCCACGCTCCAGACTCTCGTCCGCCACGGCCTGGTTCGCATCGAAGAGCGCCCCGCCGCCTTCCACCTCGGCGGCCTGACACCGGCCGCCGCGCCGCCTCAGCGCCTTAACGAGCCGCAGACCGACGCTCTCGCCTCCATCGCCTCCGCGCTCGGCGCCTTCCGCCCGTTCCTCCTCCACGGCGTCACCGGCTCCGGCAAAACTGCCGTCTATCTCGCCGCCATGCAGCGCGCCCTCGACCGCGGACAGGCCTCCATCCTTCTCGTTCCCGAAATCGGCCTCACCCCCCAAACCGCCGGCCTGCTTGACGCCGCCTTCGGCGCCCGCGTCGCCCTGCTCCACTCCGCCCTCACCCCCGAGGAGCGCAGTGAACAGTGGCGTCGCATCCGCCGCGGCCAGGCCCCCATCGTCGTGGGCACGCGCTCGGCCATCTTCGCCCCCGTCCCCAACCTCGGCCTCATCCTCGTCGACGAGGAGCACGACCACAGCTACAAACAGGAGGAAACCCCGCGCTACAACGCCCGCGACGTCGCCGTAATGCGCGCCAAAATGGAGCATGCCGTCGTCGTCCTCGGCTCAGCCACTCCTTCGCTCGAGACCTGGCACAACTCCGCCTCCGGCCGCTACACCCGCATCGAGCTGCGCGACCGCGTCATGAACCGCCCCTTGCCCGAAGTCGAGCTGGTGGACATGCGCAGCGAATTCCAGCAGACCGGCCAGGAGCAGCTCTTCTCTCGCGCCCTCGTCGATCAAACCCGCCAGGCCCTCGACCGCGGCGAGCAGGCCCTCATCCTCCTCAACCGCCGCGGCTACTCCTTCGCCGTCCTCTGCCGCGCCTGCGGGCAGAAACTCGAGTGCCGGAACTGCGCCATCTCCCTCACCCACCACAAACCGCCCGCTCGCCACCCCGCGGACGAAGACCTGTCCGCGGGGACCCCGGGGAAGGACGCCGGCCTGGCCCGCCAGGGCCAGCGCCTCGAGTGCCACTACTGCGGATTCCGCACCGTCGTCCCCGCCCGCTGTCCCCAGTGCGACAGCCAGCACCTCTACTACCTCGGCGCCGGCTCCGAGCAGGGAGAGGAGCGCCTCGCTGAAATCTTCCCCTCTGCCCGCATCGGCCGCATGGATCGAGACACCGTCCGCGGACGCCACGACCTCGAGCGCCTTCTCGCACGCCTCCACTCCGGCGAAATCAACCTCCTCGTCGGCACCCAGATGATCGCCAAGGGACACGACATCCACGGCGTCACCCTCGTCGGCGTGGTCGGCTGCGACCACTCCCTCTCCATGCCCGACTTCCGCGCCGCCGAGCGCGTCTTCCAGCTCATCACCCAGGTCTCAGGACGCGCCGGCCGCGGCGGCCTCCCCGGCCGCGTCGTCGTCCAAACCTACTACCCCGATCACTACGCCATCCTCGCCGCCGCCGCCCACGACTACCCCGCCTTTGTCGAGCGCGAGCTCAAATACCGCCGCTGGATGCACTACCCCCCTTTCGGCGTCCTCGCCAATATCCTCATCCAGTCGCCTCGCCTCGAAGAAGCCGCCGCCTGGGCCGCCAACCTGGGAACGTTCTTAGCCAATACGCAGAAGGGCGAAGCCCTTCGCGTGCTCGGCCCCTGCACCGCCCCCATCGCCCGCATCAAGGGCATCTACCGCTTCCACCTCATCCTCAAATCCGCCTCGCGCCAAACCCTCAACATCGCCCTCCGCGCCCTCCTTGCCCACGCCGCCTCCGCCCAGATCCCCCGCCGCAACCTCATCGTCGATGTGGACGCCCTCCGCCTCATGTAGCGCACTTCAGGCCCCCGCTTTCCCGCCCCCACGCCAGATCGCCTCCATCTCTTCCAGCGACCGCCCCTTCGTCTCCGGCACCACCCGCCACATGAACAGCGCCGCCAGCAGCGCCATCACCCCATACATCCAGAAAGTGAACCCGTGCTTGAAGTGCGCCACCAGGTACGGATTCTTGTCCAGAATCGGAAACGTCCAGCTCACCAGGTAGTTCGCTACCCACTGCACCGCCACCGCCACGGCCATCGCCTTGCCCCGAATCTGGTTGGGGAAAATCTCGCTCAGCAGCACCCACGTCACCGGCCCCCACGAAACCGCGAACCCTGCCGTATACACCAGCATGCACACCAGCGCCCCCATGCCCTTCGTACCCAGCCAGAACGCCGTGCCCAGCCCCATCATGCTCGCCGCCATCACCAGCGCCCCGGTAATCTGCAGCGGCCGCCGCCCAAACCGGTCCACCGTCACAATCGCCACCATCGTGAAGATCAGGTTCACTGTCCCCACCAGGATCGTCTGGAACAGAGAAACATTCGTCGTCAGCCCCATCCCCTTGAAGATGTCCGTCGCGTAGTAGAGCACCACGTTGATGCCCACGAACTGCTGAAACACCGACAGCAGCACCCCGATCGCCACCAGCAGCGCACCATACGAGAGCAGCTTGCCGGAGTGGTGCTCGCTCAGCGACGCCCGGATCTCGGCAATCTCGCGTTCTCCTTCCTCCGCTGTCGCCAGCCTGGTCAGCACCGCGCGCGCCCCCGCCTCGTCGCCCTTCAGCATCAGAAAACGCGGCGTCTCCGGCACAAAAAACAGCAGCGTCAGGAACAGCACCGCCGGAATCGCCCCCGACAAAAACATGTACCGCCACCCGATCGCGTTCAGCCACGCATCGCCGCTGCCTCCCTTTGAAATTCCGAAGTTCACAAAGTAGATCACCAGCATCCCGAAGATAATGGCGAACTGGTTCCACGCCACCAGGTTCCCCCGCACCTTGGCCGGCGCAATCTCGGCGATATACATCGGCGACAGCATCGACGCCAGCCCCACCCCGATCCCGCCCAGGATGCGGTAAAAGATAAAATTCGCCATGAACCCCGGCCCGCCATGCCCGATCGCCGCAAACGGAAACTCCGGCGCAGACGCCCCCAGCGCCGACACCAGAAAAAAAACCGCCGCGATCACCAATCCACGCCTGCGCCCGATCCGGGTGCTCACCCACCCGCCCATCAGCCCGCCCAGCACGCACCCCAGCAGCGCGCTCGACACCACAAACCCCAGCAGAGAATTGGCCGCGTTGGCCTGCGCCGGGTTGGTCAGGTCCGCAAACCGCGGATCGATGAAGTACGCCTTCAGGCTGTCCACCGCCCCGTTGATCACCGCCGTGTCGTACCCAAACAGAAGCCCCCCCAGCGTGGCGATCAGGGTCAGCAATACGACATGCGGATTCATGCGCCTCATAAGGTTCCTATCGGCGAGCAGCCTTCGATCAGAGTCCTGCTTCAAAAGGGCATGGCTTCAGCCGTGCCGTGAACGGCGGATTCCTCAGGGTTCCAAGGTTCCGTCCTGCCCGCAAACGCCCCAGGAACCCCAGGTCTCGATTCTGAGACCTGGGATTTCACGGACATCAATCGGCGGGAAGCCCTGATCTCAGAAGGAATTCTATCCGGTTGCGGGCGCCCTCGCTTTTGGGGACCGGGGATGGCGAGGTGCCGAGGCAAGTCCCGGGTGCCGTCCTACTCACAAACGCTCGGGTGCCCAGGCGCCTCGCCTTTGAGCGTTTGAGAGAGCCCGGCGCGCCTTGCAGAAAATTACGCCCCGCCATGGGAAAATGACTTCGAGAATAGCCTCCGGCAGCAGAAAATGACCCTCCGGAAAGCAGGGACGAGAAAATGTACCCCCCCTCTAACCCCCGGGGGGTATATCTTACTTTTTTCTTCGCCTTCCGGTGCCCGCAATTTCTGGGGCGGCTCGTCTCGATCGTTCTGCGCTTCCGCTTCCCTTATCGGAACGCGAGGCCCGACGGCTCCAGATGGAAAAAATACATGAGCGAACTGTCGTAGAACGGTGTCGGCGTAAATGTCAGCACTAAAACTGCAAATCCGATCAGCCCCAGCGCCATGCGCCCTTTATTCAGCCGCGGCTCCTCGGGAACGCTCGGATGCCGCATCGCCGGAACCAGCAGAAACGCGCCCCACAGAATCCAGCCCATCCACAGCACCGCCCCGGCCAGAAACATCGCGAACGGCAATACATTGGTCATCACCCGGTGCAGCTTTGGCGAGATGGCGTAAAGCACATGCCCGCCATCCAGTTGCCCGCCCGGAATCAGGTTCAACGAGGTGATAAACAGCCCGATCCACCCCGCCACCAGCACCGGATGGGGCGCAATGTTGTCAAACCTTGGAATCGAGGGATCCCACCGCACCAGGAGCGCGTGAATCAGCCGGATCGTCAAGGGCTCCGCCCCAAAGCGGATGAGAGCTGGCGGCGCATCCGCCGCCGCAGGAACACTCAGCACAAAACCTGCCGCCACCGCCACCACCGACGCCAAAGATCCAACCAGCGGACCATACACGCCTACATCCATCAGCGCCCGGCGGTGCGGGATCCGTGTTCCGATCTTGATCACCGCTCCGGCCGTCCCGCTCAATGTCGGCGCGGGCAAAACCCACGGCAATGTCGCTCGCAGCCCGTGCCACCGGCAGGCAAAGTAATGCCCAAACTCATGGATCAGAAGAATTCCCAACAGCGCGGTGGAAAAACTCCACCCCGTCCAGAACATGTCCGGATGCCCGGCCAGCCAAGGCCACGGCCACAGGTCGCTATCGCGCACCACCGGTGCCATGCCCTCAAGAAAGTTCTGCATGAATCGGGCGCCATTGGCCGTAGTGGTCACCGCGCTTACGGAAAGCAGCATGAGCGGCAGGTAATACCTGCGGAATCGAGAACGCACCGCACTCCTCTCCGTCAGTTACAACTACGCTCCCGCGCCGGACACATAGCCGCAGCATCGCCGGGCCGATGAGTCCGAACCCTGCCGGAGTCGTTCGTGCGTGGCCAAAGCCGCTGCCGCAGCGCTGAGGCAGACATTAGCTCTATGCCGTGCCTTCGCCATTCAGTGCATGCAGCTCTTTGCCTGGCTTAAAGCGCACTGCCTTGCCCGGAGTGATACTGACTTCGGTGCCGGTGCGGGGATTACGACCGATACCGGTCTTGCGGGCGCGGACGCTGAACACACCAAATCCGCGCAACTCGATGCGCTCTCCGGCTGCGAGAGCCTGCTTCAGACCCTCGAAGACCGTATCCACTGCCGCTTCCGCCTTGGTGCGGGGCAAGCCCGTGCGCTCGATGACACGATGGACAATGTCCTGCTTGATCAATGGGGTAACCTCGCTAGCGTCTGGAACGAATATTCTTCGCCCTATGCAGGTGATACTACAGGTTTTGCTTCGATTATGAAATACCCCCATTGGTTCCAGCGCCCTCCCGCCGCCGTGTCCGTGAAACCTGATGTCCGGCAGGTCCGTAAAGCCAGACCGCCCCACCAGAATTTTTCTGCTCGATTGTGCACAATCTCTCGGGATGGGTTCTAATAGGCTGTGGCGGCCGCCGAGTAACTATGGCAAACTGTGCGGAACCGGCAGGGATAAAACTGATTCACTCCATCCAGTCAGGCTGTCTAGACTCTGCTGGCTGCAAAATCGGTCGTCTCCCCTGACCCATACAAGGCGACGGCAGAACACCCATGCATCATCCTGCGCCAATCCAAATCGGACTTGTAGTTGGCGAGCCCATTCGCCTGGAAGGGCTGCGTACAGTTTTTGAGGAAGCTCCCGAAAAAGGACACACACCGTTGATCCCCGTTTTGGGAACCATGGATGATCTGCTTTCCACCTCTTCCCTCGACTATCTCGTCGTCGATCTGCTTTCCTCCCTCAACGGAATCGCCACGCTCGATACCATTCGCCGCTCACGGCCCAATCTTCGCCTCATCGTGATCGGTCCGGAAGGCAACGACAGCCTGGTCATGGACGCTATTGTGGCCGGTGCCCGTGCCTATCTTGATTCCTCTGCCGGTCCGGAAACGGTCCGCAGAGCCATCGAGGTTGTCACGGAAGGTTCCATCTGGGCTCCGCGCCGTCTGCTCTCCCGCCTCATTGATCGCTTGCTCAATCTCCCAGGTCAAGGGCTGGCCGCAGCACCCACCCATCTGACAGAACGGGAACAGCAGGTTCTCGATCTGATTCTCATGGCCCGCTCAAATCGCGAGATCGCCCAGCAATTGGGGATTGAGGAGCGCACCGTAAAGGCCCATGTCGGCAGATTGATGCGCAAAGCCGGCGCCGATAATCGCATCGAGCTTTCCATGCGCGCCCTCCATGGTTCGCTGGTTCCCAACCAGCCGGCCGGCAGCACACCCAAAGTCGAGAACTGCAAGACGGACCACTACTTCTGACGGTCATCCCTCCTGCTTCAAGGTTACCTTTACGCGTTACTTAAATGCACACTCCTAAGGTAATCTTGCTCTAACTTCTCTTTTTCCACAGACTTCTTAATAGAAACAACGCAGATCTGGGGAAAGGAGTTCCCAGGCAGCATGTTTTCCATGAAGCCTGGGAACTCCTCTTTTTTCTTCTTTCGGCCCTGCACAATCCCCGGCCGATATCGCCATGGCTGGGATTTCCACGCTCTGGTCTCTGCGCTTCTCCTCCCGTGATTCACATTACGAAACCATGAAAAATGAAAACAAGTGGCTCTTGCTTCGGCGCTTGAGCCCACTCCTCTACCCTGTCCTGCATCAAATCCTATGAAGCTGCATTGCCGTCCGAATTCCTTCAGGGGGTCATCCGAGTGGCAGCGAGTTGATTTTGATTCCCTATACCCAAGGAAGGATCGTGGTCGATCATCGTCCGCCAGGCGTTACGCTGTTTCCAGAGCCCGCCAGGTGGCGGCTGTGCCCACATCAAGGCTGAGCGAGCCTCTCCAAAAATCGAGAAAATCGCAATCAGGCGATTCAACGAAAAAACGCGAAAAACATCCAAGCATTCCAGCGTTAGTCATACAGTGGAAAGGAAAAACATGAAGAAGACGATTGCAGTGGTATGTCTCTGTCTCATGGCGACTTGTAGTGGATTTGCCAAGTCCTCGCGTGAGGACCTCCAATCGCGTATCGATTCGGCTCAGTTGGTCCTCAAGGAGATCATGGATACCTCCGACAAAAGCATTCCCATGGACATCCTTGAAGATGCCACCTGCGTGGGCATTGTTCCGGGCATGAAGAAGGGCGCCTTCGTGTGGGGTGTGCAATATGGCCAGGGCGTCGTCACCTGCCGCACCGGCCATGGCTGGAGCGCGCCTGTGTTTATTCGCATGGCGGGCGGTTCGTTCGGATTCCAGATTGGCGGGCAGTCGACCGATCTGGTTCTGGTCGCTGTCAACGATCGCGGCTTCCAGGATCTTCTGAAAAGTAAGTTCAAGATCGGAGGCGACGCCTCGGCGGCAGCCGGTCCCGTGGGGCGCAGTGGGCAGGCCTCAACCGACTGGAAGTTGAATGCCGAACTCCTCAGCTACTCGCGCAACAAGGGCGTCTTTGCCGGCATCAGCCTGGACGGAACCAGCGTGAGCCAGAACCAGGAGGATACGGAGCTTTATTACGGAGCGCCGCACACCTTCGAGTCCATTCTCAAAGGCAATGTGCCGGTTCCCGCGGGAGCCGTTCCATTCGTACGCAGCGTCGCCCATTACTTTGTCGACGCAAAGCACCACAAATAGCCCGTGGGGGTTGCGTTTACCGGGAGGCGAATGTGCCAGTTCGCCTCGCCTCCCGGCTCATCCGCCCGGCAGTCAGCCGGCAGCGGTTACACTGGTCCTTTGCCGCTTTCTATGCGCGAGAGGATCGAGTACTGGTTGGTGCGTGCCGTGGCAGGCCTCCTTGGCGTCTTGCCTCGCTCCTTGGCGCGTCTGGTTGCCGGCTTCCTTTCCTCCTCCGTCTATGGCCTGCACCGCCGCCTGAGACGCGTGGGGATGCACAACCTGGAACTGGCCTATCCGGAGCTTTCTGCCCCGGCAAGAACCAGCATCCTGCGCGGCGTCTTTCGCCATCTGGGCTGGCAGCTTGTCGAGTTCTGCCGTATGTCCCGCTACACGGCTGGCAACACCCGCAACTGGATCGGCTGCGAAGGGCTGGAACACTATCTGGCCGCACAGTCCCGCGGCAAAGGCGTGCTGGTGGCGACCGGGCATCTTGGGGCTTGGGAGCTTTCCAGCTTTTATCACTCTCTCATGGGCTATCCCATGGGGATGGTCATCCGCCGTCTCGACAATCGCCGCCTCGATACCTTTGTCAATGCTATTCGTTGCCGGCACGGCAACCGGGTACTGCACAAAGACGACTTTGCCCGCGACCTGCTGCGCGCTATGCGCGCCGGAGAGACGGTGGGAATTCTCATGGACACCAACATGACCCCGCCTCAAGGCATTTTCGTTGACTTCTTTGGCCTTCCTGCCTGCACGGCTTCGGGCCTGGCCCGCGTGGCTCTGAAGACCGGCGCGGCCGTATTGCCAGGCTTCATGCTGTGGGAAGCCGATCGACGCCGATATGTCCTGCACTTTGGCCCCGAGATTGACTTCCCGCGCGCCAAGGCCGATCAAGCTGCCATCGTCGCTGCTACGCAAGCCTGCACCAGCGCCATTGAAACCTGGATTCGGCGCTATCCTGACCAGTGGCTCTGGATTCACCGCCGCTGGAAGACCCGGCCGGCAGGCGAGCCGGCGCTTTACTAAGGGGAAATCATGACGCTGGGTGAATTGATCCAGGCTTTGGGAGGAAAGCTCGTTTGCGGCCATGCGCACGCTCTCATTCGTGCGGTCAACGCCTCCGCTCTGGCCGGACCTTCCGATCTTGTCTTCGCTGAGGATTCCGCGGCGGCGGCCGATGCCGTAACTGGCCGGGCGGGGGCTGTGGTTCTCCGCGCCGGCATGCTGGCCTCTTATCCGGCTTCCATGGCCGTCGTGGAAACACCCCAACCGCGTCTCTGGTTCGCCCGCGCGGCCAGACTCCTGTCGCCCCGCCCATCTTCCACCGGGATTCATCCCTCCGCGGTGGTCGGCGCTGGCGTCAGCCTTCCTCCGGATGTTTCCGTCGGCCCCTGCGCCGTCATTGGCAACGGCGCTTCCATCGGACCCGGAACGCGCGTCGAGGCCGGAGCCATCATCGGCCAAGGCGTGTGCATCGGGCGCGACTGCCTCATCCATCCCCGCGTCGTTCTTTATCCCGGAACCACACTGGGAGACCGCGTTGTTCTTCACGCGGGCGTTGTGCTCGGAGCCGATGGGTTCGGCTTCGTGCGCGACGCGGAAACCGGCGCCTATACGCAGTTTCCCCAGCAAGGCACGTTGCTCATCGAGGACGATGTCGAGATCGGCGCCAACTCCACCGTGGACCGCGGCGCCCTCCAGCAAACCAGAATCGGCCGGGGAACCAAAATTGACAACCTCGTCCACGTTGGACATAACTGCGAAATCGGGGAAAATGTCATCCTGGTCGCGCTCACCGGAATCTCCGGCTCCAGTAAGGTGGGTGACGGCGCAATCCTCGCCGGCCAGGTCGGCATTGGCGACCACGTCACGGTGGGACCGGGAGTGATTCTCGGCGGCCAATCCGGCGTCTTCAACGGCAAAACACTGACCAACGATGGAGTGAAACCGGGAACGGTCTTCTTTGGCACCCCCGCCAGGCCCCTGGCGCAGGTCATGCGCGAAACGGCGGTGCTGGGCCGTCTGGCCAGGAGCGCGCGCAAAACTCCGCAAAATCGCCAGGAGTAGCGGCCATGGCCATCCTCGTCGTCGGCGGCAGCGGCAAGCATGTGGGTAAAACCACGCTCGTCTGCGGTCTCATCGCCGCCCTCGTTGAGTTCCGCTGGACCGCGGTCAAGGTCACGGATCACGACCATGGGAAGCCAGATCCCGTCTGGGAAGAAACGGCTGCGGGCCCGGAAACCGACACTGCCCGCTACCTCGAGGCCGGAGCTTGCCGCGCGCTGCTGGTCGCTAAGAAAAACGGGCGGATCCCGCTTCGCGCGCTGCGGAAAACTACCGGTCCAGGCGCCCATCTGATCCTTGAGTCAAACTCCATCCTGAGCCAACTCCGTCAGGATCTCGCGCTTGCCGTCCTCGCTCCGGATGCCAATGTACCGGGCAAGCCATCCTTTTCTGCCTTCCTCCGCCGGGCCGATGCCATGGTCGTTCGTGCCGGCGCGGCGCCCTCGCGCAGCCGCCTGCATGCCGTGGCGCCCCTCTTCGAACTGGAGCACTTTGCCCGCATCAGCCCGCCCATGCTGGCCTGGTTGCGAATGAAACTCCAGGTCGCGCCACACCGTTGACGGAAAACTTCTGCCCGCGCCGCGATCCCCCGCTGCCCGGATGCAGGCAGAGGCCGCTCCATCAGGGCTTTTCGGTCAGAAACGGCTCGGGCTTCATCGTGCCATCGCGCTGCTTCACCAGCTTCTGCACCTTGCCCTCGGCCGCGTCCAACTCCTGCTTGCAGGCCGCCGACAGGTTCACACCCTCCTCGAAGAGGTTGAGTGACTCCTCCAGAGCCAAATCGCCCTTCTCCAGTTGGTCCACAATCGATTCCAGTTTCTTGAGCGACTCTTCAAACGAGGGCATGGCTTTTACTCCGTCTTGGCTGGCGGCAGCACGCTTGCGATCACCTCGGCGGCCGCGCTATACCGGCCGAACGGCGCGCTCACCTGCACTCCCTGTACATACGGCCGCACCGCCTCCAGCATCTCCTGGGCAATCAGAATGCCTTCCCGGCGCGCTGCATCGGCCGTGTCGGCCTGCGCCATGCGCAGCATGATCTCTTCTGGCATCGACACGCGCAGGTCGTTCTTCATGAACTCCGCGTTGCGCAGACTGGTGAGCGGCCAGATACCGGCGATCACGGGAATGCGGTGGTTCTTGATGCGCTCCAGAAAATACTCCAGCAGGCGCAGGTCGAAGACGGGTTGGGTGATGGCGTATTCGGCCCCCGCTTCCACCTTGTAGAAGAAACGCCGCAGCTCGTGCTCAATGTCGGGCACGCCCGGATTGGCCGCCACGCCGATGGTGAAGTTGGTGCTGGCGCCAATCGGATTTGAACCAATATCGAGTCCATGGTTCAGCCGCTGCACAATATTCACCAGCCCAATCGAGTCCACGTCGAAGACCGCCGTGGCGTCAGGATAGTTGCCCAGCTTGGGCGGATCGCCCGTCAGACACAGGATGTTGCGCAACCCTATGGACGAAGCCCCCAGCAGATCGGATTGAATGCTCAGCAAGTTCCGGTCGCGGCAGGTGTAGTGCAGCACCGTCTCGATGCCGGTCAGTTGCTGGATCTGAATGCAAAGGCTCTGCGCGCTCATGCGCGCCGAAGCCCGCGGCGAATCGGGCACGTTAATGGCATGAACGCCGAGTTGAGTCAGCAGTTGCGCGCCCTCGATCTCCTTGGTGCAGTTGATGCCTCGCGGCGGAACAATTTCCACCAGCGAGATGAACTTGCCCTGATCGAGCAGCGAGCCGATGCGTGAGCGCTCCCCCAGCGGAGCAGGCGGGGTTTCCGTGCTCAGGGCTGGAGCGGAGCCGGAAACCTCCACCTGTGCCTGCGCGTCGATGGCCCGCATGGCAGAACGCATGGCGCGGATGTGATTGGGCGTGGTGCCGCAGCAGCCGCCCACCACCTGCGCTCCCGCATGAATCGCCTTGCGCGCAAAGCTGGCCATATACTCCGGCGAGCACAGATAGATGTTCCGGCCCTCCACGGCTCGCGGCATCCCCGCATTGGGCATAGCCGCCAGCGGAAGCGTTGTCGTCTTGCGCATCGCCTCAATCGCCGTCAGCACCGTGGCAGGCCCCGTAGAGCAGTTCACTCCCACTGCTCCCGCGCCCCACTCGGTCAGAAGCGCGGCGGCTTGCTCGGGCGAAGAGCCGTCCAGGCAGTTGCTCTCGTCGTCCACGGTCACCATCACCAGAACGGGGAGTTCCGGCGCCACTTCCCGCGCCGCCTCCAGCGCCTCATGGGCTTCGTTCAGCGCTGGCATCGTCTCGATGACCAGAAAATCCACGCCGGCGCCGGCCAGCGCCCCTATTTGCTCGGCAAACGCTGCGCGCGCCTCATCCAGCCCGGTTTTGCCCAGCGGTTCCAGACGCACGCCCAGCGGCCCCACCGCTCCGGCTACCCATGCGGTGCCCGCCTGCTTTTCCTTCAGATGCTCCACGGCCTGCCGGGCCACGCGGACACCTGCCGTGTTGATCTCGGTTACCTTGGCCGCCAGGCCGTGACGAGACAGGCGGAAGCGGTTGGCGCCAAATGTGTTGGTTTCCAGAATCTCTGCGCCCGCCTGCAGATACTCCTCATGCACGGAAAGAATCAGACTGGGATCAGAGAGGTTCAGCTCGTCGTAGCAGCGATTGATGAATATTCCGCGGGAATACAGCACGGTTCCCATGGCTCCATCGGCGAGCAAGGGACGTTCGGTAAAGATGTCGGCGAATTGCGGCATATCTGTTGCCATGCTACGGCACCCGGGCTCACCGCGCCAGCCTGCCGGGCAGCTTTGTTATACTTCGAACGTTACGGGGTTGGGGCAAACTTGCCCCAGACCGCCCTGCGCCAGTGGAGTTGGCACAACTGTAGCCGCCACAGACTGCAGATTCAGTTGCATACCTTTCCCTTGAGGCCCTCGCAGCCGCGGAGCCGCTGTTGGGCAAGGGCAGGGGAAATGTCTTCGCTTCAGGCTGGCTGGGGCAATGCTCAGGTTCTGCTTTTATCCGCGGCAAGTCCGCACTGTTCGTCGAGGTAAGAGATTTTGAAGAAGAGAAGTCTTTGCTTGAGCGCCGCCCTGGCACTGGTGGTCGCAGTTGCCCTGGCGGGTTGTGGTACCACTACATATTTTGCGGGCCGCACTCTCCCCCCCAGCGGGCTGAGAAACCGCGTCCTCATCGCCGTGCAAAACCCCAGCCCGTCCACTTCGGGCGCTATGGTGTTTGTCGACGCCTTTTACGATACGCGCTATGCGTACAACAACGTCAACCAGACCTACTCCATCCCCGGCTTCGGCGGCTCCATGCCCGTCAGCATTCAGAACATGCCGGAGCAGGAGATTGGCGCGGTCTACAGCTCGGGCAACTCGACTCTCGATGTTATCAACTACGCCACCGAGTCCACTGGTGGCGCCCAGAGCGGCCTCAACGGCCTTGCCTACAGCAGTATTTTCCTGACGCGGAATGAATCGTACATCCTGGGCACCAGCCTCATTTCGGGATCCCTTAGCGTGGTGGATTCGACATCCGGAGGCGGCAGCTTCGAATTGGCCCTCCCCGGCGCCTACCATGTAAGTGTCAATCCCGGCGGTTCGGCGGCCCTGGTCTTCGTCCAGAACTCCAATTACGTCTACTACCCGCACAAGCTTACCACCGCACAGACCATCTCCTACTCCGGAGGCCCTTCCACCTGGCCCAAGGCTGCCGTTGACTGCGAGCCGCGCGCCGCGCCGGGCTGGTGCCTCTTCCAGATGCAAAGCCCCGATTCCATCGACTCCACCGGCAATTATTACGGCGCTCCGCTCGTCTTTGATCGCCCCGTCAAAGCCGTCTTTTCTTCTGACGGCGGCACGGCCTACGTCTTGAATTGCGGCCCGGAGTGTGGAGGTACGAGTTCCTCTGTCTCGCTTGTGCCCGTGGCCCCGCTTATCTATCTGCCCGGGCAGGGTTCCGGCCAGCTTCCCACCAATGCCGCTCTGGGCTCCGCCTGCCTTCCCGCAGGGCAGGCCAACGCCTGTACCATTCCCACCCCCGGCGGCGCCAGCAATGCCTACATCGCCGCTTCGGGAATGTATGTCGTGGGTCAACGCTTGATGCCGGACGGCTATTGGGGCGGCTATCTCACCGCCATCGACCTGTCCAGTAATGCCACCGTCCCCTCCACCGGTGCGGCGCCCAACCCCGTCTCCATTAGCGACGGCACGCCGGGAGGCCCCAGCCGCATGATCGCCGCCGACGACAATACCCTCTGGATCGGCATGACCAAATGCAATGCCGGTGAGCGCTTCAACAACCCAGCCGTCTACCCTGGAGGCTACGGCTGCCTTACCATGTACAACACCTCCACCAATACCGTCACCATGGTCGAGCCATATATCGGCGATCTGACAGGCATTGCCGCCGTCACCAGTCTGCATAAGGTGTACGTCGCGCAGGGAGGACAGGTGTACATCTACTCCACAACCGACGGCGCGTCGATCAGCAACAAGTACGTCGCCGTCACCGCTACGGCTTGGGACGTGGCCTACATGGACGGCACCAACGACGATAACAACACCGTCTACTGACCGTGATGACAGACGCCGCAGGACACGATTCCTTTCGGGCTGATGTGCTGGCGATTGCCGCCCATCGCGACGACGTGGAACAGACCTGCGGCGGCACCCTGCTCCGCATGGCGGCCCGCGGCCTGCGCACCGCCATTCTCGATCTCACCCAAGGTGAAAGCGGAACCCGCGGCACCGCCAAGGAACGCGCCTGCGAGGCTGCCGAAGCCGCTCGGCAGCTCGGCGTCGGCTGGCGCAGCGCCCTCCAACTCCCCGATGGCGCCGTCGAAAATACTCTTGAAAACCGAATGGCGCTGGTCCCTGTCCTGCGCAGCCTTCGCCCCCGCGTCGTCATCCTGCCTTACTGGCAGGCACGCCATCCCGATCACGCCGCTTGTGCGCCGCTTGGCTACGATGCCTGTTTCCTCGCGGGTCTGGCCAGGATCGAAACCGGCCATCCGCCCCACCGGCCTTTCAAGATTATTTATGCCTCACTCTACGCCGACGTCCGTCCCAGTTTCGTGGTGGATATCACTCCGTTCATCGAGCAACGCCATCTGGCCCTCATGGCCTACCGCTCGCAGTTTGCCAACCAGCCCACGGGTGGCGGTCTGTTCGTTCCCGAAGAAGAGATTCGCGAGCGCACCTTTGCCGAGGCCCGCCATTACGGCAAGCTGGCCGGCGTTCGCTACGGCGAGCCCTTTGTGCAAAAGGAAGTCGGCCTTGTTGACGATCTCACTTTGATTCCGGTGCAATCCATCTGATTGTCTGTTGTCCTCCTTCACCCGAAGGCGGGCCTTACGCAACAGGCTCCTCCCCACAAGGGAACGGAGGCAAAACGTGACTCAAACCTGGGATCCGCAGGCTTACGAACAAAACGGAGCCTTCGTGCATCAACTCGCCGGCGAAGTGCTGGGGTGGCTCGCCCCGCGGCCCGGACAGCGCATCCTTGACCTCGGCTGTGGCGACGGACTGCTCACCCGCCGCATCGCCGCCGCCGGCGCCAGCGTCGTGGGTCTCGACGCCTCGCCCGAAATGCTCGCCGCCGCGCGCGCCAACGGCATCGCCGCCGAGCCTGGCAACGCTGAAGCCCTGCCCTTCCCCGATCACACCTTCGACGCTGTCTTCTCCAACGCCGCGCTGCACTGGGTCCACAATCAGAACGCCATGCTGGCCCAGGTTCATCGCGTCCTCAAGCCAGGGGGCCGATTTGCCGCAGAAATGGGCGGCCACGGCAACATTGCCGCTATCCGTGTCGCTTTCCAGGCGGTGCTGGCCCGCCACCACCTCGCGCATCTGTCAGGCGACACCAACTTCTATCCCACCGCCGAGGAATATACGCGCCTGCTTGAGGACGGGGGCTTTCGCGTCGATCGCATAAGCCTCTTTGCGCGCCCCACGCGGCTACCCAAAGGCGATGGCATGGCCGGCTGGCTTCGCACCTTCCGCCGCGGCATCCTGCAGCAACTTCCGGAACCCATACGTTCCACCGTTGTCGACGAAACCGTCGCGCTGCTGGCGCCCGTCCTCCGCGACCGGGACGGCAACTGGACTGCCGACTATGTACGCCTGCGTTTTATTGCTTTTGCCGGTTGAAGCTATTTCCCAAACCACATCCGCGCGCCTATCAGCACCAGTGTCACCGCGAAGACGCGCCGCAGCCACATCTCCGGGATTTGCAGCGCGACAAGCGCCCCAAAATATCCACCGATAAAGAAGCCCAGGGCGAGCAATAGCGCGACGCGAAGATCTGCGTGTCCCTGCTTATAGTATTCGAGAAACGCCAGCAGCCCGACCGGCGCCAGCAGAGCCCCCAACGATGTACCCTGCGCCTTGTACTGGTCCATCCCCAGCATGAATACCAGCGCGGGAATAAACAGTATCCCGCCGCCAATACCCACCACGCCAGAGACCATTCCCACCACCAATCCGATCAACAAAATCATCCAAGTCATCAGAGTCTCCAAATGCTCTTTCCGTTTTTCAATTGCGGGATGGGCGCGGGGCGTGATCTTTTATCAGTCTGATCAATCTTCCGGCCGTTCTGCCGCAATACAGCGCCGTTGATCGCATGAGCGCAACGGGGTCAGGCGCTGCTTGGGCATCTGTGGTTTCCGCCCGTATCTCCAGCCTAAATCATTTGACACCACACCGCCGCGCGCGTCGTTCGGCAGCGGGGGAGGCCTTCAAAACGGCAATGTTCGGCTCGCTCCGGGGCCGCGGCACGCCAGACTGCCGTACCCGCCTTGAATTAACACTACATTTGCAATATCTTTGCCTTCCTGCATTACTCTGTTAATGGTTCCGTGCGGCCTCGGCAGTTGCAGCGTAACGGCCGCCGGCAAGGGGCTAACCGCTTGAGCCAAACCATCTTTGTTCTGGAAGACGACGTAGATATCGCGCGGCTCGTGCAACACCACATGGAAGCCGCAGGTTTCCAGGCGCGTCTCTTTCACACCCCCACAAACCTGATTCCCGACGCCGAACGCCAGGCGCCCGCGCTCTTCCTGCTCGACATCATGGTTCCCGGAGGCGACGGTCTCGACGTCTGCCGGCGCCTGCGCAACCATGCCGCGCTCGCCACGATTCCCATCATTTTTCTTACTGCCCGCGCCAGCGAAAACGACCGCGTGCTGGGCCTTGAACTGGGCGCCGATGACTACATCACCAAGCCTTTTGGCACCCGCGAACTCGTGGCTCGCGTCAAAGCTGTGCTGCGCCGCTTTGAACGGCCCTCCACCCCCTCCGTTATCAGTTTTGAAGAAATCATCGTTGACGCCAATGCCATGCAGCTCAAGGTGCGCGGCGAGCTGACCACGACCACGGCCACCGAGTTCCGCCTGCTCGATTACCTGGCCCGGCATCCTGGGCGCGTCTTCAGCCGCGACCACCTGCTCGACGCTGTCTGGGGCGACGCGCGCTTCGTCACGCCCCGCTCGGTTGACGTCTATGTGCGCCGCATCCGCGAAAAGATCGAGATCGATCCTGAAACCCCCCGCTACTTGAAAACTGTCCGCGGCGCCGGGTACCGGTTCGAGCTTCCCAAAAGCGAGTAGATAACGATTGAAGTCAAAACTCTTTACCAAACTGCTCGGTCTATTCGTTCTGCTGCTGGTCTTTCAGGCTGCGGCCATGCAGTTTGTCTTCATCCCGTTTCTTGCCGACAGGCTTTTGGACCTGCCGCCTGACAAGACTGCCCTTCTCTTCCAGAAGGATGTGCTCTGGTCTGGCCTGATCGCACTGGCCGTGGCGCTTTCGCTCGCTGTCTGGGTTGCCAGCCGCATCGCCGCCCGTCTGCAGCAAGTCCTCACTTTTGCCCGTCGCCTTGCAGACCTGGACCTCGGCACACGGCTGCCGCTCACCGGCAACGACGTGCTTGCAGCTCCGGAGACGGCGCTCAACCAGGCCGTCGAGCAGCTCGAAAAACACTTTGCCGAGATCGAGAGCCGCCGGCAGGAACTAGCCGCCATGCTCGATTCCATGCAGGAGGCGGTCGTCGCGATCACTCCCGAAGGCGCCGTGCGCTGGTCCAACGCCACCATGCAGCGCATGGCCGGCACTCAGATCCACACGGGCCGCCCGCTCGTTCACTCTCTCCGCGATCCCGACGTTCTGGCCTGCGTCCGCGCCGCGCAGGATCAGCGCGAAATCCGCTACGGCCGCGCCAGTTCGCTCGTGCCCGGCCGTATCTTCGAGATCAACGCCGCGCCCCTTCCCTCGGGCGGTGCGCTCGTCGTGCTCCACGATGTTACCCGCGTGGAGCTGGCAGAGAAGTCGCGCCGCGACTTTATTGCCAACGTAAGCCACGAGCTGCGCACCCCTCTTACCTCCATTCAGGGCTATGTCGAAACGCTGATCGAAGACTCCTTTCCCCTGCCGGAGGCCGCCCGCGAGTTCCTCGGCATTGTCCTCAAAAACACCACTCGCATGAACCGCCTTACCGAGGATCTGCTCGCCCTTGCCAGCGTAGAAAGCCCGGACTACAAACTGGCCCTGCAACCATCGCGCGCCAGCGCCCTGGTACATGATGCCATCGAGTCGCTTGGCGGCATCGTAGGCGATTCCGGTGTGACCATCGAATCAACCGGCGCGCCCGGCTCCATCGTCATGGCCGACCCCGACGCCATGAACCAGGTCTTCGGCAATCTCATTGAGAACGCCATCAAGTACGGCAAGGCCGGCCAGCGGATTTGCGTGGGCGCGCGCGCGCTCGAGAGCGTGGTCGAGTTCAGCGTGCGGGACTTCGGCCCCGGCATCGCCTCCGAGCACCTCGGCCGCATCTTCGAGCGCTTCTATCGCATCGACAAGGCCCGCTCCCGCGAGTCCGGCGGCACAGGCCTGGGCCTTGCCATCGTCAAACATATTGTTCTGGCCCACGGCGGCCGCATCTGGGCGGAGAGCGAGCTAGGCAAAGGCGCTACCTTCCGCTTCACGCTGCCCATCGCGCCCGCGCCCGCCGATCCTCCCTCTCCGTACGCTGCGTAAACCGGCCCCGCATCGCCCGCCTTCCCCAAATCGCATCGTCTTCGCGCATGCGGAATCGTTGGAACCTGCAGGGCTGCGGCTCTATGATGGTCTGCGGGAGAAATTACATGAATCGCAGGCAGTTTCTCGGTACTTCGATTTCGGCGGGGGCTGCTCTTGCCGCCTCGCCATTGGCAATGGGCGCTGTACCAACCAACGCAACGCAAGGCGCCGCGCAGGAAGAGGGCGCGACGGGCAAAGCCATCAAAAAACTGCCCATCGGCATCTTCAATCCGGCCTTCAAGGGCTATTCGCTGGACGCCATGCTGGACAAGTATGTGAGCCTCGGCGCGGAAGCGGCAGAGGTCGGCGCCGCCGGCTACGCTTCCTCTGACCAGTGTCCCCTTGATGAACTGGTGGCCGACAAGGCCAAGGCGCGCGCGTGGAAGAAGAAGTTCGACGACCGCGGCATTCGCATCATGGCGCTCAGCGGCCACGGCAATGTGGTCCATCCTGACCCGGCCATCGCCGCGGGCTATAACAAGGGTTTTCGCAATACGATCCTGTTAGCGGAGATGCTCGATGTCCCCACCGTCGTCGGCTTCTCCGGTTGCCCCGGCGCCTCCGCCGCCGACAAGTCTCCCTGTTGGATCACCTACCCCTGGCCCCCGGAGTACACCGACGCGCTCGAATGGCAGTGGAACCAACGCATCATCCCCTACTGGAAGGAAACGGTCAGGTTTGCGGCCGCCCATGGCGTCAAACGCATTGCGTTGGAGATGCATCCCAACTTTGCCGTCTACAACGCCCGCACGCTCATGCGTCTGCGCGAAGCGGTCGGTCCCATCATTGGCGCCAACTGCGACCTGAGCCATCAATTCTGGCAGGGTTGCAGCCCCGTCGAAACCATCCGTTACCTGGGCAAGAACGGCGCTCTCTACCACGCCCACATGAAAGACACCGCCTTCTTCCAGCACAATGTGGACCGCTTCGGCGTGCTCAACTTCACCCTCACGCCTTCTGACCTCCAGGCCTCCGAGTTCTTCCGCTCCGTCGGCTACGGCCACAGCGTCAGCGCCTGGAAGGACATCATCGCCACCTATATGGAAATCGACTTCGACGGCATGTTGAGCATCGAAAATGAAGATCCCCTGCTCAGCGGAGAGGTCGGCGTGGAACGTTCCATGGCGGTCCTCAAGCACGCGCGCGAAGAATTGCTTGCGGGACATCCCAATCCCGGCGCGGCCGGCAGCTAGCCGGAACGGCTTCGCCCGGGCATGCGCGGCGCCCGTCAGCGCGCCGCGTATGCCCGCCTCAACTTCCCTCTGTCAACGGCACATGATTCTGCGCGGCCATCGCAATGTAAAGTCCCGACCCGAGAATCAGCGCCCCACCTGCCAGCACAAAGAATCCGGGCTTGTCGTGCCAGACGAGGAACGACACCAGCGTGCCGGTAATCAACTGCGTGTAGTGGTACTGCGACACATTGGCCGCTGAGGTATGTTTCACGGCAATATAGAAGCACAGCGTCCCCGCCGCCCAGAACAAGCCGGTCGCAAACAGTCCCAGCGTCAGCAGCGGCGTCACGGGCACGGCATGAAACAGCATCAGCGCAAACCCCACCGCGGCCGTCACCAGTCCCGAGAAGAAGGCCAGGCTTTCCGGCGTCTCCGTGCGCGTCAGCACCCGCGACCACACCATATTCACTGAGAAGCAGGCGACGCAGATCATGCACGCCGCAAAACCGATCCAGTCGCCTTCCCGCGTGCTTCCCCACGGGTGCACGGCGATCACCACCCCGGCAAACCCGGTGAAGATAGCCGCCCATCTCCGCCACGAGAGTCCCTCCCGCAGAGTCAGCGCCGACAGCAGCGCAATCACCATCGGAGCCATGAAAACCAGGATGTAGAAGATGGTCAGCGTCAGGTGCCGCAGCGCCACCACCACGCATACCGTGTTGGTCATGTCCAGGCATGCCCGCGCCACCTGCCGCTTCAGCCGATGCGGCCGCAGCACCCGCACCTCGCCGCGCGCCAGCGCATACGCGCCCAGAAACACCGCCATGAAGAGCCCCAGGAACGCCACCATCTCATACGGCGGCAATCCATACTTCCCCATGTACTTGATGGCGCTGTCGCCCAGAACCCAGAAGGTGAACCCGGACAGCGCAAACCCAATCGCGCCCACATCAGAAAGGGATGACTTCATAACCTCCCCAACCGCAACCACGGATCGTTCCGCCTGCCTGGCCGCGGCTCTGCCTCAAAAACATCCATCTCCAATTCGCCCCTCCGGTCTTCAGCACGCATCGTCTCAGGAGCCTGGCGCTCTCGACTGTCACCAGTTTAGAAGCCCGGCCATACCTAACTCACCATGCCGTTTCACCCCGCGCAATCGAGTATTCTTGCAACGGGGATGCCAAGGGCAGTAAACCTGCGCTCAATCGGGCAGTGGGTTCCCTGCTCCTCCTGTACTCCATGAGCGGAAAGGCCAGCCAGTGAAAACGATCCCTTCCCTGCTTTCATACTCCCGTTGTTTATGCCTCGTTGCGATCGTCGTGGCAACCTCTGTGGCCGCCGCGCAGCAGCGCCCGCCTGCCGTTCCGCTCATCGCGCACAATCCCTATTTCAGCGTATGGTCCATGGCGGACAAGCTCACCGCCGAAGACACCCGGCACTGGACCGGCACGCCGCAGCCCATCCACGGCCTGGCCCGCATCGAGGGCAAAACCTACCGCTTCATGGGCGCCGAGCCGCGCCATCTGCCCGCCATGCGGCAGGTTTCCCTCCAGCTCACACCCACCCGTTCCATTTATCGATTCCAGGCCGATCAGGTCACGCTCACCGTCACCTTCTTCACGCCGGCTTTCCCGCGCGATCTTGATACGCTCTCCCGTCCCGTCACTTATCTCTCGTTCAGCGCCAGCGGCCAGGGCAGCCGCGACCTCTCCATCCTGATCGACGTGGATCCGGTCATGGCCGTGAACACCGCCAGCCAGGAAGTAACCTGGGGACGAGCCTGCGCCTCCGGGCTTACCGTGCTCAACGTCGGCTCGCGCGATCAGCGCATCCTCAACCGGCCCGGAGACGACCTCCGCATCGACTGGGGCTACTTTCATCTCGCCGTTCCCGGCCGCGACGCCGCCCAAACCGTCCTTGCGCACAACGCGCTCAGTGCCTTCGCCGCCACCGGCCAGTTGCCCTATGCCGACGAGATGGACATGCCCCGCCGCGCGCAGGCGCGGATTCCCGGCGGAGACGCCGCGCATCTCGCCGTGCTGCTGCCCATGGGCCGCCTCTCCGCCCAGCCGGTCAGCCGCCATCTGCTGCTCGCCTACACAGAGGACTACGCCATCGAGTACCTCGGCCGGAAGCTCCGTCCCTACTGGCAGCGCAACGGCATGACGGTACAGCAAATGCTCGCTACTGCTGAAAGCCAGTATCCCAGCCTCGAAGCCCGCGGTGAGCGCTTCGATGCCGATCTGACCGCCGACCTCAAAAAGGCCGGCGGCCCGGCCTACGCCCAGCTCGCCATCCTGGCCTTTCGGCAGACGCTCGCCGCGCACGGCTTCGCCGCGGATGTGGACGGCACACCGCTGCTCTTTCCCAAGGAGAACTTCTCCAACGGCTGCATCTCCACCGTCGACGTGCTCTATCCCTCCTCGCCTTTCTTTCTGTTCTTCAATCCCGTGCTGCTTCAGGCCCAGTTGAAGCCCGTGCTCGAATACGCCGCTCTTCCACGCTGGAAGTGGCCCTTCGCGCCGCACGACCTCGGCACCTATCCGCTGGCCGACGGCCAGGTTTACGGCGGCGGCGAACGTACCGAAGAAGACCAGATGCCGGTAGAAGAGAGCGGCAACATGCTCATCATGGCCGCCGCCATGAGCCGCGAAATCGGCAACTGGGACTTCATCCGCCAGTATTGGCCGCAGTTCACCGCCTGGGCCGAATATCTGCGCGACAAGGGCCTCGATCCGGCCAATCAGCTTTCCACAGACGACTTCGCCGGCCATCTGGCCCACAACGCCAACCTCTCCATCAAGGCCATCGAAGGCCTTGCCGCCTACGCCGCCATGGCCCAGGGCCTCGGCAAACCGGAGATCGCGCAGACTTACTCCCGCCTCGCCGCCCAGATGGCTGCCCAATGGGAAACCATGGCTCGCGACGGCGACCACTATAAACTCGCCTTCGACAAACCCGGCACCTGGAGCCAGAAATACAACCTTGTCTGGGACCAGATCCTCGGCTTCCATCTCTTTCCGGAATCAGTACGCAAGACCGAAGTCGCCTTCTATCTCCGCCACCTCAACCGCTTCGGCCTGCCCCTCGACAACCGCAAGACCTACACCAAGCTCGACTGGGAAATCTGGACCGCTACCCTGTCCGGTCGCTCTCAAACCGGCGCCTCTGACCCGTTTGCCGCTTTCATGGAGCCCATCGGCCGCTGGATCAATGAAGGCCCCACCCGCGTGCCCCTCACCGACTGGTACGACACCGTCAACGGCAAGCAGATGGCCTTCCAGGCGCGTTCCGTCGTCGGCGGAGTCTACATCAAGGTTCTCGCCGATCCTGGCCTTGCCGCCAAGTGGCGCCAGCGCGCCGAACCCTGATCACCGCACCCGCTTGAGCGGACCGAGAAACGGAGAAACGCTCGACGCACCTTCTTGCCGCCCTTTCTCTCTTTTTCCCCCTTGCGAAAGCGGTCGAAATCCAATCTCTTGTTCAAATCCCCGTAACATTTCCCGTGGACAATGGTTTACGGCAGGTCATCTGAAAGGAAGACATACGTGAAAAAAACGTTGTTTGTCATCGGTTTGTTCGCATTTGCCTTGGGCTACGCCCAGGCACAGAAATTGACCGGCGCGGGCGCGACCTTTCCTTACCCGATTTATTCCAAGTGGTTTAGCGAATACAGTGCAGCGCATCCTGGCGTGGAAGTGAACTATCAGTCGATCGGCTCGGGTGGAGGCATTCGCCAGGTCACCTCGGGTGTTGTGGATTTCGGCGCTTCCGACATGCCGATGACTGACGCTATGCTGGCCTCCTCCAAGGTCAAGCTCATCCACATCCCCACCGTACTCGGCGCAGTTGTTCCCGTTTTCAACGTTCCCGGCGCTGAAAATCTGCGCTTTAGCGGCGAACTCCTGGCGGATATCTACCTAGGCAAGATCACCAACTGGGATGATGCGCGCATCGCCGGTGACAACCCCGGCGTGAAGCTGCCCGATCAAAAGATCATCGTGGTCCACCGGTCGGATGGATCGGGCACCAGCTTCATCTTCACAGACTATCTGAGCAAAGTCAGCAAGACATGGGCCACCGGCCCTGGCAGCGGCACCTCGCCCAGTTGGCCGGTCGGCGTCGGCGGCAAAGGCAATGAAGGCGTAGCCGGTCTCGTGCGCCAGTTGCCCGGCGCCATCGGCTATGTCGAGTTGATCTACGCCCTGCAAAATCACATCTCCTTCGGCGCCATCCGGAATGCCGCCGGCACCTGGGTTACCGCCTCGATCCCCGGCGTCACCGAAGCCGCGGCCAGCCTCAAGTCCATGCCCGCCGACTTCCGTGTCTCCATTACCAATGCACCGGGCAAGAACGCCTACCCCATATCGAGCTTCACTTACCTCCTGATTCCGGTGCAGGGCAACGACCCGGCGAGGCGCCGGGTGCTCAAGGACATGCTGAGTTGGATCGTCAAGTCCGGCGAGAGCGAAGTGTCCGCGCTCTCCTACGCGCCGCTGCCCTCCAACGTGGCGGAGAAAGTCCTCAGCAAAATCTACTCACTGCAGTAGTCCCGCGCTTGTGGGGCTTGGGGATACCGGTTTCTCCTCCAGGAGCAACCGGTATTCTTTTTTGCACCCGGCAGGCCGCATCCGAAACAAACGGATGCGCAAATGGAGCGGCGTTCTGCGCAGCCGTGAAGACACGATGCTGAAGGCTGGCTCTATCCTTCCTTGTGCTCTTCGATCAGCCGGTCGACAAGCGGAATCATCGCCTCTCCTGTCCTGGAAAGTACGAAGTTCTCCGCCGCTGCGTTCCAGTCCAGCTTGAAGCTTGTCGCCAGGGCCGATATCCAGATCTGCCGGACCGGCGCATTCGGCGTAATCACAAACTTGCCCGCCGGATCGTCGAACGAAACATTCAGAACTCCTGACTGTTCTTCCACTTCGAAACCGGCATCCACTTCTTCTTCGCGCGCAATCAGGTGCTGCTTCAGCTCTTCAATGGCCTTTTCGGCCCGCCGTCGAAATTCCTGCTCTTCCATCATGGCCTCAGTGTAGCAAGCCCTTTGTTCCGGCGGGACAAATCGCTCTTGGCCCGTCGATAAATCGAGAACTGGCCGCACCTTATCTTCGCCACGTCTTCGCCATGCATCGTATAATTTGCCCATGGACTTTCAACTGGTCACCAGCTATCAACCCAAAGGCGACCAGCCGCGCGCCATCCATGAGCTCGTCCAAGGCCTGGCCGCGGGCGAGCAGCACCAGGTTCTGCTCGGCGTCACCGGCTCCGGCAAAACCTTCACCATGGCCAAAGTCATTGAGAGCTGCAACCGGCCCGCCCTCATTCTGGCTCACAACAAGACTCTCGCCGCCCAGCTCTACCACGAGTTCAAGCAGTTCTTCCCCTCCAACGCCGTCGAATACTTCGTCAGTTACTACGACTATTACCAACCCGAAGCCTACATCCCCGCTGGCGACCTCTACATCGAAAAAGAAGCCACCATCAACGACGAGCTCGACAAGCTGCGCCTCTCCGCCACCCGCTCGCTCTTCGAGCGCCGCGACTCCATCATCGTCAGCTCCGTCAGTTGCATCTACGGCCTGGGCTCGCCCGAGGCCTATTTTGGCATGCTGCTGCTGCTGGAAAAAGGCCAGCGCATCAGCCGCAAAGACATCACGCGCCGGCTTGTCGAAATCCTTTACGAACGCAACGACACCGACTTTCGCCGCGGCGTCTTCCGCGTCCGCGGCGACCTGATTGAGGTCTTCCCCACCTACGATGAGTGCGCCTACCGCATCGAGATGTTCGGTGACGAGATCGAATCCCTCGCGCAAATCGATCCCCTCTTCGGCACCGTCAAGCAGAAATACTCACGCCTGCCCATCTATCCCAAAAGCCACTACGTGGTGCAGCCTGAGCGCAAGACCGAGGCCATCGAATCCATCACCGCCGAGCTCAACGAATGGGTCGCCCGCCTCGAATCGGAGGGCCGCATGGTCGAGGCCCAGCGTGTCCACCAGCGCACCCGCTTCGATCTCGAAATGATCAAATCCATGGGCTACTGCCACGGCATTGAGAACTACTCCCGCCACTTCTCCGGACGCCTGCCCGGCGAGCCTCCGCCGACCCTCCTCGACTACTTCCCCCGCGACTTCCTGCTCTTCGTCGACGAGAGCCATGCCACCATTCCCCAGGTCCATGGCATGTGGCACGGCGACCGCAGCCGCAAGCAGACCCTCGTCGATTACGGCTTTCGTCTGCCCTCGGCCATGGACAACCGCCCCCTCACCTTCGACGAGTTCGAAAACCGCGTCCACCAGACCATCTACGTCTCCGCCACGCCTGGTCCCTACGAGCTCACCCGCTCGGCCGGCGTCGTCATCGAGCAGGTTATCCGTCCCACCGGCCTCGTCGATCCGCAAGTGGAGATCCGCCCCGTCAAGGGCCAGATCGACGACCTCCTCGCCGAAATCCGCGACCGTGCCCAACGCAACGAGCGCGTCCTCGTCACCACCCTTACCAAGCGCATGGCCGAAGACCTGGCCGGCTACTACACGGAAGTGGGTGTGCGCTGCCGCTACATGCACTCCGAGATCGAGACTCTCGAGCGCGTCAAGCTCCTCGCCGGCCTGCGCAGAGGCGAGTTTGACGTCCTTATCGGCATCAACCTGCTGCGTGAAGGCCTCGACCTGCCCGAGGTCTCCCTCGTCGCCATCCTCGATGCCGACAAGGAGGGCTTCCTGCGCTCCTCCGGCTCGCTCATCCAGACCATGGGCCGTGCCGCTCGTCATGCCCAGGGCCGCGCCATTCTCTACGCCGACACCGTCACCGACTCCATGCGCCGCGCCATCGACGAAACCGACCGCCGCCGCGCCATCCAGAAGGCCTATAACGAGGAAAACGGCATCACTCCGCAATCCATCGTCAGCCACGTCGATATGGGCCTTGCGCACATCCTCAAGGCCGAGTACGGCGAGATTGCCGAGGAAGACACGGCCGACATCCCTGAGTTCAAGTCGCAGGAAGAGCTCGACGCCTATATTTCCAAGCTCGAATCGGAGATGCGTGAGAGCGCGAAGCGCTTTGAATTCGAAAAAGCCGCCAAACTCCGCGACACCATCAAAGACCTGCGTGACAAAGAGTTTCTCTTCGGCTAAGTTGCGGCGTCTGGACGATGGCGTTAACTAATGCAATGCCTGCTCCAATAGTGAAATTATCCCTCCCTGCCAAGCGCATGATCGCAAGAGCACAAAGCCTCGCAGCCCGAATTCTCGCTTGAAAATTCGTTGCGAACGCGGTTTCTTTCCCCCTTTTGGCGTGTGAGATAGATCACAGGTCAAACGAGACCCGAGGATAGAAAATGAACCTGTCGAGAAGCCGCCTGGCTCCCCGTCCATGGGCGAAATACGCCGTGGAAACCCGGAGCGCTTCCCCGAATCTTCCCTGCAAGGCACGCGCTGTTGAGGGCAGATGGAGCGGCTTCAATCGAATGCGACGGGAGAACCCTGAGTGGCGACCTTCGGAAGTCTGGCTCTTCTTATTGCGCTGGCGCTCGCAGCCTATAACCTTCTGGCCGGGGCGGTGGCCCTCCGGCTTCTCGCCACGGGCCAGTCTTCGCGCATTGCGCCCGAGCGTCTTGCCGACACCGCCCGCCGCGCCGGCATTGCCGGCTTTGTGGCCGTCTCCGCTGCCGCTTTTGCGCTCATCTGGTCGGTCTTTGCCAACGATTTTTCCATCACCTACATCCTCGAGCACTCCAACCGCGACCTGCCCGCGGCCTACAAATTCGCCGCCCTCTGGAGCGGCCAGGAAGGCTCGCTGCTCCTCTGGGCGTGGCTGCTCGGTACCTTCGGCTTCATCCTCCGCCTCCGGCACAAAACCGACGTCAAGCTCTACGCCTACGCGGGAACCATTATCGCCGCGGTGCAGGTCTTCTTCCTCGCTATCCTCGTCTTCGCCGCGCCTCCCTTTGCGCTTACGCAGGGCGCGGTCCCGCAGGATGGATTCGGCCTCAATCCCCTGCTCCAGTACCCGGAGATGGTCATCCATCCGCCCCTGCTCTACCTCGGCTATGTCGGCTTCTCCGTCCCCTTCGCCTTCGCCCTCGGCGCCCTCATGATGCGCTACCCCGGCGAGAGATGGATCAAAATCACCCGCGTCTGGACCATGGTCACCTGGCTCTTCCTCACCCTCGGCATCTTTCTTGGTATGCACTGGGCCTACGCCGTGCTCGGCTGGGGCGGCTACTGGGGATGGGATCCGGTGGAAAATGCCAGTCTGATGCCATGGCTCACCGGCACCGCCTTTCTCCACTCTGTCATGATGCAGGAAAAACGGGGCATGATGAAAAGCTGGAACATCTGGCTCATCTTCTCCACCTTCCTGCTCACTCTGCTGGGCACCACGCTCACCCGTGGAGGCTTGGTCAGCTCCGTCCATGCCTTTGCTGAGTCCTCCATCGGCAACTGGTTTCTGGTCTTCATGTTGCTGGTGCTTGCCGTCTGCATCTTCACCTACATCCTTCAGCATCGGCACCTGGAGAGCGAACGCCAGCTCGAATCCCTCGTCAGCCGCGAATCCAGCTTCCTCTTCAACAATCTGGTTTTGCTCACGGCCTGCTTCGTCATCCTCTGGGGCACGCTCTTCCCCATCCTCAGCGAGTTCGTCCAGGGCAGTAAAGTCACCGTCGGAGCGCCCTTCTTTAACCGCGTGGCCGTGCCCATCGGACTCTTTCTGATCTTTCTCACCGGCGTGGGGCCCCTGCTGCCGTGGCGCGCCTCGTCCTTCAGGAGCATCCGCCGCAACTTCGTGGCGCCGGTCGTGGTTCTCTGGCTAACGGTCATCGGTTGTCTTGCCGCCGGCATCCGCCCCTGGAACAACGGCACATTCGACCGTGGTGACTTTTACGCGCTGGTCGCCTTTGTCCTCGCCGCCGCCGTGGTCACCGCCGTGGTGGTGGAATTCCTCCGCGGCGCCAAAGTCATCTCCCGGCAAACCGGCGGCAACCTCTTCGTCTCCATCTTCGCCTTGATCCGCCGCAATACCCGCCGTTATGGCGGCTACATCGTCCATGTCGGCGTGGTTATCGTAGTCGTCGGACTGGCCGGAGCGGCCTTCAATCGCAGCCAGGAGCAGGAACTGGCGCTCGGCTCCAAGATGCCCATCGGCCCCTACACCCTGGTGTGCACCGGCTTTACCCAGGACGCCAATCCCAACTACGACTCCGAGTACGCCATGCTCGACGTCTACCGGGACGGGAAGCGCGCGTTTCAGATGAACCCGGAAAAACGCGTCTACACGGCCAGCCAGCAGCCCCAAACCATGGTGGCCATTCACTCCGTTCCGGGATGGGATCTCTATGTGGTCTACGAAGGCGCCAACCCCGACACCGGACAGCCCATCATCAAGGCCTTTCTCAATCCGCTCGTCAGTTGGATTTGGGCCGGCGTTGCGCTGATGTGCCTCGGCACCGTCATCGCTCTGATGCCCAGTCAGAAACCTGCCGCTCTGAAAGGAGGCCAGGCATGAATCGCTCCCAAGCTGCCGTTTTCTGGATGAGGGCATGCCAGGCCCTGGCGCTGGCCGTTGCGGTCTGCTTCTCGATGGGCGCCACCACTGCCGGCGCGCGCTTCAACGATCTGAGCCACCGGCTGATGTGCACCTGCGGCTGCGCCCAGTTGCTCGGCGAGTGCAATCATGTCGGCTGCACCGAATCCACACGCGAACGCAACGAACTGAGCGCCGCCATTGCCGCGGGCCAAACCAACCAGCAGATCTTCGCCGCATTCTCGGCCAAGTACGGCGCCATCGTACTCGCCGCGCCTCCGGCAAAGGGCTTTGACCTCATTGCCTGGATTGCCCCCTTCGCCGTCTTTGCCGCCGCTCTCCTCGGCGTGATTCTCCTCGTCCGCCGCTGGTCCGCCGGACAATCCGCCCCCGCCGTGCTCCACAACGACCCGGCCACTCTTGCCTTGCGCGAAAAAATCCGCCGCGAAACCGGCTCGGTAAATAATGGAGGCTTTTAGATCATGACTCAATCCCTGGGGCTCATCCTCGGCGCCTTTCTCGGCCTGGTCCTCTTCCTCTACACCTTTTGGCCCGAGAAAAACTCCGCCAGCCAGCGCGAGAAAACGCGCATCGACTACCTTCTGGAGCGGAAAGAGCAGCTCTACGACAACCTCCGCGATCTGAACTTCGAATACCGCGCCGGCAAATATCCTGAAGAGGACTACCAGGCACAAAGATCGCTGATGGAAGACGAGACGGCCCGCATCCTCGCCCAGATCGAGACCCTGCAGAAGGCATAAGGCGATGTCCGATGCTCATCCTCACAACAAACTGTCGTTCGGCCGCCGCTTCGTCTGCTTTCAGCAGCTCCGGTTGCATCCCACATCTCGCATCCAGATCGTGGTCTTGTTCTTGTATGACACCCGGCAACCAACGTATTCTTAAAATTCAAGCAGCTTTGTGCCCTTCGCCCGCATCCCCATCGCGGCCCGCATGCTGCCATCCAACCTGAACCCGAAAGGATCCGAGTTTTTCCACACCCCCATGAGATCGATGCAGACCTTCCTTCGCTTCACTCTTCTGTGCCTGCTTTCCGCGGGCATGCTGGCCCAGGCCGCAACCGTCACCGGCACGGTAACCAATAAAACCTCCGGCAAGCCCGCCGCCGGCGATTCCATCGCGCTACTTGACGTGCAGTCTTCCATGGCTGAGGTGGCCAAAGCCTCAACCGACGCCCACGGCCACTACGCGCTGGCCATGCCCGGCAGCGGCCCTTACCTCATCCGTGTCACCCACCAGGGCGCAGGTTACTTCATCGCCGCTCCGCGCAACGGCGGTCCGGGCGACATCTCCGTTTACGATGTTGCCGGCAAGGTCAATGGCGTCTCCATCGAGGCCGATGTGATCGAGTGTCAGGCCGATAGCAGCCAGCTCGAAGTCATGGAGCGCTATTTCGTTCATAACACCAGTTCGCCGCCCGTCACCCAGTGGAGCAAGCGCAGCTTTTCCATCGTCCTGCCACCAGAAGCCGTCGTCAACGCCGCCCAGGCGCAACGGCCCAGCGGATTGCCCACCTCCATCCATCTCGATCCCGATGGCCCCAAGGGTCATTACTCTTATAACTTCCCCATCGAGCCCGACCAGGGCGAAAAAGACACCCTCTTTGAAGTCAGTTACACCGTACCTTATAGCGCCGGCAGCTACAGCTTCAAATCGGTGCTCACCCTGCCTGCGGAAAACGTCGCCGTGCTCCTGCCCTTGAGCATGACTCTCAAGTCCGGCTCCGCAACCAGCTTCCACAGCGTCCAGGGAGATGCCGGCGTCTCCACCTTTATCGCCAAAAACGTCCAGGCTGGACAGGTAATCGACTACTCCGTCTCCGGCACCGGTTCCATCCCGAGCGGGCAACAGAATGGCTCGACCGGTCAGCAGGGAGAAACGGCCGCCGGCGGCCAGCCCGGCGGAGGCATCGGCGCGCCCATCAACACGCCCGATCCGCTCAGCAAATACAAGTGGTGGATCCTGGGTGGCCTGGCCCTGCTGCTGGCGGCCGCGGCTGCCTTCCTCCTGCGCAAACCCGTGGATGCGCCGGCCGCGGCTGCCGCCTCTCTCCCGATGCCCGCCTTCCGGCCCGCCGCCGCGCCCGCTGCGCAGGCTGATCCGCTCATGACCGCCCTCAAGGAGGCCATCTTCGCGTTCGAAAGCGACCGCGTCGCCGGCAAAATTTCGCAGGTTGAATATGACCAGGTCAAATCCGCAATTGAAACCGTGTTGAAGCACGCGCAAAAACGCAAACCGTAGAACCGGCTGCGCGCCTCTGCGGGGGCGGGTAAGGTAATCGCCCGCCCGCCATCCTGCCCATGTATCCTTGCCCCATGAAGACTTTCCTGCGCGCGCTTCTCTACCTGTCGCTCATGGTCTGGCTAGGCGCCGAGGTGTTTTTCCCCGTTACGGCCGCCGTCGCTTTCAACATCCTCCGGCCCGATACGCACACCGCCGGCATGATCGTGCGTCAGTTGCTCGCCATCCTGCACGGCATGGGCTTGGTTTCGGGCATGGTGGCCATGGCGCTGCTGGCGCTGGCGCCTGCCCTGGGCATCTATAAGCCGCGCACGGTGCTCATACCCATGGGGCTGGTCTTGGTGATGATGGTCCTGACGCTCTATGCGCAGTTCGGAATCATCCCCGCCATGGAGCGAGACCGCATCGCGGCGGGGGGCGTCATCGACGCAGCCAACGCCGCCAACCCCTATCGCGAAAACTTTGAACGCCTCCATAGCCGCAGCGAGCATGTCGAGGAAACCATCCTCCTGCTCGGTGTCGCATCGGTTGTTCTCGTCGCCAGGGCAGAAGCCGATCGCTCCTGACCCGCACGCCGCGTCCGCCGCACCTTGGCATGGGCGCCTTGCCGTTCCTGTATCATCGTAGTGGCTCTCGTGTGCGCGCTTCGCTCCGTGCGGGCCTCGTGGAATCGATATGAAGACTGGAATTATCGGCCTGCCGCAGGTGGGCAAGACATCGCTGTTCAAAATCCTCACCCGCGCCAGGCTTGATCAGCACAGTCACTCGCGCGAGGCGCACATTGGCGTCGCCCGCGTGCCGGACCAGCGCCTCGATAAGCTTTCGGCGCTCTACTCACCCCAAAAAACTACCTACGCCACGGTAGAGTACGTCGATGTCGCCGCCATCGGGCAGGAGGCGCTGAAGGAGTCCGCGTATCTGGCCAGTTTGCGCCAGGTCGATGCGCTCATCCACGTCCTGCGCGCCTTTGAAGAGGAGGCCATTCCGCACGTCGGCCCCATCGATCCGCTGCGCGACATCAAAAATGTCGAGTTCGACATGATGGTCAGCGATCTGACCCAGATTGAGAAACGTCTTGAGCGGCTCGAAAAGGATCTGAAGAAACAACGTTCGACTGACTTGGAGCACGAACATGCCCTGCTATTGCGCTCTAAGGACGCGCTTGAAAAAGAACAGCCGCTGCGCGAGTTGGAAATGACGCCCGAGGAGAAGAAACTCATCAGGGGGTTCATGTTTCTCTCGCAAAAACCCATCCTCTACGCGCTCAATATCGGCGAAAGCTCCACTCTCGGCGCCGATCTCGATGCCGCCGCCACCCGCTTCAAGCTTGACGAGGTGGCCCGGCGGCCCAACGCCGGCGCTACCGCCATCTGCGGAAAGGTGGAAGCGGAACTGGCGGAGATGGACGACGAGGAAGCAGCGGATTTCCTGGCCAGCTATGGCCTGCATGAGAGCGGGCTGGTGCGCCTCATTCGCAAGAGCTATGAGTTACTGGGGTTGATCAGCTTTTTCACCGCCGGTGAGGACGAGTGCCGCGCCTGGACGGTGCCGGCGGGCTCAAAGGCGCCCCAAGCCGCCGGCGCCATCCATTCCGATCTCGAACATCATTTCATTCGCGCCGAGACCATCCGCTGGGATAACCTGCTGGCCGCCGGCTCAGAAGCGGCGGCGCGCGCCAAGGGAACGCTGCGCCTGGAAGGCAAAGAATATATTGTCCAGGACGGCGACGTCTTGCACATCAGGCATAGCGGTTAGAAATTGAGGCTTGCCGCCACAGCGAGTAAACCGGATCGAAGGTGAAATGCTAAAACTCTCCATCGTGCTGGGCACCATCGCTGCGCTGGCCGACATCGCCGGCGGGGTGGTCTTGGTGCGCGCCCGCGGCGTGGAGCGCTATCTGCGCTACTTTGTCGCGCTTGGAGCTGGCTTCCTGATGGCCACAGCGCTGCTTGAAATGGCGCCTGAGGGCATGCGCATCAACCCCAGGCTCGGCCCTATCCTCATCATGGCCGGCTATTGCATCGTGCATCTGCTCGAACACACGATCAATTCCCACTTCCATTACGGCGAAGAAACCCACCACGACGAGTTCGTCTCGGCGCGCACCGGTTACTCAGTTCTGGGAGGCCTCAGCGTGCATGCGCTCTTCGACGGCATCGCCATCGGATCGGGATTCGTCGTATCCAACCGGATGGGCTGGCTGATCTTCCTTGCCATCTTCCTCCATAAGGCGCCCGAGGGCTTCACTATGGCCTCTGTCATGATGGCCAGCGGACGCAGCCGCGCCACGGCCTTCTATTCCGCCGTTGCCCTCGCTGTTGCCACCCTCGCCGGTGTCCTGGTCATCGAGTTGGTCCCGCGCTGGCTGGTCTTCGGCTTGCCCGTCTCGGCCGGCGTCGCTCTTTACGTAGGAGCCAGCGACCTGGTTCCTGAAGTCAACCGGGAGCCCGGCATTCGCATGGCGCTGGTCTTCTTCGCGGGGGTGGGGGCGTTCCTGCTGCTTCGCTTGCTGCTGCCCGCTTTATAGGGATTCAGTGCCCGCCGCTCTTCGCGCGCCCCGGCTACGCCGCCACGGCAGGAACCGGGCCGCATAGAGCCGCGCCAGCAACACCGCGTAATCCCACCCCACCCGCATGTTCGCCTTGCTCAAGCCGCTCTGGCGCAACCCAAATTGGTAGGGGATCTCCACAATCGATCCGAACTGCCCGCGCACCAGAATCTCGAAGAGCAGCTTGAAGCCCGCCTTCTGGAACTCCGCTCCGCCCAGGCAGGCGCGCCGCACCACGAAGTAGCCCGACATCGGATCCCTCACCCGGCTGTGACCGGCCTGCAGCGGCCAGGTGACCCGCGTGGCCGCCCATGACAGCAGCCGACGCAATGGATTCCAGCCGCCCAGTTGCCCGCCTTCCACGTAGCGGCTGCCAATGGCCAGATCGCAGCCATTCATCACCGCCGTCACCAGTTGGGGCAGCAATTCCGGAGGGTGTTGCCGATCGGCGTCCATCACCCCAACCAGCGGGGCGTCCGTCTGCTCCCAGCCATGCAGAATCGCCCCGGACAATCCCTTTTCTCCCACCCTGACATGCAGCTTAACGCGGGGATCCCGGGCCCCCATCTCTGAAACAATTTCCGCCGTTCCATCGCGGCTGTCGTCATCCACCACCAGAATCTCGTACACAATGCCAAGCGGATCGAGGGCCGCGCGCACCACACTGATTAGCCCGCCAATGTTCTGTGCCTCGCGCAGAGTTGGGATCACCAGCGCGAATTTCTCCGGCCCTGCTTGTCCTTGGCGCATTGCGGGCGCCCCGAGCCTGGAATTCTTCTCTATCGGCATTTGCATGGACGAGTCTGCTGCTCCCAAAGTATCCGTCGGCATGGTGATGGATGGCTCTGCATGAGTATACGGGACCGCCGCTTCCCTCGCGAATCGGCTTCTGTCCCCCCTCTTTTCCGCCAAAGACACAAGGCCGCCGCATTGAATACAATGGATGCAGGAAGGAAAGACGCTCTCCGGGTTTCCATAAAACAACAAGGCTTAATTCACGTGACAGACTCCCGCTGGCGTAATACTCTGCTGCTCTTCGGTTTCTCCGTCCTGGCATTCGCCGTCATGGGATATCACCCTGGTCTGGAAGATGACGAAGTGTATCTGGCAGCGGTGAAAAGCAAGCTCAATCCTGCTCTTTACCCTCACAATTCCATCTTCTTCCGCACCCAGATGCAGGCTACATTGTTCGACAATTGGATGGCGGCCTTTGTGCGCCTCACTCATATCCCCGTGGCCGTCGCGGAACTGCTCTGGCAGTTTGTGGGCATCGTGCTGATCCTTGCCTTGTGCCGCGCCATTGCCCGTGAACTCTTCCAGGAACCGGGCGCGCAGTGGGCTGGCGTCGCCATGGTGGGAGCCATGTTCACGCTGCCCGTTTCGGGCACCGCCATCTACCTCGTTGATCAGCATCTTCATCCGCGCACGCTGGCTGCTGCGCTCATCTTGCTGGGCGTCTGGTGTGTGCTCAAGGGCAAGCCCCTGCCGGCCGTTCTGTCTCTGGTGACAGCGTTCCTGATTCATCCCATTATGGCGGCATTTGGCGCCTCGTTTTGCCTCTTTCTGGCGGCCATCACCTCAAAACAGACAGCGGCGTGCGCCGGTCAGCATGCCCAGAGCCGTTCTGCGGCCGCCTTTGTCCTTCTCGCGCCGCTTGCGTGGCTCGCCCCGCCGGCATGTCCCGCATGGTACCAGATCATTCACACCCGCGCGTATCTCTTCCTCGACCGCTGGGCATGGTACTCCTGGCTGGGCGTCTTCGCGCCGCTTCTGCTCTTCTGGCTGCTCAGCCGTATCGCCCGGCGCCACGGCCAACTCCGTCTCAGCCGCTTTGCCCTCGCCATGGTCCTCTATGGACTCTGCCATGAGATCTTCGCTCTGCTCGTCTGGCAAACCCCGGCCCTGGTGCGTCTCGTGCCCATGCAGCCCATGCGTTACCTGCACCTCGTTTACCTCTTCATGGCCTTGATCGGCGGTTGCCTGATTGGCAAGTACTGGCTCAAGTCAAGTATCTGGCGTTGGACCGCCTACCTTCTCCTGTTCAACGCTGGAATGTTCGCCGCCCAGATGTACCAGTTGGACGGCAGTAGCCATCTTGAATTGCCGGGCCTCCGCTCACCCAATCCCTGGCTGCAAGCCTTTCGGTGGATTCGCCTCAATACCCCGCAAGATGCCTACTTCGCCCTCAATCCCTACTACCTCCAGGCGCCCGAGGAAGACTACCACGGCTTTCGCGCCCTGGCGGAGCGAAGCCAGTTGGCCGATGCCGTCAAGGATACCGCTGTCGCCGGACTCTTCCCGTCCCTGGCCCCGGAGTGGAATCGTCAACTCACCGCCGAGCAGGGCTGGCGTCATTTCCAGCTCGCCGATTTTGAGCGCCTGCGCGCGCAATTCGGCGTCGATTGGGTTTTGCTTGCCTACCCGCCTCCAGCAGGCCTCGACTGCCGCTGGCACAACGCCACGCTCTCGGTCTGCCGTGTGCCGTAATCCCCGCTCCGCCTGGCGCTGAACCAGCCATCCGGCCGCCACACCACGTTGAAAAGGGCACTCGCTTTTGCCTGATGCGCCCCCTTTCCTTGAGAATGGAAATATCCCTCAGTTTCGGCGCGGAGACAGGGCATGCTCAATTATTCGCAGCGGCTATTCCTCGGTTGCATCTTGCTCCTCGGCCTCACCTTTGGCCTGGTGCTGACCACGCGCGGCAGTCTCGCCGCCGGCGGTCAATTGAAGATTGCCTCTTTCTTCGTGGCGGCTGTGGTCCTGGTCGAGTTGGCAACTGCGGTCATGCTGCTTTTGCCTATCCGCAGACTCGCCCGGGATATCCGCTTGATTGCGCAAGGCAATCTTGAGCACCGCGCGGAGTGGAATAGCCGCGACGCCCTGGGACAGATCGCCGCCGAGCTCAACCGGCTCGCCATCCGCCTGCGCGAGCTCAGAGATTCCGAGGCCGGACGCCGTCAGATGGAGTATCAGCTCTCCGACGCCGTGTTGCAATCCATCTTCGAACCCATCATCGTCACCGACGCCAAGGGCCATGTGCTCCGCGTCAATCCTGCCGCTGCTGAGTTGCTCGGCGAAGCTGCCGCCGATCGCATGGCGCTCGCCACCACCCCTGGCGGCGATAAAATCCTCAACGCCATCCGCCATGCCGTTTCCATGCAAAAGTCCGTGGCCGCTGAAGACGAAGCCGCCATGCTGCCCTTGCGCATCGGCAGTAAGGAGCGTAGCTACAGGCTGCGCACCACCCCCATGCGCGACGCCGAAGGCCGCCTCCTCGGGGCCGTCACCACCCTCGAAGACGTTACCAGCCTGCAGGATACCGATCGCTTCAAAACCCAGTTCATCTCCGTGGCCAGCCGCAAGCTGCGCGACCCGCTGCTCCGCCTGCGCCGCGGCCTTTATGCGCTCAACCAGGGCTTTGGCGGCGAGCTCCAGCCGCTGCAGTCCGAACTGGTCACCGAAGCATGCCAGGAATCCGAAAATCTCGACGACCTCATGGCCGACCTCATCGAAGTCGCCGAGCTCGACTCCGGCAAGCGCGAATTTAAGCAGGAGAGCCTGCGTCCCCTGCAGCTTCTCACCGAGGCCCGCGACCGCTTCTGCGATCTCGCCGCGGAAAAGCACATCCGCATCGAAGTCAACGCCTTCGCCGATCTCTCCTTTGTCCGCGCTGACCGCCGTGCCATCCGCTCCATCCTCGATAACCTCCTCTCCAATGCCCTGCGCTACACGCCCACCGGCGGCGAGATCCTTATGACCGCCGAAGAACTCAACGATTTCGTGCAATTCACCGTGCGCGACACCGGCCGCGGCATCGAAGCCGAGCGCCTCAGCACCATCTTCGATCGCTTCAATCCTTTCTCTGAGAGCGGCTCGGGCCTCGGTCTCGCCCTCTGCCGCCGCCTGGTCGAATCCCTCGGCGGGCAGATTGCCGCCGAGAGCCGCCTCGGCCACGGTTCCACCTTCCGCTTCACTGTGCCGGTTGCGGCTTTGGAAGAATCCCATCATCCCGTCGAGGTCGGCTAATCCATGCCTGAGATCAAGATCGAGAAAAAGCCGCAGCAGGCCAAACTCCGCATCTATATCGGCGCGGCGCCCGGCGTCGGCAAAACCTACCACATGCTCAACGACGCCTATCTCATGAAGCACCAGATGGGAATCGACGTCGCCATCGGCCTGGTCGAGCCGCATGGCCGAAAGGAGACCGAAGCTCGCATCCGTGACCTCGAGGTCATTCCCCTGCGCCTCATCCCCTACAAGGGAGTCACCCTCAAGGAGATGGACCTCGACGCCATCCTCGCCCGCCATCCTCATACCGTCATCGTCGACGAACTAGCCCATACCAATGTTCCCGGTTGCAGAAACCATAAGCGCTACGAAGATGTTCTGGAGATCCTCGACGCGGGCATTAACGTCATGACGGCGGTCAATATTCAGCATCTCGAAACGCTGAATGACGCCGTCGCTCGCTCCGCCAACACCGTCATCCGCGAAACCGTCCCCGACAGCTTCTTCAAACGGGCCGACGAAGTCCTCAACATCGACATCCCCATCGACGAATTGCGCACCCGCCTGCGCCAGGGCAAAATCTACGCCCAGGAAAAAATCGAGCAGTCGCTGGCCAACTTCTTCCGCAAGGGCAACCTCAACATGCTCCGCGAGCTCGCCCTGCGCACCACGGCAGAACAGGTTGGCAACCGCGCCGCCGAATACCGCCGCACCCAGGGACTCGAACAGGCGCCCATCCCCGAAAAAGTCATGGTCTGCCTCAGCTCGCGCCCCGGAACCGAACGCCTGCTGCGTGTCGGCGCCCGGATCGCAGGCCGTCTAGCTACCAACTGGTACGCGGTTTATGTGCGCCAGGCTGACGACGATAAAGACCACGGCGACCCCGAAGCCTATCACCGCCTCGAAGACTACGTGCGTATGGCCCGCGACCTCGGCGCCAAGGTCGTCATGCTCAACGAACGCAATGTCTCCGATGCCCTCATCCGCTTCGCCCAACAGGAAAGCATCTCCCACGTCGTCTTCGGACAATCCGCCCGTTCGCGCTGGGATGTGCTCTTGCACGGCTCGGTGGTCAATCGCTTCCTCTCTGAAATCCACGACGTGACCGTGCAGATCGTGCCCATGCAGAAACCGCTGCGGAAGTTTTGAGCCTCCGCTTTCGCCGCGCCGCTGCCTTCACTCACAGAACACCCGCACCTTGGTCGCATTTCCCTCCTTGCCGTCCACGTCTACCGTCAGGTCTTCCAGATGGTCGATCAGTTCCTCGAGATTCTCCGGCTTGATCTGCGAGAGCGTCAGGGGCACGCCGTGGCGGCTGAGCGCCTCGTCGAGGTGGCCGTGAGCCTGGGCCGGGATCAGGCTGGCCAGGCGCACGCCGGCGCGCAGCAACTGCATGGGCACGCGCACGTTCACGGTGGTCGCGCCTTTCATGCCAGCGAGAACGGCGCCGCAAGCCAGAGTCGCCCCGAGCGCCGTCATCCCGTCGTCGCAGGCGATCAGCAGACGCTCCGCCTCCGCAGCCGTAACCCGGCCCATGGCGACCAGTTGAAGAATGGTGCGGCGACTGCTGTCGAAACCCCTCTACCTGTCTGCATTTGCAGACAAAAAAAGAGGAGGACGCATCCCCCTCCTTCTGCCCCTCTGCAAAAATTCCTATGGAACGGTGAATGGACGCAGGCCCTCGACGGGGAAGAGCCCCGTTGGACCGGCCACTGTGGAGGGCTGGGCGCGGAATAGGTAGCGGACAAAGAAGCCAGCCGATGCGGCCGAGTAGTCCCTGGAGTTGTTGGCGGACAGGAATCCCCCGGCAAACCAGTGCGGACCGATCTGGTAAGCCACATTTGTCCGCAAGTCATAGTTGGGACCAACGCTGGTCATGGCGGGAAGCGCCAGATTGCCTGACGCCACCTCCAGGGCCTTCTGTTGAATCAGCGGGAAAAGTGCGGATAGTTGCTGCTGGAAGGCCTGCACTCCCAGGCTGCCCATAATGTTATAGTGCCAGCGCGTTCCCGCATGTCCCACCCAGGTCACCGGCACGTTGGCCAGGAAGTAGGCCTGCGGACTGAAGTACCCGCCCATCCCGTAGGTGAAGGCGTTCTCGTTGTTGGCGTAATGCATGGCAAAAAAATTCACGCCCAGGCTCAGGTTGCCGTATTCGGGCAGCGTCAACGCCCGCCAATAGGCCCCGCCGTTCCCATCCACGCGCGTATTGTTCTCAATGTTGTACCCCGTTATGTACTGGCCTCCGGCCGAAAAATAGAAACCGGACTGCGCATCGCCGCGCCCATACTGCGCCTCGAACTGGTTGGCCACCGCCCCGCCCCAGATGTTCCCCGGGAAACTCAAAGAAGCCGTGCCGGGATCGCGCAATCCGCCATAGGATAGCTGCGAGTCGATCACCGAGTCGCGGACAAATGTGAAGGTCAGAGGCCCATTGCCCGGCTGCCACATCCCTCGCGCGGTAAATGTGGAAACCAGGAAACCCGCCGGCGTGTAACCGCCGGCGATGGCCAGATGCGGAAATGCCAGTTGGATCTCGCCGCCAATGCCTGCCGCGTTCTGTTGCGGCGGCGGCGTGGTATCCGTGGTCAGCAAGGTGCCCAGCGGCTCCGGAATCTGGGTGAGTGTTGTCTGGCCCAGGGTTGTCACCTGCATCACCGCGTTGCCTGTGGCTTGTCCGGAATCCAGAAACACCGGCTTGGCCACGATGGTGAGGCGCGCGTTGTATCCCAGCGGCATCGACGCCTCAAAGGGCGCCTCGAGGGCCGACAAATGATCGTAGCCAAGGTTGCCGGAGCGATAGTTGATCAGCCCCGTGCCGCCCAGCCAGCCGCTGTATCCGCTCTCGATGGACCGCAGTTGCATCTCCGCTTCGTCGCGCGGGCTTAGCGCTCGCTGCTGGCGCTGAATGCGAACCCAGGGTCCGCGCAGCGGGGGCAAATCCCGCTGCTCCAGTTCCTGGTCGCTCAGACCCTCGCTGCCGGCCGGCGGCGTGGCGGCGGGAACTTCTGGTGTCTGAATCTCTTCCGGATTCGGCGCCATCGGCGCATTGTTCAGAATCGGCGCGGACGCGGGCGGCAGCGTGGCCCTTCTCACCCGCCTGCTCCGCCGGCTGCTCCGCCGCTGCGGCGGCGTTACGGGCAGGGCGGGAGCCGTCTGCGGGGCTGTCTGTTGCGGAGCGGAGAAGGCGCCCGTCGCTGCTTCCTGCGCCGATGGCGTGTACTGCGCCATCTCGTACCGCGTCTCGCCCGCGGCCGGCACTCCGGAACCGGGGGTAGCCGCCGGCATGGGCACTGCGGAATTTGCCAAGGCATGGATGCTCGGCGTCCATCCCTGCGTCAGTTGGCTGTCCGTCTGGTCGGCAAACAAGGTCAAAGCCTGCGCCGCCGGGGAATCTACGGGCTCGGCGGTAATCCGCATCCCGGAAGTTGCGCCGGCCCCGCTCCCGCCGCCAATGCCCGTTTGCAGTTGCCATCTGCCGCTGCCCGGCAGCGCCGTCTCTCTGCCGTTGTTCACTCCGCCCAGGCTCGTGGCCGGCTGAATCTCCGCCTCCTGCGTGGCGCTCTGCTGAACAAACACCGGCTGGCTCGGCGGCGTTCCTCCCGCACCCATGGGCGAGGTGTAGATGGGCACGCCGCCCGGACTGTTGGTCGGCTGAGGCAGGGCCGGCTGCGGCGCCGGAACAGGCGATTGGTTCGGAACGGGCATTGCCGGCGTCGGCAATGCCGTGGAGTGATCCAGACTCCACGGTCCTGGCGCGGAGGTAGTCTGCGGCTCCGGCGTCGCTTCTGCCGGCTCGGTGGGATTGAACACCGGCGGCAAGCTGGTGTGATACGACGGCAATGCCGCCGGGGACGGCGCCGTTCTCGCCGCCTGGCGGGCCGGATCGAGCATCTCCTTCAGATTCGCCGGCGCCGATGAACGCTGCGCGCTCGCGCTCTGCGGTGGGTACACCCCCACCTGAGCCAGATCCTGCCCTGTCGAGCCGGGCGGCATGGCCGCCAGCGCAGCGCGCCAGTATTCGCTTGCGCGCTGCGAGTCGCCGCGCGCCTGTTCGTAGCGCGCCGCCAAAGTCAGGATCGAGGGATCGCCCGGATACCGGCTCATCGCGGTGCGCAGCCAGCTCTCCGCCTGTCCCGTGTCGTGGGCCGCCATCGCGGCCCCCACCGCCGCCGCGTAGTCGCCGGCGCTGGCATTCTCCATCGAAACCGCTTTGAACATCGCCAGCGCGTCGGCGGCGCGGCCGGCCTTGGCGTACGCTCCCGCCAGCGCGCGCCGCACATTCAAATCGTTCGGGTAGCTGCGCGACGCCGCAGTCAGTATGTTCATCCCCTGCTGGACGTTGCCCGCGTTCATCTCCGCCGCGGCGCGCCGCACGCTCCATGTGGCCCATAGGCTCTGAACCTGCTGCCGTTCCGCTGCGGTCAAATCCCGCCGCGCGTCCAGGCTGCGAAGCGCCGGATACAGTTCCTGATCGTTGCCCGTATTCAAAAGCAGCCACGCATTCTGCACGTCGACCGCCGGCGGAGGCGTCATGCGCCGCAGCATGTAGTAGTTCTCCACCCGGTTCAGGTATTCCGTCGCATGGGGAATATCGCCCTTGGCAACGTCCAGGTTGGCCATGGTCTGCATGAACTCCACGTCGCCATCCAGTTGCTGCCGCACGCCGGGCGGAATCTTGGCCACTTCCCGGGAAGCCTCGTCGATGTGGTGATTGGCGATCAGCGAGTTGATCAGCCCCTTCCACGCCTCCGCGGCCAGAGTATGGACCACCGGCAGAGGATTCTGCGCTGGCGGCGCGCTCGCCTGCCCCGGAGCCAAAGCCTGCGACAAACTCGACGCCCCTCCGGACGGCGCGGCATCTTCCTCCACCGTCCTCCCTGCCGGATAGTGCATCACTCCTTCATATCCGCTCTTGGCTGACCGCTTCGCACGTCTGGACGGCGGCCCAGGGCTTGTCTCGGGCGGCGCGCTCTGCGTTTCCTGTGCCAGACTCGCCGTTCCCGCCGGTCCGGTGAATCCGGAAGGCACAGCCGCGAACGGCTCCGCACTCCCCATCGCCGTTCCCGATGCCGCCGCTGTCTGCGGAGCCGCCCAGTAGCTCGGCGTCTGCTCTGTTTGCCTCTGCGCCTGCGCCGGATAGGCCTGCTGCGTGGTCTGCCGCGGAGCTAATACGACCGGCGCGCCGGGATTATATGGGTCTGGACCGTAGGCTGGCAGCGGCGGCAGCTTGGTCGTCTTGGGAAAAGGCTCATAGTTCGGATCCAGCAGGCGTTGGAGATCGGCCGCAGTCATGGCGCGGTGCGCCTTTGTATCCTGGTCTGGGTAGTCCAGCGTGTGCGCCAGCCGGTCGGCCGGCGATGTCTGCGGCATGGACCCCAGCGAGGCGCGCCAGTACTCCGCGGCCCGTTGATTGTCTCCACGCGCCTGCTCGAAGCGCGCCGCTGTGGCCAGAATGCCCGGGTCGTGCGGGTAGCGCTCCAGCGCCTGCCGCAGCCAGACCTCCGCCTGCGCCTTGTCGTTGGCCGCCAGCGCGGCTCCCACGGCGCCCTGAAAATCGCCCGCCGTCGCGTCCTGCATCGGAACCGTCTTGAACAGCGCCAACGCCTCTTTGGCCCGGCCCACGCGCGCATAGCCTCCGGCCACCGCCTTGCGCACTGTCATATTGTCAGGAAACGCCTGGGAGGCCGCGTCCAGAATATCCACGGCCCGCGCCGCATTGCCGTTGTCCAGCGCTGCCGCCGCCCGGCGCACGCTCCAGTTCGCCCATAGGTTCTGCACCGTCTCTCGCTGCGCCGCTGTCAGGTCTTGCCGTCCGCCCAAATGCATCAATGCGGGATAGAGCGCCCGGTCGTTGCCCGTATTGAACAAGAGCCATGCATCCTGAATCGCAACCGGGGCCGGAGGCTGCATCTTCTCGGCCGCGTAGTACGCGCGTACGCGATTCATATATTCCACGGCGTGGGCATTGTCGCCCGTTGCCGCATAGAGACTGGCCTCCGTCTGCAAGAAATTGATATTTTGCTCCAGTTGTCTCCGTACCGGAGCCGGAATCTGGGCAATCTCGCCCAGCGCCTCGGTGTTGCGGTTCGTCTCCTGCAGCGTCGTGATCAGGCCCTGCCACGCATCGGCGCTCTCCGGGTGCGATTCCAGCACCTGCCGGTACGCCTGATACGCCCGCGCCGTGTTGTTGCGCTGCAGATAGATTGCCGCCAATTGCAACTGAAGCGCCACGCTCGGCTGCCCGCCGGCGGCCGTCTGCAGCTTTGCTGAGCGCTCCAGAAACCCCTGTGCCACCTCGTATTGATTCGCTTGGGCATACATCGAGCCCAGCATGGTAAGAAATCCCGGATCGGCCAGCGCGGCTTCGTAGGTAGCCGGCGGCATCCGCTGCACCTCGGCAATCGCCTCGTTGTCCTGCCCCAACTGATGATGCGCGCTCACCAGCCCCATCCAGGCCGGCAGGCTGCCCGCATCGTCGTTCAGAACATCGGTATAGAGCGCCGCCGCCTGATCGTAGCGATGCGCCTCCATCAGGAGGCCTGCGTATTGCAGGCGCGTTCCCGTCTTCAGTGTCTCCCCGTTTGCCGGGAACGGCAGTTGCAGCGCCTGCGCCAGTACGCGCGCCGCCTCGGCGGGCCGGTTCTCCGCCTGATAGATGGTGGCCAGCGTACGCAGATACTCGGGGTCCTTCACCAGAGTAGCGCGCACGGGGGCCGGGAAACGCGCCGCGACGGAAAGCGCCTTCTGGTTCTGCCCATCGCGCGCATAAGACAGAAACAATCCCCGCCATGCATCTTCCGAGCGCGGCTGCATCTGCACCAGTTGCGCATAATACGCCGCCGCCTGCCCGTACTGCTCCTCTTTGATCAGCAGACCAGCCATCCCATTCATGGCCTCCGGCGATCGCGGACGCATCGCCAGCGCCTCTTGATATCTCTCCGCCGCCACCTCCAGTTGATTGTCGTCAAAGGCCTGCGAGGCCTCGCTCATCGTGTACCAGAATCGCGACGTGGCCAGCGCGTTTTCCACCACCCGGGCTTTATAGCCATCCTGCTCTGCCTGCGTCAGGTAGCTGATGGCCGCGCCGAAATTCCCCTGCTGCATGCGCAGAAAGCCCACTCCAGCTTCCACGCGCCCATTGTTCGGTTCTTCTCTCAGCAGATCGTTGAACCGATCCTGCGCTTCGTCCAGCCGGTGCGCGTTCAATGCGGCAAACGCGGCCCGCTCGGCCGGCGTCCGGGCAATGCCGGAGTTCATTTGCGCCAGCTTGTACTCGTCCTGCCGCAGCAGCCTGGCCATCTCTGCATCGTGCGGGTGTTTCACCGTGTACTGCCGCAGTTCGTTGGTCGCCGAGGGATTGGCCGCGTCCCACACCAGCGCCTGCCGCAAGGCATCCTCCGCCGCCGGATCCTGGGGGTATTGCTTGAGAATGCGAATGCCTTCCGGACGCGTCCGGGCTCCATACGTCAGCATCCGGCCCAGCGCAATGGCGTACCGCGTATCTCCAGGATTGCGCGCGGACAGCGCGCGCATGGCGGCGATGGCCTCCTCCTTCCCTGTCGGCGTTCCATACAGGGTCTCGTAGTAGGCCAGCGCAATATCGCCGTCGGGCGGATGGTCGCCGTAGAGCTGGCGGTAGATCTTCATCGCCTCTTCGGTCTTGCCCTGTCCAGCCAGTTGACCGGCTGCGCGCAACTGGTCGCTCTCCACCCTGGTACTGGCCAGCGCCTCGATCCGGGCAATATTCGGATCGTTGGGATTCACCTTGCGAAGCCGGTCCAGAGCCTGATTCGCTCTTGTTGCCAGGCCCGTCAGTTTGTAATCCCTGGCCACGCCGGCAAGCGCTTCCGCATTGTTCGGATCCGATAACAGAATCTGCTGCCACAACTGAACCGCCAGATCCGGCCGGCCGCGCGCCTCCAGTACGCGGGCCTTTTCCACCAGCATCGTGCGCGTCTGAGTCGCTGTCAGTGTTCCGGCCTTTCGCTGGGCAAGGCCCGCCTGCGCAGCCAGAATCAGGCAGATTACCACCACCCATTTGCGGTTGCCGGCCCTACGGACATCCCTCATCGGCGCGCCCATTTCACTTTCAGCTCTCCACTTGGCCCAAACCTAAATCTACCATCCAGATAGCCGGTGGCAAACAAAACAAGATTCTGATCGTAATATGCTACATCCTTACCATACAATCCCGTCGTCGCATCCCTTTGCGTGCTGAGCCGCACCACCTGCTGCGCGCTCGCCCGCTCCATCCCGGGAAACACCCGCAGATAGGGCAGCACCGCGGCAGAAAATCCCACCGGTCCATCTTGCGCCAAAGGAATCCCCTGGTCACTGACCTTTTCAGGAGGCGCACCATGGTTGGCAAGATAGGCTCCCATGCCTGGTACCGCGCTCACCAAATCCGATTGCAGTCGCCCTGCCCCATCCGTCATCCCGGCCCACAGATACACCCGGATGGCATCGTAACTGCCCATCGCCGGCCCCCCATCGCTTCCCGGTTGCTTTGCCGAAGGATAGAAACCGTCACCGGGAACATAGTCCACCCAGTCCATGGCAAAGCCGTGACGCGCGCTCTCCCTGAGCAGCCGTGGAATGTTCACGGCGATGCTTCCCCAGGGGCCGGCCGGTTCGATGGCCGCGAACCGCTCGAAAATGAAGACAGGCAGGTAACTCGGATTCAGCGTCCAGGTCCGGTCATGCACAAAACCCGTCGGCCCGGGAAGAAGCATCAAGCCAAAGCCCGGCAGGTCCGCCACCTCCGTCTTGGCAATCTGCGCCATCATCCGGCGGCCCACGCTCGTGTAGCCTGGCTGGCGCCACAGCCGCCCGGCCTCCACCAGCGTATACGCCATCCACACATCGGCATCCGACGCCGGATCAGGATCGATGGTCTTCCATGCCCCGTCCTTGTTCTTCCCCCATAGCCACGCGGGAAGATGCGTCTTCAGGTCGCCGTCGGCAAGATTGTTCTGGGTCCAGGTCAGCAGCCGTTCAAAAGTGGCGCGATCGTCATCGGCCAGCGCGAAAAACAGCGCGTATGCCTGCCCTTCCGAGGTCGTCCGGCCCTCTCCCTGCGGGTCAATCACCCGCCCCTGAACGTCGATGAACCGCGCCGCGTAAGCATCCCACAGCGTCCAGGGCCCTTGCTTGCAGCCCCCGGTCGCGCAGACCGAAAACAGGCATGCGATCAGCAACAGGCGCTTCCGCAGCCAGGGTTTGGGAAGACCCATCGCCATCACTCTCCCAAAGACCTTCGCTTCTCGATGAGCCACACCCGGCCGCCTCCTTGGTGGCAGGATGCCGCCGCGGCAACCACCCGCATCTCCATCCGAGACCCGCAATCCCCTGTCAGCCAGGCCGAATCCGGAACGCTCGATTCTGCGTTCCCTGCAACTCTCGTTCTCTCGCCATTCTACCCATGCCCGACCGGTAATCGCGCCTAGCCGCGCATCGCCTGCGTCCGTTTTGTCATCAATCGTCGCCCTTTAGCCGCGCCCGGGCCTTCACTCGCAGCCATTGGCGCGTCCAGGTTGCCAGAAGGAAGGCCAGAATGACAACAATCACCGCGGCCAGCCAGGGCACCTGCATGAACCACAACGTCAGCCGCGTCCACCACGGCAGCACGCCCACATGATAGACCCCGGAGCCGATCCGGAACGAACGAAACTCCGTGCCGTGCAGCACAGACACCGTCCCCGCAATGTCGCTGGCCTGCTGCACATTCAGAAACGTCTCCATGAACGGCTCAAACGTCGTTGTGTCGCGCAGGTGGATCGCCACCACGCTGCGCCCCCCCATCGGGTCGTAAGGCGATTCAATCCCCTCCATCACCGCGTCCGGCGTGCCCACGGCTACCATCGTGCCCGACTCCACATGCTCGTTCGCGCGCTGCTTCCACCATGCGTGATGCAGCGGCGCGAAAAATCCCTGCGTGTCCTGCACCTGCACCTGCGCGCTGTGCAGCGCGACAGGGAGACGGTTGGCCAGCTTGTCAAATCCCGGCTGGTCGTCGCCTGTCCCGATCACCAGAAAATCGGCCGACGCTCCATCCCGCATCGCATCCGCGCCCGCCACCGTCACCCGCAGCGCCGGAAAGCCCGTCTGACGCCCAAAGTGGCCCATCAGCGTGACGAACATTTCAATCTCCTGCACCGTCGGCGCCGGCGGCAGAACCACCGTCGTCTCGCTCAAATCCGCTCGCCGCGTGAACGGAAATCCCGCATTGGCGAAGATCTCCAGGTTCGGCATGGGCGCATAGTGCGGATAGCCGCGCAGGTCCAGATATGTGTCGCGCAGAATCGCCCCCTGCATGTTGATCGGCGTCGTATCCTGGCAGCCTCCCTTCTTCAGCAGTTGGAAGGTGAAATCGAAGGATAGCGAGTTCGAAAACGGACGCAGGTTCACCACCGGCACCGGCACGTCCAGTTGTGTTCGCCGCGAAGCCTCCTGCCCCGGTATCAGCGGCACCGAGCTCAAAAACGCATTGTTGATGCGAACCTGCATGCTCGATATCGGCCCTATGGGGATCGAGTTGTACCGGTAAACCAGGTGCAATACGGCATTGGGCCGGTCGGAATAGAAGATGTCCGGCGCGATGCGGAAATACACATTCAGCGGCGCCGACCCATCCCCCTGCAACTGGTCCGCCGTGGCATAGTTCCATAGCGCGATGGTCTGGTCTGTCCGCGCCCATCGCGGCGCCGCGTCCGGCTGCTGCTGCTCCGGAAGCTGCAACACATCAATGGTCGTTTGCGGCCCTTGCAGCAGACTCGTATGCAGGGCCACCGCCTGGGCGGCCCGCAACATCTGGTCCGCGTCGCCTCCCGTCACCACCAGCACTTTGCCGTAAGGATCCGCCGGGTTGGTGCGCATGGCCACCGTTGCCGAGGCCGCCGTCTGCAGGTTCAGCGCCGCCGGCAGTTTGCCCGGATTCTCCGCAACCACAATCGCGTTGCCCGCCGGAATGGCGCCGATCTGCACCGGAAAACGCACCGGCCGGTTCTCTGAAATCATCCCGAAGTAGCTCGTCACCACCCCCGCCGCCTGAATCTCCTTGAACGACGGAGCGCTCGGAAAGACCACCGGAATGCTCAGCGGCTGAATCACCGCCGGGTCGAGAAACGGTATGGGCAACTGCTTCAGATCGTCCGCCAAAGGCAGAAGGTTGCCTTCGACGTTCAAATAGGTCGTACGGTGTACGCGCGCCCACAACGTCGTATTGGCCGGGTCTTCGCAAACCATCGTGTAATGCCCGATGAACTCGATGGTCAGCGTATTGTCGTGCACCAGAAGATCCGGCGGGATCGTAAACTCCGCCTCCTCGTCCTTGCTGCTCGAGCCTCCCAGCTGCCCCGGCGTGGGCTGGATGGTCGCAAACAGCGTCCCGTTCAATAGCAGCTTCAGGTGGCTCAGCTGCGGCAGCAGGCTCGGTGAAAACGCATAATAAATGTGTATCTTCGCCGCGCTCGCCACGTGCGTCTGCGGCAGCGTGAAGTAGATGTTGTGCATCGAGTCGATGCCGTGCAACTCGATCTGCGGCGATCCGGCGTCCTTCAGCGTGAAGGTGTCGCGGAACTGCCCGGGCGCTACCGGCGGATTCTTGTCCGTCGTCCCCTTCTGCAACGCTCCGGCATACCCCTGCGGCTGGCCCAGAACTGCGCGCGGCATGCCCGCCAGTAGAAACGCCAGCCCCAGAATCGCCGCCTGGCTCGCTGCCGACAGCGTCCGCCGCTTCTTCGCGCCGCTGTCCCCGCCTCCAAACAGGCTCCCCAGTGTCGATGCCAGTCCTCGCATCGAAATCTGGAAGATGCGCGCCAGGCTGCGCAGAATGTTGTCACTTTCCCGGGACTCGCCCCAGCCCAGCCATGAGTCCGCCCTCGAGTAGAGAACCATGGTCAGCACTTCCTGTTCGGCAATCGAAAGCTCTGTGAAATGAACCCTCAGCAGCGAACCCTCAGCGGCCACTACGGCCGCCGGCAGATCCGATAAGGAGGTTGGCATCGGGAAGGTCAGCCGCACCTGCGACTGCGCCGCTGCCTCCACACTTTCATCCAGGCGGATGCAGGTGCCCCCGGATGACAAATCCATAGTCTCGCCCGAGACTGTCCGCCCGTCCGGCAGCGTTACCATCACCGGGGTCACCATGCTGATGCGCACCGTGGTGCGCAACTGCCGCATCTCCCGCGCCACCGCCGTCGCCACGCCCAGTATCACAACGTTGAAGCAGCACCACGCCACATTCATCAGAACCGTGCCCGGACGGTCCCGGTCCCACAGAAAGTATCGCGGGATCGCCACCAGCAGTCCGGCCAAATTGAACAGCAGCATCACCAGAAATGGCTGCGCGATCCGGCTGTCGAAAAATGTGCGCTTCACCACCCCGCCCTTGGCCGTCACATTGAACTTCCCCAGTTTGGGATTGATCAGCGCCATCATCGTCGGAAGAAGAATGTACGGAGACAGAACCGTCTCATAAATCTCGTTCCACCACGAGTGACGGTGCTCGCCCTGGATGCGCGAGTTCGTCACGTTCGACAGAACCAGGTGCGGAAGCGCGTAGGCCAGAATCCCCGCCCAGTACCCGGGTATATTGGTGTGGTTCAGCAAGAGGTAAATCAGCGGCGCCGTCAAAAAAATCAGCCGCGGCACCGCGTAAAGAAAATGGCACATGGCATTCAGGTAGCAGAGCCGCTGCGGAAACTTCAGCCCCGGCGCGAACATCGGGTTGTCGGTTCGCAGAATCTGAATCATGCCCCGCGCCCAGCGGATGCGCTGACCCACGTGCGCCGAAAGCCGCTCCGTCGCCAGTCCCGCCGCCTGCGGAATGTTGATATACGCCGTGTTCCAGCCGTTCATCTGCATGCGCAGCGAGGTATGCGCGTCTTCCGTCACCGTCTCCACCGCAACCCCGCCGATCTCGTCCAGCGCCGTGCGCCGCAACACCGCGCACGAACCGCAGAAAAACGAGGCGTTCCAGAAGTCGTTCCCGTCCTGCACGATCCCGTAAAATAGCTCCCCTTCGTTGGGAATCACGCGGAACTGCCCCAGGTTCCGCTCGAACGGATCCGGCGAATAAAAATGGTGCGGCGTCTGCAGCATCGCCAGCTTGCTATCCCGCAAAAACCATCCCATCGTCATCTGCAGAAAACTGCGCGTCGGCACGTGGTCGGAATCGAAGATTGCCACGTACGGCGACGTGATGCTCTTCAGCGCCGTGTTGATGTTGCCGGCCTTGGCGTGTTTGTTGTCCGGCCGCGTCTTGTAGCCAATTCCCGCCTCGAACGCGAATGCCTCAAACTCCTTGCGCCTCCCGTCGTCCAGAATATAGACGTGCAGCTTGTCCGCCGGCCAGTCCATGTTCAGCGCTCCCAGGGCCGTGAAGCGAACCACGTCCAGGGGCTCGTTGTACGTCGGAATCAGCACATCCACATGAGGCCATTCCTCTGCATTGTCCGGCAGCGCCACCGGCGCCCGCCGCAGCGGCCAGATGGTCTGAAAATACCCCAGAAACAAAATGACGAACGCATACACCTCTGCCAGCAACAGGCTGAAGATAAAAAATGCGTCCAGCGCGCCCCAGTGATTGGCCGGATCCTTGAAAAACTGAGCCACCTGCATGATCCGCCAGTAGCCGTACCGGAACGTGCAGAACATCGACATCATCATCAGCGTCAGCGTCACCAGATACGAGTCCGAACTGCGCGAAAGCGCCATCGCCATCAACAGCGACAGCAGCCCCAGTACCGCCTGTTGCGGCCATGTCAGCGGAAGTACGGCCAGAAAATAGAAAATCCCCGCGGCCACAAGCAGAAACACCAGGCGGGCCGTCTTGGTGAAAAAATTCTCCCCCGCCCCAATATCCTGCCAAAGGCTTGATGCCGTCATCGTTCGCTCCATCGCACTCCGCGGTGCCCGCTGGCCGCCGGCGCCGCCAGGCTCTTCACCCACGAAGCCAGGCTGTTCATGTCCTCTGCCGCCGGCGACCCGGGAGCATAATCCATCACCGTCATTCCCTCCGCCAGCGCCTCGCTCACTGCCGGAGCCCTCCGGATCACAAACGGCAGCAGGCGGTCGCCCAATTGTTCGCGCAGCACCTCCCGCACATCCAGATGCAGCGGAAGAGACGGATCAAACTGGTTAAGCAGGTAGTAGGGCCTGATGGCCTTGCCCGATACTCCCGCGTTGTGCTGGAAAAATGCGTCGATCGAGCCCACGCTCACCACCGAGCTCATATCCGCCGCCAGCGGAACCACCACCGTCGGCGCCATGCGCAGAATGCGACGGGTAATCGTTCCGGAAGCCGTCGCCAGATCCACAATCACCCGGCTGGCTCCGTGCGCGTTGCGAACAATCTCTGTCGTCAGCGCCTCCTGCGCCGCGTTTTCCGGCCCCAGCGATTCGGTTTCCAGGGTCACCATCTGGATCGGCGCATCGCTGCTCGAGCTGGGCGGATTGAAGGTCCGCAGCATGCCCGGACGCTGATCGCGCGCCCCGAAAAAGAACGGCAGGAGTCCGTACGCGGCGGTATCCACCAGCAGCACCCGCTCACCGTACGCTGAAAGCGCCCGTCCCAGCGTGGCCACAAGACTCGTCTTCCCCACGCCACCCGCAAGTGAAAAGAACGCCAGGACCGGCGCCCGCGACGGCGTCTGAACCTGGTTGGGCGCCGCTTCCGCCGTCGCGCCCGCTCCCTCGAAAACCCCCTTGAGCGCAAACCACCGCGTCGTCAGCCGGTCTCTTGACCCTTGCAGCGTATCTTCCGGCGTCGGCGCAAGAGGCGCAGGGACCGCTTCCGCCCTTTCCGATGTCAGCCACGCCGGACGGCCCGCATCCTCTCTCGACTCCTCGACCGGCAGGGTGGTGCGCCTTGATGGGTAACTCTCCGCACGCTGAAATGACGCCTGCGCATAGCCCGGAGGAATTCCGAGCGGCGCGCGCGCTTCCGCCTGGTACGTCAACGGTCCCGCCTGCGGATCAAAGGCGGGCTGTGACCCGGATATCGGTGAAGCCGCAAAAGACCCGGACCCGGCGTTCGGAACCGCCGGCACTCTATCTCCGCCCAGCCGGCTCTGCTGCCAGGCCGCCGCCTGCTGCGCGGCCTGAAGCGTCTGGTATGCCGCCATCTCCGCCTGTCGCGCCGCCTCCGCCGCGCGCACAATCTCGGAGCCCTGCTGCGCGGCGATCACCTTCTGCTTCTCGGCTTCCTCCTGCGCCCGCAGCCGCTCCGCTGCCATCGCTTCCTGCACCCGCTGGCGCGCCTTCTCGCGCATCTGCGCCCGCGAGGCAGAGAAATCCCGATACTTGGCGCCATGAAGATTGGCCCACGAGTACAAGGTCGCCACATCTTCCGGAGTTTCGTTCTGGTCAACCAGCGCTTTGCGATCTGTCATCTTCCCACCTATGGCTCTTGCGCTTGCCCAATCTACCGCCGCCCTGCAACTCTTCTTCTTCCACCAGTTTGCGGTAATCCAGGTCTCGCTCGGATATCCCAGGGGCATTTACACCACGAATCCTACTCGCAATGCTGTTGACGGAACAATAACACTTGCACGGTTACACCCCTACCACTTTTCTGCTATGCGGCTGACCAAATTCTCTTGTTTTCTTGGACTTGTCTCATTGACCCCAGGAACACAACCCCGCTTCCTTCCCTTCGGTTGCGCCCTTGCCCTGAAGATACTATTCCCGGCCACCCTAATCCACTGAAAAGCCGCGCCCCGGTGCAGCGTGGAACTTCGATCATCACTAGTCAGTATGGAGTGACCGGCTCCCTGCCACAGTGCGAGAATCAATGCCGCTTTGCAGATCTTTTCCCGCCATGGCGCACAATAGAGCTATGCCGCGACTCTCCGCCATTCTCCCGCTCGAAGCGTCCGGCGTGCTCCCTGTCTGTCCCCCCCGTACAAAAGTACCCCTCCCCCCCGGGGGGTCCGTTCTCCTTCCTTTCGCCTGCATCCGGCCCGGAACTGTATGACACGACTGGTGCCCGGGTACCGGTGGCAAACCGGCCCATGCCGCAGGCCGATGACCCAGCCGCCGTCCTTTCCTCCAGTACCTGCCTTCCACCTCCGGATGCCAGATAACCTGCCGCCGCAAAGATTCTTCCCTCTCGAAATGTGACCAGCGTCACACCTCGAAGCGTTATCATGATTGTGGAGTTCCACGTCGGCGCTCCTCACGCATTGCCCGTCCATCACCACCGATTTCCCCTTCGGAGTCTGAATGGCAACCTTCGGCAGTCTCTCTCTTCTCGTTGCTCTGGTCCTTGCTTTCTATAATTTGGCCGCTGGGACGATTGCCCTGCGGATGCTGGCGGTCGGCCGCGCCGGGCCTGTCTCCCCGGAGCGGCTCGCCGACACTGCTCGCCGCGCCGGCATCGCCTGTTTTGTCGCCACCACGGGCGCTGCCTTTGCGCTTGTTTGGTCGGTCTTCACAAACGACTTCTCCATCACCTACATCCTCGAGCACTCCAATCGCGCCTTGCCGGCAGCCTATAAATTCGCGGCACTTTGGAGCGGCCAGGAAGGTTCCCTTCTGCTCTGGGCCTGGCTGCTGGGCGGCTACGCCTTTGTTCTCAGGCTGACCCATAAAACCGACGTCAAGCTCTACGCTTACGCCGGAACCATCCTCGCCGCCATCCAGGCCTTCTTCCTGCTTATCCTCAACTTCGCCGCCCCGCCTTTCGCCCTCCTGCCCGGCTATGTTGCCGGCGCAACCATCCCTGCCGACGGCAACGGCCTCAATCCCCTGCTCCAGTACCCGGAGATGGTCATCCATCCGCCCCTGCTCTACCTCGGCTATGTCGGCTTCTCCGTCCCCTTCGCCTTCGCCCTCGGCGCCCTCATGATGCGCTACCCGGGCGAGAGATGGATCAAAATCACCCGCGTCTGGACCATGGTCACCTGGCTCTTCCTCACCCTCGGTATCTTTCTCGGCATGCACTGGGCCTACGCCGTGCTCGGCTGGGGCGGCTACTGGGGATGGGATCCGGTGGAAAATGCCAGTTTCATGCCATGGCTCACCGGCACCGCCTTTCTCCACTCTGTCATGATGCAGGAAAAGCGGGGCATGATGAAAAGCTGGAACATCTGGCTCATCTTTTCTACCTTCCTGCTCACCATGCTGGGCACGCTGCTCACTCGAGCAGGCCTGGTCAGTTCCGTCCACGCTTTCGCGCAGTCCTCCATCGGCAACTGGTTCGTGACCTTCATGGTCCTAACCCTGGCCGTATGTATCTTCACCTATATCCTGCGGCGCGACCACCTGAAGAGCGAACACAGCCTGGAATCGCTGGTTTGCCGCGAATCCAGCTTCCTCTTCAATAACCTTGTGCTGTTGGTTGCCTGCTTTGTCATCCTCTGGGGAACGCTCTTCCCCATCCTCTCCGAGTATGTAGAGGGCAGCAAGGTCACAGTCGGGGCGCCCTGGTATAACGCCGTGGCCGTTCCCATCGGCCTCTTCCTCCTCTTCCTTACCGGCGTCGGCCCTCTTCTTCCCTGGCGTTCCACCTCGCTGCGCAGCATCCGCCGCAACTTCGTTCTCCCAGTCCTGGCGCTCTGGACCACCGTGATCGTCTGCCTCGCCTTGGGCATCACTCCCTGGACACAAGGCGCCTTCAGCGCCGGTCACTTCTACGCACTGGTAGCCTTCGCCCTGAGCGCCGCAGTCTTCACCGCGATCCTCGGCGAGTTCTTCTCGGGCTCCCGCGTCATCTCGCGTCAAACGGGCCGTAACCTGCTCACTTCCGTGTATCTGCTCACCCGGCGCAACAGCCGCCGCTACGGCGGCTATCTCGTCCACATCGGCGTGGTCATCGTCGTTGTCGGTCTGGCCGGTTCGGCCTTCAATCGTAGCCAGGAACAGGAGATGGCCCTCCACGATAGCTTGTCCATCGGGCCCTACACCCTTCGCTGCGTCGGGTTCACCCAGGATTCCAACCCCAACTACGACTCCGAGTTTGCCCTCCTCGATGTTTGGCGCGGCAATCACAAGCTATTCCAGATCACCCCGGAAAGACGCGTTTATCTCGCCAGCCAGCAGCCGCAAACCATGGTCGCCATCCACTCCGTCCCGGGTTGGGATCTTTATGTTGTCTATGAGGGCTCCAACCCCTCCACCGGTCAACCGATCATCAAAGCATTTCTCAATCCGCTTGTCGGATGGATATGGCTCGGAGTGGTGCTCATGGCCTTCGGCACTGTTGTGGCCCTGACTCCCAGCCTCAGTCCGGCAACGGCCGCCCTGCGCATTCAGGCGCGCTCCCCTTCTGTCGATCCAGCCCTCGGAGGTAGTCTGTCGTGAAACGGAGACCCCCATGCTTCAGCTCTTTGCTGCGGTGGTTGCAAGCCGCGGGGCTAGCCTTGGCAGTCTGCTTCTCGCTCGGGGCAAGCGATTCGGGCTCGCGCTACAACGACCTGAACCACCGGCTAATGTGCGTATGTGGCTGCAATGAATTGCTGGGCGAGTGCAATCATGTCAGTTGTCCCAGTTCCGGACCCGAGCTTGCGGAACTCCGCGCCGATCTGGCCGCGGGTATGAACGATCAGCAGATCCTTGCCTCTTTTGCTGCCAAGTACGGCACGACCGTGCTGGCCGCTCCACCCACCCATGGATTCGACCTGGTCGCCTGGATCGCCCCTTTCGCCGTCCTCGTGGCTGCCATCCTGGGAACCATTCTCCTGGTGCGCCGATGGGCAATCCATGCAGGACACCCTCTCCCCGCTCTTCCCATCGATGAGACCTTGCGCACACAAATTCGTCGTGAAACGGGCGGCGATGGAGGGTATCTCTTATGAATGAGACCCAAGGACTGCTTGCCGGCCTGTTCATGACCATGGCTCTGATTGCTTACATTTTCTGGCCAGAGAATGTTTTTGCCAACCAGCGCGAGAAATCGCGCCTCGAGTTTCTGCTGGAGCGCAAAGAGCAACTCTACGACAACCTGCGTGACCTGAACTTCGAATTCCGCGCCGGCAAATATCCGGAAGAGGATTTCCGCGCACAGCAGGCTCTGCTTGAAAACGAGGCGATGAACCTGATGCGCGAGATCTCCACTCTGGAGCACGAAAGAGGCTGAAACAGCACCGTCAGGCCTTGCAGAGCTTTTCTTCGCCCCAACTCCCGCCCTTGCCTCGTGTGCGCAATCTTTCAACCGCCCCAGGCAGGCGGCGCGGTGGAACCGCGCACCACCAGGCTGGTGGTAACAAGAAATTCGCGCCGGATTGCGCCCAAGCTCTGTTCTTCCACCTGTTGGCGAAGAGCATCGAAAGCGGCGTGCGCGAGATCGGTGCGCGAAAGGCGAATGGTGGTGAGCGGCGGAAGGGTAAACTCGGCAAAGTCGATGTCATCGAGGCCGATGACGGAAAGGTCACGTGGAACGCGCAGTCCCTCAAAGTGGGCGGCGCGCAGAACGCCTATCGCGGTCATGTCGTTCGAGCAGATCACGGCGGTGACAGGATCGGGAAGGGAGCGCAATTGAGTAAATCCTGCTGCCCCACCCTTGAGAGTGTGGTCGCATTCAATGATCCAGCTCTTATGCGAGGGTAGCGCCGCCTCTTTGATGGCTGCGCGAAAGTCGTTTTCCCGAGTTAACGCCGAGTGGAGTTTGCGGGGACCGGTCAGAAAGCCAATCTTGCGATGGCCTAACTCGCTCAGATGGCCGACGGCGGCCTGAATGCCCGTTGAATAGTCCAGGAGAATGGTGGATGCCTTGGGGCTATTGAGATGAAACTCGGCCAGAACCAGCGGCATGTGGTGATGCGCTAACTGCTCCAGCAACGGTTCTTCCTCGCCGAATGTAAGCACCGCCACTCCATCCGCCTTGCGCTCCAGCATGCGGCGGATGCAGGTGGCCAGCCTGGCGGGATCGCTATTGGAGGAGCTGACCAGAATCTCGTAGCCGTGAGCAACAGCGATCTCTTCAAAGCTCTGAATCAGTTCGGGGAAAAAGGGATTGGTGATGTTTTCGACGATGATGCCAAAGAGACGGCTCCGGCCGGAGACCAGCGTGCGAGCATGGGTGTTGGGAAAGTAGTTCAGTTGATTGATAGCCTGCCAGACGCGCTTGGCAAGACGCTCACTTACTGCGGAAGAACCGTTGATGGTCCGGGAAACAGTGGCAATAGAAACCCGCGCCAATGCAGCTACGGCGCGGATATCCGGTGTTTTTACAACGCTCTTTCCAGCCAGTTTTCGAGCCACGTCCCCGACCTGAAGAAAAAATTACAAACGCGACAGCAATGTTACAGCATCCAGGTCAACCTGACGAGCGCTTTCGCCGGACGCCAAGCCACGGGACGAGATCTACGGCTGCTCGGGCTGGGTGCTGTCGGCAATGAGGAGGCGGAGATCGCGGAGGTTCTGTCCCGTAGGCCCGGTCACAACCGCATCGCCCAGCGCCATGAACATGGGACATGCATCGAAAGCGGCGAGCGCGGCTTTCAGGTGAAATCCGAAGGTGTGGGCACGAGCGACGGTGGTAGGATCGGCGATGGCGCCGGCCACCTGCGTATTGCCGTCGATGCCGTCCGAGCCGGCGCTGAGCACGACGAGAGATTCGCCCGGATGGCGCTCCAACTCAAGCGCGCATTCCATCACAAACTGCTGGTTGCGCCCCCCGGCGCCGGGCGTCCGATCCATCGCAACGGTCACTTCGCCAGCAGAGATAAGACACAGGCGAGGGTGGATGGCACGCAAGGCATGGAAACGCCCCAGCAGGTACCGTGCGGCATCCGCGTAGTCCCAGTCGTCGCAACTGTTGTCGATGGCGACAAAGTAGCCCGCCTTTTCAGCCAGCGCCCGCGCGTTTTCGACCATGTCGTGGCTCGACAGTAGAATCTCAAACACCGAGTCATGAAATGCCAACTCTTCACCCGACATCGAAGAGACAGAGCCACCAGACTTTGAAGCGACCGATCCCTGCGGTGAGCGCTTGGGAAAGAAGGGCGGAAGCCATGACTTATTTCCCGGCGACTCGGGCAGGTCGGCACGGTCGAAGAAATTCTGGATCGAAGCGGGGAATTTGTCCTGCAAGTGATACTTCTCGATCAAATTGCGCACGTCGGCCACGGTGGAGTGGTCAGGCGAGGTGGGACCGGAAGAAAGTGCATCGAGCGTGCGCAAGGGAACATCCGGAACCAGCAAGCTGACCTTGGCCGCATCGGGCGCGGCCAAGGCCAAGCGCCCGCCTTTGACGGCGGAAAAGTGCTTGCGAAGGATGTTGATCTCGTTGATCGGAGCGCCCGAGGCAAGCAATATGCGATGAAACGCAATGGCGTCTTCCAGAGAGATCTGCGGATCGAGAGGCAGGTCGAACATGGCTGAACCGCCGCCCGATATGAGGAAGAAGACCAGGGTGTCTTTCTTTGCCTTGCGCAGCATGGCCAGGGTAGCGCGGGCTGCGGCAAAAGAATCGTCGTTCGGAAGTGGATGGCCCCCTTCGAAGTAGCGGAAGCGCCAATTGCGCTTGTGGGGCGGCTGATTGGTGCAACAGATACCGCGCAAGCCCTGGCGCCGCTTCATGCGGTCGAGCAGGACCTCCAGCATGGGGTTGGCGGCTTTTCCCAATGCGATCACAAAGATGCGCCTGTAACGGGAAAGGTCGATGGCGTCCGGACCGCATCCATCGGGCAGCACGCGATGGAGGGTATTGCCCTCGAAGCGGAGGCGGCGATCGAAAGCGGAAGCGATGCTGCATGCGTTGCTGGCACCCGTAAAGATGCCCGTGGCCGCCGCGTGCAGCGCGTCGAGAGTGGAATCACTGACCAGGGTCATCACAGCTCCTCATGAAGCCAACCGGCCAATGCCTGCTGCATGCGCGGCAATTGGCCAGTGAAAAAGTGGTCGGCGCCGGGAAGGAGCACCAGTTGTTTGGGATCGGCAGCGGCGGCGGTGATCTGTGTCAACTGTTCCTCGGGCGCAAATGGATCGCACGTGCCGCTGAGGAAGAGCTTGGCAAGGGTGCAGCCGGAAAGGAAGTTGTAGTCGTAGCGGCGATATCCAACGCTCGCGGGGAGCCCAAGAGCAGCAACGGCGCGAACGGCTCGGGGCCGGCAACAACACGCGCGGAGGGCCATCACGGCGCCAAAACTGAAACCGGCAACAACGATGGGGCGCGCATATTCGCTTTCAAGCCAATCCAGGGCGGCCCCTACGTCCTCTGCCTCGGCAAGGCCATCGTGCTGACCCGCGCTCAAGCCCGCGCCGCGGAAGTTGAAGCGCAGTACCGGCAGACGCAAGCCCCACTCGGGCGCATTCAGGACCTTCATGGCATGGTACACAACCTTGTTCCGCATGGTGCCGCCGGACTGCGGATGAGGATGGCAGACAAGCGCGGCCAAGGGAGCATCCGCCGAGCCTTCGTCGAGAATTGCCTCGATGCGTCCAACAGGACCGGCCAGATCGAGGCGGCGCAGTCTTCTTCCCTCGGGCTTGAAACCCGGGTGAACGAGGCTCGAAGTGAGAATCATCTCATGTTAGATTCTACGCTGAGTTGCGGCCCGGAAACAGATTCCTGATCGAAACCGCGGCCATTCTTGCCTGGTCCCGCACTGCAGCGGCGCGGGCGAACAATCCAAGTGGACGAAAGCCCACTACGGTATTCTGGCAGTATCATGAACGATCCATTGACGCCGAAGCCCTTTGATCCCATCCGCTTTACCCGTGAACTGTGTGAGATTGAATCCACCACCTATCACGAAGGGAGAGCAGGCGGTTTTCTGGCCGATGCACTGGCGGCGCGCGGCTGGGATGTGGAAAAAACGCCCGTCGAGCAACCCTTGGACACTCCTGAGGCCGGTGAGCGCTGGAATGTCTACGCGGGCAGGGCCAGCGAGACTCCGGAGCTTGTCTTCTCGACCCATATGGATACCGTTCCGCCCTATATTCCATTCAGCGAGGACGACGAGTTCGTCTATGGCCGAGGCGTTTGTGACGCGAAGGGAATTCTGGCCGCGCAAATAGCGGCTGCGGAACAATTGCGCGCAGAGAACTACCGCATTGGGATGCTGTTTGTGTGCGGCGAAGAGCGCGACTCGGCCGGGGCCAAGGCCGCTAACCAGGCTCCCAAGGGCAACCGCTACCTGATCAATGGAGAACCAACAGACAACCGTCTGGCGCTGGCCTCCAAGGGTGCGTTGCGCGCGGTTTTCCGGACCACGGGCAGGATGGCGCACTCAGCCTATCCGGAACTCGGCGAGAGCGCCGTGCACAAGATGGTCGAGGTGCTGGGACGTGTGTTGCAGATGCCGCTCCCGGCGCTCGAAGACATCGGCCCGAGCACCCTCAACATCGGGCAGATTCAAGGCGGCTATGCGCCCAACGTCATCGCCGATAAGGCCGAAGCTCAGGTGCTTATCCGCACGGTGACAGATTCCGGGCCCGTGCGCGAACAACTCCAAGGCGTTGCTGGCAATCAGGCAACCGTGGAGTTCACGCTCGACACGCCGTTTGTCCGGCTGCGCGCAGTGGAAGGCTTGCCGACCATGGTAGCGAAGTTTTCCACCGACATTCCGGCCCTCTCCAACTGGGGCGAGCCGTTGCTTCTGGGCCCGGGGTCGATCCATGTGGCCCACACTCCCCACGAAAAGCTGGCAAAGAAAGAACTGCTGCAAGCCGTTGAGTTGTACGTCAAGGTAGCGAAGCAACTGCTCAGTTAGCGAAATGAGCCCGCGGGCAACGGCCGCAGGGCACAGCATCGATCGAGGATCAACAAAGATCGAGGAGGAAATACTATGCATTCACCGGTGTACGAGATTCCCCTGCAGAAGATCACGGGCGAGAGGGTATCGCTGGCGGAACACAAGGGCAAGGTGCTGCTGGTGGTAAACGTGGCGTCGAAGTGCGGACTGACGCCGCAATATGAAGGACTGGAGAATCTGTACGAACAGTACCGCGGTCAAGGGCTGGTGGTAACGGGATTCCCGGCAAACGACTTCAAAAGCCAGGAACCGGGAACCGAAGCAGAGATCCGGACATTCTGCACAGCGAATTACGGCGTCAAGTTCCCCATGTACAGCAAGATCGCCGTGGTGGGCCCCGGAAAGCACCCCCTGTACGCAACGCTGATTGCAGCACAGCCCAAAGCCACGAGCGTGTCGGACGTTCCCTTCCGCGAAAAGCTCAAAGGCTATGGAATCGAGCCCAATCCCGAGCCGGAGCTCACATGGAACTTCGAGAAGTTCCTGGTGAGCCGCCAGGGAGAGGTGGTGAGGCGGTTCGCGCCAGACACGGCTCCGGATGCGCCGGAGTTGATCAGGGCCATTGAGGTGGAACTTAACAAGAGCGCATAGCCAGACGGCATTGGGAGAGCGGGAATCTGCAAGTAGGATGAACGGGCATGGCTCATGTATGCTCAGCCCATGCGTGATGCCCATCGTTCAGAGCCCGGTGAAGTGAACCTGCTGGAAATGTCGGCATCCTCTTACCTGCGTTCGGCGCGGCATCAGCCTGTGCATTGGCATCCGTGGGGCAGCGATGCCTTTGCGCGGGCAAAAGCCGAGGACAAGCCGATTCTGCTGGACATAGGCGCGGTGTGGTGCCATTGGTGCCATGTAATGGACCGCGAGTCCTATGAGGATCCCGAAATCGCCGCGCTGATCAACGAACATTATGTCGCCGTCAAGGTGGACCGCGACGAGCGGCCGGAGGTGGACGCGCGCTATCAGGCGGCCGTGGCCGCAATCAGCGGACAGGGCGGCTGGCCGCTCACGGCGTTTCTCACTCCGGATGGCCGGCCTTACTTTGGCGGAACCTATATTCCGCGCGACGACCGCTACGGAAGACCCGGCATCCGGCAGGTACTGTTGACGCTGGCGCAGGTTTGGCACGAGCGGCGCGAGGAGGCGCTCGAAACGGCCGCCAACGTGATGGCGGCCATCGAACACAACGAAAGCTTCTCGGGGCGCGGCACGGCACTCAACCTCGCCCTTGTGGACAAGATCGCCGGATCTGCCCTGGCGCAGCATGACGCGCGCCACGGCGGCTTCGGATCGCAGCCCAAATTCCCTCACCCGGCGGCCCTGGACCTGCTTCTGGAAGTGGCCATGCATCGCGACAACGAACTGGCCCTGGCGGCATTTCAAGTGACCCTGGAAAAAATGGCGGGGGGCGGCGTCTACGACCAGCTTGCCGGAGGCTTTCACCGCTACAGCGTCGATGAGCATTGGGTAGTCCCCCACTTTGAGAAGATGCTCTACGACAATACCGAGCTGCTGCGAAACTACGTGCATGGATTCCAGAGCCTGGCGCGCAAGGATTTTCGGGTCACCGCCGAGGAGATTGCCGGTTGGCTTGACACGGTCATGACGGATCGCGTGAAGGGCGGTTTCTATGCCTCGCAGGACGCGGACATCAATCTTGAGGACGATGGCGACTACTTTACATGGACACTGGACGAGGCGCGGGCGGCACTGCGGCCGGGCGAGTTCGAGTTCGCCGCAAAATACTGGGAGATTGGCGAACTGGGCGACATGCACCACAACCCGGCCAAAAACGTACTGCATGTGAAACAGTCTCTGGCCGAGCTGGCAAAAGAGAGCGGCGTGACAACCGACAGCCTGAAGCCTCTCCTGGCCTCGGCACGCACGCGGCTGCTGGAGGCGCGCGGCAACCGTCCGGCGCCTTTCATTGACCGCACCCTTTACACGGGCTGGAATGCGATGGCCATAAGCGCCTACCTGGAAACCAGCCGCGTCTTGCGCCTTAGCGGGCCGCGCGACTTTGCCCTGCTCACGCTGAACCGGCTGCTCAACGAAGCTTGGGATGGCGATCAGCCGCTGCGTCACGTCATTGCCTATCCGCCGGGCACGAACGCAACAGAAACGATCGCAGGCACGCTGGACGATTACGCCTTCACTGTGCACGCGTGTCTTGATGCGTGGCTTTGCAGCGGCGAGATGCGCTATTACCATGCCGGGGTGAAGCTGGCCGACGCCATGATTGCGCGCTTCTATGACCGGGTGGGTGGAGCGTTCTTCGACAGCGCCGCAGCTTCGGAGAGCGCGCCTCCGCTGGGCGCACTGGCGGCGCGGCGCAAGCCTCTGCAGGATGCGCCCACGCCGGCCGGCAACCCCACCGCCGCCGCCGCACTGCTGCGGCTGGAGGCTTTGAGCGGACGAAGCGAGTATCGCGAAATCGCCGCGGACACTCTGGAGTCGCTGGCGGGAATCGCGGAGCACCTTGGCCTGTACGCCGGCAGTTACGGACTGGCGCTGGAGCGGCTGCTGCTGGACCCGGTGCAAGTGGTGGTGGTCGGCTCGGGACCTGAGGCGGCGCGGCTGGAGGCAATCGCCGTGGCCCGCTTCGCCGTGAACAAAACGGTGATGCGAATCGCCCCCCACCGGCTGACGCCCGGCGGAGTGCCGGAAGCGCTGGAGGAGATGCTTCTTCCGATGCCGTCGCCAAAGGGCGCCGCTGTGTGGGCGATCGTTTGCCGCGGACGCACGTGCCTGCCGCCCATCGTTGATGCGGAAGAGTTGCTGCAAGCTCTCGCCTGAGGCCCGTTAGCCGATGCTGCGCCCCGGCCGCGAAGCGGCTATTCGCTGCCAAAGAGGCCGCTATTTTCCTTTGCCGGCGGAATGCGCACCGGGCCAGGCTCCTCGCCGGCGGGCGGCCTGCCATGGCCGCTCTGGTGCTCATCGTAACCGAAGATGCGGTAAGGGTCGCCGGGCAGAAGACGCTTTTGCTCGAGGGCCAGACGAACGCGGCGGCGGAACTCGCGAACAAGCGCGTACTGTTTCGTTGCCGGAGTCTTGAAGACCACGGGAAAGATCAGTTCGGAACCTTTGATCGCGTCCAGACCGAGAATTTGCGGTTCGTCAGCCCAAAGACCGCGGAACTCCTCGCAGGCGCGCAGGTCAGCCACAATTGCGGCCAGCAGCGCACGAACTTCATCGGGATGGGCTGAAAAATCCACGCTCACATTCACGGTGGCAAGCGAATAGCCGGCGCTGACGTTGGCCACGGTGCCGATTTGCGAGTTGGGAACCACGTAGAGAGTGCCATCCGCATCGCGAACCGTGGTTTGGCGGAGCGTCATGGCTTCCACGGTTCCGGCGATCCCGGCCAAACGCACCTGATCGCCGACGTTGAACTGATTCTCCAGCAGAATCAGAACGCCGTTGAAGACATCCTTGACGATGTTCTGGGCGGCCAGCCCCACGGCAATCCCAGCCACGCCCGCCGAAGCCAGCAGAGGAGCCAGGTTGGCGCCAAGAGCGGCGAGAAACTGAAGGCTTGCAATCAGGGCAATCACGGCCAGGCCGGTAGCGCGAATTACTCCGGCAAGGGTTTTGACCTGGGAGATGCGCGCAGGTCTGCCGGCATGCAGTTCGGCAACGCGAATCATGTGCGCCGAGGCAAGACTCAACAGCTTGTTCAGGACGAAGGCAATGATTGCGACCAGCAGCAGATGCGGGAGCTTCAGGCGGATGAACTCCTGCGTATCGTCGCCCCATTCGTCCAGGATGCGGCCAAAAAAACGGTTCTGGGAAAGCCAGATAGCGGCCATTGGCAGTGGTGAAAGAAGCGTCCAGATGCCCATGCTCTCTAGACTAGACCGCACCTTGTCTTCGCGCGGAAGAAAATAGCGAAAACGCAAATTGGCAACGGATATCCCGTCGATTCCGGATTCGATTTGCGCCGTTACATTTCCCGGTCCAGGCAGTACAATGCGGCTGATGGCCACCAAAGGATCCACTGCACACAACCTATCCGCTCATGCCGCCACCAGCTCGGCGGGCCCGCTTACGCTGAGCATCGACATTGGAGGCTCGGGGTTGAAGGCCCTGCTTCTGGACGCCCATGGAGCGCCGGTGACCGAGCGCCAGCGCGTGCCCACGCCGGCCGTGCCCACGCCGGCTTCGGTACTCGAAGGCCTGGACGAACTGCGCCGGATGCTGGGCAGTTTCGACCGCGTTTCTGTAGGTTTCCCGGGGGTGGTGAAGCACGGCTGCACTTTTCTGGGCTTCAATCTGCATCCGCAGTGGGCGGGCGGATTTCCCCTGCAGGAGGAGCTGGAAAAACGCTGGCACAAACCCGTACGCGTGGGCAACGACGCCGACGTGGCCGGCTATGGAGCCATCGAGGGCAAGGGTGTGGAACTGGTGCTGACCCTGGGCACAGGCATGGGCGCGGCACTGTTCACCAACGGCCATCTGGTTCCGGGGCTGGAGCTGGGACATCACCCCTGGCGCAAGAAAGGCATGACCTACGAGGACTACATCGGGCGGCGCGGACTGGACAAGTTCGGCAAGGCGCGCTGGAACGACTTCCTCATGGCCGCCATCAAGCAAACCGAAGCGTTGTTCAACTGGGACCATCTGTATCTGGGCGGCGGCAATACAAAGAAGATTCACTTTGCCATGCCGGAGAACGTGAGCATCATTTCGAACGAGAAGGGCCTGCTCGGCGGGGTGATGCTGTGGAGAGATCAAGGATGATCGCGGCCTGGAAGCCGGCCGATCTTGCATAAAGGCGAAAGGAAGGAGAACGGACCCCGGGGGGGGGTAGGGGGTTCTTGCCCGCATGCAACGAATCGGGGCTACGCTCTGACGGGGCACCGGAACGGGAGATGAAGGCGTGGCAAGGCATGAGGCGATTGTGCGCCAGGAGAGGGAAATCTTCTGCAAAGGCAGCGGGCGGGCAGCGAGCGGCGGCGGAGGCGGCGAACGCACATCCGAGCCGACAAGAGAGCGCGGCAGAAGCAGTGAGGCGGCTCCCGGCGGGCGCCGAGCATCGCGCGGCCGTGCTTCCTGATTCCGGGGTGCGGGAGGCACGCGAGGCATCCCGGACAAGCAAGGCGGAGGCGTTTCAGGCCAGGAGGCAAGCGACGCGCTGGTCGTCGAGGATCTGAAGGAATTCAGGCGCGAGGCCGCGGTCGGTGACGATCTGGTGGACCTCGGCGAGGCTAGCCACGCGGATCATGGAGTTACGGCCGAACTTGGTGTGGTCGGCGACGATGAGAACGCGCTGGGCACACTTCATCATGGCGCGAATGGCTTCAACGACAAGAGCGCTGGCGTCGCTGAGGCCGTCGGCGGTGATGCCGCGGATGCCGAGGATGGCGAGGTCGGCGGAGATGCTGTGAAGCATGCGCTCGCAGATGGGACCGAACTGGATGCCGAGGCGGGGATAAAGCGAACCGCCGGTGAGCGTGACCTCGGTCTGGCGGCAATCCCAGAAGATCTGCGCCACGGGGATGGAGTTGGTGACGATCTGGATGGGGCGGTCGAGGAGGCCGCGGGCGACCTCGGCCACGGTGGAACCGCCTCCTAGGACGACGGTCTGTCCGTCCTGCACCTGATCGGCCGCGGCACGGCCGATGCGCGTCTTTTCTTCGCGGCAACTGACGGAGAGGCGGCCGAAGTCGAGGGCCTCTTCGCGCGAGGCGGTGGACATGGCGCCGCCGTGGACGCGACGGATGGTGCGGCCGCGTTCGGCCTCGATGAGATCGCGGCGCACGGTGGCGCGGGAGACGCCAAGCTGCGCACACAGTTCTTCGAGGCTGACAAAGTCCCTTTGCGCGAGGAGATCGCGAATGTGGCGAAGGCGCTCGACCTGATTCATGGCGGCAGACCCTCCGGCGGTCACTTGCCGCCGATGGCGCTCATGACCGCATCGGTGACGGATGCGACGAGGGCGTCGAGTTCGGCGTTGGCAACGCCGGCGGGGCGGCACTCATTGGCGCCGGGCGTCATGGCGATGGGAGTGGAAGCTTCAAGATCAGAGAGCTGGCACTCTTTCATCTGGGAGGTATCGAAGCGGACATCGGGAAGGCCGAGGCGCTTTTTGATGGCAAGGAGATCGGCGCCCTTCTGCTCGGAGATCTGCGCGAGCGGCACGCCAAGCTGCGAGGCGATGAGCAGAGTCCAGCAATAGGTTTCGAGCACCTCGGCGTACCACTCGGCGTGGGTAACGGAGTCGGCCCAGCAGATGATGCCATGGTTGGCGAGGAGCACGGTGTTGTGGTCCTTGACGAAGGGCAGCACGGTTTGCGCGAAGGCGGGCGTTCCGGGAGTTTCGTACGGGGAGATGGCGACTTTGCCGACGAAGACCTCGAACTCTGGAATGAAGAGATTGGGCGGGACGCGGCCGGTGATGGCATAGGCCGTGGCATGCGGCGGATGGCAGTGGACACAGGCTTTGGCCTCGGGCTGGGCCTTGAAGATTTCAAGATGGAGCAGAATTTCGCTGGTGCGGGGTTTGGTTCCGGCAATCTGGTTGCCCTCGAGATCGACCATGCTGAGGTCTTCGGGCGTGAGATCGAATTTGCTGACCAGCGTGGGTGTGCAGATGACTTCGTTGGGCCCGATGCGATAGGAGATGTTGCCGCCGTTGCCGTCGACGAACTGACGCATCCAGAGCTTGCGGCCGATGGCGCAGATTTCCTTTTTGACGGCTTCGGCCTCGGGGGTGTGGAAGAGCTTGGGATTGGCCGCGCTGCGCGGCGGCGGCGCGCTGCGGCCGGCGCTGGACGCGGCGGGCGCGGCGGCGCTGGCCTTGTCTGCGGCGACGAGGGCGATGTTGTGCTGGGCGAGGAAGTCGCGGGCCGAAGGAGTGACGACTGTATTTCCGCAAACCTGGAGGCTGCGTGCGCCCGCCGCCAGAGCGTTTTGCGCATCGCGCATCGAGATCAGCTTACGACCGGTCCTATCCATGCTCTTCATCTTGTTTTCACTCCTCTATCTCGAAATTCCGCAAGCCGGGCCTGGTTTATGAATGAAGGTCAAAGGCATCCACGATGAGGGAACAATAGGCGTCGATGGGCGCCGCACCGGGCCAGAAGGGATTGGCAGCCTCGCGGCCTTCGGTGAAGGCGACCATCTGGCCCTGGGCGGCGCCGAGGAGATCGACGGCAATGAGGGTTTTGCCACCGCCCATGCCGCTGCGGGCGCGAAGGTTCTCCATGGTCACCGGCTCCACGACGAGCAGGGTTTTGCCGTGCAGGGACTCGACGGCCTGGTTGAGCGTGAGATGCCCGCGAACAAAGCCCAAGCGCATACGTTAACTCCCGGCAGCGCCCGCGGGCGCATGCACATGGTCCACAAGGGCGGCAACCACCATGCGGACAGGGGTTGTGTTGCCCAGCCGCGCCCGCGCGATGTCGCCATCGGTGGAGACCAGCACGGTGGCGCCGCTAGCCGCTCCCATCCAATCCACCACCACGATGGGCTCCGCGGCCAGGCTGCCGCCGGCCTCAAGCCGCTGCGCGAGCAGCAACCGGCAGCCGCCCAGCGTAGCGTGTTTGGCGGCCGCAACCACCGTGCCTACAATGCGTGCAAGAAACATGGCTAGACGATCCGCAAGGCGTTGCCCACCACGATTTGCCGTTCGCGGGTGAAGGTGAGGGGCGTGGTGACGCCTTCCCCGGTGGGAGTGGCGATGGTGTGGCTGAAGTAGCCCGGGCCGCCGACGCCCAGCGAGGCAGGCGAGGCGGCGTTCTGAATAAAGAGCGTGGTATTGATGGCCCGCGCCATGCGCGTGGCGGTTTCGACGTTCTGCGTGTGAATGATGGCCGTGTGTCCGTAGCCGTGCTCGGCGCGGACCGCCGCGGCAATGGCGGCATCCACATCCGGCACGCGGACCACGGGGATGAAAGGCATCATCTGTTCTTCCACCACGAAGGGATGATTTTCATCGGTTTCTCCAAAGAGCAGATCGACACCGGGCGGAACGCGCACGCCCGCCGCCGCAGCGAGCACCGCAACGTCTTTGCCGACCAGATCCTTTTTGAGGTGCGCGCGGGCGCAGCCGCCGCCCGTGCCGTCGTAGGTGAAGGCTGCTTTGCTGAGGCGTTCAATGGCGGCCGCATCGAGTTGAAAGGCGCCGGCGCGGCGCATGGCCTGGATGAAAGCACTGGCAACGGAGGCGACAACGAAGATTTCTTTTTCGCCGATGCAGAGCAGATTGTTGTCAAAGGCGGCTCCTTCGACGACGCAGCGGGCGGCGCGATCGAGATCAGCGGTTTCATCCACGACGACAGGCGGGTTGCCGGGCCCGCCGGCGATGACGCGCTTGCCGGACTTGGCCGCGGCGCGGGCCACAGCCGTGCCGCCGGTGACGCAGAGCAGGGCCACCTTGGGATGGTTGAAGATTTGCCCGGCGGCTTCGATGCTGGCTTCTCCGGTGGTGGTGAGCACGTTGGCCACACCCAGTTCGCGTTCGATTTCGCGATTCCAGAGCTGAAGCGCGTAACGGGCGACCTTCTGGCCGGACGGATGCGGTCCGAAGACCGCCGTATTGCCGGCGGCGAGGATATTGATGGCGTTCGAGGCCATGGTGGGCACGGAATGAGTGACCGGCAACATCATGCCGATGACGCCCCAGGGCGCGTGTTCGACGAGGCAGAGCCCGGTGCTGCGCGTGCGCGCCTCAGTGCGCAAGACTTCGACGCTCTGCACAAAGCGCATATTGGTAAGCTTGAGGATCTTGTGATCGAGGCGGCCCACCCCGGTTTCCTCCAGCTCCATGCAGCCCAGCTCTTCGCGGCGGTCATGGCAGATGCGCACGATGATGCCGGTCATGCGGGCGCGCTCTTCGAGCGTCATGGCCTCGACCTTCTTCTGCGCCTGCCAGGCCGCGAGCACGGCCTCGTCCACGGTGGCGAAGACGCCGTCGCGCCCGGAGGCGGCGGCGGGCGCGGAGGCCTGGAACGAGCCGGAGGGCTGCAACTGCATACGAAGGCGGGCAATGACTTCCCGCGCGATCTCTTCCACTACCTGCGCCTCGATTGGCATTTATGGCTTCTCCAGGAGTTTGCCCTCGACTTCGACAGAATCGACGATGCCGACAATGACGGCGTCGACGGGTGCGTCTTTGGTGACGGGCGTGAGGCGGGCCGAACTGCCCTGCGTGAACAAGACGCACTCGCCCACACCGGCGCCCACGCTATCCACGGCCACCACGGAACTGCCCGAGACCTCGAGCCTGCCGCCCCTGCCGACGTAAGGCTGAATGAGCAGGAGCTTCATGCCCAGGAACTTGTCGTTCTTCTGGGTGGCGACTACATTGCCGATGACTTTGGCGATAAACATGCGGCTTTCCCTCGTGACGCGCGGCGAACCCGGAGGACCGCCGCATGCGGTTATTTGGGCAGCACGGTGGCGAGCGAGCTGTGGGGACGCGGGATGACGTGCACGCTCTGCACTTCTCCCACGCCACGGGCAGCGGCGGCGCCGGCATCCACGGCCGCGCGCACGCTGCCGACATCGCCCTGCACAAAAACCGAGCACAGGCCGCTGCCGATCTTGTTCCAGCCGACAAATTCCACGCTGGCAGCCTTGAGCATGGCGTCGGTAGCCTGGACAAGCGCGACCAGACCCTTGGTTTCGATCATTCCGATTGCTTCATTGGCCATTGCGAACTCTCTCCTGAATCGCCTGCTACTTCAACATGCTGTCAACGAGGGCGTCGTGGGGGCGGGCGATGAGATGCGACGACACCAGTTCTCCGACGGCCTTGGCGGCGGCGGCGCCAGCATCCACCGCGGCGCGCACGCTGCCGACATCTCCGCGCACAATGGCGGTGACGAATCCGCCGCCAATCTGCACGGTCTTGACCAGTTCCACGCTGGCGGCTTTGACCATGGCATCGCATGCCTCGACCAGCCCGACGAGGCCCTTGGTTTCAATCAATCCGATTGCCTGACTCATTTTTTCTCCTTGCCTACTGCGCGGCCTTGCGGGGCGCGGCCTTTCTGTCCGGCTGGACAAAAGACGGTAAATCGTCGTGGGGGCGGGAGATCACTTGAACGCTAACCACCTCGCCGACCCTGGATGCGGCTTCCGCGCCCGCGTCGGTGGCGGCCTTGACGGCAGCCACATCGCCCTCGACGAAGGCGGTCACCAGGCCGGAACCCACGGTCTGCCAGCCGGTGAACGACACATTTGCGGACTTGAGCATGGCGTCTGTGGCTTCAAACAGAGCAACCAGGCCCTTCGTCTCAATCATTCCAAGCGCTTGCTTCATCGCTTCCTCTCTTCTTCAGGCATTACTTGAACAACTCGATGTCATCGGTCAGGTGCAGGCCGCAGGCGTTCGCCTCGTCGGTGTCCATGTGGACGTTGAGACGGGAGGCGGGATCGATGCGGACGTGGACGTTGTTGAAGGTGAGACCAGCCGGGCCGCCGATGCGAAGCTTCATTTTGTCGCCTTTGGCCACGCCAAAGTAGGCTGCTTCCTGGGGATTCATGTGCACGTGGATGGCGGCGCGAATGAGTCCGCGCTTGAGCTCGACCACACCCCTGGGCCCGATCACGATGGCACCGGGCGTGCCCTCGATGTCGCCGGAGAGACGGACGGGGATGTCCTTGAAGCCGAGCATGATGGCGTCGGTATAGGCCAGCTCGATCTGCGACTCCTTGCGCAGGGGGCCGAGAATGCGGAGGTTGGAGATGAGGCGGTTGCGCGGACCGACGATGGTCACGGTTTCTTTGGCCGCGAAGTTGCCTTCCTGATAGAGCGGGCGGTCAAGGGTCAGTTCGGAGCCGGGGCCGAAGAGGACATCCATGTCTGCGCGGCACACGTGCATGTGGCGCGAGGAGGCCTGCACGGCGAGTGCGGGCGCCGCGTCCGGCTTGCCCTTGCCAAGATATTCGAGAGCCACCTGGCGGACGATCTGCTCGACCATACTTCGGTCGATCGCCGCTATCGAGTTCGAACCGCTTCCGCTTCCCATACGAAATCCCGACCCACTTCTCTGTTAAGTTGCCTGCTCCACCAATGCTTGCTGCTCCGCTCGGGCGCGGTTCACAACCTCCGCGGTTTCGCGCGCCACGATAGCTTCTTCATTGGCTGGCACCACCAAGACCTTGACCTGCGATTGCGCCGTCGAAATTGCGCCCTCGCCCCGCAGGCTGGCGTTCCTCCCGGCGTCGAGCACGATGCCGAACGCGGAGAGATTGGCCAGAACCGCGGCGCGCATCTCCGCGCTGTTCTCGCCGATGCCGCCGGAGAAGGTGATCGCGTCGACGCCGCCCAGCGAGAGCAGGTAGGCGCCCAGATAATGACGGATGGAACGTACAAAGACATCGAGCGCGAGCTGCGCGCGGCTGTTGCCCGCGGCCGCGGCCCCGGTTAAGTCGCGCAGGTCGCCGCCCGTGCCGCCGATGCCGGCCAGGCCCGACTGGCTGCCCAGTAATGCGGCCATCTGGCCGGGATCGAGGCTGAGCTTTTTCATCATGTACAGCACAGCGAAGACGTCTATATCGCCCACGCGGTTGTTTTGGGGCAAGCCCGATTGCGGCGAAGCGCCCATGCTGGCCTCGACCGCTACACCGTTGCGGAAGGCCGCCAGGCTGGAACTGCCGCCCAGATGGCAGGAGATGTGGCGCAGATCGGCGCGGCCCAGCAGCGCCTGCGCGCGCTCGCTGGCGGAGCGATGGCTGGCGCCGTGGAAGCCGTAGCGGCGGATGCCGTACCCGGTGCGCCACTCATATGGGACCGAATAGGTGGTGGCGGCTTCGGCCATGAAACGGTAGGGGCTGGTCTCGATGACCGCTACCAGCGGCACGCCGGGAAGCTCGTTGCGAAAGGCGCGAATGGCGGCGATGTAGGGCGGGTTGTGGGCGGGCGCGAGGAAGGAAAACTCTTCCATGGCCGCCAGCAGCTCGTCGCCGATCAACTGAGATTCGTTCAGAGGGCCGGTGTGGACCACTTTAAAGCCGAGAGCGTCCAATTCAGCCAGGCTCTTGAGGGGCTTGCCTTCTCCGGCGATGGCGGCAAGGCATTTGCGGATAGCCGAGGCATAGTCGGGGCACTCGCCGCCCGGCTGGCCGATGCGCTCGACGCGTCCCTGGGCGAGGAGGGTTTCCCCGGGCATCTCAAGGAGGCGGTACTTGAAGGAGGTGCTACCGATATTGGGAATCAGACATTTCATCGGTGAACAGTTATGAACAGTCTTGAATTATTCTACAACATACAGTACAGTTCAAGTCAGAGTCAATCACGATTTTGACGAAAGATTTCGAGGTATAGCCTGAAGATGGCAAATGCGGGGCAGTCCCGGGCGGCAGCGGCTGGGCGAAGCTCAATCGACCGGATTGAGGATCTGGGGATTGTGGGCGCAGGCGGCGGCGGCTTTCCGACGGCCGCCAAGCTCAAGAGCCGGGTATCGCTGGTGATTGCCAATGCCGCCGAGTGCGAGCCGTTGCTGCACAAGGACAAGGAGTTGCTGCATCACTTTGCCGAGCCGTTCCTGCGCGGCATGCAGACGGCGATGGAGCTGGCGGGAGCGGAGGAAGGCGCGATTGGGATCAAGGAGAAGTACCACGAGATCATCGCGGAACTGGAGCGGCTGGCTCCCGCCTCGATCCGCGTGGTTCCGCTGCCCGACGTTTACCCTGCCGGTGACGAGTTCATCCTGGTGCACATGGTGACGGGACGCGTGATTCCTCCGGGCGGCCTGCCCAGGGATGTGGACGCCGTAGTCGCCAACGTGGAGACGCTGATGAACATCGGCCTGGACCGTCCGGTGACCCACAAATACCTGACTGTAGCGGGCGCGGTGGCCACGCCGGTAACGCTGCGGGCGCCGGTGGGCATCACGATTGGCGAAGCAATTGAGGCCGCGGGCGGGGCCACCGTGAACGATTTTGGCGTGCTGCTGGGCGGCGTGATGATGGCCAAGCCGGCGGCCAGCCTGGAGGTTCCGGTGACGAAGACGACGGGCGGCATTGTGGTGTTGCCGGCCACGCACAGCCTCATCCGCAGGCACAATGCCCCCTGGCTGCACGTGCAGCGCATCGGCCGCTCGGCCTGCGATCAGTGCCGTTTTTGCACGGAGTTTTGCCCGCGCTATCTGCTCGGCCACCCCATCCAGCCGCATCGCGCCATGCAGTCGCTGGGATTTGCGACCGGGGCCGACGCCATGGTTTCCACGCTTTACTGCTGCGAGTGCAACCTGTGCACCATGTACGCCTGCCCCGAAGATCTGGACCCGAAAAGCGTGTGCGTGCAGAACAAACCGCTGGCACGCGAGCGTGGGCTGGTGTTCAAGGGCGACCCGGCCACGATCACGCCGCATCCGCTGGCCGAGTTCCGCCGCGTGCCCATGCACCGGCTGATGGCGCGTCTGGGGCTGACGGAGTTCAACAATACCGGTCCGCTGAGCGCGCATGCTTTTTCGCCGCGCAGAGTGCAACTGCTGCTGAAGCAACATGCCGGCGCGCCGGCAACGCCCGTGGTTCACACCGGCGACCACGTGAAGACAGGCGATCTGGTGGCCGCGCCGGAACGAGGCAAGCTCGGGGCGCGCATCCACGCCAGCATCGACGGAACGGCCAGGGTGACGGACGACGCCGTCTGGATTGAAGCTTGAACGCTGCCCGCGCGGCAGGAGAAGGGATCAAGGCAGTGCCTGAGATCGGGTCCATCGGACTTATCGAAGTTTCCAGCGTAGCCACCGGCTATGGAGTGGAAGACGCCATGCTCAAGGCCGCGGCGGTGCAGCTTCTGCTGGCCCGCAGCATTTGCTCGGGGAAGTTTCTGATCGCCATTGCCGGCGACGTGGCGTCGGTGGCGGCGGCGGTGGAGGCGGGCGCCGCCGTGGCGGGCCCCGCGCTGATTGAAAAGCGCCAGATTGCGCGCATCCACCCTGCAGTGCTGGCCGCCATCTCCAACGCCGTGGAGATCGACGCGGCCCAACTCCGATCCATTGGCGTGATTGAGACTTTCTCCGCGGCCAGCATCGTCGATGCAGCCGACGCGGCCGTGAAGTCAGCCAACGTAACCCTGCTGCGCATCCATCTGGCCATGGCGCTGGGCGGCAAGGGATTTGTGCTGATGGCGGGCGACATCTCCAGCGTGCAGGCGGCCGTGGCCGCAGGCTGCAAAGCCGCCGCCGAAGAAGGCATGCTGGTGGGCCGCAACGTGATTCCCGCGCCTTCGCCGGAGCTGTTCCGCGATTACATCTAGGTCACTGACCACATAAATTTGTTTCTTTGGCGGGGTGCTATCCCAGGTCTCAAAACAAATCGAGACCGGGGCATCCCGGAATGGCACAAAATCAAACGGTCAGAGACCCAGGGCCGATGCAGAGCCGCGCCGCCGGCGCAGAGCATGAAGCAGACGACGCTGCCGAAGAAGGCGCATAATGCGGATCAGCCCGCCATTGAGCGGATTTGAAACCGCGCTATTCAGGCGCGCCACATACACAGGTTCGCCGGTTGACAGGAGATGGAGGCAATGCATCTACTGCGTTTGCTGTTGGGACCGGCCATCGTCGTTATCCTGGCCATGGCTTACGCCCTCGTGTTTGCGGAGGAATATCTGCACCTGCGCAAATCGAAGCCGGTGATGATTGCCGCCGCTCTGATCTGGATCCTGGTGGCGCTGGACTTTCACCTGAAGGGTCTCGACGCGTCCGTAAGCGAACGGCTGCGGCAGATTCTGGTTGAGTATGCCGAGTTGTTCTTCTTTCTGCTCTCCGCAACGAGCTTTGTGAATGCGCTGGTGGAGCGCAATCTATTCGAGGCCCTGCAAGCGCGTTTGGTGGCGCTACGACTTTCGCAGCGCGGAGTATTCTGGCTCACCGGCACGATCGCCTTCTTTCTGTCTCCCGTTGCCGACAACCTGACCACGGCGCTGGTGATGGGAACCGTAGCCGTGGCCGCGCTGGGAAAGGATCGCAAGGCGATTGTAGGCACGCTGGTGAGTATTGTCGTTGCCGCCAACGCAGGAGGCGCGTTTTCGCCGTTCGGTGACATTACGACGCTCATGGTTTGGCAAAAAGGCGTCGCCTCCTTTGGGCAGTTCTTTGTCTTGTTTGTGCCTTCTCTGCTGAGCTGGCTGGCGCCGGCCTGCATCATCTCCTTTACGATTGGCGGCACAGAGATTCAAGCGCGGGCGACCCATGCCGCGGTGCGGAAGGGGGGCTATTTCATCGCCTTTCTTTTTCTGGGTACCATTCTGGTTACGGTTCTGCTGCATCAGTTTCTTCATCTTCCGCCGTTTCTGGGGATGATGATGGGGCTTGGCCTGCTCAATCTCTACTCGTATTTTCTGCACCGGTACGAATCACGGGTACTGGCGCAAAGCGTGCCGGACACGACAGACGAATTCGAAAGGAACGGCAGAGCGAGCGAGCCCTTCAGCATCTTCAATATTCTGCGTCAGGTCGAATGGGACACGTTCCTGTTTTTTTATGGAATCATGCTGTGCGTGGGCGGCTTGGCGGCGATTGGCTATCTGGGCGGACTTTCCAGATTTCTTTATGGCGGATTGGGCAATACAACCGCAAATATATTGATCGGCCTGCTCTCGGCAGTGATTGACAACATCCCGCTGACTTACGCCGTTCTTACCATGATGCCGCACATGGATCTGGGCCAGTGGTTATTGGTGACTCTGGCGGCGGGGATTGGCGGTTCCCTGCTTTCCATCGGTTCGGCTGCCGGCGTTGCTCTTATGGGCGTCAGCAGAGAGTGTTACACGTTTGTCTCACATCTAAAATGGAGTTGGGCTATCCTGCTTGGCTATGCAGTTGGGATCGGAGCACACATCTATCTCAACCGTGCGCTCTTCAATTGAAGAAGTGCATGCTCGCCCCCTGGCAGACGAGACAAAGGGGCCGGCAGATGGGTCAGGATACGGGCTGTGCCTTGCGCGTTTTGGGCGCCGAGGTGCAGCGGCTCTTGGAAGCACGCAACAGAACCAGCCTTTCCAGCAATGCGTCGATCTCAGACTGCGTGCGCAGGTAATACTGGGCGCGGGTGTGCCGATTTTTGCCGATGCGGACGGAGACGACGTTACCATCGAGGGCAAAGGCGTCTTCGTCATTGTCGTCGTCGCCGGCATAGAGGATCCAGTTGCAGCCAAGACGCAGGCGTTCCGCAGCTACGGCATCGCCTTTGTGGGGTGCGTGGTCCTCCACCAGATTCACCACCAGCTTGCCGCCCACAACGCGGACATGGTGCAGCTTTTCAGCAGCTTTCAGAATCAGGCGGCGGCTCTGGGGTTTGTTGGGAGACTGGCGGTAGTGAACGGCGAGGGAGAAGCCCTTGTCTTCGATCCACAGGCCATCGAGCGGGGCGAGCTCAGCGGCGAGAATCTCTTTCCATTGCTCGATGTGGGCAAGGGAACGGCGGGTCACGCCAGTCTCCGCGCCGTGATTGCCGATGACGCGGGCCAGAGGGATACCGCGCAACCTGGCCATGACATCAGTGCGGGCGCGGCCCGAGACCACGATGCAGGGGTAGAGAGCGGCCAGCTCCTGCAGCAGGCATTCTGTCCGGCTGCGCAGACCCGCCTGATCGGGATGATCGACGATGGACGAGAGCGTGCCGTCGAAGTCGAAGGCGCAGAGGGTTCTTTGACGGGCCAGGCGTTCGAGGATCGCGGAGGAGGCTTTGGAAAGAAGATGCTTCATGAATACAGAGCCGGTCCCAGGTTAGCGCGTTCGGCCAGACGTCCCGCCAGCCGCTCTTGATTGCGCAGGCGCGCCGCATCCACCAGCATTTTCCCGGCCCAACGATAGACATTGAACTGCACCAGCAGAGAGCGCATGGAACGCAAGCGATCCTGCTGTTCGTCAGCCGGCATCATGAGCGCGGCGGCGAGGGCGTCGCTGCTGCCTTCCAGATCGTAGGGATTGACGATTAGAGCTTCGGTAAGTTCGCGGGCGGCGCCGGTGAACTCACTGAGGACCAGAACGCCGCGCATATCGGTGCGCGCCGCGACAAATTCCTTGGCTACCAGGTTCATGCCGTCGTGCAGGCTGCTGACATAGCAAAGATCGGCCGCGCGGTAAAAGCGAAAGACCTCAGGCGGCTCGTGATGCGAGCGCAGCAGGATGATGGGCTTGTAATCCGGGGCGCCGAAGCGCAGGTTGATGCGCTCGGCCAGACGCTCGACGGTGTCATTGAGCATCTGGTAGCGCTCGATCTTGGTGCGGCTGGGCTCGGCGAGCTGCACAAAGCTGAAGCGGCCGCGAAACTCGGGATGGCGTTCGAGAAGAAGTTCGACGGCCTGAAAGCGTTCTTCCACGCCTTTGGTGTAGTCCAGGCGATCGACGCCGATGCCCAGGAGGGCGCCAGGCTTGAGGCCCAGATCGCGCCACACCTGCGCGCGGCACTCTTCGACGCTCGGCGCGGACTGGACCCAGTGCACGGGCCACTCCAGCGAGATGGGATAGGGACGGACCAGGGTGCGATGGCCCTGCATAATAACGGCATTCTGCTCGCGGTCGCGGCGTGTCTCGAGAAATCGGTCAACGGAATCGAGAAAGTTGTTGCAGTGGAGCTGAGTATGGAAGCCGAGGATGCTGCTGCCAAGCAGGCCCTCGAGCAGTTCGTTGCGCCAGGGACAGATACCCATGCGCTCGGAGTTGGGCCAGGGAATGTGGAAGAAGGCGATGACCGTGGCCTGCGGCAGGCGCTCGCGAATCATCTCCGGAGCCAAGGCGAAGTGATAGTCCTGAACCAGGACGATGGGGTCTTTGGAATCCACCTCACGGCACACCACGTCGGCAAAACGCTGATTGACAGCGCGGTATTGGCGCCAGTCGCCGGCGCGGAAGACGGGCCGTGCGTGCGCGGTGTGACAAAGAGGCCACAGGCCTTCGTTGGCGAAGCCGTAGTAGTAACCCTGCTGCTCTTCGTCGGAGAGCCAAACGCGGCGAATATGATACGACTCTTCTTCAGGCGGGACGCGCACACGATCGTTGCCGTCCACCGTGTCGCGGTCGGCGGAGCCGCTGCCGTGCGCTACCCAGACGCCCGAGCAAGCGCGCATGATAGGTTCCAGAGCGGTGACGAGACCGCTGGCCGGATGCTGCACTTCGATTTTTCCATCCGCGGTGTATTGGTGGACGTAAGGCTCACGGTTGGCCAGGATCACAACCTTTTCGCCGTGCAGATAGCGATTGAGGGTTTGCTTCAGGCGCACCGCCGTCCATCGCCCGGGAGCGTCTTCGCGTTCACTGGCCATGCGGCCCAGCAGTTCGCGCATGTCGCTCAGGATGGGCTGGAACTCGCTTTTCTGCTTGCCTCCGCCGTGCAGCAGACGGCGCAACTCGCGGCTCCAGTCGGAGCGCGCGCTCTTGGCGGCCAGCAGCGGCACACCGAAGGCCAGCACCGCCAACACCGCGGAGATGATGATCAAGAAGGTTTGTGCCGCCTCCTCGCGCCGCTCAATGTAACTCAGGTCATGGACCATGATGGCAAAGCCGAGCACCTGCCCCTGGGCGGAGACGGGCATGGCGGTAACGTAGACGCGGCCAGTGGGCAACGCGGCTGTGGCGCTCCATCCACGAAAAGTCTGCGAGCTACCGCCGGCGGCCACTTCCGCGGCACGCACGCGCGATCCCACCGCGGAACAACTGAACTCGTCGGGAAACCCTGGCGTGCTGGAGCGCGTGGTCAAGTCCGCGCTGCAAGCCGCGACGCCGATGACGCGCTCGTCACGTGCAATGGCGGCCAACTGCCTTTGCAGGTCAGTGGGCGCATACCAGGCATCGGCAATCGACTGCCTGGCGCTGGTCATGACCAGCTGCGCTCGCGAGGTAACGTCGCGCTCGAACCATTCACGAGTTGTGGTTTGCACCACACCCGACACTGCCCACGTGAGCAACGCCAACCCCACAATCAGAGTGAGAATGAATCGCGCCATGCGTGTCATACTCTTATTGAAGCACAAACGTTATGGGCCAAGGCGACAATATCCGGCTGGAAGACCTGGGGCTGATTGGCAATTGCCAGTTCTCCGCGCTGGTTCACAACAGCGGCGAAGTGGTATGGTGCTGCCTTCCGCGCTTCGACTCGGAGCCGGTCTTCTCCACGCTGCTCGACGACGGGGAGGGCGGCTGCTTTCGCATTGGGCCGGCCGGGGGCGAAGCCGGCACGCAGCGCTACATTCCCAACACCAACATCCTTGAGACCACGTTTCACACAGCGACTGGCTCGTTCCGGGTGATTGATTTTGCGCCGCGTTTCATTCACTATGATCGCGCGTTCCGCCCTACCCAGTTGATGCGCATCGTGGACCTGATCGAAGGGACGCCGCGCATCGCGGTGTCGTGCGAGCCGCGGCTGGGATGGTCCAAAGGGCGGCCCGCGCGCATGCAGGGCTCGCATCACGTGCGTTTCGAGGGCTTCTCAAGCCAGTTGCGCCTTACGACGGACATTCCGCTGTCCTATCTGGGCGGTCAGCCCTTCACGCTAACTGGCCGCCAGCATCTGGTGCTGACCTGGGGCGCTCCCGTGGAAGAGCCGCTGGCGCCGCTCTGCGAGCGCTTTCTGAACGAGACCACGCGCTACTGGCAGCGCTGGGTGAAGCAGTGCGACATTCCTCCGCTCTTCCAGCAGGAAACGATCCGCTCCGCGCTGACGCTGAAACTGCACTGTTTTGAAGATACGGGAGCGATCATCGCGTCCATGACCACGTCGATCCCTGAGTCACCGGGAAGCGGCCGCACCTGGGACTACCGCTACTGCTGGCTGCGCGATTCCTACTACGTGCTAAATGCCTTCGGCCTGCTGGGGCAGTTCGAAGAGCGCGAGCAGTTTGTGCAGTATCTGCTGAACGTGGCCGGAGGCGCGCCGGGATTGAACCTGGCGCCGCTCTATCGCGTGGACGGCTCACAGAACCTGGAAGAGACAGTGTTGGAAAACTGGCCGGGGTACAACGGCGAACAACCCGTGCGTATTGGCAACGGCGCCGCGCTGCACTCGCAGAACGACATCTTCGGAGAAATGGTGCTTGCCCTGGCGCCCATTTTCATGGACGAACGGCTGAGCGCGGAGCGTTCACCCGCCGCGCTGCGGCTCATCGAAGGGCTGGCGCAAAAGGCTATCTCCATGACCGGCATTCCCGACGCGGGTATCTGGGAGTATCGCACCGAGTGGCAACCGCAGACCTTCTCGAGCCTGATGTGCTGGGCCGCGGCCGACCGCATGGCGCGGATTGCCGATCAGCACGCGCCGGAGCGCGCAGCCGGGTACCAAACCGCGGCCGCGCGCATCCACGCCGAGGTAATGGCCAACTCGTGGAACCCCGCGAAGAAGAGCTTTGTGGGCCATTATGGCGGCGAAGACCTGGATGCTTCTCTGCTGCAGATGGTAAGTCTGCGCTTTCTCCCGCCCGGCGACCCCATGCTGATAAGTACCGTAGAGGCCATTCACCGGGATCTCTCGATGGGCGACTGGCTGCAGCGCTACAGCCTGAATGACGGCTTCGGCAAGCCCGCCGTGGCGTTTGTGATCTGCACCTTCTGGCTGATTGAAGCCCTGGCCGCCGCGGGCCATCGCGAGCAGGCATCGGCAGTCTTCGACCGCATTCATCGCGCGCTGTCGCCTCTGGGGCTGCTCTCAGAGGATCACGATCCGGTGGAACCGCGCATGTGGGGCAACTTTCCGCAGACCTACTCCCACGTGGGGCTTATTCACGCCGCCTTTGCCGCCTCCCCCACCTGGTCGGAGGTTTTGTAAGCGCACCGCCAGCTTCACTGCAAAAAGATTCCCATGACAAGAGCGTCCTTGCCTAACGTCCGCGGGCTGATCTTCCCGGCGCCTCATTCTCTTAAATCATTGTTGATGAATATATTAGAGAGATCTCCACCTGCCTTTTGAAACCGCAAACCCCTCCCCTGCGCCGGGGTCTGTGCCGATGAAGAATTTATCCCGCACAAATTTGTAACGGAACCGGGATTCCGGGACTTTAATTGTATGAAAGCACTACCGAGGTCAATTCAATCCATGAATTCCCGTGTTTCTCGCTTCATGAGCGTAGCGCTCCTGATGTGTCTAGGGGCGTGGAGCGCCGCCGCACAGGACAGCCTGACGTTGCGGCAAGCCATTGATCGGGCGCTGGGCTCGAACCCAGACGCAGCGATGGCACACGCCGGCACCCAGGAGGCCTCATCGGCCGCCAGCCTGGCGCGTACCGCGCTGCTGCCTCAGCTCAACTTTATTGAAGACATCTCGCGGGGCGACGATCCGGTTTATGTCTTTGGGGAGTTGCTGCGGCAGCGGCAGTTTACGCAAGCCAACTTCAGTCTGGATTCACTGAATCGTCCGCAGCCGATCGGGAATTTCAGTTCGCGGTTCTCAGGCTCGTGGATGGCGTTCAACTCGTTCAAGACGCAGCGGGAGATTCATCGCGCGGACTTGTTCAAGGCCAGCGCGGCTTCGTCGGCCAAGGCCGTGGATCAGCGCATCGTCTTCCGCGTGGTGAATGCCTATCAGTCCGTGCTCTACGCGCAGCGCGAGATATCCGTAGCGCAACACGAGCAGGATACGGCCGCGGCGCTGCTGGCTTCAATAGACCAGCACGTGAAAGCGGGACTGGCGGTGGAGTCGGATCGCATGTCCGCAGAGGTGAATGTGGCAGCGCGCAAGCAGGAGCTGATCGCGGCCCAGGGCGACCTGGAACTGGCTTGGGCGCAACTGCGCGAAGCCATGGGCACGCCGGAGCTGAAGCGCTGCGATCTAAAGGCCATCGACGCGCACGAGTTTCCGCAGGGGGAGTTGGAACAGGAGATTGCCGAGGCGGAAAAGGCGCGGCCCGACCTGACCGCACTGGGCCAGGTACAATCCGCGCAGGCTTCAGCGGTGGCTGCGGCGCGGTCGGACTTTGGCCCGCGCGTCAGCGCCTATGGCAACTGGGAAGAAGACCGCGGCTCACTGAACACGGCCGGCGGCAACAACTGGGTGGCCGGGGTGCAGATCAACATGGACATTCTGCCCTTCGGCAAGCGCGCGCAACTGGCCAGCGAGCGCGCCTCCAAGCAGCGCATCGACGCGCAGGTGGCCTCGTATCAACAGCAGGTGCGGTTACAGGTAAGCCAAGCGCATATTCACTTGCAGACGGCAGCGCTTTCCGTGGCGACGGCGCGCGCGGCCCTGGCCCAGTCAGCGGAAAGTCTGCGCATCCTGAAGAACCGCTATAGCGCAGGGCTGGCGACCATCACCGATTTGCTGCGCGCCGAAGACGCGGAGCGCCAGAGCCAAACCAGCTACTGGCATGCCGTTTACGGCAATGCCATGGCTTATACGGAAGTTTTATACGCGACAGGGAAACTGACTCCCGATGCGGCGGAGGAATTGCAATGAGAACTCTCTTCGGAGCCGGAGTTTTAGCCGTAGCCGCGGCGCTGCTGGGCGGCTGTCATGACGGCGAGCCTGCCTCACCAGCCATTCAGACAGCACAAGCGAAACTGGTAGAAAGCCAGCAGCAGCAAGTGCCCGTTACGCTGAAGACCACGGGGACGGTGCATGCGCGCGAGACCGCGATGGTATCGGCGCAGGTGATGGGGCGCATCCAGCAGGTGCTGGTGCGCGAAGGCGACACGGTGCGCGCAGGACAGACACTGGCAGTGCTTGACGATGCGGCATTGCGCGCTTCGGCCATGCAAGCCAAGGCCGGCGTGAAGGCGGCCCATGATCAGGAAACTGCGGCGGAGACCCAGGCCAAGCTGGCGGAGAGCACGCTGGCGCGCTACAAGCAGCTTGAGACGCAGAAGAGCGTAAGCCCGCAAGAGATGGACGTGGTGACGCGGCAGGCCCAGGCAGCAGATGCGCAATTGGAGGCCATGCGCGCCCAAGCTGAGGCGGCGCGGGCGCAGGAGAGCGCCGCGCGCACCATGTTGGGGTATACGCGGCTGGTCGCGTCCTTCTCCGGCGTGGTCACGGCGCGAATGGCCGATCCTGGAACCATGGCCACACCGGGTCAGCCGCTGCTCCAGGTGGATCGGGCTGGCACGCTGCAACTGCAGACCACGGTGGACGAATCGGTCATCGGCATTGTGCACAACGGCATGAAGGTGCCGGTGACGATCGACGGCGCCGGATCGGCTGCCTTGCCGGGGGTAGTGGCCGAGATTGTGCCTGCCGCCGATCCTGCAAGCCACAGTTTTCTGGTGAAGATCAATCTTCCTTCTTCAAGCCCGTTGAGGGCGGGCATGTACGGAACCGCGAATTTCGACAACGGTGAAAAACAGGCCATTCTCATTCCGCGCTCTGCCGTGGTGATGCGCGGTTCCCTTCCCTGCGCCTACGTTCTGGACAGCCAGGGCATTGCACAGCTTCGTTATCTCACGCTGGGCAATCCCCACGGAGACCGCGTTGAGGTGCTTTCTGGAGTATCGGCAGGCGAGAAGCTGGTGGACGCGCCCTCCGACCGGGATTTGGCCGGCAAGCGCATCGAGGCTCAGCCATGAAGCAGGAACTGGGAATTGCCGGACACATTGCGCACAGCTTTCTGAACTCGAAGCTGACACCACTGTTCATCGCAGCGGCGCTCGCCCTGGGTATCTTCTCGGTGGCCATTATTCCGCGCGAGGAAGATCCACAGATCATGGTGCCGATGCTGGATGTGGCCACGGCCATGCCGGGCGCCTCGGCGGCCGAGGTGGAAGAGCGCGTGACGCTGCCGATCGAGACCCTGGTGCACCAGATTCCGGGGGTGGAGTATGTCTACTCGACCTCAGCGCCGGGGCAGAGCCTGGTGATCGTTCGCTTCCTGGTGGGCACGCCGCAGGAAGACGCGCTGATCAAGGTCTACAGCAAGCTCTACTCAAACTTCGACCAGATGCCACCCGGGGTTACGCAGCCGCTGATCCGGGCGCGCTCCATTGACGACGTGCCGATTCTGTCGCTGACACTGTGGGGTCCGCATTACAACGGCTATCAACTGCGCGCCATTGCCGACGAAGTGCGGCATAGCGTTGCGCAGATACCGGATGTCTCCGAGACGAGCGTCATCGGAGGCCTGCCACGCACCATGCGGGTGGTGTTGAGCACGGCTAAACTGAACGCCTACGGACTGTCGCCGCTGGCCATCGCCGGGCATCTGCAGGCCGCCAACGCGCGCCTGCAAACGGGCAGCTTTGCAGAGAACAACCAGGAAATCCGCGTGGAGGCCGGCAACCTGTTCACGCGCCGTGAAGACCTGGAAGCTGTTGTGGTAGGCATGGCACACGGGCGCCCCATCTATCTGCGCGACGTGGCCGATAAGATTGTGGATGGCGCCGGCGAGCCCGCCAATTATGTGGTCTTTGGCACCGGGCACATGAGCAGCGCCGCTACCGGCCAGTTCCCCGCGGTGACTCTGACGGTTGCCAAACGCAAGGGCACCAACGCTACCGACATTGCCAACGCCGTGATGAAGCGCGTCCATGAGATGCAAGGCGTCAGTGTTCCCCGCGACGTAAACGTGACCATCACGCGCAACTACGGCGAAACGGCAAAGGACAAATCCGACGAACTGCTCGAGCACCTGCTGCTAGCGACGCTTTCGGTCACCTTTCTGGTTGCCTTGTTCCTAGGCTGGCGCGAGTCGGGGGTGGTGCTGCTGGCCATTCCGGTCACGCTGGCGCTCACCATGCTGGTGTTCTACCTGATGGGTTACACCATCAACCGCGTGACGCTGTTTGCGCTGATCTTCAGCATCGGCATTCTGGTGGACGACGCGATTGTGGTGGTGGAAAACATGGTGCGCCACTTCCGGCTGCCGGAAAACCAGGGCCGCCCCATCAGCGATGTGGCTGTGGAGGCCGTGGCCGAGGTGGGCAACCCCACCATTCTGGCCACCTTCACGGTGATAGCGGCGGTGCTTCCGATGGCGTTTGTGCGCGGCCTGATGGGCCCCTACATGCGGCCCATTCCGGTAGGCTCTTCGGCGGCCATGCTTTTTTCGCTGATGGTGGCCTTCGTGGTCTCTCCATGGGCCGCCCTGCGCCTGCTGGGCAAACACCTCGGGAACGCCCACACTTTAAAGTCAGAAACAGATAACTGGCGCACTCGGATCTATCGGCGCATCATGACGCCGCTGATCGAGTCGGAACGGAACCGCACCATTTTCTTTGCCGGGGTGGTGGTGTTGCTGCTGGCGTCGGTGGCACTGGTTCCGCTGGGACTGGTACGCGTGAAGATGCTGCCCTTCGACAACAAGAGCGAGTTCCAAGTGGTGATCAACATGCCCGACGGAACGCCGCTGGAGCAGACGGCGCGCGTGGCGCAGGCGCTGGGAGACGCCATCGCGCGGCAGCCGGATGTGGCCAACTATCAGTACTACGCCGGCACCTCAGGGCCCTACAACTTCAACGGCCTGGTACGGCACTATTACCTGCGGCATCAGTCCAACCAGGCCGATATCCAGGCGAACCTGCTTCCGGCCAAGGAGCGCAAACTACAGAGCCACGAGATCGCCAAACGGCTGAGGCCGATTCTGGACGAGATCGGCAAGGCGTATGGAGCGCGCATTCAGGTGAGCGAAGTGCCGCCGGGACCGCCCGTGATTCAGACGCTGGTGGCGGAGGTTTACGGTCCGAATCTGGCCGGCCAGACGGAGGTGGCGGGGCAGATCAAGCAGATCTTCCTGCACACGCCGGGGGTGGTGGATATCGACTGGTATGTCGAAGATCCGCAGCCCCAACTGAAGATCACCGTGGATGAGGTGAAGGCGGCGCAACACGGCATCGCCGTTTCCGATGTGGCCCACGCGCTGGCGCTGGCCTCCTCGGGGATGCAGGTGGGACTGATCCACGACGGGACGGCGCGCGAGCCGGTGCCTGCAATCGTCGAGATTGATCGCGCCGACCGCTCTTCGGAGCAGGGACTGGAGAATATCCATTTGCCCGGCGCCGACGGAACCATGGTTTCACTGCGCGAACTGGTAAAGATAGAGCACGGCACCATTGAGCAAAGCATCTATCACAAGAATCTGAAGCGCGTGGTTTATGTGACCGGCGACGTGGCCGGCGCGGAAGAGAGCCCGGTGTACGCGATTCTGAAGATGAACAAGCAACTGGATCATCTGAAACTGCCCGCGGGGTACACGCTGAAGCGCTACAACGCGACCATGCCCGAGTCGACTGACCACTACTCGATGAAGTGGGACGGCGAGTGGCAGATCACCATCGAAGTTTTCCGCGACATGGGCATCGCCTTTGCCGCGGTGCTGGTGCTGATCTACGTGCTGGTGGTGGGCTGGTTCCGCTCCTTCATTGTGCCTCTGATCATCATGGCGCCCATTCCTCTGACGCTGGTGGGCATTATGCCCGCGCACGCGATGATCGGCGCGTTCTTTACCGCGACCTCGATGATCGGGTTCATTGCGGGCGCCGGGATCATCGTGCGCAATTCGATCATCCTAGTGGACTTCATTGAGTTGCGCATCCGCCAGGGTATGCCGCTGGAAGACGCGGTGATCGACGCGGGCGCAACGCGCTTCCGCCCCATGCTGCTGACGGCAGCCGCAGTGGTGGTGGGCGCGAGCGTGATTCTCACCGACCCGATCTTCCAGGGACTCGCCGTTTCGCTGATGGCGGGCGCGGTGGCTTCGACTTTTCTGTCGTGGCCCACCATCCCGGTTCTTTACTACATGGTTCATGGCGGCCACAAGACCGGGCCCGCCCTCGAACCCAAATCCGAAGAAGGAGAAACGCTATGACCGTTGAACGTGGACTGCGGCTGATGGCCGCCGTTGTGATTCTGATTTCGCTGGGGATGGCGCATTTTGTTTCGCCCAACTGGCTCTGGCTAACCGCTCTTGTGGGCCTCAACCTGCTGCAGTCGGCCTTTACCAACTGGTGCCCGGCGATGATGATTCTGCGCGCCGCTGGCCTGAAGGATGCAAGCTGCACGAGGGCCAACTGAATGCACGAGCGCCGGTTCAATCCCGCCCATGCTAACCGCCTCGAAGATCCGGAACGGCTGCGCTGGCTGCCGCCCAACGAGATTGTTGAGGCGCTCCGGATTCAGCCCGGCACAGTGGTGGCCGATGTGGGCGCAGGCACAGGTTATTTCGCTTTGCCGTTGGCCCGCGCCGTCGGCCCCGCGGGCAAGATTGTGGCGGTGGACGCGCAGCAGGAGATGCTGGCACTGCTGGAAAAGAAACTCAACGCGCCGGAACTGGCCCATGTCGAGCTTGTGCAGGCGGAGGCGCATGAAACCAGCCTGCAAGCCGGATCGTGCGCGCTGGTCTTCCTGGCCAATATCTGGCACGAGTTCGACGATCGCAAGGCGGTACTGCACGAGGCCATACGCATCTTGCAGCCCGGCGGCCGCGTGGCCATTCTCGATTGGCGTACGGACGTGGAGCCCGCGGCCGGGCCGCCGCTTGATCATCGCATTGCCGCAGCCCACGCCGAGCACGAACTGCGCGAGGCTGGATTTGCGCCGCACGGCTCCGCGCGGCTGTGGCGTTACTCATGGCTGGTCCAGGGCGAGAAGCAACCATGACCACGCGCAAGACGACACATCGGGCGGGCTGCTCCGCGCATCTGCGCGGCGAGCGGATCAAGGACGAGGTCTATCGTCAGATGTTCTTTCTGGAAGAAGGCCGCGCAGGGGCCGAGACCGCTCTGGCCGCGGCGCTGCTGCGCGCCTGGCTCGCGGCCGGCTCCACACCGGCCGCGAGCGAGGAGCAGGCCTGGCTGAGAAAGATTTCGTCTCTCTGCCTGGAGATGATCGAAGGCTCGATGCAGACCCAGGGCACCCAGGAGGGATCCTCGCAGTAGCGCGCCACGGCGTCCACTCCCCTTCGGCAACCTCGCGCATGACGGCTTATACTGGACGTGTTCCCTTTCGCCCATGCGCCCCGAACTCATCCAGGCAACCGACCTATTGCAGCGCAACACGCCCGAGGCCGTCGAAGAGGCTCTGGCGCTGCTGCAAAACACGGTGTATTCCTTCAGCATGAAGTTCTGCGGGCATCCCGAGGATGCCGAAGACACCATGCAGGAGGTGCTCTACCGGTCGCTCGGCTACCTGATCAAGATCAAAGATCCGCAGGAACTGGCGGTGTGGCTTTACACGGTGACCCGCAACCGCTGCTGGCGGATGCGGCGCAAGAGCGCGGACGCATCGCGGCATGCCGACTCGCTGGACGAACTGATGCCCACCGGGGAAGAACTGGGCCGCCTGTTGCAGGATACGGGCAAAAGCCCCGAGCACCGCGCGCTTCACGCCGAGCAGCACCATCTACTGCACCAGTCGATTCTGGAGATTCCCGCCAATCTGCGTATTGTGCTGGTGCTGCACGACATGGAAGAGCTGAGCACGGAGCAGGTGGCGCAGATTCTCAATCTGAAACCGGGGACGGTGCGCATCCGGCTGCACCGGGCGCGGCTGAGCGTGCGCCGGCAGATGAGCCGCCTGCTCGACGGCCCCGCCGCCTCACCGGCCAAATCCACGCCCAAACAGCCGCGCAAGCGCGGTGTGAAGAACGGTGGAGATTCCCTGGAATGCCGCGAGATCTTTGCCAATCTGTCGGAGTATCTGGACGGCCGCGTGGAGGCGCTCACCTGCGACAAGATGCGCAAGCACATCGAGGCATGTCCTTCGTGTGTAGCCTTTCTGCGCGATCTGCGTCGCGCCATCGACCGTTGCCGGGCGCTGGAGACTGGCTGCAATCCTGCCGTCGCACAGCGGCTGCGCGCCCTTCTGACGCAAGAATACCTGCGCATGCTGCCGAAGCCCGCCGCACGGTAGTCCGCGCGGCGCGGGGCTCTTCCCCCGCACCGGCGCGCACAACACGCTGACCGATGCCGGAGAGGCGCTTTTGCGCCACGCGCGCGAGGTGGACATGCGCCCGCTGTTGCAGGGGGTGCGGCTCTGGATGGTGGTGGCCGCCGGATCGCTAACGCTGATTCGCAGCGGCCGGATTCACCTGTGAGATCGGCCGGCGGAGCGAGGAGTCATCCCTGGCGCGCGCCACGTTTGAGGGACAGATACTCGACCGTGAACCAGCCCAAGCTCAGCAACGTGATGAGCCCGATGATGAACTGCGAGATAACGCAATAGAGGCACCAGACCTGCAAAGCGAACTCCTCGACAAAGGTAAGACGCAATGCGAATCCGAGGCCCACGAGCGTGGCCAGGAACAACAGGTACTTTTGCCGCGTCATGGCCAGCAAGGCCAACGCCAGATAGCCGGCAATCCCGATGATGGCTACCGGGATGTGCTCAATCTCCGCGAAGGGGCTGTGGTTCACCACGCCGCAGTCCCAGTGCTCATTGATGGAGCAGGGTTGGACGGCCGTGGAGTAATGCACTTGCAACGCCAGCACGGAAACCACCACTCCAGCAAGGGCTAACAGCGCTATCACATATCGCATCGGTTTCAACGGAATCTCCTTTGCCGGCCGCGCCCTACCGCCTTGCCCGGCGAAACTGCGGGAACAACGGCCCATCTTCCAAAAATCAACCCCTCTGCCCGTATTCTATTGGGCCACCGGCTACTTGCGCAGCACGCGCATAAAGAACGGCGTCTGCTTCAGCCGCGGCTCAGCACAATCGCTCAGGGCACACACGATAGAGAAAACGGCGACCAGATAGGTGTAATATACATCCATCAACCCTCTTAGCGTCAACCTCGGCCCCGTCAATAGGACCGCAATGAACGTCTCACTCTGCCGCGGGGACGCACTCGCCCTCCATGAACGCATAGCCGATCATGTGGCAAATCGCGAAATGCGCATCCTCGATACGTCCCATGTGCGGATGGCCGACGCAGATATTCAGATCGGCCATGGAACCCAGCTTACCGCCGTCGCGGCCCGTAAGTGTGATGATCCGGCAGCCCAACTCCCGGGCGCAGCGAGCCGCCGCCAGCACGTTCGGCGAGTTGCCCGAGCCGCTGATACACATCGCCAGGTCACCGGGCACGGCAAAGTTCCTGAGTTGCTCGGCAAAGACGCACTCGTAACTCACATCGTTAGCATAGGCAGTAATGGTGGAAAGAGAATCGGTAAGCGCCTGGATGCGAAAGCGGCGTGCGCGCCCGTAACTGGCTCCCTTGAGCAGATCGGTGACAAAGTGCGAGGCCGTGGAAGCGCTGCCTCCGTTGCCGCATGTGAAGATCTGACGGTTCTCGTCGCGAGCCTGCCGGAACCAGGCGATGGCTGCCTCCACCTTGCCGATGTCCAGGCTTTCGATGACCTTCAGCAAGTCGGCGCGGTATTGCTTGCAAAAACTCATGGCACTCCGTTTCCAGTCCAGAAACTAGAATAGGGTGGGAATCACGAAACCACAAGCACGGATGGAAGCAATGAATGTATTGGCAGTGGATATTGGCGGCACCAAATTCTCGATGGCTCTCTTCCAGAATGGCCGCATGACCATGCGCGAGACGCGCGCCACGCAGCGCGAAGGCGGCCGAGCCTGGATGATGGAGCAGATTGCCTCGATAGCCCACACGTGGCGCCGGAACGCGGAAATCACCTGCTGCGGCATTGGATTCGGCGGACCGGTGGATTTTCCCTCGCAACGCGTAACCGCTTCGAACGTGGTTCCCGGCTGGCAGAATTTTCCTCTCGGCGCTGCACTGAGCGCCGAGCTGGGAGTTCCCGCCACGATTGACAATGATGCCAACGCGGGCGCGCTGGGCGAGGCCGTATACGGTGCCGCTGTCGGTTGCGATCCGCTCTTTTACATGACTCTCTCCACCGGCATCGGCGCCGGGATCGTGGTGGGCGGGAAGATCTACCGCGGGGCCGATTCCTTTGCCGGCGAGATGGGCCACATCCCCGTGCGGCCCGGCGGCCCGCGCTGCGTGTGCGGCGCGGAGGGCTGCCTGGAACGCCTCTGCAGCGGGATGAGCATTGAGGCCGACCACGGCAAGCCGGCCAAAGAATTGCTGGCCGATGCGGCCTTTGTGCGCAGCTATGTGGTGGATCTGGCGCTAGGCCTGAAGTCCGTTATCCTGCTGCTGAACCCCGCGCGCATCGTGATTGGCGGCGGCCTGAGCAAGGCCGGCGACGCGCTTTTTGTTCCCTTGAACGCGGAACTGCGGCGGCAGGTCACCGGTTGGTCGCGCGCCCGCATCGACGTGCGGCCCGCGGCGCTGGGCGACGACAGCGTGCTCTACGGCGCGCTGGCTCTGGCCGAATCGGCCGTGGCTGCCCGCTGAACCGCGCGGCAACCGCAAAGGCGTTGGACATTCAATCATCTTCAGAGCAGGCCGCGGGCGATGTGCCGAAGATTTCCGCCTCTCCAGCTTCGGCATCGAGGAGTGCGATGGCGGCAGCCAGATCTTCCGCCGGCCCCGGAGTGCCGAAGAGCCATCCCTGCCCGTATCTGGGTACACGCAAATTCATGAAATAGGCAGCCTGCTCCTCGGTTTCGATGCCTTCGACAATCACGTCGAGACGCAGAGCATTGGCCATGGCGATGATCTGCGGCAGCACGGTTTCCATTACGGCTTCCGTGCCGATCGCCATGGTGAAGGACTTGTCAATCTTGATGGCATCGATCCTGAGTTCGTGGAGATAAGCGAGGCTTGAATATCCGGTACCAAAGTCGTCGATGTGGACGCGATGTCCCCGGCGGCGCAGTTCGGCGATGGTGCTGCGAATGACATCGCGGCGCGCGGTCGAAGACTCGGTAATCTCAATGCTCAGGCTTTGCGGCGCTACTCCGGCTTGCTGCAGCGCGTGATCGAGCATGGGAAGGAATGCGGAATCCGCAAAGTCAGCCGCAGTCACGTTCACGCTGATGCTGAAGCCGGGATGCGCGCGCAGAAGGCTGCCGAATTCGAGCAAGACACGGCGCACGACCATCTCCGTGATCTTGCCGATAAAGCCGCGATCCTCTGCAATGCCGACAAAGGTCTCCGGAGAAATCGCACGGCCTTCGTCATCGTTCCATCGCACCAAGGCTTCCGCGCCCACGAGCCTGCGGCTAGCAAGCTCGACGATGGGCATATAGACCACATTGAGCCTTTCCTCGCGAATGGCCTCCTTGAGCTGCCGCTCCAGATCGTGGCCGCGAAGATACAACAGCGAGAAGGCCAGAGACAGCAGCGATGCGATGAGCGCGCCGGCAGCCGTTGAGCAGGCAACGATAGGCTGCGCGTAGCGCATGGCACTCGCAGTGGACATGCTGGCCGTAACACAGATCAGACGATTCGGGTCGCACCGCGTGGCATAGAGATTGCCGCCGACACGTTCCCGGCCGGTTTTGGTCAGGATCGATGGCAGCACACCGACCAGATTGCCTTGTATGTAGAGCGGGGAACGGCGACCGGGCTCCAGTCCCGTAACCGCAAAGAGAAGCGGCGCTTCGCTGAAGAACTCTTGCAAGCTGGGCCGAATCACAATGAAGGCGTTGCCCTCCTGAATGGCGACCGTATTCCAGCGGGGAAGACGATAGGGGGCCAGATTCAGATAAACCCTGGAATTCTTCGGCCAGATGAGATCCGGCGTGTAAGGGCCATTTGACGCGTTAACGCGTCCCAGGGTCGCCGAGCATACAATCCTGCCATCGCGCATGCGCCCGGCCTCGCTGACGAAGTTGGACTGGAAAACGAGATGACGCATCCAGGCAATTTCCGCGCCGGAGCAAGGGGGATAAGGAGAATTCCGCAGGGCGGCTAGAATCGACCGGCCGTCCTCCGTGGTGAGCGCTTGCGCTCTCTGAATGCGCTGGACGAACTGGTCCGCGATCATCTCGACGCGCTGTTGCATGACCAGGCCGCTGAGCACGTAGCCTGCCGCCGCTCCGCAGAAGGCTGCGAGAAGCGTACTGATCAGTACGGTCAAACGCCTGCGTTTGGAAGTTGCGCGCTTGAGGATGTGCACAATCTCCTTCCGCAACCATCTCATCTTCAACCCCGAGAATCTCTCAAAAGAGAGAGATACGCTGGCGATCATATATTACGAAGGTGCAGCAGTTATTAATTACCAAAGTACCGCAAATCTTCAACGACCTTTGAAGATCCCGGCAGAGTGGTGATCCAGCACAAGGATTTGGATGAGAGAGTGTGAAAATAGCCCTCGGCCGTGGACAAGACCTCTCTGCCTCGGAAGGCAAGGGTGAAACGACGGATGCGAAACCTGGATCATACATTCAAACAAGATATATCGCTTTACGATAGGATCGTATCACGATACACTTAAAACCAAGAGAGGAAGCCGTGCGCCAGCGCGCCAGACGGCCGGCAGAAATGAAAGAAAAACCGCCAAGAGAATTGTTTCGGGAGCTGGCGCTGTTTCGTCATAAATTGCGGACGTTTCTACGCTTCAGCGAACGGGCTGCGCGCGCCGCGGGGATTACGCCGCAGCAGCACCAGTTGATGCTGGGCATAGCCGGGTTTACGGGCACAGGCAAGGTCAACATTTCAGAGATCGCCGCGTTTCTGCAAGAGCGGCACAACTCCGTGGTGGGGCTGGTGGACCGCGCGGCGCAGAGCGGCCTGGTGCGGCGCGCGGAGGATCCGGAGGACCGGCGCGTGGTTGTGGTTTCGTTGACGGCGCGCGGAGAAAAGATTCTGAAGGCGCTCTCGCTGCTGCATCACGAAGAGTTGCAGCGCCTGCGACGGGACTTTCTGGGAGCGGAGAACGCGCCAAAACGAGGACTGCCGGCCGGGCAGAGGAAGAAGCCGGTACGCGACACACAACACTCCACACGATGAGGTGATAAAAAGCCCGGTGAAGGCAACAAATACAAGAGCACGGCGCCGGCCCCCCTTGCTCCGCCACCCATTGCTGCGCAAGTATTCGCTCCGGTTCCGCCGGGACGTGACGGCGGCGTATGCGCGCGATCTGCGCAAATGGCTGGTGATTGCGCCCATCATCGGCGCGATGACCGGGCTGATCATTACTGCCCTGGTAGCGATCATCCTGGATCGCATGTGGCCGCCCATTCTGCACTTCTACTTGCGCCATCCCTGGGCGATGGCGCCTGGGCTGGTGCTGGGATGCGCGGCGGCCGGTCTCATCATGCAATATCTCACGCCCGATCCCAACGAGCACTCGACCGAAGAGATCATACGGAGCTACCACGAACGCGAGGGGGCGGTGGACATGAAGCCGTACTGGCCCAAGCTGCTGGCGGCCATTGCGACGGTGGGTTCCGGCGGCAGCGCGGCGCTGGAGGGGCCCAGTATCTACGGCGGCGGAGCCATTGGCTCCTGGCTGTGGCAGCGGCTACGCACGATGCGGAGGTTGCGGCTGAATGCGCGCGACCGCCGGATCATGCTGATTTGCGGGGCCGCGGCGGGTATGTCGGCGGTTTTCCGGGCGCCGTTGACGGGCATCGTCTTTTCGCTGGAGATGCCGTACAAGGACGACCTGGCGCACGAGGCGCTTTTGCCGTCGCTGCTTGCGTCGGTGGTGTCGTTCATGACGCTCAGCTCGTTCCTGGGCAGCGCGCCGCTCTTCGACTTTTCCGCCGCGCCCTCGTTCACCCGGCGCGATCTGCTGTGGTGCGCGCTGCTGGGGTTGGCGATTGGCCTGGCGGGGATGGTTTTTGTCACGATCTTCCGGCGGGTGCGCGGCCTTTTTATCCACTGGCGGGCGCCGCACTGGCTGAAGCTGGCGCTGGGCGGCGGGCTCACGGCCTTGTGCGGAGAGGCTTTCGTGCACCTCTACAACGGGCCGCTGACGCCGCTGGGACCGAATTACGAGGCGGTGGGCCTGATTCTGCAGCATCCACACAGCTCGGCGGAGCTGGTTCTCTTTGGCATTTTCAAGCTGGCGGCAACCATCTTCACACTGGGGGCCGGCGGCGTAAGCGCCATGTTTGTGCCGCTGTTTTTGACGGGCGGTTCGTTTGGCGTGGCATTTGCGCAGTCGATCGCGCACAGCTCGTCGCCGGCGCTCTATGCGGCGGTGGGCATGGCCTCCTTTATTGCCGCGGGCTACAAGACTCCACTGGCCGCCGTGGTGTTTGTCGCCGAAGCTACCGGCGGACACGCCTTCATTATTCCCAGCCTCATCGGCACGGCGGTTGCGTACGCGATCTCAGGAGACGCCTCGGCATCGGGCGACCAGCGGCTGCACGAATCCGGCACATAGACAACCGGGATTCGTGCAACCGCCGGTCCACACCGGCGCGGGGTTTGCCGCAGCCTGCCCGGGCCTTTGTCTTCCTTGGCGCGCCATGCCACCATAGGAGCGGCAGCCTTGCCGCATCCACATGAAAGCCACCCGATCCAGAACAATGCCCGCGCCCACCCGCCCAGCCGCGGCCAGAAGAACGGGACGCGCTGCCGGCGCCGGCCTGGCTCCGGAGCGCATGGCCGCGATCCTGGCCGCTCTCGACGAAGCGTATCCTCAAGCCCACTGCGCTCTCGACCACCGCAGCCCGTGGGAGCTTCTGGTGGCGACCATCCTCTCCGCCCAGTGCACGGACGTTCGTGTGAACATGGTCACGCCGGCGCTCTTCAAGCGCTTCCCTACTCCGGCGGCCATGGCCAAGGCCAGTCTTCCCGAGCTGGAGGAACTGATCCGCACCACGGGCTTTTTCCGCAATAAGGCCAAATCCATCCAAGGCGCGGCGCGCACGATCCTCGCAGAATTCGGCGGCCGGGTGCCGCAAACATTGGCCGAGCTTGTCACCCTTCCCGGCGCCGCCCGCAAGACCGCCAATGTGGTTCTGGGCGTCTGCTTTGGCAAGGCCGAGGGGGTGGTGGTGGACACACACGTCTTCCGCATCGCGCGCCGGCTGGGACTGGCCAAAACCGAAACCGTTGAAAAAGTGGAGCAGGAACTGATGTCCATTCTGCCCCGCGACCGCTGGATCGGCTTTTCGCATCAGATCATCCATCACGGCCGGCAAGTGTGCGAGGCGCGCAAGCCCAAGTGCAACCGTTGCAATCTGGAGCAACTCTGCCACTCCAAGGACAAGACCTGGCAATCGTGAATGTGAACTGGGACTGGACCGGCGCAGCTTTTATTGCACGGAGCCGGACCGGGAAACGCCCGGTTGCGCCAGCACGCGCGCCACCGCCGCGACCAGACCGGCAATATCATAAGGTTTGGCTTCGGCCGCTGGCTCCCATCCCTGCTCCCGCAGCGTTGCGCTGGTGATGGGCCCAATGGAAACCGCCTTTACGCCCGTGAAGGGCCACAGCAGACCGGCGGCCTGCGCGGCATCGGCAAGGTGGGTTACGCTCGACGAGCTGGTGAACGTGGCTGCGTCGATCCCCTCTGCCAGCACGCGCTGGAGCTGCTCCGGAGCGCCGGCCGGCATGGCGTTGCGGTAAGCGTCCACCACGTCCACTATCGCCCCCGCCGTCCGCAGCGCATCGGGAATCACGTCGCGCGCCACCTCTGCTCGCGCCAGCAGAAGCCGATGGCCGCTGACCTGCGCCGCCAAGCTCTCCACAAGGCTCTCAGCCACATAAGCTTCCGGTACCAGAGCCACGCGCAGCCCCGCATCGGCCGCTGCCCTGGCCGTGGCCGCGCCCACTGCCGCCACGCGCGCGCCGCCAACGGGAACAGCGAGCAACCTGACGCGGTCCATGACCGCGCGCACCGTGTTGGCGCTGGTGAGAATGAGCCAGTGGTAGGAGCTCAACTGGCGCAAAGCCGCGTCGAGCGGCGCAAAGCTTGCAGGCGGGCCGATTTCCAGCACGGGAACCTCGACCGGCTCGGCGCCTAGCGCCCGCAATCCATCGCTGAGCTTGCCGGCCTGATGCGCCGCGCGCGTGACCAGCACACGGCGTCCGCGCAAGGCAAGCTGGCTCACCGGGCAGCTCCGCCGGTGGCCTGACCGGCTTGCAGTAGCGGCCCCGCGCCGGCCTCGATCAGACTGGCCGCGGTCAAACGGCCCAGCGACGCCGCATCCGCACCCGCTCGCGGCACGGCATGGTGCACGCGCACGGCCGCGCCGCTCTCCGGAGCGGCAACGACGCCGAAGATCTCGACGTCTTGATCGCCGGCCGCGCGGCAGTGAATACCGATAGGCACCTGACAGCCGCCGCCCAGAGCGGCCAACGCTGCGCGCTCCGCCGTGACCGCGAAGCGGGTCATCGGATCGTCGAGAAACGCCACTGCCGCCATGGTTGCGGCATCCTGCTTGCGTGTTTCGATGCCCAGCGAACCCTGGCCCGCGGCAGGACAAAAATCCTCCGGTTCCAGGCGCTCGCGGACCCAATCGGTCTTTTCCAGACGGTCGAGGCCGGCCGCCGCCAGAAGGATGGCCTCCACCTCCCCCTCAGCCAGCTTGCGCAGCCGGGTGTCCACGTTGCCACGGAACTCGACAGCTTGCAGATCGGGCCGCACCGCCTTCAACTGCGCGCGCCGCCGCTGGCTGCTGGTGCCCACCTTGGCTCCCTGGGGCAGGGCGGCCAGACTGGCATGGCGCACGGAGACGAGGACATCGCGGGGATCGACGCGCGCCGGCGTTGCCGCCAGAGCAAACGGCCCGGGCAGTTCCGTGGGTAGATCCTTGAGCGAGTGGACAGCCAGATCGACGCGGCCCGCGGCCAGCGCTTCTTCAATTTCCCTGGTGAACATGCCCTTGGAACCTACCTGGGCGAAGGTCACTTCCTGGAGACGGTCGCCGGTGGTCTTGATGATTTCGACCTCGACCGTATGTCCCCGGCCACGCAAGAGGCCGGCAATGTGATGGGCCTGCCAAAGCGCCAACTGCGAGCCGCGGCTTCCAATGCGCAGATTCATGGTTTACCCGCCTGTTCCTTCGCGCGCGACGTATCACCCGCTTTTTCTGCTTCGAGGATGGCCCGATCGGCCTGCTCATGCGCGTCTTCCGCACCGGACTCCGGATCGGCGACGGCGGGCAAGGACCAGACATCGCAGAGAGCGTCGAGCCGCAGGGAGTCGTTTTCGCGGGCGGCCTGTTTGAGGGCTTTCATGGGCGGATGGAGAAACTTGTTGACGAGGCCGCGGGTGAGCGCATCCAGCGCCTCGGACTGCTCCGGGGAGAGCGAGGCCAGACGCGCATGAAGGCGGCGCAGCTCGCCCTGGCGCATCTCCTCGGCCTTGCGCTGGAGGGCCACGATGGCGGGCGCCACGTTGACGGCGCGCTGACGCTGACGGAAGCGCTCGACTTCGCCTTCGATGAGGGCTTCGGCATCGCTGGCCTCGCGGCTGCGCTCGGCCATGTGGGCGGCGGCCACCTGCTGCAGGTCATCGATGTCGTAGACGAAGATGCCGTCGAGGCGGTTCATCTCCGGATCGACATCACGGGGCACGGCGATATCAATGAAGAACATGGGCCGGTTGCGGCGCCGGTGCATGAAAGCCTGCCCGTGCTCGCGGCGGAAGATGGGGTGCGGCGCGCCGGTGGAGCTGATGACAATGTCGGCCTGGCTGGCAACGCCGTAGAGATCTTCAAAGGGAATCACACGCCCATCGAAGGGCTCCGCCATGCGCCGGGCGCGCTCGATCGTGCGGTTGGCGACCAGAATGGAGCCAGCGCCCTGCTGCACCAGATGGCGGGCGGCAAGCTCGCTCATTTTGCCGGCGCCGACAAGGAAGATCGTCCGGCCCTGGAGCGAGCCGAATATTTTGCGCGCCAGCTCGACGGCCACGGAGGCGATAGAGACGGAGTTGGAACCGATGCTGGTTTCAGTGCGCACGCGCTTGGCGGCGGAAAAAGCGCTCTGGAGCAGATGCTCGAGCTGGCCGGCGACGGCTCCGTTGGCACGCGCCACGGCATAGGCTTCCTTGACCTGGCCGAGGATCTGCGGTTCGCCCACGACCATGGAATCGAGGCTGGCCGCCACGCGGAAGAGATGGCGCACGGCATCGTGGTCGAACCGCTGGTAGAGGTGCGGCTGGAGCGATGCGGGGTCGATGGCGAAATGGTTATAGAGAAAAGACGGCAGGTCGATATCAGGCGAATCGAGCGCGGCCAGGAATTCCACGCGATTGCAGGTGGAGACAATGATGCACTCGGTGACGCCGGGCCAAGCCGCCAGAGCGCGCGTGACATCGGGCAGTTGGTCGCGGGAGATGGCGATCCGTTCCCGCACCTGGATGGGCGCGGTTTTGTGGTTGACGCCGACGATCGCCAAGCTCATTGGGGACCGAACCTGTGGACCCGGCTGATCACGTTCGCCGCCATCACCACGAGCATGACGAGGAAGACCGCGCCGGAGAGATAGGCTGCCTTGCGGCCGCGCAGTCCTGCGCCGCGACGCACCAGAAGGAGGCCGACATAAACCAGCCACATAGCAAAGGAGGCAATGACCTTGGGATCGCGGAAGTAGGCCGCGCCCAACACCGTCTCCTGGGCCAGGACCGAGCCGATGACCAGGCCGATGGTCATGCAGGGAAAGCCAAACTCGAGGGTGGCATGGGCCAGGCGCTCAAGGGAGTCCAGCGAGGGGAGCCAATCGAGGGCAAACCAGCGGCTTTCGCTGGCGGTCGTCCGTTTTCTCTTCAGGCGGCGCTCCAGGAGGAGATAGAGGATGGAGGCCAGAAGGCTGAAGCCCAGCGCGGCGTAGGCCAGCATGAGGGCGACAATATGGGCCACGAGCCAACTGATGCGAATGCCTTCCGACGGGAAGGTGTAGCCGCCCGGCCCCAGGGAGGGCACAAACACCAGGAAGAATGTGGCCGGCAGGGCAAAGATGCCGAGGGAGACGGCGTCGTAGAGCCACCAGACAAGAAAGAACAGGGAGGCCACGACCAGGCCGAGCAGCGACTCCACCTCGCGGACGCCAACGGGCATCCAGTGGTGGGCCTGCACCAGCATTTCCACCACCGAGACGAAGTGGAAAAACAGCGCCATGCCCGCCACGTGGACGCAGATCTTGCGCCACCGCTCCAGGCCGTACAAGACGGCGGGGAAAACGGCGATGCTTGCCGCGGCGTAAAGAGCGGCCGCCACCCGGAGCCAGAGGAGATCCATATCGAATTTCACCTTAGCGGTGTTACTCAGCAGTATACAGTGATCCAAATCACCAAGAGACTTGCCGCCATGCGCAAAACTGCGCTGGCAGGAGAGACGATCCCTGGCATTTGGCGCAGAAATGGTCGCCGTGGCTCTCGGAAAATTCCGCCGCAAGCAATTGATTATGATCGAATTACCTGAAACGCCTGTGCGTATCGTGAATCTCCGGTGCAATCGTAGTAGTGTCTAGTGAGAGAAATGCCCAATGTCAAACTTGCGGCAGGCCGAACCGCAGAATCCGAGGAAGCATGAATTGGCGGAGAGGATGTGGCAAGGGCGCAGAACTGAAAATAGTCAGCGGAAAGGGCTGCGACCGTCGGGCGGAAGCCACGTCTAAGAAAACAGAACAGTTTGTGTCTGGAGGTTGTTGTGTGCCCGCGTGCGAGGAACAAAGTCAGGCCCGCCGAGCCCCTTCGGACGACGCTGGAAGCCTTTGTTGAACGGGTTTGATTTGCGGCTGACTATACTGGTGGATGAAGCAACCAATAACCCAGCCGGATGGCTGGTAACCCAACGAGGTCAACATTCCCATGAAATCGCTTTTTGAACGGCTGCGGTCTCGCCGTCTTGCTTCAGTCTTTGTGTTGCTTGCCACGTTATCGGCAGCGATTGTAGTCGGCTCTTTTGCCGCGCATGGAGTGCGCGGCCAGGAGAGGCAGAACGACAGCGCGGACGCCACGCCGCTGAAGGTGGTGAACACGCCTGTGGCTCCGAACGAGTTTGTGAAGATTGCCAAAATGGTGGGGCCGGCGGTGGTGAACATCAACACGGAGACGCTTCCCAAGCAGAGCGAGAACCGGGGCCACCGCAATCCTCATGCTTTTCATTTGCAGCCGAATCCTCAGAATCCGGACAGCGGCGACCAGGGCGACGACTCGCAGCAGGGACAGGACAACTTCCAGGACTTCTTCAACCGGTTCTTCGGAGGCCAGAATCCCATGCCGGACGGCGGGGACGATGCCGGGAGCGGCGTGCGCGAGTCGCTGGGATCGGGCTTTATTGTCGATCCGAAGGGCTACATCATCACGAACTACCACGTGGTGGAGAAGGCTGACAAGATCTACGTGAAACTGGCCTCCGACCCGGACACGCAGGACATGGGCCGGCCGGCGCGGGTGATTGGTACGGACAAGGCGACCGATCTGGCCGTGATCAAAATCGACACCAACAAGCCCCTGCCGACAGTGAAGATGGGCAACTCCGACATTGCACAGGTGGGCGACTGGGTGGAGGCGATCGGCAGTCCGTTTGCGCTCTCGCAGACGGTGACGGCGGGCATCATCAGCGCCAAGAACCGCACCATCGAGCCGGGCGCCTCGGGACAGTTCCAGCACTTCATCCAGACGGATGCGGCCATCAACCCGGGTAACTCCGGCGGTCCGCTGCTGAACATGAACGGTGAAGTGATCGGCGTGAATACGGCGATCTACACGCAGTCGGCAGGCTACCAGGGAATCGGTTTTGCCATGCCGTCGAACACCGTGGTGCAGATTTACAACGATCTGATCAGCCCGAGTCACAAGGTGACGCGCGGCTCGATCGGCATCGAATTCCGTGAGGGGCTCTCGGCGGCCGTGAACCGGGTGTATGGATTCAAGAATGGGGTTCTGGTGCAGCGAGTGTCACCGGACGGACCGGCAGACAAGGCCGGCCTGAAGGTGGGCGACATCATCGTGAGCATCGACGGGCGAACGATCAAGGACGGCGACGATCTTGTGAACGATATTGCGAGCCGCAGGCCTGGATCGACCATCAGGCTGGGTTATCTTCGGGATGGCAAGCAGGCCGACACCACAGTGACGATTGGCGACCGTGACAAGATCTTCGCCGCGCTGACGGGCCAGGGCACGGGAACCCAGCCGCAGGAAAAGAGCGACGTGGGCGAGGCCAAACTGGGCATCGTGGTGCGCGAAATCTCGGCGGCGACGGCAGCCAAGATTCACAGCCCGGGCGTGATGGTGCAGTCGGTGCGGACCGGCTCCTTTGCGGATTTGCAGGGACTCGCGCCTGGCATGGTGATTGTCCGCATCAACAAGCAGGCGACCGGGACCAAGGATCAGTTTGACGCCGTGGTGAGCAAGCTGAAGAATGGGGACGACGTGGTCTTCGAGGTTATCGATCCGCGCAGCCCCGACAGCGGCATCAATTACCTGGGCGGAACGCTGGAATAACACGGAACGGCGCCGGCAGCCGAACCATGCGGCCGGCGCCACCGCGGGATTCTGTTGGCGGGCAGAATTCCAGCGCAGTTTTTTTTGGTTGCCCTGCGGGAAGACACCGGCTAGACTTTACCTATCGCCTCGGGCAAGACATTTTTTTCGCGAGGGAATGGCAGCGTGTGTTTTTTGCGAGCAGGCTTTTTTTTCATTCTGTTTGCCGGCCTGGCCGGGATGCCAGTTCTGGCCGCACCGGTTCACAAGACAGCGGCACGGAGCCATCACGCGTCGATTCATCGGACATCGGCGCACCGGGCGTCCACCCATCGCGTTTCCTCGCACCATCGCAGACATTCCAGGCTGCACCGGGCGCGCGGCCAGCAGGCCATTGAGCCGGATCGCGTGATGGAGATTCAGCAGGCCCTGATCCGTCAGCATTATCTGTCCGGTGATGCCAGTGGCAAGTGGGATGCGACCACGATCGCGGCCATGCAGAAGTTCCAGGCCGACAACGGCTGGCAAACCCGGTTAATGCCGGACTCGAGGGCTTTGAAGAAGCTGGGGCTGGGCGCGGATTACTCCGACGCCATCAATGCCAAGACCGCGACCTTCAATGATCCGCCGCCCATCAGCACGATACCGCCAACCCAGGCGGATGGATTTGCCGCGGCGGCAGGCGTGAATCGATAGTTCTACCCTGTCCGAGGCAGAGTGATAGGATGGCTCTGCCGAGGAATCCATGAAAAAAAATGAACTGAGCCGCCGAACTTTTCTGCGCGCTTCGTCGGCTGCCGGACTGATGGCGGCCGCGGGTCCGCTCGCCCTGGCGAAGTCCAGCGCCGCCACCGAGGCAACAGCCGCGACGAACGACGCCAGCGCGGAGGGAGGCGTATGGCGGATTCCCGCGTGCGCATGGAGCCGGCCGTTCGGCGCGCTGCCGAAGATCGGGCTGGCGCCGGAGAAGCCCGGCGACTTTATCGGGTTGAACACGCTGACCCGTACCCGGAAAGGGATACCGCTGGGCGGAATTGGCGCGGGCAACTTCATGTATAACCTGTGCGGAACGTTCGGCCCGTGGCAGATGAAGACCGGCCGCTACGAAGAGCGGTTTCTGCCGCAGGCTGCGTTCCACGTGCGCGAAGAGGTGGGGGGCGCGGTGACGGCGCGGACGCTGGCCAGCGAGGACGTGTTGCGGGCGTGGCCGCGGCTGAAACCGGGCGAGGGCGTCTATCATGCGCTTTTTCCCAAGGGCTGGTGCGAGTACAAGGGATTCGCGGCGGATGTTGCGCTGCAATTCTTCAGTCCGGTAATCAAGGAGAACTACCGCGAGACCTCATACCCGGCGGCCGTGTTTCTCTTCAAGCTGCACAATCCGGGCAAGTCACGCGCCAAGGTGTCGGTGATGTTCACTTTTCCCAATGCACCCTACACGGGCCCGCAGAACACGCCCATGGGCAAGCCCGACAGCAAAGAGTCAAAGAAGACGTTCCGGGAGCGGGGCGGGCTGAGCAATCGCCTGGTGCAGGACGCGAGGAACGGCGTGACGGCGATCGCGATGGAGGCGCACGATGCAAAGAACCCGCCGGAGACCGAAGGAACGCAGTGGTGCATTGCCACCAATCAGGCGGCGACCTATGTGCCGGCGTGGGATGGAGACGGCGACGGCGACGACATCTGGAAGGCTTTTGCGGCGGAGGGCAGGCTCGAGAACGCAAGCCTTGCGGAGCGGAGCGCGATGCCGAGCGGCGCGCTTTGCGTCACGGTGAATCTGGAGCCGGGAGCCAGCGCCACGGTGCCGTTTGCCCTGGGCTGGTATTTTCCGCAGATCGAGTTTGGGATGGGAACGCGCTGGTGGAGGCGGTTTACCGAGTGGTTTCCGGCGTCGGGGAGCGATCAGGCCTTTCACCTCTGCGAGGAGGCGCTTGCGAATCACGAGAGGTGGCTGGAGGCGGTGGACGGATGGCAGGCGCCCATCCTGCGGAGCAAGGCGCATCCGGAATGGCTGAAGCAGGCAATGCTGAACGAGCTGTATTACGCCACCTTTGGCGGGTCGTTCTGGGAGAACGGCTGCATTACGAAACCGAAAAAGTTCGGCAACCGGCCGGGACAGCATATCTCGTTTGTGATGGAGTGCCAGGAGTACCCGTTTGCCGAGTCGTTCGACGTGCGCCACCATCCAGCACGCAGCAACCGCGATCTATGGCCGGAGCAGGAACGGGCCACGCTGCTGCTGTTCCGGGATTTCGTGATGGATACGGTGGACGGCAGCTGCCCGCACGACGCAGGGTCTATCGAGGGCGATCCATTGTTTCTCTACGACGGCTACGGGCGCGGCTACAACAAGGGTCCACTGGGCATCAAGGGGCGCATCACCACGCCGTGGTCGGAGCTTTCGCCGAAGTTCATCCAGCAGTGTTACGCCTACTATCACAAAACCAGGGACGAGAAATTTCTGGACGAGGTGTGGCCGGCGATGGTGCGCAGCTATCGCTACCAGGTAACCACGGACACCGACGGCGACGGGCTGAGCGAAATGAAAAGCTCAGAGTACCTGGAAAACAAGATGTTCAACGCGGTGCTGTGGCTAGGGGCTCTGGAGATGCTGGAGGCGGCCGCACAAACGCGCGGGGAAGATGCGTTTCTGCAGGAGGTGCGCGCCATGCTCGACAAGGCGCGGGCCAGCACGGAACGGGAGTTCTGGAACGCGCAGTACGGCTACTACCAGTACAACCAGCACAACGACGACATGATGGGTGACGGCATGGTGGGGCAGCGCTATGTGGATGTGGCGGGAATGGAGCCGGTGTTGAACCCGGACCGCATGACGTCGCATTACCGGCAACTCTTCCGGCGCGGGGTGATGGCGCTGAAGGACTGCAACGGCGATGGCATTGGCGACGTGGGGGTGGCGAATGCGGTGCATCCCGATTCCCTGCCCGGCGTGGGCGATAGCGAGTATACGCACCAGTTTGAAGTGTGGACGGGGGTTTCCTACTGCGCCGCAGCGAATATCTACCACTGCGGAAAGGCGCGCGACGACGGCGCTCTGCAGGCCAACGCGATGCTGGCGGCGTGGGGCGTGTACTGCCAGACGTGGATGAATGAAGAGACAGCCTACTGGTTTTCCACGCCGGAGGCGTGGCGGATCAACGACCCGAAGACGTTCCGGGCGCTGATGTACCAGAGGGCGCGGGGAATATGGGAGTTTGCCATGGAGGTACACGACCCGTTTGCGCCAAAAACTCCAGCGAGCAAGTGTTAAGCGAGGGATACGCATGATGCACGGATTCAAAGCGGTTCTGCTGCTTCTTTCTTTGTGCCCGATGGCGCGCGCGGCAAGTGCGCAGAGCGAACCCGCGGCGAAGATGGCGCCTGTGGCGATTCACATCGATACGGCCGCGGTGACGCACACCATGGCCAGCGGCGCGGGGGCCTCTTGGCACGCGATAGGGCCGGAGGCGTACTGGTATCCGGATCTGACGGACAGGGAGAATCGCAACTCGCGCGGCAGCGGGTGGGGCGGGAATCCTCCGCTGAGCTACACGGATGCGTGGAAGGATCTGGAGCGGGAAGCGAGCTGGCTGGGGTTGGATTTTGTCCGCGTGGAGATCGACATGCGGATGTACGAGCCGGAGCGGGGCAAATTCGACTGGAACAACGACCAGATGAAGACGCTCTACCGGATTCTCGACTGGTGCCAGGCAAACCATGTGGACGTATTTTTTACGCAGATGTGGGCAGACGTGGAATGGAACCAGTACGAAGGTGTTGGGCGGCTGCAGAGCGCGCCGAAGTCGGTGGATGACTTTGCTCAGGGGATGGCCACGCTGATGGAGCACCTGGTGAAGCAGAAGGGGTACACCTGCATCCGCTGGCTGTGTATGGTGAACGAGCCGGGCGGAAGCTGGGGCTGGTGGCTGGGGCCGGATGGCAAGTCGATAAGTCTGATGCCGGCGATTCACGCGCTGCGGACCGCACTGGACAAGCGAGGATTGAGCGAGATCGGCCTATCGGGACCGGATTGGGCCATGAGCCTGAAGTCGCCGGATTTCGATTTCAACGACAAGGCCGTGGGAGCCTGGGACTCGCACAACTACTCGAACGACCCGAACGCCACGCTGCAAAAACTGTGGGCGGAAAAGGCGCATGCCCGGGGGATTCCGTTTTTTCTTTCGGAGTTTGGCGATTCTGCGGGCGGCAGCGTCTTTACCGTGCGCGACGACCCTTCGCCCAAGAGCTACCCAAACCAGCTGATGAACGCCGAAAAGCTGATCGACGGGATGAACGTGGGTACGGACGGGTTCAACCGCTGGAGCTTTACCAACCGCGGCGACCTGGACGGGCAGTGGCAGCTTGTGCGCACCTTTGACAGGAACACGTGGGATTACACCAAGAGGGTTGAGCCCGAACCGGTTCCCTACTACACCTACGGGATCATCACGCGCTTCATGGCCAAGCACTCGTCGGTGCTGAAGAGTGAGTGTTCCAGCCCGGAGGTGGCGGTGGCGGCGCTGCGCAGCCCCAAGGGAAACCTGACCATCTACGTGCTGAACAAATCGGAAGCCGACGAGAGGGTCGAGCTGAACCTCGCGCATCTGAAGGCGGGCGAAACGCTCTACAAGTACCAGGTGACGGGAGGCGTGGTGAACAATCCGCACTTTGCGATGAATCCCCTGGCGCACTACGAAATTGTGCCGGGCAGCGCGGCAACCACGGACACCGTGCCGGGCGAGAGCATCACGGTGTACACCACCTATAAGCTGATGAACGCGGACCCGGGCATCATCGCCGAATAGACCGATCAATCCCACTTCTGCCTATAAATAGGAATGGCCGCCCACGGACGGCCATTCGCATGAAGAGAGCCCTGCGTTAAAGATGAAACGGCGGCATGCCCTGGAGCAGGAACTCATACCGCGGGCGGGCGGTGTCGGGGCCGGAGGTGATGGGGTTATTGAGGTGAAGGAGGGCGCCGGTCTTGTCGAAACGTGGCCAGAGGGGCAGGCCGGGGCCGTTGGGATCGTCGGTTTTGGCGAAGTTGGTCCAGTAGTCCATCATCTGCTCGCTGAGCTTGCGGTCTTCGGGGCGCCAGACCGCGCCGGGCCGCGTGTCGAGCGTGCCAAAGACATATTCAATGTCGTCAGCGTGAGCCGTATGGCCGCCTTTGAAGTAAGTGCTATCGGGAGCAGGCAGCTCAAAATGGTAGCGGTAGACGGGCGCCTCACCGGTCTTGACCTGCGCTTCAATCCACTTCCAGGTGCCGAAAGCAATGACGGCGTCGCCGGCGTACTCGGTGGACGAGCGCGTGGCCTGAGCGTCGGAATCGGCGGGATAGAACTGGAGGAATTCCGCGGCGCGGCCTTTGAAGAGTTTTTCGGCCTCCTCTTTCCACTGCGCGGCGGTGACGTCGTGCTTGCCAAAGGCGATACCTTCGTCGGCGTTCCAGCCGGCAAGCAGCGGGATGTGGGCCTGGCGCCCGGCGGCGTAGGTTGCGGAAACCGGTTCGGTGAGCACTTTGCCGTCAATGTCAGGAGGAAACGCCATGATCCCCTTCTTGAGCGAGGCTGCTCGAATGGTCGCGGCAGGCAAGGAGCGAAGCTCCTTGAGCGAATGCACGCCCAGCGAGGCGACCCATGCGCCGCCGGTCTTTTCGCGCTCCGCAAGCGGCGCGTAATGAAGTGAACTGCCGAAGGCCGCTCCGCTTTCGCCGATGGCCTTCTGAAACAGTCCCTGGGCCATGGGGGAAGCGATGAGCGTGCTGACGGCAAAGGAGCCGGCGCTCTCGCCGAAGATGGTGATGTTGCCTGGATCGCCGCCGAAGTTCCGGATGTTGGCCTTGACCCAGCGAAGCGCGGCGATCATATCCATGAAGCCGTAGTTGCCGGCGGTTCCGCCCGCCTCTTTGGCAAGGTCTGCCGTGGCCAGAAAACCGAAAACGTCCAGCCGGTAATTGAACGTGATTAGAACGACGCCTTTGGGAACCAGAAAATCGGGATTGTGGCGCGGCTCGCCGCCCGCGCCGGAAAAAAAGCCTCCGCCGTGAATCCAGAACATCACGGGAAGCTTGCTCGCCGCAGTCGCATCCGCCGGGGCATAGAGGTTGATGTAGAGGCAGTCCTCGCTCGGGCCGGTCTTGTCGAGAAAGACCATATCCGGCGAGGGCTGGCCGGGGATACAGCGCGCGCCGTAGCTCAGCGCGTTGCGCACGCCCTTCCACCCGGGCGGTGGCTCCGGCGCCTTCCAGCGCAGTTCGCCCACCGGCGGCGCCGCATACGGAATGCCGAGAAAGCCCCGGACTTTTCCATGGGCCATCCACTTGCCGTGAACCCTGCCCTGCTCCGTTTTCACCGTGAGGGGATCGGCCCTGGCCGTTGCTGTGAGCGCCAGGACCAGGCCCACGAGAGCCATGAACGAGAGAACTTTGGATGCCGTCCGCATGGCGAGATTCCTCCGCGCATCACGTTATCATGCCGGGGCGCGGCCATGCGGCTGCGATGAAACGGGTTGAACCTTCTGCATACGAGAAGATCTTCCGAGCCGCGCGTCACCGCACCCAGACGAGCCACGCCCAGCCCACGGTCAGCGTCGCCAGGGTGACCGGAATTCCTACGCGGGAGTACTCCCAGAAGCCGATGTGCACCTCGCCGCGGGCGCGCTCCACCACAATCAGGTTCGCCACCGAACCCGTGATGGTGAGGTTTCCCGCCAGCGTGCTGGCCATGGCCAACAGCAGCCAGCCATTGTGCGCGCCGCGGAGGCCGGCAGCCAGCGGCTTGAGCAGCATGACGGCAGGAACGTTGCTGACCAGGTTGGAAAGCGCGGCCGTGACCAGCGTAAACACACCTGCATGGGCAAGATTCAGTCGCCCGGCAACGTCAAAGAGCTGCTGCGTCAACCCGGCCTCCTCGGCTCCGCCCACAATCAGGAAGAGCCCGATGAAGAACACCAGTACGCCCCAATCCACCTCGTCGTAGACCAGCCGCGGCTCGCGCGTACGAGTGATAAGCATGAGCGCTGCGCCCACCGCCGCGGTCATGGCCGGCGGGAAGCCCGCGAGGAATCCGCCCAGCACGAGCGCGATCACAATCACGGGCTTGCGGAGATCGCGCGCCCGGATGGGCGGCATGGCTTCGGCGGCGGCCGGAACGCTCTCCAGCACGGCGGGGCCAAAGATCCACCGGACGATCATCCAGTCCAGCGCCAGCCCGATGAGCGCCACGGGGCCAAGATGCGCCAGAAAGGCCCGGTAGCCGATGCCGGAGAAGGAGCCGATCATCATGTTTTGCGGATTGCCCGTGATGGTGGCCACGCTGCCGATGTTGGAGGCAGTGGCCACGGCGAGCAGATACGGAAGCGGTTTGAGTCCCATGCGCCGCGCGGCCCGCAGGGTGAGCGGCACCATGGCGAGGCACACAATATCGTTGACGAAGAAGGCCGAGAGCGCGCCGGTGAGAAAGACGACTGCCGGCAGCAAAGAACGAGGGTGCAGGCGCTCGACCGCCAGAGACGCAATCCAGTCGAAGAAACCGGACAGGTGGAGGCAGCCCACCACAAGCATCATGGAAAAGAGCAGCACCAACGTGCCGAAGTCAACAAACCGCAGCGCCTGGCCGGCGGGGACCACGCCGAAGGCGACCATCATGACGGCGCCGACGATGGCCATGCCAGGGCGGTCAATCTTCATTCCCGGCAGCTTGCCCAGCGCAAATACCACGTAACTGACGGCAAAGACGGCGTAGGCCGCCGCGATTTGCCACTGCGCAAGGTGCCCGGGCAAGGGCGGCGCCACGACCCGCAGAATCTCGGGAAAGATCATGGATGCAGTGTAGACGAATGGCCGCGCAAAGGCGGCCATTCGAGGTTATTGAGGACGAGTGCAATCAAAGGTGGAAGGCGGGCATCCCCTGAAGCAGAAATTCATAGCGCGGGCGAAGCGTGTCGGGGCCGGAGCTGATGGGGTTGTTGAGGTGAATCAGCTCATCGCCTTTGCCGTACTTTGGCCACTCGGGCATGCCTGAACCGTTGGGATCGCCGGTTTTGGCAAAGTTGGTCCAGTAGCCCATCATCTCTTCGCTCAGCTTGCGGTCCTCGGGCCGGACGGTTTCGCCGGGGCGCGTATCGAGCGTGCCGAAGACGTACTCAATGTCGTCGGAATGGAAGGCAAACTCGCCCGGATGATACTTGCTGGGCAGAGCGCGCAACTCGAAATGGTAGCGATAGACAGGCGCGTCGCCGGTTTTACGCTGCGCCTCGATCCACTTCCAGGTGCCGAAGGCGATGAAAGAATCGCCGCCGAACGCGATGGCCGAGTCGGTGGCCTGCTCATCGCTGTCGCCGGGATAGAGCTTGAGGAACTCCGCGGCGCGGTCTTTGAAGAGCTGGCCGGCCATGGACTTCCACTTGGCCGCGGTCATGTCCTTGGCCATAAAGGAACCTTCGTCGCGATTCCATCCGGCCAGCAGCGGCACATGGGCCTGTTTGCCGGCAGCATACACCTCAGGCACCGGCTCGGTAAGCAGCCGTCCATCGACCACCGGCGAGAATCCCAATCGGCCCTTCTCTTTGGCGGCCTCCAGGACTTTGTCGGTGGGCATGGCGCGCAGATCGGCAAGCGACTTGGCGCCGATCTTAGCCATCCATGCGTCATCCGCCTTTTCGCGATTGGCCAGGCTCTCACCGCCGAGCAGATCGCCAAAGGCCGCGCCGCTTTCGCCGATGGCCTTTTGGAAGAGTCCCTGGGCCATGGGCGACGCCATGAGGGTGCTGACGGCAAAGGAACCGGCACTCTCGCCGAAGATGGTTACATTGTCAGGATTGCCGCCGAAGTTTTTGATATTCGAATTGACCCAGCGCAAGGCGGCGACCATGTCGAGCAGGCCGTAGTTCCCTGCCGCGCCATCACCCTCCTTGGCCAGTTCGGAGGTGGCCAGGAATCCGAAGACGCCCAGGCGATAGTTGATGGTGACCAGAACCACGCCTTTGATGGGCAGAAAATCGCCGTTATGGCGCGGCTCGGAGCTGGCGCCGCCCACGTAGCCGCCGCCGTGAATCCAGAACATGACAGGCAGATTGCTCGAAGCCTTAGCGTCGGCGGGAGCATAGACGTTCAGAAAGAGGCAGTCCTCGCTGGGACCGGAGTCCTGAAAGATCATGTCGTCAAACATGTGCCCCTGCGCGCAATGCGCTCCGAATTGGGTGGCATCGCGCACACCTTTCCACCGGGCGGGCGACTCGGGCGCCTTCCAACGCAGCTTCCCGACCGGCGGCGCAGCATAGGGCAAGCCAAGAAAGGCCTTCACCTTACCGTCGTTGATGGTCTTGCCGTGCACTTTGCCCTGCACGGTCTTGATGGTGAGCGAGTCAGCAAAGATGGGGGCGCAAAACGCCAGCGTGAGTCCCGCTACGGCAAGAGCAAGAACCGCTTTCAAACCGAACTGCATGAGAAGAATCCTCCGCGCAACACATTAACAGGACGCGACGCGGAGGGCGGGAGTTTCAATGTGCGGAATAATGGCGAACGGCCGCCGGTCAGAGGATCTCCGGGGCGAGGAGATCGGCCATGGTTTCGCGGCGGCGGATGAGGCGGGCCCTGGCTCCTTCGACAAGCACCTCAGCGGGGCGCAGGCGGGTGTTGTAGTTGGAGCTTTGAGCCATGCCATAAGCGCCGGCATCGAGAAGGGCGAGGAGATCTCCTGGCTCGATGGGGGGAAGCTTGCGGTCGCGAGCAAAAAAGTCGCCGGTTTCGCAGACGGGACCGACGACATCGACGATACGCGGCTTCCCTGCCCGGGTCTGCACGGGAACGATTTCGTGGTGGGCCTGGTAGAGAGCGGGACGGATGAGGTCGTTCATGGCCGCGTCGGTAATGAGGAAGGTTTTGCTGCCGCTGCGCTTGACCTGGAGGACGCGGGCCACAAGCGCGCCGGCCTGGGCGACGAGGAAGCGGCCGGGCTCGATGAGCAGGCGGCCCGCAAAGCCGTCGAGCGCCTGATTGAGGGCTGCAGCGTATTCAGCAACCTTGGCAGGGGCGTCGAAATGCTCGGAATGATAGTCGATGCCCAAGCCGCCTCCGGCGTCGATGGCCTGCAACTCGATGCCGGAGCGGCGCAACTGGGCGAGGAGTTTGCCCACGCGCTGCATGGCGGCGCCGAACGGCTCCGCGGAACGAATCTGCGAGCCGATGTGGAAGCTGACGCCGTAAGCCTGCAACCAGCGGTTGCCAGCGGCGCCTCGATAGAGAGCAAGCGCCTTGCGGATGTCGATGCCGAACTTGTGCTGGCGGAGGCCGGTGGAAATATAGGGATGGGTTTCGGCAAAGACATCGGGATTGACGCGAAGGGCAAAGCGCGCCGGGGTTCTGAGCTTTGCGGCGCGCGCGGCGAGCAGGTCGAGTTCGGCTTCGCTCTCCACATTAAAGGCCAGAATGCCAGAGCGGAGAGCCAGGTCGATCTCTGCGACAGTCTTGCCAACGCCGGAGTAGACGACACGGCTTACAGCATCAGGCGCGGCAGCCAGCACGCGCTCCAGTTCACCTCCAGAGACGATGTCGAAGCCTGCACCGCGAGCGGCGAGAAGCCGGAGAATGGCGAGCGCAGAGTTGGCCTTGACGGCATAGCAGACCAGATGGGCGCGATGAGCAAGCGCCTGCTGAAAGAGTGTGAGGCGTTCGAGAATCTGATCGGCGGAGTAGACATAAAGCGGCGTGCCGAACTTGCGGACGAGAGCCTCCATCGAAACCGGACCGCAATGAAGGGGACTCTGCGGCTGCGGACGACGAAACGGGCGCGGAGATGGAATGACGGATGGGGTCAAGAGTGGTTCCGAAAAACAGGCTGCTCATTTGAGGGTATCGCATTCTTGCAGGATTCTCGAAGCGGCATGGGCGCGGGATTACAATGGGGCGATTCTCTCCATCATCTGCAGGCGACCCGTTCAACTGCGCGTGGATGCGCCATGAGCAAGACAGACGAGACGAACAGGGAGCAGGGGCTGGAGCGAATGCGGCAGTACATTGCATGGGGCGAGAATGCCTATGACCAGATCTGCGAGCCACGAACGCACGTTAACGCCGGCGGACACTCCAGCGACGCCAAGGAGTTCTTCGGCGAGGCGATTGGACTGGCGCGCGCTCGGCCTGGCGGAGAAGGCAGAGGAACTGACGAAAAGGCTGGAGCACATCAAGGCGGTCTACCGCGGCCAGTTTGCCGGTGTGGATTCGGCGCGCCGCGGACCCGCAGATGAGCGCGGAGGATATGGAGCAGTTCGTGGGCATGAAGGTGAATGCGCGCCTGGCAGCGCGTACCTGCCCGGGCATGACGGATTTCGACTTCGGCAATGACGGCCGCTCCGTGAAGTGGCTGAATGGCTACATCGAGCGCATGCGGACCGCGTGGACGAGCGACGAGGATAGGCTGACAGCGGCATGAAACATCGGCGCATATCTGGGCGAAGCCCTGTTGGCCGCCGGCGGCGGGCAGTGGGTGCGCAACGAGCGTGAAGTGGTACGTCCGTTTCGACGAAGCCGAGCGCGCCTTTCCAGTGCCAAAGGCGATGAAACAGATCACCCAGGGCACAGAGGACTCCATCCACGGCTTCTATCGCACGGTAATCGCCCTGCGAAGCGGACAATAGAGCGGGATCCATCAGGATTCGAACAATCGCAGCCAGGGCTGGAAGAGTGTGGCGACGTTTTTCGGCTGTTCGTAAGCGGCAAAGTGGCCGGCATCGGGAAGAAGGTGAAGAGCGCAACCGCCGGGCGCGCCGCAGAGAACTTCGATTTCGGCCGGAGTGACGCCGGGATCTTCGCCGCCGGCGATGGCCAGGACGGGGACACGGATGGTGGCGACCGTGGGCACGGAGTCTGGCCGGGTGGCCAGTCCCGCCTGCACGGCGACAAGCGCCTGGGGCGTCATCGTCATGCGGGCGCGCAACTCGGAGACGATGGCGGGACGACGGGCGCGGGCGGTTGCGCCGATGAGCGTTTGCGTCATGCCGTCCAGGAAGGCGGTGACACTACCGTTGCGGATCTGTGCGATGTTGGCGGCGCGCCGGGCAAGGTTGGCCTCGGCATCAGGCTGCGGCTTGGAACAGACAATGGCTAAGCCGCGCATCCGCGCCGGAGCCTGACGCCAAAGCTCGAAAAGGAGATAACCGCCGATGGAGCAGCCAGCAAAGACGGCGCCGTCAAGCTGGAGATGGTCGAGAAGAGCAAGGATGTCGGTAGCGAGCTGCGCCATGGTGAGCACGGGCGCGTCGGGGACCAGGGAAAAGCCGCCGGCGGGCAGGTCGCGGCCCAGTTCCGATGCGCCGTGGCCGCGAAGATCGGGAGCAAGGGCGCGGATGCCGGCCAGATTCTGGATAAGAGGATGCCAGTATTCGCTGTCGAGCGGCGTGGGATGCAGAAAAACAACGGGCAGGCCGGAACCTGTGTCATGAAAGGCGAGGCGGGCTCCATCGGGGGCGAGGTAGCTCTTCATACCTTAGGAGGATACTCTCCCGGCAGGGGAAGTTTCTCCTCGGGGATGCCGATCCAGCCGGCCAGGTAGGCGATGCCGACAAATCCGCCGGAAAAGAAGAAGCCGAGGACGGTGACAATGCGGACAACGGCAACATCCCAGCCGTTAGCCTGCGCCAGGGCCAGGCAGACGCCGGCAATCTGGCGGCCCGCAATGGGCCGGACCAGCGGCTGTCCCGGCATGGATTGCGTAACGGGAATCACGGCGCCGCAGCGGGAGCAGAAGCGCGCACTGGGTGGCAACCCCGCACCACATTGATGGCAAAACACGGCCATGATCGACCCCTCCTTTGGAACCGGCGGGAACCTTCTCTTGATACGAAGATAGCCGAAGGAAGGTTCCTTTTGCCCGCGGGCGGCACATGGCGCGCCGGGCAGGCTCAGTTTCCCCTGTAAGGTGTGCGCAGGCGTTTTCTAGCCGTGTCGGCGCGGGAGGTGTTGGGTCCGGTGGCGATAGCGGCCTGGTAGTCTCTGACCGCCAACTGGCGTTCCCCGTTCAAATCACGGCACTCTCCAGCGGCGAGCAACGACCTGATCTTGAGTTCTGGGCCGACGTTCTGGGTCCAGGCTGCGTGTTCGTAGGCCCGGGCAGCCTCATCGTAATGCCGTTGTCCGCGCAACGCATCGCCAAGGCCGAAGTAGGCCAGTTCCAGGCGCGCATCGGCAAAGTATCCAGGCGTGGAGTTGCGCGCCAGCACTTCGCGATAGGCCTCGACGGCGGCCATGCCTTCGCCGTCGTCCTTGCGGAGGTTAGCCTCTTCCAGCCAGAACAGGAAGTTGTGCGGGTATTCGCGCTTGAGCTCTTGAATGACCTGGATGGCCTCTTTGTATCGCGCCTCGCGGCGCAGGAAGAGTGCGATGACGGTTCGCGCCTCGACGCTGGTGGCGGCGCCCCGGCGGGCGTCGTCGCGGAGCATCTCGAGGCCGCGCGTCTTCGATCCCGTGATGCCGGCGAAGCCGATGAGCAACTTGAAGGGCCACGGCAAAGCGCCAACCACGTACTCATAGACGCCCGCTACCAGCTTGGCGTCGATGTAATTGGAGTCGAGCTCGAGGACGTGGTTCTCGTCGTCCTTGGCCTTCATGGCCAGCCGGAAGCCGGCGCCAAAACCGCGCTGCACCATGGCGATATAGGTGCACTTGAGGCTGCGCGCCCAGCCGCGGGCGTAGAGCGCGTCGATGTCGTTGGGGTTGCGGTTGAGCCTCCAGTCAGCCTCGCGGATGGCCTCATCGGCAAGAGACAAGATCCGGTCGCGGGCCTTTGGATCCTCTGCGGTGGCGTGGCGGCCGGTGAGGAAGCCATCATTGGCGTAAAAGGTGGTATCGAGCAGATCGAGGCGGTAGAGTTCCTGCAAGAGGACGGCTTCCAGCAGGAATGCGGTCGCCTGCGGATCACCGGGGTGCTCGGCGTGGAAGCGCTCGAAGAGCTTAATCGAGCCCGGATAATCCAGATTGTAGAAGCGCTCATAGGCCTGCTGGACGAGAGGATCACGATCCAGAGGATTGGCATGCACACCGGAAGCTCCGAGCGGAAGGGCGGCTCCCGCCAGAACAGCGGCCCACACCACCATGTGCAATTTCCGAATCCTCCTGACCAATGGCCATCCCTCCTTTCGCTGCGTTGAGCCCCCGACGGCCAGCCGCGATCCTGTTTCTCGATTACGGCGCGAAGAACCCGCTGGAAAAATCGAGAGGCTGCGCGGCTGCCAAATCTATTTCAGTTTAGCGGCTCCGAGCAGATCCGGCTGCGCCTCCGGCGCTCTTTCCGCGGCCGGAGGCGCATGGGTTAGGATGCAATCATGCCCATTCCGGAAAGACTAAAACCCAGCTTCAGAAAAGAACCTGAGCCGCGCGTGGACCGCATAGAGGAGGCGCGCAAGCGGCTGATCGTCGCGCTTGATGTGCCGGATGCCTCCAGCGCACATGCGCTTATGGAACGGCTGGAAAACAGTTGCCGCTGGTTCAAGGTGGGACTGGAGCTTTTTGTCTCCGCTGGCCCGGCCGTGCTGGAGCCGCTGATGGCTCGCGGTCACTCGGTATTCCTTGACCTGAAGCTCCACGACATTCCCAATACGGTGGCGGGGGCAGTGCGGTCGGCCGCCAGGCTGGGAGTGAAAATGATGACCCTGCACGCGACCGGGGGGCCGGCGATGCTGTCGGCGGCCCGGACGGCCCTGAAGGGACTGGATAACCCGCCCGAATTGCTGGCTGTGACGGTGCTGACCAGCATGGATCGGGCGCAACTGCGGGCCGTGGGCGTGGATGGTGCGCCGGCGGCGCAGGTCGAACTGCTGGCGCGGATGGGACTGGAAGCGGGGATCAGGGGATTTGTCAGTTCGCCCGAGGAGGCTGCCATGCTCCGATCTCTAACAGGGCCGGAGAGCGTGCTGGTGATTCCCGGGATTCGGCCCGCGGGCACGGCAAGCGGGGACCAGAAGCGTATTGCCACACCGGGCGAAGCGCTTCGCCAAGGCGCGACCTTTCTGGTGGTGGGACGTCCTATAACGCAAGCGATGGACCCTGCAGGCGCCACCGAAGCCATTGTGCGGGAGATGGCGGAGGCGCTCTGAAACGCACTCCGGCGCCAGAGACGCGAATTCTGTGCGCAACGCCGCGTGGTGTTAACCAACAGGTTTTGCAAGGGTTTTCTGTAAACGTTACCGACATGGGTACAGCCCGCTCCAGAGCCTCTGCCAGCGGGTAAAATTGAAGCATAGCGGAGCGCAGAGGCAGGATCTGCGCCCACGCCATTATGATCCATACGCGAAGAGGAAATTCTGCAGTTTGGATACCCCAATCCACGCGGCACGCGTATCGGCAGGCACGGTGTGCTGCCGGTGCGCTGGCTTCTTTTGCTCCTCCTGTTCTCGTTTCTGGTTCCACTGGCGCGGGCTGGGCAGCCTCCGGCGAGCAGCGACCCCGCGACGCGGCTGCCTGAGGCGTCCGATCAAAAGGGAAAAGAACATGCGCCTCCGCCGCAACCGGGCAGTTTGCCCCACATCGTGATTCCGGCCATTCCGGGAACCCCAAAGCTGGCCGACTTCCTTCCCGCCACGCCCACTTCTGAGATCGTGCGCTCGATGTTGCGTATCTCCCATTTCATCCAACGCTATCCTGACGACGGATCGCCTGCCACGGAACCAACCACAGCTTACGTGGGCTATACGCACGAATTCCTCTTTATCGCTTTTGTGTGCAAGGACGACACGCCGGGCGCGGTGCGCGGGCACATGCTGGCACGCGACTCGATCGGCGGCGACGACATGGTTGAAGTGCTGCTGGATACCTTCCATGACAGCCGTCGCGCCTTCATCTTCAAGACCAATCCCCTGGGCGTACAGGCCGATGCACTTTATACCGAGCAAACCGGCTCCGACTACTCCTTCGATACTGTCTGGGACACATGGGGAACCCGGACCAAAGACGGGTACACGGTCCTGATGAGGATTCCGTTCGCCAGCCTGCGCTTTGAGCGCGTGCCGGAAGGAGCTTTCCGCACCTGGGGCATCGTGCTGGAGCGCGGCATCTCGCGGAAGGGCGAATCCGTGTTCTGGCCGCAGGTGAAGCACAATGTCGCCGGGGTGCTGACCCAGGAGGCGGTGGCCCAGGGCTTTCAGGACATCGAGCGGGGCAAGAACTGGCAGTTCGAGCCCTACGGCCTGGCTCACAGCTACCGGCAGTTGAACACGGTGAATTCGGTCGATCCGTTTTTCAACGACAAGCTGCTGCAGGGCTATGCGGGGCTGGATACGAAGTTTGTCCTCCACAACAGTCTGATCCTCGACATGACGTTCAATCCGGATTTCAGCCAGATTGGAGTGAACAACCCAGCGCCTCCGAATCAGCGTTTTCCGTACTACTACCCGGAGTTGCGGCCCTTTTTCATTGAAAATTCCAGCTACTTTGAGACCCCGCTGAATCTCTACTACACGCCCAACATCGTGATGCCGCAGATTGGCCAGCGCTTGACAGGAAAGATAGGCAATTATGCATTGGGCATCTTGAATGTCGACGATCGGAGTCCGGGCCTGAACGTGCCGCAGGGCACTCCGGATTATGGCACGCGCGCGCATTTTTACGTGGCGCGGGTGAACCGGGACATCGGCAACCAGTCGAATCTGGGCGTAATTTACGCCGACCGGGAGTATCTGGGCACCTTCAACCGCAACGGGGGCATCGACTACCGCGTACGGCTGGCAGGACGCTGGACACTGAGCGGGCAAGGCGTGACGGGCGAGACCCTGAACACCGACGGCTCATGGCAGAGCGGGCAGTCTTGGGTGCAGGGGGTGAGCTACTCGGACCTGCACAAGAGTTTCTGGTCCAACTACAGCGACATCGCCGCCGGCTATACAACCCAGACCGGATTCTTTACCCGTCCCGATGTGCGCGAACCCAATGGAAGGTTTTCCTACACGTTCCGGCCCGCGCATGGGCCTTTGCTTTCTCACTCCATCAGCGTCTATTCCGAACGCATCTGGGACCACACCGGCCTGCCGCTGGATTTCTATATCGATCCTTCCTACAACTTCAACTTCAAGCACAAAACCAATCTTTCGCTATTCTTTGAAGCGGGCCAGGACCGCCTGCGGCCCAGCGATTACCCGGTTCTGACAAACAACGTGGAATATCACGAGCCGGTGGGCGGAGTAAGCTTCTACACGGCTCCGCTGCCTTCCGTTGCGGTTGGGTTTACTGAATACTCCGGGCGAACCATCAATTACTCACCTCCCAGCAACCAGGGGCCTTACCCAGTGAACGTGGCCTCGGATCAACTCACTTTCGATCTGAGGCCGGTGCAACCGCTGGATCTGTCCAGCTCCTATCAATACACCCACTTCACGGATCTGCCAACGGGCACAACGGCCTACGACACGCACCAGATTGTGGAGCGATGGAATTACCAGATGAATAAGGCATGGTCGCTGAACTTCATCGGCCTGTACCAGGCAACTCTGCCCAACAGCACTTACACCAGCCTGACCAACAGCAAGGATGCGTATGGCAATTTCCTGCTCACGTTTCTTCCCCACCCTGGCACGGCCTTCTACTTTGGCTTTACCACGGACTTCGCCAACATCGATCCCAATCTGTGCACGCGGAATCCGGACGGCACCTGCAATACGAATGACCCCATTCTTCCCACCTCCGGACCTCCGGCGCTGAACGACCAACGCATTCTGTATGTAAAGATCACCCGCCTGTTCCGGTTTTAAGTGAGCCGCGCGCGCGCAGCAGGTGAAACGTAAAGCTGAAAAAGCCCGGCGCGAGGCCGGGCCTTTTCAGGGCAAATTGCCTACTCCTGCGCTTAAAGTTTCTCGTAGAACTCGCACACCGAGCACGAGATATACATGCCTCCCGGGACGCCCCGCTCGCGATCTTTGACGCGCTTGACGATGCGCGTTGGCTTGCCGCACTTCGGGCAGTCGGTCGACTTGGTTGTATCCATCATCTTCTTGCGATCAGCGGTTTTGGCAATCTTGGCCATCGATTCAGCATTTCTCCTTAAGGGGTTGTCTCTGCACACGCGCTGGAGATGTCCGGCGCGGCTTCAACGGCGCGGCTGCTCGCAATCGGCGGCAGGCTAGGAAGAAGCGCCGGGAATGCGGAACTCGCTGGTTTCAGTGTATATCAGGCGAAGCATTGCCGGGGTCGAACCACATCTACGCAGGGCCGGACGGCACGCCACCGGGGTCCGCAGCGGGCGGCGTTCCGGGCTCCTGCGGAGGCGCCGTGGACGGGCCGGGACCGCAGGAACTGGCTCCGGAAGCGGGCGACTGCGAAGGAAGCCCGGCGATCTGAACAAGCGGGGGCGGCGCGGATGCGGCTGCCGGAGCCGCAAACGCCTCGTGCCGGGCGCGGACAGAGGCATCTAGATCCACGGGCATGCCGCCGGGAAGAATCACCGGCGCGTTGTAGCGGAAGTCGAGATTGCGGGTGACGCGGAAGACGACCGGGATGGCGGCGAGGAAGACGAAGAAAGCAAACCAGCTTCCGTCGAGGCCGAAGCCGCCGCCGGTGATCCAGAATGGCCCCATGGGATCGCCCTGGACGACAGGCGAGAAGCTCCCCAGCCCGCTGACAGCGAGACCGAAGATGAGAGCGCGGCTGGCTTTCCAGCCGAAGTTGAGGCCCCAGCTTACCCAGAGCGCGCGGCTGCGCAGGTACGCAACCGAGAGCGCGAGGCTGAAGGCGATGGAGACGGCGATGGAGGCGTGATTGGCGCCGGGCAGAAGCGCCTGCACAATCGCGTAATAGACAGCAAAGCCGAGCGAGGCGCCGACGGGACCCACCGCCTCAACGAAACGCTGGAAGCCATAGCCGCGAAAAGCAACCTCTTCTACCATGGCGGCGAGAGCGAAGAAGACAAGATCGACGACAAGCCATCCCCCGGCATAGGACTGAAGGATCAGGACGATGGCAATGCCGCCGTCGCAGACCATGGCAAGAACGCAAACCAGGGCAAGGGACCAGCCGACGGCCATGCCCAGACCGGCTTCTCCGCGCCAGCCCTCGCGACGCGGCCAGCCCTGTACAGCAAGGGGGCCGATGTGACCGTCGAGCAGCATACCCATCGCCGCATAGCCCGCCAGCAATAGAAAAACGAGTGCGAGCTGCTCAATGAGCGGTACCCATGGATCCTGGACGAGTCCGAGGGCAGCGCGATGGGCGATGGAGCGGGCAAAAAAGAAGTAGAAGACGGCGGCGAGGAACTCCAGAAAAGCACGGTAGCGAAGAATGCCGCGAGGGGAAGCGCTCATGGGCGTCCTCCTGCGACGGCGCGTATTCCAAAGGCTACAGGGACTTTACCAGTCATGGCAACCAAGTCACTCACAGTGTACGGCGGAACACGGCTATCAACTTTCCGTATAAAACTGCGCGATGTTGCGGAACTTCTTCTGGCGCGCGGCGACAAGGGCATCCGTAGGAACAGCCTTGAGCTCTGCCAGGCAACGCTTGAGTACGAGGCCAAGCTGTCCGGCCCCGGTCTCGTGGTCGGTATGAATGCCTCCGGAAGGCTCGGGGATAATCTCGTCCACGCAACCGACCGCAGCAACTTCCGGAGCGGAGATGCGCATGGCCTCTGCGGCGAGCTGTTTGTTGGCGGCGTCGCGCCACATGATGGCGGCGCAGGACTCAGGGGTAATGACGAAGTAGAGCGCGTTTTCAAGGATGAGCACGCGGTCGCTGACGGCCAGGGCCAGCGCACCGCCGGAGCCTCCCTCGCCGCTAATGACGGAGATAGTGGGCACGCGCAGACGGGACATTTCCAGAATGTTGCGGGCAATAGCCTCCGCCTGGCCACGCTCTTCCGCGCCCAGGCCGGGATAGGCGCCGGGCAGATCGATCAAGCTGATTACCGGGCGTGAGAACTTTTCCGCGATGCGCATGGCGCGCAGCGCCTTGCGATAACCCTCGGGATGGGGCATGCCGAAGTTACGGCGCACGCGCTCCTTGGTGGTGCCGCCTTTGCGGTTGCCAATGACCATGACCTCATCGCCGCCGAGCCGCGCCATACCGCAGGCCACGGCCTCATCGTCGCCAAAGGCGCGATCCCCGTGAATCTCGCTGAAATCGGTGAAGATCCGCTCGATGAAGTCCATGGGGTAAGGGCGCTGGGCATGACGCGCCAACTCGATTCTTGCCCAAGCTGGCGAAGTGGCCGCCGCTTCGGTGGTGTTCCCTGCTTTCTGTTCGCTCATCGGCACCTGATGCTGCTGGAGTCACGCACAATTAACCGTCAACGTCGATTTTACGGACCTGGGGCGTTTGCGACAAATGGAATCGGATGCAAAGGCCGGAAGAAGTGGCTCCCTGCCACCCAGTGGACGGCTTCGGCATCCCGCCGCGCGATGCTAGTGGGCACGGCGGGCGTGGGAGGTACGCTGCTGGGCCAGATAGCTGATCTTTTCGCTTTCCTTGACCATTTGCATCACGGGAAAGCCTTTTTCAGCCAGAGCACCGGTGGGACAGGCCTCAACGCACTTGCCGCAGTTGGTGCAGTTTTTGGCGTGTCCCCAGTCATCCGCCATGTCGCAAACCAGGCGGGAGTGGATGCCGCGTGAAGCAATCTCCCACACATGCGCGCCCTCCACCTCGGCGCAGACGAGCCAGCTTGACCAACTCGACAATGGACTCGGGGCGGCCGTCGATGAGGACTTTGTAAAGAGCCTGATAACCGCCAACGCCGATGTATTCCTCAATGTCGGAAGGGTTGATCAGCCCGCAGTTGCGCAGGACGATCTTCTTCTGCGCGCTGAAAAAAGGTATGGCGTTCCACAGGGCAATATCCGGATAGCCCTGGCCATAGCGAACGGAACCGGTGATGTGATCCCACTCCTCAATCTTGCAATAGATGAGGTCGCCTGGGATGACACCGGTAAAAACCGACTCGAGAATGCGCGTGATGTCGTTGATCTGGACACGACGCAGCATCACCAGCGGATAACCGGGAAGGCGCACAGCGACGAGCGGCTCCTCAAAGCAGGCGCCGAAGCAGCCAACCGCGGCCAGGATCACGTGGTGACCGCTGCGGCCAATGGCCTCGTCCAGGCCGTCGTAAATCTCCTCGGCGTTATTGCCCTGGCCGCAGGTGCCCATGCCCACGGTGAGGCGCGGCGTGGTGGGCGGAACGAGCTTGGCAAGTCCGGCCTCGCGGACGGCGCTGAAGACACCGAGATCTTGAATGCGCGGCATTACTTCCTCCCCTGTGTCAAGGCCTTGACCTCGCGCTGCAGAATGCGCTCGTTGACATGGCTGAAGATGTGGTGGTTTACCTCGGCGACGGGAGCCAGAGCGCACTGGCCAAAGCAGGCCACGGTGCGAATAGTGAATCTGTGGTCCGGGGTGGTAAGCGCAATGCGTTCGGAGTCCCTGGTTTCGCCGGTTTCGTGCTCACTGAGGCCCAGATCGAGACAGAGCCTTTCCAGCAGCGCGCGCGACCCGCGGGTATGGCAGGCCGTGCCGCGGCAAACGCAGATCACGTTGTCGCCCTGCGGCTCAAGATTGAAGAGCGAATAGAAGGTGGCTGTGCTGTAGACCGTGGCGGGCGGAATACCGGTGCGCTCGGCAACATAGCGAAGTGCTTCCAGAGAGAGATATTTGTGGGGATTGGCGGACTGAACAACCTCGAGGATGCTCAACAGCTCGCCGGGATGGCCGCTATGCTGGGCAATCGCCCGGTCGATAGCCGATTTTTCCTGGGAACTGAAATGATTGTTGGTGACGCTCGGCATGATTTCTCTCCTCAAAGCGAGGCGCGGCGGCCGCAGTGCGCCCAGGCACGGTTGAAAGCCCGCAAAGAGCGATGGCGGAGCGCCATGCCCACGGCTGAGGCAGGCGGCCATCCATGCCGCGCGGACAAAGCCGGAAGGAATGCAGGCAAGGCAACAAACCGCAATAGGGAAAGAGGCGCCGGCAAGAGAGGATTTCCTCTGTCTTCGGCGGAAGAACGGCCCCCGTAGTTGCGGCGATCGGCAAGCGGCTGCATTAGCCACACTCCTCACGTCCGGACCACATGACGGGAAAGGAAAAGAAGTGAACCCAACGAACAAGAGAAGAACCGGCAGCAGATCGACGGCGCTTTTCTCCGCGCGGCCTTCTCGGCATCCTTCTCCCCAGTGGATTTGCGAGGAACATTGAACCCTTTGAGAAGGCATTCGATGTGCATTTCGTCACAACGCCTTGTGACGATCCAGGCACGACGAAGGAGACCATTTTCGTTGTGACAAAAAGCACGCAGGCGAAAACACGGAACGGCAGAGCAAGAGGCGCGCGTGACAGGGTTGAGAACGACGCTTCAGCCCGGAACGATGCGCGAATCAACGCTTTCTGTTTGCGGAGACGGCGGCGCGATCTCTGCGCCGTGCGCATCCGCGACGGACGGCGCATGTTCACTCACTGCAGGCTGCATCACCGGCTCCGCGCTCGCCTCCGAAGAATCCGTGTCGCTGCTCACCCCGCGGGCAGAGGCCAGAAGCAGGTCGATACGATAGCGCGCCGCCTCGGCGGTGGCCAATGCCTCATCCATCTCCCGATTCAGTTCGACCATGACGTCACGATCCGGCGCGGCCAGGGCGGATCGGAGCAGCACAGGAAGGATGAGCCACCAAAGCAGCTCTTCGTAGGACTCGCGAACCAGGTAGAAGAAGCCACCGGCTTCATGTACGCCAGTCAGCCAGCGCACGTCCGGATCAAGCCACAGGGCGGGCGCAAGCACCACGCTTTCCTCGGCAGCAGGTTGCGCATCGGCGGACTCCGGAGCGGGCGCAGAGGGAACTGAAGCGGCAGGCACGGAGACAGTCTCCGACGCCGCATCGGGCTCGGGCTCTTCGCAGCGTCGCGCGCCGGCAGCGGAAAGCAGTCCCACCTTCAGCCGCGCGGCGGCGCGCCAGGACTCCTCACCTTCCAGACCGAGCGCCTCAAAGGACTGGGCAAGAGGCGCACGCAGCCGCAGGCGATCGAAGAGATCGAGCGCCACCTGCTCGGGACGATCCAGATCTATCGACTCGGCGAGCAACTGCAGAACACACCAAGCGAGAACCGGGCCGCAGACAGCCGTGGCAGAGGTCTGCGGACTATAGCTGGGCAGCACGCCGCGGGCCGCGACGGGCCACGGCGCCGGGAAGAAGTTCTCCAGAGCGGCAATACGCAGAGCGGCGCGAAGACGGGCGCGGAAAGCCGGAGCAAGCAGGGCCGGATTGGCAGGATGGGTGGCGCCCACAGGCTGATCGGGACCCTCGGTACGCGCGGCGTAGGCCGTCTGAGCGGCGCGCAGGAACGGCTCGCAACGGGACCAGGCGGCATCGGCGAGGTCGTGAAACGCGGTCGCATGCTGGCTCTCTTCGGGGGCTGTGGAGCGCGGGCGGCCGGCGAGGTCGGCAAAGAGGCCTACGATACGAGGGTCCAGCAGAGCGCACAGCGCATCGTGGACCGGGCGAAGCTGGAGATTGACAAGCGCATCACCGAGACTAGGCACACCACGGCCGTTGAGCCAGTCGCAAAGGCGATCCCAGGGCTCGCTGGGCGTGGGCGAGAGGCTGTGCCAGTTGAGGAAGACGTGGCACTGGTAAGCGTGAAGGTCGAGAGTGAGGCCGCTGTTGGCAAGCTGCGCGGCCCGGCGGAGAAATTGGAGGCCGGTGAGCGAGTCCTGAAAGGCGACAATGGCTGCGGGATCGGCGGTGAGATCGAGGCCTTCGCCCAGGCGCCGCTGGCGGAGCTGCGCGCTGCCCTTGTCGGCGTAAGCCGCGGAAACATCGATGGTCCCGTGGGCGTCGGCATAGCGGTTGTTGTACACAACGAGAGCCCGCTCCGCCCCGCTGCGGTTGGAGTAGGCAAAAACGTTCTCGTTAACCAAACCCGAGGGCTCGAAGAAGTCGTACAGGAGAAAATTGGCGCTCTCGGCAAAGAGCCAACGCCGCTTGAGCAGCGGGGCGATTTCACGCTCATGGCGCTCCACCAGCCACGGGTCGGGGTCTTCCTGGTATCGGGGCCACCGGTATTCCATCCCGTACTTTTCCGTAAAGCCCTCGATCTGACCGTGGCCAAACATGGGCAGACCAGGCAAGGTGGCCATCATCACGGCTACGCCAAAGTACTTGTCGCCGCGGCCGAACTGGTCAATTGCCGTCCTTTCATCGGGATTCGACATAAAGTTAACGTAACGCTTGAGCACGTCGGGGTCGAACTCCAGGGTGTTCTTGATGACCGAGCGGTACTTGGCGTTGTCCTCGTCGCGCAGCATCACCATAAAGGCTGAGTTGTAGACGCGGTGCATGCCGAGGGTACGGACAAAGTAGCCCTCCATAAGCCAGAAGGCCTCGGCAAGCAGGAGCGTGCCCGGGACCTCTGCAGCGACGCGATCGACGACCTCGCGCCAGAATTCCTGGGGCATGGCGCGATTGAACTCTTCGTCGGTCATGCCGTACTCGGCGCGCGAAGGGATGGCGCCCGAGGAACCTGGCCCGGGAAACCACAGGCGGCGGAAGTGGCGCTTGGCCAGCGTCATGGCAGCATCGAAACGGATGACGGGAAAGAGACGGGCAACGTGCAGGATGGTCTGGATGACCTGTTCGCGGACGGCTGGGTTCAGGTAATCGAGCTGCGCAGTGTCGTTCCACGGAAAGCTGGTGCCGTCGTTGCCATGGTAGATGTAGCGGGTTTCGCCACTGGCGCGATCACGGCGGCGGAAGACAACGGCTGCGTCTGACTGCTCGAAGTAGTGGTCCTCGATCTTGATTTCCACACGGCCGTCCTGGGAGAGATCGGGGCCGTTGAAACTGTAGGCCGGATAGGGCAGATCCCAGCGGGAGATGAACCACTCGGGATGCTCGACCACCCACGGCGAGTCGATGCCCATGTGGTTGGGCACCATGTCGCTGGCCAGGCGGATGCCGTAACGAAGGGCACGATCGCGGAGGTTGATGTAGGCCGATTCACCGCCAAGATCCTCAGCAATAACGTAATCGTAGAGGGAGTAGGCGCTGGCGACGGCATCATGGTTGCCGCAGAGCTGCTTGATCGTTTTGGAGCTGCGGCTTCGCTCCCACACGCCGATAAGCCAGAGAGCGTTGAGACCGCGGCGGGCAAGGGTATCGAGGACTTCGTCGGGAATCTCGTCGAGGCGGCCGATGTGGCGGCCGTAGCGCCGGCTGAGCTGCGCCAGCCACACGTATGTGCTCTTGGCCATGAGCACCACATGGGGCATCCAGGCAGTATCCGGAGAAAATCTCTCGTATTCGTAAGCGGGATCGCCAAAGACGGGTACCTGGGCAGTGGCAACTGGGCCGCCGGGATGATGGAGTCCGTGCTCGCGGCGCCGGGCCTCGAGTTCGCCGTGGGGGTGAAAGAGCGTCCAGAGTGCAACTTCTTCTTCGTGGAGGATTTCGCCCGCGAGCTGGAGCAGGCGTTCGAGGCTGTCGCCCAGCAAAACTCTCCAGAGGCTGCGAATGAGGGCAAGCTGATCGCTGAGCGAGGAAGATGAGCTATCGACCGGGGCGCGCAAGAGATCGAGAAGACTGACCTGCTTGGCGCCGGGCAGAGGAATGAGCGGACGAGTAGCGAAATAGTCGGGAAGCTGCTGCGTGACCTGCTTATAGACGGTTTTCTCGGCCAGCGGCGCATCCTCAAAGAGCTCGCCGAAGGGCTGGAATGCGGGGTTCCGGTTTGCTGCATAGAGCAGCATCAGCTCTTCGAAGGCGGCGGCGCGGTGGGGGATGCCGCCGGTTTGGCCGGCAAGCCACTGGCGGGGTGTCTCCTCGCCACGCATCACGCTGGAGCCGGGGAAGTGCTCAACGAAGGCGAGAAGCATCGCGTCGAGCTGTTCGCTTCCCACGCGGGCCGAAAACCAGTCCAGGGCGCTGGTGATGACCTCGGGATCGTACTGCTCGCGGTATCGGGCGATGAGCACATGGCTGGCCTCGTCAATAAGGCCCATGGCGAACAACGCGCCGGCATGGACGGTACGCTCGGGAAAACGCTGGGCATCGCGCACCTCGTTCATGCGGTAGGCAAACTCGCGGCAGGCGCCCATGTTGGCGAAGACGACGTTACCGGTGTACGAAAAGAGACACTCCGCAAACCGGTAGCGGTCGCGCGCGCTTCGCGCAATGTGGAACTCCATCATAAAAACCCGATCTCCCGCTGTTCGTCCGCCGATCTGGCAAAGACGGCCGCCCATCCGCGCCGCATACAGGAAGTGCGGCAAAGTCAAAGGTACATCAAGCCGTCGCGCCGTGCCGGAAGCTTTGATTGTAACGTGGATGCGATGGAAACGCGGAGCGAAAGACGGGGGCAGGAACGTTGCCGCATGCCGCCAGCAGGCAATGGCCTGTCTTGCGCTCACCCGGAAACGCGCAAGCGCTGGCAGCCCTCTAGTCGAGCGCCTTGTGGAAGCGCAGGATGGCGACGCCGAGGAAGAAGGAACTGAGTGCGGCCATAGCGGCCATCTGCGGCCAGAGAATGGTCATGCCTACGCCCTTCAGATAGCTGGAGCGCAACACGACAAGGAAGTATCGAAGAGGGCTGAGATAAGTGCAGTATTGCAGCCACTGGGGCATGGTACTGATGGGAAATCCGAAGCCGGAGAAAGTGATGGCCGGCATGATGAAGAAGAAGGAGGTGACCATGGCCTGCTGCTGGGTGGAGGAGATGGTGGAGATGAGCAGGCCCACGCCGAGCATGGAAAGGAGGAAGAGCACCGAACCGGCGAGCAGTACAAGAATGTGCCCGCGAAAGGGCACCTGAAACCAGAGCGTGCCCACCAGCGCAATGAGCGAAACGTCGAAGAGGCCGATGAGGAAAGAGGGTAGGGTTTTGCCGAGGATGAATTCGGCGCGGCCAATGGGCGTGACCATGATTTGTTCGAGCGTGCCGATTTCGCGTTCGCGGACCACGGCAAATGCGGTGAGGACAACCACCAGAACGAGAGTGAGGCTGCCGATGACGCCGGGGACAAAGAACCAGCGGCTGCGCAGATCGGGGTTATACCACGGACGCTGCCGGAGTTGAACGGAAGGAAGCTGCTCGACCACCTGCGGGTCGATGCGGCCGATGCGGTCCAGCTGGTAGTCGCGGGCAAAGCCGGTGGCGATCTGCGTGACGTAGCTGGAGGTAATGAGGGCCGTGTTGGAGTTAGTGGCGTCCACGATGACCTGGAGAGGCGCAGCCTGGCCTTTGAGGAGCTTCTGCGCAAAGCCGGCATCAATCTCAAGGCCTATGGCGGCATCGCCACTGTCGATCGCGTCGCGAAGCTGGCGGGAGTTGTCGAGTTGGCGCCGGACGTCGAAATAGGGACTGGACGTGAAGCGGGAGATAAGGTCGCGGCTTTGCTGACTGTGATCGAAATCGACTACCGCCGTGGGGACGAGGTGGACCTCGAAGTTGGCGGCATAGCCGAAAACCAGCATTTGAACGATGGGAGGAATGATCAGAATAAAGCGCGTGCGCTTGTCGCGGAGAACCTGAATGAACTCTTTGATGAGCATCTGTTTGAGGCGCGCAAACATGCGGATTCTCCTTTATTCCAGCCTCTTGTGGAAGGTTCGAGCGGCAACCAAAGCGAGCACGCAGGCAAAAGCGGCCAGAGGAATCAACTGAGCGGAAAGCATGGCCATGGGGGTGTCCTTGAGGAAAACATCCTTCAGCACCGAAACAAAGTAGCGCGCGGGAATGATGTACGTGAACCACTGCAGGAAAACCGGCATCTGCTCAATAGAAAACAGGAAGCCGGAGAGCAGAAACGCGGGAAGAAACGTGACCAGCAGCGCGATCTGGCTGGCGGCAAACTGATTTTTTGCAGCCACGGAGATGAAAAATCCCAGGGCGAGCACGACGGTAAGAAAGAGCGCGGAGCTGACAGCAAGCGTGAGAAATGAGCCGCGGAACGGAACTTGGAACCAGACAATGGCAATGACGGCGCAGACGGCAACATCGAACATGCCCAGGACGAAATAGGGGATGAGCTTTCCGAGCATGATCTCCATGGCGGTGACGGGGGTGGAGATGAGCTGCTCCATCGAGCCGCGCTCCCACTCGCGGGCAATGGTGAGCGAGGTAAGGAACGTACCAATGACAGACATGACCAGGGCCAGCACGCCGGGAACAATGAAGTCGCTGCTTTCCAGGTCTTCGTTGTACCAGGTACGTGTTTCCACGCTGACCGTGGCGGGCTGCAGAAGCTGACCGCGCTGCTGAAGCCAGTCCGTCTGCAGCCGCGCCGAGTAGCTCTGTAGCACGGCCTGCGTGTAGCCGATGAGGATGTTGGCGGTGTTGTCGTCAGTAGCGTCCACAAGCGCCTGCACGGAAACGGGAGCGCCATCGCGCAGGCGGCGGGAGAAATCCCAGGGAATGACGAGGGCCATCTTGGCGCTGCCGTCGTCGAGGGCACGCGAAACGGCGGAGTAACTGTTGACGGCGCGTTCAATGTGGAAGTATTCGCTGGCCTGGAAACGCTTGAGCATATCCTGGCTTTGCTGGCTGCCGTCTTGATCGTAGACGCAGATGGGAAGATGCTTGAGGTCGAGGCTGACGCCGTAGCCGAAGAGAAGCATAAGCGTAACCGGCATGATAACGACAATAAAGAGGCTGCGCACATCGCGGCGGATGTGGATGATCTCCTTTCTGGCAACGGCGAGCAGGCGGATGAGACTCATGCTGTGGCCTCCTGGCGGGCTCCGTGCCCGGCGGTGAGGGAGACAAAGACATCCTCCAGGCTGGGGCGGATCTGCTCGATGCGCCGAACGGCAATGCCGCGCTCCGCAAGATAGGAACGAATCCGCGGCGAGGCCTCGGCTGCGCCGGCGACGACGAGATGGAGCGCGCTGCCGAAGACAGCGGCATCGAGAACGCCCGGTGCGGACTGGAGAGCTTCAACGGCACGACCAAGCGAGTCGCACTCCACAAGGAGCAGATCTCCCTTCATCGAATCGCGCTTGAGCTCGGTGGGCGTGCCAAGCGTCACCATCTTGCCGCGAAAGATGAGGGCAAGACGATTGCAATACTCAGCCTCTTCCATATAGTGAGTGGTTACGAAAACCGTCACGCCCTCCTGCGCCATCTCGTGAATCAGATCCCAGAACTGGCGGCGGGAGATCGGATCGACGCCCGATGTAGGCTCGTCGAGGAAGAGGATGGGCGGGCGGTGGAGGACGGCGCTGCCGAGAGCAAGACGCTGCTTCCATCCTCCCGGTAACGTGCCTGTGATGAGATTCTCCTGGCCTTTGAGATTAGCCATTTCCAGAGCCCAGTCGATGCGGCCGCGCAATTCTCCGGCAGGCACGCTGTAGAGGCCAGCAAAGAGACGCAGGTTTTCGATCACCTTGAGGTCGTTATAGAGCGAAAACTTTTGCGACATGTAGCCGATCTTCTGGCGCACCGCCTCGGGCTTGCGGGCTACGTCGATGCCAGCCACCAGGGCGCGGCCGGAGGTTGGCCGCAACAGGCCGCAGAGCATGCGAATGGTGGTAGACTTGCCCGCCCCGTTGGGACCAAGGAAGCCAAAGACCTCGCCCTTGCGGACGGCCAGATTAATGTGGTCCACAGCTACAAAGCTGCCGAAGCGCTTGACGAGGTTTTCAATGACGACAGAGCAGGGGGGCTCAGGCATGGGGCGCACCTCCGCTGACGGCATCGACAAACAGATCTTCGATGGTGGGCGCCACCTGCTGCATGGCGTCGAATGAAACGCCTGCGGCAGCCAGAAGGGCCTGGAACTCCGGAATGCGGCGCATGGCGCGATCAACCACAGCATGAACCCTGTCGCCGGTGAGTACGAGGCTGGAGATGCCCGCGGCCTGTTCGAGCACGCCGCGTACGCGACGCGGATCGGACGAAGTCACGGAGAGAACGTCTTTGCCGAGGCGGGATTTCAGGTTGGCGGGCGTATCGCAGAAAAGAAGCTTGCCCTGATGGAGCAGCGCCACGCGATGGCAGCGCTCGGCCTCATCGAGATAGGCGGTAGAGGTGAGGATGGCCACGCCTTCGGCGACCAGTTCATAGAGAATGCGCCAGAAGTCGCGCCGTGAGACCGGATCGACGCCGGTGGTGGGCTCGTCGAGAAGGATCACCCTGGGGCGATGAATAAGCGCGCACACCAGGCCAAGCTTCTGCTTCATGCCGCCCGAAAGCTTGCCGGCAAGGCGGCGGCGGAATTCGCTCATGCCCGCGGCCTGCAGCAACTGCGCGGATCGCGTGTTGCGCTCCGCCCCACGCACGCCGAAGAGATCGGCATAGAAGCGGATGTTCTCGTCCACGGTGAGATCTTCATAGAGGCCAAAGCGCTGCGGCATGTAACTGAGCGCGTGTTTGGCCGCTTCGGGATCGCGAACAACATCCACCCCAGCCACCAACACGCTGCCCTCATCAGGCGACAGTACACCGGCCAACATGCGCAGCGTGGTGGTCTTCCCTGCTCCGTCGGGTCCGACCAGGCCGAAGATTTCGCCGGGGCCGACCTCGAAACTGAGAGCCTCGACGGCGCGGACACCGGGAAAACTGCGGGTGAGCCCATCGACGACGATCGCGGATTGGAGCTTTTCCGTCATTACCTGGCAGGCATGGCAGCGGCCGGGGCCAGTTCGATGCGCGCATCGGCGGGCATGCCGGGCTTCAGTTCGTGGCTGGGATTGTCGATGTCGATCTTGATGCGGTAGACCAGGGTGACGCGCTCCTTGAACGTCTGCACGCTCTTGGGAGTGAACTCGGCGTCGGGCGAGATAAACGAGATGCGTCCGTGGTACAGCCTGCCAGGATAGGTATCGGTGGTGATGACGGCGGACTGGCCCCAGCGAATGCGGCCCAGATCGGTTTCCGCAACGTAGGCGCGGAGCCAGATGTGGTCGAGATCGGCGAGGCTGACGACCGGTGAACCAGGCTGGAGAACCTCGCCCAACTCCGCCTGGCGAACCGTGATCACGCCGCTCATAGGCGCGTTCAACGTGGTGTAGCCAAAATCGATGCGCGAGAGGCCGAGATTGGCATCGGCCTGAGCCAGATTGGCGCGGGCAATGGCGATATCTTCCTTGCGGCTGCCCTCGACGGCCTCGCTGTAGCGCTCCTGAGATGCTTTGTATGCGGCCTGGGCGCGCGTCAGCGCGGTGACGGCCAGATCGCGATCCTGCGCGGAGACTTCGTCTTTGGCAAAGAGCTGCCGCGCGCGATCGGCATCGAGCCTTTTCTGGGCGAGGTCGGCACGGGCGTCGAGCATGGCCTGCTGCGAGGCCTTTACCTCCTGCTCGCGGGTGCCGGCAAGGGCGAGGGCAAGATCGGACTGGCGCACGCGCACCGAGGCCTCGTCGATGCGGACCTTCTGCCGGTAGTCGGCATTCTCCAGTCGCGCCAGAAGAGCGCCTGCCGTCACCTGCTGGCCTTCTTCAATGGGCAGATCTACGATGCGGCCAGGGACTTTGAAACCTACCAGACTTTCATGGGCCTCAATGTTGCCGGAGAACGTGAGCTGGTTAACCGGCAGCGGCTTTGGACGCAGGCGCGGGTAAAAATAGACCCCGGCGGCAACGGCCGCGGCCAGCAGAATCAGAAGAGGAATCAGTCGCTTCATGGCAGGAACCTCGCACATGGAAATCGGGAGCACGGCTTGGGTAAAAGCGCGGGCTAAGGATTTCCCATGAACTGCACAATGTTCTTCTCGGTATCGCCCATGGCGCGGGCCAGGGCGAACTTAGCATCCACGTGATTGGAGACGGCGAGAATGTAGTTTTCCTGCGCGCGGGCCAGTTCGTCCTGCGCAGTGACCACCTCGACGTTGTTGGCGGTGCCGGCCTGGAAGCGGTCGCGCGTCATCTGCAGCTCGCGCTCGGCAAGAGCCTGGCCGTCGCGGGCCACAGTGACCTGCTGGGCGGCGGAATCGAGATTGAGCAGGGCAGCGCGAATATCTTCGTCGATGCCGCGGCGCAGATCGGCAATCTGGTCATCGACGCGGCGCACCCGGCTGGCCAGCTCCAGCGCTTCCCCGTCGCGATCGCGGTCAAAAATGGTGTAGTCGATCTGCCCCTGAAGAATGCCCGTGCCCTGCACGCCACCCACGCTGCGGCCAATGCCGCCGAAATTGCCGTTGAGGCTCAACTTCGGATATCTGCGGGCGCGGTTGGCGCTCTGCTGTTCCACCAGGCTCTGGCGCTGGACGGCCAGCGAGCGGTAATCGGCGCGTTCGAGCAGCGCGGACGAGATCAGGGAGGCGGGCTGGGATTCATCCAGCGGCTGGTAGACGAGCGACTGGGCAAGTTCGAGAGGCGTGTCCGGCGCCATGCCAAGATTACGCGCCAGAGCCAGCAGCGCCTGTTTATAAAGAGTCTGCTCCACGAGCAATGTCTGCCGGTCGTTGGCAAGCTGAACCTGGGCGCGCAGCACATCGACGCCGGTTGCGGTTCCGGCAGCGTGCTTGTCTCTGGCAAGCTTCTCAAGTGCTTCGGAGTCGGTCACGCGGGAACGAGCCGCCTGCACGCGTGCGCCGGCCGACTGCGCATCGAGGTAAAGCGCCGCAATGGAGCGGACGACGAGATCGCGCGCATCCTGGTAGCTGAGCTTGCCGGCGGCAAGGGCCTGTTGGCTGGCCTTGTAGGAACGGTAACTTTGCAGATCGACCACGTTCTGCTGTGCATAGACGCGAAAATCGTAGTTGGAAAACGGACCCACCACTTCAGGCATGCCGGGCAGTGTAAGACCAAAGGCGCGTAGATCGCGATTCTGGTAGTTGGCGTAGGTTTGGGCATTGACGCGGGGCAGCAGCGCGGCGGAAAGGCGCCGCAGGCGCGTGCCCTGGGCTTCGTCCACGCTGGTGGAGGCAAGCAGGACGCCGAGGTTAGCCTGAAGGGCCTTTTGAATGGCGTCCTGCAGGGTGAGGCGGTAAGGCGCGGCCTGCTGCGCAAAGACTCCATGGCCGCCAAGCAGGACCGCGCTCGTTGCCACGGCAAGAAGGCCGGATCTGAGGTTCATCGTGTTCTTCCTCCGCTTGCCTCCCGGCGGTGCCTGGGCGACGTCTCCGGAGCGGGCGCCGCCACTGCCCTCCAGAAGTGCTGAAAACTTTCGTCAATCCGCGCCGCGAGCGGCGAGCTCCCATGCAACGACCAGAGCAGAATGGTTCCCATCACAGCCTGCTGGAATTGCACCGCGACAGCATCCTTGTCCAGGCGCGAATCGATTTCGCCGCGCTTCTGACCCTGCTCGATATAGGCGGCAAAGAGCTTCCGGATGCCCTCGAAGCGCGCGTAGATAAGGTTGCGTACCACCTCGCTGGTCAGGAACGAGGAGATGAGGGTGCGCGCCAACTGCGGCGTTTTGCCGGGCTCCTCAGAGAGCTTGAGGGCCAGGTGGCGCAGCACCTCGCGAATCGAGCGCTTGCCCGCCTCCACCTCGGGAGCGGCCTCCAGCATGCGGGCCGCCTGAATTTCGGCCATCACGCCAAGCACGTGATCCTTGCTCTCGAAGTAGTTGAAGAAAGTGCCCTTGCCCACATCGGCAGCTTCGGTAATGTCTTCGACGGTGACTTTGAAGAAACCGCGCCGGGCAAATAGATCGAGGGCGCAGCGGAAGAGGCGAAGCCGGGTTTCGGCGGCGCGGCGCTGGCGGCGCGGGCCGGAACTGGCAGTAGGCGGTTCGTCTTTTTGACTTGAGGCCATATATGACTTTTGGTCATTTCTGAGTGATGGTCACATTGTGGACACTGCGAGCCTGATTGTCAACTGGAATTTGCGCGCCGCCGAAGCACTGGACCCAGCCGGACAGACTGGTTTACCGCCTGCGGCAAGGAAATGGCCGCGGCTCGAAGCGCGCTTCGCAGATGAACGGCCTCATCCGAAATGCGGAGGCCGCATGGACATGACGGTGTCTATACTGACTTTTTGGGGGGCGCAAGCCGTGCTCGTGGAACGTGAATCGATGGGTCGAAGAGGGCGAGCCACAGTTTCGCCCGAGAAAGCGGAAACGCAGCAAAAACTGGCCATACAGCTCTGGCGGCGGACGATGCTCAGCTTCTGCATGCTGATGGCTACCGCCATAGCGGCCGCACAGGGAACTGGCAGCCAGAGCCAGACCCGCACTGCGGGATACATGACGGAAGCCCGCTCCTGCGCCACATGTCACGCGGCGCCGGTAAAGGATTTCGCGGACAATCCACACGCTCATGAGATGGGCGGCAAACCGATGACCTGCGCGAGCTGTCACGGAGACGCGAAAGCGCACATTCCAAGCGGAGACCCTGCAAAGATTTTTGACACGGCAAAGGCCAGCGCGCAGCAGGTGGACGCAATGTGTCTGACGTGCCACGCGGGCAAGCACGCGAGCTTTGAGCGATCGACCCATGGCAGGGGAAACCTGAGCTGCGTCAGTTGCCACAGCATACACAGCGCCGGCGCGAAGAAACACCTTCTGCTCACCGCCGAGCCCGGGCTTTGCTACCAGTGCCACGGAGACGTGAAACCGCAGTTTGCCCTGCCCCATCATCACCCGGTGAAAGAAGGCCTGCTGCGCTGTTCGGACTGCCACGATCCGCACGGCAAGCCGGACGAGCGGCTGGCCAGCACGGCGGTACAACAGAACCGGGTCTGCACAAACTGCCACACGCAAATGGCCGGGCCTTTTGTGTATCAGCACGCCGCTGTGACGCTTGAGGGATGCACGGCCTGTCACTTTCCGCACGGCGGCTCGAATCCGCACTTGCTGATCAAAGCAAACGTAGACACCATGTGCGAACTATGCCACAAGCCTGTGCCCAATTACGCGACCGGCGTCCACATCAGGACCGCGCTTGACCGGACCAATCCCGCTCCGCCGTGCACCTCCTGCCACAGGCAGATGCATGGCTCGAACACCAGCGATGTGTTTCTGAGTAAGGACTACGGCAAGCAATCGATCCCCGGCCGATAGGAGCCGGAGCAGGCCCCTCACCCGGGCATGCGGCAGGGCTGTGAACGCAGCATCGAAAGACGCGCCTCTTCCCTGCTCGACCATGTGAAAGCGGGCGCGCACGGAAGCGGCCTTGCGGCGCGGGCAGCGGAAGTTCCACGGGAGACGCACACACGCTTCGCATCCCAGATAGACTTAGATTGAAGCATCGGTTCCAAAGGTGAGCTCCACAACTGCCAGCCACGGCACGGGAGCGCTTGCATCCGATTGCCATCCTTAGCCGTTGAGGCATCCCGAGGCATGAAGGCAGAGCCGGAAGTCCAGGAGATCGACCACAGCAACTGGAAGCCCTCTGTGAATCCGTGGCTGGTGGCCGCGTCGGTAATGCTCTCAACCTTCATGGTGGTTCTCGACTCGTCGGTGGCCAACGTGGCGCTGCCGCATATGGCGGGAAGTCTGTCGGCTTCGACGGATGAGTCCACGTGGGTCCTCACCAGCTATCTAGTGGCCAACGCGATCATGCTGCCAGCTTCGGGATGGGTGGCGCGGCGCATCGGCCGCAAGCGGCTGCTGATGCTTTCCATCCTCCTGTTTACCGGCGCCTCGGTGCTGTGCGGGATGGCGCTGTCGATGCCGATGCTGATTGTGTCGCGGGTGCTGCAGGGACTTGGCGGCGGCGGCATGCAGCCCTTGGCGCAGTCCATCTTGCTGGAGAGCTTTCCGCCTGTAAAACACGGCACGGCAATGGCAGTTTATGGCGTGGGCGTGGTGGTGGCGCCGGTGGTGGGCCCCACGCTGGGCGGTTGGATTACCGACAGCTACTCATGGCGATGGATTTTCTATATCAATGTGCCGGTGGGCGTATTGGCTCTGTTCATGGCCAATCTGTACATCGAGGATCCACCTTATCTGCGTCATACTCTGAAGACGGCCATCGATGCATTGGGCTTTGGGATGATGGCGGTGTGGCTGGGCACGCTGCAACTGTTGCTGGACAAAGGGCAGGAGGCGGACTGGTTTGAAGCAGATTGGATCCGGTGGCTGACGGCGGCCTCGGTGGCCGCCATGGTGGGCTTCATCGTGTGGGAGTTCCGCCACACGGACCCGATTGTGCAACTGCGCATTCTGGGCAACCGCGATTTTCTGTCCGGAACGGCAATCGCCACGCTCTATGGCTTTGCGCTTTACGGCATCACGGCGCTTCTGCCTCTGTTTCTGCAGACGCAGATGGGCTATTCGGCGTTTGACAGCGGGCTGGCAGTAAGCCCGCGCGGCATTGGGGCCATCATCTCCATGGCGCTTGCCGGGGTGCTGGGGCGCTATGTGGACGAGCGTCTGATGCTGGCTTGCGGGCTGGGCATCATGGCCTATTCCACGTTCATGCTGAGCGCCATCAACCTGAATATCGGCTTTGCGTCGATCGTGATTCCAAATGTGGTTAACGGCCTTGCGAGCGGCTTTGTCTTTGTGCCCATGACCACGCTGACCATGAGCCGTCTGCGCAAACAGGAGATCGGGAACGCAGCCGGCATCTTCAACCTGATGCGCAACGTTGGCGGCAGCATCGGGATTGCCTGCGTCACCACCCTGCTGGTGCGGGGCGCGCAGGTTCACCAGAACTACCTGGGCGCGCATCTCACCTCTACAAATCCCCTGGTGCAGGAATCGATTTTCGGATTGCAGAGCAAGTATCTGATGGGCGGGTCGAGCGCAAGCACGGCGCTGGCCAAGGCGGCCGGCACGCTCTACCGCGGAATCCAACAGCAGGCGGCGTTGCTGGCGTATACCGACAACTTCAGGCTGCTCGGCTATCTTTGCCTGGTGTGCATTCCCATGGTTTTGCTCTTCCACCGGGCGCGGAAGGGCGTGCGCCGCACGGAAATCATGGGAGAGTGAGGCGGTCAGCGGACACAGGAGAGGAAGCCGGCCGGATCGTACCGGTCGCCGGCAGCCATCAACTGTTCAATGGCCTCCACAGGCCGTATGCCGCCGCGCGCCCCGGAGGCGGTACAGTTGAGCGCCGCGGCCGCGCAGGCAAAGTCGAGTTGGCGCGGAAGCGGCCAGCCCTGAAAAAGGGCATAAATGAAACCGGCATGGAAGATATCACCGGCGCCAGTGGTATCGACCACAGGCACACGATAGGCGCAGCGATGTTGGAAGCAAGCGCCATCCCAGGCCACCACGCCATCGCAGCCCAGCGTGGCGGCGGTGAGTTTGCAGCCATAGCGGGTTTGAATGCGCTGCAAGGCGGTTTCCAGATCGGCCTCGCCGGTAAGCCGGCCGGGAAAGTCGCGGCTGACGATAAGATAGTCGATGTTTTCAATGAGCCGGTGGACGCCGGGATAGATTTCGTCGAGATCGGCGATGACGGGAATGCCCGCGGCGCGCGCCCACAAGGCAGCCTGAGTAGCAGCGGCAATCTCACAGCCGTCGAGGTGGAGGGCGCGCGCGCGAACGATCCAGTCGCGCTGCAGATCGGCGGGCTGGAGCTGGACGCGCTCATCGCTGCGGCAAAGCACGGTGCGCTCGCCGCCCGCATCCACAAGGATGAGCGACTGCGGACTGGCTCCTTCCGGAGAGACAACCAGCCGCGCATCGACGCCGGCCTGAGCGAAGGTTTTCTGGTGCAGGCGGCCGCCTTCGTCCTCGCCGACCTTGCCGACATAGCGCGTGCTGAGTCCCCACTGCCGGCAGGCAATAACGGTGCTGGCAGCCTGGCCCCCGGGCAGAATGGAATCGCCGCGATACCAGGACTTGGAACCTCGCGCCGGGAATTCGGAGAGGGGGATGAGAATGTCGATGGCGTTCAACCCAACGCCCACGAGATCAACCAGCGGCAACTCAGGCATACGGCGATTATAGAGGGCGGCAAGATGAACGCCAGCCTGGGAACTCGCTCCAGCGTGTCGGTGGGCGGAGCTTGCCTCCGCAGTCAACAGCAGCAACAAAGCGGCGCCGCCGGAACGCGTACACCGGCAAAAAACACGCGAAAGACGGGAATCGCTGCAAAGTGGGCCGAAGAAGACTAAAGTGGAAGTGGCCGTTCGCGCGGGCTGCCGCTGAATTGCGCGGAGCGCGGGCTGGAACGACTAACAGAACGGAGCAGCACCATGCCCGAATGGATTGATTGGCCGCGGCAGGCAACGCCACGGCGGCGGCAGAACCGCGGACTTCTTATCCTGATTGCGATCGTCGCGCTTGTTTTTCTCGGAAGCCGGACCGCGGTTTCCTATTGGGTGAACCTGTTGTGGTTCCGCTCGCTCGGATACGGGAACGTGTTTGTGAAGATGCTGGGGCTGCAATGGGCCATCTTCGCGTTCTTTGCAGCCGTCACGTTCGCCGTTCTGTACAGCGTCTTCTCGCTGCTGAAGCGGTCGCATCGCGCGGACCTGCCGCTGGACCACACCCTGCTGTTCGGCGGGCGGGAAGTCACGCTATCGGTCCGGCCGGTGTTGAACGGAATCGGAATTGCCGGCGCGGGACTGGTGGCGCTGGTCACGGGTGGCGCCATGGCCGCCGAATGGCCAACGCTGGCTCTCTTCTGGTTTGCGCCGCGGGCGGACGACGGAACGCTGGACCCGATCTTCCACAAACCGGTGAGCTTCTTTCTCTTTACCCTGCCGGGATTGCAGTTGATTGCCGGCTGGCTGCTGACACTGGCGATCCTGTCGTGCCTGACCGCGGGATTATTTCTTCTGGTGAGCGGCGGGGCGCGGGCGCTGGACGAGCGGCGGCTGAGCGGCCTGCAACTGCCCTGGCGCGGACTGTCGCTGTCGGCTGTGTTTCTGCTGCTTGTGGCGGCCTTCCGCGTGTGGCTGAGCCGCTTCGATCTGCTCTTTGCGCACCACACCATCTTCGACGGAGTCACCTACACCGACGCACATGTGACGCTGGCAGGCAAGTGGGCGGTGTGCGCCGCGCTCGTGCTGGGAGCCGCGATCGCAGGAGCGAACGCGGCGCGCAGGCCGCGCGGCCGTTGGCTGCTGGCAGCCATGGTTCCGACGGCGGCGTGCTATCTGGCCTTTGGCGCGGCAGGCTGGTACGTGACCAGCTTCATTGTGAAGCCGAACGAGCTGGATCGCGAGCGGCCCTACATCGCAAACAATATTGCAATGACGCGCAAGGCCTTTGGACTGGACCATTTCCTGCAGCGGAAGTTTCCCGCGGAAACGACTGTGGACGCGACCGATCCAGCCAACAACCAGGCCACCTTTAAAAACATCCGGCTGTGGGACTGGCGGGCTCTGCAGGACACGCTCCGGCAGATTCAGGAAATCCGCACTTATTACGATTTTCCCGACATCGACATCGACCGCTACCAGATAGGCGGCGAGATGCGTGAGGTGATGCTGGCGGCGCGCGAGCTGAACGTGGACAAGCTTCCGGAGAGCAGCCAGAACTGGATCAACGAGAAATTGATCTATACGCACGGCTACGGAATCACCATGAATCCGGTGAATGGCTTCACGCCGGAAGGGCTGCCAACCCTTACTCTTTCGAACATGCCTGTGCAAAGCACAGTGCCCGGCCTCGATGTGAAGCAGCCGGAAATTTATTTCGGCGAGTTGACCAACACTGATGTCTACGTAAAGACGCGGCAAAAGGAGTTCAATTATCCGCAGGGCGACACCAACAACCTGACGCGCTATGACGGCAGCGGCGGCATTGTGTTGGGAGGATTCCTGCGCCGTCTGCTGATCGCCTTCGACCGCGGCGACCTGGCCAAGCTGCCGTTCAGCGACGACGTAACGCCGGAAAGCCGGCTGCTGATGCGGCGAAGCGTGCGCAGCCGCGTCACCAAGCTGGCGCCGTTCCTGACCTTTGAACAGGACCCGTACATCGTACTGGACGACGACGGACATCTGTCGTGGATCATCGACGGCTTCACCACTTCCGACGAGTATCCCGATTCGACGCATTACCCGTTTGGCGACGACAACATCAACTATATGCGCAACAGCGTAAAGGCCGTGATCGACGCCTACAACGGAACCATCACGTTTTACGTCTTTGACGAGCACGATCCCATCCTGGCCGCCTACCGGCGCGTTTTCCCCAGCCTGTTCCGGGACGCATCCGAGATGCCGGCGGGGCTGCGCCGGCACACGCGCTACCCGGAGTTGCTGCTGCAACTGCAGGCGCAAGTGTACGGGCTGTATCACATGACCGACCCGGAGGTTTTCTATAACCGCGAAGACCAGTGGACGGTTGCCAGCCAGGTGGGCATGGGCGAAGGCGGAGAGCAGACCACGCAACCCATGCAGCCGAACTTCATCCTGATGCGGCTGCCCGGCGAAACAGGGGTGGAGTTCGTGGAGATTCTGCCCTTCACTCCGGTAAACCGCAACAACTTGATTGGATGGATCGCAGGCCGGTCAGACGGCGAACACTACGGGACCACCATGGTCTACGACTTCCCCAAGACCAAGCTGGTGGATGGACCGCTGCAGATTGAGGCGCGCATCGACCAGAACGCCCAGCTCTCCGGACAGCTCAGCCTGTGGAATCAGCAGGGATCGCACGTGCGGCGCGGAAGCCTGCTGGTAATTCCTTCGGGCAAGGCGCTGCTCTACGCCGAGCCCATCTATCTGCAGGCGGAGCGAAGCCCGATGCCGGAACTGCGGCTGGTGGTACTGGCGCTGCAGGATAAGCTGGCCTATGGGCCGACCTTCGAGTCAGCGTTAACCGCGCTCTTTGGCGGGAGCGCTCCGCAATTAAGCGCAGCGCCGGGGACACCATCTAATGCGGAGAATGCCGCGGCCGCGCCGGCAGCGGCCGACCTGCACGGGCTCATCTCCGAAGCGGCTAGAGATTTCGACGATTATCAGCGGCTGACGGCGGAAGGCAAGCTGGGCGAGGCCGGGCAAAAGCTGGACGCGCTCAAACAGGTGCTGCAGAAGCTAAGCCAGCATCGCTGATCGATGCCGGGGCCGAACCACGCGGCTGCGCGGCGAACGGCCTTGACGGCGGGCGAGAGCGGTGCGGCGCACATTCCCGGCCCTCTTCAGCGGCGGCGCCGGAGTCGTTACACTCCTCTTATGGCCCTTCGCTTGTACGTCGCCACCTCCAGCCAGGGCAAGCTGCGCGACTTTCGCACGGCTGCACTGGCCCATGCCATCGCCTTGGAGCCGCTGCCCGGCCTCGACGCCGTTGCCGCGCCGGAAGAAAACGGCGCTACCTTTGAGGCCAACGCAACGCTCAAGGCCGAGTATTATTCGCGCTTCGCCCCGGGAGAACTGGTACTGGCAGACGACTCGGGGCTGGAAGTGGACGCGCTGGACGGAGCGCCGGGGGTGCGTTCGGCGCGTTACGCGGCAGACGCCGGCCTCGTGGACCTGCCGGGCGCCAACGACAATACCGATGTGTGGAACAACATCATGCTGCTGGAGAAGCTGGCGGGCATACCAGCGGAAAAACGGACGGCGCGCTACCGTTGTGTGCTGGTCACGGCCCGCGACGGGGTCGTGCTGCACAAGGCCGAGGGCTCGGTCAGCGGAGTGATTCTGGAAGCTCCGCGCGGAACCGGAGGCTTTGGGTACGATCCACTGTTCTATTTGCCCGAGTTGCAGCAGACAATGGCCGAAATCAGCCTTGAGACCAAGCTCACGCTCAGCCATCGTGGCCGGGCGATCGCCGCCTTGCTCCCGGCGCTGGGCGTTTGAACCAGAAAAGAGGGCTCGACTGCAAGAACCGCCCACAGAGTTTTCCATAAGCCTCAGATGCGACGCATGTTGACGGGAAGCGGTAACTGCGTTTACCACGGCCCAGACATCCGCGCCGAGGCAGAGAAGAGAAGGGAAAGGAGACGCCTCTTTGCGCTCCACATCACGAAGTGTCTTTCCGCACATAAAATAGATGTGGCGATTCCTCATGTGTGATTCCAGTCACAGACTCGCAGATGTGCAACAAAGCAGGGTCAAAAAAGCACGATTGTTTGCCTCTCTCGCGCGCACCGAAAGGATCGAGGAATAGAGAAGGCAGCAGTCCGGGTATAAGTGTGCATTCCAACCAAAATCAGGCTTCGTAACCCCAGGAGAATTCTTCATGGCACAAAACACTCTTACCGTTACCGACAATCGCACCGATCGCACCTTCACCCTGCCCATCGAGGATGGGACCGTGCGGGCTATGGATTTCCGGCAGATGCGGAATGGAGAAGAGGATTTCGGGTTGATGTTGTACGATCCGGCATTCATGAATACGGCTTCGTGCCGCAGCAGCATCACATACATTGATGGCGACCGCGGCATTCTCGAGTACCGGGGCTATCCGATTGAAGTCCTGGCGGAGAAATGCACGTTCCTCGAAGTGGCTTACCTGATTCTTTTTGGTGAGTTGCCCAGCGCGCAGCAGCTCGATCGGTGGGTTTACGAGATCACGCACCGCACCATGCTGAACGAAACGACCAAGAAGTTCATGGAGGGCTTCCGCTACGATTCGCATCCCATGCCGATGCTGGTGAGCACCATGGCGGCGCTTTCCACGGTGTATCCGGACGCACGCGACGTGCGCGATCCGCAGAACCGGCTGCTGCAGATGAAGCGGTTGATCGCCAAAATGCCGTCGATGGCGGCCATGTCGTACCGGCATAACCTGGGCTTCCCCTATGTGTACCCGGACAACGACCTGAATTACACCGAAAACTTCATGAACATGCTGTGGAAGATGGTGGAGCCCAAGTACGCGGCCAATCCCGTGCTGGCGCGGGCTCTGGACATTCTGTTCATCCTTCATGCCGACCACGAGCAGAATTGCAGCACCAATGTGATGCGCTCGGTGGGCAGCGCGCAGGCCGATCCTTATCTGGCCGCGGCGTCCGCGGCCAGCGCACTGTCGGGACCGCTGCACGGCGGCGCCAACGAGCAGGTGATACGCATGCTGGACGAGATCGGTAGCACGGCCGCAATTCCCGACTATATTCGCAAGATCAAGGACGGTCACGGAAAGCTGATGGGCTTCGGCCACCGCGTATACAAGAATCATGATCCGCGCGCGAAGATCATCAAGCGGACGGCCATGGAAGTGTTCGGCGTGACGCGGCAAAACCCAAAACTCGAAATCGCCATGGAACTGGAGCGGATCGCGCTGGAGGACGAGTACTTCGTCAAACGCAAGCTCTATCCCAACGTGGACTTCTATTCGGGACTGATCTACCAGGCAATGGGATTCAAGCCGGAGATGTTTACCGTGCTCTTCGCCATTCCGCGCACAGTGGGCTGGCTGGCGCAGTGGCAGGAACTGGTGCAGGACACCGAACAGAAAATCGCGCGGCCGCGGCAGATCTATACAGGGCAGCGCAAGCGCAGTTTTGTGCCCATCGCGGAGCGCGCGGTGGACGGTGAACCGAAGCTCTAGCCAGAGCTCCTCGCCACGGCCGCGCCTTGACGGATGTGATGCAGGACACCAATAATGCAGGAGAAACCCACGCGGTCCCGCATACTCAGTAGATTCGTGTATCTTCTGGAACCGTAGCTTGATTAGGAGCTGAACAACCCATGGCAACTGCTCAAAATACAACCGCGCACGTTGTGCGGCGCGGTGTCCAGCCGTTGCGCGCCGCAGAGGGAACAACCTTCCTGTGGCGCAAACTGCACTCGCTGCTGGGCATTATTCCCCTCGGGGCTTTTCTGCTGGAGCATCTGTTGTCGAACTTCGAGGCGCTGAAAGGACCAGCCGCTTACGGGGCGCAGGTGCACTTTCTGAACAGTCTGCCGCTGGTGCGGGTGTTGGAGTGGGTGTTCATCTTCATTCCGCTCGCCTATCACGGCCTTTACGGCGTCTATATCTGGCTGCGGGGCAAGTCGAACATCGTTTACTATCCGTGGGCCGGCAACTGGATGTACACGGCGCAGCGCTACACCGGCGTGATCGCCTTTTTCTACATCGCGCAGCATGTGATCCGCCAGCGCTTCATGGGAGTAAGTCTGCCAGAGCATCCGTATATGGCCTTCGCCAAGGTGCAACACGAACTGGCGAATCCCTGGATGCTGGCGGTCTACATCATCGCCATGATCGCCATCTGCTGGCATTTTGCCTATGGCATCTGGCTGTTCGCGGCCAAGTGGGGCATACTGCCGGGCAAACAGGCGCGCAAGCGCTTTGGCTATGTGTGCGCGGCGCTGGGCGTGGCGCTGGCGGTGCTTGGGCTGGCGGGCATCTGGGCCTTTGTCGGAGGCCGGTATCCGCAAGCTGCCGAGAACCCGCCCGCCGCCGTTTCCCAAACGGCCGTCCCGGCAGGACCGGCGGCGTTGGCAACTGTAAGGACGATGTTGAGCTAAACGCCGGGGCTTGCGGCGGAAAGGTACGGGGGGTTCATGGCATTACCCAGAATCATCGTAGTAGGCGGCGGCCTGGCCGGTTTGGCCGCGGTCATCAAGATCGCCGAGGCGGGCGGAGCCGTCGATCTGTTTTCGATTGTCCCGGTTAAGCGTTCGCACTCGGTTTGCGCGCAGGGCGGCATCAATGCGGCCAAGAATCTGAAGGGCGAAGGCGACACCACCTGGCAGCACTTCGACGACACCATTTACGGCGGCGACTTTCTGGCCAATCAGACGCCCGTGAAGGCGATGTGCGAGGCGGCGCCGGCCATCATCGACCTGCTGGACCGCATGGGCGTTCCCTTCAACCGGACGCCGGAAGGCATGCTCGATTTCAGGCGGTTCGGCGGCACACTGTATCATCGCACCGCCTTTGCCGGAGCCACGACCGGGCAGCAACTGCTCTACGCGCTCGACGAGCAGGTGCGGCGGTATGAGGCTGAAGGCAAGGTCCGCAAATTCGAAGGCTGGGAGTTTCTCTCGGCGGTGATCGACGGCAAGGGACAGGCACGGGGCATTACCGCGCTGAACCTGCGCACCATGGAGTTGCGCTCCTTCCCGGCCGAGGCCCTTATCCTGGCCACCGGCGGCATCGGCGCCATCTTTGGCAAGAGCACCAATTCGGTGGTCTGCACGGGCTCGGCGCAGTCGGCGGTCTTCCAGCAGGGCGCGTGGTACGCGAACGGCGAGTTCATTCAGGTGCACCCCACGTCGATTCCCGGAGAAGACAAGCTGCGCTTGATGTCGGAGTCGGCGCGCGGCGAAGGCGGGCGCGTGTGGGTGCCGAGAGCGCCCGGAGACAAGCGGCCGGCCAAACAGATTCCCGAAGCGGAGCGGTTCTACTTCCTCGAAGAGTGGTACCCGAAGTATGGCAACCTGGTGCCGCGCGACGTGGCCACGCGCGCCATTCACCGCGTTGTTTACGAAGAAGGTCTTGGAGTGGACGGCCAGCCCATGGTCTACCTTGACCTCACGCACATCGACCGCGCCACCCTGGACCGCAAGCTGGGCGGTATCCTCGAGATCTACGAGAAGTTCGTCGGCGTCGATCCGCATGTTGAGCCCATGAAGATCTTCCCGGGCATGCACTACACCATGGGCGGGCTGTGGGTGGACTTCAACCAGATGACCAATATTCCCGGCATCTTTGCGGCCGGCGAGTGCGAATACCAGTATCACGGCGCCAACCGGCTAGGCGCCAATTCCCTGATGAGCTGCATCTACGGAGGATTCCAGGCCGGACCGAACGCGCTGACTTACGCCAAAGATCTGCCCGCCGCCGATGGCGACGGCGGACAAGCCGCCGAGGTGGCGCGCCAGGCGGAGATCAACAACCGGCTGATGCAGAACCAGGGAACGGAGAATCCCTTCAAGATCTGGCGCGAACTGGGTAATATCATGACCGAGCACGCCGCCGTGATCCGCTACAACAAAGGCCTGAAGCAGGCCGACGCAAAGATCGTGGAACTGCTGGAGAGGTACAAGAACGTGAACCTGGCCGACCGCAGCCAGTGGGCCAACACCAGCTTCGCCTTCGCGCGGCAACTCAAAAACATGCTGGAGCTCGCGCGAACCGTGGTGCAGGGCGCGCTGCTGCGCGACGAGTCGCGCGGAGCGCACTACAAGCCGGAGTTCCCGGAGCGCAACGACGAGAAGTTCCTAAAAACCACCAAGGCTATTTTCACCGGCGACGTGGCCGGGCCGCGCTTTGAATTTGAAGATGTGGACATTCAGTACATCAAGCCGCGCCGCCGCAGCTACGACGCAACCAAGTAGGCAGAGGGAGACGGACGGATGGCAGACAAGAAACTGCAACTCGAGATCAAGCGCCAGGCCAGCCCCGACGATCCCGCGGAGTGGGAACGCTTCGAGCTGGATTGGCGGCCGGGCATGAACCTGGTTTCGGCAATGATGGATATTGCCGCCAACCCTGTAACGGCGGACGGACGGCCGACAACACCCGTGACCTACGACTCGAACTGCCTGGAGGAGATCTGCGGCTCGTGCGCCATGCGGATCAACGGCAAGGCAAGGATGGCGTGCTCAGCACTCATCGACAACCTGGAGCAACCCATCCGCGTCGAACCCCTGTCGAAGTTTCCGCTGGTACGCGATTTGCAGGTGGATCGCTCGGTCTTGTTTGAAAACCTGAAGGCGGTGAAGGCGTGGGTACCGGTGGACGGAACCTACGACCTGGGCGAGGGACCGCGGGTCTATCCGCAGCAGCAGGAGGCAAACTATCCGCTCTCGAACTGCATCTCCTGCACCTGCTGCATGGAAGTTTGTCCGCAGTTCAACGAGTCCACGGGCTTTGTGGGAGCAGCCACGATTGCGCAGGTCAAGCTGTTCAACAACCACCCCACGGGCAAGGTGTTCAAAGAGGAGCGGCTGCGGGCGCTGGCCGGGGACGGCGGCATCCAGGAGTGCGGCTTTGCGCAGAACTGCGTGGAGGCGTGTCCCAAGCAACTGCCGCTTACCGAGGCCATCAGCGATCTGGGGCGCGAGGTCGCCGTCCAGAAAGTGAAGGACTTCCTGCGCAAATAGGCCGAAATAAAAAGCAGAATGCACCCTTCTGGCTCAGCCGGGGAAAGATGAATAATTCTTCCCTTCCCCGACTGAGCCAGAGCCATCTTGTGCCTGCTCTGCAGCGGCTCATGTGGATCAGAGGGCAAACTGGATCTCTGTCATCGCCACGTGCTCGGCATGAAGGCGGGGGACTGAATCGGTGGCCATCCGAAACTCCGTGCGTTCGCAATCCAGCATCAGTTTTGTGCGGCGGTTGAGGTGCCAATTGATACCAAACGCCGACTCGCTGGCGGACCGGGCAGACGATGCGGCATTCGCGTAGCTTGGAAATGCGCTGGCATCGAAACGAAGGTCGCTGTGACGAACCGCCAGTTCCAGCGCACCCCAGTGGCGGCAATCCATATCCTGTCCCAAGGCGTGCGCAGGCCGAAAGTCCTCATACACATTCTTCTCTCCTGTGAGGAAGAACGATCCTGCCACTTCCCAACCGCGATGGGACAGATAACGGTAGCTGTTGCCCGAGGCAAGGGTTCCTCCGGAGGAAATGTACTCGGCAAGCACGCCTATAGGACCAGAAAAATAACTCGCCTGGGGCGACAAACGCCGATGTTGCCCGTCGGCGATGATTCCCTGGTTGTACCGAAAGATGGTTTCCTGCCCAATGGTGTTGAAGCGAGCCGGCGTGCCATGATTGTGCCCTATCGAAGCAGCAAGTCCGACGCCCAGTGGCTGCAGCAGCGGGTGGCGTGCGGTGGCAAAGGGATGGAGAAAGACGCGGGCCACCCCCGACTTGGCGCCATGCCACTCGAAGTTCGAGTTGTCCCCGTCTTCTGTACCATTGAAGAAGCCCATGGCATACGTCACCGTGCCCTTCCTGACCGAACCTTCCAATTGCGCGCCCAGTTCGCGCAAGGGAATCAGGTCAGATGCCATGGATCGTTCGACGAAGGTGAGATCACGGTCGGAACGCAGCACCTCAAGCCCCAGCGGCGCCTTGAATTTTCCCGCGCGAAGCCGCGCATAGGGGATAGACCTCCATTCGACATACGCTTCCTGAATCACGCTCTTTCCCTCGCCAAAATCCGGCATGAACCGATAGTCGATGCGATTGGCAAGCCTGCCCTCCGCCAGAGGCCGAAGACGGCGGAAGAGAAGAACGGCCTGTCGGCAGTCCTCCACGTTGGCAAGGAAGAAGCGTCCGTCTGCCTGCATGTATCCGTGGATGAGCATATTGCTCGAAGCATCGCGGTTCGAAAGCAGAAGACCCTCGTCGGTAATTTTGGCCGGTGTGAACTTCTGGCTCGCGACAGTCACCGCGGCATCCGGGGAGGCAGTCTGGTCGGCGCTTTTGTGCTGCGATGCCTTCTGACAGTCGATGGACCGGCATGACAGACAGCACAGAATCAACACCAAAGTCCACTTCGTTACGCGAATCTTTCGGAAGAACATCGCCTACCTTCCAACCGCCCTAACACGTCAAGGAACTTGTTGAATACTCTCTGGCGTCGTGGTTCCTGCATGTACGGGCTTTATCCCCCAAGGGAAACGCAGGCTTGGCAAGCGAACGCGAATCATTTTTCAACGAGCCCCTGAAGCCGCAGGCTGCGATGAGACACCAGCGCAGCCTACGAATGATGGACTACCTTTCTTTGGCTGGCTATGCCTGGAATCACTCGCGGCTCGCCTTCCGGATTCCCCGCTTCGCTTGGCGCTTTCGATTTGCGCCGGCGTTGCAGACGGGACGTAAATAGATCGGTCAGGAATCCAGCGAGGATTGCCGCTAGCACCGCAGCAATCCCGTAGATCCATGGATGGGTTGAGGCTAGCTCGGCCATGTACGCGGGAAACCCAACTTCCGCCAACTCCAAGGTAGCGGCGGACTGCGCAATGACCTGCTGTCCGCGGCAGGCATACGCCGCCACGCGATACCTTCCCGGCGGAATCTTCTTCGGCCAATCGAACACCAGCGCATAGGCCGTGCCAGAAGCCGACGGAACAACCTTGACCGCCCCCGATTGCTCAAAGTAGATTCCTTCACCTTCCTTCAACTTGAGGAAATCGGCACACAAAAGCGCGGCATACGATGCATCAGGAACTACATCGTGTGCGCCGTTCTGCTGTTGTCGCGCGGTAAGGCTGCACTTACAGTGGCTGAGCACTCGAACCCGATCATGGATGGCGGCTTCGTCGAGATCGTACTTCTGTATATCCCGCTCATCCACCATGGAACCGAGCGGCGCGGATGTGAAGCGCAGGAAAATCGAAGGCGCGTGCTTGACGTGAATGCGATCGACCGTCAGCCAGATGAGCCCCATTCGCCCCTTGCGATTGAAAAACTCGTCGCGCTCCGTGCCCTCGATGATGACCAACACACTCGAATCCGCCGGCGCAGTTCCCTCGATGCGCACACGTGCGCCGTTGTAGAACGCGCCCATTGCAATGGCCTCGGGCGTCAGCGTCGGCGGCGGCATCTTCTCCGGCAGCGGCGCTGTGCGTAGAGGCGCGGCGCTGGCCGCCAAGCCTACGACCGCGCCAAGAGCCAGCGCCAACTGCCACCCGCGGTGTCGCGCGCGGCTTCTGCATGTTCTGTTACCAGTCACCCCATGAATCACCTCCCGAAGAAGAAAACAAGCCCAACAGCCATGTGCTGAAGGGGCTTTACCACATCCAGCGCGGCAATCTGCGAAATAGGCACCGAGGGCTGCAACACAAGGCCAAACACCATCTTGACCATGACGCCGAGGGCTAGAAAGCCCAGCAGGATCATGAGCTGCTCGCCGCGCAAATGACGGCTGAGCTGCGCACCCACTTGCGCGCCAATTGTGGATCCCACGGCAACGAGCAAGGCAAGCACCAGATCCACGATGTGATTTGACCCAGCCTGCATCACTGTGGCTCCGGCGCAGGTAAACAACGCCTGAAAGAGGCTTGTACCCACTGCGACATGCGCGGGCATGCGCAGCAGGTAGACCATCATCGGCACCACAATGAAGCCGCCCGCCACGCCCATGATGGCCGTCAGGATCCCCACCATAAAACACAAGGTAAACGGAGTAAAGAACGAGTGCCGCACGCCGGAGTGTGGAAAATCCATCTGCAGCGGCAGCCTCGACAGCAAAGAACGCCGGTGCCGTGTATCGCGGCTGGGGCGCCCCACCAGGCCCTTGCGCATTTTCCGCCAGCTATCGTGAACGATAAAGCTGCCCACCAGACCGAGCATGACAACGTAGGTGAGCGTAATGACAAAATCTGCATTCCCCAGCCGCTGCAAGATGGAAACGAAATGCACGCCTATGCCGTCTCCCGCCAGGCCGCCCAGCAGGAGAATGGCGCCCATTCTCATATCCACGTTGTGCAAGCGAAAATGCGCGGCGACTCCAGAGGAGGACGTGGCCACGATGGCGTTCGTCCCCGATGCCGCCGCCACTGTGGGCGGAACGCCAACCATCATGAGGATGGGCGTCATCAGGAATCCGCCGCCAATCCCCAGCAACCCGGAGAGCAGGCCTATGACCCCACCAATGCCGATGACCGTCCAGATGTGGACGCTGATTCCGGCAATGGGCAGCAGTATGCGCATCAGACGTCTCCCCCTTGTGCAGTCGCGGCGGCCGCCATCATGACGCCACCGCCTTCACTCCTTGCGAAGCCTGGTCGGGCCACTGAAAGGCATAGTTGCCTTGAAGAAACTGCTCCACATACCAGGCCACGGCCGCGTTGTTTGTCATGTACATGTCCAACTGACAGCTGCATGCCATCAGGCGCCCGAGCATGTCGAGATTGAACTCCGACTGTGCCGCAGGCGCTTTTTTGAACCATGCATTCACAAGATCCCCACGGCGGTCTACGCGAAATCCGTAGTAGGCGAGGCAACGCTCAATAAAGAGCGCGCGCAGGTTGCGCCGTCGCCGCGCCGCACCGCCGCCGGCGAAGCGGAACGAGATGTAGTTGTTGCTGGGAATCTCGGAAACGCACGCGTCCACCAGCGTAAAGTGATAGGCCAGCCGCGAGTTCATATTCATGTACTCGTCCGCGACCAGGAGATAGCTCTTTTCACCCAGCGCGCGCATCGGCCCGGAGCAATTGGTCAGCGACGTAGTCATCACCGACGCCAGATCGCCAAGACTGGCTGGGATTTCGCGCGTCCAGGAGACTCCGGGATGCGTCACGCCTCTCCACAAGGCACGAAATGGACGCGAAACAATTTGCTCAGGTGTGGCCTCTTCCGCTGAGGCGTCCACGCCTGCGAGTCCGCCGCCCAGATCGAGAACATGCAGATTGACGGGAGCGGGCGTAAGGAGCTTCTTGGCAGGGGTCGGCCCCTGACCAATCTCCGCGTCGTTCAGAGCAAACATGGCCTGAATGGCTCTCTCGTGGCAGAAGCGCAGAACGTCGTGAGCCGACCGGCAACCCGACGGGCGGAAATCGAACGCGGCCGGATCCTGCAAATGCAGGGTGAGCAGGCGGCTGCCGATCGGATCGTGCGGCCTCTCGCGCGACCACTCCGCCAAGGGCAGTTCGAAGTTACGCCCCGGCCACAGGCTTCCTGCATAAACGCGCGGCTGCACGGCATCCAGGCTCACTGGATCGCCGCCTTGCAACTTCTCAAAGGCGCCTTCGAGCTGAAAAACCGACGGGATCGCAAACTCGCGCAAGAGGGCCGCGGCATGGCCCGTTAGGTTGCCCCACTCCGCCACCAGACCGGAGATGCGCGGAAGCACCTCGACAATCTCCGGGGATGCCTTGCGCAGAAACAATATGGATCCCTGCGGAGTCGCACTTAGCGCGTTGATGTCGGTGCCTAGATGCGCGGCTCCGGAAACGCGCCCCGGATATACCGTACGGCCACCAGAGAGTATCGGATCGACGCGTATGCGCGATTTAAGGTGCGGCGATTTGGAATCTGCCAGCGCCAGCGGCCGTGACTGCACCACCCAAAGTTGGCCTTTGTCGTCAAGCGCCCACTCCACGTCTTGAGGGCAGCCAAAGTGATCTTCCAGCCGAATTCCCCACTCGGAGAGCAAGCCCATCTGCTCTGGTGTCAGACTCGGAAGGTCCATCTGCTCGCGTGGCGCAGGCTGCCGCAAAATTCCGCCACCCTTGCGGAGCATGATCTGTTCTTCCTTGCGTGCAATGCTCTGCTCCAGGATGCGGTGACCCTGCTTGCGCGATAGAACGGCAAGATCCGCCGGGGAGCGCCCGCTCGCCACATCGAGTCCCAACCCGTTCGTCGAGGTAATCCAGAGCACTTCGCTCTTGGGGTTCCTCGGATCGCGCGTATAGAGAACGCCGGCTGCATGCGCGCGCAAGACGCGCAGACACAGAACGGCCATCGGGCTTTCCACCTCAGGCAAGCCCGCGGAAAGGCGGTAGAACAGCGCCTTGGCGCTGAACCGGCTGGCAACCACATCGCGGTATGCGGTGACGATCTCATCCACGGGAACGTTGAGCAGACTCAGGAACTGCCCGGCAAAGGTCCGTTCTCCACCCTCGCCAACCGCGCTGGAGCGAACCGCCAGGCCCAGGCCCTGCGTCTCCAGAGTCTGCGCTCGCTCGATCAGCGACACTTCGACCGCTCTAGGAAGGGGTATGGCGCGAACCAGCTCGCTGAGGCTCACGGTCACTTCCTCGATCAAACGATGATCGTTCAGATCGAGACTCCGCGTGGCGTCCCGTATCTCCCTCCACAGAGGAATGCCGCAGAACTGCCGGTACGCTTCTGCAGTCAGCACAAAACCATCCGGAACCGGCAGCAGCAGCTTATTTTTGATCTCACCTAATGCGGCCGCCTTGCCACCAACTTCCGGTTCCGCGTGGCTGTCCACCTCGGAAAGCCACCGCGCCAGGGGGGGGCTTGCCAGTTCGTCCCGCGCGGCGATATAGGACTCAACCTCGTCGCTCTGCTTGTCAACCGACGCGGCCAGCCGCTCAAAACGATTTCCCGTCAGCCGCTCCAGCGTGCTCACGATCTCCTGAAGCTTTTCGAACATCACCCCAATGCGGCCGCCGAGCACCGAGCGACTGGCAGAAACAAACTGCAGATCCTCCTGGATGCCCGCAAGCATCTCCAGACAGTCGTTGTTGAGCGACAGCAGCTTCCTGAAGCTTCCGTACTTGGAGCGGATTGTCTGTTCCGGCGAAAGAGGTTCTGTTTCATGCCGTCGCCACCAGGGAGTCATGGTCGTTACTCTCTTACTGTCTTTGCCACTGAAACTCCGCATGGCCGTTCATCAGTTGGTTCCTACCAGCGACAACAGGCTCGCGGGACGGACAAGTAGGCCAATCGACATCTTCACCGTAGTTGCCAAAACAATGCTGGCAAGGACGATCCGCAACTGTTCGCCGCGCAGCATGCGGGATACACGTGCACCCACCTGCGCGCCAATCGCCGAACCCACCGCCACCACCAGAGCCAGCACAATGTCCACAGTGTGGTTGGCTGCGGCCTGCATGAGCGTTACGCCCGCACAGGTAAAGAGAATTTGAAACAGATCGGTACCCACGGCCACATGCATGGGCATGCGCAGCAGGTAAACCATCATTGGCACCATGATGAATCCCCCTCCCACGCCCATAATGGCCGCCAAAACGCCGACCACCGCGCAGAGAATGAAAGGCAGGAATACAGAATGCCGCACATTGGAACGGGGAAAATTCATCTGAAAGGGCAGGCGTTTCAGAAGGCTCATCTGCCGGACAGGCCCTGGCGCCCGCTGCGCCAGCATGCCGCCCCGAAGAGCGTGTAGACTCTCAATGAACATGAAGATGCCCACGCTGCCCAGCATCACCACATAGAAAATGGTGATGGCAAAGTCAGCGCTCCCCATCGCGCGCAGCACTCTGATGACATGAACGCCGATGGCCGCACCAGACAGGCCGCCCAGCAGAAGAATGCTTCCCATCTTCAGATCCACATTGCCCAACCTGAAGTGGACCGCGGTACCCGACGACGACGTGCTCACCAAAGAGCACGCGCCTGACGCTGCCGCAAGGGTAGGAGGCACTCCAATCATCATCAGAATCGGAGTCAGGAGAAATCCACCTCCGACGCCAATAAGGCCGGAGAGAAAACCAATCATTCCTCCAACCGTCATGACGAGGAACACATTGATGCTCATTCCCGCTACCGGCAAATACATTTCCATATCCGGCCGCCTTTCCTGGTCGATTGTGGAAGTGAATCGCTACTGCACGGGTGGCGAAAGCTGATCGAGATTGAGGTCGGCCACGCCCAGAACATTCAGAGCGATCTCTCTCACATCGGCAAGTTGCCCCGCGGTGGCAAGCTTGCCCTTGAGCGATACGACTCCGTCGCTCGCGGTCGCTTCCAACTCCAAGCCCTCGGTGGCCGGCGCGACCGCCAGTGCGGCCCGCACTTTGCTGGCGAGCGCGAAGTCTTCCAGCGCCTTGCGGCAGGCGGGCGTCAACTCGAAACAGCGGCGGTGTACGGCCGCCGAGACGATGTGACAGGCGGTGTCGATGGTCATATGATCGAGATTGATCACCAGGTCGTAAAGCGACGGGTCGTCCCAATTAACGCCATAAAGGTACATGGCCCACCGGCGGCGCTGATCGTCCATCTTCTGGATGTAGGCAACCGCCTCGCTGACCGTGTAGTTGAGCCGTTCGTGCACCATGCGCACGCGAAAGTCCATGGGCGCGATCAGGCGCGTGCGCAGGATGTGCCTGCCGCTGCCCAGAAGCAGGTGGCCTGCCAGGCCGTGATAGATGACCTTTCCCGTCCGCACTTCTTCGGTAAGACCGGCCTGTATCAACGCCAGATACTTGTATCTCTTGTGGCTGAACCGCTCCAGGAATCTGGGAGGTTTTTCGAGGGCGTCGCGGAGTTCCTCCTGCGTTACGCCATGGGCCGCCGCGCGTTCCACGATCACGTCGCGGTCCACGGCGCGATAACCCAGTTTCCGCGCCAGACATTCGGCAAGCATCTTTCCGCCGCTAAAGGATCCCCTGGAAATCGTAATGACCGACATGGTGACGCTCCATTCCTTCCTGCGCGCGCTGCCCTGCGGCCGCGCGCGCAGGCTCTTGCCCGATTTATGCGTCTCCGGTGCGAAGCGGATTGCATCGATGGCGATGCGTCAGCGCTTTGGATTCACCACGCCTGTCGCCGCCGAGTGGAGCTGAACTTCCACTTTCTCTTCGAGACTGTCGTAGTACTGCTTCAGAATGGCCACCACCTCCGGCCTGGAGAACTCCGGGGGCACCGGCTTGCCTTCGCTCATCAGCTTGCGCAGCATGGTTCCCGAAAGCAGCAGACGCGCGCCGCCCTTGTAGTTCCCGTTGTCGTCAATCACCGCCTTGCTCTCGTGCGGGCAAGTCTTCATGGAAGCCATGCTTCCGCACTCGTAGCAGTAGAAGGTCCAGTCCATGCACAGGGGCTGAATGAGCAGCGCGCCCGTGGGCACTTCATTGAAGATCTTCTGCGCGTCGAAGGGTCCGTAGTAGTCGCCGACGCCGGCGTGGTCGCGTCCCACAATCAGGTGCGAGCAGCCGTAGTTCTGGCGGAAGACCGCATGCAACAGCGCTTCCCGCGGGCCGGCATAACGCATCTCCATCGGGTAGCCGCCCTGCAGCACGCGCTCCTTGCGGAAATACTTGTTGACCAGCGCGTCGATGGCCTTCACGCGCACGTCGGCCGGAATATCTCCGGGTTTGAGCTTGCCCAGAAGCTGGTGAACGTACACGCCGTCGCAAACTTCAATGGCGATCCACGCCAGGTACGCGTGCGAGTTATGCATGGGATTGCGCAGTTGCAGTGCCGCCACCGTGCTCCAGCCGCGCTCCTCGAAGATCTTGCGGGCATCGGCAGGACGCTGATAGATCCCCGCGAACTCCTCGGGGAAGAACGACTCCGAAAGCACCTTCACCGGGCCGGCCAGATTCACCGCGGCCTGCTCCATCACCTTCTGAACGCCGGGATGCTTCGGATCGGTGGTGCGGAACACCTGGTTGCACTCGTGTTCCTTGTCGATGGTGTACTTCTCCTTGACTTTCATGGTGCCCATCAGGGCGTCGGTCTCAACGTCCCAAAGCGCGACTTCCTCGCCCGGAGCAATGGACTCGGCGTGCTCCTCGTCTGCGGAGAGGGTGATGGGAATTGGCCAGAACACGCCCTTTTTGCTGGGCAGAGTGTAGCTGTCGCAACTGCCCTTCCAGTCATCATGGCCCATAAAACCATCGAGGGGTGTGAATGCGCCAATGCCCATCATGATCAGATCGCCGGTTTCGCGGCTGGTGAGCGGAATGTGCTTCATTTTGGCCGCCCGCTGCATCTCCTCCGAGCGCTCGCGTCCTTCCAGCAGCAAAGGCTTCAGGCTGGAACCGCCATGCGGAGTAACTAACTTGTGCATATCAAGACCTCGTTCAGATGACGTGAGGAAGGCCGGGACCTTCGGGCAAGGCAACGTCCGGGCCACCAGCGACCGCCTGCCCCCGGGCAGGCGACTGGCTTTCCTGCCATGCGGCTGCCATGGCGATGGTCCGGTAAAGGAAGTGAGCGAATTTGGAATAGGGAGTGCTAAGAAAGAGCGTCAGGACCAGACAGAGATGGATGAAATAGATTGTGAACATCCAGTCCAGGTTCTGCCCCATCCGCACGGCCTCGGTAAGAATTCCGGTAAAGCCAACGCCGCCCAGAAGAACGAGAAAATACCAGTCGCCAAAAGAACTGCCTGCCCGCTTCTCCTGGTCTGCCCAGCGCACCCACACAAGAATGGCCGCACCCACAGCGAGAACCAGAGCGCACAGGTTGGCAAAAACCTTCAGCGGATGCAGCATCGGCAGGGGGGTGTCGATCAGGCCCAACATGCTGCCGACGCCAACCGCGGTACCCATGACGGCAAGGCCCAGGAACGCGGAAAACACCAGCAGATGTCCCCAGCGGCGGATTTGTCCGCTGCCGCAGCTCGCAAAACGGCGATGCAGCGTGATCTCGATCAGGGCTGGCAGCAGCGCAGGCAGGATAGCGCCTTGTACCCCCGTTGCGCGCAGCGCTCTGACCAGGCGCATCATGCCCACAAGCAACGCCATCGCCACATACACGCCCACCACATAGAACATGGGCTCCAGCCTGGCCTTGGGAAACATCTCGCCGTAAATCAGCGGCCGCGCGAAGGAACCGCCCAAGGGAAGCACTGCTATGGAAAGCAGCAAAAGCGCGGAGAAGATGAACAAAAGAACCGCGCCGCCCAGGTTGCTGGCCACGCTCCCCATGAAGCGCGGAAAGGCGATGCGCTTGATCACCGCCAGGCGAATAGCATCCATGACCGCCGAAGGCCGTGCGCCCCGCGGGCAACGCGCCGTGCAATCGCCGCAGTCGTGGCAGAGCCAGATGGCCGGATCGCCGAGCAGCCGATTCCCCATGCCCCACTGCGCTTCCAGCATTTGCTTGCGGGGAAAGGGACGCACCTCCGTGGAATGCGCGCAGACCGAACTGCAGGTCGCGCACTGGAAGCACTTCTTCAACTCCCCTCCGCTGTCCCTGATTACTTCGCGGATGAATGCGTGGTCGGGTTGAACCATCAACGCGTCAGCCATGGTTAAAATCCCTTGTATGGATTCGGGCCCAGTTCACGGACTCGCGCAACAAAGTTGTCAATCAACTGCGGAACGCGGTCATACTCGTTGATCGCCAACTGCACCAGTTCGACCCGCCCCGATTCTAGTTGCAGCCGCTGCAGCGTATCCTTTACGTTCTCCAGCCGCCGGTTGGCCAATTCGCTGCCGCGGATGAAATGGCATTGGTAATCGTCGCCGAACTTGCAGCCCATCAGCATCACACCATCAATGCCTCGTGACAGCGCGTCGGCAATCCACACGACGTTCATTGAACCCAGGCAGCGCAGCGGGATGACGCACACGGAAGCGTCGTAAGCCGCATGACTCATGCCAGCCTGATCGAGAGCGGGATAAGCATCGTTTTCACAGGCAAAGATCAGGATGCGCGGCTTGTCTTCGAACTCGTCCGGCACCTCGATCGCCTTCACCATCCCGGCGATCATGTCTACGGAATAGTTTTTGAAGGAGATGATGCGCTCGGGACACGCTCCCATGCAGATTCCGCAGCGGCGGCAGCGGTAAGGATTGAACCTGGGAGTGCCCTTTTCGTCCTCGTCGATTGCGCCAAACGGGCACTCCACAGTGCAGCGCTTGCACTGGGTGCAGCGTTGCAGGGCGAAATTAGGATAGGACAGGTCGCCGGCGCGCGGATGGACGGCCTGGCCATTGACGGCCATCTCCACGCTTTGAATGGCCTTCATCATGGCGCCGCTGGCGTCTTCGGCGGCGAGGGCCGCGTCCATGGGCGCGCGCACCGCACCTGCTGCGTAGATTCCTGTGCGCTGCGTTTCGTAGGGGAAACATACGAAGTGCGAATCCGGAAATCCATTCTGCAGCACCGGCAGATCCGGACCCTGGCGATAGCCGAGATGCAGAATCTCCGTGCCCTCCCGGTCCTGCAACTGCGCGATAACCTTCTCCGCCTCAACGCGCTGCGTCTCCGATTCGTTGCGCTCCACCGTCCGGCGGGCCTCGCGCAAAGTCCGGATCGCATCGTTGTCGGCCGAGTTTGGCGCCATGCCCGTGGCCAGCACCACCAGGTCCGCCGCCACGCGGATCGGCGAGCCAAACAGGCTGTCGTCGATATTCGCGATCACTTTGCCGCTTGTCTCTCGCTCCAGACTCTTTACTGTCCCCTTTACAAAAAAATTCCGGGGGTGGTTCTGCAGACTCTGGTAGTAGGCCTCATACTGACCGGGCGTAATCATGTCGCGGTAGATGACGAAGATTTCGATCGCGGGATTCTCTTCGCGCAGAATCTCCGCCTCTTTCAGCGTGCTCATGCAACACACCGACGAACAGTAGCTGAGATGCGCCGGATCGCGCGAGCCGGCGCATTGCACAAACAGAACGCTCTTGGCCGGGACGCCATCCGAGGGCCGTCTGACAGGGCCTGACGCGGCCATCCGCTCTAACTCCACATTGGTAACCACATCCGGCAACTCACAGCCGGGCAAGGCCAGCCGGGCGCGCTCATAGGGCTTCCAGCCGGTGGCCAGCACAATCGAACCCACGCGATGCGTCTCTGTCCCATGTCCGTTCTGGAGGGTCACATCGAACATGCCCGGCTGACCTTCCGTCCGCACCACCTGCGTCGAGCAGAACACCCTGACACGCGGGTGCGCGCACACTGCCCCGATCTTCTTTGCCAGATCATTGTCTGCGGCTTTTGTATAAGGAGCGCGGGTGGGAAAGGTCTTCTTGAGGCTGCCGAGAAATCCGCCTAACTGAGCCTCCTTTTCCACCAGCAGCACGTCATACCCGGCATCGGCGCCATCGAGCGCGGCATGGATTCCGGTCACACCTCCGCCCACCACCAGGACCGTGCGCGAGATGGCCTCTGTCAGCGGCTCCAGCGGTTCCATCTTTTCCGCTTTGGCGATGCCCATACGCAGGTAGTCCCCGGCCAGCATCTGCGTGTCTTCGTCTTTCGGCTGATGCGACCACGCCACCTGCTCGCGCAGATTCACGCGCTCCACAATCGGGCCCGCGCCAAAGTTGAAACACTCCATTTTGGCCCGCGGCGAGCAAGCCGCGATTACCATCGTGTTTACCGTGCCCTCGGCCAGGTCAGCGCGCATCTGTGCAATGCCCTCGTCGCCGCACAAGCACGCATGGGTACGGCAAACCGGGACTTTGCAATCCTTCTTCGCCACTTCCGCCAGCCGGTCCACATCGAGGGATTCGCCGATGGAACAACCGCTGCAAATGTAAACGCCAAGCTTCTTATCCATGATTTGCCCTGCTTGCCACGTTTTGCATTGCCTTCAGAGCCATACCGGTCGCGTCGCGAATGGAAACGGCAACTTCCGCCGGCCGCTTCACGCAGCCTGCCGCGTACAGACCCGGCCCGCTGCTGGCAGCAAAGCCGAAGTCGTCCAGGCTCATGCCGGCGGGCAGCGAGCCTGTTTGGGGAACCATGCCGACGGCCAGCACCACCAGGTCGTACAGGCGCGTCATCTTCTTTCCGTCCAGCACGTCCTCCGCCGTAACCTCCAGATCGCGGCTGTCTGCCTGTTCCACGACCTTTCCCACTTTGCCCTTGATCAGCTCCACGCCGTTGGCCGCAATGGTCCTGGCCGCAAAATCTTCCAGGCGTCCGGGCGTGCGCAGATCGATATAAAACAGGCTGATCTTCGCCTCCGGATACCTGTCTCGCAGATAGGTCGCCTGCTTGAGCGAAGCCGTGCAGCACACGCCCGAGCAATAAGGAAGATGATTCTGATCGCGCGAGCCGGCGCACTGCACAAATGCGATGGAGCGCGGCGCCGCGCCGTCGGAAGGCCTCAGGATTTTTCCGCCCGTGGGCCCATCCACCGACACCATGCGCTCCAGCATCACATTGGTGATCACGTTCGGATACTTGCCGAATCCCAGGTTGTCGATCTTCGCGGCGTCGTAAGGGGCCCATCCCGTGGCGAAGACCGCCGAAGCCACATGCAAAACCTTTTTTGTCTCTTTCTGCTCCAGATCGATAGCCTTATACCGGCAGGCGTGCATGCACAGGTCGCAGCCGCTGGCGCACGCGCCGCGCTCGATAAAATACTGCGCCGGAAAAGCCATGCGATGCGCCAGCCGGATCGCCTTGGTCCTGCTCATCCCGCAGTTGAATGGGTCGGGAATCTCGACAGGACAAACCTGCGCGCATGCGCCGCACAGCGTGCAGGCCCCGGTCACATGGCGCGGCGCGATGCGGATCGTCGCCTCGTAATGGCCCGGCGTCCCGCTTATACTTTCAAGCTCTGCCAGCGTGTAAACCGCAACCCGGGGATTGTTCTGAACGCGCTTGAAGTCGATTTCCAGGCCGCAGGGCGGTGGACATAACTTGGGAAAATAGCGGTGGAATCCGGCTACATGTCCGCCCAGGTATGCGGACTTCTCCACCAGAATCACCGGGCATCCAGCCTCAGCGGCTTCGATTGCGCAACTTACTCCCGCAATGCCTCCGCCCACCACCAGGATGGCGCCACCCGCCCCGTTCTCTGCATCGAAATTAGCCATATTCCTAACCAAGCGAGCTGTTATCTTTCCTCATGTGCGGCCACGGCCGTAGCGCCTGCGTCCGCGGGCGCTCGCATCTTCATCCGCTTTTCGTGAAAGAGAAGAAAGGCGAGCCAGTCAAAGGCAAACTCCAGCAGATCCTCGTCGTCCCTGGCGATAGCCTCCACGCGCGCCTCATCCACTTCGAATAAATCCAGAAAGCGCGTATCCATGACGAACCTGCGGAACCGGTCCAGGTCATAGAGCGACATGAAGTACATGTCCAGCTGCTTTTCGCTCAAAGGTGCGGAGGTCTCCCATTTCGGATGCGACATGAACTCGAGAAATACGGCCTGCATCTGATCGAACGGATCCAGATGCTGACTCTCGATCCACTCCCTGACCGTATGCTCGCAAGGCTCCCCATGCCCCTTGCAAAGCGGTTCCTCCACCCGGAAGTAGAAGCGGCCCGCGGCGGCGTTTGGCCCCTTTGGCTCCGCCATGCCCAGCGGATACATGCGGCAGGCCCAGGGACGGTGCGCATAAACACCGCACCCTGACCCGGTAACCAGCGGACAGTTGCGGCTCTGCTCGTCCATGCGCAAAAACACCACGGGAACGCGCTTGTCTCGCGAGCGCATCGTAAAGGTGTACTTTTCCAGGAACTGGGAGGAATCCATGTGCAGGCCGCGCTTCATGCGCAGCACATCGTAAGGCGAAAGCAGAATCGAAACATCGTTGCAGCAGCGGTTGAAACAGGGCATGTCGGGCCCGCAGCGAAAACTGAAGGCCGTATCCAGACTCATACGGGCGCTGTTCTCGATAATTCCCTGTTCGCTCAGGTCAGGCATGTCGCTCCGTCTCCTCGCTCAGGAGGCTGCTCCTCAACGCCGCGCGCGACCACACGGGCAGCGGACCGCTCTCTCCCGTATTCGGCTCCATCCTGTGGCGATAGGAAGCGTTCACGTTGAAGTGACTCCTCATCCAATCCCAGCCGCGCACAAAATACGGGCAATCGTCGTTGAAGCACACCAGTTGGTACGCGCCTCCCCAGGATGTGATCTGGGGATTGGCCCAGCGCTGCATGGGCATGCCGCAGTAAGGGCAACGAGTTTCGTATTCCTGGATCATGGCTCGGCATCCCGCGTTGTTGACGAGAGGCTCCGGCCCAAGCCGGAACCTCTCGCCCGTTTTACTTGGCCGCGGCCTGCGGTTCGAAGATTCGGTAGATGGGCCGCTTCAGCATCTCCCATGTCCCTGTCTTCGGATCGCACCGGCAATTGGCGAAGACATGCCACTTCTCTTCATCCAGTTGCGGCGTGTCGGCGCGCATGTAGTAGCCTGGCCAGCGCGTTTCGTCACGGAACAGCATGGTGCGAACGTGGGCTTCCGCCTGCCACATGCGATGGACGTTTTCCCAGCACCGCATCAATTCGTGGGTGTTGGCGGCCGCCAGCTTTTCCGCGTCTTCCTTCAGGAAGGCCAGCAACTCCAGAGCCCGTTCCAACTGGGCCTTGTTGGTGCTGAACTGGGCCGTCACACCGCCCGCGTATTCGTCCATGATCTTCTGCAGCCGGAACATGAACGAGCGCGGCTTGATGTAGTTGGGATTAACGTCCTCGTCAGTGGTCAGTTTCTTGTTCTGCTCAAACGTCTCCAGCGGCTTCAGAACTTCGGCCACAATCTTGTCCGCTTCGGCTTGGTCAAGCTTCGGCAGAGAGTTGTTCTCCACGATGAACTTGACGGCCGCTTTGGCGGCGATACGGCCTTCGGCGTGCGAACCGGAAGAGAATTTGTGGCTGGAAGCGCCCGAGGCGTCGCCGGCGCAGAACAGGCCCTTGACGGTGGACATATTCGTGTAGCCCCAGAAGTACTCGGACTTGGTCTCGCCAGTTTGCAGGTCTTCCGGACCACTCAACCACGCGCCCGAGGCTCCCGAGTGCGACCCGATGAAGTAAGGCTCGGCAGCGGCAATCTCGGAGCTCTTCTGCTCGGGTTGCACGTCGGAAGCAGCCCATAGAATCGCCTGAGAGATCGTCATGTCCAGGAAGTCTTCCCAAGCCTCGGACTCCAACTCTTTCATCTTCTTCTGGTAGGCCTTGGGATCGTCCTTGTACTGCTCCGCGATCTTGGTCAGGGCTTCCTCCGTCCTCATGGAGATTGGACCCTTGCCTTCGAGCACGTCCAGCATGCCGAGATAGTTGCGCAGGTTAGCGGGAACCGGCTTTACTCGTCCGTACGGACCCCACTTCTCCAGTTCCGACCGGCGCTCCTCCATGTAATTGCCGCCCATGGCGTTGGTGGCGCGCGACTTGAACAGCAGGAACCACGCCCCCACCGGCCCATACGCATCCTTGAAACGCACAGGAATGAAGCGGACTTCCTGGCAGGTCATCTCCGCGCCCGCCTTCAGCGTGAAGTAAGCGGAGGAACCCGAGTTCCACGGTGGATACCAGGCGCGCCCCATGCCTTCGCCCGAACTCCGCGGCTTGAAGACGTGCACCGCGCCGCCCATGGCCGTCAGCGTGGCCTTGGAGCGGAAGATATACACCTTGTTCTCGCGTACCGAAAAGCCCACGGCGCCGGCGCAACGGTCCCCATCCATCAGCGGACCGACGATGAACACGCGCTCGAAGATCTGGCCAACTCCGCTTCCCAGCAGTGCGTTCTTGGCTGCTTCCGCCACCACCACCTTGTAGGACTCGCCGTTGATCATCAACTGCCAGCGGCCTTCGTGAACGTACTTCCCGCCTTCATCCTTCCAGATGGGAAGACCCCACTTCTCGAAGAGATGAACGCTCGAGTCCACGTGGCGCGCAATATTCGCCACCAGATCCTCGCGCGTCACGCCCATCAGGTCGTTGCGCACGTAGTCCACGTAGTCCTTGAGGGTATTGGCGCCGTCTTTCAGCCCCACGTACTGATTGATCGCCGAAAGCCCCATGGCCACGGCGCCGGAGCGGTCCACAGCGGCCTTGTCCACCAGCGTGACTTTCAAGCCATTCTGCTTGGCCCAGTGAGCAGCTTCCACAGCAGCCCCGCAGGCCGCCATGCCTCCACCCAGAATTAAAAGATCCGTTTCGACGACTATGACTTCAGGATTAGGCATGGGCGTCTCCTCTTGTGTTCAGGCCGTGGACCTCGGGCAACCCCAGAGACGCCGGCTCGGTGAAAAGCGCCGTACTGGACAGATCGCCTTTCGACTCGAAACCGCCGTCCGGAACTGCCGAGCCTTCCGGCGTGGTGCGGATCGGGAACTTGAAACGCTTCAGATTCCCGTTTCTGAACTTCACAGTCCACATGATCGAGTCCGTGGACCGCAGCGGCGTCACGGATGCACCCAGGGGCACAAAGTCCGCGTAGCCGCGAACCTGAACAGCCTGTGTAGGGCAGATCTTGACGCAGTTGTAGCACTCCCAGCACATGGCGGGATCGCGGTTGTAGGCCTTCTGCGTGTTCTTGTCCAGCACCATCAGGTCGTTCGGACAGATGTACTGACACGCAGTTCGGTCCAATGCTTTGCAGCCATCGCACTTCTCAGGATTGACGAAGCTCGGCACTACTCACCTCCAGCGGAACCCGCATGGTGTAACAGACAGGTTCTGGTTTTCTTTCCTCGTGCAGACGCCACCCAGAGCAGTTTCCTCTTTCGTGCCGTCCGGGTTATCAGGTGATCGAAGCTCGAACACTGCACACTACTCCTCTACGAGCTGCGCTCTCTTCGGGTCCGAAATATACGCGATGCGCAGCGTGTGCAAGCTCGCTCGTCTCCAGAAGAAACAGCGGCGATTTGCCCACGGTACCTGCGCTGCGAACAGCGGGATTGGCTTCACCGGCGCATGGATAACTTCATTCGCCTTCTGAAACCGTGGCGATTTTACGTTCGCACTCCCTCGGTATCTGTGACTGCGGTCACGCTTGCTTAGTACTCCAGATAACTTAGGGAGATAGGTCGATTTTTCACCTGTTTATTACATATATAGCCGTGTCGCACGCGCCCTTCTCGCATTCTTCCGCATTCCAAACACGTTAGACGGAACATAGCGAAAATAGAGGAGCAAATTGTAGTGATGTGACTTACGCTATATTCTTTGGCTCTGCATCTAAGTCAACTTTTTGCGTGATGCCGCCCACAGTACAGGACAATTCGGATTTTGCCCATGTGATTCGGCTCACGCGGTAACTCCTGTGATCTTTGACACATTTTTACTTTTCGATCTGGCCTATCTTTGACCTCCAAGCAGCCGTACCCCGACGGCTGGTCCCGGAGGCAAAGACGCATGACGATGGCCGTATATCTTGCCCTGTACGGTGGATTGGGGTTCTTCCTGGCTGGGTGTCTTTGGCGAATCTATACTTATGCGCGCACGCCGCTTCATTTGCGCTGGGAGCTGTATCCTGTTCCCCACGAAGAACCCGGCCGCGTCGAGCACGGCGGCTCGTACTTCGAATCCGGCGACTGGTGGCTGAGTCCACAGGCCGTTCACCATCGCCGCGAATGGACGACCATGCTCCGCGAAATCCTCTTTCTTAGAGGATTGTGGGAGTTCAATCGACCGCTCTGGCTGCCCTCATTCCTGTTTCACTTCGGCCTCTACCTCGTAATTGCCTCCATCGGGCTGGGCGTCCTCTCGGCCCTGCCTGGTTCCCTAATGCACAGCCCCGCATCCGCGTTTCTGTTCTCCGCACTCGTGCTGGCATGCAAATGGGCCGCATTGGTCGCCATCCTCCTGATCCTGGCCGGAGCGCTGCTCTTGCTCTATCGCCGCATCGCCGACCCGGCGCTCAAAAACTACACCCGTCCCGGAGACCTCTTCAACCTCGCCTTCTTCATTGCCGCCTTCGCCCTGCTGGGCGCCGGCCTGCTGCAAGGCCCCGCGCCAATGAAGGCCCTCCTCCGCGGCGCTCTGCACTTCGACCTCGGCGCCCGCGCCGCCGTAGTTCCCAGCCTCGGCATTGTGCTCGCCTCTCTGCTGCTGGCCTACATTCCTTTCACGCACATGGCCCACTTTATTGCCAAGTACTTTACTTGGCACTCGGTGCGATGGGACGACCAGCGCAACCCAAGAAACGGGCCTCTGGAGCACAAGATCGCGACCTCCCTTCGCTTGCGTCCTACCTGGGCCGCACCGCACATGGGCGCAGACGGCAAGAAAAGCTGGGCGGACATCGCCGCGTCAAATCCTGCTGAGGAGGTGAGGAAGTGAGCCGCTCTGCCGATCTGCATGACCTTTCCCGCAACGATCGCATGCCCCTGACCCATGTCGAGAACGAGGAGTTGATGCCGCTGCCTGAGCCGCTGTCCAACGCGGAGCGTCAACACCCCTGGCCGCCTCTTTCCGCGCAGTGCGTCGACCGCTACGAATGCGGGCTGGACGATACCTGCGCGGTCAACGTGCCCCAGCCCAAGACTCCGGAAGAGGAGAAAAAACTGGTCGCGCAGTTCCTTTCCGGCCTCGACAAGCTCTTCGATAAAGAAAACAACTGGACCTTTCTGCAGCCCCTACTGCTCACCATGGAGCACTGCACCGGCTGCCAGACCTGCGCCGCGTCCTGCCATATCTTCGAGGCCAGTGGGCGCAACGAACTCTACCGGCCCACCTTCCGCTCCGAGGTCCTGCGCCGTCTCTATTTCAAGTACATCAAGCACGGCGGTCTGCTGTCGGCATGGCAACACGGCCGCATTCGCCTCAACTGGCCGCTGGTGGCGCGGCTCGTCGAGCTGTCGTACCGCTGCAACCTTTGCCGGCGCTGCGCGCAGTCCTGCCCCATCGGCTGCGACAACGGCCTGGTGGCCCGTGAGTTACGCAAGCTCTTCAGCCAGGAGATGGGCATCGCCGCCAAGGAGCTCCACGAACAGGGATCCATGCTGCAGCTCAAGGTCGGCTCCTCGACGGGCATGACGGCCGAAATCGTGAAAGATAACATCGCCTTCATCGACGAGGACATCAGCGAAAAAACGGGCATCGAGGTTCACACCCCCTGGGATGTGCAGGGAGCGGACGTGCTTCTCATCCACAACGCCGGCGAAATCATGGCCTGGCCCGAGAATCCCGGCGCTTATGCGCTGATTCTCACCATGGCTGGGGTTAACTGGACCATGTCCTCGGAATTGGCCGGTTACGACTCCATCAATTATGGCCTGTGGTACGACGATGCGCAGCTTGCGCGCGTGGCGATCAAGCACGTTGAAGCCGCCCGCAAGCTCGGCGTCAAGCGCATCGTGCTCGGCGAATGCGGCCACGCCCACAAAGCGCTTTGCGTCACCGCTGACCGCCTCTTGACCGGCGATCTCAATATTCCCCGCATGAGCTCCCTGCCCTTGCTGCGAGACATTGTGATGAGCGGCAAGATCCAATTCGACCCGGCGCGCAACGATTTTCCCGTCACCCTCCACGACCCCTGCAACATGGTGCGCCTGATGGGTGTGGTAGAGCCGCAGCGCGAGATTCTCCACCAGCTTTGTCCGCGGTTCCGCGAGATGGAGCCGCACGGCGTGGACAACTACTGCTGCGGCGGCGGCAGCGGCTTTGCCATCATGAGCGGCAACAACTTCACCGACTGGCGCTTCCAGGTGGCGGGGCGCAAGAAAATGGAGCAGATATTGAACGCTTTCGCCGACTGCATCGGCCCGGAAACGCAAAAGTATCTGTGCGCGCCGTGCAGTAACTGCAAAGGCCAGTTCCGCGACATGCTCGCTTACTACAACCTATGGGAGGAAAACCGGATTCTGTACGGCGGGCTCGTCGAACTCATTGTGAACGCGATGGTCGACGTAAAGCCCGGATTTATCGAGTGGGAGTGGCGATAGCGTCGCGGCTGCGCAGCCGCACGCAATCCGCTTTTCCCTCACAGAGTGTTGGACTTCGCTCGCCGCTCGGAACGTGGACTTCTGCGCTTCCACGGGGACATGCGCTCGCAGCAGGATCCTACTCTTGCCTAATTCATTGGTTCTGTCGATCTAAGGCTCCTTGTTCTATCTATGCTCGATCGTCTTATGCCCGATAGACAGGCAGAGCGCTCTGCTTTCGCTACCTTGCCGATTTCTTCTACGCCTGCCAACTTATATCCTCTCAACGCCGATCACAGACAAGGTAGTTTCAGTGATAGTCGTCACAGCAACGCATTAGTATCGGGTCTACACTCCGAAGCGCAGTTACGAGAGAGCCCGATCCAGTCTTATAACCCGACAAATTCCGGCGAAAGGAGAGCGTGATGGCAGACGCTCCTGACGAGAAGAAGCGCGCAAACCACCAACCGCAGACGAAACTGCTCGACGAACTTGAGAAAGGTCCGTGGCCAAGTTTCGTGTCCGAGATCAAAGCCGCCGCCAAGACCAGCGACAGTGCCCGCGACCTTTTGGGACAATTGGAGTTATCGTACGAGGACAAGAAAAGTCACTGGAAGCATGGCGGGCTTGTCGGCGTACTGGGTTATGGCGGCGGCGTGATCGGCCGCTACAGCGACGTAGGCGAGCAGTTCCCCAATGTAGCCCACTTCCATACCCTGCGCGTCAATCATCCCGCCGGCTGGTTTTACTCCAGTGAGGCGCTGCGCACCATCTGCGATATTTGGGAGCGGCGCGGCTCCGGAGTGACCAACATGCATGGCTCCACGGGCGACATCATCCTCCTCGGAACAACCACGGACCAGTTGGAGCCGACTTTCCAGGAGCTTACGCACGCCGGCTTCGATCTGGGCGGCTCCGGATCGGCGGTGCGCACGCCTTCCAGTTGCGTGGGCATGGCGCGTTGCGAGTGGGCTTGCTATGACTCCATGAAGCTCTGCTATGACCTGACCATGCACTACCAGGACGAACTGCATCGCCCTGCTTTCCCCTACAAGTTCAAGTTCAAGTGCTCGGCCTGCCCCAATGACTGCGTAGCCTCCATCGCCCGCGCCGACATGTCCATTATTGGAACGTGGAAGGACGAAATGCAGGTCGATCACGCGGAGGTGGCCAATTACGCCGCCGCCGGCCTTGACATTCAAAAGGACGTTTGCAGCCACTGCCCAACCAAGTGCATGGACTGGGACGGCAAGAAGCTCAGCATTGACAACCGCGACTGCGTGCGCTGCATGCACTGCATCAACGTCATGCCCAAGGCGCTTCGCCCCGGCAAGGAGAAAGGCGCGGTAATCCTGCTGGGCGCCAAGGCTCCCATCCTCCAGGGTGCGCTGCTTTCCTCCGTGCTCATTCCCTTTGTTCCCGCTGACGAGTTGTTTGAGACCATCAAGGAACTGGTCTCGCGCATCTGGGATTTCTGGGACGAATATGGCACCAACCGCGAACGCATCGGCGAGTTGATCCAGCGCGTAGGGCTGCCCGCATTTCTTGAGGGCATCGGGCTCGATCCCGCGCCGGAGATGGTCTCGGCGCCCCGCGACAATCCCTACATTTACTTCCAAGCCGAAAAGGAGGGCGAGCAATGACAACAACTCCACTTCAGCCGCGACTCACCGACATTGGCCCTCCGTCCTATGACAAGTATCTTCCGCCCATCATCCGGAAGAACTACGGAAAGTGGAAGTATCACGAGAAGCTGGCCCCGGGCGTGTTGTGCCACGTGGCCGAATCTGGCGACCGTCTGTACACCGTGCGCGGCGGTGCGCCCCGGTTGCTCAGCATCCAGACCATACGCAAGTTCGCCGACCTGGCCGACAAATATTGCGGAGGCCATCTGCGCTTCACCAGCCGCAACAATATCGAGTTTCTGCTCGAAGATCCGGCCGGAATCGAGCCGCTCAAGCAGGATCTGGCGGCCATGGGCGTGCCCGTGGGCGGAACCAACAACTCCATCAGCAACATCGTGCATACGCAGGGATGGGTGCACTGCCACTCTGCGGCCACCGACGCATCGGGCATCGTCAAGTCCGTCATGGATGCCCTCTGCGACCGCTTCACGCACGAAGATATGCCCGCCAAGCTGCGCATCGCGCTGGCCTGCTGCCTGAATATGTGCGGTGCGGTACACTGCTCCGACATTGCCATCCTGGGCGTACATCGCCGTCCGCCGAAGATCCAGAAGGATATCCTCCCCAAGGTCTGCGAGGTGCCCACGCTGATCTCGTCGTGCCCGACCGGAGCCATCCGCTCGGCCACCTTCGAAGGCAAGCCCTCCGTGGACGTGATCGAAGAACAGTGCATGTACTGCGGCAACTGCTACACCGTGTGCCCCGCGATGCAGTTGAACGATGCCGAGAACGATGGCCTCTCCATCTGGGTTGGCGGCAAGGTGAGCAACGCGCGCAGCGAGCCCAGATTCTCGAAGCTCGCCATTCCGTTTCTACCCAACAATCCTCCGCACTGGCCGGAGGTCGTCGAGGCGGTAGTCAAGATCGTCGATGTCTATCGCCAGAACGCGCGCAAGTATGAGCGCGTGGGCGAATGGATCGACCGCGTGGGCTGGCCCAGGTTCTTCGAGTTGACCGGCTTCGAGTTCACCCGGTACCACATTGACGATTTCAAACACGCGGGATTGACGTTCGCGCGGTCGGCCCATATCCGGTACTGACCCGCGCGCCGGCGTCCCAGCATTGTGAGGCGCGGATGGGACTGTTCAAGGAAGTCAAGAAGCCAGTCATCAAACATGCCACTGCGAGCGGCGCCGACGTCAGTCCGCGCCGTCCCTCGTACACTGCCAAGACCGCGCCGTGCATGCATAGCTGTGTCAACAGCGCCGACGTGCGCTCATGGCTGGTGACGCTGGCGCAGCACCAGGCTTACGGGCGCACCGCCGCCCAGGCTTTCGAACTTGCCTGGCGAAAGATTCTGGAGGCCAACCCTTTCCCGGCCATCTGCGGGCGCGTCTGCCAGCATCCGTGCGAGTTGAACTGTAACCGCAAGGCCAAGGACGGCGCCGTATCCATCCGGCAGCTGGAACGGTTTGTGGGGGATTTCGCCATCGCCAACGGGCTGCGCGTGGAGCTTGCCGCCCCCAGGCGTGCTGCCGCTGCGCGCATCGCGGTGGTGGGCGCAGGGCCCGCCGGCCTCTCCGCAGCCTATCACCTGGCGCGCAAAGGCTATGCGGTAACGCTCATCGACGCCGCGCCCAGGCCCGGCGGCATGATGCGCTATCGCGTTCCGCGGACCATCCTCCCTGCCGAGGTGCTGGACGGGGAGATTGCCAACATCCTTCAGTTGGGGATCGAAATGCGCAGCGGCTGCGCGGTGGGCCGCGATCTTTCACTGGAGGAGTTGCGGCGCGGCTACGATGCGGTCTTTTTTGCCTTGGGACTGCAGAAGGCAGCGCAACTGGAACTGCGCGAAGGCACGGATGGCCAGGCGGCCACCGTGGGCGAGTTGCCGGCGGAATTGCCTGCGATCCCGCTTCAGGAGGCGGTGGAAGTCGATCGCAAGGCATTGAACACCATCAGCGTCGCCATCGCCCAGGGACGCGCAGTAGCGGAAGTCATCGCCGCCCAATTCGAATGTTGCACGGTGCCCCAGACCTGGCCGGCAGCTGTCATCCGTTCGGACCGGATGAAGCTGGACTGGTATCCAGAAGCGGCGCCGCTGAGCAGCGAAGCGGAGGCCCTCACTGAAGCCGAGGCCCTCGCCGAAGCCACCCGCTGCATGTCCTGCGGCATGTGCATGGACTGCGAAACGTGTTGGATGTACTGCAGCAAAAACTGCTTTGTCAAACTGCCCAAGGGCGAACACTACAAAATCAAGCTCGACCTCTGCAACGGATGCGGAAAATGCGCGGAATCATGTCCCTGCGGATACATCGAAATGAACTGACTGCGAGGTGAACGGTGTCGATCTTTGAAGTGGAAGGAAGACAGTACGAGGTGGATGAGGACGGCTTTCTGCAGGAGCCGGATAAGTGGAGCGACGCGGTAGCCAAGGATTTTGCCAGAACCGAGTCGATCGACCAGCTGACCGACGGGCACTGGAAGGTAATTAATTACATCCGCAACTATTATCTCCAGTTTGGCATCGCTCCCATGGTGCGCAAAGTCTGCAAGGAGACAGGATACAAGCTGAGCGAAATCTATCAGCTCTTTCCTTCTGGCCCCGCCAAAGGCGCCTGCAAGCTCGCCGGCCTGCCCAAACCGACGGGATGCGTGTAACCGGCGATGAGCGCGGACAGGGCCATCGTTGAACGGTGGGTCGAGCGGGTTCTGCAATCGTACCCCGCGCAGACCCTTCCGTTCCTGCGCGGTGAACAGGATCCTTTTCGCAATCCGGTTGGGCACACGCTTCGGGAAAGCCTGACCATCCTGGCCGGCGAGCTGATGGGAAAGATGGACAGGCAGCGCATCGCGCAGGCGCTCGATGCGATCATCCGGATGCGCGCGGTGCAGGACTTCGGTCCTTCCGATGCGGTGCGCTTTGTCTTCGACCTGCGCACCGCCATCCGAGAATGGGGCGGCGCCGTTCCGGACTCCCTCGAAAGCCGCATCGACGAGCTGGCGCTCTTGGCATTCGATCACTACATGGGCTGCCGCGAACAGATCTTCGCGCTGCGGATCAATGAGTTGCGGTTGAAAGCGCGGTACGCCGCATCCGAAGAAGGGGAAACACCATGAATGCGCTCTACTCCCTGCTGGCGGTGCTGCTCTTGGTTCTTGCCGGTTTTGCGGGCGGAAGCACAGGGGCGGGACGCGGCATTCTTACATTCATCGTTCCCTACGCGGCCTTTGCCATATTACTGGCCGGGTTCTGCGCGCGCATTCTGCGCTGGGCATGGACGCCAGTCCCGTTTCATATTCCCACGACTTGCGGCCAGCAGAAATCCCTCCCCTGGATCAAGCCGGCAAGCGTCGATAATCCTTCGACACGCGGCGCCGTGCTCGTCCGCATGGCGATGGAGATTCTGCTTTTCCGCTCGCTGTTTCGCAACAACCGCGCCCGCCTCGCTGGAAAACGTCTGACCCTGAGCGAAAACAGGTACCTCTGGCTGGGCGCTCTGGCCTTTCACTGGTCGCTGCTGCTCATCGTGCTCCGGCACCTGCGCCTCTTCATCGAGCCCATCCCGGCCTGGGTCGATGGCCTGGAGCGGCTCGACAGTTTTTTTCAACTCGGCGCTCCGCAACTCTATCTTTCCGACATTGTTGTCCTGGGCGCGCTGGCATATCTGCTTCTACGGCGCTTTCGCGATCCCGCCGTCCGCTTTATCTCGCTCTTCACTGACTACTTCGCCCTGTTCCTGCTGCTGGGCATCGCCGTTTCAGGCGTTCTCATGCGCTACTTCGTCCGCGTAGACATTCTTGGCATCAAGCAGTTTGCGCTGAGCCTGGCCGCTTTCCATCCCCTCGGCCCGAACATGCCGAGTCCGCTTTTTTTCACTCATCTTGTGCTGGTCTGCGCGCTGGCTGCCTACTTTCCTTTCAGCAAGCTCATGCACATGGGCGGAGTGTTCCTCAGCCCCACCCGCAACCTGGCTAACGACAGCCGCCGGCGGCGGCACATCAATCCCTGGAATCATCCGGTAACAAAGCACACCTACGCGGAGTGGGAAAATGAGTTCCGCGACAAGCTTGTGGGCGCCGGCATTCCACTCGAGGGCGAAGATGCAGGAAACGCTCATACAAATTGAGCCCAAGCCGCCTCGCGGCGACTGGCGCGATCCGCACGTCGAGTTCCGCAAGGGCTCCATGTGCTACAGCGCAGCTCCGAAAAATCTGACCTATCTCGGTCTTCCCAATCCGCGCGTGTGGCAGCCCACCGACAGCGACTGGAAGCTGCCTCCGGACTGGAAGAAGACGATCCTCGCCGGCATGAAAGAACGGCTCGACAAATTTCGCTCCTTCCGTCTCTTCATGGATGTTTGCGTGCGTTGCGGGGCATGCGCCGACAAGTGCCATTTCTATCTCGGCACGGCCGATCCCAAAAACATGCCGGTGGCGCGCGCGGAGTTGATCCGCTCTGTCTACCGCCGTTACTTCACGCTGAGCGGACGCATCTTTGGTTCTCTGGCCGGTGGGCGCGAACTCACCGAAGACGTAATCAAGGAGTGGTACTACTACTTCTATCAGTGCACGCAATGCCGTCGCTGCTCCGTCTTCTGCCCTTATGGCATCGACACCGCCGAGATCACCTTGCTGGGCCGCGAGTTGCTCACCCTCATCGGATGCAACATCAACTGGGTGATGGAGCCCGTCGCCAACTGCTACCGCACTGGCAACCACTTGGGCATTCAGCCTCACGGGTTCAAAGACAGCATCGATTTCGCTGCGGACGAAGCCTCGGAGATCACCGGGCTCAAGATCGAGATGCCCATCAACCGCAAGGGCGCGGAGATTCTCTTCGTCATGCCCTCGGCCGATTACTTCGCCACGCCGCATTACTACACGCTGCTCGGCTATATGATGCTGTTCCATGAAATCGGCCTTGACTACACCGTGAGCGCCTATGCCTCCGAGGGCGGCAACTTCGGCTCCTTCGCTTCGCACGAACTGATGAAGCGGCTGAACGCCAAGATCTACGACGAGGCCAAACGCCTGGGCGTCAAGTGGATCCTGGGCGGCGAATGCGGGCACATGTGGCGCGTGCTGCATCAATATATGGACACCATGAACGGCCCAGCCGATTTCCTGGAGGTGCCCGTTTCACCGGTCACGGGAACCGTCTTTGAAAATGCCCGCTCCACCAGGATGGTGCATATCTGCGAGTTCACCGCCGACCTGATCCATCACGGCAAGCTCCGGCTCGATCGGGGCCGCAACGACCATTGGAACGTGACCTATCACGACTCCTGCAACCCGGCGCGCGGCATGGGCCTGCTGGAAGAGCCGCGCTACATCCTGAATCATGTCGCCCGCCGCTTTCACGAGATGCCGGAAAACACCATTCGCGAGCAAACCTTCTGCTGTGGCAGCGGCGCCGGACTGGGCACCGACGAAAACCTGGAAATCCGCCTGCGCGGAGGGTTCCCGCGCGCCAACGCCGTCAAATATGTGAAAGAGAAATACGGCGTCAATCTACTCACATGCATCTGCGCCATCGACAAGGCCACGCTGCCCACGCTCCTCGAATACTGGGTGCCGGGGGTTGAGGTTGGCGGCGTGCACGAACTCGTCGGCAACGCACTGGTGATGACCGGCGAAAAGGAGCGCACCACCGACTTGCGCGGCGAGGCTTTGGCCACCGAATCCGTGCTGGCCAGCGGAGAAAGCGAGGCCCGCCATGCGTGACCGCGTCTGGATTGTCGGCGGGCTGGCTGTCTTTGCCGTCGCACTGACGGCTCCGTTCTGGTGTGCGCACCTGGGAACCAAGAATCTGGCCCGGATGCCCAACCTCGCACTCCCTGCCAACCAGACGCAATGTGTCGCGCCGGTCGAGTATATGCGTGCATCGCACATGGTGTTGCTTCTGCGCTGGCGCGAGGAAGTCGTACGGCTGGGCCAGCGGCGCTACGTCGCGTTCAATGGCAAAGTCTACGACAAAAGCCTGACCCAAACCTGCCTCGACTGCCATAACAAAGAGCAGTTCTGCGATCGTTGCCACTCTTATGCCGGCGTCTCCGGACCCTATTGCTGGAATTGTCACAACCAGCCCCAAACCCATGTGGCCGGAACATCGCTTCCGCCCATGCAGCCGGAGGCAGCCGCGCCGCACCTGGCGTTCACTTCGCCTTCTCGCTTCCCTGCTCAGGCGCCCCATCCACAATCCTTGTCCTTCCCCAGGAGCATGCCATGAAGAAGATCACCAGGAAGGACTTTCTGCGGCTCACCGGGTTGTCATTCCTGGCGGCCGGGGCCATCGAAACTACGCGTGCCGTCACCGGAAGCGCCCCATCCGCGAATGCCTCCCCGGCCGCCCAAAGTTCTCAGCCCGTGCGCTGGGGTATGGTTGTCGATTTGCAGAAATGCCAGAAAGAAAAGAACTGCGACATCTGCATCCGGGCCTGCAACTCAGCGCACAATGTCCCCCAGTTCGATGATCCGAAACACCAGGTCAAGTGGGTCTGGACTCAGCCTTTCGAGACCGTCTTTCCCTTCACGCAATCGAGCTATGCCGGGCAGAGCGATGCGCAGGCTCCCGTCGTGCTCATGTGCAATCACTGTGCCAGCCCCCCGTGTGTCCACGTTTGCCCTACGCAGGCCACCTGGAAGCGTGACGACGGCATCGTGATGATGGACTGGCACCGCTGCATCGGCTGCCGCTATTGCATGGCCGCCTGTCCTTACGGATCGCGTAGCTTCAACTGGTTTGACCCGCGCCCGGCCATCGCCCACATCAACCCCGACTTCCCCACCCGCACCAAAGGCGTGGTGGAAAAGTGCAACTTCTGCGAAGAGCGTCTGGCGCAGGGTTTGAGCCCTGCCTGTGTCGAGGTCTGTCCGCAAAAGGCGCTTGTCTTTGGCAATCTGGCCGACCCCAACTCCGAACCGCGGCAACTGCTGCGCCAACGCTTCGCCATTCAGCGAGAGCCCGAACTCGGTACCGGCCCGTCCGTGTACTACCTGGTGTGACGCCATGTTCATGTTCGAAAAAGCCATCGTAGGAAGCCGCCGCTACTGGATATGGCTGTTCTGCCTGCTGGGCGTCATCGCGGCCGCTCTTTGCTTCTACCTCTACCAATTCAACGTAGGCTTGGGCGTCACGGGCATGGGCCGCGATGTGAGCTGGGGACTTTATATCGCCCAGTTCACCTTCTTCGTGGGCGTCGCCGCCTCGGCTGTCATGGTGGTGCTGCCCTATTACCTGCACGACTACAAGCAGTTTGGCCGCATCACGATTCTCGGCGAATTCCTGGCCATCACCGCCGTAGTCATGTGCATCCTCTTCATCTTCGTCGACCTGGGCCAACCGGCGCGGATGCTCAACATGATCCTTCATCCCACGCCGTGGTCGCTGATGTTCTGGGACATGATCTCGCTCGGTGGCTACCTGCTGCTCAACGCCGTCATCACGCTGGTCACGCTCACCGCCGAACGCGAGGAAGTTGCCCCTCCTGCATGGATCAGGCCGGTCATTCTCCTCTCCATTCCCTGGGCCGTTAGCATTCACACAGTCACCGCGTTCCTGTATAGCGGACTGCCCGGCCGTTCCTTCTGGCTCACGGCCATCATGGCGCCTCGCTTCCTGGCCGGCGCCTTCTGCTCCGGTCCCGCGTTGCTCATCCTCTTCTGCCTCCTTCTGCGCAAGATGGCCGGGTTCGACGCCGGCCAGAAGGCCATTGACACGCTCGCAGTCATCGTGGCCTACGCCATGTCGATCAATGTCTTCTTCATCCTGGTCGAGGCATTCACGGTGCTCTACAGCCGCATCCCGGGCGATGTAGCCCACCTCGAATATCTCTACTGGGGACTGCGCGGCAACCATCATCTTGTGCCCTGGATGTGGCTCTCGGTCCTGCTGGCCATCGTCTCTCTGGTCCTGCTGCTGGTTCCTTCGTGGCGCCGCAACCGCCTGCTTTTGCCGGTCGCGTGCGTCTGCGTGTTTCTCGCCCTCTGGCTGGATAAGGGTCTGGGGCTGATCGTGGGCGGCTTCGTGCCCTCGCCACTCGATACCATTGCCACCTACACGCCTACCCTTCCGGAGTGGAGCATCGTCTTAGGCATATGGGCCATCGGGGCTTTCATGATCACCGTGTTTTACAAAATCGCTCTTGGTGTGCGCAAAGAGGTTGGAGAAATGGAAGTGCATGAAAGCACCCTGGTGGCCGGAACCGCCTCGCACTGAGCGGGGCTTTCTACAGCAAGTGCTCCGTTTGTGCGGCAAGGCGCTCCATGGGTCTTACGCGGGCAACGAAGAAAGTAAACCACGATGGCAACTTTAGGAAAAGTGATTCTGGTGGGCGCAGGCCCGGGTGATCCGGACCTTCTCACTATCCGCGCCGTACAGCGCATCAGCATCGGCGACGTACTCGTATACGACCGGCTTATCCAGCAGGGCGTGCTGACCCTGGCCAGGCCGGCCGCGGAAAAAATCTATGTAGGCAAGGAGCCGGGCCACCACACGCGCCAGGAAGAAATTCACGCGCTGCTGGTTGAAAAGGCGCGCCAGGGAAAAATTGTCATTCGCATCAAAGGCGGCGATCCGTTTCTCTTTGGCCGCGGCGGCGAGGAAGTCGAGTATCTGGCCGAGCATGGCATCCCCTTCGAAGTCGTTCCCGGCGTCTCCTCCTGCCTTTCTGCTCCTCTCAGCGCAGGCATTGCGGTCACACACCGCGACGCATCCTCCGCGGTAGCCATCGTCACCGGCCACAACGCCATGGGCAACGAGGATCGCCTGCAGTGGGGGGCACTGGCCAAAATTGACACGACAGTTTTCCTGATGTGCGTCCATAATATTGAAGCCATTGCCCAAAAACTGATCGCTGCGGGCCGCTCGCCGGACACGCCTGCGGCTTTGATCCAAATGGCATACTGGGATGGTGAGCACGTGATAACAGGAACCCTTCGCAACATCGCCGATGAAGCGCGCCGCGTGCAAATCGCCCCCCCCGCCACGCTCGTGGTCGGCGAGGTTGTGCGCCTTCGAAATAAACTGCAACAACTCATGGCTTCGAACCTGAAGCCGCAGGAGGTAAGTATATGAGCGAAACTGCGCCTGTTCCCATCGAGAAACTGGCCGAAGAAATGTACCAGATGATTGCCGAGTGCGAAGGCAAAAAGAACCTCAAGGCCATGGACCTTACCAAGGCGATGATTGCCCAGCATGGCGAGGCTGCCTGCAGCAAGGACGACTGTAAAAAGGCCATCCGGATTCTCATCGACTCCGGACGCTGCATTTACAGCTATCTCGGCGGCTCTTACATTCAGCTACCGCCCAAGGAAGGATCGCAGCCCTCCGCCTAGCCGCGGCTGCGTGCGTTCGTGAATCCTATGCGTGCCATGCCGCGCCTGCTTGTCGCGGGCCTCTCCGGCGACTCCGGCAAGACCGTGGTCTCTTTGGGACTGCTTTTGCTTTTGCGCCGGGCGGGAATCCCGGTGCGCGCCTTCAAGAAGGGACCAGACTACATCGACCCCTCATGGCTGGCGCGCGCATCGGCTCACCCGGCGCGCAATCTCGATACTTTCCTGATGGGCGCGGATACCGTGCGCTCTTCTTTTTTCCGCAACGGCATTGCGGACGGAGTCAATTTTATCGAGGGAAATCGCGGCCTTTTCGACGGCTTTGACGCCGCCGGAACACACTCAAGCGCCGCTTTGGCGCGTGTCCTCTCCGCTCCCATTGTGCTGGTTGTCGACGCCACCAAGATGACCTGTACTGCCGCAGCGCTCGTGCTCGGATGCCAGCATTTCGATCCCGGCCTCGCCATCCGCGCCGTCGTGCTCAACAACGTGAACGGCCGCAGACACCAGAATGTATTGCGCGCAGCCATCGAGTCGCGCTGTGGAATCCCCGTGCTCGGCGCGCTGCCAAGAGCTGCCAGCAATCCCATTCCCGGGCGGCACCTCGGCCTGCTTCCTCCGCAGGAGCACCAGGATCTGCGCCGTGCGGAACAGGAGTTGTTGAGCCTGGTCGAGAATCGTCTGGACGCTGAAATGGCGCTCACCATTGGCCGCGATGCGCCCCCGCTCGAGTTGCCCGCGCAGACTCCACCCGCGGCGCCCGACGCGTGCGGCCTGCGCATCGGATATGTGCGCGATTCGGCTTTCAGTTTTTATTACCCGGAGAATCTCGAAGAGATCGAGCGCGCCGGGGCCGAGTTGGTGCCCTGTTCGGCCCTTGACGAAAACGCCCTGCCGCAAACCCTGGATGCGTTGTATATTGGCGGCGGATTTCCCGAAACCCACGCGCAGAAACTCTCCGCAAACCAGGCATTCCTTCAATCGCTCCGCGCGGCCAGCAAGCGCGGCCTGCCTATTTATGCCGAATGCGGCGGACTCATGCTCCTGGCGCGTCACATGACCTGGAAGGGCAGGCTCTATCCCATGGCCGACGTCTTCCCGCTACATGTCGAGGTCTTTGACGCGCCGCAGGGCCACGGCTACTGCGAACTACGGGTGGACGCTCCCAACCCCTTCTTCCCGCAGGGAACCATGCTGCGCGGACATGAATTCCACTACTCCCGCATCGTCGATGACGAGAGCGCTGTTCCCACCGCCTGCGCCGTTCTGCGAGGCGCCGGATGCCGCGCCGGGCGGGATTTTCTTGTGCAGAACAATACCATGGCCGGATATACGCACCTCCACGCCCTTGCCACCCCGGAATGGATGGTAGGGATCGTGCAAGCCGCGCGACGCCGCGGCCTGGAAGAGGCCTATCGGCGGATCGCGCCACAGGGCGGTGTGAGCCGCAGCATCGGACCATCGCACGCAAGCATCGAAAACCACTAGGAGGCGAATCGTGGACTACCGGGCCATTACAGTCGCAAGAGAACTCGGCAGCGGCGGCGCGGCTGTCGCAAAAAGGCTGGCGCAGCAACTCGGCTGGAAGCTGCTCGACCGCGAATTGATTGAAGAGATTGCTTGCGCCGCGGTGGTCGATCCTGCCGAAGTCATCCGCTACGACGAGTGCATCGAATCCCTCCTCACCCGCATCAACAAAACTGCCGTCCGCGCAAGCACCGCCCTCGCCATCGGCGTGGTCGCGCGCGATGCCTTCGACGAAAAGCGCATGACGGAATTGACACGCCAGATCGTCGAGCATGCGTATGACACCTGCAAATGCGTCATTGTCGGCCGCGGCGCGCAGTGTATCCTACAGTCCAAACCACAGGCCTTCCATGTTTTCGTCTATGCGCCCCTTGAGGATCGCATACGCCGTTTGCGCGAGAGGCTGGCCCCTCATGTCGATATTGAGCGGCGCATACGGGCCGTCGAGGCCGGCAGAGCCCACTACCTCAAACAACACTTCGGCGCGGACTGGCGCGATCCTCACCTCTACAATCTCATGGTGTCATCCCACGATGGCGACGAGGCCGCGGTGCGCGCCATCCTGCATGCGATGGGTGCCGGCAGCCTGGCCTCTCCGGTCTGTACGAACTGAATGAAGGCCGGCAACCCCGTCCAACAGCCTCAACCTCTCGTCGGCCGGGCGCTCTTGCGCCCTCCACATGCCGATGCATCTTCGCCCGCTCCTGCGGTGCCGGCCTTACGATAGAAACTCCTCGCGCCTTTCCCTGCAATCGCGCTCTCTCGGGTCCGTGTTGCGTCATGCATCGCGGCCGTGCGGTCTGTTCGGCGATTGCGGCCAATCCACGACCGCAATCGCCCCACTGCCCTGCCAGGGTCTATCCCCCGCGTTCCTCTATCGCCAGAAATTTCTTCTTGCGTTCACCTGTATAGATCTGCCTTGGCCGCGCAATCTTCTGCTCCGTATCGCGCAGCATCTCGTCCCACTGCGCCAGCCAGCCAACGGTCCTCGGAATGGCAAAGAGCACGGTAAAAAACTCGGGATTGAAGCCCATCGCCTGGTAGATGATCCCGGAGTAGAAGTCCACATTGGGATACAGCTTCCGGCTGACAAAGTAGTCGTCCTCCAGAGCGATCCTCTCCAGTTCCAGGGCGATCTCCAGCTTCGGATTCCGTCCCGTCACTTTGAATACCTCTTCCGCCGTCCGCTTGATGATCTTCGCGCGCGGATCGTAGTTCTTGTATACGCGATGCCCAAAACCCATCAGCTTTCCGTGCCCGTCCTTCACCTTCTGGATATAGGCGGCCACATTGTCTTTGGATCCGATCTCATCGAGCATCTTCAGAACCTGCTCGTTGGCGCCGCCGTGCAAAGGCCCTGAAAGAGCGGCGGCGGCGGAAGCCAGGGCAACATACGGGTCGGACATCGAGCTGCCCACCGAACGCATGGCATTGGTGCTGCAGTTCTGCTCGTGGTCGGCGTGGAGTATAAATAATACGTCGAGCGCCCGCGCCAGCACCGGATTGGCCGCATACTTGGGCTCCACCATCTTCCACAGCATGTTCATGAAGTTCTCGGTATAACTCAGGTCGTTGTCAGGATATACATACGGAAAACCCACGCTGTGGCGATAGGACATGGCCGCCATGGTCGGCATCTTGGCGATCAAGCGCTTGATCTGGAACAGCCGGTTGGCGGGATCCTGAACATTCTTTGCTTCCGGATAAACCGTGGAAAGAGCCGCCACCGTGCTCACGATCATCGCCATCGGATGCGCGTCGTAGCGAAAGCCCTCCATGAATCGCTTCGTCGTCTCGTGCAGCATGGTGTGATGCGTAATCTCGCTAATCCAGCCCTTCAGTTCGGTCGCATTTGGCAGCTTGCCGAATAGAAGCAGATAGGCAACCTCGAGAAATGTGCATCTTTCCGCCAGCACTTCGATGGGATAGCCGCGATACTCCAGAATGCCCCGATCCCCATCGATGAATGTAATGCTGCTCCGGCAGGAAGCGGTATTCATAAAGGCGGGATCGTACAGCATCAGTCCAAAGTCATCGTCGCTGGTTTTGATCTTCCGCATGTCCATCGACCGGACGGTTCCGTCCTCAATGGGAAGAGTGTACGTGCGGTTGGTGCGATTGTCCGTTATCGTAAGCGTGTTTTCCGGCATAGCTTAACCCCCTGCTCTCGGCATCTTCCGTTCTGCGGTTCCCACGGCAACAAGACAGCCATGGACATCGTTCTCACCCGCCGGTTCCCGCGTATCTCTTGTTGGTTGAAAAGGTTCCGGCGGCCGTTGCTTCTGCGTGGCGCTATCTGGCTCCCGGCGGGGCGCATCGCGTCATGGCCGGAGGCTGGCTGAGTGAGCGCGGGCAATGCCCACACCCATGATGAAACCGGGCAATCGCGCCCCGCGGTAGATGCGCTTCGCGGGGCGTGCCTGTAACATCCCGCTCTGCCGGCATTTGTCATCCTGCTCCATGCGTCCTCCACCCGTCCCGCCTCTCGTCATGCTTTCAGGATTGTCCGCTGCATTGAACGGTGTGCGCCGGGGCGGCAGCTATATTGGGCAGCACCTCGCCTGATCCAGATCCCTCCAGTTTCCGGCAGGGCTCCTTCTTGCGAAAAAGATGGAGCGCATCCAGCACGAGCCGCCTCTTCAGAAGTTGCAGAGCCTTGGCAGGATCGACGCCTTTGGGACAAACGCGCGAGCATTCGCCCCCGTAATGACAGCGAAACACTCCTGCCGGCGAGCCCGTCTGCAGGTTCCGCTCCTGCCGTCCGTCGTCACGCGTGTCCGCATTGTAGCGTTGCGCAGCCGTCAGCGGCATAGGGCCCAGGTAGCGTGCGTCCGTTGCCATGGTCGGGCACGCCGCCATGCAGCAGCCGCATTTGATGCAATAGGCAAACTGGAGATACTGCTCCAGTTGTTCTGGCGACTGATAAAACTCTCCTTCCGTGCTATTCACTTCTTCTTCGTTTTTCCGCAAGATGTGCGGCTGGATGGAAACATGCTTCTCGAACATGCTCGTCAGATCGGGCACCAGATCGCGGATGATCTCGAAGTTCGGCAAAGGCCCCACGGCAAGATGGCCCCCGGCCACATGCAGAATCTGTGTAGTGCAGGCCAGCCGCGGACGCCCGTTCACCAGCATGCCGCATGAGCCGCACACACCCATTCTGCAGGAGTAGCGCCACACCAGCGTGGAGTCCAGATTGTCCTTTATATAGTGCAGCCCTTCCAGGACGGTCATCCCTTCATGGACCGGCACATCATAGGCCTCCACATAAGCGCCCCGCTTTCCTTCCGGCTGATAGCGGCTAACATGGAATGTTACGGTGCGCATCGACTCATCCGTCCGTTGCATAACTACCCCTTGACTCCGGCTAATGCCATTCCATGCGCGGCCACGGCCGCCCATGTTCCCAGGGCAAACAATCCAAGGCCGACAACAAGAAGGACAACGGTAATCGCCCGCTCGGCCGCCCGCTTCAATGTCAATTCAAACAGGATGGTTCGGAATCCGTAGAGCCCGTGAAATAGTGCAACCCCGAGCAGCAGAACATAGCTCACGGTGAAGAACGGCATCCTGTCGCGAAAGAGGCTGTTCTGGATGGAGTCGGCTGTTCCCGCATAGGGAGCGAACAGGTGGCTGACTCCGCCCAGGTGCATGATGGCCATGTGCATCCCGAGCACCAGGAAGAGCACAACGCCAGCCGCCATATGCAAGATCCACAATCGCGTTCTGTTCATGCCCCCTCCTACCCGATCAGTTCGGCATATGCGCCCATGGCCACGAGAATCAGCGCCAGAAACATCATGCCGATCAGCAAGGGGCGCTGCACATTCAGCGATGTTTTATAGGGAAAGACCGGCTCTGTGGGCTTCCCGACCGCCACTCCCAGTTCCACCAGCACCAGCCGCAGGCCATTGCAGGCGTGATAAGCAAAAGCGGCAAATACCAGATACTCTCCCATCTCAAACACCGGAGAATGTAGAAACCCATTTCCCGTCCACAGATAAATCCCTTCCACCCGAAAGCTGGTGACGACAATGTGCAGCAAAAGGTAAAGAAGAATGGCCAGCCCCGTGATGCGGTGCAGGATATAGGCATAGCGCTCCATGCCCCAACGTCCGCCGCCCAGCCATCCCCATACGCCCAACCGGTTGCTTCGTCTGTCCAATACCGTCATATGGCCCTTCCTGTCACCCGCCTGCATCCTCCGGTCAATACTTCCGCTCTACAGGCTCCCAGTTGGTGATGCGCACAGGCTTGTACTCGATCTTCGGAGCGCTTCCGGTGCGATGAACGATGGTGTGCCCCAGAAAATGGCCGTCATCGCGCTTGGGAAAATCCAGCCGCGAGTGCGCGCCACGCGATTCCTTGCGCGCCAGCGCGGCGGCCAGCAGCGCCTCCGCCAGATCCAGCATGTTCTCCGTCTCCAGAGCCTGCGTAAGGTCCGTGTTATACACGCGGCTCTTGTCGTGGATCGTGATCTGGCCGAAGCGCTGCTTCAGTTCGCCGACCTTCTGCAATCCCTGCTGCAGCGATTCCCCGTCGCGGTATACGCCGGCGTGTTGGTCCATGAGAACTTGCAGTTCGCGACGGATCTTGGCCGGATTCTCCGGCCCCGAGCGTTGCAGCATATCCCCAAACACGCGGCTTTCCTCCTCGCGCAGCGCCGCCTCCGGCGCCGCGCTCAGCGCTGGGTCCAGCTGTAGATACCGCGCGATTTCGCCCCCCGTAATGCCGCCCCACACCAGACATTCCGCGGTCGAGTTGCATCCCAGCCGGTTGGCCCCGTGCAGCGAGTGGCACGCAGCCTCGCCCGCCACCCAGAGATTCTCCATCTTGCTGCGCCCATCGATATCGGCCTCGATTCCGCCCATCGAGTAGTGCGCCACCGGACGAATCGGAATCTTCTGCGTGATGGGGTCGATGCCGAGAAAGTTCATGCATACTTCGCGAATCAGAGGAAGACGCTTGTTGATCCGCTCCGCGCCCAGGTGTGTCAGGTCGAGATGCACGTAATCCAGGCCACCCGGACCTGGATAGCCGCGCCCTTCCAGAATCTCCGTCGTTTCCGAACGCGACACAATGTCCCGCGGCGCCAGTTCCATCATCTTGGGCGCATACTTGCCCATAAAGCGTTCGCCGTCGCGGTTGCGCAGATAACCGCCCTCGCCGCGGCAGCCTTCCGTCATCAATATACCCGAGGGCACCAGCCCCGTCGGATGAAACTGCAGAAACTCCGGATCCTCCAAGGCCAGCCCCGCGCGATACGCCATCGCCTGTCCATCGCCGGTTACCGTCTGCGAATAGGTGGTAAATCCGTAGAGATTGCCCAGGCCGCCAGAAGCAATCAGCAGCGCCTTCGCCTGCAGCAGCATGAACTCCCCGCCGCCCAGATCGTAGGCCGTGAGTCCGGCAACGCGCCCGCCCTCCAGCGCCAGCGACGTAACAAAACACTCATCGTAGCGCTTGAAGTTGGTGTATTTGAGGAGCGTGTCGTAAAGGGCCTGCATCTCGAAAAAGCCCGTCTTGTCGGCCGCCATGCAGGCGCGCGGAAACGAGTGGCCGCCGAAAGGACGCTGCATGATACGGCCATCCTCGCGCCGCGACCATGGCACGCCCCAGTGTTCCAGCAGCCGTATTTCGTTCGGCGACGCCTGAACAAAGCGATCCACCACGTCCTGGTCCGCCAGAAAGTCAGAGCCCTTCACCGTGTCCCAGGCGTGCAACTCCAGGCTGTCGCCCTCCTCGGGACGCATCACGGCTCCCGTGCCGCCTTCGGCGCAAACCGAATGGGAGCGCATGATCTGCACCTTCGACACAATCCCGATATTTGCGGCCCCGCGGCTCCGCATGCTGATTTCGACTGCGGCGCGCAACCCCGCCAGGCCCGACCCCATAATCAAGACATCGTGAACTACTTTGCGCATCGTTCGAATGTCCTCATTTCTATTGAGAGCGCGCTTCTACTTTAGGACAAGAAACTGCGTCTGCGAGCTAAACTCGAACCGCGCCACGCTATCTGATTGAAATCTTCTGCCGCTGTGACTGTGGTCACGCTCGGGCGTGATAACAGCCCTCTCACGATCTCCAACCGCGGGCAATTGGCGCGCTCCTTCAGCCGCGCGCAGAGCGCATGTTGCTGTCACCTTTACGAGATACAGCGTGCGCCGGCAGAAGAATCTGCGCCCGCACGCGCGCGGCGCAAAGGTGCAATGCTCACGGCAAAACCGCCTCTGCGAAAGATTTGCTCGCGGTCATTCCCTCGTGCCGTTACGCCACCGGATCCGTCTTCTTCTCCGCCTCGAAACCAACCAGCACTGGCTCCATCTCCAGGCGCAACCCAAATCGCTGCTCCACCGCTTCGCGGATCGCCTGGGCCAGCGCCAGCATCTCTGCCGCGCTCGCGCTGCGCCCTTCACCGTCGCCCCGATTCACCAGCGCGAGCGTGTGCCGCGAGGAGATGCCGGCCCGGGCCAGGACGTATCCTTTGCTGAAGCCGGCCTGCTCCATCAGCCACGCGGCCGGAACCTTCGTCTTTCCCTCCGTCTGCGGCCCCGCGCCGGCCGGGAAGCGCGGCGCTACTTTCCCGCATACGGCGCCCAGCTTCCTCGCCTCGTCTTCCGTCACCACCGGATTCTTGAAGAAGCTCCCCGCACTGCGGCAATCCGCGTCGCCCTCCACCAGCAGCATGCCCTTGCCGCGGCGCACGCGGCGCACGGCTTCTGTCACCCGGACCAGTTCCGGCGGCTTGCCTTCGGGCCCGGCCCCGGCCAGCGCGCGTTGCAGGTCGGCATAGCGCAGCGTGGGTGCGCCGCCCGGCTGCAGGCGAAAGTCCACCCGTGTCACCACGTAGCGACCGCGTTCGGCGCCATTGAACCGGCTCTGGCGATAGCCAAATCCACACTCGGCCGCAGGGAACTCCACGAACTCCCGCGCCAGCAGATCGTAGGCGCGCACACGCTCAATCGTCGCAGCCACTTCCTGTCCATAGGCGCCCACGTTCTGCACCGGCGTACCGCCCACCGTGCCGGGAATGCCCGCCAGACACTCCACGCCCGCGCAGTTCTCGCGCGCAGCGCGCTCCACAAAGCTGTCCCACTGTTCCCCTGCCGCAACCTGATAGAGCGCATCGGCGTCTTGCGCGCCCGCCGGCGACACATGCACGCCCAGCAGTCCCACACGCAACACCAGGCCGTCGAATCCGGCATCGGCAATCAGCACATTGCTGCCCCCGCCCAGAACAAACAACGCCGTCTTCCGCGCGGCCGCCCATGCCGCGGCCTCCACAACCTCATCCTCGCTGGTCGCCTCGGCAAACCAGCGCGCCGGCCCGCCAATGCCAAAGGTCGTCAGCGGCCCCAGCGGCTTGTTCTCTTCCATGCGCACCCATCAAGGCTACACCACGCGCTTCGCTGCGGCCGCGCGTATGCGCGCGGTTTCCCGCCCGTCCAAAGCGTCCCGTGCGGAACTGCATTCCCCCGCGCATCCCCAATCCAGACTAAAATGGCATCAAGCGACTTCCCCGCTGGAGGCATTCATGTATCCCGAATTGATGGTGATTCCCATGCGCCAGGAGCTGGTGCGCGCAGGTTTTGAAGAGGCGCGGACCGCCGAGGAAGTGGACGCGGCGCTGGCCCGGCCCGGAGTCACTCTTCTTGTGGTCAACGCCATCTGCGGCTGCGCCGCGGGCAAGGCCCGTCCCGGCGTGCGCCAGGCTCTTACAATCGCCCGCCATCTGCCGGACCACAAGCTCACCGTCTTTGCCGGGCAGGACCGCGAGGCCACCGCGCGCGCGCGCAGCTACTTCGACGGCAATCCGCCCACCTCGCCCGCCATCGCTCTCCTCAAGCAGGGCAAGCTGGTTTATCTCATGCAGCGCTCCGTCATTGAGCTTTCCACCTCGCAGCAAATCGCCGATGAACTAGCCCGCGTCTTCGCACAGTTCTGCGCTCCGGCCAACGCATAGAACGGCTCCGGCGCCCGCGCGCGTTTGCCGCTCGCCTTCGCTGCGTATTGATGCCGGTCATCGAAGCGGCGCATGTATCCCGGACAGTCTCTCTGCACGGTTGCGCGGTAACCCGCATTCCGGCACAACTCTCCGCTGCGCCTCGCCGCATTTCGCCGGTCAATCCCCTCGTCTGCACATGCAGCAAGGCCCGGCGCGGACGCCGGGCCTTGCCCCACTCACCCAGCCAGTCTCTGGATCTACGCCAGAAGCCGCTTCACCTTCTCCTCAATCACTTCCTGGGGCACGTAGCCCACCACCTGGTCGGCCACCTTGCCTCCCTTGAAGAACAGCAGCGTGGGAATGCCACGAATGCCGTAGCGCGAGGGCGCGGCGCCGTTCTCGTCCACATTCACCTTCGCCACCTTCAGTTTCCCCGCATAGGACGCGGCAATGGAGTCCACGATCGGACCGATCGCCTTGCACGGACCGCACCACACGGCCCAGAAATCCACCAGGACCGGCTGCTCGCTTTGCAGCACTTCCTGTTCAAACGTCGCGTCGCTTACTTCAAATACTCCCAACCCTGCCATGTTCCTCCTTGCTGTATGTGGGCTTTGCCCAGTGTACATGCACTGCCTCTTCAAGGATGCGCCAGCAGGCGGGAAAGTCGCAACCCTTGTTGCGGCCCGCGTCTGCGGACGGCCGAAGCAGCCGCTACGGACCGGGATGTGTTTGTCCATCTTTGTTTTATGACCCATTCGCACAAGGCGCGGGCGGGCTCACGGGCCGTTGGGGGCCACCGCGCGGCGTGCGCAGAGGTTGGGCAGGGGCGCAGCAGGCAGCGTGCGCCGCGCAAATCAAAAGCGCCTGCATCTACAAGAGATGACAGGCGCTAGAGCAGCCCTCCCCCAGAACTGCCCACGGTGCGACTGTAGGGTTTCTGTTGCGGAATAGCAAGCAAACTTCGGTAATAAGGGCAGTAATCACGCGAGCGGTGACTACACAAATAGATACGTTCCGTGGCGGCAGGCGTGATTGTAACGACACCTGCCGGTGGCGGCTTACAAGCCGGGCGACTGCATTTGGTCCTTAGCGCCCGAGGCAACAAACCGGCAGACCACGAGTTCCGCCTGCAGAGCGCCGCCGAGAGCCTTGCGGATGACCGCCGAAGCTTCCTGGACGCAGGACTCGGCCGCCGTGACCACCAGCACCGCGGGCCCCGCGCCGCTGAGCGCCGCTCCCAGGATGCCGTGTTCGCCGGCCAGCGGAACCAGCAGCGGAATGAGCGGGCAGAAGGGGGCGCGGTAGGGCTGGTGAATGCGGTCCTGCATGGCGATGCGCAGCAGGTCGCCCCGCGCCTGCGCAAACGCCAGTCCCAGCAGGCTGGCCGACTGGATGTTGGCCACCGCGTCCGCTCGCGCATAGCTCGCCGGCAACACCGCCCGCGCCTTGCTGGTGGCCAGAGGCTCGGCGGGCAGCACCACGATGGCCCGCCACTCGGGGGGCGGCGTCACCTGCGCCACATGGGGTTTTCCGGCATGGCTGGCGGTGGCCACAAAGCCGCCGAGCCAGCACGCCGCGGCGTTGTCCGGATGTCCCTCCAGCGCGCAGGCCTCTTCGAGGATGCGCTCGTGGGTCCAGTCCAGCGCGCCAAAGTGCACGGCCAGCACGAGGGCGGCCAGCCGGCCGGCCGCCGACGATCCGCATCCCATGCCCAGCGGGATCTGGTTGTGCATGCGAATGGCCAAGGGCACAACGGGCTTGCCGTTCTGGCGCAGGATGTGCTGGTAAAGTTCGAGGATCAGGTTGTCGTCGAGGCGGGAACAGCGGTCCGAGTCGCGCCCGGAGGCAGCAATGGAAAACGCGCCGGCCGGCTCCGCCTCGATTTGCAGATAGAGATCGAGGGCGACCGCGGCCGCGTCGAACCCGGAGCCCAGGTTTGCCGAGGTGGCGGGAAGCCGCAAGCGCAGCGGCGCGGAGGGGGCAAGGGACGCACCGTTCATCCGGCACTATCCTTCAGCGCGGCCAGCACGGCCTCTGGTTTTGCCTCCAGCACCTGCGCGTTGCGGCGCAGGGCCTCGATCTGGGATTCGAGCCCGGTTTTCTCCTCGGTCTGCAAGAGAGTGCCGCGATGGAAGTCGATCGTGTAGTCGGCGTCCTTGAGCGTGTGGCCCGTGAGCACGAGCACCACAGACTCTCCCGCGTTCACTGCTCCCTGCCGGCGCAGTTTCTTCAGGCCCGCCAGCGTTACGGCCGAGGCCGGTTCGCAGCCCAGCCCCTCCGCGCCCAGCTCGGCCTTGGCCACGGCAATCTCGGCCTCGGTCACGTCGAGGCACCAGCCGCCCGTATCCTGAATGGCCCGTGCCGCCTTGCGCCACGAAGCCGGGTTCCCAATGCGGATCGCGGTCGCCCGTGTGTGCGCCACCACCGGTTCCAGCCTGGCGCCATGGTGCGTGGCCAGGCTCTGCACCAGCGGATTGGCGCCCGCCGCCTGGATTACCGAGATCCGCGGCATGCGCGCCACCAGGCCCAGTTCCTTCATCTCGCGGAACCCCTTGCCCAGCGCCGAACTGTTGCCCAGGTTCCCGCCCGGCACAATCAGGTGGTCGGGCACATTCCAGTCAAAGGCCTCGGCAATCTCGAAGGCGGGCGTCTTTTGCCCCTCCAGGCGGTAGGGGTTGACCGAATTGAGCAGGTAGACCGGCGCCTGTTGCACAATTTCGGTCAGTATGCCCAGGCAGCCGTCGAAGTCCGTTTTCAATTGGAGGGTCAGGGCGCCGTAGTCCATGGCCTGCGAGAGCTTGCCCCAGGCAATTTTGCCCTCGGGAATGAGTACGAGGCTGCGCAGTCCCGCCCGCGCGGCATAGGCCGCCATGGAGGCCGAGGTATTGCCCGTGGAGGCGCAGGCCACCCACCCGAAGCCCCGCTCGCGGGCCACGCTCAGGGCCGCGGTCATTCCTGTGTCCTTGAACGATCCGGTCGGATTCATCCCCTGGTGCTTGGCAAAGAGCTGGTCGATTCCGAGGGATTTTGCCGCGCGCGTGAGGGGATAGAGGGGCGTATTGCCTTCTCGCAGGGTTACGGCGTTGCCAAAGCTTTCCAGAATCGGCAGCAGTTCCCGGAACCGCCATACGCCGGAGTGATCGAGCGTCTCCGACGAGCAGCGCCGTTCCCGCCACAGCCACTTCAGCGCTCCAGGATTCGGACGGTCGTGGCCCTTTGCCTGTCCCCAGCCGGGATACTCCACTTCAAACAGGTCACCGCACAGGGCGCAGCGGAAGTCCGGCCGGGCCTCGGCCGATGCAATCCGCGCCCCGCATCCAAAGCAGCGCAACTGATGCAAACTATCGTTCATACCTGCTGTTAGCCTATCAGCGCGCGCGGCTTTTTGCCGCATGCCCGGCCGGCGGGCGGGGCCGTCAGGCCATGCGCAGTTCCTTCGGCACCACGTTCCAGCCCTCCACCAGCACTTTGACGTCCTTGCTGGCCGCCTTGCTGGCCGGGTACTCAACATCCACCCTGCGCGATTCCCCCGGCAGCAGCGAGAAGTAGTTTTCCGAGTAAAGCACCGGCGCCACCAGCAGATCCGTCGCCGCATCTACCACCTTCAAACGCACCATCAGCGCCACGCCCTTCTCCCCGCTGGTCACGTTCACCACATGGCGCCGCCGGCCGCCCTCCTGCGTTGTCTTCACCGTCCCGTTCACCTCGACCCTGTCCATCGCCGCCAGAGGCAGGTACTTCCACACCTCCTTGCCGTTCCAGTAAAAGTTCTCCGAGAGCCGTTTGCCCTCCGCATCCTTCAATTCCAGCCGGATAAAGTACACCTCCGAGAGCCGCGGCGATTTTGGATCGTCCCCCGCGAAAAGGTTGAAGACAGGATGCGCGCTGTTCGCCGCGCAATCCAGCGTCGCACTCTTCTGCAGGTGCGGCGACCCGTCCAGGTTCACCACCTGCGCCTCGGCGCGCACGCCCACCAGGGCCTTCAGCGTGCAGTTCACCACCTTCACTTCGTTCGTGGCCATGCTCCACTGGATGTGCACCGGCTCACACGCCTTGCGGATGCCAAAATACGATGCCGTCGGTTCAAAGTAGTAGTCGTAGGTGTTCCAGGTCAGCGACGGCCAGCATGGATCGCTCATCCAGATCATCACTCCCGAGCAGGTGTCCCACATCTTGTGGTTCCATGCCTCGTAAATGGCTTTGAAGCCCTCCATGTTCACCATCGCCGCCTTGCGGCAAAAGTCCTCAATCCCCGCGGCTTCCCCATAGCAGGCCACCGCCGCCTCGGTCGGATCGCAGAACCCGCTTTTGCCCTTCCACCAGTCGTGCGTCCCCCACATCTCGTTAATCGGCCACAGCTTGTTGTGGGGCATCATGCGCCGCATGCTCTCCACCGGAGGAACCGTGGGCGAGGCAATCTCCGGGCAAAAGCCGCGCGCGTCCGTCTCGAAATAGAAGGTCGGCAGATGCTGATCGTAGGGGCCTTCCACGTCGATCGGCGGATGCTGCGTCGAGTGCTGCAGAAACAGCCTGGTTCCGTCCAGTTCGTCTACAATGCCGCCCACCGTGCTCCGCAAAGGCTCCTCGGTGGCGCCCTCGTTGGCCGAGCAGTAGAGCGCCACGCAGGCATGGTTCCGCTTGGCCCGCAGACGGCAGCGAAGATTCTCCAGCCACAGGTTGATGTCGTAAGGCATGCTGCTGTGGTTCAGACCAAACTCCTCCCACACAAAGAGGCCGTACTGGTCGCAGATCTCGTAAAACTCCTGCTTGGCCACGTTGCCCAGGCAGTTGCGCAGGATGGTGTAGTGCATCTCCTTCTCATACCGCAGCCGCGTCTCGTAGCCTTCCGCGTCGCAGCGCAACATGCCTTCGTCCATGCCCCAGTCCGCGCCCCGCAGAAAGATGGGCTGCCCGTTGCAGGAGATAATCAGCGGCTTCGTGTTGGGATCGTCAATGCGGCTGCCGCCAATGTTGATGGTCTTGCCCACATCCCGGATCGCCTTGAAGCTCTGGTTATAGGTCAGCTTGCGCACCCCTACCTGCGAGCGGTTCACGTCGCACTCGCGGCCCTCCATCTCGAATCGCAGCGTCATGGCATACAGATGCTGCTCGCCGTAGCCGTTTGGCCACCACAGCCGCGGCTCCTTCAGCGAAAGTTCCGCGTGCGCCTGCTTATCCAGCGTGAGGCTCTTCGTCTCCCCGGCATCGAGGGTCACCGAATGCGAGAACCGGGCCGCGCCGATCTCCACATGCAAGGCGCCCGTCCGCCGCTCCGCGGAGTGGTTCTTCAACTCGACTTTCAGCGTCAGATCGGCCCGTGAAAGCTCAGGCAGCAGCGGCAAATCCGTAATCACAAAGGGATCGTGAATGGTGACCTCGCCGCTCGTTGTCAGCGATACTTTGTTCCATATCCCGATGTTCCGGTCGCGAATCGTTGCCAGCCAGTCCCACCCCGCCGATTCAAGAAACGTGGGCGCATTGCGCGTGAACGCCTCCGGCCACACATATTTATCCAGCCTCTTCACCGTCGGTTCGCACGGATACGTCACTGGATGAATCAGCACCGCAATGCAGTTCTTCTTTCCCGGCGTCACCTTGTCCGTAATATCGAAGCGTCCCAGCATGAAGGCGCCTGCCATCTTGCCCACATGGGCGCCGTTCACATAGATGTCGGCCTTGTAGTTGATGCCATCCAGGTTCAGCCAGATCCGCTTGCCCTTGTACCCGGCGGGAACAGTCAACTCGTTGCGGTACCACCACCGGCAGCGCGCAAACCAGTCCGACACCTGGAACTGATCGTCGCCATAGAACATATCCGGCACCGCGCCGGCGTTGAGATAGCTGGTGAGCACCGTTCCGGGCACGGTGGCCGGCAGCCACGCCGCGTCATTGTAGCCGCACAACGAGATTTTCGCCGCTTCGCCGGCCACAAACTCCTCGCTCACCAGCTTCCACCCGCCCCCCAGCTCCAGCGTCCCATCGGCGCGCGGCGCCGGAACCGGCATGGCCTGCACCTGCGGCCCGCCCTCGCCATACACCTCGAAGCCACGCAGCGAGTATCCCTCCGGCTGCGCCGCCTCGTTGCACAGCAGCCGCACAAATCGCGCCTTCATGGACTTCAGCGCAATCTCCTCCACCGCACCCTTGCCGTTGCCGGTGCCATACACGTCTGCCCACGTCTCCACCAGCCCCGTCTCCGGCGAAGCCTTGCGCTCGGTCGAAACCTGGATTTTGTAGACCCGCGCAAAGCCCTTGCCCCACTGCAACACCACCCGGTTCACGTCGCAGAGGGCGCCCAGGTCCACATACACCCACTCCTCGCCCGCGCCCTTGCTGGCCCACTGCGTCTTTGTCTGGCCATCGGTGGCCATGTGTCCCGTCTGGATAAAGTCCACCGCGCTGGAGGCCCACGCCGCCCGGTTCAACGCCAGATTGCGTCCGCCTTTGGAGGCCGCTGCAGCCGCCGCCAGCAGCGGCCGCGGCGCGGTCATCGCCGCCGCCCACACCTTCAGCGTGTCCTTCAGCACCTCTCTCCTGGTCCTTTTCATCGCCGCATTCTCCTCCTGCCCGTGCCCGGCGGCCGCCCGCATCCCGCTGCCCCATAAGCCGCAAAAAAGGAACGGCTACCATCCTACTCCCTCAAGACACGCCGGGCTGCGCGCCAAAAACACGTGTCCGCACCCTCCCCTCGGCAAGCGCCGCCGGTAAAAGTGCGGACAGAATGAAAGCAGTATGAATCCGGCTCAGTTGCCGCTCGACACCGTGCCCGTGAGCGTGAGATCAATATCCACCACTTTGGCCACCTTGAGGATGAAAATGCTCGGGTCCTTCAAGCCCCACTTCACATACGGAACCGTAAACTTCCCCTTCGCGGTCAGCGCCGTCCCGTCGATATGAATCTGCATCGGCACGGTCAGGTCGTGCGGCGTGCCATGCAGCGTAAAGATGCCCGAAACCTGGATGGTGGAATCGCCCGAGGGCGCAATGGTCCCCTGGTAGCTCTTCGGCGCGAAGGTAATCTCGGCAAACTGCGCCACGTTCAGCACTTCGCTGTCCATCTTCTTGTCTCTGCTCTTGTCGCCGCTGTCGCCGCTGCCCGCGGCCACAACCACGGAGCCGGAAATCGTGCGCGCGGCGGGGTTGAAGTCGATTTCGCCGCTCTGCACATGGAAGGTTCCGTTCACATGATGCGTATTGCCGCCCAGCAAAAAGCTCACCTGGCTCGCCGCCGGATTCACTTCGAACTTCCGCTGCTGCGCCCGCGCCGCCGGCGCTACCGCGAGCAGCAGTCCCATCATCAGCGCTACTGTGTATGTCTTCATCGTTCTTCTCCTCTTGGGGAATTTGGTTATCGGTTTTCGAGAGGCTGCGCCTTCATCTGCGTCAGCCACAAGCTGAGAGAAACCACCTGCTCGTCCGGCAGGTACTCGTGCCCGGGCATGTCGGTACGGTAGATGCCGAACTTCACAATCTGTTCCAGCCGGATCAGATCTTCTTCCGGCGACTCATGGGGAGGCAGATAAGCAAACGGACGATCCGACAAATTGGGCGGCAATCCCTTGAATTCCGTCCTCCATCGCTGCCGCGTGCGGCCGTTCCCTGCGTGGCATGTGGCGCAGTTGCGAAGAAAAAGCCGTTCGCCCTCGGCCGCGCTGGCCCGCGCCACGGCCGCGGAGGAAGGCCTCCAGAGCCGTTCTTCTGCCAGATGCTGCGCGGTGCCCGCGCTGTGCAGGCTGGCCAGGTACGCCACCAGGTCGTCGCCGCGCCGGTCGCTGAACAAAAATGCAAACGAGGGCATGATCGAACTGCCGCTCACCTCCGCGGGATCATAGAAGTGCGCCTTCAACCACAAGGGCGACCGCCGCCCGCCCACCGCGGACAGGTCCGGTCCTTGCCGCCGGTTGCCGATCAGCGGCGGCTGCTGCCGCCGCAATGCCTCGAGATTCGTCGCCGGCCCCCACATGGTCACGTCCGGCGAACCCGGGCGCACATACTGCGAGTGGCAATGGATGCATCCCTCCGCGATGTAGACCTGCCGCCCGCGCTCCACCGCCGACTGCGGCGCCTCCGCCTTCTCGCCGGGCAGCATCCGGTCCACGCAGAAGGCAGCCAGCATGACGGCCGCGGTCAGCGTGGCTTCCCGGCGGCGCCGCGCCAGAAGCCGCGCCAGCCACGGACCGAGCACCACCACGCCGGCCGCCAGCACAAAGCCCGGCGGCACATGGCCCAGGTTCTGCGCCATGCCAATGCCCATCGCCGAGCCCGCCCAGCCCGCCACGGCATAAACCCAGCCGGCGCGGCGCCCCCGCTCCGCCGCCGTTGCCGCCGGCGCCAGTACGGAGGGATAGGCCACCAGCGCCACCGAATACAGCGAGACGCCCACGGGGTAAAGCGCCGAGGCCAGAGCGATCCGTTCCGCATCCAGCAGCAGGAGGCATGCGCCGCCCAGCGCGGCAAACGCGGCGCCCAGCACCAGCGGCAACCCGCGCCGCCGCAACAGCCACACGGCGGCCAGCGCGGCGGCAAGGTGCAGCAGCCCATCTGCGCTCAAATGGAGGGCGCCCGCCCATGTCCCGGCCTTCAAGAACGGCGTGTGCTGAATAATGAAAAACGCCGCCGAGTCCAGCCACACGAGCGCCGCGAAGCAACCCAGCGCATAGCCAAACGGCAGCCCATCACGCCTGGATGCTGGCCGCGGCTCCGCCGCCGGCTGCGCCGGCAGAAGCGTGATTGCCGCTCCCGCAAGGCACAGCAGCGCCGCGGTCAGCGCCTGCACGCGGGCTGGAGCATTAAAGAGCGCCGGCGCGTTGCAGACCAGATAGCCAACCCCGGTGCCCAGCCCTGCCATCCACAGGGCATCTCCGCTTCCGGTCCAGCGGCGCAGATGCGTCGCCAGCGTCACGGTCACCACCCCCAGCCCGGCGCCGATGGCCAGCGAAACCGCCGTTGCGCCGGCCACATCCAGCGGCAGAAGCGACAGCAGCGCCGCGGCTGCGCACACGATCAGGCCCGCGCGCAGCCGCGCATCCGGTAAGTTCCATCGCCGCAGCCGCGGCATCGCCAGGCTCAGCGCCGCGCCGCCCAGCGCCATGGCCGCCAGCACGGCTTTCAGCGGCTGGTCTGCGATGCCCAGGCTCGCAAGCCGCGCCAGAAACCCAAACTGGGCGAAGATCAGAAAGTAGATATAGGTGACGGCCACCAGAACCGCGCCCCGCCAGCCCGCCATCCGTTCTTTAGCGTGCGGCATGCGCCAGCCACCCCTTGTAAAGACCCGCGGCCTGAATGGCCACGCACGCGCCATCGAAGATGGCCACCGTCAGCCATCCTGCCTCCAGCGTGCCCGCCAAAACCTGCGCCATGATAAAAACCGCCACGCTCGCCCGCGTCATCGCCGTCAGCAGCCATACGGTTTCCAGCCTCCCCGCCCACATATCCCGGTGAAGAAGATACGCCCCATACAGGCAACCCATGCCCACGGAAAGGACAAAGGCTCCGATGTACGCAACAAAGGGCAGCTCGCCGCCCGAGGCGCGCAGATGCATCATGGCCAGCGTCTCCCGCGGCGCCACCATCAGCAGTGCGCCCGTGGCCGTGTCTGAAACTCCAATCAGCCACTGATACCCCAAAAGCATTTGGCGATTCATGCCGTTTTCTCCAAGGCAACATCGAGCCAAGCCGGTGGCTGTCCGCGCAGCAGTTTCGTAGCGTCCACGAGCCAGTCCAGCGAAGCCGCCAGCATGAGCACGCCGGAAACCAGCCGCAGCGCGTAGAGCGTGTTGCGCTCTGGCCCCGGAACCATGGTGAAAGCGGGATCAAATCCCTCGCGCCAGCCCGCCGCCGTCATCAGGACGATGTACGCGATCACGCTCCCATGCCACAAATAAAACGAGCGCGCGCGGTTGAAGATCCACGCGTCTTCCCCCAGCAGTTCCACCAGCACAAACACGATCAGGCTGGAGGTAAACCCGGCCATGGCCACAAACGAGTGCCCCACCAGACCGTCGGTAAATTTGAAGTGGTCCAGCACCCCGGGCAGAAACAGAATCCAGCCTGTAACCACCAGCGCCGCCCACCACCATAACATCGCTCTTCTCCAAAGGCGCGTCGCCGGATGCCAGGCAAAGGCGGCGTAATACGCAGGCAGCAGCGGCAGCCACGCCAGCAGACTCCCCAGGCTCAGGTATTGCACCGGCAGGCGATGGCTCACGTTGCCGCGGCTCAGTACGGCGCACAGCAGCGACTCCGCCGCCAGCACCGCCCAGCCCATCGCGACAACCCGCGCGCTCGCCCGCTTGCGGCGCGTCAGCCCCAGGGGCAGCACCAGAAGAATCGCCACCACCGCCAGCGACGACTCAAGCTGGCTCGTTCCCGTCGGCCCTCCCGTATCGGGATTCACCGCCGGATAGATGCCCGGGCTCGCCGCCCTGTAGATCAGGAACGGCACTGCCAGCAGAAGCAGAAGGCCGGCGACCTTCGCCGCCCAGGCCGCCGCGCTCGCTCGTGCTCCTGCCCTCCGGTTCCATACGAGCGCCATCGCCAGAAGCGCCCACAGAATCAGAAGCGCCGCGGCGAACAGCACCCGCGCATACCCGCTCCAGTCCAGAAATAGCTTGCCGCTCGAGTGCCCGCTCAACCAGCTCAGCGCGCCCACACCCAGCGCCGCCGACCACACCCACAACACAGGCCGGCGCCAGCGCGCCAGTGGCCCGCGCTCGGCGCCGTACGCTCTGAAGAGAAATCCCGCCATGGGAACGCTCGTCCAGCCGTACAGCTCCAGGTTCATGTGCACCATCACCCACCTGCCGTAGGTCCATTCGCCCAGCAGACGGTTCAGCCCCGGAGCCAGCAGCAGCACCGCCAGCAGAACGCCCACCGCGTTGGCAAACACCAGCCAGAACAAGCCATGCCAGGCCGCCTCGGCCGCCGCGCTGCCGCCGTCTTCGCCGAGGAGGCTCGCCTCACGCATAAGCGGGCTCATGGATCCGTCCATCGTGCATCTCCACCATGCGGTCGCAGCGTGCGGCCAGCCCGCGGTCGTGGGTCGCCATCAGCAGCGTCACGCCTTCGCCGGCGGCCAGATCCAGCAGCAACTCAAGCACGACTTCGCTGGTCTGCTCGTCCAGCGAGCCGGTGGGCTCGTCGGCCAGCAGGATGCGCGGCCGGTTCATCAGCGCGCGGCACAGCGCCGTGCGCTGCCGCTCCCCGCCTGAAAGCTTCTGAATGCGGTGCCCCAAGCGGTGGCTCAGCCCGGTTCGCTCGGCCAGTTCCCCCAGCCGCGCCCGCGCCATTGCGCGCGGCGTGCCCGCGGCCACCGTGGGAATCAGGCAGTTCTCTTCCAGCGTCAAGTCGGGAATCAGGTTGTGCAGTTGGAACACAAACCCCACTTCGCGCCGCAGCAAACGGAGCAGATCGCCGTGCCGGTTCACCTCCGCGCCATTCACCACAATGCGTCCGCGGTCGGCTTCGTCCAAGCCGCCAAACAGGTGCAGCAGCGTGCTCTTGCCGCAGCCCGAAGGCCCGCAGAGGGCCACGGTCTGGCCCGCGCTCACCTCCATGTCCACGCCTTTCAGTACCGTCACGGCGCCATCGTCGTAGCTCTTCCAGACGCCTTCGGCGCACAGAACCACGCGCCCGCTCCCGCTCTCCTGTTCCATCGTTCTCATTCGAAGCGCAGCGCCTCCACCGCCCGGATGCGCATGGCATAAACCGCCGGATACAGGGCGCCGGCGATGCCTGTCATCAACGCCAGCGCAATCACCACCAGCATCACCGCGGGCCGCAGGCTGGCGTCGATATACCCATGAAGGGCCGGGGTCTCTTTGAGCACCAGCAGAAAGCCGCTTCCCATGGTCAGCCCCAGAGCCGCGCCCAGCAGCGAAACCAGCGCCGACTCGCCGAAGATCAATCCCCCCACCTGCGTCCTCGAAAATCCGTTCACACGCAGAATCGCGATTTCGCGAATGCGCGTGAAGACCGACATGATCATGGTGTTGGCCACGCCCAGGCCGCCCAGCAGCAGGCCGCACGCGCCCACCGCCCACGCCGTCGCCTTCAGGATCCTGAACTGCGAATAGGAATGATTGAACTCCTCGTCCTCCAAACCGATCAGGTTGGGGTACTTGGCCTTCACCATGTTTTTGAAGGCCGCCGCCTGGCTCTTGTCCCACAGCTTCACCGTGATGACCGACGAGGCGCCTTCCTTGTGAAAGAACTTCTGCGCCGCGTCCAGCGGCATGAACACGCCGCCATCCTCAAACCCGTTCGTGGTCTTCACAATCCCGATCACATGAAAGCTGCCGTGTCCGATCGGCACGCGGTCGCCAACCTTGGCCGCCATGAACTCCGCCGCCCGCTGCCCCAGCGCCACGTCGTCGGCATGCTGCCCAAAGTCGCTGCGCTTGCCCGCTGTCCATGCGGCTTTCGCAATGCGCGCGTCGCTGGCCGTCACGCCGAAGCAGGTGATGATCGGCTGGCCCGCGCTGGACACGATCCCGAAGAGAACCGGATCGGCGTGCTCCACCATTGGCCAGCTTGCGATGGCCTGTGCCGCCGCCTCCGGCACGCTGCTGAAAAATAGATCCGAAACGTTGCGCTCAAACACGATGATCTGGCTGTCGTTCGACAGGATGCCCGAGAACATCCCCACCGCGCCCTCCAAAACCGTCACCACCGTCAGCATGGCCGCCACGCTGAAGGCGATTCCCGCCATGCTAATGAGGGAGCGAATACGGTGCCGGCTCAGATTGGTCGCAATCAGTCTGAGAAAAATCATGCCGGCTCTCCAGACGCCAGTTCGCACGCATTTCCGGTAATGCGCACCAGTTCCTCTTCCAGGTCGTTGCGCAGCGTGCGCAGAAACTCCAGCTCCGGCTTCAGCCGCAGCAGCATGTCCAGCATCCGGTCCCCCAACTGGATCATACGCAGCAGCCGCTCCACCGTCTGCGCCACGCCGATCGCCGCCGCCATGTTCGGATGTCCCAGCAGTTCGTCCCGCGCCGGCGTCTTGCCTGAATCCTCGGTGGACTGCAGCACGTCTTTCAGGTCGTCCACCATCTGATATCCCAGACCCCAGAACAGCGCGATCCGCTCCATCAACTGGATGTCGCGCATCCCCGCCCCGCCCAGCAGCGCCGGCAACGCCAGCGTCAGCCGGATCAGCGAAACCGTCTTGCCCCGCGCAATCTGCTCCGTCGTTGCCCGCGTGTGCGGCAACATCGCATAGTGCAGGTCCAGGCTCTGCCCATTCAGCAGCCCTTCCACGCCCAGGCAGCGCTCGATGTAGGCATGCGCGCGCGGCTGCGCCTGGGGCGGGCTGCCACTGGCCGCGTGCCAAATCAGCGCATAGGCGCGATTGATGAGCGCCAGCGCCGCCAGGATCGCTCCCGCCTCGCCATACGCCACATGCGCGCACGGAACCCCGCGCCGCTCCCGCGCGTCGTCCATGCACGGCAGATCGTCAAAAAGCAGCGACGCGGTATGAAAGTACTCCAGCGCCACGCCCAGTTCCCGCGCGCGCTCCTCCGCCATGCCGTACGCCATGCCCACGCGATAGGCCAGCCGCGGCCGCACCAGGCTCCCCGGATGGTCCAGCACATGCCGAAGCGCCTCTTCCAGGTGCGGGTCGAGGGTGGCCGGAAGCGGCAGCGATGCTCGGAACGCCTCCGCGAACAGCCGGGATTCAATACTGCTCCTGCCTGCCTCCTGTTGCATGCAGATCCTTGTCTTCTCGTCTTGGTGGAAATCATTGCGGTTGGGGAAGACCCCTGCCTGAGCGGTTCGGACAGAGTGGTTGTTGTCCCAGCTATCTAGACGAATGCGCGCTGCCATTCGGGAGCATGGCGGCCGGCACTTCGAGATGACGATTTGTTCATATGCGTCGAGTCCGCGCCTCGTGATTGTGCTTCGAGTCATGCGCCCTCTTCACGTTTTCTCGCGCCCAAGCCTGCCCGGCTTGCCACCGCGCTGCTGCCTGCATGGCCGCTGGCGGCAAACTCCTGATTACGGATCATCGTAGGCGACATACATGACTTGCACCCAACCCCTGGATGACAAAACGTTCATCTTGCGCCATGGACCAGCGAATGGCTGTTTTTTTTGACCGCATGCAAATCGCTGTCTCCCGCGTTGTTCCTCCTGCCAGGGTTTTGTAAAATGAAACCTTGCCCATCGTGTCCTGACATCCCCATGCGCCTGCTGCTCGTCGAAGATGAAATCGATATCCAGCACTTCCTCAAGACATCTCTCGAGGAGGCTGGATACCAGGTGGACGCCGCGATCGACGGCCAATCCGCGCAGCGCCTTGCCGCCGATCACCTGTACGATATCCTCGTCGTCGATCTCGGCCTGCCCGATCAGGATGGCATCGGCCTGATCCTTCGCCTCCGCCAGATGGGCGTGAAAGCTCCCGTCCTCATTCTTTCTGCGCGCCGCTCCGTCGATGATCGGGTGCGCGGCCTGGAGCAGGGTGGAGACGACTATCTCACCAAGCCCTTTGCCCTCGCCGAATTGCTCGCCCGCCTCCGCAATCTCCTCAAACGCAACTCCCCTGCCGGCAGCGAAGCCACCCGCCTCCGCGTTCTCGACCTGGAGCTCGACCTGCTCCGCCGCGAGGCCTCCCGCGGCGGCGAGCTGCTCCAACTGACTCCCCAGGAGTTTGTTCTGCTGGAGTATCTTTGCAGAAACGCCGGCCGCGTCGTGACCCGCTCCATGATTCTGGACAAGGTCTGGGGCATGCGCATTCAGCCAGACACCAACGTCGTCGATGTGCACATTTACCGCCTGCGCGGAAAGGTCGACGGCAAAGGCCAGCAACCGCTCATTCGCACCCTGAGAGGCGTCGGCTATGTCCTCAAAGACCGCTGATCCTCCCCTGCGCAGCGCCGCTTGGCGCATCTCTCTGTGGGCCACGCTGGCCTATGCCTGCGGCACCATGATGGCCTTTGCCGGCCTGCATAACTTCGTCGCCCGCGACCTCCAGCGCCGCAACGATGCCTGGCTCTCCGGCGAAGCCGGCACCCTTGCCGACGTGGCCGAACGCACCCCCAAGGACGCTCTCTATGGCCGCGTCGTCAGCGAGGTGGCCGAGTTGGCCGAAAAGGAAGTCCCCGACCGCTTGCTCTCCGGGCCCACCCCCGACGACGCCGTCTTCTTTCTCCAGACCGGGGCCGGCGGCGCCATGAAGCTCTGGGTCGGCGCCGGTAACGGCCGGGCCAATTGGCAGGCCATTCAATCCGCCGTCATTACTCCCGGCAGCCCCACCGATATCGACGTCAAAGGCTTTGCCATCCCCTATCGCGTCGCTGCCGCCGCTACCAATGACGGCAGCCGCATCTACCTTGGCCTCTCGGAACGCGATCAACTCCGCGTGCTCCGCCACCTCCGCCAGCGCTTCCTGTTCCTCTGGCTGCTGCTCGTCCTGCTCGGCTTTGGCATCGTCTTCGCCACCACCCGCCGCATGCTCAGTCACGTACGCAAAATCACTCAGGCCGCCTCGCGCATCGGCCACTCCGACCTCACCGCCCGCGTCCCCACCACCAACCGCAACGACGAGGTCAGCCACCTGGCCCACACCCTCAATCACATGCTCGAGCGCATCGAAAACGCCATGCACCAGCTCCACACCATCACCGATGCCCTCGCCCACGACCTGCGCAGTCCGCTCACCGCCATTCGCGGCAAACTCGAAATGTCGCTCTCTACCGCCCATGGCGGGCAGGCCGAGTCCATTGTCTCCGCCCTGGAGGAGGTCGATCGCCTCACCGACTTCCTCAACAAGTCCCTCGACGTGGCCGAGGCCAAGGCCGACGCGCTCCGCCTTATCCGCTCCCCGGTCGATCTCGACGAAGTCCTGCGCATCATGATTAATCTCTACGAGCCATCCCTGGCGGAAAAGAACATCCGCATCGCCCTCGATAGCCGCGGACCGCTGAAGATCGAAGCCGACGAAGGCCTCATCCATCGCATGCTGGCCAATCTCTTCGACAACGAATTAAAGCATCTGCCTCCCGGACACTCCGTGCGATGGAAACTCGAATCCGCCGGCCGCTCCGCTCTGCTTACTCTTGAGGACGACGGCCCCGGCTTCGATCCCGAGATCGCGGCGCGCCTCTTCGAGCGCCGCGTTAAGGGCAATGCCTCCAACGGTCACGGGCTCGGCATGGCCTTCGTTGATGCCGTCGCCCGCGCCCACGGCGGCTCCGCCACGGCCTGCAACCGCCAACCCGCCGGTGCGCGGATTGTCATCGCCCTGCCCGTCTCCGCATTCCCTTTCGCCCCTTCCGCCTCGCGCTGATTCCGGTCTGCGCCACGCTCGCTTTCCCGGCCTGCAACAAAACCCTCCCCCTCTGCGTCCATCCATTTGGTTCGCCCCGGGGGAGGAATTTATACTCATCTCCCGGATCAAACCCGCGGGCTTGCGCAGCCATGCCTGGCCCGCTGCAGAGGAGTTCTTGCCCATGCCGGTCACTTCGCCCGCGCAGGAATACGATCTCGAATTCGACCACGGCAGCTTCGACTCCGCCGCCTTTGCGGCGCAGACGCTTGCCAACTGGCAAACCCTGGCCGCGGTGATTGATCACACGCTGCTCAAGGCGGAGGCCAGCCGCAGCCAAATCGAAAATCTCTGCGACGAAACCATCCGCTATCGCTTTGCCTGCGCCATGGTCAATCCCCTCTGGGCCTCCACCGCTGTCGCCATCCTGGCCGGAACCGCCATCCCCGTCGGCGTCGCTATCGGATTCCCTCTCGGCGCTTCCCTGGTCTCCACTCTCCGCCAGGAAGCCTCTGCCCTCACCCGCCTGGGCGTGCGCGAGCTCGACATGGTCATCCCCATCGGCCAGCTCAAGAGCGGCAACTACCACGCCGTTCAGCACACCATCCACGCCGTCGCTCACATCGCCCATCACCGCGGCGCCCTCCTCAAGGTCATCCTTGAAACCGCTCTCCTTTCCGTCGAAGAAAAGCTCCGCGGCGCCGAGATCGCCATTCAGGCTGGCGCCGACTTCATCAAGACCTCCACCGGCTTCTCCTCCGCCGGCGCCACGTCTGCCGACGTGGCCCTGCTCCGCGGCGTGGCTGGCTCCCGCGTCGGCGTCAAGGCCGCCGGAGGCATCCGCTCCCTCGCCGATCTCCGCCCCCTCCTCGAAGCCGGCGCCAACCGCATCGGCGCCTCCGCTTCCGTTGCCATCGTCCGCGAGCTGGGCGCGGAGTAAAAGTCCCCGCCGCTCTCTTTCCCGCTTGGCACGAATTCTGTGCCATGCCCCGCAAACTCCTTTCCGCGCACATCCTACGCACCGAACCGATCCGCCGCTTACAGGTTTCCGCTCCCTTTTGCGCTATCATTCCTTTCGAGCCCATGTCTCAGAATTCCCCACCTTCGCCCGCGCCCCAGGAGTTCGAGGGAGATTACCGCCCCGCCGATTCCGCCCATCCCGAAGCGCCTCTCGACCCAGCCAACATCCGCGTCGAACCCGCCGATGTTGCCTATCTCATCCACCTCTCCGACGCCCTCAACACCACCCTCGATCTGCAGACTCTCCTCAGCCGCACCTCCGAGCTGGTCCGCGCCGTCATTCATTACCGCATCTTCGCCATCTTCCTGCTCAACGACCGCACCCACGAACTGCGCGTCCGCTTTCAAATCGGCCACTCCCCCGAAGTCGAGCACATTCGTCTCCCCGTCGGCAAAGGCATCGTCGGGCAGGTCGCCCTCACGCGTCAGCCCATCCTCATCAACGATGTCGCCAGCGACCCGGCCTACATTGCCGCCAACCCCGACGTCCGCTCTGAGCTGGCCGTGCCGCTCATCGCGAAAAACCGCCTCATCGGCGTCATGGACATCGAAAGCGAAGAAACCGGTTACTTCCGTCCCGAGCATCTCCGCCTGATCACACTCACCGCCTCCCGCATCGCCCAGGCCATCGAAAACGCCCGCCTCTACACCCGCGTCTCCCGCCAGGCCCAGTCCCTTGAAATGCTCAATGAGATCGCTGTCGAACTGGCCTCCATCCTCGACCTCGATCTCCTCCTCGAACGCGTGGGACAGCTCCTGCGCCGCGTCATCGACTACCAGATGTTCACCGTCATGCTCCTCGACGAGAAGGGCGAAACGCTCATCACCCGCTATGCCTGGCGCTTCGGCTACGCCCACGCCCCCCTGCGCCGCGTCCCCGTCAACGCCGGCCTCGTTGGCGCCGCGGTGCGCGAGTGGCGCGCCATCAACGTTCCCGACGTAAGCAAGGACCCGCGCTACCTGCCCATGAATCCCGAAACCCGGTCCGAGCTCATCGTCCCCCTCTTCTACAAGGGCCGCATCATCGGCGTTCTCGATCTCGAGCACACCCGCACCGCCTTCTTCCATGCGGAGCATGTCCGCATCCTCAATACCCTCGCCTCGCAAGTGGCCATCTCCATTGAGAATGCGCGCCTCTACCAGGCCGTCCGCCGCCAGGAGCGCCAGCTCGAAAAAGACATCGCCATGGCCCGCGAGGTGCAGCTCCGGCTGCTCCCCGCTCATCCCCCTCTCCACGAACACGCGGAGCTGGCCGTCCGCTTCCTCCCCGCCCGCACCATCGGCGGCGACCTCTATGACTTCCTCGACTATGGCCCCGGCCGCACCGCCATCGCCCTCGGCGACGTCAGCGGAAAAGCCGCGCCCGCCGCGCTCTTTGCCGCGCTGGTCAGCGGCATCATGCGCTCCGCCGCGCTCCATCAGCCCGCCCCCGCGGCCATGCTGCGCTCGCTCAACGACTCCCTTCAGGAGCGCAAGCTCGAATCCCAGTACCTCACCCTGCTCTTCGCCCTCTGGGACGACGCCAGCCGCACCCTGCGCGTGGCCAACTCCGGCGTCGTGCAGCCCATCCTTTGCCGCAACGGCCAGTCCAGCATTATCCGCGCCGAGGGCTTCCCTATCGGCATGTTCCCCGACGTCTCCTACGACGAAATCTCCATCTCCACCGAGCCCGGCGACCTTGTCATCTTTGTCTCCGACGGCATCCTCGACGCCGAAAACGCCAAGAGCGAGATGTACGGCCAGGAACAGCTCGCCGGCCTCCTCTGCAGCCTCCGCGGACAGCCCGCCCAGGAGATCGCCGATGCCGTCCTCGCCGACGTCTCCCGCTTCCAGGGCGCGCAGGATCGCTTCGACGATGAAACCATCATCGTCCTCCGCGTCCGGTAAGACAGGGAGTAAGAAAACCAGGGGAGCGCTACTTCTCCAGCGTGCCCATCATCGCGATAAGCATGCGGCTCGCATCGGTTGTGAGCGCTTCCGGCAAGGCATGTGCCTCTTTTGCGCCGAATCCCGGGGCTTGTGCCACGGCGAATGGCGTCTGTGGTTCGCAATTCGATCCTCTGGCATGGCACGGAAACTATATGGTTTCACCCTGAGTCGGCCGCCGTAGCCTCCGGCTATGTTGCTCGCCATTGAAACGGCGGCGCGCCGCCTCTGGCTCGCCAGACCGAATTGCCCGGATGGTTGGAGTGATGCGGTGTGACGATTGATCTCCGCACTCATTTGAATTGCTCGTTGCCAGACGGCGCGATCCCTGAACGATGCCTCCACTCCACGTTCCTTCCGCAATTCCGCGTTTCCTTGTTCCCTGCCTCACTCATGCGCCACCGCCACCACCGGCTGCGGCAGCAGCTCTGTCAGCGCAATTCCTGCCAGGATCAGCCCAGCGCCCAGCGCCGGCCGCAGTGCCAGCCGTTCGCCCATCACCAGAAACGAAGTAACCCAGGCGAACATCGGTTCCATGGTCAAGACCAGCGCCATGTGCGTGGGCGGCAGCACGGATTGCGCCCAGCTCTGGATGGAAAAGGCCGCCGCCGTCGCCAACACCGCCGCAATCCCCAGCGCCAGCAGCAGCCGCGGCGTCCATGCAATGTGCGGCCGCTCGATCAGCGGCAGGCTCAACGCCATGAACAGTGCGCAAAACCCCACCTGCAGCAACGCCAGCCGCTGAAACCCGATGCGCGGCGAGGTGTGCGCCAGCGCCAGCGTGTGAAACGCAAAGCCCACGGCGCATCCCAGGGTCAGCACGTCGCCCGCGTTGATCGACGCCATATCCGGCAGCAGACCCGCCAGCCGTCCCAGTCCGCCGGCCCGTGCCGGATCCGGCGCCGCGGCCGGCGCCGTCAGCAGCACAATGCCGGCAAACCCCAGCGCCGCCCCCGCAAACGCATTCCACCGTGGCGGCCGCATTCCCGGCGGGCGCAGCCCCGGAATCGTGGCCAGCAGCGGCACCAGCACCACCAGCAGCCCCGTGATGAACGCCGACTTCGACGGCGTGGTCCGCGCCAGTCCCGTGGTCTGGAATTGATACCCCGTTGCCAGGCACAATCCCACCACCGCGCCCGCGCCCGCCTGCCACAACCGCATGCCCCGCCAGTACCGGTGATAGGCCGCCGCCAGCACCGCGAAGGCCAGTGTCATCCGCACCAGGTTGAAGGCCCCCGGCGTCGCGTCGGCCAGAGCATCCTTCACCACCACAAACGTCGAGCCCCAGATGGCCACGACCAACAGCATCAAAAAATAGGCGCGTACTTTCATCGGTTTGAAATGATGGCAGCCGCTTCTCTCCGGCAGCCCGCCAGCGGACTCCGCCGGCGCCGCGCGTTCCTAATACTTTGCGTGTCCAATGAACACCTCGCGCCCGCCCACGTACGTCCCCAGCACGTTGCAGTAAAGAATCGCCGGCGCCGCCACCTTGGCAATGTCCATGTCCAGCAGCACAAAGTCCGCGTCGTAGCCCGGCTCCAGCTTGCCCTTCCGCTTCTCGGCAAACTCCGCGTACGCCGGCCCCTGCGTGTAGGCATAAAGCGCCTGGTCCTGCGTCAGCCTGTTCTCGGGAAAGTAGCTCTTCGTTCCCGCCACATTCATCCGCGTCACCGCCGCGTACAGCCCGCGGAACGGCGAAATCGGTTCCACCGGGTAATCTGTCCCGAAGGCCAGAGGCACGCCCGCGTCGAGAAACTTCTTCCACGCATACGAGTACGCGGCCCGCTTCGGTCCCAGCCGCGCCTCGGCCCAGTTCATATCGGTCAGCAGGTGATTCGGCTGCATGCTCGCAATCACGCCCAGTTGCGCAAACCGCCGGATATCGGCCGGGTCCACCACCTGCGCGTGCTCAATGCGGTCGCGCGCCTTCTTTACCCCGGGCAGGTGCGCATAGGCGTCCAGCGCCATCGCCGCCGCCTTGTCCCCTATGGCATGAAAGCCCATCTGGAACCCCGCCCGCGCCCGCTCCAGCGCCATCCGGTTCAGTTGCGCCTGCGTGTACTGCGGCAGCCCTGTATTCCCCGGGTCGTCCGCGTACGGCGCCTTCAGCGCCGCCGTCCGCGAGCCCAGCGACCCGTCCAGAAACCCCTTCAGCATCCCCGTGTGCAGCATCGGATCGCGCGCGTCGTGGTGCGCCCGCATCGCCTTCAACCTGGCCAGCGGCGCCTTGAACGGCAGCCATTCGGTAATCCGCAGGTCCAGCTTGCCTTCCTTTTCCATCTGCTCAAAGACCAGAAAGTCCTGCCAGTCGCTGAAGTCCTGCACGCTGGTCACGCCGTGCGCCAGCGCGTCGGCAATCGCCAGTTCGTCCGCCTTGCGCCGTTCCTCCGGGCTGGGCGGCGGAATCAGCTTCGTCACCAGCGCCTTTGCCGACTCGCGCAGAATCCCCGTCGGTTCGCCCGCCGCATCCCGGTCGATCGCTCCACCTTGCGGCGCCCGCGTCTGGGCTGTAATGTGCGCCGCCGCCAGCGCCGCCGAGTTCGCTACCGCAATGTGGCCATCGATCCGTTCCAGAAACGCAGGGTGCCCCGCTGTCACCCGGTCCAGATCCTGCCGCGTGGGCAGCGCCTTCGCCGCCCACAAGGTCTGGTCCCAGTTCCCGCCGGTAATCCAGTGCCCGGCCGGCGTCTTCCCCGCATAGGCCTGCGTCTGCGCCAGCATCGCCGCCAGCGACTTCACCCCCGTCAGGTCCAGGCTCAGTTTCATTCGTCCCGCCGGACCCAGATGCGTGTGCGCGTCGTTGAATCCCGGAAAAATGGCCGAGCCCGTATTCGCCGAGTCTACATCGAAGAGGCGCGTCTTCGGCCCCGCCAGCCGCGTCACCTCGTCGTTTGTGCCGGTGGCCAGCACTTTGCCCCCGCCCACCGCCATGGCCTGCACGGTCTCTGGCTTGCCCTCCGCCAATCCGTTGCCGGTATAGATCACGGCATTGAAAAAAACCATCTCCGGCGCCGTCGTCCTCGCCGCCGGCTTTTCGTGCCGCAGCGCGGCATGATGCCGGACCCCCGTTTGGGCGGTCGAAAGAGACGCGATGCACAGAGAACCGCTGAGCAAAACCGTCCAGGTGCGCATGCGCGGAGTCTACCAGATGCTCGCAACGGCTCTCCCGCTGATTACTGTTCCGCCGCCCACTCCACCATGGCCAGCGTCAGCAGCAGAACGCGCTGCAAACCCGCCTCGCGGTCCTTCGCCGAGTACCATTCCGCCAGCGTGTGTGCGCCCCCGCCCTCGCCGCCCGCGCCCAATGACAAGGCAGGAATCCCCAGCGAAAGCGGTAGATTGGCGTCTGTCGAGCCCAGCCGCAGATCCGTCCGCAGCCCCAGGTGCCGGTCCACCGCTCGCAGTGACGCCAGCAGCGCGGAATCGTTCGCCAACTGCGCCGCCGGCCGGTCCCCGATCTTCTCCAGCCGGTACGTCAGCAGTCCGCGCGCCTGCGCCGCCGCCGGCCGCGCCCTCCTGTTCCAACGCTCCACGGACTCCCGCACCGCCGCATCGAGCGCCGCCTCCAGCCGCGCCAGTTGCTCCGTGTCCGTCGAACGAAAGTCCACCGAGGCCTGCGCCGTCTCCGGAATCGAGTTCACGCTCGTCCCCCCGCGAATCGTCCCCAGGTTCAGCGTGGTGCGCGGCTCCTCCGGCAGCTCGGTCTCGGCCAGCGCCACCAGCGCCGCGGCCAGTGCCGCAATGGGATTCACCGTCCCCGCGTCGGTAAAGCTGTGCCCCCCCGGCCCGGTCACCGTCACCCGGTAGCGCCGGCTTCCCAGCGCCTGCGTCACCGCCGCATCTGCCCCCGCGCCGTCCAGCACCACGTGTGCCGCCACGCGGCCGGCCAGTGCGCTCCGCTCATAAAAGTGCCGCACCCCGCGCAGGTCGCCTTCGCCTTCTTCGCCCACGTTGCCCAGCAGAACCACCGGAACCGCCAGCTCCACTCCGCTCTCCGTCAGCGCGCGCGCAATCGCCAGCAGCCCCGCCACGCCGGCGCCGTTGTCGCACGCCCCCGGCGCCGTCAGCCGCTCACCCTCCACCACCGGATGCAGCGGCGTCCCGGCTGGAAACACCGTGTCCAGATGCGCCGAAACGACAACCACCGGCCCCGTGCTCTCCGCCGGCAGATGCCGCGCCGGCAAAATCCCGATGGCATTGCCGGCCTCGTCGATCTCCACCTGTGCCGCCCCCACTTCGGTCAGCCGCGCGGCCATCCACGCCGACCGCGCCTGCTCGCCAAACGGCGGCGCCGGGATCGCCGAGAGGCTCGCCTGCCAGTCCATGATGGTCTTGGGATTTCCATGCAGCCAGGCAAACGCGCCATGCACCGTCCGCCGCCCTGCCAGCGCCGTCACCTGCGAAAAAGCCGAACTCCGGGAAAACATCGGCATCACTGTGGTTTCAGGTTAGCAGGCGGCCCAAACCCCTTTGTTCTCACCGCGCCGGGCCCATACTCCACCGAGTGCAGAAACAGCCCCCGCGCCGGCGCTGTCGGTCCTGCCGCCGACCTCCGCCGCGCCGCCAGAATCCCCTCCATTGCCTCCGGCCGAAGCATGCCCCGCCCTACTTCCAGCATTGTCCCTACCAGATTCCGGACCATGTGGTGCAGAAAACCGTTTCCCCGCACCCGATACACCAGCCATATCCCGGCTTCGCTCTGCCGCTCTTCCCACGCTGAGCCGTAAATCGCCCGCACCGTCGTGCGCGGCGCCTCATCCGGATCCCTTTTGCCCGCATCCGGATCCGTCGCCGCGAAACTCAAAAAGTCATGTTCCCCCACCACCGCGCGCGCCGCCTGCGCCAGCGCCTCCATCCGCAACGGCCAGATGCAGTGGTGCGCATACCGCGCCATAAACGGCGGGCAAATCCTCTCCCGGAAGATCCGGTATTCGTAGGTTTTGGCCACCGCCCAGTGGCGGGCGTGGAAATCCTCCGGCGCCGGGGCCGCTTCTGTCACCCGGATCGCCGCCGGGAGGGTCCGGTTCAGCGCCCGCCGCAGGTTCTCCGCCGGGATCGGGGCCGTCAAAGCGAAGCTCGCTACCTGGGCCAGGGCATGCACGCCGGCATCCGTGCGCCCCGAGCCCTGCGGCAGCGGGCTCTCTCCTGTAATTCGTTCCAGCGCCGCCTGCAGCTCACCCTGGATTGTCACCTTTCCCGGCTGCACCTGCCAGCCATGAAAGTCCGTTCCATCGTAGGCCAGCGTCGCCTTCCAGGTCTGCGGTTTCCGTCCGCTTTGGGCCTCGCCTCTCGCCATCGTCCGCTCTCTCTTCAGGTTATCGCGCCCGGCGCCGGCCCGCGCCCTGAATCCCGATGCGGTATACTCACCTTTCCGAGATTCATTGCCATGCGGACGGCCATTTGCCGTCTAAGCGGACAAGGGGGAACGAAGGGTGATCCGCCCGCGTATTGCCTCCTGAGCCCAGGGTCCGGGCTGGCGAGAGCAAGGGCCCCGGAATCATCACAAATTTGCGTCCGGAGCGGCTCTCCGGCCGTCTTCTAGAATGGCACCCCACATGCCTCAGCAACTCGTGGAGAATAACCATGCATTTGTTTGCTTTAAGTGTGTTTGAGCGGAAGGACCCCACTGCGCGCAGCACGCGCAAGCAGGACGAAGGCGGGCGGACCATCAAGCATCTGCGCGCGCTCGCGGCCTTCATGCTGGCCCTCACGACGGGAGTGCCTTCAGGTTTTGCCCAGCAGCCTGCCGGGCGCGACAAGGCGGCCTCGGATTTGCCTGCGGCTCCGGCGCCGATCTTGACGGAGCCACTCAATCTCCGCCAGACCGCCCGCGATTTTTCGCAGCCCTCCGGGCGTCTTCTCAACAATCCCTTCAAGGCCTATCTGCCCACCACCGTCGCCAAGGCCAATTTCGTCAACTCCGTCCGCTTCAACGATCTGGTCAAGGACGGCAAAATCTACCTCAGTCTCTCCGACGCCATCGCCCTGGCCATAGAAAATAACTACGATATTGCGATCTCCCGGTACAATCTCGACATCGCTGACACCGACCTGTTGCGCGCCCGCGCCGGCTCCGTTCTGCGCGGCGTCAACACCGCCATTGTCACCGGCACGCAGGGCGGCTCCACCTCGACACTCGCCACCGGCGGCGGACCCGGCGGCACCAGCGGCGGCTCGGGCGGCGCCGGCTCGGGCAGCTCCGGCCTCGTCCTCACCACCAACGGCGTGGGACCCATCCCGGCAGCTCTCGATCCTGCCCTTGCGGGAACCATCCAGCTCGAGCGCTCCTCGACCCCCGAGATCAGCATCTTCCAGCCCGCGGCCTCGACCAACACCAACCAGTACAATTTCACATATTCCCAGGGCTTCATTCCGGGCACCACGCTCGCCGTGGCCTGGAACAACAGCCGTGTCACTACCACCAGCTTCAACGCCTACAGCCCCGAATTCAATACCTCCTTCCGCGCCACGGTCACCCAGCCTCTGCTGCAGGGAGCCGGCATCTGGGTCAACCGCCGCTTCGTCTATCAGGCGCTCAACGACCGCCGCATCACCGACTCCGCCTTTCGCCAGCAGCTCCTCTACACAGTCAACCAGGTCGAAACCATTTACTGGGGCCTGGTCAGCGCCTATGAGGATGTACAAGCCAAGGAGCGCGCCCTGGCCCAGAGCACCAAGCTCGACCAGGACAATCGCAAACAGCTCGCCGTCGGCACCCTCGCTCCCCTCGACGTGGTCAACTCCGACTCCGCCGTGGCCGCCGACAAGCAGGCTCTGATCAGCGCCCAGAACTCCCTGAATTATCAGCAGCAGATCATCAAGCAGGCCATTGCCCGCAACCTCAACGATCCCGCCCTCGAAGTTGCCGCCGTCATCCCCACCGACCGCGTCAACCTCGACGTGCTCCCTGAGGAGTCCGAGCCCGTCGAGCAGCTCGTCAAGGAGGCCTTCAGCCGCCGTCCCGAGCTCGAACAGGCCTATCTGCAGATCAAGAACAACGAGATCACGCTGCACGGCGCGCGCAACGCCCTGCTGCCTACCCTCAACATCTACGGCTTTTACAGCGCCAACGGCGTCGGCGGATCGCCTAACACCAACTGCCATTTCGGCTCCACATCCTGCGCCGCCACCACCACCACTGGCTACTCGGATGTCCTGAACGATCTGGTCAACAGCAGCGCCCCGGACAAAGGCGTCGGCTTCACCCTCCAGATTCCGATTCGCAACCGCACCGCGCAGGCCGACCAGGCCCGCTCCCTGCTCGAGTACCGCCAGTCCGAACTGCGCATTGAGCAGCTCTACACGCAGATTCGCATGCAGGTGGTCAACGCACAGTTTGCCATCGCCAATGATCGCGCCCAGGTCAGGGCCGCCATTGCGGCGCAGGACTACGCCCAGCAGAGCCTTGACGCCGAAATCAAGAAACTCCACCTCGGCGCCTCCACCACCGCCAACGTCCTGCTCCAGGAGCGCAATCTCGCCACCGCCTCCGACAACCTGATTGCTGCCAATGCAGCCTATGCCAAGGACCGCGCCGGCCTCTATCAGGTTCTTGCCAACACCCTGCAGCACTACAACATCAACCTTGACGACGCGGCTGCCGGCGTGGTCAACTCCGCACCCGTGGTCCCCGGCCTCACGCCGGCCAAGCCCGGCAACGAGCCCACCACCACCCCGCCCAACGGACAGTAGTTTTTCCCTGAACGCACAGACGGCTCGGAGCGCCTCCGGGCCGTCTGCTTTTCTATCCCTCAAAATGCCTTGCGAGCGCGCCAAGCCTTCCCGAAACGCGCCTCAACCCGTCTTGCCCTCTCAGCGCACCACCACCCGGTCCAGTAACTCGAAAAACTCCGGAAAGCTGATCGCCGCCGACTCCGCTCCCCGGATCAGCGTCTCGCCTTCGGCCCGCAGTGCCGCCACGCTGAACGCCATCGCAATCCGGTGGTCGCCGCCCGCGTCAATCGTGGCCCCGTGCAGCCTTTGCCCGCCCGGCACGTCCAGGCCATCCTCGAACTCCATCACCTCTGCGCCCATCGCCCGCAGGTTCTTCACCACCAGCGCAATCCGGTCGCTCTCCTTCACCCGCAGCTCCTTGGCGTCGCGAATCCGGATTCCGCCGTTCGTGTACGGCCCGATCGCCGCCAGCGCCGGCAGCTCGTCGATCAGTTGCGCCGCCAGCGCTCCGGTCACCGCCACCGTGCCCAGTCCTTCTCGCGGCCCTGTCACCTGCACCGTCCCCACCAGCTCGGCATGTTTCTCTTCCAGGTTCAGGACGCCAATGCCGGCTCCCAGCGCCGTTAACACGTCCAGCAGCGTGGCCCGCGTGGGATTCAGGCCCAGGTCTTCCACCACCAGTCCCGACCCGGGAAACAGCGCCGCCGCGCACAGAAAGAATGCAGCCGACGAGATGTCTCCCGGCACCGCCGCCTCAATCGCGTGCAGCTTCTGCGGCCCGCCCACGCTCACCGAGTCCGTCGTCCGCGCCAGCCGCGCTCCAAAGGCCCGCAGCGCCAGCTCGCTGTGGTCGCGTGTCCGCACCGCTTCGCGCACCGTGGTTGTCCCGGCCGTTTGCAGCCCCGCCAGCAGCACGCACGTCTTTACCTGCGCGCTCGGCACCGGCATCGTGTAGTCGATCGCCTTCAGTTCTCCGCCTTCAATCGTCAGCGGCGCGTGCCCTTCGGTCAGGGTCAGGCGTGCGCCCATCGCCTCCAGCGGCTTGCGAATCCGCTCCATCGGCCGCCGCGACAGCGACGCATCCCCCACCAGCGTGAATCGCCCCTCCTGCGCCGCCAGCAAACCCGACATCATCCGCATCGTCGAACCCGAGTTGCCGCAATCCAGCGCCTGCGCCGGCTCCTGTACGCGCCCGCCCACGCCTGTCACTTCCACCCGGCCGTCGTCCAGCCGCGTCACCTTTGCCCCCAGCGCCTCCATGCACGACAGCGTCGAGGCGCAATCCTCGCCCGTCGAAAAGTTGCTGAAGCGCGAAGTTCCCTCGGCAAAGCCGCCCAGCATCCCATACCGGTGGCTGATGGACTTATCTCCGGGCAGCCGCAGGCTGCCCATCACACCGCGGACCGGCCGGATCACGCGTTCCTGGTTTGTCGTCTGCACGCCAACTCCCTCCGTCAAATCTCTTCAAGTCTACTGAATCGCCGCTCTCACTCCACGCCCAGCACCTTCACAATCACCCGCTTGTGCCGCTGCCCGTCGAACTCGGCATAGAACACCCGCTGCCACGTCCCCAGATCGAGTTTGCCGTTGGTGACCGGCAGCGTCGTCTCGTGGTGCAGCAGCAGCGACTTCAGATGCGCGTCGCCGTTGTCCTCGCCCGTCTGGTGATGCTTGTAGTCGGGCCGCGCCGGCGCCAGTTCCTCCAGCCACTTGCCAATGTCCTCAATCAGCCCGCTTTCCAGGTCGTTCACATAGACCGCCGCCGTAATGTGCATCGGCGAAACAAAGCACAGCCCGTCCTTCACCCCGCTGCGCCGCACAATCTTCTCCACCTCGTCGGTGATGTGCACCATCTCCCGCCGCTTCCGCGTCTCAAACACCATGTATTCCGTATGACTCTTCATCTCCGGCTCCCTGCCGGCAGCGCCTGACGGCGCGCCGCCCACCCTTTATCCTAAAGACAGCCGTGACCTCCACCAACCGCTCCGTTGCCGAATCGTTCTTTGCCGAGGGGCTCGCCCTTCTCGAAGCCGGCCAGCCGCTGCGCGCGGCCCAGGCCTTCCGCGCCGCTGTGGACGCCGACTCCAGCCACTACGAAGCGCACCACGGGCTCGTTCGCGCGCTTCGCGACGCCGGCCGCCTGGAGCAATCCATCGGGGCGGCCCTCGCGCTCACCGCGCTCACCCCCGCCGATCCGCTCGCCCACACCGCGCTTGCCATCTCTCTCCAGGCCGCGGGCCACATTCCCCAGGCCGAAGCCGCCTCGGCCAAGGCCCGCATCGTCGAGTGGCGGCAGCAGCTCCAGTCTCCGCCTGACAAGGATGCCCTCTCGTGAGCCGCTCCCCGGCCCGGCGCCTGCGCCACATGCACGACCTTCTCTTTCAGGCTTACGGGCCCCAGCGCTGGTGGCCCGCCCGCACACCCTTCGAGGTCGTCCTCGGCGCCTACCTCACCCAGAACACCGCCTGGACCGCCGTCGAACGCTCTCTCGCCAACCTTCGCGCCGCCCACGCCCTCACGCTCGAGGGCTTTCGCAAGCTGCCGCTCAGCGATCTCCAGAATCTGATCCGTCCCAGCGGCTTCCACACCCGCAAGGCCCCCGCTCTCAAAGCCTTTGTCGGCCTGCTCGACGCCGAGTTCTCCGGCTCCCTCAAAAAGCTCGCCGCCGTCCCTACCCAGACCCTCCGCCGCCGCTTGCTGGCCCTCCCCCGCGTCGGTCCCGAGACCGCCGACGCCATCCTTCTTTACGCGCTTGGCCACCCCGTACCCGTAGCCGACGAGTATCTGCGCCGCATCGTCACCCGCCACCATCTTTTGAAGCCGCCGCCAGCCCGCGGGCGGGCCGGATACGACGCTCTCGCTGCCCTCACCCGCCGTGCCTTCGCTGCTGACCCGCCAGCGCAGCACGCCGGTCTGTTCAATGAGTTCCACGCCCTCACTGTAGCCGCCGGCAAGGCCCACTGCGGACTTGCGCCCCACTGCGACGGCTGCCCCCTGGCCGCCGATCTCGCCCGCCCGCCGTCCCACCCCTGATCGCCGGCCCCGCCCCTCCCCGCCGCCGGGGCGAGTATCATGGACCCTGAGGCCAGCGGCGGACTGCGTCCCTGCCGCCCCGCTCCGCCTTCCCCGCCGGGGGCGGAAGACGCATACACTCCACAGCCACAAGGAAGACAGCCGCACGTGAAACCCGACATGAAAGTGCGTTTTGCTGGCCTCGAACTGGTCAGCCCGGTCATCGCCGCCAGCGGCACCTTCGGCTATGGAATCGAATTTGAAGAGATCGTCTCTCTCAAAGCCATCGGCGGCTTCGTCACCAAGGGCATTTCCCTCGAACCCCTTGCCGGTCATCCCCCGCCCCGCATCGTCACCACCGCCGCCGGTATGATCAATGCCATCGGCCTCCAGAACGTCGGCGTGGAAGACTTCATCGCGCGCAAGCTTCCGCCCATGCGCCGCTATCCCCGCTGCCAGGTCATCGTCAACGTCTTCGGCTACACCATCGGTGAATATATCGGCGTCATCGAACGCCTCAACGATGCCCAGGGCATCGCCGCCTACGAGCTCAATGTCTCCTGCCCCAACGTCCACGCCGGCGGCATGGCCTTCGGCTCCGATCCCGGTTCCCTCGAATACCTTGTCACGCGCGCCAGGGCCGCCGCCGCACGCCCCCTCATCGTCAAGCTCTCGCCCAATGTCACCTCCATCGCCCACATGGCCAAAATTGCCGCCGCTGCCGGCGCTGACGCCGTCAGCCTCGTCAACACCTTCCTCGCCATCTCCATCGACGCCCAAACCCGCAAACCCCGTCTCTCCAACATCACCGGCGGCCTCTCCGGCCCCGCCATCAAGCCCATCGCCCTCCGCATGGTCTATGAAGCCGCCCGCTCCGTCGACATCCCCATCCTCGGCATGGGCGGCATCGTCACCCCCGAGGACGCCGTCGAGTTCCTCCTCGCCGGAGCCGTCGCCATCCAGGTCGGCACCGCCTCCTATGCCGATCCCCGCGCCACCGAGCGCCTCGCCAAAGGCCTCGAATCCTGGTGCCGCGCCCACAACGTAGACCGCGTCGCCAGCCTCACCGGCGCACTTGAAATCCCTCGCGACTAGCCTGCAAAAATCCCCGCGCTGCACGAACCATCTCCGCGGTGGTAAAAATGAATCCGGGAACGGGCGCCCGGCGCCCTGGTCCACTTCACCCGCATCAGGAGTATGCTCATGTCTCCCATGGATCGCCGTAATTTTATGAAATCCGCAGGTGTCGCTGCCGGCCTGGCCGCTGCGCAACCCTGGCTCGGTCCCGCCGCCCGCGCCGAAACCGCCCCCGGCGATATGCTCTATCGCACCCTCGGCCGCACCGGCCAGCGCGTCTCCGCCATCGGCCTGGGCGGCTACCACATCGGCAAGCCCTCGCTCTCCGAGCAGGATTCCATCCAGCTCATCCGTCAGGCCATCGACCGCGGCATCAACTTTCTCGATAACTGCTGGGACTATAACAACGGCGTAAGCGAAATCCGCATGGGCAAAGCGCTGGGCGGCGGCTACCGCAACCGCGTCTTTCTCATGACCAAAATCGACGGCCGCACCCGCGCCGCCGCCGCGCAGCAAATCGACGAGTCCCTCCAGCGCCTGCAAACCGATCACGTCGATCTCATGCAGTTCCACGAGGTCATCCGCCTCGAAGACCCCGACCGCATCTTTGCCGAAGGCGGCGCCATGGAGGCCATGCTGGCCGCACAGAAGGCCGGCAAAGTGCGTTTCATCGGCTTCACCGGCCACAAAGATCCCTATGTCCACCTGCGCATGCTCGACGAGGCCCGCCGGCGCAACTTCCACTTCGACGCCGTGCAGATGCCCCTCAACGTCATGGATGCCCACTTCCGCAGCTTTACCCACGAGGTTCTGCCCGTGCTGGTGCGCGAAGGCATCGCGCCCCTTGGCATGAAGTGCTTCGGCGACCACTTCATCCTCGACAGCAACACCGTTCAGCCCATCGAGGCGCTGCACTACTGTCTCAACCTGCCCATCGCCGTGCAGATCACCGGTATCGACAGCCCGCAAATTCTCGACCAGGCCCTTGAAGCCGCGCGCACCTTCAAGCCGCTCTCCCAGGCCCAGGTCGCCGGCCTCCTTGATCGCACCCGCGCCGCCGCCCTCGGCGGCCGCTACGAGCTTTACAAGACCACCACCCACTTCGACGGCACGGCGCACAACCCGCAGGTGCTGGGGTAACGCCCCCTGTCCGGCTTGGGTCCAGCCACGCTTTTTTCGCGGCTGGAGGGGGACGGCGGGAACCGCCGCCATGCACCCGCGCGGTGCGCCGCATGGCGGCTCCCATTGCGCCCTAACGCCGGCTCCGCGCCAGCGGCACACGAACCACCACCGCCCCGCCCCCCACGCCGCGCGGCTGCGCCAGCAGCCACGGCGCCACCACCGGACCGCAACTGGCCAGGCACACCGGCCCCGTCGCCAGTCCAAGCGCAAGCGCCTCTCCGGCGATCGCCGAAAAGGGGAGGGGCGTCATGATGGCCGCAGTCTAGGCGTGCCCGGCAACCGCGCGCCGTGTCCGCTGTCAGCTTCCATCCCCCTCCGCGCGAAAGGCCCAGGTTCATCCAGCCCATACGCAAGGGCGCGGAGGCATGGGCGCGATGCGAGCGGAGGGGCTCAGGGGTGTGGCGCGCCCTGAACCGGGCCGGGAGGGACACCGAAGAGGCGCCGGTGAAAAAACTGGCGCAGTTCGGCGGGATGGCTGAGAAGGAAGAGAGCGCGGACGAGTTTGCGGCGGTGGTGGAAGCCGGCGCAACAGCGGTGCAGGTACTCGGGATCGAATTCGGGAGTGCGGATCATGCCGAAACCGGAGCCGGAGCCGGAGGTTCCGCGCGCCAGGTTGGCGGGGGAGAGGTCGCGAAAGAGATAGCCGTTCTGCTCGGCAATCTGCGCCAGTTCGGTGCCGGGCAGCGGGGTGGCGACGCCCACCTTGGGCATGCAGTTATAGCGGGCGTAGAGGCGGAGCGCGAAGCGGATGGTTTTGCGAATCTGCCTTCGGGTTTCTCCGGGAAAGCCGATCACAAAGAAGCAGCCCATGGGGATGCCGTGGCTTTCCAGACTGCTGGCAAGATAGAGCAGGCCCAGAGGCAGGCCAACGGAGGGACTGTGGCCTCCGTGCAGGGCAAACGTCCGGTTCGGGTTGAGCAGAAGGACTTTCATTGGCTCCTCCCCTTGTTCGAGAGTCTACATGCCGCGGAGAGTTACTGACGCGGCTGGCCCGCTGCTTCGGGCCTATAGTAAGCCGAAGCAACGATGGAGTCGGCGCACCCGTAGTAGAAACGCCATTCATTGCGGAACCAGATGAGGCTTTCAACAAAAGTGACGTTGCTGTTGCCTCCCTCGGCGGAGCCCTTGTGCTTGATTTCGAAGGGACGCTCGGGATGGAAGAAGTCGTGGTCCATGCGGGCGATGAGTCTGGTGGGATCGTTGGAGTCGAAGAGCGCCTGGGAGACGGCCCAGACGGTGCCGGTGAGGCCGAGATCGGGACGGCCGTTGGCCCCCGCGTTGTACATCATGAAGATGCCCTTGCCGGTGAGGAAGGCGGGCGGTCCGCCTTCGGTGACCACACTGTCAATGCCGCCGGGACGCAGGGGAAGGACGGTGAGGTGCTTGCCAGAGGCATCTTCGAGGACGTTCCAGTCGGTGAGGTTGTCTGAAGTGGCAATCATGAGGCCGCTGTCGTTGAAGTACATCCAGTATGTGCCGTGGATGCGCTGGGCGATGAAGCGGGAGCCCTCGCGGCGGCAGACGATGGAGCCGGACTTGGACCAGAAGTCGCGGTACTTGCCCTTGTGGCAGGTGCCGATGGCGAGGCCGAACTTTGTCCAGTGGTAGAGGTCGCGCGAGGTGGCCGTGCAGAGGCGGGCACACTGGCCGTCCCAGGCGGTGTAGGTCATTACGTAGCTCCCATCCTCGGCCTGCATGACGCGCGGGTCCTGGCAGCCGCCGGGCCACTCGTACTCCTTCATGAAGTCGTTGCCGGGATAGAGCACGGGCTCGGAATGGCGCTGGAAGTGACGGCCGTCTTCGCTGACGGCGAGGCCAATGCGGCTGGTGCCCCAGCTTTGTCCGCGCGACTGGTCCTCGGCGCGGTAGAAGAGGTAGACCTTGCCGTCTTTGACCACCGCTGCAGTGCAGAGAACGTCCTTGTTTTCCCAGGGGATAACCTTGCCGGTCACCGGGCAATCAAAGACGCTGCCGGTCCGGGCGCCGATGTGATCGGCCCCGTCGTCGCGCGTGAAGGGCCCAAGACCCCACGAGGGAATCTCCGTGGTGGCGGTTGCATCCTCGCCCGCGACGCCTGCCGCCAGCGCTCTGCCGGCCGCAACCGCCGCGCCCATCGCCATCCCGGAAGCGCACAGCATCTCCCGGCGCGTCATCTCGCCCATTGTCCGTCCCTCCCATCTCTTCCATCTGGAAGTTCCGTCCATCCTAAACGATTGCGCGGGCGGCATGGACCCCCAGGCGGCGGATTCCGCGGCAAGCGATGAGCGCGCGAACATCCGGGCCGGGATGGCGCGGAGAAGGCGGATCGTCCGAGCCGATGGGCTGTGAACCCGACGGCGCCGCTTCCCCGCTCCGGCTCCGTCCTGTGCTATTCCTCGTGCGCCAGGCGCCCGCCGTCCGGTCCCACCTGGATCTCTCGATGCCGCCCTGCCGCGGCGACCTGCGCCTCATAGGCGACAATCTTTCCGTGCCTGGTGATCGACTCCACTTTGGTGATGGTTCCCTTCTTCGCCCTGGTCCGCAGGCCGGCGCGCACGGCGGGCGGCAGGGCGCCGAGGCTCACTTCTTCTTCCACCTCCAGCAGCCTTCCGTCCGGCGCGATCGTAACATCCTTGGAGTGGCCGTCCACCCACATCTCCACCTCGTACTCCCACTGGCCGTCTTCGTGATCCTTTGCGTACCCGCGGATCGTGGCGCCCCGGGCCTGCGCCTCAGCGGTTTTTTGCACGGCGGGCGGCAGATCCTTTTTCGCGATCTGCTTTTCCGCGCCCTGGGCGGCGAAAGCGGCCAGCAGCAGCAGCGCCAGAACAATCAGATTCTTCCTCTTCATTCGCATGGTTTCAATCTCCTTGCGCCAAGCAGTTCTCGGCTTTGTCCAACCCTGCGCGCGCGACGCTTAATCGACCCTGAAGCCCCACGGGCCGCTCCACGCAAACCGGCGGATGGCTTGTGGCACAGGCCCGGTTGGATCGTGGAGATTGCAGAGCAGTGGGGTGCTGACAGGCGAGGCATGACGCTGTGGCGCGCCGTCTTCTGGAGCTATTCCGCACCGGGGAGAGACGGAGTTTGCGGCCGGCGGGCGCGGCGTTTGCCGGTGCGCGGAGTTTTGGAGCGCTTGTGGACGACTGCCCGCTGGATTGGAGCGGACGGGGGAGGCTTCGCGGCCCGCTCCTTGCGATGAAAGGGGCACACGCGGTCTTCTTCGGGAGGAAAGAAGGCGGGGCAGAAGGGATGCACGGGCCGCCTGGAGGGCCGGGAGACTTACTCCAGGGCTTCGGGCTGGAGCTGAATGTTTTCTTCGCCGGCGGCTTTGCGCTCGTTGTAGGATCTGACCCAGTCTTCCCAGTGCTTGCCGGCAGCGCGGTCCTTGCCGGTGAATTCGAGGCGGGCGATCTGGTCGTAAGCGACCTTGTGTTTGTCCGGATCGTTGGGCGTGAAGTACTGGACCCAGGAGTCGGCCAGCGTAGCGCCGGAATGGCGGTTGAAGATGTAGGCCTCGATGCGCTCGCCGGATGTGAGCGTGATGGTGACGTCGCCGCGATAGTCGAAGGCTTTTTCGAGGGCGTCGTGGAGCTCGGCAGCGGTGGCGAGCGCCGGAACCCAGCCTTCGAGCTTTTCATGCTGGAAGCCGGGAGCGACCTCGAGGGCTTCGATCTGTTCGCGGGTGTACTTTTGCACTTCGGCGGTCATGGACCCTCACGGTTAGTCAACAGCTTTCAGGCATTCGCGGCAAGGACAAAGTCGCGCTGGATTTGAAGACGGCGAATCAGGGGTTGGCCATTTCGCGGTCGGGCTGGTCAATCTGGACGAGTTGCGATGGGCCGGCGGGCATGGGCTCGTCGAGGAGTTTGAGCGCGGCCGGGTCATGGTAGAGGCCGAACCAGCCGCGGGCCATGGCAAAGAGTCCACGCAGCGAGCCGAAGCCATCGACGACGGCGGTGGGCTCATAACCGCAACTGACCATGCAGTTGGCGCACTTGGGATTGCCGCTACCCGCGCCGTAATCTTCCCAGCGGGTTGTGCGGATGAGCTCCTGGAAGGTTTCCGCGTAGCCATCCTGGAGCAGATAGCAGGGGCGCTGCCAGCCAAAGATGTTGTAGGCGGGCGAACCCCAGGGCGTGCAATCGTAGTTGCGCTTACCCATGAGGAATTCGAGGAAGAGCGGAGACATGTTGAACTTCCACGACTTCTTGCGGTTGGAGAGGATGGCGCGGAAGAGGCGGCGGGTGCGGGCGCGGCCGAGGAAGCGGTTCTGGTCGGGAGCCTTGTCGTAGCTGTATCCGGGCGAGAGCACAACGCCCTCGACGCCGATGGCCATCACTTCGTCAAAGAAGGCGCGAACGCTGTTGGGGTCGGTGCCGTCGAAGAAGGTGGCATTGGGCGTGACGCGGAAGCCGCGGCGGACAGCCTCTTTGATGCCCTCCACGGCGATGTCGTAGCCGCCCTCGCGGCAGACGGAAAAGTCGTGGTGCTCGCGCAGGCCGTCGAGATGAACGGAAAAGGTGAGGTACTTGGAGGGGGTAAACTCGGGCAGCCGGCGCTTGAGTTCGAGCGCATTGGTGCAGAGATAGATGTATTTTCTGCGGGCTATGAGGCCGTTGACGATCTGGACGATCTGGGGATGGAGAAGCGGTTCGCCGCCGGGGATGGAGACCATGGGCGCGCCGCACTCCTCCACGGCGCGGAAGCAGTCCTCGGGGGTGAGCTGGCGTTTGAGGATGTGCGGGGGATACTGGACCTTGCCGCAGCCGGCGCAGGCCAGCGAACAGCGGAAGAGCGGCTCGAGCATGAGCACGAGCGGGAAATGCTTCTTTCCGGCCAACCGGTTTTTGACAACATAGGTGGCGACGGTCCACATCTGGGAGATAGGTACTGCCATATTGTGGTAAGCCCTCCGGGCTAGCTGTTGAGCCGTTCCATGGCCCGCTTGTAAGCGGTAAGGGCCATGAGCGGGAAGTACTGGCGATAGCCGTGATAGGCCAGATAAAAGACTTTGGGGAAGCCGGTGCCGGTGATGATGCTTTGCCGCTGGGCGCCCTCGCCCATCGATTCGTCCCACGAGCCGCGGGGAAGCTGGTGGTCGAGGAGCCAGCGGACGCCCTTGGCGACGGAGTCGGAGCGGTCGTCGCCAGCGGCCAGCAGGGCCATGAGAGCCCAGGCGGTTTGCGACGGGGTGCTGATGCCGCAGCCGCGCGTGTCGGGTTCGTCGTAGGTGCCGCAGCTCTCGCCCCATCCGCCGTCAGCGTTCTGCACCATGCGGATCCACTCGGCGGCCTGCAGGACCTGGGGCTCGTGGTGGTCGATGCCGATGGCGTCGAGGCCGCGGAGAACGAGGAAGGTGCCGTAGATATAGTTGACGCCCCAGCGGCCAAACCAACTGCCGTCCGGCTCCTGCTCGTGGAAGATGAACTTGATGGCCTTCTGCACGCGCTTGTCGTCGCGGGTGTAGCCGTAGGTGGCGAGCATTTCCAGAATTCTTCCCGTAATGTCCACGGTGGGCGGATCGAGCATGGCGTTGTGATCCGCAAAGGGGATGTACTGGAAGATCATCTTGGTGTTGTCTTTGTCGAAGGAGCCCCAGCCACCGTCGCGGCACTGCATGGCAAACTCCCAGTCGATGGCGCGCTGGCAAACCTGGTGCTGGTAGCGCTCGCGCGGGTTATCGACTTTGCTGAGCGCCAGCAGAACCTGCGCGGTGTCGTCGGTATCGGGATAGAACTCGTTGTTGAACTCGAAGTACCAGCCGCCGGGCTCGGTGTTGCGGACTTTCACGGCCCAGTCGCCTTTGTGGCGGACTTCCTTGGAGAGGAGCCAGTCGGCAGCCTTGAGCATCTGGGGGTGGTTGCGCGGAACCCCGGCCTCGCCGAGCGCGAAGAGCGCCTGCGCGGTGTCCCATACGGGCGACATGCAGGGCTGCATGCGGAAGGTGGGCTCGGGCATGGCGGCGGTGGCGGGCTCTTCGATGCCGAGCTTCTCAAACTCATCTCGGGCGCGGATCACCTGGGGGTCGTCTTCGGAGTAGCCGAGGCAGCGCAGGGCGATGATGGCGTTCAGCATGGCCGGATAAATGGCGCCCAGGCCATCGGTCATTTCGAGCCGCTCGAGCATCCACTTTTCCGCGCGTCTGAGGGCGAGCTTGCGCAGCGGGCGGATGTGCACGGCCTCCGCCAGATGCATCATGCGGTCCACAACGATGAAGAAGTTGCGCCACGAGATGAGTTTCTTGCGGTCCAGGTGAAGACGGAGGTTCGAGTTGGCGCGGCCTCCGACGTACAGCTCGTCGATTCCCTGCTCCGGGGGGAGCTTTTTGAAGGGCTTTTTGGCATAAATGATGGCGAGGGGAACCAGGATGGAGCGCGACCATGAAGAGATTTCGTAGATGTTGAAGTAGAACCAGCGGGGAAAGAGGACGATCTCCGGCGGGATGGCGGGGACGGCGTCGTAGTCGTACTCGCCCAGGGCGCAGAGGTACATTTTGGTGAAGGTGTTGCAGGCCACGACGCCGCCGTGGTCCAGCACCCACGCACGGCACCTGGCCATGCGGGGGTGGTCGGCAGGCAGGCCCATGATTTTGGCCGCCGAGTAGCACTTGACGGAGAGCGAGATGTTGCCGGGCCCCCCGGGAAAGAGGCTCCAACTGCCGTCCTCGTTCTGATAGCGCATAATCTCCGCAAAGGCGCGCTTGAGGCGGCCGGGATCGCCGCTTTCGAGGAGGGTGTGAAGGAAGATATAGTCGGCCTCGAGCATGGAGTCGGCTTCGAGCTCGCCGGACCAGTAGCCCTCAGGATGCTGCTCGGCAAGGAGGAAGTCGCATGAGCGGCCGATGGCCGCATCGACGTCGGCAATCTCCGCATCGATGCGTCCGAACCTGGGTGCGGCGTGCGTTGTCTTCAATTCCTCTGGACTCATGCGATTGCTAACGCCTCGGTTCCCGTGTGGACACTGCGGATCGGAATGGCGAGCGGCAAGAAAGCGGCACCGGATCTGGAATGCTCAGGGCTCATGCGCGTGTCCTGGAACAGGGTTTAGCGGACGGGATCACTCTGGGCGCCGCCCGCGCTGCCAATAGCCTGCACAATCTCCGGCGGCAGGCCGAACCGGACGTTCTCCGGCATCACTTCCACCTCTTCGACGTTTGCAAATCCGCTTTGATTCAAATAGTTCACGACATCTTCCACCAGGATCTCGGGGGCCGAGGCTCCGGCGGTGACAGCGACCGTGGTGACATTTTGCAGCCAGGCGGGGTCGATGGCCTGGGAGTTGTCGATAAGATACCCCATGGTGCCGAGGTTGCGGGAAACTTCTACCAGGCGGTTGGAATTGGAGCTGTTGGTGGAACCGACCACGAGAACCACATCGGCCTTGTGGGCCACGTTGCGCACGGCCACCTGGCGATTCTCGGTGGCATAGCAGATGTCCTGGGAGTGCGGCCCGACGATTTTGGGAAACTTGGCCTTGAGGGCGTGGATGATGTCGCGCGCCTCGTCGAGCGAGAGGGTGGTCTGGGTGAGGTAGGCGACACGCTCGGGATCGGGAACCTGGAGGGTCTCGACCTCGCGGGCGCTGGAGACGACCTGGGTCACGTCGGGAACTTCGCCGAGCGTGCCCTCGATCTCATCGTGGTCGCGGTGGCCGATAAGGATCAGCGAGTAGCCCTGGCGGGCGAACTTGACGGCCTCGATGTGGACCTTGGTGACCAGCGGGCAGGTGGCGTCAATCACCTTGAGATGGCGGGCCTTGCTGATTTCGCGCACGGCGGGGGAGACGCCATGGGCGGAATAGATCACGCGCTGGCCCTCGGGCACATCGTCGATCTCGTGGACAAAGATGGCTCCTTTTTCAGCCAACTCATTGACAACGTAGCGATTGTGCACAATTTCGCGGCGGACATAAATGGGCGCGCCGAAGGTTTCCAAAGCGATCTTGACCACATCGATGGCGCGTACGACGCCCGCGCAAAAACCGCGGGGTTTGAGCAGCAGCACCCTCTTCTGGCTGGGGGAAGATCCGGCAGTGTTGCCGGCTGGGATGGATTCAACAGCGGATTTGGTCACATTGTTCAGTATACCAATTGAGTCATATCAAAAGGCGGCGATTCAAGCGCCCGAGGGCAGCATTGTGCCCTGCCCAGCACAGGGGCATGGGACAGGCGACAGCCGGCTACCAGTTGGTAATGGAGCCGTCGGGGCGGAAGTAGGTTTGGGCGCGTGCTGTGATGGGCTCGGTGATTTCGGCCAGGAGCTTGAGCTGCTTCATATCGAGCTCGACGCCGAGGCCGGGGCGGTCGTTGGGATAGAGCTTGCCGTTTTTGAAGTCGAAGCCCTGGGGTAAATACGAAATGGTCCGGCCGCCAAAGGCATATTCGAAGAGGACCGGGCCGGAGAAAGTGCCCAGGCAGTTGACCAGGGCGGCGGTGGCGATGGGGCCGGTGAAGTGGGGGATGATGCCGACGAAGTGCGCCTCGCAGAGGGCGGCGACCTTCATCATCTCCGTGATGCCGCCCACGTTGGGCAGGGTGGCGCGGATGTAATCGACGGTGTGATGCTCGACGAGCGTATTGAAGTCCCATCGGTTGCCCCACTCTTCGCCGGCGGCGATGGGCACGTTGACCTTGGCGCGGAGAATGGGGAGGTCCTGGAGAAACGCATCGGCGCGGACGGGATCTTCGACGAAGAAGGGGGCCAGGTCCTCGATCTCGTGGCAGCCGCGGACGGCCTCGGAGAGCTCGAAGCGCTGATGGAAGTCGATGGCCCAGTCGCCGTCTTTGCCCACGCCATCGCGCGCCTGAGCGCAGGAGTCGCGCAGGGCCGTCACCTGCTGGCTGGCGTTGAAGGTGCCGTTGGCGGGGACGTTGCCGGGGCCCATGCGGAAGGCGCGGAAGCCGGCCTCGATGGCGGCATGGGCGCGGTCGCGGATGGAACTGGCGGCGGTGATGCCGGGCAGCCCCTCACCGCCCGAGTAGCACTCGCAGTGGTTGCGCACCAGGCCGCCGAGGATCTGATGCACGGGAAGATTGAGAACCTTTCCTTTGAGATCCCACAGGGCGAGATCGAGCGCGCCGATGGAGTGGGTGCGCTCGCGGCCAGCGGGGTAGAAGTAGGAGCGGTTCATGTCCTGCCAGAGGCGCTCGATGTGCCAGGGATCGCGGCCGATGAGGCGTCCGGCCGACATGCGCAGCAGGTCCACATCGCCGCCTTCGCCGATGCCGGTGACGCCGGCGTCGGTTTCAATGGTGACCACAAGATCGCTTTGATAAAGGAGCTGGCTGGCGTGGGGCGGCAGATAGACGCGCACGCGCGTAATCTTCATCCGGGGCAAAGCGGCAAAGGCCGGAAGCGCGCCGGATGCGGCGGCGGCAACGGTGGCGGACAGGGACTTCAGGAAAGTGCGACGGCGCATGGATGCGGCCTCCTCTCAACGGAGGAATCCTATCATCCGAAGCGCCGGGCGCGCGGCCCGGATGCGGCAAAGATCCGGCATTCCGCCAGATTCAATCGCCGAGGCAGATCTCCAGCCGGCGGCAGGTTTCGAGCCAGGGATGATCGAGCGGGACCGACTTGCGTTTGCCGGCGACCTCTTCAAGCGGCACAGGCTCGGTTTGTTCGCCGCGGGCGGCCACCATCACGCCGAATTTTCCTTCGTTGATCAGGTCGGCGCAGGCCGCGCCCAGGCGCGTGGCAAGGATGCGATCGGCCGCGCAGGGCGTGCCGCCGCGCTGCACGTAGCCAAGAATCGTCACGCGGGACTCGAGCTGCGTGAGCTCCTCGAGGCGGTGGGCCAGGCGCATGGTGTTGCCCTGATGGCGGGTGTCGAGGGCGGCGATTTCGCGCTTGGCCTCGATTTTTCCGTTCAGGGTTTTGGCGCGGCGCAGGGACTTCTCGGCGCTTTCGTAGATGCGGGCGTCGTCGCAGCTCATGGCGCCCTCGGAGACGGCGACGATGCTGAACTTGCTGCCCCGCTTGGTGCGCTTGTGAATGGCGGCGACAATTTTGTCGATGTTGTAGGGGATTTCGGGCAGCAGGATCACGTCGGCGCCGCCGGCGATGCCCGCGCCCAGCGTGAGCCATCCGGCGCGATGCCCCATGACCTCGGCCACGATGATGCGGTGATGGCTGTGCGCGGTGCTGTGCAGGCGGTCGATGGCCTCGGTGGCAATGTCGAGCGCGGTGGCGAAGCCGAAGGTGGCGTCGGTCATGGCTACGTCGTTGTCGATGGTCTTGGGCAGAGTGATGACGTTGATGCCGGCGCGGTGCAGGCGCAGGGCGTTCTTGGCCGTGCCGCCTCCGCCCAGACAAACGACGCAGTCGATGCCCCACTTCTTCAGGTTGTCGCGGATCACGCCGGTCATGTCCTTGGTTTCGCCGTCGATAACCATGCGGTGCGGCTTGTCACGGCTGGTGCCCAGGATGGTTCCGCCGACGGTAAGGATGCCGGAAAAGGCGGCGCGGTCCATCTCGATGCGCCGGTTCTCCACCAGGCCGCGGAAGCCGTCGCGGAAGCCGACCATCTCCCAGCCGTAGTAGCCGACGGCGGCTTTGCCGACGCCGCGGATGGCCGCGTTGAGGCCGGGGCTGTCGCCGCCCGCCGTCAGAATGCCGATGCGCTTGATTTTAGTCGCCATGAACAAGAAATATCAGACACGGCGGGGTTGCTGTCGAGCCGGGGAGCATCGCGCGGGATCAAAGAGGCTGAGACGCCAAGCACGAGGCCGGCTGAAATCGCAGCCCTCTGTACGCTGAGCTGGATTTCCGCACGCAAGCACCTCTTTGACACACATGCGCTCCGGCCGCCGCCGGGCCGTTGCTATTACTACAGACGCAGCAGCACGCAGAAAGGAATCGGGCGGCCTGATGGCCGCCCGGCGGGAGAGAGCCTGTGCCGCGGTTACGCCTTTACAGCCTCGCCCGCGTTCACTTTTACGGGGGTCAGCCAGCCAAAGCGATCGGGTTTCAATCCATTGGCAATCGCAAAGAACTCGTCGGCAATCTGCCGGGTGGTCTCACCCGTATTTCCGTCGCCCACGAGAATGCGGTCGATGGAGCGAATGGGCTGGACCTCGGCGGCTGTTCCCGTGAAGAAGACTTCGTCGGCGATGTAGAGCATTTCTCGCGGGAGCGGCTGCTCGACGACCGTCAGACCCAGGTGGCGGGCAATGGTCAGCACACTGTCGCGGGTGATGCCGGAAAGGGCGGAATTGGCCAGCGGCGGCGTGTAGAGCACTCCATTGCGCACAATGAAGATGTTTTCGCCCGAACCCTCGCTGACTAGGCCGTTCACATCCAGCCCAATGCCCTCGGCGTAGCCGTTGATCTCGGCTTCCATGTGGATCAACTGCGAATTCATGTAGTTTGAGCTTGCCTTGGCCAGCGTGGGCATGGTGTTGGGCGCCATGCGGTTCCAGCTCGAGATGCAGACATCGGCTCCGCCCTTGCCGGGGATGTATTTGCCCCACGGGAAGTTGGCGATATAGACCTCGATGGGCGAGCCGGTGGGACTGACGCCGATCTCGCCGTAGCCGCGCAGCGTAATGGGCCGGATATAGCAGGGCGCGACCCCATTGGCCTCAATCAGTTCCACCACCGCGGCGCACAGCTCGTCGAGCGTGTAAGGGATCTCCATGCGGTAGATCTTGGCCGAGTCGAGCATGCGCTGCATGTGCTCCGGCAGGCGGAATACCGCCGAACCCTGTGGCTGCGCGTAGCAACGGATACCCTCAAAAACGCTCGATCCGTAATGGATGACATGGCTCATCACGTGAATGGTGGCCTGCTCCCAGGGAATGAGTTTGCCATTGTGCCAAATCTTAGAGGTGGTCTTGATAGGCATCGGTCTGCACGTACTCCTTCAGCGCAAAAAACGCGGGTATATCTCAGAGTAACCCGGAGGGGCGAACTCTGTCATGCCGCGCGCCGGGCGCATTCTCCAGTGGCTGCAAGGGCAAGGGAGCAACCGGCGCTAGGTGAGATGGGCAAGATCGCCGGGCAGGTCAATATCCACCTCCCCCCCGGCAAAGGGAATTGCAATGACAGGGCGGTCTGCGCGCTTGAGCAGCGCACGCGCGCCCTGGTCGCCGCGCAACGCGCGCAGATTCTGAAAAGCCTGGCGCGGAAAGACCGCGGGCATGCCTTGGATGCCGGCGTAGGCCGAAGCCACCATCGCGGGCGCGGGCTGCGCGGTAAAGGCTCTCAACAACTCACGCAGGTGGTCCGCGGAGAGCCGGGGCTGGTCGCAGCCCAGAATCAGCACGCCCGCAGCGGCCGGCGCATGCTGCTCCAGCGCATCGAGCGCGGCGTGAATGGAGGTAGCCAGTCCCTGCGCCCAGCCGCGATGAATCAGCGGCACGGCATGGTGCTCGCGGTTCAACCGCTCGAAGGAAACCGCGGCCAGTATGCTGTCGGCGCGGGCGCCTAGCACTGCAATCACCGGCGTGGCTCCGGCCTCGCCGGCCAGCCGCACAGCGCGCTCGATCAGCGTTTCCCCGGCGAGCTTGAGCAGTTGTTTGGGCTGGCCCAGGCGGCGGCTGGCGCCGGCGGCCAGCACGATGGCGGCAACAGACATTGGCACCAGTGTAGCGGGTCACGCGCTGAAGAGCCGGCCGGAGATCGGAGTTTGCTCCAGGTTGAAGTTTGCCGGCGAATCCTCGCTCGGCACTTTTCGCTTCCCTGCCGTGCCGGAGTGAATCGAATATGCTGGAGAGAGCAGAGGCAGAGCCATGACCGATCTGGAACGAATCCTGCCCTTGTGGCGCGAGATGGAGGCTGCCGGGTCAGACTACGTACTGGCCACCGTGGTTGCGGTCGAGGGCTCCAGTTACCGACGGCCGGGCGCGTGCATGCTCATGGCTTCCGGCGGCCGCCGCGCGGGCACAGTGAGCGGAGGGTGCCTTGAGGCAGAGATTGCCAGCCGCGCCTGGTGGCTCACCGAAAAAGGACCCTCTATCCATCGCTATTCGACGGCTGCGGATGATGGCGAAATGCCCTATGGGTCGGGCTGCGGCGGCGTAGTCTACGCGCTGCTGGAACGCCGTGCCACAGCCCGTCCGTTTCTGGCGGCCATGGAGCAGGCCTTCCTGCACCGGACGGCTCTGGCGGTAGCGACTGTCATCGACGGTCCCACAATCGGCCAGCGCGGTTTTGCGGGGCTCGCGAGCCAAATACCCCCTGCCGGCGCGCTTGATGCTCAGCTTCAGAAATTAGCGGAAGAAGCGCTCGCCGGGGGCCACTCCGCGGAAAAACCCGCTGTAGTCGAAAGCGCTGCAATTCGTGTGTGGACCAACTTCCGCCCGGCACGTCACGGTCTTTGGATCTTCGGCGCGGGCGACGACGCTCAGCCGCTCGTTCATATGGCAAAGGAACTGGGCTGGTATGTCACGCTGGCCGATGGGCGTTCGCACCTGGCGACAAACACGCGCTTTTCGCTCGCCGACGAGGTTCATGTGCTGCCGGTGCGCAAAATGCCCGCGGCTGGTACAGCCCAGCGCCTGCCAGCGCTGGCCAATCTGCGTTCCACGGATGCCGCGGTTTTGATGAGCCACAGCTTTGACCAGGATGCGCGCGTGCTGGCCACACTATTGCCGCTCGACCCTCCGCTTGCCTACATTGGCGTGCTGGGTCCACGACAGCGCGCACATGACCTGTTGGTCGAGGTGGGCTGTCTTTTGAACGAAGAAACTGCACCACCGGCAGAGGCACAAATCGAACAACGGCTGGCGCGGCTGCACGCGCCCACGGGTCTTGACCTGGGCGCGGAAGCTCCGGAAACGATTGCGTTGTCGATTGCTGCTGAGGTGCAAAAAGCGTTTGCTGCTGCCACCGCCCTGCCCTTGCGCGAGGTGCGCGCCGTGCAGCCGGCCGCCGCCTCGCGCTAAGGTGCTTCAGGCCCAACTGAATCCACTCCGCTTTAGCGGAAGGGTGCGAATCCTCTTGCCGGTGGCGGCAAAGATCGCATTCGTCACTGCGGGCAGAACCGGCGGGAGCGCGGGCTCACCCAGCCCCGTTGGCGAGTAGCTGGTTTTATTCCAATAGGCTTCAATCTTCGGCGTCTGGCGCATACGCATCAGCGGGTGGTTGTGGAAGTTGGATTGCTCGATCCTCCCGTCAGCTAGCGTGATCTCCTGGCTCAGTTCGCTCATGCCGTCTATGACGCCGCCCTGCACCATGCTCTCTGCGGCGCGAGGGTTGATCACCTGGCTTCCGATATCGCCTGCCGCCCATACGCGGTGAACAGTCACCCTATTTTCCTTGTCCACCGAAACATCCGCCACTTCCGCGAAGTAGCCCAGGTGGCAGAACCACGCGGCGATGCCCATGCCGCGGCCCGGCTCCTTCGCCCGATGCGCCCAGTTCGACTTCTCCGCGACTAGCTCCAGAACGCCCTTGAACCGCTCCGGAATGAGCACCGACGCCCCGGTTGGTTCGTGATCGCCCACCGCGTCGTGCTGGCCCGCAGCCCATGACATCCGCTTGTTACTGAGCAGTTCCAGTTGGAATTCGAGCGGATCGCGGCCGGCGGCGTGCGCCAGTTCGTCGAGAAACGACTGCGCCACCCAGCAATAGGCGTTGTCGCCGGGCGCGCGCAGGGCGCCGGTGCGCAGCATGAGCGGCTGCGCGGAGGTATAAAGCCCATACACGGGCGGAAATCCGGCCGGATAGGAATCTTCCCCAATGCCTCCTCCGGATGCCAGGTGCTTGTCGTCGCCAAAGGTGACAAAGTGCTGGCGCCACACCGTGAGCTTGCCCTTTGCATCCAGTCCGCCCTTCAGCCCCATCGTCCCGCCGGGGCGCAGGCCGTCGTGGCCAATGTCATCTTCGCGCGACCAGAGCAATTTCACCGGCGCATCGACATGCTTGGCGATCCACGCGGCTTCAACCAGGTAATCATTCTGTAGCCGCCGCCCGAAGCTGCCGCCCGAGCGGACCATGTGCGTGGTGATCGCATCCTTGTCGATGCCCAGGGTTTTGGCCACCAACTCGCGGCCGCCCTCCGGCTGCGTGCTCGTCGACCACATCTCCATTTTGCCGTCCTTCCAGTGCGCCGTGGCGCCCTGCGGTTCCATGGTCATGTGGGCGATAAACGGGTATTCGTAGATGGCCTCCACCACCTTCGCCGCCGATTTCAGAGATGCATTCTCGTCGCCATATTGGCGCACCGTGGTTGCCGGTGGCACAGCAAGCAACTGCTTTGCCCGCTTCCGGAAACCTTCCGAACTCTGTGTGGCAGCCGGACCCAGATCCCAATCCACCTTGAGTTGCCTGCGCGCCTGCTGCGTTTGCCACCAGGTATCAGCCACAATAGCGATGCCCGGCTCCATACCGGGCTCCCAGGGCGTAAACGCTGCGGGCGTGATGCCGCCTTCAATCACCAGTACATGACGCACACCCGGCAGTTTTCTGATCTCCTCGATATTGGCGCTCTTCACCTTTCCGGCAAAAACGGGGGCCTTCTCGATCGAGGCATACAGCATCCCCGGCAGTTTCATATCCACGCCGAAGAGCGGCTTGCCGGTAACGATGCCGGGGGTATCCACACCCTTCGTCGAGTGCCCGATGATGCGGTAGTCTCTGGGATCTTTCAGCTTCACGCTCTCTAGCGCCGGCGCGGTCAGGAGCGCCGCTTTCGAGGCCAACTCGCCATAGCCGGCCGAGCGCCCCGAAGCGTTGTGCAACACGCGCCCATGTTCCGTCGTGCACTCACTCCCCGGCACGCCCCAAGCCTGCGCCGCCGCGATCACCAGCAACTGCCGGCCGGCGGCGCCCACGCGGCGCATCGGCTCCCAGCCCAGCGGCGTATTCATGGAGCCGCCGGAGAATTGGAGACCGTAAATCTTTACGTCGAGATCAGCCTGCTTCACGTGGACATCTTTCCAGTCCACATCCAACTCCTCCGCAATCAGCATGGGCAGCATATTGCGCATGCCCTGGCCCGACTCCGAGGCGCGCGCCATAATCGTGGTCACGCCATCCGGAGCGATATGGATAAATGCCTGCGGGGTTAGTTCGGGCAACTTCCCTTGCGCCGCCGCCCTCGGCAGGCGATAGAGACTCAAAGCCATGCCGCCGCCGGCCAGGGCCGTCAGTTGCAGAAACGATCTGCGATTCATGCGCATCGTGTGACCCTCCTTTACTCGCCGCGGGCGGCTGCGCCCGCGGTCTGGCCTGCGTTGGCGGCGTGGTGAATGGCTTCGCGAATCCGCGTATAGGTACCGCAGCGGCAAAGGTTGCCGCTCATGGCGGCGTCGATCTCGTCATCGGTGGGATGGGGCGTCCGGTCCAGCAGCGCCGCGGCGGACATGATCTGTCCTGCCTGGCAATAGCCGCATTGCGGCACGTCCAATGCCTCCCAGGCCTCTTGCACCGGGTGCCTTTCCTCGGCCCCCAGCCCCTCAATGGTGGTGATGGGCTGGTTGCCCACTGCGCTCACCGGCGTAATGCACGAGCGCACGGCCCGCCCGCCCAGGTGCACTGTACATGCGCCGCACAAGCCCATGCCGCAGCCGTACTTGGTTCCCACGCGGTTCAGCACATCGCGCAGCACCCACAACAGCGGCGTATCGGGAGACACGTCCGCTGTCTCGCTTACCTTGTTCACACTCAATTTGTAGCGCATTGGTTCACTCCACAATCCGTGTCCCGGGGAAGAGGATCGGCAACAAACACAAAGGTTGTTTAACCAGTCTATCGCACGACGCGATCACATTTCCACTGAAATCAGCGCCCCCGAAAACCAGAGAGGCAGCCACACACATGCCGCACGTTACAACCAAATGAAGCTCCTGGCAACGCAAGGGAAGGTGCAAAGTGGTAATTCCCTTATTGATCGCCCTATTGAGGTGAGACTTACCTATCCCACCCTAGCCACAAAAACAAAGGCGTGGCGAGGGTGGGGCGCCCGTAGATCTCCTATCCATTGGGGCTGGATCAATAACAAAGACGCTGCTTCCGATCCATGCCATGGCGTTGCGCCTGCATGAAAAGCATGGGATGCGGAAACAAGGGCCGGCGGACAAACTTGAACGAACGCGGGGCGGTTGCGCGGCCGCTCCTGGACTTAACTCTAAGTTCAGAAGAGAGGACAACCGCCCCAACCCGCAGCAATCCTCTCCGCCTTCATATTCCGGCGCAGAAGTCATCGCGCCATTCCGGCACGGCGCGGTCCAGGCGTGCTCCATCCTTCACCCGGGCCGGCTGTCGAAGCTTCTCTTGCGGCGCTCTGAAGCCTCAACCGACCACGGTCAGAACCGGACACTTCGCCGCGGCAATCAAGGGGAAAGCTCCCGACCTGGCGGCTTCCAGTCCGGGGTAACCGCTATCGCGGATGCTCAGTACCAGTAGATCAACCGCATGGTCATGCACGTATGCCAGGACGCGGTCCCGGACTTTACCTACCTCCTGGTGGAGACGCGGCTCGAAGAAATCCTGGAGATGCTTCGAATCGCCCTGGCCCATCGCCTCATAGAATTTCTTTCTGATGGCAGCGAGCTTCTCCTGATGCATCATGTCATCATGCGTGACAACGTTCAGGATATCCATCTTGGCCTGAAACGCCTCGGCGCATGCCATGGCATGCGCGGCGGCGTTGACACTGTCGGGCGCAAAGTCCGTGGCCAGGAGTATCTGACTGAAAGGGCTGGCCATCGCGGAAAGGGCCTGGACATTCGGACCAACAATCAACGACGGAGCCGAGGTGGTACGCAGCACCTGCTCAGCGACCGAGCCGATGAGCCCGCGCTGAATCCATCCTCCTCCGTGCGTTCCAAGCACGACAATGGACGGGCCCTGCTGCTCGGCCAACCGCGGAATAGCGGTCTTCGGGGCGCCTTCCAGCAACATGGGAATGGCTTGCATCGTAGGCGAAGACAGAAACGCAGCTTTGCGCGCGAGCAGAAAGGAAAGGTCGCTTCTCTGCTGGCTGATCAGCAGATGATCGATTTCCACTTCCATGGCGGCCTGAGAAAGTGTGAAGGCATGCACCACCAGCAGGGTGGCGCGCCAGAACTCAGCCAGCCTGGCCGCGTAGAACCCCGCACTTTGCGAATAGAGCGAAAAGTCGGTGGCATAAATTACGGTGCGTATATCCTTGAGCAGTTTGCGTTCGTCACCCGGCATCAAAGTCAGCTCCTGGCGGTTTTGGACGATATTGCGCTCGTCTCGAAACCGCCGCGAACGGCGGCAACCGCTTCCTCCGCCATCAAAGAAGTGTAGTCGGCCGTTTCCAGGCCCACAGCATATGAGCGCAGAATCTCAAGCAGAGAGCCGGTGGGCCCTTTGGGTTGGGGACCATTCAACATCACAATACTGAGGTGACGCCGGATGGGCCCATCCTGCAGCGGAACCACCTTCACTTGACCGAGCAGACTGGCCTTTTCAACGGCCAGCGACGGAACAAATCCCGCTCCCAGTCCAGCTTCCACAGCGGCAATGATGCCCTCCGTCGAATTCATATCGATGGTGGAGCGAAGCTGCTGTTGCAGGACGCCGTTGCGATCGAAGTACTCCTCAATGAAGCGCCGCATACCGGAGCCAGGCTCGCGGAGCAGCAAAGGCTCCTGTCCCAGATCGGCGGCAGTGAGGGATTCTTTTCTGGCCCAGCGATGGTCCGGCCGCACAATCAGGACGAGCTCATCCTCGCCGAACTTCTCCACCTTCAGGTCGGGACGAAATGCGGGAGCTTCAATCAGGCCAACGGCCACCTGGTACGTGGTGACAGACTGCAGAATCTCGTGCGTGCTGCCTTCAATGAGATGCAAACACAGTTTGGGCCACTGCCGGGTTAGCTGGGGAAGGAGCTTGGGCAGAAGATAAACGCCAATGGTATGCGAAGCGCCAATACTGAGTTCGATGCTGCTCCGTCCACCGAAAGGCGCCAAAGCGGCAATCGCGTCATTGGCGGTCGCCTCAATTTGCCGCACGTACAACAAGAGTGTCTCTCCGGCCGGCGTAAGAGTGGTGTCCCGGCCCACCCGGTTGAAGAGTGTCAGGCCGATATTCTCTTCGAGCGATTTGATCTGCGCCGTCACTGCCGGCTGCGTCAGATGCAACTCCTCGGCAGCCCGCCGGTAATTCAGCGTCTCCGCGACAATCCGGAAGACTCTCAACTTGAAGTTCTCTATCACGGGGTGACTCCAATCTCGTAATTGATGGTGGCAAGCGCCAGGCGATATTGGTACTGCGCATTCGCGTTCCCGATGGCCGCATCGGTCTGCTGATACTGCGCCTGGCTCAACTCGACAATCGAACTCAGGCCGAGACGATAGCGGTCCTGAGCAAGATCCAACGCCAGGTTTGCTTCTTTCAGCAGTTCCTCGGTCACGGTCACGCGCTGATATGCCGTGTTGGCGGCCAGCCAGGCCGTCTGCACGTCGCGCACGATCCTATCCTTGAGCGCGCGCTGCTGCTCCGCCGCCGCCTTGGCGCGGATCGATGCTTCCTTTGCCTGCGCGGTATACAGAAACCCATTGAAGATGGGGATGTTCACGTTCACGCCGACTCCGCCCCACCAGTTCGATGTGTAGTAGGTGTCAGGGCGGATGGGCACGCTGCCGGCTGTGCCCATGGCACTGATGGTCGGGAAGAGCTGGTCCCGCTGCGCATGGCTGAATTTGACGGCCGCCTGTTGCGCGTAGCCGAGGGCCACCAGATCAGGCCGCTGCTGCAAAGCCAGCCGCAACAGGCGATCCGCATCCACGGGAGGCGCCTGCAGCGGCTGCTCGTCATCCAGCAACTTGAAATTGACGGGATGGTCCAGACCCAGGACGGCGTCCAGGGCAGCCATGGTCGACGCCACGTTGTTGCGCGCATCGAGTTGCAGCAACTTTGCCTGCGACAAGTTGACGTCGGCAAAGCTCAGGTCCAGCGTGGATTTCAAGTTGTACTTCGTCAGCTGGCTTACCAGCGTGTCGGTGGTTTGACGGGTTTGCACATTCTCATTCGCCACCTTAAGCAGAGCTTGAGCTTGCAAGGCGTCGAAATAGGCCTGGTCGGCAGCGATCGCGATATCGTTGGTTGTGGCCATGGCGCTGGCGTTCTGCGCCTTCTCCTGCAGCTTGGAAAAGGCAACCAGGTTGCCGGTCCTGCCAAAGTCGGTGATCAACTGGGTAAGTCCGCCGCCGGCGCCTGCATGCTCGAAGAGTCTGGATGCCGTGAGCGTGCCGGCCGATATGCGGCTTGCATTCGCGGCATCCATGGCCGTGATTGAGCCCACCAACGTGGGCAGCTCGGCCGACCGGGCCTCGCGCACCATCTGGTGCTGAGCCATGGTCAGCAACCGCGCTACGGTCACGTGCGGATTATTCTTGATCGCCATCTGCTCGGCTTCAGCCAGCGTCAGACCCGGATTTTGTCCGGACACATCCGGCGCCTCGGCCTTCTCTCCCATGGCGGGCGGCAGCGCCACGCTCTGCTGCGCCAACGCCATCAACGATATTCTGGGCGCGGCCGGCGCTTCCGGTTTTCCGTCTGTTGTCTGCCCCGTGGCTGCGGCGGCGCAGGCCATCGCCAGCCCCGCTGCAGCTCCGCGCGTCAGCCAACGCAGCACTCTCACTCGGCACATGTCGGTTATGCCTCCCCTTTAAGCGCAAGTTTGCGCTCGCGTCTACTGTGGATGATCAGATATACGGCCGGCACCAGGAACACGGTGGCCACCACCGATACGCCCAGGCCGCCGATGACCGCACGCGCCAGCGGCGCATACTGCTCACTGCCCGCCTCCAGACCCAACGCCATCGGAATCATGCCCAAAAGCGTGGCCAGAGACGTCATCAGAATGGGACGAAGTCGAATCTTGCATGACTGCACCGCCGCATCCACCAGCGGCATGCCCTGCTCGTGCAGCACGCCGGCGAACTCCACGATCAGAATGCTGTTCGACACCACAATGCCGGTCATCATGATCACTCCCATCAGAGACATGATGTTCAGCGTGCTCCCCGTTACCAACAGAATCATCACCACCCCCGCCAACCCCGGCGGAATGGCCATCAGGATGATGAACGGATCGACGAACGACCGGAACTGCGTCATCAGGATCAGGTAGATCATCAATACCGCCATCACCAGACCCAACCCAAACTCCTTGAACGCCAGGTCCATGCTCTTTACCGCCCCGCGAACTTGCAGAATTGTGTTCCGGTCTGTCTTCGTGTTGGCCAGCAGCTTATAGATCGCTCCACCCACATTCTGCAAGGCCTCGGTCTTCGTCGACACGTAAATATCGATCACGCGGCGAATCTGGTAGTGGTCCACTTCCGTCGGCGTATTGATCATCTGAATATCAGCCACCGAGTCCAGCGGTGTGTATCCTGTTGTGTGATCAGTGAGCCAATCGGTGGGCGGCAGGGTCCCCGCCTGGCGGGCTTCCTGGCCCGGCGCGAAACCGGCAGGCCTCACCCCGCGCAGGGGAATGTTCTTGAAATCCTCCATGGTCATGTTATGCAGAACGTGGTTCGCATACTGCACCGTCACCATGTAGTTGTTGCCGCTCTTCGGATCGATCCAATAACTTGGCGCGATCATGCCGTCCGAGGTCATGGCCGTGATTACGTCGTTCACTACATCCTGGGCAGAGAGCCCGATGAGGCTTGCCTTCTCGCGGTCGATATTCAGCGCGATGCCCGGATAATCCAGATCCTGTGGTATGTACACGTCGCTCACATCGGGGATCGTCTTGATCTTCTCCGCTAACTGTTTGGCGAGCGCGTACGCCCCCTCCATATCCATCGAATCGACCTGCACGTCGATGGGTGCGGGCAATCCCTGATTGATCACGCCGTCCACCAATCCGCCCACCTGGTAGTACGTCGTCAACTCTGGCATTTGCTGCGAGAGCCTCTGGCGCACCATCCCCATGTACTCGTAACTGCCCAGCCGATGCCCCTCCTTCAGGCTGGTCTGCACAAATGCCGTGTCCATCGAAGCGTTGGTGGTGAAGATCGACGACAAGTCTGGATACACGCCGATGTTCGAAACGATCATGTCCAGATCATGCTTGGGCACCACGCTGCGAATGACCTGCTCTACCCGCGCAATGTAGTCATTGCTGTCTCCCAATCGCGTGCCGCTGGGCATACGCACATCGATGACGAATTGTCCCGGATCGGTGCGCGGGAAATACGCCTGACCCAGAAACGGGAAGAGCCCTGCCAGCACGGCGACAACGCCACCCAGGATCACGGCGGCGGTCAACCACGGCCTCTCCATCGCCCGTCTTGCCAGTCCCTCGTACCAGTCCAGCATGTGCCGGAACGCCTCGTTGAACTTGCGGTCAAAGCGCGCGAACAAACCCGCCTTGCCGCCATCTTCGTGCTCGCCCTCCGGACGCAAGCGAATGAAGTTTGCGCAGTAAAGCGGCACCACGGTCATGGCGAAGAAGTAGGAGGCGAAGATGGACAGCACCACGCCCAAGGCCAGCGGCGTGAAGATGTACTTGCTGATTCCGGACAGGAAGCTCACGGGGAAAAACACGATTGAGGTAGTAGAGGTGGCCGCCAGTACGGCCAGCGACACCTCCATGCCTCCTTCTTCTGCAGCTTGGCGAGGCTCGCGGCCCATCTCCATATAGCGGAAGATGTTTTCCAGCACGACCACCGAGTCGTCGATCAGGCGCGAGAAGGCGAGCGCCAGTCCACCCAGGATCATGGTGTTGATGGAGCCGCCCATGGCGTTGGTGATCAGCAGGCACACCAGCGCTGAAAGCGGAATTGACAGTAATACCGCAAAGGTCGCTCGCGGACTGCCCAGAAACACAAGGATCATGATTCCGGTCAACACCAGACCAATCGATGCTTCCTTTACCAGGTTCTTGATGGCCAGCTTGACGAAGACCGACTGGTCGAACACCACCGCCGTCTTCAGTTGCGAGGGGATGTCTACCAGGTGCTTGATCGCCTCCTTCATCCCGTTCACGATGGTGATCGTGTTGCTGTCGCCGCCCTGCTTGAAAACCGGAACATACACCGATCGCTGGCCGTCGATGCGCACGATGTTGTACTGCAGCGCCCCGGAATCCTCTGCCTTGCCAATATCCGCCACCAGCACCGACGAATTCCCCACCGACTTCAGAGGCATCTCGTTCATCGAATTGGCATCGGGGAATTGGCTGTTGGCATAGATATTGAAGTCCTTCGAGCCGATGCGCACATCGCCCGCGGGAAGAATCAGGTTGGAACTGTTGACCGCCGTGACCACATCGTTCAAGCTCAGGTTGCGCGCTTCCATCTTCTGCGGATCTACGTAAATCTGTATCTGTCGATAGGTGCCACCAAATGGCTGCGGCACGGATGCGCCTTGCACGTTCGATATCTGGTTGCGCACCTGAAACTGCGCCAGATCCTTCAGTGCGGTTTCGTTCAGCCCCTGCCCTTTCAGAGTCACCAGACACACCGGCTGTGTCGAGGCATCCATACCCAGCACTACCGGCGGTAGCGTCCCCGGCGGCAACCGGCGAAGATCCGCCATGGCCAAGTTGGCCACATTGCTCAAGGCCGCGTTCGGATCCGTGCCCGGCTTGAAGTAGATCTTGATCAGGCTCACGCCCGTCAATGAGCGCGATTCGCTGTGATCCACGTTGGCGGCCAGCGTAAAGAAACGCTCGAACGTGTCCGTTATATCCGCCTCAATCTGCTCCGGCGGCATGCCGTTATAGAACGTCGCCACCACCACCACCGGCATATCAATTTGTGGAAACAAATCCACCGGCATTTTGCCGACCGTGACTCCGCCCACCAGGGCTACCATCAGGCAGAGCATGAGGATAAAGAACGGGAATTTGAGCGCGAACTTCGGCATTTAGTCATCACCTCCGGCGCTGGCGTCCTGTTCCGCCTTCATGTCAACCACGCCGCCAGTCACTTTCATCGTGTCCGAGTTAGGCTCAGGGGTCAGAATTCCAGACACCAGTTCGCCCTCCGCATACTTCTCCTGCGCGCCAAGAATCACTCGTTCTCCGGGTTGCACGCCGCTCTTGATTTCCGCCAGCCGGTTACCCCGCAACCCAACTTCCACGTTACGCACATGCACGCGATTGTCCGGACCCAGTACGTAGACCACGTTCTGATTTCCCTTCAGAACGAGCGACTCCACCGGAATCGTCACCACATTGTTGGCCTGCGCCAGCGCCAACTGGGCGTTTGCATACATGCCCGGCGCAATTGAAAGATCCTGATTTTCCACGTCGATTTCGGTCTCCATGGTCCGCGTCTCAAAATTCACGCTACGCGTAAAACGCACTACCTTTCCGGTAAATGACCGTCCGATTGCATCCACGCGCACCTGGATGGGATCACCCATGTGGATATAGCGCACGTCATCCTCGGGAATGGGCAACCGCAGACGCAGCAGTCCGCTCTGCGCCAGGCGCACAATGGGAACGTCCTGGCTGTTCGAGTTCGTCCCGCTCTGGATCAGAGCTCCCGTGTCCGCATAGCGCCAGACGATTACGCCGTCCAGTGGAGCCACCACCCGCGTGTAGTCGTTGATTGCCTGCACGCGGTTGTTGTCGGCATGAGCCACTTCGACGTGCTGCTGCGCTGCCTCGGCCGAGGCTAGGGCGGCATCCACCCGCGCTTCGGACGACAGATCCTTGCCCTGCGCGTCGTCCAATTCCTGTTGCGCAATCAGTCCGGGCTGATCCTTGGAAGCCTGCAACAAGCGCACATATTCGAGGTGCAGCGCCTTATGTGTGGCCTGGGCGCGATTTACCTCATGCAGCGCTGCTACCAAGTCGTCCTGAGCCCGCTTCAAAGCGAACTTCGTGCCCTGCAATTGTGCCTGTAACTCTGGAACCTCAAGCACTGCCAGGGTTTCACCCTGATGCACCTTGTCACCGATATCGACATTGATCTTTGTCATGAAACCAGTGACCTTGGGATGAATATCCACCACCTGGTAAGCCTGGAACTGCCCGGCAAGGCTCAGGAAGTGCGCGATATTCCCTCGCGCAGCCGCGGCTACTCTTGCTGTTGGCATGGCAGCGGCGCTGCCGTCCCGGCTTCCCGTGCCCGCCTTGCACGCAGCCATTCCGGCCAGTACGGGCAGCATGACGCCTGTGGCAAGAACAAGTGAGATTCGCTTTCGCATGTCTCGAATAACCTCTGACTGTAGTTGTAGGGTTCGTTGCTGGACCGGTGTCTTTTCGAGCCGGCCCTCCATTGTCGGAATTGCGTTGTTCCGGGGCAAACACACAAGCGAGCTCAACCTCGAGATGAAGCCTCTCCTCACGGCGAGTCGCAAGTATGGGAAAACTGTAACAAGGCTACAAGGAGAATGCTTTTCCGCTTTCCTCTCTCTACACCGTGCCCGACAGCATCCGCCGGGCCAGCATAGAACGGCCCGAAGGAAGCAGAAGAGCCCATTGCAATCCTTCTGCGCTCCCTGCCGGGCAAGCGCGTCGAGACTCTACCCCCTGGAAAGAGCCGGGAGGTGGAAGCGAGGGTGGTCCTGCATCGATCCGAGCAGAGCGGCAGGACAGAAGTGTCGTTATCGGGATTCCGCATGTGCGCCTCCTTCAGGTCCACTCTTTTCCTGGGATGCATCTTTGATCTCCTCCGGCGTCCAGGCCCTCGCTTACCATCCCAGCCGGGGCCATTTTTCTGAGAACGGCCTCTTCGCACATCTGCCGGCACTCGCCGGAAGATGCGCCACATGTTCGAACACACAGGAAAACCCGCATCCTATCCATCCGCGCCGGTCACTGAACATTTCTCCGTCTGTCTGCATGCGGAGATTTGCGTGCTGATCTGTTGGATCGACCTTGGCCTTGTCCTTGCAGGCAGCCGGGCGCTTTTCGCACATAACCGCCAAACGCCTGCGCGGCAGATGACGCTCGACCGTTTCAATCAGGTTCTGAAGGGGGATTTTCATCCGGCAATGGCCAAACGATAGACGGTCCAGAAAATCCGTTGTTCGCCTAAGCCTAAGCGGTACCAGACATTGGCCGATCAATGAAGGCTGTCGCGCACTCCATCAACAGGCCTTACACTGCCGCTGGGGGCGGACGAAAAGCGAAAGTGCTCAACAGAACGCGGCGCATTCTGCCGCCGCTGCCTGGTGGAAGCTGCAACCTGCCGCAGACAGACACAAACAGCGCGCCATGACACTGCGGCCGGAGCCAAACCGGGGGAACTTGCCAGCAGAACCAGCATGTCAGCCCGGCCATCGGCTTCGGGCAAATCCCCCGAATTATGGCCTTTGCAACGGCTACCTGCCGGTCTTTGAAGAGGAGCTTTGCGGGGGGGATGCGGTTGGATGCGGTGTGGTCCGGATGATAGAGAGAGATCTTGTAATCTGTGCCCCAGGCAAAAACAGCAAGCGCCAGCCCCACGAACAGGAGATTGAGGCAGAATACAAAGCTCCGTTTTTTTTCCGATGCGCTCAAAGTGGTTGAAAATCCGTACCTTGCAATTTGCCTTCCAGGAAAAATCCAACGCTGCTGTCAATTGTAGTATTTGATCGCAGGAAGGGGAACTGCATTCACATACTTTTCTTATCTGCCATTAGGACTATTTCCGCCATCAGGTTAGACGTTTGAAACGTAAACCGGTTATCAGGCGAGTTGACGATCCGGCAGAATAATCGAGGTCAACCGCATGGGGAGATGCTCAGCGCCGCGAATCAGCGCCAACCGCAATATTGTCTGAAGTATACTTGACTGATACGAGGCGGTTGAAACGCGCGAGGAACCACGCGCGCGCCGCCTGAGAGCCTGCGTGAGGCGTCAGGCATCAACACGCCGCATCAGGTCGATTTATGCAATTGCGGGAGTCCGGTCACTCATGAAGAGAATCCTCATCAGCTTGCCGCTGCAAATCGGCGTAGCCGCCTTCTTGCTCCTTCGTCCTGCCATCACCCAAGCTCAGTTTGAACCGGCTGGTCCGGTGAGCGCCTTCTCCATTCCGCTCGGCAGCCTTCTGCAGCCGCAACAACTGAATCGCATGCTGCAAAAGCCCTCCAAGGAACCGCCCCTGATTCTCCAGGTGGGATCGCACCTTCTCTTCGCGGAAGCTCATATCCCCGGGTCGGAGTACGTGGGCCCGGGTTCCCGCCCGGCGGGGTTGGACATGCTGCGCATGCGGGTCAGTTCGCTGCCCAAGAATCAGCCGATTATTCTCTATTGCGGGTGCTGCCCGTGGAACCACTGCCCGAATGTAGGCCCTGCCTACCGGTTGCTGCACAACATGGGCTTTACCAACGTCAAGGTTCTCTACCTGCCCAGCAACTTCGGGGACGACTGGGTTTCGAAAGGATACAGCGTTGCCAAGGGCAGCTAGAACAGATTGCGTCTGGTTCCGGCACATTTCAGGCGTTTCAAGAGTTTTTCTTTTCTTTCTCTGCGCCTGTGTGTTCCTTGGCGACGTGCCGGTTCATGCCGTCACGCCTGCCATCCTCCAGCGCGCTCCGGATTTTTCGCGTCCCGCGTTGAATCGCGTGCCCGTACGCCTGGCCGGCTATCGCGGCAAGGTGGTCCTGCTGGATTTTTGGGCCACATGGTGCGCGCCGTGCCTGACCGAAATACCGCACTTCATGCAGTGGCAGAACCAGTATGGGCCGCAAGGCCTGCAGGTGCTTGGCGTTTCGATGGACGACGACGATTCGGCCGTGCGCAGGCTTACCGCCAAGCTGCGCGTCAACTATCCCGTTGTCATGGGCGATGAGAAGCTGGCTGGGCTTTATGGAGGCATTCTCGGGCTGCCTGTTACTTATCTGATTGATCGCAACGGCATCATCCAGGCCCGCTTTCAGGGCGAGACCGACCCCGCCAGGATCGAAGCCGCGCTGAATCGTCTGCTCTCCGCCAAGCCGGCGCAAAGATAAGTCAAATCCGGTGGCGCCGGCCGGACGCGACCCACGGTTGCAACGGCTACAATGCACGCATGGCCTCTCCCCGGGACCACGGCTGGCGGAGATGGCACCATCCTACAATTTCTCACCGAGAGAGGAGCCCCGGCGCCATGTTCCCCAGCCACCGGACTCGGTTTTCGCAACGGACAACGCAGCATCATTCCGCTCCATGCGGCGCCGGAGCACGCCTGTGGCGTGCGCGTGTCCCGTTGGTCTTTTTACTAACGGCGTTTGCTACGCTCTCCGCGCAGCCGGCTTATTCGCCAGACGGCGTTTCACAACCATCGGCCGCGGGCGCGCAGACAGCGCCGCCATCCGGCGGCGGCATGGCTACCGCCGGGCCGCAGCAGGCCACCTTTGACAGCCAGCACCGGCCCATTACGGCGGGCGGCTTTGTGAAGAGCGGCCCCATTGTCTTTCAGGACGTCGCCAAGGCCGCGGGACTCACTGGCTGGCATCACACCTCGGGCACACCCGAGAAGCGCTACATTCTCGAAGCCAAAGGCCCCGGGGTCTGCCTCCTCGACTACGACAACGACGGCTGGCTCGACATCTATCTGGTCAACGGGTCCACCTACGATGCCCTCGACGGCAAAGCCGCCCCGCCCCACGCGGCACTCTTCCACAACAATCACGACGGCACGTTCACCGAGGTCACGCAAAAGGCCGGCGTTGCCAATGACCGCTGGGGATATGGCTGCGTGATCGGCGACTACAACAACGACGGCTGGCCCGACCTTTATGTAACCAACTACGGGAAGAACCGCCTCTATCGCAACAACCACGACGGCACGTTCACAGACGTGGCGGAACAAGCCGGCGTCGCCCTGGGAACCTGGTCCACGGGCGCCACTTTCGGCGATTACGACGGCGACGGCCGCCTGGATCTGTTCGTTGCCGGCTATGTGCAGTTCGACCGCGCTCACGCCCCGGTCTCCGGCGGCAGAATGGTCAACTCGGCGTTCTGCCAATACCGCGGCGTGCAGGTGATGTGCGGCCCACGCGGCCTCCACGGCGAGCACGACCATCTCTTTCACAACAACGGGGACGGCACCTTTACCGACGTGAGCAAGAAGTTGGGCGTCGACGATCCCAACGGCTACTACGGGCTGGGCGCGCTTTTTGCCGACGTGAACGGAGACGGCAAGCCCGACCTGCTGGTAGCCGACGATACCTCGCCGAATTACCTCTACATCAATAAGGGCAACGGCACCTTCGAGGACCAGAGCTACTCGAGCGGCTACGCCCTGAACGAAAGCGGCAGGGAAATCGCCAACATGGGCATAGCCGCCGGCGACTACGAGAATAACGGCCACCTCTCCATCGTCAATACCGATTTTGCCGACGACTACGACGTGCTCTTCCAGAACGATGGCACCGGCAACTTCACCGACGTTAGCGCGGCGGCCGGATTGACCACCGCTACCATGCCCTTTGTGGGCTTTGCCGACGGTTTTCTCGACTACGACAACGACGGGTGGAAAGACCTGCTGATCGTCAACGGCCACGTCTATCCGGCCGTCGACCAGCATCCCGAGTGGGGGTCGAGCTACGCCCAGCGCCCCCTGCTCTTCCACAATCTTCACAACGGCAAGTTCGAGCTGGTTCCCGCCGTCGAAGGCACTGGTCTTGCGGTGGTAAGCGTGGGCCGCGGCGCGGCCTTTGGCGACATCTTCAACGACGGCAAGATCAGCGTGGTGATTAACAATATGGACGGCGTTCCCGTGCTTCTCCGCAACGTGAATCCGGACCATCACCACTGGGTCGATCTCAAGCTCATCGGCGGACCGAAGAGCCCCCGCGACGCGGTCGGCGCCACGGTGTATCTGAAAGCCGGGGGCATACGCCAGCGCGGCGACGTGCTCAGCGGCGGCAGCTACCTCTCTTCCAACGATTTTCGCGTTCACTTCGGCCTGGACAACGCCGCCCATGTCGAGAGCGTCGAGATTCACTGGCCAAGCGGCAGCGTGGAGAAGCTGTCCCTGCCCGCCGTGGACCGCATCTTCACCATCGAAGAGGGCAAGGGCGTTACCCGAACCGATTGCTCTACCTGCTCCACCGCAAAGCGGTAGACTGCGGTTTTCTCTAGCGCCGCATAACCCTTGCCCGCGAGGCCTGCAGAGTAGAATGGCTTCTAAGTTGACAACCCTTGGTCAAACCGACAGCGGATCCGGTTCCGCCACAGGCATCGGGCATGTTCGATGGAGCATCTGCTTCATGCTGCTTGCCGCCACCTCCATCAACTACATGGACCGCCAGGTCATCTCCATTCTCAAGCCGACCCTGCAGCACAGCATCGGCATGAGCGAAGTGGACTATGGCTACATTGTCGATGCCTTTCAAATAGCCTATGCCGCGGGCCTACTGGCCGCCGGACGCTTCGTCGACAAGGTCGGCACCCGCATCGGCTACATGATCATCATGACCGTGTGGAGCCTCTCGGCCATGGGCCATGCGCTGGCCAACACGGTCGTCGAATTCGGCGTGGCGCGCTTTTCGCTCGGCTTGGGCGAGTCCGGCAACTTTCCCGCCGCCATCAAGTCAGTGGCCGAATGGTTTCCGCAGAGCGAGCGTTCGCTGGCTACCGGCATCTTCAACTCCGGCACCAATCTGGGCGCGGTGCTGGCGCCTTTGATTGTTCCCTGGGTGGCCATTCACTACACCTGGCACGCGGCCTTTCTTGTCACCGGAGCCTTCAGCGCCCTTTGGATTCTCTGGTGGTTCCGCAATTACCGGCTGCCCGCCGAGCATCCGGCGCTCAGCCGCGCCGAGCTTGAGTACATCCAAGGCGGCATCGCCGCCTCCGCGGAAACGTCCTTTCCCTGGCGCAGCCTCATGGGTCATCGTCAAACCTGGGCCTTCTCCATCGCCAAGTTCCTCACCGACCCCATCTGGTGGTTCTATCTCTTCTGGCTGCCCTCTTACTTCAGCCAGAGATTTCATCTCGATCTGTCGCATCTGGGACTGCCGCTCATCGTTGTTTACAATGCTTCCTCCGTGGGCAGCATCGTCGGCGGGTGGCTGCCCGCGCCCTTTCGGCGCATCGGCCTTTCGCCCACCTCCGCCCGGCTGGCCTCCATGCTTTTCTGTGCCTGCATGGTTGTGCCCATCTTCGCTCTCGTCCGCCTGCAATCGGAGTGGATCGCCGTAACGCTTCTGAGCCTGGCGGCCGCGGCCCACCAGGGGTGGTCGGCCAACCTCTTTACGACGACGTCGGACATGTTTCCTCGCGGCGCGGTCGGCTCGGTCACCGGCATCGGCGGCATGGCCGGCGCCGCCGGCGGCGCGCTGCTGGCCACTTACGCGGGCCACGTGCTGCAACTCACGCACAGCTACGCGAGTCTCTTCATCATCGCGGGCAGCGCGTACCTTACGGCGCTGGCCCTCCTCTGCCTGCTTGCTCCAGGATTGAGACGGGCGGAACTGGCGTCCTGAGCGCTTACGGCGCCGTTCGACAGGAAGGAATATGGAAACCAAACAGCTCTCTCTCGGCAAGTATTCCATGGGCGTGGGCGACCGCTTCGGACGCCAGACCCGGGCACAGCTCCAGGCGTGCATCCAGGCTCTCGGCCAGGGCGTGGAGATCGTTCCTGTCTGGAACAAATCAAATCGCGAGCACGCCCTCATCGGCTCCGAGCCGCTCTCGGCGCGACTCGCCGCCGACGCCGCCGTCAAGGCGCTCCAGTGGAAGCTGCCGTATTTTGTTGACGCCGACCACATCTCGCTGAGAACGGTTGAACGGTTTCTGCCTGCCTGCGACTTTTACACCATCGACGTAGCGGACTTTATCGGCCAGCCTGCGCCGCCCGCCACAATCGAGGCCTTTGTGGGCCGTCATCCCGAATTGCTCGAACCCATCGCCCTGCCCGGAACCGGCGAGGCGTTCACCCTCTCGGCCGATGCGCTGCGGGCCATCGCGCAGAAATATCTGAAAGCCGTCGTCAGCGCCGGCGAAGTTTGCCGTACCATCGCCGCCGCCAAAGGGGAAGGCCATTTCATCACTGAAATCTCCATGGACGAGACCGGCAGTCCGCAGACTCCCGTCGAACTGGTGGTCATTCTGGCGGCCATCGCCGGCGAGGGCATTCCCGTCCAGACCATCGCGCCCAGGTTCAGCGGCCGCTTCAACAAGGGTGTGGACTACGTGGGCGACGTGGCGCAGTTCGAGCGCGAGTTCGCCCTGGACGCCGCCGCTATCGCGCACGCGGTGCGCTACTATCGGTTGCCCGCGAATCTCAAACTCAGCGTGCACTCGGGCAGCGACAAGTTTTCCATTTATCCCGCCATTCACTCCGTCCTCAAGCGTTTCAATGCCGGTGTCCACCTCAAGACCGCCGGAACCACATGGCTTGAAGAAGTGATCGGCCTGGCTGAAGCCGGCGATGACGCGCTGGAGCTGGCCAAGGAGATTTATGCGCAGGCCTATGCCCTCCGCGACGAGCTGTGCGCGCCCTACGCCACGGTGATCGACATCGATCCGGCCCGGCTGCCGTCTCCGGATGAGGTACGCGGCTGGACCTCACAGCAGTACGTCTCGGCTTTGCGCCACGAGCGCTCCAACGCGGCTTACAACAGCCACGTGCGCCAGCTCATCCACGTCGGCTTCAAGGTGGCGGCCTCCATGGGCAGCCGCTATCTCGATCTGCTCGAAGCCCACGAATCCATCGTGGCGAAAAACGTGACGGAGAATCTCTATCGCCGCCACATTGCTCCCGTCTTCCTGGGTGGCGAGGGATGATTGTATCTTGAACACAGAATCTGAGCCGGAGGGGAATCATCATGAGCACCAAGCTGTTCAGTCTCGAGGGAAGGACCGCCGTGATCACCGGAGGCACCTCCGGCATCGGCCTCGCTCTCAGTCTCGGCCTCGCCGATGCCGGCGCCGACGTTGTGGCCACCGGCCGCCGGCCGCAGCATGTGGAGGAGACCGCCGCGGCCATTGAGGCCCGCGGCGGCAAGACGCTGCGTCAGCCGTCGGATGTCTGCGATCGCGCCTCCATTGAGGCCCTCCTTGCCGCCGTGCTGAAGATCTTCGGCAAGGCCGATATCCTCATCAATTGCGCCGGCCGCATCAAGCGCACGCCTACGCTCGCTGTGTCCGAAGACGAGTGGACCGGCATTCTCGATACCAATCTCAACGGCACGCTGCGCGCCTGCCAGATCTTCGGCAAGCACATGCTCGAACGCGGCTACGGGCGAATTATCAACATCGCCTCGCTCACCAGCTTCGTGGCCTTCCACGAAGTGGCCGCCTACGCCGCCAGCAAGGCCGCCGTCTCCATGCTCACCAAGTCGCTTGCCGTCGAGTGGTCAAAGCAGGGCGTCACCGTGAACGCCATTGCCCCTGGCGTCTTTCGCACCGCCCTCAACGCCGCGCTGCTCGACAGCACGCCGCGCGGCCAGGAACTGCTGATGCGCACGCCCATGGGCCGCTTCGGCCAGACGGAGGAATTGGTTGGCACCGCGATCTATCTTGCATCCGGCGCCTCCTCTTTTGTCACGGGCCAGACCATTGCCGTGGATGGGGGCTTTCTGGCCAGCGGCGTCAACCAGTAACACACGCGCCGGCAGGTGACCACTGCGATGAAAATACGTTTTGCCTACGGCAAAAGCGGCCTCGAGATTGCCCTTCCAGCGGGCTACGAGTATCACGAGTTGCGCAGCCGCACGGCGCCCGCGCTGGTTAGCGTGCAAGCCGTCATCGAGGCCGCTCTCGACAATCCTATCGGCTGCGCGCCGCTGGCCGGGCTGGCGCGCGGCAAGCGCTCCGCGGCCATCTCCGTTTGCGACATCACGCGCCCCGCGCCCAATGCCATCACGCTTCCGCCGCTGCTCCAGCGCCTGCGCCAGGCCGGCATCCCGGCGGAAGGCGTTACCATCCTCATCGCCACCGGGCTGCATCGCCCGGCTACAAACGACGAGATCGAACGCATCGTCGGCCCGCGGATCGCTTCGGAGTACCGCGTGGTCAATCACGACGCGCGCCTGCCGGCCGCGCATCGCTACCTCGGCCGGTCGCGGCGCGGCACTCCGGCCTATATCGACGAGCGCTTCATGGCCGCCGATCTGCACATCACTCTTGGCTTCATCGAGCAGCATCTGATGCTGGGCTTCTCCGGCGGGCGCAAGCTCATCGTCCCCGGCCTGGCCGCGCAGGAAACCATCAAGACCATTCACTCGCCCCGCTTCATGCGCGAGCCTCTGGCCGCCGAGGGCTCCATCGACAACAACCCTCTCCATGCCGAACTGCTGGAAATCGCCGCCATGGCGCGGCACGACTTCCTGCTTGATGTCACGCTCACGCAATCCAGAGAAATTTCCGGCGTCTTCGCCGGCCACCCGCTCGCGGCGCACGCCGAGGGCGTCAGGTTCCTCAACGCGACCTCGCTCCAGACGCTTTCCCGGCCCGTCGATGCGGTCCTCACCAGCGCCGCGGGCTATCCGCTCGATCTCACCTTCTACCAATCCATCAAAGGCGTCACCGCCGCGCAGCATGTTGTCAAACCCGGCGGCGCCATGCTGCTGCTCTCGGAGTGTGCCGAAGGCATCGGATCGCCGGAGTTCGCTCGCATGCTCGCCGCATTCCAGGGCTACGAACGCTTTCTCGACTCCCTTCGCGAAGCGCCCGTCGAGATCGATCAGTGGCAACTCGAAAAGTTGGCCATGGCAGGCCTCAAGCACCGCATTCTCTATTGCACGCCGGGCGTCTCCCGGCCGCAGCTTGGCGCCATGGCCGTCTCCGCCTTCACCCAACCACAGGAAGCCCTCGCCGCTTTTTTCGGCGGCCTCCCCGCCGGAGCGCGCGTGGCGCTGATTCCGGATGGTCCCTACACCTTCGCGCGGGCTCTGTAACGGAGGCGCCATCGCCCCGGTGTCCCTTTGAGACGCATGAGGGCGGCTGCGCCAGGCCGGCACGCCTTAGTGCGCTGCCTGCCCCTCGAAGATCGCCTCGATCTCCTCCAGCGTTTTGTTTTTCGTCTCAGGCAGCAGGAACGCCGCCACCAGCAGATAGAGCACGGTGAAGCCGCCGAAGAGGAAAAAGATCGACGCGTACCCGTGCTTGCCTACAAAAGGCAAAAACACCGCCGCGATCGAGGTCGAAGTGAACTGGTTGATCACCAGCGCAATGCTCATACCGTTGGACCGGATGCGCGTGGGCATCAGCTCCGACAGCGCCAGCCATGCGCACACGCCGGGACCGAGGGCATAAAAAGCGATAAACATGTACAGGCAAAGAGCCACCAGCCAGCCGAAGCCAGCCGTGGGAACCTGCCCCACAATCGCCTTATCGATGCGCAACGGCGCCACGCGGGCGGCGCCGAGGTCCGCGAACGGATTTTTGAAGAAGGCCTCGATCGTGTTGGAGGGAACGCAACTGTCCCGCGTGATCTCGATGGCCGGGGTGCCAGCCTCGTCCGAGCGTACGGTGCTGGTCGAGGCTGAAAAGCCTCCGTAAGAGTAAATGATCGTAAGCGAGGCATGCCCGCCGTCAATCGCCGCGCCGGCAGGGCCGGAGGCCTTCAGCAGCGCCCCGGCCAGCTTGGGATCGAAGTGGAAACTGAGTTGCTGGCCTGCGCCCGCCATGGGCCGCAACTGGCTTGCGCAGTCTACGCTCCGCGCTTCGGTGCGCAGGAACAACACGCCCACCGTCACCACGGCGACAATGATGCCGCTGGTTCCCAGAATCAGCAGGAACTTGCGTCCTTTGCGGTCCACCAGCACCACACCTACGATGGTCATCAGGAAGTTGACCATCGTAAAGATGACGTAGCCCCAGTGCGCCCACAGATCCGAGAGCCCGCTCTGCAACAGGATGCCCGTGTTGTAGCTGATGATCGAGTTGATGCCGGTCGTCTGGTTCAAAAAGAGGATGGCGCAGGCCAGCAGAAAGGGCGCCACGTATTTGCGCCGCAGGATCGAGTCGCGCATCTTCTCTCTCGAGGTGCGCTGTTCGGCCGCCGCCCGCGCCGCGGCCCGCATCTCCTCCATCTCCACGACGGTCTGTTCCGGCGTGCGCGACCGCAGCAGCGCGGCCTGCGCGCGCTCCTCTTTGCCGTGCCGGAAGAGCCACCGCGGCGACTCCGTTACCAGCAGGCTCCCGAAAAGGAACAGCGCCCCGGGAGGAAGCGAAACCCAGAAGATATGCCGCCAGGCCTGGTCCTTATACCTCAGCAGGGTCGCGGCGTCGCCCAGCCGGGCCACGGCCGCCACCTGGTAGCTGTAGTAGATGCCTACTGCGGCGGCCACTACAATGCCCAGGGTGAGCAGCCACTGAAAGATGCCCGTTCCCTTGCCGCGATTCGTGGCCGCCAGGCACTCCGCCAGATAGAGCGGAACCACAACCCCAATCAGCCCGCCGCTCGCGCCCTGCAGCAGGCGGCCCATGAACAAGGCGCCAAAGCCGTGCGAGAAAGCAATCACCGGAATGCTAAGCACGAACATCAGGCCGCTCAGGACCATCAGCGGCTTCCGGCCCATCGCATCGGCCAGAAGGCCCGCAAAGAGCGTGGAAAGCACGCTGCCCAGCAGCACCGCCGCGACAATGATGGAGAGCTGCGCCGCCGTCAGTCCCGACGTGGCTTCCAGATAGGGCAGCGCGCCGCCAATGATGCCTACGTCGATGCCGTACAGCAGCCCGCCCAAACCGGCGACGATCTGCAAATAAAAGTTGTAGGCCCGCTTCGCCGATGCGTCGCCAGCAACGCCGCTCATCCTCGATGCCCTCATCTTCCAGCTCATGCAGACTGAACTCTCCGCGACTGCCGTCGATCGGCCTGGACTCTTCAACGAAGCGCGCGCGTATCACGCGGGCTTTGAGAGCCCCGCGTCGGCGCGCCAGCGCACGCTCGGGCCAGCACAACGCTGGCTTTCCGCAAGCGTGTGAAAACCCGCATGACTCCGGAGCGAAAATCCGCGATACGGAACTTCGTTTTTTTCAACGGATTGATTTTACATGCGCGCCAGGGGCGATGTATGCCGGCGGGAGTGGGGCCGGCCGGCCTTGCGCTGCCAAGGCCTCGCGCGCATGCCTTCCCGCCCTGTGCGCGGCGAGGGGAAAACGGCAACTGACCGCAGCGCAGCCGTCGCTATCGGGAAACCTGCAAGGCGTCGAGATCGAGGTTCAGCCTCAAAACGTTGACTCGCGGCTCACCCAGCACGCCAAACTGGCGAGGCTCGATGTGGCTCTCCACGAGTCTCACCACGGCTTCTTGCGGAAGACGCCGGGCCGCCGCCACGCGCGGCGCCTGGTAAAGGGCCGCCGCCGGTGAAATATCCGGGTCCAGGCCCGAGCCGGAGGCTGTCACCAGGTCGATGGGCACATCCTTCCCGGGATTCCGCTTCTGATAGGCGGCCACATCCGCCTCGATACGATCGATGAGCGTTTTGTTCGCCGGCCCGAAGTTCGACCCTCCTGAGTTCGTCGCGTCATAACCGTTGCCGGCCGCTGAAGGACGGCCATGAAAATAGCCGTCGCCCGAGATCGTCTGGCCGATCAGCGCGGACCCAATCACCCGCCCGTGCCTCACAATCAGTTGCCCGTTGGCCTTATCGCGCCAACCGAGCTGCGCCAGCGCCGTGACCAGCAGCGGATAGCCGATTCCCAGAATCAGCGTGGTAATGAGCGTATACCGAATAGCAACGGCAATTGTCTTCATCGTGCAAACTCCTCAGGCCAGGTGCATCGCATTCAAAACCAGATCAATCAGCTTGATACCGATAAAGGGCACAAGAATCCCACCCACGCCATAGATGAGCAGGTTCTGGCGCAGCAGGGTCGATGCCGATTTGGGCTCGTACTTCACGCCCTTGAGCGCCAGGGGAATGAGAGCCACAATAATCACGGCATTGAAAATCACGGCGGAGAGAATGGCCGAGTGCGGCGTGGCCAGATGCATGATGTTCAGCGCGTTTAGCACCGGAAACACGCCCGCGAACATTGCCGGAATGATGGCAAAGTACTTGGCCACGTCATTGGCAATGGAAAAAGTGGTCAAAGCGCCGCGAGTCATCAGCAATTGTTTGCCAATCTCGACGATTTCAATAATCTTGGTCGGATTGGAATCGAGATCCACCATGTTGCCGGCTTCCTTAGCCGCCTGCGTGCCGGTGTTCATGGCCACGCCCACATCAGCCTGCGCCAGCGCCGGGGCGTCGTTGGTGCCGTCGCCGGTCATGGCCACCAGCTTGCCCAGCGCCTGCTCCCGCTTGATCAGCGCCATCTTGTCTTCCGGCTTCGCCTGCGCCAGGAAGTCGTCCACTCCGGCTTCGCGCGCAATCACAGCGGCGGTGAGCGGATTGTCTCCGGTGACCATCACGCTGCGAATTCCCATGGCGCGCAGATGCGCCAGGCGCGTTTGCAGCCCGCCTTTCACAATGTCCTTCAGATAAACCACGCCCAGCGCCATCGCGTTTTCCGCCACCACCAGCGGCGTTCCGCCCAAGCGCGAAACCCGCTCCACATCTTCCGCCACCGCCCGCGGAAGGCTCACCCCCTGCTGCCGCAGATAGTTCGCAATTGCATCTGCCGATCCCTTGCGAATCTCCAGTCCGGGCAGATTCACGCCCGACATCCGCGTCTGGGCCGTAAAAGGCACGAACTCACATTGCATATTCGCCAGGTCGCGGCCGCGAATGTTGTATTTCTCCTTGGCCAGCACCACGATGGACCGGCCCTCCGGCGTCTCGTCGGAGAGCGAAGCAAGCTGCGCGGCATCGGCCAGGCGCTGCACCATCACGCCCGGCGCGGGAAGGAATTCCGACGCCTGGCGATTGCCAAAGGTGATGGTCCCCGTCTTGTCCAGCAACAACGTGTTCACATCGCCGGCGGCCTCCACCGCCCGGCCCGACATGGCCAGCACGTTGTACTGCACCAACCGGTCCATACCCGCAATGCCGATCGCCGACAGCAGTGCGCCAATTGTTGTCGGTATCAGGCACACCAGCAAAGACACCAGCACAAAGATGCTCTGCGGCGCGTGGGAGTAAATGGCAAAAGGCTGCAGGGTGGCCACGGCCAAGATGAACACGATCGTCAGGCCCGCCAGCAGGATGCTCAAGGCGATCTCGTTGGGCGTTTTCTGCCGCTCCGCGCCTTCCACCAGCGCAATCATACGATCCAGAAAGGTCTCGCCGGGGTTAGAGGTGATGCGCACCACAATCCAGTCCGACAGCACGCGCGTTCCTCCCGTCACCGCCGACCGGTCGCCGCCGGCCTCGCGGATCACGGGCGCCGATTCGCCGGTGATCGCCGACTCGTCCACCGAGGCAACGCCTTCGATCACTTCGCCGTCCCCGGCGATGAACTGGCCGGCTTCTACGCGGATGATGTCTCCTGCCCGCAGCTCGGAGCTGGATACGGTCTCCAGTCTGCCATCGCTGACACGGCGGTAGGCAATGGTTTCGCCCTTCGCCTTGCGCAGCGTGTCGGCCTGCGCCTTGCCGCGTCCTTCGGCAATGGCCTCGGCAAAATTGGCGAAGAGCACCGTGAACCAGAGCCATAGCGTGATCTGCAGATCGAAGCCGATGGGCTGCCGCCGCACCGCTTCTCCCACCAGCAGGATGCTGGTCACCGCGCTGCCCGCCTCGACCACGAACATCACGGGATTCTTCACCATCACGCGCGGGTCCAGCTTGCGAAACGATGCCGCCAGAGCGGGCCGCACGATGTCCGGATTCCAGAGACTTTGCTTTTTTGCCATATGCGCCTGTTTCTCCGCTCACGAAAAGAGCACGCCATGCTGCAACAGCAGGTGTTCGAGGATGGGACCGAGGCTGAGCACCGGAAAGAACGTCAGCGCCCCGACGATCAGGATCACGCCCGTCAAGAGGATGGTGAACAAGGGCGTGTGCACCGGAAAAGTCCCGGGAGACGGCGGCACGCTCTTTTTCCGCGCCAGGTTGCCCGCCAGCGCCAGCATGGGAACCATCATGAGAAACCGGCCGATGAGCATGGTGAAGCCGGTGGTCGTGTTGAACCATGGCGTGTTCGCATTCAATCCCGCGAAGGCCGAGCCGTTGTTGCCCGCGGCCGAGACATAGGCGTAGAGAATCTCCGTCAAGCCGTGGGGGCCAGAATTGTTCAGGCTGCTCAGACCCCACGCCGGCATCAACACGGTGATGGCCGCAAAGACCAAAATGATCAGCGGGAAGATCAGCACGTAGAGCATGGTCATCTTCACGTCGTAGGCATCAATCTTCTTGCCCAGGTACTCGGGCGTGCGTCCCACCATCAGGCCGGCAATGAAGACCGACAGCACAACGTAGATCAGCATTCCGTAAAGGCCCGACCCCACGCCGCCAAAAACGATTTCGCCGAGCATGATGTTGGCCAGCACTGTCATGCCGCCCAAAGGCATGAACGAATCGTGCATGGAATTCACCGCGCCGCAGCTGGCGTCCGTGGTCGCGGTGGCAAACAGCGCCGACTGCGAGACGCCGAAGCGGGTCTCTTTGCCTTCCATATTTCCGCCCGATTGCAGCGAGCTGACGCGTTGATCGACCCCATGAAGGGCGGGATTGGGCTGCGACTCCGCCCAGTAAACAGCGGTGAACCCTGCCGCGAACAGAATTGCCATGCAGGCAAAGACTGCCCATCCGTGGCCCGGAGAGCCGGTCATCCGTCCCAGCGTCACGGTGAGTGCGCCGCTGATCAGGAAGATCAGAAACATCTCGATGAAGTTGCTGAATGGCGTTGGATTCTCAAAAGGATGCGCGCTGTTGGCATTGAAGAATCCTCCGCCGTTCGTGCCCAGCTCCTTGATGGCCTCCTGCGACGCCACCGGACCCTGGGCAATAATCTGCGTCTGATGCTGGAGGGTTTGCGCGGCCGTGTAAGGATGCAGATTCTGCACCACCCCCTGACTCACCAGCACCAGCGCAAAAACCATGCACAGCGGCAGCAGCACATAGAGCCAGGCTTGCGTCGTATCCACCCAGAAGTTGCCGATGGTCATGGACTCTCTGCGGACGATGCCGCGCACCAGCGCGATGGCCGCCGCGATACCCACCGAGGCGCTCAGGAAGTTGTGATAGGCAAGCCCCGCCATCTGCGTGAAGTAGCTCATCACGGCTTCACCCGCGTACGCCTGCCAGTTGGTGTTGGTCGTGAACGATGCGGCGGTGTTCCACGCCAGCAAGGGCGCAACGCCGGCAAAGTGCTGCCCGTTCCAGGGCAGAATAAATTGCAGCCGCTCAATCGCGTACGTCAGCAGGAGAGACACCATGCTGAAGAGCAGGATCGCCGCCGCGTATTCCATCCAGGTCATCTCTTCGCCGCCGTGGATGCCGCAGGCGCGGTAGAGGATCTTCTCCACCGGGCGAAGAAAGGTGACTTTCCCGGTAAAGACGTTGGCCATGTAGATGCCCAGCGGCCACATGCAGGCCACCAGCACCACACAGTAGATTGCGAATTGCAGCCACCCATTGATGGTCATCAGAGCTTCTCCGGATAAAGCAGCGCCACCACGAGATACCCCACCAGGAGGACGGCGCCGATCAGAATCGCAATCGTCATCAGGCTCATCGCATTACCTCAGTTTGTCGCACGCCTTCACGTACAGCAGAGCCGCCGCGAAGAACGCCAGGGTGAAGAAGATCATCAGCACATCCGCCATTCCATCCTCCATGCCGGGCCCTTGTTCGCCGGCAGCCGCTCATTCATCTCTGCCGTTCCAGCGCGGCCGGACACGGCCGTTTTCGAGCCGGGTGTCGCGCCAGAAGTTGAATAGGACGTAGAGCAGAAATACGACAACCAACCCAGCCAGACCGATCAGCACGGCATCCTGCAGCACATTCCACCTTCCGCTGAACTCAAGAGCGTCCCGAAAGGAAGAGTAGGATCTGCCGCCTAATCAAGTCCTGATAGGCGCCTAAAAAATTCCTAATGAGAGTGAAGAAGGATGGCCTGACTTCACAGCGGATTCGTCAGCCCCTAGCGGCTGGGCGCGGGCATCTGCAGCCGGTATCCGAAACGGGTCTCTGTGAGAATGTACCGTGGATGAGCCGGATCGGGTTCGATCTTCTTGCGAAGCTGGTTCATGATCACGTGCAGGTACTCGGATTCGTTGCCATAGTCGGGCCCCCACACCGCCTGCAGGATCCTGGCATGCTGTATGGCCACATTGGCATTGGCAATCAGATACTCAAGCACCTCGAACTGTTTGGGGGTAACACGCACGTCCTTGTCCTCGACAAAGACGTGGCGCGTGTCCAGATCGACGCGAATGGCGTCCAATGTCACCACGGTTGGCCCATCATGCTGCGACGCGGGAACGCGCCGCAGGTTGGCGCGGATGCGCGCCAGCAGTTCAGGCATGCTGAATGGCTTGGTTACGTAGTCGTCGGCTCCCGCATCCAGCGCTTCAATCCGGTCCTGCTCTGCTTTGCGCACCGTGAGCATGATGATAGCCGCGTCCGAGCCCTCGCGGACCGCCCGGCAGCACTCCACGCCGCTCATCCCGGGCAGATTGCGGTCCAGCAGCAGCAGGTCATAACGCTGCCGCCGCACGGCTTCAAGCGCCTCCTCGCCCGTTCGCGCATCGTCGATAATGTAGCCCTGTTTTGTGAGCGCCGCCCGCATCACGCGCCGGAGCTGTGGTTCGTCATCCACAACCAGAATCCGCGCTGTTCTCATGGCTCTTGCCCTTTCCCCGCAGCCGGAAGGCGAAGCAGGATACATGCGCCTCCGCCCGCGCCCTGCTCCACCCAGATGCGGCCGTTATGCGCCTGCACAATGTCGCGCGCAATGCTTAATCCCATCCCCGTCCCCGCCACCGATTCCTTGCTGCGCTTGCCCCGGTAGAAACGGTCGAACACCCGTTCCATCTCTTCTCTCGGTATCCCCGGCCCGTAATCCCGCACCGAGATCATCAGCGCGCTCTCCTGCACGTAGCCGCGAATCTCAATCGGCGTCTCTGGAGGCGAGAACTTGGCGGCATTGCCCAACACTTGCCGCAAGGCGATGCCCAGCATCTCCGGATCGGCGTTGATGGGCGGCAACCATGCCTCCATGCGCACATCCAGCGCCCGCGCGCTGAGAATATGCCGCATCCGGTCCACTGAAGCAGTGATGAGTTCGGAAACGGAAATCCGGCGCAGCTTGATCCTCGGCCGTCCGGGCTCAATCCGCGCCATGTCGGTGATCTCGTTGATCATCTCTCCCAGTTTGTCCGACTCTTCCTCCACCACGGTCAGGAATTCCTCTTCCTCGGCCTCATGACGATACTCCGACCGCACCATTGAGACTGCGCTCTTGATCGCGGTGAGCGGCGTGAGAAAGTCGTGCGCCAACGCATCCAGCAGCATGCTACGCAGGCGCTCGCCCTGCCGCGCCACCTCCAGTCTGCCGAACTCGATCTGCTGCTGCGCATGCTCCAACGCGACGGCGGCAAGGTTGGTAACCGCCTGCACCGCCTGGTCCGACAACAACGGTCCGCACATCCCAATGCTTCCATAAATACGGCCGCCCAGGGCAACAGGCGCAAAGGCGATTTCGCTCGCGGCGTCGGCGCCATCGCGGCGCGACACGCTCCAGGAGCGGTCGGACGCCACCGCATCTTCCAGCGCCTGCTTGTCCAGGCCATCCGCGCTCGCTCCGCTCAGATGCACGGCGCCGGTTGCCGCGTCACGAAACGCAATCGCTTCCATATTCATTCGCTCGCGCACATGGGAGGCAATCTGCGGACCCAGTTCCCGTCCCGTATCCATCAGCATAAGGGAGATGCTGAGTTGATAAAGCCGCTCCACCTCCGCACGGCGCAACCGCGCTTCCGCAGCCTGCTTGCGCGCCTGGGCGGACAACTGGCTCGCGGTCACCGCCGTAACCATAAAGACAAACAATGCCACCCAATTTTGGGGATCCGCGATGGTAATCGAAAGCAGCGGTGGAATAAAGAAGACGTTCAGGCCAATCACTGCCGCCAGCGAAGTAACAAGCGACTCCGCAAGGCCCCAGTACGCAGCCACGATCAGCACCGCCAGCACATATGCAAAGCCGGCAATGAGCGCGTTGGCATGCATGGGCGCATACAGGCATGCGGTCATGACCGCGATCACCGCCACGCACGCGGCTGACCGCAGCACGTGAACCATAACCCCTTGCCGTGAATGATGCCTGGACTTCATGATCGTCTTATCCAGAGACGATTCTATCCGCTAAGGCAACCTGTCCCGGGCGGCTCATCCAGTACCCCGCTTCCAGCGGCCCATTGACACGCTGTGACAAAGAAATCGGCACGCCATCGTTGCGCTGTGGCCTGCTAACCTCTGGACGCCGCCGAAAGGGGCGCCATTCATGTTTCTCTCTTCTTTCAGGCAAAGAAGAAAACCGGGTGCCGCGCCGGCCGGAGTTGGGAATTGGGCAGTTGAGGCGCGGGGAAAAAACTGTGACGACACGCCACAGCCTGAGGCATTGCCAGACGCACTTGCATCTGCAATACTCCGAAAGTCCCGAACCTCGCGCAAATAGGAACAACGAAGCCTATGCATCCTCTCTACCGGAAGATCTCGCGCCGGCTTGTGCCTTTCCTGGTTCTGCTGTATCTAGTGGCCTTTCTCGACCGCGTGAACGTGAGCTTTGCCGCCTTGACGATGAACCGCGATCTGCATATCGGCGAGGGCCTGTTTGGGCTTGCGGCGGGGATGTTTTTTCTCGGCTACTTTCTCTTCGAGGTTCCCAGTAATCTGATGCTGGAGCGCGTGGGCGCGCGGCGTTGGATCATGATTCTCATGATCGCCTGGGGCATGGTGTCGGTGGCGACGGCGTTCGTGCAAGGAACGCGATCTTACATTGTTCTCCGCTTCCTGCTGGGCCTGGCGGAGGCGGGCTTTTATCCCGGCGTGATCCTGTATCTCACCTATTGGCTGCCGCCCAAGGTGCGGTCGAGTGTGATGGCGCTGTTTTTGGCAGCAGTGCCGCTCTCCAGCCTGGTGGGGGCGCCCGTGTCGACGCAGATTCTGTTGCTTGACCAGACGCTGGGGCTAAAAGGCTGGCAGTGGGTGTTTATTGCGGAAGGCGCGCCCGCGATTCTACTGGGCCTGGTGGTCCCCTTTGTGCTGGCCGACAAACCCGGGCAGGTGAGCTGGCTCAATGCCGAGGAGAAACAAATGCTGGCGGCAGACCTGCGCAAAGCGCAGCCTGGCGGGCCCGTGCATGAACACTCGCTGCTGCAGATGTTCACGGCCCAGCCCGCGGTTTACGGCTGGAGCCTGGCGTACTTTCTGTTGATGGTTGGATTGTATGCGCTGGGTTTCTGGATTCCCAAAGTGCTTACATCGCGCGGGATGAGCCTGCAAAGCCTGAGCTGGGCGGCCGCGCTGCCCTACGTGGCAGCGGCAGGGGGCATGCTTGCGTGGAGCCGCAACTCAGACCGGCTTGGGGAGAGGCGCTTTCACCTAGTACTGGCCTATGCGGTGGCGGCCGTGGGATTTCTACTGGCCGCCTATGCGCCCAGCCCCGCGGTTGCGTTAGCGGGCTTTGCGCTGGCTGCGACGGGAGTGCTGGCCGCGATGCCTGTTTTCTGGAGCGCATCTACCACCCTGCTGGCCGGCCCCCTGGTTGCGGCGCACATCGCGGTGATCAACTCGATTGGAAACCTGGGCGGATTTTTCGGCCCCGTGCTGATGGGCTGGCTGCGTCAAACCACGCACAGCTATGTCATTGGGCTGGCGGCGATTTCCCTATTCCTTGCCGCGGGCGCGCTGACCACGGCATGGCTGTGCCGCATGCCCAGCGCGCAGCGTGTTCGCGAAGGCTGAACGATCTCCAGTTGCGCGGCGATCAGGCGTGGGCGTGTTGACGCTCGGCGAGTCTGACGGGGGTTTCCCGCAGATAACGGTCCACTGCGGCGGCGGCCTTGCGTCCTTCCGAGATAGCCCACACGACCAGAGACTGGCCGCGGCGCATATCGCCGGCGGCGAAAACGCCTTCGACCGATGACATGTAGTTGCCGTTGGTTGCGATGTTGCCGCGGTTGTCGAGATCCAGGCCGAGCTGCTCGATCATGCCATTGCGCACCGGGCCCAGGAAGCCCATGGCCAGCAGCACCAGATCGACATCGAGAGTGAATTCCGATCCCGCAATGGGCTCGAACTTGGGCGGAGCACCCACGCGCACGGCCTGCACCTGCTTCACATTGCCCTGCTTGTCGCCGGTAAACTTGACGCTGCTGATGCCCCAGTCGCGGAGGCCGCCCTCTTCGTGCGAGCTCTCGGTGCGCAACTGCAGCGGCCAAAGCGGCCAAGGCGTGGAAGCGGCGCGCTGCTCAGGAGGCTTGGGCATGATCTCGATCTGGTGGACCACCTTGGCGCCCTGGCGAAGGCTGGTTCCCAGGCAGTCGGCGCCGGTATCGCCGCCGCCGATGATGAGCACGCGCTTGCCCTCCGCGGTAATCGCGGTCGAAGGATCGACCGGGTCGCCTTCGCAGCGGTGATTCTGCTGCGGGAGAAACTCCATGGCGTAATGAATACCCTTGAGCTCGCGGCCGGGAATCTTGAGGTCGCGCGGTTGCTCGGCGCCACCGCAAAGGAGGATGGCGTCATAGTGGCCGGTGAGAGCCTCGACGGGCACGGTAACGCCGACGTGCGCATTGGTCACAAAGGTCACGCCCTCGGCGCGCATCTGCTGGACGCGGCGGTCGATCACGTGCTTCTCCAGCTTGAAGTTGGGAATGCCGTAGCGCAACAGACCGCCGATGCGATCGGCTTTCTCATACACCGTTACGGAGTGTCCAGCGCGGCGAAGCTGCTGTGCGGCGGCCAGGCCCGAGGGACCGCTGCCCACCACCGCGACTTTCTTGCCGGTATTCTCCTCGGGCGGCTCGGGATGAATCCATCCTTCCTCCCAGGCGCGTTCGACGATGCTGCGCTCGATGAGCTTGATGGAGACCGGCGGCTGATTGATGCCCAACACGCAGGCGGCCTCGCAGGGCGCGGGGCAGATGCGGCCGGTAAACTCCGGGAAGTTATTGGTGGCGTGCAGGCGCCGGATGGCGTACTCCCAACGGCTGTTGTAGACCAGGTCGTTCCAGTCGGGGATGATGTTATTGACCGGGCAGCCGGTGTGGCAGAAGGGCACGCCGCAATCCATGCAGCGGGCCGCCTGCTCGCGCTGCTTTTCTTCGGGAAACGGCTCGTAGATCTCGATCCAGTCCTTTACCCGTTCCTGAACCTTGCGGCGGGTGGGTTGTTCGCGCTGAATCTCAAGAAAGCCTGTCACCTTACCCATGCTGCACCTCGGCTACCGCCGCCACCGGCGGCGAAGATAGGGGAGAAACGTAGACGGAATCGACGCGAGCCACGCCGAGGACGCGCTTGTACTCGTGCGGAAAGACTTTGATGAAGAGCGGCTGAGCCGTCTCCCAGTGTTCCAGAATCCAGGCCGCGCGCGGGCTGCCCGTAAGCTCGCGATGGCGCGCGAGCAGGCCGCGAACCTCGGTAATGTCTTCCGGCAGAACCAGCGGCTCCAGATCCACGCTGGTTTTGTTGCAGCGCCGCGTGGAAAAATCGCCCTGATCGTCGTAGACAAAAGCGCGCCCGCCGCTCATGCCGGCGGCAAAGTTGCGGCCGGTGGTTCCAATCACCACCACGCAGCCATTGGTCATGTACTCGCAGCCGTGGTCGCCCACGCCCTCGACCACGGCCGTGGCGCCGGAGTTGCGCACGGCAAAGCGCTCGCCGGCGATGCCGTTGAGAAAGACTTCACCGCTGGTAGCGCCATAGAGCACCACGTTGCCCACCAGGATGCTCTCCTCGGGCAGGAAGCTGGAGGTTTTGGGCGGATAGGCGATGATGCGCCCGCCGGAGAGGCCCTTGCCCAGATAATCGTTGGCGTCGCCTTCGAGTTCGAGCGTGACGCCGTTGGGCACGAAAGCGCCGAAACTCTGCCCGGCCGAACCCTGGAAGCGGAAGTGGATGGCGCCCTCGGGCAGGCCGGCCGAACCATAGCGGCGGGCAATTTCGCCGCCCAGCATGGCGCCTACCGTGCGGTGCACGTTGCGAATGGCAAAGCTGCCGGTGACCGGCTTCTTCGATTTGAGCGCCGGCGCCGCCTGCGCAATCAAAGCATGATCGAGCGCCTGCTCCAGTCCGTGATCCTGAGGCTGCACCTTGCGTCGCGCGACGCGCGAAGGCACGGTCGGCCTGTAGAGGATTGTGGAGAGGTCAATGCCTCTGGCTTTCCAGTGCGCATCGGCGAGCGCGGTATCGAGCTTTTCCACCCGGCCCACCATCTCGTCCACGGTGCGGAAGCCGAGCCTGGCCATGTGCTGGCGCATTTGCTCGGCGATGAAGAAGAAGAAGTTGACCACGTGCTCGGGCTGGCCCTGGAAGCGCGCGCGCAGCACGGGATCCTGCGTGGCAATGCCCACCGAACAGGTGTTCAGGTGGCACTTGCGCATCATGATGCAGCCCATGGTGATGAGCGGCATGGTGGCAAAGCCATACTCCTCAGCCCCCAGCAATGCCGCGATGACTACGTCGCGGCCCGTCTGCAGCTTGCCGTCGGTCTGCACGCGGATGCGCGAGCGCAAATCGTTCAGCAGCAGCACCTGTTGCGTTTCGGCCAGCCCCAGCTCCCAGGGCAGACCGGCATGCTTGATGGAGCTGAGCGGAGAAGCGCCCGTGCCGCCGTTGTCGCCGGAGATGAGCACCACATCGGCGTGCGCCTTGGCCACGCCTGCCGCAACCGTGCCTACACCCACCTCCGAAACCAGCTTCACGGCGATGCGGGCCTTGGGATTCACGTTCTTGAGGTCGTAGATGAGCTGCGCCAGATCCTCGATGGAATAGATGTCGTGGTGCGGCGGCGGCGAAATCAGGCCCACGCCGGGAATCGAGTGGCGCGTCTTGGCGATAATCTCATCGACCTTGTGGCCGGGGAGCTGGCCGCCCTCGCCGGGCTTGGCGCCCTGCGCCATCTTGATCTGCAGTTCATCCGCGTTCACCAGATAGTTGGTCGTCACGCCGAAACGGCCGCTGGCCACCTGTTTGACCGCCGAGCGGCGCGAATCGCCGTTGGCGTCAGGCTTGAAGCGCTCCTCGTCTTCCCCGCCCTCGCCGGTGTTCGACATCCCGCCCAGGCGGTTCATGGCAATGGCAAGAGTTTCGTGGGCTTCCTTGCTGATGGAGCCGAAGCTCATGGCGCCGGTGGTGAATCGCTTGACAATCTCTTTGGCCGGCTCCACTTCCTCAATCGGAATCGGATTGTCGGTGTACTTGAGCTTGATCAGGCCGCGCAGCGTGCACAGGTTGCGGTTCTGATCGTCGATCAGATCGGTGTACTCCTGGAAGGTGGCAAAGTTGTTCTGCCGCACGGCGTGTTGCACTTTGCTGATGGTGAGCGGGTTGATGAGGTGATACTCTCCGCCCACGCGGTACTGGTACTGGCCGCCCACTTGCAATTCCGTCTCCGACTCGGTCAAGGGCTGGAAGGCGTAGCTATGCTTCATCTGCGCTTCGCGGGCCAGCACGTCAAGGCCCACGCCCTCGATGCGCGAAGCGGTTCCGGCAAAATACTTATCGGTCAGCGCCTTATTGAGGCCGACGGCCTCGAAAACCTGGGCGCCGCGATAACTCTGCAGGGTGCTGATGCCCATCTTCGAGAAGGTCTTCAGCAGCCCCTTATTGATGGCCTTGATGAAGTTTTTCTCGGCATGGTTGGCGGTGACGTTATGGGGCAACAGGCCCAGCCGCTTCAGATCGTGGAGGGTTTCGAAGGCAAGGTAGGGATTGATGGCGCTGGCGCCGTAACCGATGAGCAGGGCAAAGTGCATGACCTCGCGCGGCTCTCCGCTCTCGATAATCAGCGCCACGCGGGTGCGTGTCTTTTCGCGGATGAGGCGGTTGTGCACGGCGGCCAGAGCCAGCAGGCTGGGAATGGGGGCATAGGAAGCATCCACGCCGCGATCGGAGAGAATCAGCAGCGTGTAACCGGAACTGACGGCCAGCGAAGCACGCGCGCCCAGATCATCGAGCGAGTGCTTGAGGCCGGCTTCGCCGTCGGCGGCGCGAAAGAGAGCCGGCAGCGTGGTGGCCAGCAGATCACCCGATGAGACGCGGCGCAGTTTTTCGAGATCGCGGTTCGTCAGAATCGGATGAGGCAGCTTCAGCGTATGGCAGTTCTCCGGAGATTCATCCAGGATGTTCCGCTCCGTGCCGATGTAGCTGATCAGCGACATCACCAGTTCTTCGCGGATGGGATCGATGGGCGGGTTGGTGACCTGCGCGAAGAGCTGCTTGAAGTAGTTGAAAAGCGGCTGCGGACGGTCGGAGAGACAGGCCAGCGGCACATCCGTGCCCATGGAGCCGATGGGCTCTTCGCCGCGCGCTCCCATGGGGCCCAGCAGAATCTTCAGATCTTCCTCGGTATAGCCAAAGGCGCGTTGGCGGCGCAGCAGCGTCTCCTGATTCGACGCAATGACCCGCGAGGGTTCGGGTAACTGATCGAGCGTGACCTGCTGCTCCCTGAGCCATTCCGAGTAAGGCTGGCGGCCCGCCAGCAGCTTCTTGATTTCGCCGTCGGCGATGATGCGCTTCTCGACGGTATCGACAAGGAACATGCGGCCGGGCTGCAGGCGGCCTTTCTTGCGAACGTCTTTGGCCGGCACATCGAGAACGCCGGCCTCGGAGGCCAGCACCACCAGGTCGTCCTTGGTGACCACGTAGCGGCCGGGGCGGAGGCCATTGCGGTCGAGAGTGGCGCCGATGACCTTGCCGTCGGTAAAGGCGATCGCGGCCGGCCCATCCCACGGCTCCATCAGCGAAGCATGAAACTCGTAGAAGGCGCGCTTGTCCTCGTCCATATCCGGATTGCCGGCCCAGGCCTCGGGGATGAGCATGGCCATGACATGCGGCAGCGAGCGGCCCGACTGATAAAGGAATTCCACGGCATTGTCCAGCGAGGCGGAATCGCTCCCCCCGGGCACAACCACCGGAAACAGATCGTCGATATGGCCGTTGTAGAGGGGGCTCTTCAGCACCGACTGTCGCGCGTTCATCCAGCTAATGTTGCCGCGGATGGTGTTGATTTCGCCGTTGTGGCAGATATAGCGGTAGGGGTGGGCCAGCTTCCAGCTCGGAAACGTGTTGGTGGAGAAGCGCTGGTGAATGAGGCAGAGCGCGCTGGTCACCAGCGGATTGGCCAGCTCGAAGTAGAACTTGTCAATTTGCGGAGCCAGCATGAGACCCTTGTAGATGATGGTCCGGCAGGAGAACGAAGGAATATAGAACATCTCCTTGTCTTCGATCTCCGAGCCGGCGATCTCATTTTCGGTGCGGCGGCGGACGCGATAGAGGAGGCGCTCGAAGGTTTCCTCATCCATGCCCTCGGGGCGGCCGACGAAAAGCTGCTCGATATAGGGCTGGGAGTTGCGCGCCTCGCGGCCGATGGAGTCGCCATTGACAGGCGTGTCGCGCCAGCCAAAGACGGTCAGTCCCTGCTCTTGCGCAATGCGCTCAAAAACGCCCTCGCACTGGAGGCGGCCATGCTTCTCCACCGGCAGGAAGCACATGGCCACGCCATAGGCGCCCGGCTCAGGCAGTTGCATGCCCAATTCGCCACACTCGCGGACAAAGAACAGGTGCGGAATCTGGATCAGAATGCCGGCTCCGTCGCCGGTTTCTGGATCACATCCCGCCGCGCCGCGGTGGGTCAGGTTAATCAGAACCTCAATTCCCTTGCGGATGATGTCATGGCTCTTTTCGCCCCGGATGCTGGCGACAAATCCCATACCGCATGCATCGTGCTCATTGCGCGGATGATAGAGACCCTGCGCCTCGGGAATACGGGGAGAATGCTCCGATCGATTCATGGCAACCTTCTGAGTGAGTGGTCTTTGCGCAAAGCGCGTTCAAGGCCGGAAATACACCGCTGCCTCGCGATTTCCACCGGGAAATCGCCCCCAAGCAACAGAATAAGGTGACCCAGACAAGCCGAACCCCGCCTGGATTTAGCTGGAGTCTTTACTATATCGAAAAAATCTGTCCGCAGCGGAATATCCTTGCACCCAGACCAAGGCTGCCGCTGTAAGCTAAAGAAACTAATACGGTTCCAATGAGGAGCTTGTCCCACCAGCAAAGATGCCCCCCATAGCATCTTCCTCTGGAGATGCACAGAATGAAACCGGCTTTCACGGGTGGAAACGAATCGAGGACGCCCTGACGGCGTCCCTCGATCCACATTCCACGTCACGGCCGCTTCGTGCGTTCCGCTTCTGCCGTCTACGGGTAGATGCTGCGCAGCCGCACGGCCTCGGCCACACGTCCGATACCCAGCATGTTGGCGGCGATGCGCATGGGAACGTTGCGCTCCTCGTGAATCCTGAGCACATCCTTGAAAGAGGTTCTCATGACCCGTTCCAAGCGGTTGTAGACATCCTGGGCGTCCCAGAAAAGGTGCTGCTCGTCCTGCACCCACTCGAAATAGGAGACGGTAACGCCACCGGCGTTGCACAGAATGTCAGGAATAATGAAGACGTCGTTGGCCTCCAGAATCCGGTCGGCGGCGGGCGTGAGCGGTCCATTGGCCGCCTCGGCCACGATTCTGGCGTTGAGGGTTCTGGCGTTGTCGCCCCGGATGGTGTTTTCCAACGCTGCCGGCACCAGGATGTCGCACTTGAGCGCCAGCAACTGCTCCGGAGTGATCGACTCGCTCTCCGGAAAATCCCGCACATGCCCCACAAGACCCTTCATGTGAATGAGCTCGGGGATCTTCAGGCCGTTCTGGTTATAGACGCAGCCGGTGGAGTCACTGACGGCAATCACCTTGGCTCCGGCTTCGTAGAGCAATTGTGCAGCAACGGAGCCGGCGTTGCCAAAACCCTGCACGACAACTGTGGCCTCTTTCAACTGAATGCCGAGGTGTTCGCAGGCGCTCTGGATGGTGTAGAAGACGCCGCGTCCGGTGGCTTCGCTGCGGCCAAGCGAGCCGCCAAGGCTGATGGGCTTGCCTGTGACCACGCCCGGGATCGGATAGCCCTTCGTCATGCTGAAGGTGTCCATGATCCAGGCCATGGTCTGCGAGTTGGTGTAGACATCGGGCGCGGGAATGTCTCTCTCAGGGCCGATGAGGGGCAGAATGGCGCTGGTGTAGCGGCGCGTCATGCGTTCGATTTCACCCAGCGACATGCGCTTGGGATCGCAGGTAATGCCGCCTTTTGCGCCGCCAAAGGGAATATTCACCACCGCGCACTTCCAGGTCATCCAGGTGGCCAGAGCCTTCACTTCGTCCAGCGTCACCTGCGGATGAAAGCGAATGCCGCCCTTGGCCGGGCCGCGCACCATGCTGTGCTGCACGCGGTGGCCTTCGAAGCGGTGAATGTGCCCATCGTCCATCCGCACCGGGATGGTGACGGTGAGGATCCGCTCGGGATACTTGATCATCTCCCGGACGTCGTTTTCGAGATTCAGCACGTCTGCCGCTGTATCGAAATTCTCCAGGGCCACGTCGTATGCGTTCCCTGTTACTGCTGTTGTGAGCATCGAAATGTCCTCCTTGCTCGAACAAAACCCAAGAGCCGGCAGATCTGGCGCCGCATTAACGTACACTTGCCTCGACGAGCGGGACGGCCTGGTGCATGCGCGCCTTGGGCGACATGTAGACAGGCGCCAGCCACTTCCAATAGCCCGCGAGACGCCCGTGGGTGGCCTGGAAATAGAGCTGCTTCAACTCGCGCGCGACGGGGCCGATGGCCGCATCCTTCACCGGCCGGTGATCGACGCGCACAATGGGCATTACGCCCACCGCGGTTCCGGTGTAAAACAGTTCGTCGCAGATGTAGAGCTCGCTGCGGTCGATGGGCCGCTCCACCACCTCGATGCCGAGCTCGCGCGCGGCCAGTTCCATGATTGAGTCGCGCGTGATTCCTTCCAGTACATTCTCGGTCACCGGCGGCGTGATCAGTTTGCCTTTGCGAACCATGAAGAGGTTGCAGGTGGCGCCCTCGGCTACCTGGCCGTTTTCGTTGAGGAAGATGGCCTCGTCAAAGCCGCTGCGGCGCACCTCGTCGCTGGCCAGCGCCGAGTTGACATAGGCGCCGCAGATTTTGGCCCGCGCGGGAATGGCATTGTCCTCGATGCGCCGCCAGGAGCTGACGCCGGCGTGGAGGCCGCCGTCGCCCTGCAGGTAGTCGCCGAACGGCAAAGCGACAACGGCAAAGGCATCCTGGTCGTCGATGGCCACGCCGATGCGTTCGGCGCACTTGTAAGCCAGGGGACGAATGTAGGTGTTCGTCCGCAACTGGTTCCTGCGGATCAGCTCGGCAGTGATTGCGGCAAGTTCCTCGGGCGGCCGAGGAACCTCGATGCGCAGAATACCGCAGTTAAGCTTCCAGCGCTGATAGTGCTCCAGGCCGCGCACCAGGAACATCTCCTCCTGCTCCTCGTCCCAGTAAGCGCGAATGCCTTCGAAGACGCCCGTGCCATAGTGAAGAGCGTGGGTCAGAATTCCTACCCGCGCCTCGCGCATCGGCAGGTATTGCCCGTTGAAGAAAACCATCAGATTCGGATCGGCTTCAGCTTTCATCTCACACCTCGGCTAACGATTCCTTGACGAGTGCGCGCCCCCGCGCCAGCGCCCGCTCATCCAGTTCCACCCATTTGGGGTTCTTCACCAGGCGCCGCAGCGCACCATCGATGCTCTCATCCGGCAGAACCCCGGTGATCTCCAGCAGCGCCCCCAGGGCGACCATGTTGCCCGCGCGAGGATCGCCCAGTTCATCGGCGATATGCGTAAACTGGCGGGTCATCACGCGAACGTCCTTCCTCCCGCACTCCTGGGGATAACTTTCGCCGTTGTAGAGAATCCATCCGCCCGGCGTCACGCTGCGATAGAACTTGTGCAGCGACGGCTCGTTCATGGCCACCAGCACCGTGGGCTGCGTGACCAGCGGCGAATCGACCACCTGCCGGGAGAGCCGCACATGACAATTGGACGTGCCGGAACGGATCTCAGGTCCGTACGACGGCAGCCAGGATACTTCCAGTCCGGCGTCCAGACCGGCTTCCGCCAGCACTTCGCCGAGCAGCAAAACGCCTTGCCCGCCAAAGCCGGCCACACGAACACGCAGATCCAGGTTCGCCGCGGTTTCCACCATGCGGTGCGCGTTGCCCGCCGGCAGGCTCTCGTCGTCAACGCCCAGAATGCGCGGAATCTCGTCGAGCCCCGGCGCGGGAGCGGGTTCCGGCCGCGGCGCCGCCTCTTTGGTGCGATCGCAGAAGACGCCCAGCGGATAAGTCTTTTCCATCACATCGCGCACCCAGCGCTGCGCTTCCACGGGCGGCAGCTTCCAGATGGTCGGGCAGGGCGAAAGCACTTCAACCAACGAGAACCCCAGCCCCCGCACCTGGTTTTCAAGGGCGCGCTTGACGGCGCGCGTGGCCTGCACAATCTGCTTGTTATCGCCCAGGCCCACGCGCTCGATGTAAACGGGGCCCTGCAAGGTGGCCAGCAGTTCGCTCATGTGCAGGGGATAGCCCTCCGTCACCGCGTGGCGGCCCAGAGGGGTCGTAGTGCTCTTCTGGCCCAGCAGCGTGGTGGGCGCCGCCTGGCCGCCTGTCATGCTATAGATCGCGTTGTTAACGAAGATCACGGTGATGTTCTCGCCGCGATTGGCCGCGTGCAGAATCTCCGCCGAGCCGATGGCCGAGAGATCTCCGTCGCCCTGATAGCTGATGACCACGCTTCCAGGCTGGGCGCGCTTGGCGGCCGTGGCCACGGCGGAGGCGCGGCCGTGCGCGGCCTGGATGTTGCCCACGTCGAAGTAGTAATAAGTAAAAACCGAGCAACCCACTGGACCCACCAGAATGGTCTTGTCCTGGATGCCCAGCTCGTCGATGGCCCGCGCCAGCATTTTGTGAATGATGCCGTGGCCGCAGCCGGGACAATAGTGGGTCTGGTGCTGCAAGTCCTCCTTGCGCTCAAAGCGCTCATAGAAGGCCTTGGGCCGGCCATGCACGACTTCGTATTCGCACATCGTTTCGCTAGGCATGGATCATCCGCTCTTCCTCCGGCACGGCTGCCGGCAGGTAATGTAACGCCTGTTCGTTCAAAAATCGCAGCACTTCTTCATGGGACGGCACGTTCCCTCCCACGCGGCCCAGGAACTCGACCGGCCGCGCGCCGTTCAGCGCCAGGCGCACGTCTTCCACCATCTGGCCGGTGCTCATCTCCACCACCATGAAGAGCTTGGCGCGGGCGGCCAGTTTGCGGAAGTGCGCGGTGGGGAACGGATAAAGCGTGATGGGCCGCAGCACGCCCACTTTGAGCCCGCTGGCGCGCGCTTCGGCGGTTACGGCCTTCAGAATCCGTCCCACGATGCCGTAGCCCACCAGCACGATCTCGGCATCGTCGGTCTGCCACTCTTCGGCGCGCGTCTCAAGCTGCTCGGCGCGGCGATACTTCGCCTCCAGCGCGCGAATGTGAGCTTCCAGTTCGTCACAATCCAGATGCAGGGAGTTGATGAGGTTGCCTCGCGACTGGCGCGTGCCCGCCACCGCCCAATCGGGAAGCTTGGGCGCTGTCGCCCGCTGCGGAAATTCCACCGGCTCCATCATCTGCCCGATGAATCCGTCCGCCATGAGTACAACGGGGTTGCGATACCGGTCGGCCAGCTCGAATGCCAACGCGGTCAAATCGGCCATCTCCTGTACCGAATGCGGCGCGAGCACGATGGTCCGGTAGTTGCCGTGGCCGCCGCCCTTCACCACCTGGTGATAGTCGCCCTGCTCGGCCGCGATGTTGCCCAGCCCTGGACCGCCGCGGGTGATGTCTACGATAACGCAAGGCAGCTCGGCGCCAGCCAGATAGCTGATGCCTTCCTGCATCAGGCTGATGCCCGGGCCGCTGGAACAGGTCATGGCCCGCACGCCGGCCGAGGCCGCCCCATAGAGCATGTTGATGGCCGCAACCTCGCTTTCGGCCTGCAGGAACACGCCGCCCACGCGCGGCAGGTAGAGCGCCGCCGCCTCGGTAATCTCGCTGGCCGGGGTGATGGGATAGCCGTAGAACCCGCGGCATCCGGAAAGAACGGCGCCTTTCACAATGGCTTCGTTGCCCTTCATCAGTTGCTTGCGCATGCCACCGCCCCCTGCATCTTGCTGTCGATTTGGCGCGCCGCAGCCGGCCTGGCGAGGCGCAGCACGGTAATGGCTCCCGGCTCAGGGCAGGTCATAAAACAGATTCCGCAACCGGTGCATCCCGATCCGGCATAGTACGCCGGCCGGTAGCCGGAGTGATTCAGATGCTCGCTCAGGCGGATAGCCTTGGGGGGGCAGGCCTCCACGCACAACCCGCATCCTTTGCACTCGTCCTCATCGATCCGCAGTTGACCGCGGTCCTGTTTGACGATATCGCTCATTTGATGCTCCTCTCCACTCCCGCACTCTTCCGCCCGAAGCCAGAAACTCTAGGCATACTGCACCGCCGGCCGGCGCTCCATATAATGCGCGCGCACGGCAAAATCCTCAAGCTCCGCCTGGAAATGCGGATCGGCAACGGCGATCAGCGCCTCCGCCCGCTCCCGCAGCGTTTTGCCGTGCAGATACGCGACGCCGTTCTCCGTCACCACGTAATGCACGTCGGCGCGGGAGGTGACAACTCCGGCGCCCGGATCTAAAAGCGGCGTGATGCGCGACACGCTGCCCCGGCAAGCCGTGGCCGGCAGCGCGATGATAGGCACGCCGCCCTTGGAGCGCGCCGCGCCGCGAATGAAGTCCACCTGACCGCCAAAGCCGCTGAAGGGACGCGTGCCCAGCGAGTCCGCGCATACCTGGCCGGTCAAATCCACCTGCAAAGCCGAGTTGATGGCCACCATTCTGTCGTTCTGCGCCACCACAAACGGATCGTTGGTGTAGGAAACCGACCGGAACTCGAAGGCCGGGTTCTCGCGCACATAATCGAATAGCCGCTGCGATCCCAGGACGAACGCAAGCACCGCCTTTCCCCGGTGCAGTGACTTGGCTTCCCCGTTCAGCACACCCGACTCCATCAATTCAATCACGCCGTCGGAGACCATTTCGGTGTGGATGCCAAGGTTGCGTTTGTCGTCCAGGCAACTCAGCACCGCATCGGGAATGCCGCCGATCCCAGTCTGCAAGGTTGCGCCGTCGGGAATCAGCGAGGCCACATGCGCACCGATTCTGCGCTGAATCTCGGTGAAAGGCTCCGGGTGCACTTCGAGCAGCGGCCGCGCGGTTTCCACCACCGCATCGATGTGGCTGATGTGAATGGTAGTTTCGCCGTGCGTGCGCGGCATGCGCTGGTTGACCTCGGCGATCACAACCCGCGCGCACCGCGCTGCCGTCAGGGTGCTGTCCACCGTGGTCCCCAGGCTCAGCAAGCCGTGTTCGTCGGGAGGCGAAACCTGCATCAGAACAACGTCGAGCGGCATGGCGCCGCTCAGGAAAAGACCTTCAATCTCGCTCAGGAAGATGGGCGTGTAGTCGGCGCGTCCCGCAATCACTGCCTCGCGCACGTTGTCGCCGATAAACAGCCCGCGATGACGGAAGTGGCCGGCATATTCCGGCCGGGTATACACGGCCTCGCCGAGCGTTTTCATGTGGACGATCTCGACGTTGTGCAACTCCGGCGCCCGCGCTACCAGGGCGTTGAGCAGAACGATGGGCGTGCCGCAGCCTGACTGGACCCAAACCCTCTCGCCGGAATGCACCACCTCCAGCGCCTTTGCGGCGCTGACGCATTTGCTCCGGTATGCATCGCGCCAGCTCATTTCCGATTGACTCCGCGCATCCAACTCACTGCAATCGAGGTACTCAATTCTGGCTTCATGCTTTGAAAACCAACTTTCAACGCCAGGGAATATTTCCCCAGAGCCCGGGTTACTCTACGCCCTGAAAAAAATGCAGTGCTGTGACGAGTATCACCAGAATGGCAGAATCGTTTTTCATTCTGGGAGTGTCTAAGGAAGAGCGCTTCCCGGCGCGCAAAGTAGAGTTATATCTTTGCATCTTTCCATTGACTATCCGATCTTAAGTATTTATATTTCAATTAGATATAAGAATGTTCTACATCTTCTTCCGAGCTGCATCGAGACATGCTTTCCTGGTAGATGCAAGCAGACCGGAGAGAATGCCGCGGGGAACGCTCTCGATCAAGGGATTCGCCAGCCAGGCAACAACCGGAGGCACGGAACGGCTCAGTTCCACGGTCTCCAACTGCACGTACACGCCGCCGTCTTTCTGCTCAAAATGCCAGTAGTCGTTCAATGCCCACAACAGGCCGTGCGCCTGGTCCGGGGCGATCTCATGCTCGTTTGCATGACCCGCGTCTGCCACCTCGGCAAGCCGCGTGGCGCGCGCATGGCTTACGATCTGTTGGGGTCCGAGGCGTTGGTATTCAATATCGAACCGTGCGTCGAAGGCGACCGTGACAAACGCCTTGCGGTAGAGTTGCAGCGACACGTGGAAGAGATCGCCGTCGCGGCCGATCAGCCGGGAGTGACGCATGCCCGGCTTATAAATCGTCTGGTAGTTGTTGTAGTCCTGCACCACGGCCATGGTTTGCGCGAGGGTGGCGCCAGGAATGAAAACCAGGCCGATCCAGTCGTGAACCAGCGACTGCTGCGCTTCAAAGTTGCGCTCGTCCCCAGCGGTGTCCATCTGCTTCAGCAGCACTTCGCCGCGGTGCAGCCTGGCATAGGCCCTTGCGCGATCGTGCACGGGCAGCGCATCGACATAGAGAAAGACGCCGCGCGCGGTCTCGGCTTTCATGCGGGTCTCGGAAGCCGCGAGATAGCGATCGTAGGCCGCCAGCGCCGCCTTTGCAGGCGCCAGTCCGGCCGCGGACTGCGATCCCAGGCTGGCGCACAGCGCGGCCAGCAGCCCCACCAGCGCCAGCAAATCGGATCGCTGCCCCATGCGCCGCTCCTTGCCTCCCGCAGTCTGGCTGTATTCTAATTCGGCCCGAATGGCAACAGGCGTACATCCCGGTCCCGCGCGGCATGCGGAGAACGTTCCGCACCTCGCGGATGCCGCCCTGTCGCTCTCTGGGTTCAGCGCCGTGGTGGGCCAGATCGTTCTCCTGCGCGCGTTGATCGTCGTCTTCAACGGCAACGAGATCTCGCTGGGAATCATGCTGGCTGCCTGGCTGTTGTGGACCGCGGCCGGAAGCGCGCTGGCAAGCGCAAGCGCGGGGGCCGGCCGATCTGCGCGCCGGCGCGTCGCCAGCCTTGAATGTCTTCTCGCCGCCGGCCTTCCGGCCTCCCTCTGGACGCTCTCCGCGGCAAAAAGCAGGCTTTCCGCGGTGCCCGGCGCGTTGCTGGGACCGGTTCCGATAGCGCTCGCTTCGCTGGTCTCGCTCAGTCTGTTTTGCCTGGCCGCGGGCGCGCTGTTTGTGGCAGCGGCAGGACTGTGCCAGCGGGAGCGCGGCCTCTGCCCGCGCCAGGCAGCCAGCGCGGCCTACCTGCTGGAGGCCGCCGGCTCGTGCCTGGGCGGCGTGTTGGCCAGCCTGCTGCTGCTGCGTTTTTGCGGACCATTTGAGATTGCGGGCATCGTCGCTCTGCTCAATGTGTCCATGGCCTTCGTGCTCGTGCTCAAAGCCAGCCGCGGGCAGATCATCATGATTGCAGCAGCGGCCGCGGTGTGCGCAGCGCCTTTGCTTTTTGTGGCGGCGCCGAAGCTGGAGCGCGCCGCACAGGCGCGGCTCTGGCACGGCTTTCAGCTCGCCGGATGGCGCGATTCCATCTACGGCAACCTCGTAGTCACCACGACCGGCGAGATGCGAAGCATCTACTCGAACGGCATGCTGCTGGCCAATGCGCCCGACGAAGAGGCCGCCGAAGAAGCCATCCACTACGCGCTGCTCGAAGATCCGGCGCCCCGGCGCGTGCTGCTGGTGTGTGGCGGCATCAATGGCGCCATCGCGCAGGCCCTCAAGCATCCCACCGTGGAACGCATTGACTATGTGGAGCTCGATCCCGCGCTGATCGACGTGGCGCACCGCTACTTTCCGGCGCAAACGGCCGCTCTGACCCGCGATCCGCGCGTGCATCTGCACCTTGCCGACGGACGCGCCTACCTGCGCGGAACCAAACGGAGATTCGACGCCATCGTGCTCGACGTTCCCGGTCCGCAGACCGCGCAGTTGAACCGTTTCTACACGGTGGAGTTCTTTCGCGCCGCGCGCGCACACCTGGATCCGGACGGCATCCTGGCTCTGGAACTGCGTTCCTCCGAAGAAACCATCGGCCCGGACCTGGCCGATTTCCTGCGCTGCATGCAACGCACCCTCAGCGCGGCCTTTCCGTATACAGCGGCGATTCCCGGCGGCATCATCCACTTGTTCGGCGCCACCAGACCCGGCCTGCTCACCGAAGATCCGCGCACCCTGATTGCGCGGCTGCAGGAACGGAAGCTGCAAACGCAGTATGTCCGCGAGTACTTTATTCCCTTTCGCATGATGCCCGACCGCATGGATCAGATGCGGGACGCGCTCGCGCCGCGGCCTTCCACCCCGGTCAACCGCGACTTTGCGCCGGCCGCCTATTTTTTCGACGTGGTCCTGTGGAGCACGCAGTTCAACGCCAACTTGTCGCGCGGGTTCCGCGCCGCGGCGCGGATTCCCTTCGCAAGAATCCTGGCCGCGACAGCGGGCTGCCTTCTGCTGCTGGCCACACTGCTTGCGTGCGCGCCCGCGCGCGCCCGGCGGCCTGCCGCTGCCTGGTTTTCAGCGGCGGCCACCGGATTTACGCTGATGGCGCTGCAAGTCTTCCTTCTGCTCGCGTTCCAGTCCATTTACGGCTACGTTTATCACCAACTGGCGATTCTCATCGGGCTTGGCATGGCCGGAATCGCGCTGGGGAGCGGACTGGCGCTCCGGCGCGATCTGCCGGGTGCCAGCGCGCCGTGCCGGCAGATGGCCTGGACGCAACTGCTGCTGGCCGGCGCCGGCCCTGTGTTGATCGGCGCCGCCAGTCTGCTGGCGCGGCTCACAGCGCCGACCGGCACGTGGATCGCAGCGCAACTCCTCTTCCCTGCCCTGGCGGCTCTTGCCGGCGCGTTGGGCGGCTTTCAGTTCCCCATCGCCAACGCGGTTTACTTCGGCGGCACAGAGAAGAGCCGGAGCCTGGGCACGCTCTACGCCGTCGATCTGCTGGGCGGATGCGTGGGCGCGCTGCTGCTGAGCACCTATCTCATCCCGGTCTTCGGATTCTGGAAGACGGCCTGGCTTTGCGCGGCAATCAATCTGGCTCCGGCGCTGCTGGCCGCCAGGGTTGCTCGCGGGGAGCGAGCGGCGGCATGAGCGCTATGGCTTGTGCTCGCCAAAGACAACGGCCGTGAACTTGAAAATATCGGTTCCGTCGTCTTTCCAGCAATCTTTGTGCATGCCAGCTTTCCTGCAAGTCTGCTCCAGAAATGTCTGCCGGTTCCACTTTTCTTCCACGGGAACCTGGGGCAGCAAAAGTCCTTCGGAGTTGCCGTTGACCATGATCAGGCCGTCCTCGCCCACTTTAATCTGCTCGATATTGAGGACGCGCCGCAAAGGCGAGAGCACGGAGATCTCGTAGTGGAGGCGCGGCAGTTCCAGCGCAGTGACCGGCGGAAAGCGCGGGTCACGCACGGCGGCCAGCGTGGCCGTATCGCGCACGGTCAGATAGAGCGGCTTCACGGCGGAGGTGTAGCCGATGCATCCGCGCAGGTCGCCGCCGATCTTCAATGTGACAAAAGCGCCCAGTTCGCGGTTGAGCGCCTCGCTCTTGCTCGGTTCTGGCTGATAGGGGTGGCCCATCTCCACGTAGTTCTCCACCGATTTGCGGGCCAGCGCAAGAAGCTCCTTCTTGTCCGCGTCGCTCAGGGAGAAGGGCGGCTCCTGGGCGGCCGCGTGCGCGGCTTTCACGAACACGTCGGCGCTGTAGCCCACCACGCGCGCGTGATCGCCCGAGGTGTCGCCGGAGTTGGCGTACTTGAGCACCCGCGCCTGGTTGGCGCCCATGCGCTCGGCGGCAATCATGGCCGCCACGATGGGCGCGCCGCCGCAGGCCTCCCACACGCGCATCTGGAAGTTGCGCGACATGCTGAAGTAATCCCATTCCTGAAGAGCGTTCAGGGTCTTGTGGTCGATCTTCACGGCGTCGTCGTAGGGGTGATAGTGAGAAAGGTCGGAGCTGGCCACAATCAGGGTGTCGCCGCCATGGATGAGCTTGGCCAGCGCCACGCCCAGCGCGCGACTATTCTCGTAACTTTGGTCGCCCATGACGATGGGCACCAGCGTAAACTGGCCCAGCACATGCTGCAGCCAGGGCAACTGAACTTCAATGGCGTGTTCGGCGCCCGCGGCGGTGGGCTGGTGCCCGCGCTCGGAGAGCTTCATGGTCGGGCTCATCTTTGCCAGTTCGCGCGCGAAAGTCCTGTCCACGGGAATTGTGCCCAGCGGCGTGGCGTAGGCGTCGCCGTCATAGATGGAGGTGAAGTCAAAAGCCTCGTAATGGGACGGCGCGATGACCACAACCCGCGCATACTTGTGTCCCTTCAGCGCGCCGTAGGTATAGGCGGCCACGGGGCCGGAATACTGATAACCGGCGTGCGGCGCCACCACGGCCAGGATGGAGCCGGCGACGGGTGGCTGCACCGCCTTCGCCAGCATCTCATCCATCATGGAGGTGAGCATTTGGGGATCGGCAGGATAAAAGGCTCCGGCCACGCCGGGCTGGCGCACCTTCTGCTCTTCGGCGGCGCGCACATGCTGCAAGTTCGGAATGGCCAGAAATGCGATCACTTGAGCCATCAGGCAGCACATTTTGTAACTCCTTCCGAGTTTCATCCGTTCCCTCTCCTGACTGCCCTTATGTGTGCCAGATGCCGGGGATATGACGCCCGCAGAAGGGACAGGCGTTCTTCCGAATCAACATTTTGCCGGCGGTGAATCCCACGCGCTCCACCAGGAGGCGCTTGCACTGAGGGCAGTACGTATTTTGCGCCGGGTGTCCGGGCACGTTGCCGATATAGACAAAATGGAGCCCCTCGGCATCGGCAATGGCCTTGGCGCGATCGAGCGTTGAAACCGGCGTGATGGGCAGGTTCTTCAAAAGGTACTGGGGATGGAACTGGGTGAAGTGCAGCGGCACATCCGGACCCAGATTGGCCTTTACCCAGCGCGCCAGCCCCGTGAACTCTGCTTCGCTGTCGTTGAGCGTGGGCACCACCAGATAGACGACCTCCGTCCACTTGCCCATTTTGCGCAGGGTCGTCAGCGTCTCCAGCACCGGTTTCAACTGCCCGGTGACCACGTCGTGATAGTACTTTTCGTTGAACGCCTTCAAATCGATCTTTACGGCATCCATCTTGCCGTAGGCCGCCTTCAGCGCTTCCTGCTGGATGTAGCCGTTGGAAACAACCACCGAGCGCACTCCCGATTCGTGGCCGGCGTCGGCCGTGTCCATCATGTACTCGCTGAAGATGACCGGCTCGCTATAGGTGTAGGCAATCGAGGGGCAGCCGTATTGCTGGGCCAGTTGGGCGATCCGGTAGGGAGGAAGGTACTCGGCGGCGATCTGCTCCGGGCGCACCTGCGAGATGTCCCAGTTCTGGCAGAACTTGCAGTTCACGTTGCATCCCGCCGTGGCCAGCGAAAAAGCCAGTGAGCCCGGCAGGTAATGGAAGAGCGGCTTCTTTTCGATGGGATCGACGTGGGCCGCGCACACCCGCGAATGAACCAGGGAGTAGTAAGTTCCTCCGCGATTTTCCCGCGCGCCGCAGTAACCACGCTCCTTGTCTCCTACCACGCAGGCGCGCGGACACAGCTTGCACTTGATCCTACGGTTGGGCTGCTTGTCGTAGAACCTGGCTTCCACCACAAACTGCGCATCGCTCTGCTGAGGTTGGGCCGCGGCGGGCATGCCAGCCGCGGGCTGCACCACCCCCCCGGCTCCCAGCGACGCGCCCGACGCCAGGGCGCACTTCAGGAAGAAACGGCGGTCAAATGAGGCGCCGCCGGTTGCGGCACTCTCACTCTCGATACTCAACCTGCGGAACATAGCGAAACCTCACAATTATGCGCCCGTCTAGACCTCGATGGCCGAAATTCTTTTCGGATCGCACGTGCCCAAACGGTGCTCTCTGTCGGCCGCCGTGGCAATGTACTTGGGCTCGCGGCCATCGGCGGCCAGGGTCTTGAGTTTCTTTTCCGCCCGCTTGCGCTCAATGATCTGCCAGCCTGTATAGTCGAGCGCCACAGGATCCGTAGAAACGATCAAGCCGTTCATCTGCCAACTGCTCTCCGGCTTATAGGCGGGTCCGCCATCATACATGGCCGTCGTGCCATCGCAGATGGTCAACCGCAGCCGCTTCCTGATTTCGGGCAACATATTCACGTCGGCGATATAGGGATTGCAGCCGTCAGGATGATACTTGTTCGGATTATGGATCGCGCCATACATGTTCTTGAGGCCGAGTGTGACACCGGCGCCGTCGTGGTCCTTCAGCACCGGCAGGCTGATGAGCACGTTGGTGCGCCGGGTGAGGATCTTCGAAAGCCGACTGCCCACGCTGCCCCACATGGCAAGATCGTCCTCGTAATCCACCTGGTCGGTGCCGAAACACTGCACGCGGTCGCCGCCCATCGCGGCATGGAAGCCGCCGCGCTCCATCTCGCGCGTGTCGCGGTCCCACACCACGATATCGGCGGGGCGGATGCCCGCCTCCTGCAGCCGCTCGCAGATGGCGGCGACCAGCTCGCGGCTGGTGGAGATGCCGCGTCCGCCCAGGGTGTTCACCTTCAGCCCCACCACATCGCCCGGCCTGACCACCAACCGCCAAACCTCGGCGGGATGGTCGCGATAGAAAAGCGTCTGCATGGCCCGGTCGAGCAAAGCCAGCATCCGCTGAGGGTCAACCGAGGAGCCTCCGCCGCGCAACTGCGGATCGCGGGCAACCACAACCCTGGCCTTCCAGCCCGACGCTTCCGTCCCCGCGGCGGCGCAAGCGGGCGCGCCCACCAGTCCAAGCGCCGCGGCGCCGGAAAGCGCTCGCTTCAGAAAATCACGCCGGTCCGCGTGTGGCGCATCGCTCATGGCAGTTGGCCCCCTGTTTCTCAGTCCATCTGGAACGATATTCCTGGAATCACCCGCGCCGCAACCGCCGCGCGGCGCAGTGCGCTTCAGCGCAGCCTGCGCCAAAGCGCCTGATGCAGGAAAGCAGAGGGTTTGCGTGCGGAGGCGCAGCCAGAAACGGCCCCGGCAAAAGGAGGCGTCTCTGGCTGACTCGCCTGGCTTGGAAGATGGGCTGCCGCTCTAATTCTTGCCTGGCGATGCGGGCTTGAGAGCCATGGTCAGCACATGGCCCACCGCCGCCGAAGGCCGGTTGATGCCGAGCAGCGAGGAGAAAGTCACCGCCAAATCCACGGGAGCAACTTTCTGGTGGTATGCGCCCGACGCAAATGGCTCGCCATAAAAAGCCAACGGCACATGCCGGTCGTAGGACCAGGGGCTGAAGTGAGTCGTACCGCCGAAGGGCGAAGCTGCACCCATCTGGTAGGCGCCCAGCACCAACATGACAAACCAGTTGCCGTGATCGGCGTAGCTGTGGGCCAGCAGCCGCCCCCATTCGGAAGGGGGCAACTGGCCATGCTCGAACTCCAGCCGGGTGTAGACGCCCGCCACCTGGGGCGTGGGCGGCAGGCGGTGCAGCGCCGGAGCCGCATCCGTGTTCGCGTCAGGGTGGGGGCTCAGATTGGCGATCACTCCCGGAAGCATCTCTGCCACGGCGTTCTCCGCGGTCTTCTCGTCCACGCCCGCGGCGCGGAAAGCCTGACTGTTGAGCACAATGTAAGGCAGGTCCGGACCCGGCAGCAGGTACTCCGCCGGCTTGCCATAGGAAAATCGCGCGCTCAGCTCCGCGTTCAGGCTGACGTATAGCTTCTTTGTATCCACCGTCGCCGAGTCGATGCCAAGCTTGGCAGCCTCGCCGGGGATGGGCGCAATGCCATGGTCGGCGGTGAGCGCCAGCCACATGTTCTTGAGGCCGATATTCTGGTCGAGCCAGCCAAAGAAACCGCCCAAATCCTGATCCAGGCTCAGGATCATCTGCTGTTCGGAAAGCGAGTCGGGCCCAAACTGATGGCCCTGAATGTCGTTGGCCGAGAGCGAGACAACCAGCAGGTCGGTCACGCCATTCTGGCCCAGCTTTTCTCCTTTGATAAGAGCCTTGGCAAAGTCCAGTTCGTAGCGGTTTGCCGCCGGGGTGCGGCCCACCATGGCGAAGAACTGCTTTGTTCCGGGCACCTTGGCCTCGCGCTCGGCCTCGGCGCGGCGATCGCTGGCGTTAAAGACCCGGGCCCACTCCGGCAGATGCTCCATGTAATAAGTCGAGGTGGTGAACTGGCCGCTCGCGGGATCGATCCAGAAGGCGCCGTTGGCCGACTGGCCCGCGGGCAGAATGGCGGCGCGGTCCTTCAGCGAGATGCCGTAGACGCGCGCCCGGCCCTGCGTGGCCAGCCGCAGCTCGTCGCCCAGCGTGGTGGCGCGCAGGTTGCGCGGCGAGGAGCCGATGACATACCCGAGCGCTGTAGCGGGAGCGCCGGGCTGGTTGGCGGGAATCGACGAGGCGGGTAGATCCACCAATTCGTAGCGCTCATCCTCCACCGAGGTGACCTGATGCGTCATCGAACGCGCGGCATCCCAGAACTCATTGGACTCGATGCCATGGCCGTCGGTGTAGGCTCCAGTGCCAATGGTGGCATGGCCCGGCGCCGTCTTCGTGTTGGCGTAGTCGTAGTAGCAATCCGTAAACCAGGCGCCCTCATCCATGAACAAGCGAAAGCCCCGGCCTTTGAACAGGGTTTCGTCTCGGTTCAGGTAATCGGCGCGAAACTGGTCGATGACCACAATGACGATCAGCTTCGGCCGGCCCACATAGGCCTGCGCAGAAAGCCGCGGAACGGCAAGCAAGACCAAAGCAAAAACCACCAGCAAGGAAGACAGACGCGAACGAATGCTCATGCCCCCCATCATATATCGGCAACGATCATGCACTCGCGCGTGAACCCGCCTTTTATGGCTCTTCAAGACTTCCTGCCCGTGCGTTTCTCAATCAGCCGGCGAACGAGGCCGCGTTTGTGGCGCAGCGACGTGCGGCACAACTGAAGTTTGTTCCTTCCAAAACAGGACATTCCCCACGGTTCGGGAGAGCCCGCGATCCGCGAAGGCCAATGAACATCACAAGGACGTTCAACCCAGGCCGCCCTGACTGGGGATGGGGATTCTTCGCGGGCTCACATGGCTCGGGCGCGCTCAATGGCGCGGATGACGGCCTGGGCCTTGTTCATGGACTCCTGGTACTCGTTCTCCGGGACGGAGTCGGCGACAATGCCGGCGCCGGCCTGGACGTAGCCTTTGCCGCCGGTGGCCAGCATGGCGCGGATGGCGATGCAGGAGTCGAGGTTGCCGGAGAAATCGGCGTACATCACGGCGCCGCCATAGGCGCCGCGGCGGGCGGTCTCCAGCTCTTCGATGATCTCCATGGCGCGCACCTTGGGCGCGCCGGAGAGGGTTCCGGCGGGGAAGCAGGCGCGCAACGCATCGACGGCGGTAAGGTCGTTGCGCAGGCTGCCCTCGATCTTGCTGACAATGTGCATGACGTGGGAGTAGCGCTCGACGTACATCAGGCGGTCCACCTTGACGGAGCCGAAGCGGCTGACGCGGCCCACGTCGTTGCGGCCCAGATCGACGAGCATCACGTGCTCGGCGCGCTCTTTCTCGTCGGCGAGCATTTCTTTTTCGAGGGCATCGTCCTCGGCTTCGTTGGCGCCGCGGGGACGGGTGCCGGCGATGGGCCGGTACTCCACGCGGCCGTGATCGACGCGGACCAGAAGCTCGGGCGAAGAGCCGGCCAGCTCGACCACCTTCGACGGGTTTTGCTTTTTGGACGAGCGCTTCGCTTTGGCCGAGGCGGCGTCCAGCGGCCCGTCGGGAGCGAAGCGGAGAAAGAACATATACGGGCTGGGATTGACGGCGCGGAGGGCGCGATAGATCTGGAAGCTGTCCACACCGGGCGTGACGTCGAAGCGCTGGGAGAGGACGGCCTGGAAGATGTCGCCGGCGGCAATGTACTCCTTGGCGCGTTCGACGGCGGCAAGGAAATTCCTTTTCGGCGTGCGGTGGGTGACCTTGAGCCTGGCCTGTTTGGCGCGGGCGCGAGGTTTCTGGACGAGAGCCTTGGGCAGCGGCTTGGCAAGGCGCTTTTCGAGCTTGTCGAGACGCTCGACGGCGCGGTCGTAAATGGCGCCGGGGTCGCCGCGCATCACATCGGCGGTGACCACGAGCCAGATCTCCTTGCGCACGTGGTCGAAGGCGAGAACCTCGTCAAAGAAGAGCAGGCAGGCGTCGGGGATGCCGAGCTCGTCCTGGGCGCGAACGGGCAGCCGCTCGATCTGGCGGACGGCGTCGTAGGCGAAATAGCCAACGGCGCCGGCGGTGAAGGGTGGCAGGCCGGGCAGGCGCGCGGGGCGATGGCCGGCCAGAGCGCGGCGCAGCACCTGGAAGATGTCGCCTTCGATATCGACCACCTTGCGGCCCTCGGTGATGGTGATCTCGCGGCCGCGGGCAACGATCCTCTTGAAGGGCGCGAGGCCAATAAATGTGTAGCGGCCCACCTGCTCGCCGTTTTCGACCGATTCCAGGAGGAAACACTCGCGCTCGGGCCAGGCGGCGCGCAGGAAGGCCGAGACAGGGGTCTCGAGGTCGGCGGCCAGAACCCGGCAGACGGGAACGAGGGTGTGCTCGCGGGCGAGCGCCTGAAACTCCTTGCGGGAGGGCTGGACGGGATAAGCGGAAGCTTTCACAAAATCAGTGTACCTGCTGCGGAGTTGGAAGCCGGCGGCGGCAGCTGCCTTTCCGCATCCTTCCGCCCCTCTTGCTACTCTAAAAAGCGTGAGTACGACTGCCCCTTCCCGCCTGCGTATCGCCGCCATCAGCTTTTTGAACACCGCGCCCCTCATGTGGGACTTCCAGCATCCGCCGCTGGACGCCGCGCTTGCCCGCCGCTACCAGATCGACTGGATGCTGCCCTCCGAGTGCGCGCGCCGCCTTGCCGCCGGCACGGCCGACCTGGGGCTCATTCCCATTGCCGCTCTGGCTTCCAGCCAGGAGCTTGGTATTCTTCCCGGCTGCACCATCGCCTCCAAGGGCAGTGTGCGTTCCCTGCTCCTGGTCCGCCGCGCCGCGCAGCCCATCGCGGCCATCCGCTCCGTGGCCGCCGACACCGCCAGCCGCACCACCGTGGCGCACAGCCGCATCCTCTTTTACAAGTGGGGCAACGGCGGCGTGCCCTTTATTCCCATGGCCGCCGACCTGGACGTCATGCTGGACCGCGCAGACGCCGCCATCGTCATCGGCGACCCCGCTCTGCTCGCCCTGGAAGAACGCGCCAACCGCCTGGTGCGCACCGGCGAAGAGCTGGTCTACCACGATCTGGCCGAGGAGTGGCGCGCCGTCACCGGCCTTCCCTTTGTCTCCGCCGTGTGGGGCGCGACGCGCGGCGGGCTGCTGGATGAGAGGGTGGCGGAAGACTGCATCCGCTCGCGCGATCACGGCATGCAGAACATCGAAGCCATCGTTGCCGAGTGGGCGCCGCGCCTCGCTGTCCCGGAAAACACCATCCGCGCTTACCTCACCACCAACATTCACTACGTGCTCGACGGCGAATGTCTCGAGGCCATGCGCGTCTTCTTCCGCCTGGCCGCGGAAACCGGCGTTCTGCCCGAATACCACTTCAAAGATCCGGCGTTCTGATGCCACCGGCTCCCGCGGTTCCGGAAAGGGACTCTTCATCGAGAAAGGAAAGGCGCGCTCTGCGCCTCTCAGTCCGCAAGCTGCGCCAGCCACTGCCGCAGGCAAGCCTCCGACCGCGGCTTCAGCTCCGGCGCCAGCCGCGCGTAGTCGGCGCGCAACTGCGCCACATCTTTTTTTGCGCCCGCCAGCTCGCAGCTGTGGCCGATGAGCCACTGCTCGAAGCCGGGCGCACCGGCCTCGGGATGGAACTGGAAGGCGATGGCGTAGTTTCCCAGGGCATAGGCCTGGTTGACACAGATGCGCGTGGAAGCCAGCAGCGTGGCGCCGGGCGGCAGATCGAAGGTGTCGCCGTGCCAGTGCAGGAGCGGATGATGCGCGAAGACCGCCAGGCAGGAGGCGCGACCTTCCGCCGTAAGCTGGACCGGCGCAAAGCCGATCTCCTTCTCCGGCCCGGGATAAACGCGAGCGCCCAAGGCACGCGCCATCAGTTGCGCGCCCAGGCAGACGCCCATGGTGGGCCGCCGCGCCGCCAAGCGGCTCCGCAACATGCCGGCCTCCGCGCCCACAAATGGATACTTGCCGTCCTCGTAAGCTCCGATGGGCCCGCCCAGCACAATCAGCAGATCGGCGGTCGCGGCTTCGCCCGCATCCAACCCGTGCAGCCCCACCTCGCGATAGCTCACCGCGTAGCCGGCCTGCTCCAGTACCGGCGCAAAACAGCCAAGGTTTTCAAAACCAACATGCTGAATTGCCAAGGCTCGTTTGCGCACAGCCGATCCTCCCGCCGGACGCATCGCCATCCAGGGTCCGGCGCTGCTTAAATCTCCCACCGCAGCAGCGTTGCGCCCACCGTGAATCCCGCGCCCACCGCTGCCAGCAGCACCAAGTCGCCCTTCTTCAGCTTCCCTTCCTCGATGGCTGTTTCCATAGCCAGAGGAATCGTTCCCGCCGACGTGTTCCCATATTTTTCGATATTGATGATCACCTGCTCCGGCTTCAGGCCCAGCCGGTCCGCCGTGGCTGTGATGATGCGCTTGTTGGCCTGATGAGGGATGAAGCAGCCGAGGTCCGCGCCGGTGACGCCGTTCCGCTCCAGTAGTTTCAAGGTGGCCTCGGCCATCTTGCGCACGGCAAATTTGTACACCGCCTGCCCGTCCTGGTAGATGTAGTGCCACTTTTTGTCGATGGTTTCGTGGGTGGCGGGGTTGAGGCTGCCGCCGGCCTTCAGGTTCAGAGCCACTCCGCCCGCTCCGTCGATCTCGTGCACGTAATCGATAAACCCGATCTCACCTTCTTCGGCCGGCTCCAGCAGCACGGCGCCGCCGCCGTCGCCAAAGAGCACGCAGGTGGTGCGGTCGCTGTAGTCGGTCATGCGCGTGTTAGCGTCGGCGCCGCAGACCAGCACCTTCTTGTGCGCGCCGCTTTCCACCAGCTTCACGCCCGCCTGCAGCGCATAGACAAAGCCCGAGCAGCCGCCCGAAACGTCGAAGCCCCAAGCGCCGGCCGCGCCAATCTTGTGCTGCACCAGGCAGGCGGTGGAGGGAAACATCATGTCCGGAGTGACCGTGCCCACAACGATCGCTTCCACCTCGCTGGCCTCGATCCCCCGCGCCGCCAGACACTTCCGGGCGGCCTCGACGCACATGTCGCTCACGCCCTTGCCCGCAGCCAGCTTGTGCCGCTCGCGGATGCCCGTGCGCGTAAGGATCCACTCGTCGGTGGTGTCCACTATTTTTTCCAGATCCTGATTGGTAATGACGTCGGGGGGAACGTGGGTGCCGAGCGCCGTGATCTTGGCGCGCCGGCCCACGATGGGACGAACCGTTAGAGCCAAAGCGTTTCTCCTTCAGAACGAGAGCCCTTGCGCTTTCAAAAAAAACGCGGCAAGTACGCCACTCAAAAAAAGCGCCGGGTAACCCACTGCGCCCGTACTAGCCCGTTACCGTTGCTTCCTTCCGGACCTGGCGGGGTTGGCGGGATTACGTCGCGTAGGACCCGGCACTGGTTGATTCTATCATCCGCAGGCGGCGTAATCTCCCGGGCGCGCCGCGCAAGCCGCTTCATTCTTCCCGAGCCTTTTTCATTGCGCCGCGCGGCCTGCTGGTCCAGAATGGTGAGCGACCGTGCGGCCCCGCCAAAGGCGGCCGCGGAGGAGCACCACCCCATGCACGCCGACCACGAGCATCCCCATCCTCATCCTCACGCCCATCATGAACACGCCCATCTCCATGCGGCGGTGCGGTCTCGCAACCACGTTGCCGCACAGCCCGAACCCGGCCACGGCCTGACCACGCGCCGCCAGTTCTTTCACTTCCTCATGGGCAGCGCCATTGCCGGAACGTCGGTTCTGGAGCTTGCCGCCCACCGCGCCGCCTGGGCCACCGCCGCCTCGGCCACGGCCGCGCACCACCTGTTTGAAATTCAGAAGGCCGCCGAGGGCGTCTACTTTGCCTTTGCCCATCCCCTCGCCGTGATCAACTGCAACGCCGCCATCTTCGTCCGCTCCCGCGACGTGGTCGTGGTGGATGCTCACTCGCGTCCGTCGTCGGCGGCGGCGCTGCTGGCCCAGCTTCGCCGCGAAGTTACCGACAAGCCTGTGCGCTACCTGATTAACACCCACTGCCACTGGGACCACACGCAGGGCGACCGCGCCTATCTGGAAACCGGCCACAAGGTGGACATCATCGCCTCGCGCGCGACAAAGGATCTGCTGGAGGGAAAAGCGCCCTTGCAGACCAAGTCGCCGCTCGACTCCGTTCCGCAGCTGATCGAGGACTTTGCGAAGCGCGCGGAGCGCTCTTCGTCCACGGCGGAAAAGGCCTTCTGCGCGGAGCAGATTCGCCAACTCCAGGCCTATCGGGAGGACATGAAGCAGTATCGCCTGGAACTGCCCACGATCACCTTCGAGGAGTCGTACCTGCTGGAGGACGCGGCCTTCGATCTTCACCTGGAGTTCCACGGGCGGGCCCACACGGCGGGCGACATCTTCATCTATTGCCCGCAGCGCCGCGCCCTGGCGAGCGGCGACGCCATCCACTGCTGGCTCCCCAACGTCGCCGACGGCTACCCGCGCCTGTGGCCGCACACCATCGACGCGGTCGCGCAACTCGACTTTCAGTATCTCCTCGGCGGCCACGGCCCCATGCAGTCCACGCGCACCATCATGCGCTGCCAGCGCAACTACATCGAGGAACTGGTGGAACTGGTGGAGGTGAGCAAGCGAGCAGGGCAGACGCTGAAAGAAATGCAGCAGCGCCTCACCGTGGCGAAGTTCAAGTCACTCCGCTCCAACGGCTACGGCGCGTTCGTGGCGCGCACCCTGGCCGAAGACAACACCCACTTTGGCCCCATGCCGCCGCTGCAGAACGACGTGAACGACAACATCCGCGACGTTTACAACAACCTGGATAGGACGTAGAGTAGTTTCGGTCCCCGCGGCATCCATGGACTCCCATCCTCGCGCAGCTTGACCGCGAAAGAATGGGAGTCTGCCCAAACAACGCGATGAACCACGAACGTCATGCGCTTCGCCCCCTTCCCGGTACAATCGAAAGGTGAGCAAAAAAGCCCAACCCACGGCCCCTTCCGTGGGCTTCGTCTCTCTCGGCTGCCCCAAGAACCTCGTTGATTCCGAGGTCATGATGGGCCTGCTGGACCGCGCCGGCGCGCGCCTCACGCCCCATCCCGAAGAAGCCGAGATTCTGGTGGTGAACACGTGCAGCTTCATCGACACGGCCAAACAGGAGTCCGTGGACGCCATCCTGGAAATGGCCCGCCACAAAACCGAAGGCCGCGCCCGCAAGCTCATCGTGGCCGGCTGCCTGGTGGAGCGCTATCGCGACGAAATCCGGAGAAGCATCCCCGAGGTTGACGCCGTCGTGGGCACGGGCGAACTGGAGTCGATTCTGCAAGCCGCGGGCCTGGAAGCCGCGCCGGTCGCGCCTTCTCCCTTCAACATTCTGACCGGCGAGACAGAGGTGCGCCGCGGCCGGGAATCGCAAGCGGGCACGCACAGGGTCGAATCCGAAACCGGAGCAAGGGCGGAAGGCAACCTGCGCGAGCGCCAGGGCCGCTTTCGCCGTGATGCCTGGCAAGGCGCCGCGGCGGCCCTGCCCACCTATCTCTACAACGAAAAGACGCCGCGTCTTCTTACCACGCCGCGCACCTCCGCGTACATCAAGATTGCCGAGGGCTGCGACCACCCGTGCAGCTTCTGCATCATCCCCAACCTGCGCGGCAAGTTCCGGTCTCGCCGATTTGAGTCTGTGGTGGCCGAAGCCGAGCAGCTTGTCGCCCAAGGCGCGCGGGAGATCACCCTCATCGGCCAGGACACCACCTGCTACGGCGAGGATCTGGGCCTCCACGATGGCCTGGCCCAACTCCTTGATCGTCTCGCCCGCATCCCCGCCCTGCGCTGGCTGCGCTTCCTGTATGCGTATCCCAACCGCGTCTCAACGAAGCTGCTGGACACCATGGCCCGCCACGACAACATCTGCAAATATCTCGATCTCCCGCTGCAGCACGCCTCGCCCGATGTGCTCAAGCGCATGAAGCGCGGCGGCGGCGCGGAGATCTTTCTGCGCACCCTGGAAAAAGTTCGCGCGGCGGTTCCCGGCATCGCCCTGCGCACCAGCTTCATCGCCGGCTTCCCTGGCGAGTCCTCCTCGGATTTTGCGCTTTTGGAGGAGTTCATCCAAGAAGCAAAGTTCGACTGGCTGGGCGTCTTCAGCTACTCCGACGAGGAGGGCTCCGCCGCCTATTCGCTGGACGCCAAGGTGCCCCGGCGCACCATCGAAGCCCGCCGCCGCCGCCTGATGAAGCTGCAACAGAAGATCTCGCGGCAGTCGCGGCGGTCCTGGATTGGCCGTGAACTGCTTCTGCTGGCCGAAGGCGAAAGCGAAGAGACACCACTGCTGTGGGAAGGGCGCACGCAGTTCCACGCCCCCGAAATCGACGGCAAGGTCTACATCAACGACTACGAAGAACTCGGCCCCAAGGCGGCGCTCGCGCCCGGCCGCTTCTACCGCGCCCAGATCACCGAAGCGCACGACTACGATCTGGTGGCCCGCATCGTGGCGGCCGCGGATTAGCTGCCGGCGAGCTTCTCCATAGCGTCGATGCGCTCGGTGCAGTAAGCCGAGTAGCGCGCGCCCTTCATCAGGCTCCAAACCTTGTTGGTACGCTGGCGGCCGGTGAGCTCGAGCCACTGCTGCCCGCACTGGCCGCAATGAAGGAAGGCGATGTTGAGCGCGTATCCGGTGGTGGCGCCGGCCTGGCGGGAGCCGCTCTGGGCGTGCCGCTGCACGGCGCGGCGGAAGGCGCCGGCGCCGGCCTCGACCTCGAAGGCGGCACGGCAGAGATTCATCTCGTCGATACGCTCGTAGTAGCGCGTCTGGCTGCCCTGTTTCATCATGTAGAGGCTGCAAGCCTTGCAATAGGCCGAGGCGCGCAGCCAGAGCCAGATGCAAAGTCCGCCGAGGGCGAAGCCTGCGATTTGCAGCGCGGCATAACCGTAGCCCATGAGCCCCAGCTGCACGGGCCTTTCGCTCGCCGGGCCCACATCGAGGGCGGTGTGCGTCAACGCAAAGGCGAGGTATGGCCCAAAGCTCTCCAGCTCACGCAGTGGAATTCCATCCACGGTGACGAAAGAGTATTCGAGCCAGTAAACGAGGAAGAAGGTTCCGCCGGAGAGAACGAGAATGGCCGCCAGTTGTGCCCATCCTGGCCGGTAGTTAAACAGGCGCGCGCCGAGCAGGTATCCGCTGGCCGCCACCAGCCCGGAGAAAAACGCGCCGAAGGGCAACACAAAGCCGTAGACAAAGCTGTAAATGGCGGCGTCGTAGCGCAGGTCCAACCATACCAGCGCCAGAGCCGTGAGCGCCGTTGTGAGCGCGCCGCCTGCCGTTACCATGACTCCACGCGTGATCCGATCCATTTTTTCCTCCGCCCGTCTAGCGCGGGGCATGCGCCGCTCTAGCGGCCTGCCTGGGCGCGCAACGCTACCAGCTCCGCCACCAGCTTTTTGGCGTTTTTGGCGAACTTGAACCGCTCGATTCCCACTTCCTTGCCGCCATACAGGCGAATCCGCACCTCGCGGGCGAAGGAAATCAGGTTGAGGCGGCGAACGAAGTAAAGGACCTGCTCGATCTCCTTCCAGTCGAAGGCGTAGCTGGTGAGCTTGTAGCGCCCGAACCACCCATAGACGGGAACACGAATGGCTACGCCCTCGGCGCCGGCGCGGAAGTAGCAGCCACGCGCAAACGCGCTGACCACCCGGCCGAGGCCGCCGGTGAGCAGAGCGGCTCCCGCAAAGGCGAATGCCGCGCCGACCACACCTATCCACCACGCGGGCAGATCGCCTGGTTTGGCGGGCGCGAACTCCCCCGCCTTGGTGGCCAGCACCATGAGCAGGCCCAAAAGAAACACCACCAGCCCAAAGATGACGCGCCCAATGCCCACCAGGGCCACGCGCACCGGCGCATAGGCGGTTAAATCCCGCAGATCGCTCAGACGCGCATCAAACACGGGGAAGACCTCCGGCATGAAGTTCGATCAGCGTACAACAGCTTTGGTTTGACTCGCAAGCCCCACGCGCTACTATATTTATGAACTTTTATTCATCGACCTCCGCCCCGCGCAGACACGCCAACGATGCCGTCCAAAAAGAAATCCGCGAAGTTGCTTCGCTGTCCCGCCTGCGGCATGCTGGTCAGGGTCGGCGAAGAGGATTTTCCCTTTTGCAGCGACCGATGCCGCAAGATCGACCTGGGCAAATGGGCCTCAGGCGTTTACAGGATCAGCTCTCCGGTCCTCGATCCCGAGGTGCTGGAAGACCTTGGCAACCTGGCCGGAGGGCAGAGCAAGGACTCGAATCATGACTGAACGCCCCGGCGCTTCCTCCGTTCAAAGCAAGAACGGCACCACGTTCTGGGCCTATGCCGCGGCCACCTTCTTCGGTGCCGGGTACGGCAAGCCCGGCCCCGGCACCTGGGGCTCGGTAGCCGCGGTTCTGCTGTGGTATGCCTATACGGCGCTGGCCCATCCCGCGCCGCGCACGCTGCTTCTGGTTCTCGGCGCCGCCATCGGCCTTGTGCTCCTCTGCGGCATTCCCGCTTCCACCATCGTGGCCCGCCACTCCGGTGTCGAAGATCCGCAGTTCGTGGTGATCGACGAGGTGGCGGGACAGTGGATTGCCCTCCTCTTCAGCCCCGCGGGATGGCGCCCGGCCCTGCTGGCACTCGTTCTTTTTCGCATCTTCGACATGGTGAAACCCTTTCCGGTGCGCAACCTTGAAAGCCTCCCCGAAGGCTGGGGCATTGTTTTCGACGATGTAGCCGCCGGCCTGTATGCTTTGGGTGTAGCCTCGCTGGTGCGTCTTTGGATATAGATGATGGCCCGTTCACGATCCCAATCCGCTGAAGCGCTTCTCACGCCCCATATCAGCGATCTCGATCCGGCGGCCGGCCTGCCGCTGAGCGAAATTGAGCTGACCGGCGCCGGCCTTGGTCCCGGAGCCGAAGGGCTTCCCTCGGTGCAGGTCAATGGCGCGCCGGCCCACATCCTGATGAGCCGCCCCACGCGCCTGGCCTTTCGCGTTCCCCAGGAAGCTTCGACGGGGATGGTCCAGGTGGAGACGGCGGGCGGCACAAGCAACGCCGTTCCGCTGCGCGTGGCGCGCCAGCTCTCGGACGGATTGCATCCCGTGACCAGTCCGGCCGTGAGCGGCTCGGGCATGATCTACGCCACCATTTCGGGACCACGCGGGAAGGAAACCCCGGTTTCGGTGGTCCGCATCAGCCCCGACGGACGGGGCACGCCCTTTGTGACCGGCATTCTGAACGCCACCGGGCTTGCCTTCTCGCCCGAGGGCGATCTCTTCGTCACCTCCCGCGCCGAGGGCACGGTCTACCGCGTGGATGCAGGCGGCGAATTCACCCCTTACGCCGAGGGCATGGGCGTGGCCACCGGCGCCGCCTTCGACGCCGAGGGGAATCTGTTTGTCGGCGACCGCTCCGGCACCATCTTCAAGATCAATCCCGAGCGCCAGATTTTTGTTCACGCCACCCTGGAGCCCAGCGTCTCGGCCTATCATCTGGCCATTGACGCGGCCGGCGTGCTCTACGTGACGGGTCCTACCCTCTCCTCCGGCGATGCAATCTGGGCCATCAGCCCGCAGGGAGAAGCCCGCGTGTGGTATCGCGGCCTGGGCCGGCCGCAGGGCCTTGCCCTGTCGCGGGAAGGCAGCCTTTACGTTGCCGCCTGTCTTGGCGGCCGCCGCGGCGTGGTGCGCATCACGCCCGGCGGCGAAGCTTCCCTGGTTCTGGCCGGAGCCAACCTGGCCGGCCTGGCATTTTCCCCGCTCGGCTCCACGATCCTGGCCACCAACGAGGCCGTATATGATGTGGACTTAGGCGTGGAAGGATTGAGCCTGTTTTAGTGGACAGCTTTCAGCCACCAGCGCGCAACCATCTGCGAAAAAGCGGCCTCCGGCAGCCAGCCATTCTCTGCGCGCAAAGAACAAGCTGTCGCTTGAGAGCCGAAAGCGAACCGCGCATGGCCAGGAGCTGAGAGCGGGTTTATGAAAAGCGAAATCATCGCCGTGGGCTCCGAGATGCTGACTCCGTGGCGCCAGGACACGAACTCGCTGTTTCTTACTGAAAAGCTGAACGAAGCCGGCGTCACCGTCACCTTCAAAACCATCGTCGGCGACCGCCAGCGCGACTTGGTCGGCGCCATCCGCAACGCCCTGGGCCGCACGGACATCGTCATCCTGATGGGCGGGCTGGGCCCCACCGAGGACGATCTCACGCGCGAAGCCGTGGCCGAGGCGCTGGCGCTGACCATGCGCCGCGACGCCTCGATTGTGGCCGCCCTTCACGCCCGCGCCGCCACCTGGCGCATCGCCATGCCCTCCAACAACCACAAGCAGGCCGACGTGCTCCAAGGCGCCACCGTTCTGCCCAACCCCAACGGCAGCGCCCCCGGCCAGTGGCTGGACTCCGTCTTCGGCGGCTATCGCAAGCTGCTGATCCTGCTGCCCGGCCCGCCCAACGAGTGCAAGCCTCTGTTCGAAGCCGAGTGCATGCCCCGGCTGCGGTCCATTCTGCCCGCGCGCCACATTGCCCGGCGCACGCTACGCGCCGCCATGATTCCGGAGTCCCAGGCCGACAGCCTGCTGGCCCCCATCTACACCACCTTCACCGACGTTGAAACCACGATTCTGGCCCATACCGGAGACATTCAGCTCATCCTGCTGTGCGCCAAGCCCACTGCGGAGGCCGCGCAGCAGCGCGTCGACGAGCTTGCCGAACGCATGGAAGAGGCCCTCGACGACTATCTCTACTCCTCCAGCGGCGAAACACTCGAGCAGATCGTCCTGGACCTGCTGGGCCTGCGCAACGCCACCCTGGCGGTGGCCGAAAGCTGCACCGGCGGCCTGGTGGCGCAGCGCATCACCAGCGTGAGCGGCAGTTCGCGCTCGTTTCTGGGCGGCGCCGTGGTGTACTCGAACGATCTGAAGACTTCGATGGCCGGCGTGGCGCCCGACCTCATCGCCCGGCACGGCGCCGTCTCCGCCGAGGTGGCGCAGGCACTGGCGAGCGGCATCCGCCAACGCACCGGCGCCACCCTGGGCCTCGGCATCACCGGCATCGCCGGCCCCACCGGCGCCAGCGAAGGCAAGCCTGTCGGCCTTGTCCATTTTGCGCTTGCCGACGCGCACAATGTCGAGCATGTGGAGCGCACCTTTCGCGGCGACCGCGACCGCATCCGCCAATGGGCCGCCCAGCAGGCCCTCGACATGGTGCGGCGCAAGCTGATGTGAGCCGCGCCTTTCGTCCGCGATCCGCGGCCGGCATTCCCATGCCATCGAAGTGTTCTGCCCTGCCGGTTTCCGGGTCCGGTCCTCGCTGACCGGCGCCCTTGTTTCTCACCGCATCCTGGCCCAATGCGCGCGGCGCCGCCGGCATTCTTCTTTCTCCCCGTTGCCGCAGATGCCGCATTCCTCAAGCGAGGTCATCCTGCGACCATGGGCAGACCGGCAATTGCGGCCGCCGCTGGCGAAGCCTCGCCTTTGCCGTGCCGCTCCACGGCCGGCAGAACGCCCCACGCCTCTGCTCGCTCCGCGGAGGCTCATGTTTTTTGCCTCCACGCCGATGAAGGCACTGTCGGCCCGCAATTGTTACTTGAGCCAGGGAGGCGAGGCGCGTTGAGACCCATGCAGAGTACCGCTCATTTCCAGTCCCAGCCTTCCGCCGCAGGGCTTTCGCTGGTGGAACTCGAACCGCCCGGCTTTGCTCCGCTGGTGGGCGTGAGCGCGGCATGGCGCAAGCTCATGAGCCAGGCGGAGATGGCCGCTCCCCAACTCCAGGTGGCCTCGATTGAAGGCGAACCGGGCGCCGGCAAGCACTCTCTGGCCCGCTTCGTCGTGAGCCGCTCGCTTCTGGCCCATTCCAGCTTTCAGCGCCGCGACGCGCGCGAGTGGCTGGCCACCGAAGCCGACCTGGCGCGGCTGGCAGGGATCATCTACCTGGACCGGGTGGACCTGCTTGCGCCTACGGGGCAAGGGCTGCTGCTGAGCGCGCTGAAAAACCTGCAAGACCACGCCCCGGGCCGCGCCATCCTGTTCGCCGTGTCGCACGCCTCGCTGCGCCAGATGGCCGCGCAAGGCCTGTTCACCCCCGATCTTGCCTTCCGGCTTACCGCCGTCCGCTTCGCCATTCCGCCGCTGCGCCTGCGCCGCGAAGACATTGCACCGCTGGCGCAAGCCCTGCTGGAGCGTATCTGCCACCGCTACCAGCACCGTCCCGTAATGCTGGGCCCCGGCGCGCTGGCGCGCCTGCTCCAGCACAGTTGGCCGGGCAACGTGCGCGAACTGGCCTCCGTGCTCGAAGCCGGCCTGCTGGAGGCCTCCGACAGCGTCATCCGTCCCGAAGACCTGCCGCTGCCCACAGGGAAAGAGATTGTGGCCGAAGCGCCGCAGACGCCCCGGCCCGAAAATCTTGCCTTGGACGCCGTCATCAGCCACCACGTTCAATATGTGTTGGACCTGAACCGCGGCAACAAGCTCCGCGCCGCGCGCCAGCTCGGCATCAGCCGCTCGACGCTCTACCGCATCCTGGGCAACGAGGGCGCGCTCACGCTCTGATGACGCGCCGCGCCGCTTTCCCCGCCCCGGTGCACTACACTCGACAGGAAGACGATTCTTCGTCCCGCGACTCTTTGTCCCAAGGATATGGTCTCTTGAAAAGAACCTTCCTGCCCGTCCTGTTTTTCCTTTCCGCCCTTCTTCCGGCCAGCGCTCCTCTGCTTCGCAGCCAGGCTCCCTCCGCCGCCGCGCCTCTTGCGGATCGCCGCCAGGATCTTCAATCGGCCTTCGACGACTACTGGCAGGACACGCTGGAACACTCGCCCGAGTTTGCCTCAGAACTGGGCGACAAGCGCTACAACGACCGCATCAGCGACTACTCCGTGACCGCGGTAAACCAGAAGCTGGCGCGCCATCTGGCGTTTCTGCTCCGCGTGGCCGCCATCGATCCAACCGGCTTGACGCCGGAGGAAAAGCTGAGCCGCGAGGTTCTGCTGGAGCAGCTCACCGAGGAGCAGGAGGCGGCCCAGTTCAACGAGTGGGAGATGCCCGTTACCCAGATGGGCGGCATCCAGACCGTGTATCCGCAGCTGGTTGCGGAGCTGACCTTCAAGACGGTGAAGGACTACGACGACTGGATCGCGCGCCTGCACGCCATTCCGCGCGCCTTTGACCAGGTCACGGCCGACATGACCATCGGCATCGACGATCACCGCGTGCCGCCCAAGTATCTGCTCGCAAAGGTTCTGGACCAGGTGAATCAACTGGCCCAACAGAAGGCGGAGGATTCACCCTTCGCGCTGCCTCTGAAGGAATTTCCGGCTTCCATTCCGGCTGACGAGCGCGACCGCATCCGGACTGAGATGCTCAGCGCCATTGGCAAGCAGGTTTTGCCGGCTTACGCGCACTTTGCCCGCTTTCTGCAGGCCGCTTACATCCCCGCGGGCCGGCAACAGCCCGGCATCTGGGCCCTGCCCGGCGGCGAGAAGTACTACCAGTACTGCATCCGCCACTACACGACTACCAACCTGAGCGCCGGCGAGATTCACCAGATCGGTGAGGAGGAAGTGAAGCGCGACGAAGCCGCGATGCTGACGATCGCCCGCAAGCTCGGCTTCGCCGATCTGCAATCGTTCCGCGCCAGCCTGAAAACCAATCCCAAGCTTCATCCTGCCTCGGCTGACGCCCTGCTGGCCGCTTACCGCGGCTATCTGGTCCCCATGCAGGCCAAGCTGCCGCAGCTCTTCGGACGCCTTCCAAAGGCTCCGCTCGAGGTTGCGCCCGTTCCCGCGTATCTGGAGCAAACGGCTGCGCCCGCCTACTACGAACCCGGCGCGCCGGACGGCAGCCGCCCGGGCCGGCTGCGCGTGAACACATATCGCGCCAGCAGCCGCAACCTTTACGCAGTGGAAGCCGTCACCTATCATGAAGGCTTGCCCGGCCATCACCTCCAGATCTCCATTGCGCAGGAATTGGACCATGTTCCCGCCTTCCGCAAACACGAGCATTTCACCGCCTACACCGAGGGCTGGGGACTGTATGCCGAACAGTTGGGCAAGATGGCAGGCTTCTACCAGGATCCCTATTCGGACTATGGCCGTCTGGAAGCCGATCTGTGGCGCGCCATCCGCCTGGTGGTGGATACGGGCGTACACCACGACCACTGGACGCGCCAGCAAATGGTGGATTATTTCCACCAGCACTCCGCCATCGACGAGCCATCCATCCAGACCGAAGTCGATCGCTACATTGCGTGGCCGGGCCAGGCGCTGGCCTACAAAATCGGCGAACTCAAAATCGTCGAATTGCGGAATCAAGCGCAACAGGAACTGGGAGACAAATTCGACCTGCGCGCCTTCCACGACCAGGTTCTGGACGCGGGAGCGCTGCCGCTCAACCTGCTTGCCAGCCGTATCGACGCGTGGATCGCAAGCCAGAAATCTGCCGGACCCTCCTAAGACGCGCCGGGCCGGCCTGTCCATCAACACATCGGTCACCGGCCTGTGCGCCCAGCTCAACGCGGGCTGGCTCCGGCCGCAGATCGACGCCATCAACCCCATCGGAGAAGCGTAATGAAACGATATTTTGCCTTGATTGCCTTGGTCGCTTTTGCTTCCGTTCTGCATGCCCAGGTGACGGACGCCACGGTTTGCGCCATTCTGAAGGATCCCGCCTCGTTCAACGGCAAGATGGTGCGCGTGAAGGGCACCGTAGCGGTTGATTTCGATCAGTTCATTGTGAAAGACAAGAGCTGCGGAAGCCAGATCAACGCCCTGTGGCTCTCCTATCCGGAAGGCAGCCACGGCAAAGCCGGGCCGATGGCCCTGGTCCAGGTGCAGCCGGCCAGGAACTTTGCCGGCAGCTACCAGGCCGTGACCCGCACGCACCTGCGCCTGGAAAAAGACAAGGCCTTCAAGGAATTTGACTCTTACCTTTCCGGCATCCACAAGCAGGATCTGACGTGCCTGGGCTGCTTCCGCGCCGAGGTGTCCGCCACGCTGGTGGGCCGGCTGGATGGGGTGGCCAAGGCGGGGGTCGGTCGCGACCCATCGGGCAAGATCGTTTCGATCGAGGGTTTCGGGAGCCTGAACGCCTACCCGGCGCGCCTGGTACTCCAGTCTGTCTCCGACGTGACTCCCCACGAGTACGACTTCTCCAAGGCCGATGCCGTGGTGAAGTCCCAGCCTCCGGAGGCGTTTCAGACCCTGCAGGAGCAGACCATGAACGCTGTCTCCGCTTCGGCGATGGTCAATGTGCACGCCAGCGCGGACAATGCTCCGAACGCCTCCGTGGACACTCTGCAGGCGCTCAACGATCTCCGCTCCGCGGCCCAGCGCTTTGGGGTGAATAGCGAGATAACCCGCGCGCTTGAGCGCGCCTCCAATGCCATTGCGGACAACCATGGCGTGGAGATTAACTACGGAGTGGCCAACGAGGTCCAGCCCAAGCAAGAGATGCTTTCCAAGCACGCGTCTCCGGACGGGGTGATCTTCAACTGCACGTTCAACACCGGCCGGCTGCAGGGGCCCTCGCTGCGCGCCGCCACGCTGCATCTGGGCGAGCATATCGCCGACGTGCGCTCGCCCCAGCCTAACATTTCCCTGCCCACCCTCTTCGACAAGGAATACCAGGCCTGGGTGACCACAACCCTCCAGATCCTCGCCACCGGCCAAAGAACGCTGACCATCTCCGGCGGTTACGTTCTGTGGAACGAGTTCTGGACCCAGGCCGAGCGCCAGCATAACCTGGACGCCACCATCAGCGACTTTCTGCGCCAGCAGGAGATGCTCACACGCTAAGTGCAAAGCGCCGCATGCGGCTCGCTCCCTGCCGGCGAGACACCCCCTCAGGGCGTATCGCCGGCCTTCCTCTCTTCCGCCGCGTCAATTTCTTTGCGGATCGCCTCCGGCATTGAGTATTCTTGCCATAGGACATCTGATCCTCCGGAGAGTTTTCAATGAAGCGCCTTTTCCTGGTGGGGCTGGTCTGCATCCTCTGCAGCAGCCTGCATGCGCAGGTCGTCGACACGACGGTCTGCGACATTCTCAAGAATCCCGCAGCGTTCAATGGCAAAATGGTCCGCATCAAGGGCACGGTGGAAGCCGGGTTCGATCAATTCGTCGTCAAGGGTCCGTCGTGCGGGGCGAAAGTGGACGACATCTGGCTCGCCTATCCCGAGGGAAGTCACGGGAAGGCTGGCCCCTACGCCATGCTGCAACTGCAGCCGGCCGCCAACTATGCCGGAAGCGTGGCCGCGGCCAGCCCCGCGCCCATCAAGCTGCAACGGGACAAGGCCTTCAAGCAATTCGATTCCGAGCTTTCGGCTCCCGCCAAGATGAACGGGATGTGCCTGGGCTGCCACCGGTACGAGGTGAACGCAACGCTGGTCGGACGTCTTGACGGCATCGACTCGCCCCTGACGCGCGATCCTTCCGGCAAGATCACCAGCCTCGACGGCTTCGGCAACATGAATATGTACAACGCCCGCCTCGTCCTCCAGTCCGTCTCCGACGTTTCCTCCAAGGAGATTGACTACTCCAAGGCCGCCCAGGCATCCAAGGACGAATCCGGTCCGCCTCCCGCCAATGAGAACAGCGGCGCGCCCCCGGTGATCGTCGATCCCGTCACCTCCAATCGCAAGGCCGTTGCGGCCTTTGGAACGGGCAGCCAGGCTGGCGAGCAACTGGCCCGCGCCATCGACATCTTTGGCAAGGAGGGCGAGAAAGCGGGCGAAAACGGAGTCAATATTTTGAATGGGAACCTGAGCGAGGAGAGCAGCTTGAGCCTGGAAAAAGGCTCCCGGACGTCGCCCGACGGCATTCTTTACAACGTCTACATCAGCAGCAAGCTGGACGGCGATCCGCTGGTCCGCGCCGTGGCCCATATGGGCGAGCACGTCGCCGACCTTCGTTCGCCTGAAAAGGGCTTTGAGCGCCAGGGCGCCTACGAGCTCGAGTTCCGGGCCTGGAACACCACCGTGCTGAGCGCCATGGCCTGGGGCCAGAAGACGCTGACCATACCCGGCGGCGAGATCCTGTGGAACAGCGCCTGGCCCGACGCGCAGAGATCCTCCTCGCTCAGCAGCGCCCTCAAGGACTTCCTGACTACGCAGGAGCTTCTTTCGCGCTAACCTCCCGCCGTTTCCACCGGCACTGCGGCGTGGCCGGCGCATCGACTCCACAGGAGCCCGATCCGCCGGCCGCACTGCGTTGAGAGGCGGATCGCCGCAAGGCGGAAGCTCGCCAGCGCAGAACCGCTCTGGCGCCTGCATCGCGCAGCGCGTATTCTGTTAGTTGTAACAAGAATCCCATCCATGACAAGGAAACACGATGGCCGAAATCGCCGTTGAGGCCGCGCAGGTGCCCGCGCAACTTCCCGATCTCCACGTCGCCGTTCTGGGCGCCGGCAAGATGGGCGGCATCCTGCTGCAGGCATTCCTCAAGCAGAACCTGTTTGCCCCCGACCAGATCCACGCCACCGTGGCCCACGCCGAGCGTGCTTTGGCCCTCAGCACCCAGTGGGGCGTCGATGTCGGCACCAACAATCTCGAAGCCGCCCAACAGGCCGACCTGATCCTTCTGGGCGTCAAGCCCTACCAGGTGCCGGCCATCGTCGAGGAGATCCGCCCGGCCCTGACCAAGAAAAAGGCCCTCATCTCCTTCGCGGCGTCGGTGCAGACCCGCGCCATCGAGGACGCGGCGGGCATCGAGATCGGCGTCATCCGCGCCATGCCCAACACCCCTTCCGCCCTCGGCGCCGGCGCCACCGGCCTTTGCCGCGGCCGCTTCGTCACCGCCAAGCAGATGGAGCTCGCCCAGCGCATCTTCGAAACCGTGGGCCGCTCCGTCGTCGTCGACGAAAAGCACATGGACGCTGTCACCGGCCTCTCCGCCTCCGGCCCCGCCTACGTCTACATCATCATCGAGGCCCTGGCCGAGGCCGGCGTCAAGGTCGGCCTGCCCCGCGATACCGCTACCCAGCTCGCCGCACAAACCGTCTTCGGCGCCGGCAAAATGGTCCTTGAAACCGGCTACCACCCGGCCCTGCTCAAAGACGCCGTCACCACTCCCGCCGGCTGCACCGTAGATGGCATCCTCGAGCTCGAAGAAGGCGGCCTCCGCGTCACTCTCATCAAAGCCGTCATGCGCGCCACCGAGCGAGCCCGCGAACTGGCCAAAGGATAATTCTGTCCGGGGCGCGCAGCTTGCGCGCCCGGCACGCTTGCTCACGCACCGCCATGTCTATCCAGCGTCCAACGTGGCTTCCCTCCTATCTGCCCGAGCTCGACGGCTTGCGCGGGCTCGCCATTCTGGGCGTGGTCTTTTATCACTCCTCGCCGCGCCTGGCGGGGACGCCGCTGCACGGCGGCGCGCTCTGGGGCTGGTCCGGCGTGCAGCTGTTTTTCTCGCTCAGCGGCTTTCTGATTACTTCGATCCTGCTGACCACGCGCGACCGTCCCCACTACTTTCACAACTTCCACGCGCGCCGCTTTCTGCGCGTGTGGCCGGTCTACCTTCTTGTTCTCGCCGTGTGCTACTGGCAGTCCCCGTGGTTCATCGGTCCCGCGCCGTGGGAGGCGATCAAGGCCGCTCCGTGGCTTGCCTACCTCTTCTGCGTACAGAATCTCTTTCACCTCACCCTGCCGCCCGCCATCGGCCCCACCTGGGCGCTGGCCATCGAGGAGCAGTACTACTTCTTCTGGGCTCCCATCGTCCGCTTCCTTCGCCGCCCCTGGATGCTCGCCGCTGTCCTGCTGGCCACCCTGGTGATTTCGCCCGCGCTGCGCCACGCCAACCTGCCCTGGATCACCCCCACCCACACCCTCATCAAGCTCGACGCCATCGCTCTCGGCAGCCTGCTCGCGCTCGGCCTTCACACCCTCCGCCTGGGCCGCAAAACCTGGCTCGCGCTGGGGCTCGCCGCTTTCGTGCTCGGCCTCGAAGCCGCCTTCACCGTGGCCGGCGGCACCAGCCTGCTCGACTCCACGCTGGCTCTCGGCTTCACCGGAGCCATCACCGCCGCTCTTGCCTCGACCGGCGCCCGCAATCCGCTCAGCTTCCTCCTCCGCTGCGGACCTCTGCCCTTCTACGGCCGCATCAGCTACGGCCTCTACATGACACACATTATGGTCTTCGTCTTCTTCGGCTGGTTCGACGTCAAAATGTCCCCCTACGGCATCCCCGGCAACCTCGCCATTGTCGCCTTCCGCCTCGCCGTCTCCACCGCCGTCGCCACCCTCCTCTGGTACGGCCTCGAATCGCAAATCCTCAAGCTCAAAAAATATTTCTAGATCACAAAAAACCTGCTTCCTGTTGGGACAAGAGGCAACAAAGCCAGCCTTTTTTGCGCCCGCATCGCATCCGCCTCTCTGTGGGCTGGCCGCCCCGCCGGCATGTGACTCGAATCACCCCAGCCCGTTGCCCGTGCTGCTAGGCTCGTATTTGGTACGGCAATTTCCCCTTCAGGAGGTGGAATTTGAGCGAAGCAACCATGCAAGCTCCCTTAAACCCCGAACTGCTGGCCAAAATGGACGCCTACTGGCGAGCTGCCAACTATCTCTCCGTCGGCCAGATTTACCTCAAAGACAATCCCCTGCTGGACCGGCCTCTTACTCTCGATGACATCAAGCCCCGCCTTCTGGGCCACTGGGGCACGACGCCGGGACTGAACTTTCTCTACGTACACTGGAACCGCCTGATCCGCGCGCGGGATCTGAACATGATTTACGTCATCGGTCCGGGGCACGGCGGCCCTGGCCTGGTAGCCAACACGTATCTGGAAGGCTCCTACACGGAGGTCTATCCGCACATCGAGCAGAACCGGGACGGCATCAGGCGCCTCTTCCGCCAGTTCAGTTGGCCCTACGGCATTCCCAGCCATGTGGCTCCCGAAACCCCCGGTTCCATCCACGAGGGCGGCGAGCTAGGCTACTCGCTGGTGCACGCATACGGCGCCGCCTTCGACAATCCCGATCTCATCGTCGCCTGCGTGGTGGGCGACGGCGAAGCCGAGACAGGGCCGCTGGCCACAAGCTGGCATTCCAACAAGTTTCTGAACCCGGCGACGGACGGCGCGGTGCTGCCCATCCTGCACCTGAACGGCTACAAGATCGCCAATCCGACGGTACTGGCGCGCATACCCCACGCCGAGCTGGAAAGCCTGATGCGCGGCTACGGCTACGAACCCTATACCCTGGAAGGCGACGACCCGGCCACCATGCATCAGCAGGCGGCCGCCGTCTTCGACGCCATCTTCGACCGCATCGCCGCCATCCAGAAGGCGGCGCGGCAGGAAGGCGCCACCGAGCGCCCCGCCTGGCCCATGCTCATCTTCCGCACACCCAAGGGCTGGACCGGCCCCAAGGTGGTGGACGGCAAGCCCGTGGAAAACACCTGGCGCGCCCACCAGGTTCCGCTCTCCGAGCTGCGCGAGAAGCCCGAACATCTGCGCCTGCTGGAAGAGTGGATGCGCAGCTACAAGCCCGAAGAGCTCTTCGACGCCAAAGGCGCCCTGCGCGCGGACCTGGCCGACATTGCCCCCAAGGGCCGCCGCCGCATGGGCATGAACGCCCACGCCAACGGCGGCCTGTTGCTGCAGCCTCTCCGCATGCCCAGCTTCCGCGACTTCGCCGTCAGGCAGCCGGATCGCGGACAGCAGGACGTGGAATCCACCCGCGTGCTGGGCCACTTCCTCCACGCCGTCATGCGGGCCAATCTCGACCAGAAGAACTTCCGCGTCTTCGGCCCCGACGAGACCGCCTCCAACCGCATCGGCGAAGTTATTGAGGGCACCGGCAAAACCTGGATGGCCCAAACCCTCCCCGTCGACGAAAACCTATCCGCCAGCGGTCATGTGATGGAAGTGCTGAGCGAGCATATGTGCCAGGGATGGCTGGAGGGCTATCTGTTGACCGGCCGGCACGGATTTTTCTCCTGCTACGAGGCCTTCATCCACATCATCGATTCGATGGCGAACCAGCACGCCAAGTGGCTCAAGGTGACGCGCCAGATTTCCTGGCGGAAGCCGATCGCGTCACTCAACTATCTGCTCAGCTCTCTGGTGTGGCGGCAGGACCACAACGGGTTCTCGCATCAGGATCCGGGTTTCATCGATCACCTGCTGAACAAGAAGGCCGACGTGGTGCGCATCTACCTGCCGCCGGACGCCAACACGCTGCTCTCGGTGGCCGACCACTGCCTGCGCAGCCGCAACTACATCAACCTGATTGTGGCGGGCAAGCAGCCGGCGCCGCAGTGGCTGACGATCGACGAGGCCGTGGCCCACTGCACCGCGGGTTTGGGCATCTGGCCGTGGGCCAGCAACGACCAGGACCAACCGGAAATGGTGATGGCCTGCTGCGGCGACGTTCCCACCATGGAGGCGCTGGCCGCGGTGCGCCTGCTGCGCGAACGGGTACCCGACCTGCGCATCCGCGTGGTGAACGTGGTGGACTTGATGACGCTGGAACCACAGTCCGAGCATCCGCACGGGCTAGCCGACGAGGAGTACGACCGCATCTTTCCGCCCGGCGTGCCGGTGGTGTTCGCCTTCCACGGCTATCCGTGGCTCATCCACCGCCTGACCTACCGGCGCCGCAATCACGAACACATTCACGTGCGCGGCTACAAGGAGGAAGGCACCACCACGACGCCGTTCGACATGTGCGTGCTGAACAACATCGACCGCTTCCAGCTTGTTTTGGACGCAGTCCGGCGCGTGCCGCGTCTTGCCTCGCAGGTGGATGCGGCGCAGCAGTGGTACTCCGAAGCCATCCAACGCCACCGGCTGTACGTGGCCGAAAACGGCGAGGATCTGCCCGAAATCCGCGACTGGCGCTGGTCCGCGAGCTAGCTCGCTTTAACCCAGGCTCCCGGGTATCGATTGCGGACCCGGGATGCCGATCACCGGCTCATCCGCGCAGGACGCGGCCCACCGGCTCACCCGCAACCCCGTCCGCCCCGCGCGGACCCCAACGACCGAGGTTCCTTTTCATGTCTTCCTTGCCTGTACTTGTTCTGAACAGCGGCTCCTCTTCCATCAAATTTTCCGTTTATGAAGCTGGCAACGGCGAACGCGCGCGCCTTTTCGAGGGCGCCGTTGACGGCATCGGCACCGACCTCGGCAAGTTCTGGATCAAGAACGCGGCGGGAACAAAACTCGTCGACCAGACTCCGGCACTGCCCAACCGCTCGGTCGCCTTCAAGCTGGTGGCCGACGCGCTGCACTCGGGGGAGTTTCCCGCCCCCGTAGCCATTGGCCATCGCATGGTATGCGGCGGACCGACGGTGCAGGAGAACCAGCGCATCACCTCAGAGCTGATCGACGAGATGGAGCGCTACACCGCCTTTGCCCCGCTGCACACGCCCATCGCCTGCTACATTATGCGCGAGGCGCTGCGCCTGTTTCCCGGGGTGCCCAATTTTGTGTGCCTCGACTCCTACTTTCACCGCACCATGCCGGAAGTGGTGCGCCATATGCCGATTCCTGACGAGTACTCCGCCATGGGCGTGCGGCGCTACGGTGCGCACGGCATCTCGTACGAGTCCATCGTCTACCAGTTGCAGCCGGAGGTTCCGGAGAAGCTGATCGTGGCGCATCTGGGCAATGGCTCTTCGATCTCCGCCATTCTGCAGGGCCAGTGTCTGGACACCTCGATGGGACTGACTCCGACCGGCGGCATCATCAGCGGCACACGCACCGGCGACATCGACCCCGGGGTGCTGCTGTTCATTCTGCGAGAGATTGCCAAGACGGCGCAGAGCGCCAGCGAGGCCGCGGACAAGCTGGAAACCGTGGTAAGCAAGAAGTCCGGCCTGCTGGGCGTCAGCCAGCTCTCCAACGACATGCGCGACCTGCGCGAAGCCATACAGGCCGGCAACGCCCATGCCCGCCTGGCGGTGGACAAGTTCACCTGGACCATCGCCCGCTGGATCGGCAGCTTTGTGGCGGAGCTGAACGGCCTGGACATGCTGGTCTTCACGGGCGGCATCGGCGAAAACGATATGGCCTCGCGGGCCGAGATCTGCGCCGGGCTTGACGCGCTGGGCATTGTGCTGGATGCGGAGCGCAACAACGTGCGCGGGCCCGCGATGATCTCCGCGAAGAACTCCCGGGTTGCCGTACGCGTGATTCCTCCGCTGGAAGATCTCATCATTGTGAACCACGTTGTGAGGCTGATGGGAGAATGAACCATCGGCATTCCTCCAAAACGCCGCAGCCCGCGCCCTGAGGAGCGCGGGCTTTCGACGGCAAGGGGCAGGCTTGAAGCCGCAGGCGCAGGCGGCTTGCATTCATCCGGCGCAGCATTTTGTGCTTCTCGCGGGATCCCGCCGTTGCGTGTTCTACACTGATGAAGTTCAACCGGGAGACTTTCCGCATGCCTTCCATCGCCATTTCCCCGGCTCAGAAATCCCTTCCCTCGCCCGCCCTGCGCCGCTACGCCTGGGGTGTGCTGATCTATTTTGTCGCCGTCATCCTGTGGGGCACCCTCGTCCGCGCCACCGGCTCCGGCGCTGGCTGCGGCGACCACTGGCCACTCTGCAACGGCACCGTCATCCAGCACGCGCCCGGCACGAACACCCTCATCGAGTTCACCCACCGCATCACCAGCGGCCTTTCTTTCTTCGCCGTGGTGGGGCTGCTCATCTGGACCTTTGCCGGCAGCGTCCGCGGCCATCTGGCCCGCGCCCTGGCGGTGGTCTCGGTTGCGCTCACGCTGGTTGAAGCCCTGCTGGGGGCGCTGCTGGTCAAGCTGGGCTACACCGCGCAAAGCCAGGCTCCCGGCCGTCCGGCTTTCCTGGCTCTTCACCTTGCCAACACGCTGCTTCTGCTGGCCGCCATCACCCTGACGGCGCACCTGCTGAGCCGCCAACACGGCTATCTGCGCAGCCAGATTCGGCTGGTAGCGCCTTTCAGTGCCGCCGTGGCCGTGCTGGCCGTGATGGTGGTGGGCGTTACCGGCTCGCTGGCCGCGCTTGGCGATACGCTTTTTCCCGCGTCTTCGCTCGGCACCGCATTTTCACAGGATTTTTCTCCTACCAGCGGATGGCTGGTGCGCTGGCGCTGGACGCATCCCGCCGTCGCCTTCCTCGCCAGCCTCTTTCTGATCTGGATTCTGGTCCGCGCCGCCCAACGCAACGCTCACTGGGACAACCGCAGGCTTTCCGCGCTGGTGCTGGTGCTGCTGGCCTCTGTCTATACGCTGGGGCTTGTGGATGTATTTCTTCTCGCGCCGGTGTGGGTTCAGCTCATCCACCTGCTCGCGACGGACTCCCTCTGGGCCGCGCTGGTGGTTCTCACCGCGCGCCTGACTCTGCAGCCAGCAGATCAGGAGGCAAGAAATACGGAGTAGATCTCCGCTCCCCAGTTTTTGTTTCCTGTTCCCGAGCTCCCTCGTTCCCCGCCTCTTCAATGACTCGCCAGCGACGCCGCCGAAACGCCCTTGGGCTGATCGACGTGGATAAACAGCGTGAGCACGGCTGCAAAGTAGTAGAGAATCCCGTAAACCACCACCACGCCCGCAATTCCCCAGAAGGGCAGGATGAACGCCGCCAGCAGCGGACCGCCAAAGTTCGCCAGGCCCCCGCCCAGGTTCTGCACGCTCACCGCCGCGCCCTTGTGCTCCGGCTCCATCATGGGGAAGATGGCGCCCATGGGCACAAATGAAGTAATGGTGAAGGCAAACAGCAGCGCGGCCACCGTCGCCGCAAAGGTGTTGTGCGGAAAGTGCGCCGGAATCCAATAGAAGAGCAGCGACGCGGTGCCGCAGCCCACAAAGCCCACCCAGCGCATCTGCCGCATCCATCCCATGCGGTCGCCAACCAGTCCCCACACCACGTTGGTCACCGGCTGCACCACAAAGAACGCGCCCCAGATGCGCAGCCACTCCGGTACCGTAAAGCCGATGTGCGCCGAGGTGTAGTAAAGCGGCATGATCACCGGAAACCCAAACAGCGACAGGTTGCAGATGATGCGCGTAATCAGCGCCAGCGCGATGTTCTTGTTGCGAAAGATCAGCGTGACGCATTTGCCGATCTCGGCGAAGTGCGTGGTTTCTCCGCGCGCCAGCGCCGCGTTCGGCGTGGCCGTCACCCCGCCCGTGAAAAAGTAGATCAGCAGCCCGCCCGCCATCACCCACGCCATCGACATCCACAGCGTGCCCATGAAGCCGATCCACGGAATGGTAAAGCTGGGCAGGTACGAGCCCACAATCCCATAGCCGATGGTGAACATGCTCCACGTCCAGCCAATCGCCGCCGCCAGCTCGTGCGGCCGGCTCTTCTGCACCACCCACACAAAAAACCCGTAGAAGAACAGCGGATAGGCAAAGCCGCGCACGCCATAGAAGAAGATTGTCAGCGGCAGATTTGCGCGTCCCAGCCCCAGGCCCAGGAACAGCGCATGGAAGCCCAGCCACCAGGCCACGCCGATCAGCATGATGCGCCGCGGCGTGAATACGTCGGCCAGCACGCCCGAAAGCCAGCTCGACAGCGCCGCCGTAGCCCCGTACACCGTAAACACCAGCGCCGCGTCGCGCGCACTGAAGCCCAGATTCACGATGTACTTCGACAGGAACGCCTGCTCGATGCCGTCGCCGGTCATGCACAGCACAATGGCGATGTAGCCGCCCAGCAGCGCCAGCGGCATGCCCAGAAAATGACGGTCGCCGCGCGTCTGCTCCCGCGCCGCCGCCTCGGCTCTGGCCGCGCTCACCGGGCCGATTCCTCCACCGCGATCTGCAGCTTCACATCCGCGGGGCGGCCCTCCGCGGCGCGCTCAAACGCCGCCACGCTCTCCGCAAACGAAAAAGTTGCCGAGATCAGCGGCTTCAGATCCACCTTGCCCGAGGCCAGCAGCGCCACCGCCTTGGCATAGACGTTCGCATAGCGGAAGATGGTCTCCACGCGCGCTTCTTTCGCCTGCGCCGCCACCACGTCCAGGCTCACCGGCCCCGGCGGCATGCCTACCAGCACCAGCGTTCCGGACGGCGCCAGCAGCTCGAAGATGCCCTCGAAGGCGCGCGGGCTTCCGCTGGCCTCGAACACAACGTCCGCGCCCCAGCCGCCGGTGAGTTCCTTCACCCGCTCCACCAGCGGCGCGCTGCCCAGGTCCACGGGCACGATTCCCGCATACCGGCCCGCGATCTTGAGCTTCTCCGCCGCCACATCGGAGATCACCACCTGTCCCGCGCCCGCCGCCAGCGCGGCCAGCGCCGTCATGGTGCCGATCGGTCCCGCGCCCGTCACCACCGCCGTCGCACCGGGCTTGATCTGCGCCTTGGTGGCCGCGTGCAATCCCACCGCGAACGGTTCCACCATGGCGCCCTCGGCCAGTGACACGTGATCCGGCAGCTTGAACGTGAACGCCGCCGGATGCACCACCTCCGTGCACAGGCACCCGTGAATCGGCGGCGTGGCCCAGAACCGCACCGCCGGATCGAGGTTGTAGTGGCCTTCGAGGCTCGCCCGCGAAGTGGGATCGGGAATCCCCGGCTCCATGCACACGCGGTCGCCCGCCTTCAGGCTCTTCACCTCTTTGCCCACTTCGACCACCACGCCCGAGGCTTCGTGCCCCAGCACCATGGGCTGGTTCACCACGAACGGCCCGATGCGCCCGTGCTTGTAGTAGTGCACGTCGCTGCCGCAAATGCCCACGCGCGCCATGCGGATACGCACGTCCCGCGGCCCCATCTTCATCTCCGCCGTCAGGTCGATCTCACGCAGCGACAGACGCAGCTTCTCTTCGAGAACCAGGGCTTTCATCGTTCCCTCCCGAATCCATACAACTCCCTGTCAGCTTACCGCACCAGCACGCCCGCCGCCGGATAGGTCTTCCCATTCGCCACGGCCTCGATCACCGGCAGCTCCGGCGTGGCCGTCAGCCACTCGACCTGGCCACCGCTCACCAGCACCGTGTCCTCGGCCTTGCCGCCGCGGATGCTCGGGTTCCACGCGAACGCCTGGTGGTTCACCACCGTCTCCGTGCCCTCGGGCGCCGCAATCCACTCGCGCTCGCCATAGCCCGTCGGCCCGCCCTGGTGATGGAACCGTTCCTCGCCCGCAAAGCCCTCCGCCGCGTAGGCCGTCTGGCACACGCGGAAGAGCTCCGCCGAGGTCGCGCCCACGCGCGTTGTATGCAGCAGCGCCGCGTTCACCTGCGCCGCCGACCGGAACCGCGCCGCCAACTCCGCCGGCAGCGCCCCAAAGTGCACAAACCGCGTGATCGAAATCGCCAGTCCCCACTTGCGCGAGCACAGATTCAGCATCCCATACTGCTTGAGCCGCGCCCCGCGCGGAGCCGCGTGCTTGTACTTCATGATCCGTTCGTCCACGGCGTAGAGCGACACCGAGGGCTGGATCCCCCGCCGCAGCAGCCCCGCCTCCGTCAGCGCCTGCATGTCAAACTCGCTCATGCCGGGCTCCACTTGTTCGAGCGCCTCCACGGTGGCCGCCGCCGTCTGCGCGCCCAGCCAGCGGTAGCGCGCCATCTCCGTCTCGCGCAGCGACGCCCGCAGCGGCGCCAGGTTCACCGCCGTCATGCCCGCGCCCGGAGCGTCCGAGCCCAATGCGCCGCCCGCGATCTTCGCCGCCTCCGCCGCCGTCGCGTCCGCATACCATGGAAAGAGCACGGGCTCAAAGTCCAGCGCGTCAAACTCTTCGTCGCCCAGACGCGGCCCCTCGTTCTCCGTCGTAAAATAGACGCGCCTGCCCGCCGCCGTCACCAGCAATGACGCCACGCCCGTTTCGCACGGCGTGAGCACGCGCACCTCCACCGCGCCGCCCGTCAGCCAGGCCATATTTTCGTGCCGCCGCAGCAACACCCCGGCCAGCTTCTGCGCCCGCATCCACTCCACCAGGCGATCGTGTTTTTCATCGAGTTCCGCGTTCCATGCGGCTTCGGTGACGAGCGTGTTTCCACCCTCGACAAGGCTCTTCCTGATTCGTGCGCTCATCGTCGTTCCGCCCTCCTTGAATACGGTGGTTCGGGTTGGGAATCAGGGGTTAGGGACAGGGAACCGGAAATCGAAACAGCTTCGGCAGATGCCACCGCGCCCGCCATCCCGCCGCCACTGACCTGCCTCTCTCGAATCCCTGATCCCTGGTTCCCTGCCTCTCTCAGTCTTCCAGACCCGGATGATCATGGCTCTCCCAGCCGAGATACCGCACCGCCGCCTCGTGCACGGCCTTCGACACATCGCTGAAGTTAGCCGCCACGTGATGCTCGAAGCCTTCGCGACAGATGTACTTCAGCAGCTTCTGCAACTGAGGAATCTCCGCCACGCCCGCGCCGCCAAAGGTCTCCAGCGGATCGTCGGTGAACCGGCCAGAGCCGGTATAGCCGCGGACGATTCCAAACCGGTCGTCGGTCGAGTAGCGCGCAAACGTCATCGCCCCCGGCTTTACCCGTCCCACGCAGGTGCCAAACGAGCCATCCTTGCCCACCGCCCCGGCGATAATCTCCTGGAAGTCCATCTTCACGTCCTTGAAGAAATGCTTGGGCAGATTGGAGCAGTGGAAGCAGACACACTTGTTGGGGTCGCTGCCGTAGTTGTTGTTCCAGTCCAGCAGCGCGGAGGGCGTGCCGCTGGCCAGGGCCAGCATATACATGCTGAGCGTGCCGGGCACATCCACCTCGCAGGCCGAGGGAATCAGCTCGTTCGACATCATGCTCATCACCGTGCACGGCACCACGCCAAAGAACTCCTCCATCGAGGTCCAGCACTGCACCGCGCTGATGTCCACATGGCACTGCTTCATCCAGCCGTCGATCACCGCGCCTAGCTTGGCCATTTTGAGCAGAGATGCATCCGGCACGCCCGCCGTAGGCACATAGTTCCGGATCGCCGCCAGCTTGGCCTGCGCCGCGTCGTCGTTGTCCTTCATTTTGTTAATGCGCCCGAAGATCTCCGACAAATCAATCGTCTCGACCGAGATGCCGTTCGTCTCCAGAATGCGCTCCGAGTAGCGCACCGTGTTAAACGCTGTGGGCCGCGCGCCAATGGCGCCGATGCGCAGGTTCTTCAACCCCTTCACGATGCGGCACACCGCCGAAAACCACTCCAGATCCGCCTTGAACTCCGCCGAGTCCACCGCCTCCGTGTGCAGCGTGGTCAGCGAGTAGGAGATCCCGTACTGCATCAGGTTGTTGCACGCGCTCATCTTGCCGCAGAAGCTGTCGCGCCGCACCGCGATGGTCATGTTGTCCTGCCGGTCCGGCGTGGCCTGCACCAGCACCGGAACCTTCAGCCCCGACAGCCGGATGGCGTCCACAATCCCGCGCTCTTCGCCAAAGTTGGGCAGGGTAATGATGATGCCGTCGATCTCGCCGGCGTGTTGCTTGAACAGCTCCGCGCAGCGCTTGGCCTCGTCGTAGGTCTCCACCGCGCCGTACTTCGATTGCTCCGGCCCCAGCACCACGGCCTTTGCGCCCGCCGCCTCCAGCACCGCCAGAATCTCTTCACGGCCCGACTTCGCCAGATGATCCGGAAAGAATCCGCGGTTGCCCACAATCACGCCAAATGTCATCGCTCGCTTTGCTGCCATCGTCTTCACCCCTTTAATTTGGTTGAATTCCCTCAATGCACTTGAAAACCCTTTGGACGCCAGTGCCGGGCGCCCACCCTTTGCGCCGTCTCCTCGCGCAAAGAGTGGGCTGCCTCAAGCTATTTCTCCCGTCCCGGCCGGAACTTGATCACATAAAACGCTCCCAGCGCGGCCAGCAGCCCGCCCCACCAAACCGGCGTATGCAGATAGGTCATCTGCACCGTTGCCGGATAGTTTCCGCTGATCCATTCATACGTCCCATAGCCCAGAATCATCGCCCCGTAAATCGTCAACACCAGGCCAATGAAAAACCAGATGGGAATTCCGGAACCCTGCATGATGTCGCTGCCTCTTTCGTCTTCGGTCCATTGTTCAAAGCCCGCAGTTCTTCGTCTCTGGATCAATGCCTTTGCATCCATTTCGAACTTACAAACTGCGAACTGCCTCGCTACCAAAAGATCACATTCAACGCTACAAAAATCACCATCACCACCCCGGCCCACATCCACTCGTTCTTATAGAACGGCGCGGGCTCCTCGGCTGGCAGCGTCGTGGCTCCGTACACCAGCCCCTCCAGTTCCGCCACCGGCCTGGGCTTCGTCACCAGGCTCACCGCCAGCACCACCACGGCCGTGAACAAAAATGCCCACGCCGCGCGAAAGACGTTTTCCGCCATGGGACGCGCATCCGGCGAAAGCGCCACCCGCGCCAGCGCAGCCGGGTTCAACTTGACCCACACAAACAGGCTGCCGGAAAACACAATCCCCGTGAGCAACCCCAGGAAGCCCGCCAGCGGCGTCGCCCGCTTCCAGAACATGCCAAACAGAATCACGCCCAGCAGCGGCGCGATGAAGATGCTGAACAGCGCCTGGACATAATCCATAATCCCGTGCGCGTGCATCACCAGATAGGCCGCGCCGATGGACACGGCCACGCCCGCCAGAATCGACAATCGCCCCACCAGCACATAGTGGCTGTCCGTGCCCCTCTTGTGAATCAGCGGCCGGTAGATGTCATAGGTCCACACCGTCGAAAAGGCGCTCACGTTGCCCGCCATGCCGCTCATAAAGCCCGCAATCAGCGCCGTAATGCCCAGCCCCAGCAGTCCCGGCCCCAGGTAGCGCACCATCATCAGCGGCAGCGCCTGGTTGTAGCTGTGGAGATCCGCGCCCGGCGCGCCGCGCAGCACCTTCTGCTGATACGCCTCGGGCAGCGCCGTCTTGCGCAACGCCGCCGCGCACGCCGCCGCGTTCGCAGGCCTGCCCGTGGCCGAAGCCGCGCAGGCCGCCACCACGTCCTCGCCCACCAGTTGCCGCCGGCTCCCGTCCGCATTCTGCAACAGCACCAGCCCCAGCAGTCCCGGCAGAATCACGATAAACGGCACCGCCATTTTGAAAAACGAGCCGATAATCGGCGCCATGCGCGCCGCGCGCAGGTTGCGCGCCGCCAGCACCCGCTGCACCACCAGAAAGTCCGTTGTCCAGTAGCCGAAGCTGATCACAAACCCCAGCCCAAACACGATCCCCGTCCAGTGCACGCCCATGGGGTTAGCCGCAAAGCTCCCTGTATCCCGCCACAGGTGCAGATAGCTGTCGGGGTGTGGAAACGTCCCCGCAAGGTTGGCCAGCATCTTCGCCTTCAGCCCTTCCCAGCCGCCGGCCTGCACCAGCCCCAGCACCGGCACCAGCAGCGCCCCGCCCCAGATCAGCACAAACTGAAGCACCTCGTTGAAAATGGCCGACCGCAGGCCTCCCAGACCCACATAGAGCGCCACCGCCACAGACGACACCAGGATGCTGAAGGTGATATTCCACCCCAGCACCACCTTCATCACCACCGCCATGGCGAACATGTTCACGCCGCTCATCAGAATCATCTCGGTGGCAAACGAGAATGCCGCCACCGTGCGCGTGTGGCCCCCATAGCGCAGATGCAGATACCCGGGCACCGAGTGCGTCTTCGACACGTAGTAGAACGGCATCATCATCAGGCTCAGGAAAAGCATCGCCGGAATCGCGCCCACCCAGTACCAATGCGTCGCCAAAATACCATACTGATACGCCGACCCCGCCCAGCCCATCAGTTCCAGCGAGCCCAGGTTGGCCGACACAAAGCTCAGCCCCGCGATCCACGCCGTCATCTCGCGGCCGGCCAGAAAAAACTCCTCGCCCGTGTTCGACCGCCCCTTCAGATAGAAGCCGATCCAGAGCACCACCGCGAAGTAAATCGCGATCACCGCAATGTCCAGCAACCCCAGCCGCGCCAGCGGCGCGGCGCTCAGCGCCAGGAGATTCGGAAGAGAAGCTGCGCCGCCGGCGCTCATCGGAGCCGCTGCGAATCCTGACATGGCGTCACCTGCGGAAAAGAAACAAATGCGCCCGCGCATCCGCGGACGTTCGCCCTCAAGTAAATGGGTTTACTCCATTGATTGTCAAGCGGTGGCCGGGTCCGCGAATGAAATCCCGCCGACTGCCGAAAGCCGCTTCCGCTGGTGATCCAAATCACATCCTCCGGTGCCGCTCGACACATCCGCTCCGCCGCCCCGGTGCCACCCTGTTCAGTTGCAGAGGTGCGCGCCATGGCGGAGACCGGCCCGGGCACGGAACTCGATGCGACGCTCGACGCCGGGATCGAGCGCTGGGCAACTCCCTCCGTCCTCCTCGTCGCCACCGACCTCACCGACCTCGACCACCTGATGCCGTTCGCCCTCGAGCAGGCCGCCGAATCCCAAGCCCGCCTCATCCTCTTCCACGCGCTTGCTCCCGGCACCGCCGTCACCATGGACCCGGCCGGCACTCCCTACTACGACCTTGCCGGCGTCGCCAGCTTTGCCTCCGCCACCCTGGAGCACGGCTGCCAGACGGCCCGCCGCCACGGCATTGTTTGCGATGCGCTGGTCCGCGAGGGCGGCGCCGCCCACCAGATCCTCACTGCCGTCCGCCAGTTCCGCGCGGACCGCATCCTTCTCGCTACCCGGAGCCGGAGCAAGTTAGGCAGGCTGCTCCTCGGCTCCGTGGCAGAGCAAGTGCTGCGCTCGGTCCATCTCCCGGTCATCACCGTGGGACCCGAGGCTCATCTCCCGGCGGACCGTGCCGGCGGCGAACCAGTCGTCCTACACGCCACCACACTCCGAGAGACCTCCCGCCCGAGCGCGGCACTTGCCTGCAAAATCGCCGCCGCCCGCAAAGCCCGGCTCATCCTGCTCCATGTCCTTCCTCCCGTGGACGAGATGCAGCGCCAGGGCATGCCCACCGCGCTCGACTCCCTCGCCATGCACGAGATGCGCCTTCTCTCCGCCGTCACTCGCACCGGCTGCTGCCTCTCCGTCGAGCCCCACGTCGTCCACGGCAACCCAGCCATCGAAATTCTTGCCGCCTCAGCCGGCCACAACGCCGGCCTCATCATCCTCGGCGCCACCCAGCGCTCCACCTTCCAGAACATGACCCGCGACCGCGTCATCTACAAGGTTCTCGCTCACGCCCGCTGCCCCGTCCTCACTCTCCGCGAACCCCTCCCGCACCCGGCCGAAGCGGAAACCGCCCACTTCCCGGCACAGAACTAACTCTTCCCGCCGCCACCAACGGCTTCCGCGCCGGCGGCCCTCAGAAAAAGTCCGCGTAGGCAAAGCCGTCGCGATGCACCACCTCGCCCGCGGTCAGGGCGATGGGCGCGGCAAACATTGGCCCGGCGTACACGCAGCTATGGAACTCGCCGCGCTCACCGCAGCGGTCCACCTGCGGCGGCAGCTCCGCGAGCAGGGCCGCGTCGAACTCCCGCCCCGCAAACTCCGCCGCCAACTGCCTGGTATCCACGCAGGTCAGCTTGGCCCGCAATCCGCAGGCAATCATCTCTTGCGCCAGTTGCTCCGTGGGGATCTGCCACAGCGGAAAGAGCGGCTCCAGCCCCGTGGGCGCCAGTTGCTTCTCGCGATACGCCCGGACGTCGGTCAAGAACAGATCGCCGAAGGCAACCGCCTCCACCCGTTCCGCCACCGCCCGCTGGCACGCCTGGGCCATGCGCTGCTCATATTCCTCGTTCGAGCAGGGCCATGGCAGCGGAATCTCCCACAAGGGCAGCCCGGCCGCCTGGGCCTGCGCCTCGAGCACGCTGCGCCGCGTGCCGTGCATCGCCACCCGCTGAAACTCCTCGTTCAGCGTGGTCAGCAGCCCCGCCAGCTCAATCTCCGGATTCTTGCGTAACAGGTGCAGCGCCCACGCGCTGTCTTTCCCGCTGCTCCACGACAACAAAACTCGTTTCATATGCGTCATTCTAACCAAACTAGACAACAGCGGTCCGCCGATGCACTTCGGCGGGCCGCTGGCGGCGCCTGGAATCGCCGTTATTCCAGCGTCAAATCCGCCTGCAGCGGCGTGTTCTCGCTGGAGTCGCCCACACGCATCACAAACTTCCCGGGGTCGATCGTCCACTTGTGCGCGGTCTCGTCCCAGTAGCTGAAGGCGCGCGCGTCCAGATTCAGCGTCACGCGCTTTGTCTCTCCCGGCGCCAGCCACACCTTTTCAAAGCCCTTCAGCTCGCGCTCCGGCCGGTCCACCCGGGCCGACGGATCGGAGACGTAGAGCTGCGCCACCTCCGCGCCCGCCACGCTCCCCGTGTTGGTCACGTCGAAGCTCACCGCCACCGTCAGGCCCGCGGTTGCCGCCGGCGGCGCCTGCAGCCTGGAAAAAGCAAAGGTGGTATAGCTCAGCCCGTAGCCAAACGGAAACAGCGGATGCTTGCCCATCGTCGTCCAATAGCGGTAGCCCACCAGCAGCTTGTCGCCGTAGCGCACATGCTCGATCGTGTAGTTCGACAGGCGGCCGCCGGTCTCTCGCACGTGCAATTCGGTATCGGCGCCCTTCACCGGGTAGTAGTACTTTGCCGAGGCGCTCTCCTTCCAGCTCCGGTCGAAGGTCACCGGCAGCTTGCCCTCGGGATTGTGCGCGCCGAAGAGCACCTCGGCCACCGCCGTGCCGCCTTCCTGCCCCGGATAGTAGGTGTGCAACAGAGCCGGAACCTGGCCCAGCCAGGGCGTTGTGCCCATGCCGCCTCCGCCGGTGAGCGTGACAATGGTGTGCGGGTTGGCTGCGGCCATGGCTTCAATCAGCTCGTCCTGTCCGAAGGGCAGCTCGAAGGTCCGGTCGAAGCCCTCGCCCTCGGTGACCGGCGTGAAACCGGCGGCAACCACGACCGCATCCGCCAGCGCGGCATACTGTTTCGCCTCTTCCGTAACCAGGTCGCTGGCCGCCACCATGCCCACGCCCAGGTGAAGGCCCGGAATGTGCGGCATGTAGTCGGCTGTGACGGTGACACTTTTGCCGGCGGCAAGTTCGAGCGCCACCCAGTGGGGCACCTGCCCTTCCGCCTGCGGCTGCGCGATCGCCTGCCTGCCATCCACCCGAATGCGATAGGCATCCTCGCTGGCCGCGGCAGCCAGCAGCAGATACTTGCCGCTTGTGGCCGGCTTGAACACCGCCGTGTAACGGATGGTGCGTTCGGCTTTGTCCTCCGGGCCAAACATCGACGGCTTCCAGTCGCCAATGTTGCGGCGCGTGCTCACCGCCGCCTGGCCGCTGAAGTCCGCCGAGGCGAAGGTCTCCTGCTTCACCGCGCCGCCCCACGGCGTGTGCTCGAAGACCTCGGAGATGGTGGGCAGGCCGGGGCTGTAAAGCACCTTCACCTTCGGCCCCAGAAAATTGGCAATTGCCGTCAGCGTGCTCACGGGCTCGAAGGGCGTGGTGTAAGACGATCCGCCGCCGCCGGTCACCGCCGGATACGCATTGGGCCCGATCACCGCGATGGTCTTCATCTTCGCCGCGTCCAGCGGCAGCAGGTGGCCCTCGTTCTTCAGTAGTGTCAGGCTCTCCAGCGCGCCCTGCAGGGCGATGCCGCGATCCGCCACCGAATACGTGGAGTCGGCCGCATCGAACTGCGGACGGTCCATAAAGCCGTAGCGCAGCGCGGCGCGCACCACGCGCAGCACCTTGTCATCGATGACGGATTCCTTCACCTGCCCGCTTTGCACCGCCGCCCGCAGGTTCCTGACGTTCATAAAGCGCGCATCGGGCATCTCCAGGTCCAGCCCGTTGTTGGCCGCGTCCACGGCGCTGTAGGTCGCGCCCCAGTCGGAAAACAGGATGCCCTTGAAGCCCCACTCGCCTTTCAGCACCTTCAGATTCAGAAAGGCGTTTTCCGTGGCGTGCATGCCGTTCACCAGGTTGTAGGAGTTCATCACCGCGTCCACATGGCCTCGGGTCACGGCGGCTTCAAACGACGGCAGGTAGATCTCGCGCATGGTGCGCTCATCCACGTCCACGCTCACGTTGTGCCGGTTGTACTCCTGGTCGTTCAGTGCATAGTGCTTCGCGCACGCAATCACGCCCTGCGACTGCACGCCTTCCACATAGGGAACCACGAGCGCGGAGTTGAGGAAGGGATCCTCGGAGAAGTACTCGAAGTTCCTGCCCGCCAGCGGCGACCGCGCAATGTCGATGCCCGGCCCAAAGACGAAGTGCACCGCGCGCGAGCGCGCATCCCGGCCCAGCGCCTCGCCTTCGCGCCGCGCCAGCGCCGGATCCCACGTTGCCGCCAGCGAAACTCCGGAGACATACGCGGTATCGGGTCCCCACGCGCGCACACCCACGGGACCGTCGGACATCTTCAGCCTGGGCAGACCGATTTCGGGCAGAGCGCGGACGTAGTTGCCGTCGCCGGTTCCACCCAGGAACACGATCTTCTGTTCCAGCGTGAGCTTGGAAACCAGCGCGCGGGCACGGGCTTCGATGGCAGGCGAGTCGGGCAAGGGGGCTTGCGCCGCGGTGGCGCAGGCAGAAAACAGAAGAGCAGAGAGCAGGCCGGCGTGGACCAAAACACGGTAGGCGCTTCCGGGCTTCCATGTGTTTTTCATGACCGGCAAGGGTAGCGCATCGGTCCCGGCCATGTATAGACGTAATCAAGACGCCGCACATGTGCTCGCGCTCCGCCCATCTTTTTGATCGGGCCGTCCGCATGCTGCGGCACAAAACACGCGTCAGTCCAACAAGTTGCCTTCATAAAAGCGGTTGCCGCCCCACCGCCGCTCGTCCGTAGCTCCCAACGCTCCAACCCGCTTCCATCGCGGTGGCACGCCGGATGAATCCCCTGAAAGCCGCCTTTGCTGAAGTGGCGATCCCAAAGTCGCTTGCCGTGATTCGGACGCACAAGATGCTTGCGGTGATCGGCTGCCTGTTCACTTCCCTGGCCAGCAGGGCAATCTCAAAATCGCCGCCGGCATGCTCCATGTCTACCGGGCCGGGCTTGATGCTGCCGAAAAGCAGGGACGGGCCGGGAAAGACGTTGCCGCCGGCGTCCGCGCCCAGAAATGGATCCACATGGCGAGACCCTTGGCCGTAACCAGGGGCGGCAAGAAGGAGCAGAGCGAACCCCGCTCAACAAAGAAAACCAGCCGCCTCATCGAAACTCCCCCGAACGCCAGAAATAAATTCTGGATTGGAAAGAACGCAACTCCGGCGTGGTAAGAGCCGCCATATCAACAGACCCTTCGCGCCCGGCAGGCAACTCCGCTCCCTGCTATGCTTGTTTGCGCGCCGCGGCCGCTCTTACAGGGCGGAAGAGATTCTAACTGGATGGCGGGCAGATGTCTCTGCGTGCAAGCCGATTTTTCTCTGCCGGTTGTGACATCAATCACAAGACGGGGTGAATCGTGTCACTGCCGGGCAATTTCAGCCAAGCGCAGACTCAAAATCCAATAGAAGTGGAATTCAAGGCGCCGGCGGACGTCAGGGAGGAATCATGGGCATTGCGGCCGGGTTGAAGACTATTGTCGTGGCCACGGACCTGAAGGGCCGCTCCGAGGCGGCTCTGGAGTATGCCCGCAAGCTGGCTGGAGCCTATGGGGCACGCATTGTCCTGGCGCATGGTCTTGACCCGGTGGAGTATGCCGCGGTGGATGGACTTCCGGACGGAGTGCTGCAGGGACTGACCGAGGAAGCCCGTGCCGTGCTGGACAAGATGGCCGGCGACCTGATCCGGGAAGGGATTCACGGCCACTCGGAGGTCCGGCAGGGGGCCGTGGCGCAGATGCTGGTGGATGTGGCCCGGCAATACGAGGCGGGGCTGATTGTGGTGGGAACCAAAGGCAACCGCGGAGCCGGCGCGGTGGCCGTGGGCGCGGTGGCCGAGCAACTGGTGCGCATGGCGCCCTGCGCGGTGCTGGCAGTGGCCGCGGACTGGAATGCCGGTCCGTACCGGCCGGTCCCCGGCGGGCCGGTGCTGCTGGCCATCGAGCGCAACGAGGCCATGAAAGCCGCCGTAGACACGGCCTGTTCGCTGGCGAAGACCTTTCAACGCACCCTGCTGGTGCTGCACGCGCGCGGACCGGCGCAGACCGCCGCGGCTGCCGACCCGTGCGCGGGTACGCTGCAAGCGTTCGGCATCATGGCGGAGGGGGCGTTCCCTGTGCGGTGCCTCGTGAAAGACGGCCATCCCGCCGACGCCATTGCCGCCGCAATCGAAGAGAACCATCCCTGCATCCTGGTAGCCGGCGTCAAACGCGCCAGCCAGACACCGGGACCTCACGGTACAGCATTTGCGTTGCTCACCCGCTCCCGGGTGCCTGTATTGTGCGTACCACCCGAGCCGGATCCCGCCGTTCTGGAGCGGGAAGGCCATGAGCTCGAGGAAGTCGTCTAGCGATCGCCACGCGCAGGAGTCGAACGTTACAGATTGGCGCTGAACTGACCCGGAAAATGAGATCGGACCTGAAAGAGATGGAATGATTCATTTTTCCGGAATCATTTGTATTTGAAACGGATTGCCACGATGAAATTTGCCACGCCGCACATCGCAACCAGCAAGGGGGTTCGCCGGACCATGACCGGAAGGCGGTTGACCGGCCCGGTTCGCCGCAGCACAGGGCACCGGGCGGAAGCACAGGGAGACGAGAGCATGCAGGCCCAGGCGCGGGTAGGACGCATGGAGGCGCTTGCTCCCCATCCGCTGGCGCAGCTCCTGGAGTGCCCGCCATCGACCGGGAGCCTGCTGAACGGCGCGACTGTGGGGCTGACCTTCACGCCCGGCGAAGTGGTGTTTCGCCAGTCGGAGAAGAGCCGCGGACTGTATGTGCTTCTGTCCGGCCGCTTTGTGCGGCAGACCGAGCGCATGAACACGCCGCTCACGCTGGGTTCCGCGCGGGTTGGCGATCTGGTGGAGCTGGCCGCCGTTCTGGGGGACGGCCGCCATACCTACACACTCACATCGCAGACGACGGGCAGCGTGCTGCTGCTGCCGGCCGAAGCCCTCAGCGTGGCCTTTCAGCAATATCCGCGGCTCCGCATGCAGTTGTTGGAGGAACTGGCGCGGGAGGTTTCGAGGGCCTACTACATGTGCCGCCTGACACGCGCATTGCACGTCCGGCGGAGGGCCTCGCAGGCTGCCGGAGCTTAGCGAAAGCCCTTTTCCCAAACCGGAGCGCCGGCGCCCTGCGGTTTTCGCCCGCACGGGGAAGCCAAGGGAAAATCCCTGCCTTCTACCCTGGCAAAGTGCGATATACTTCAGTTGACCAGCGGTAAACGTATGGCATCAGTCCATTCCCATCACCCCCCGGAAGATTGCATCAATTGTGAGCATCGCCATTTGCGGATGTTTTGCAATCTCACGCCGGAAGCGCTGAAAGACTACGACAGCATCGGCATCATGATGAGCCATGCCCGGGGAGCCAAGCTGTTTTCGGAGGGTGATCCGGCGCGCAACGTCTTTGTCATCTGCTATGGACAGGTAAAGATCTCCTCCACCTCCCGCGACGGAAAAACCATGATCCTGAAGATCGCCGGACCGGGCGACGTGATGGGCTTGAGCGCCGTGCTGGCGAACGTCCCCCACGAAGTGACCGCGGAGGCCATTGAGCCTTGCCAGGTGAAGACGGTGCGGAAGCAGGAGTTCGTCGAATTCCTGGGCCGGCATGGCATTGCCAGCATGCACGCCGCGCAGGCCCTCTCCGGCGAGTATCTGACCGTGTTTCACGACGCCAAACGGCTGGCGCTCTCCGGCTCGGCGGCCGGACGGCTGGCGCGGCTGCTCCTGGACTGGGGCCGGAACGCATCCAACGGCAGGCCGGAGATACGGTTTACCATGGCCCTCACCCACGAAGAGATCGCCAACATGGCCGGCACCTCGCGGGAAACGGTCACGCGCCTGCTCAACCAGTTCCGGCGCGACCAGTGGATCACCATCAAGGGATCGAGCCTGACGATCGTGAAGCCCGAACAACTGGAACGGCTCACGGCCTGAGCAACTCCCCGCTCTCTCCTCTCCTTTACAGATTCAAAATCTTCATCCGCCGCAGACGCGTTCTCTCTGCCGGATGCCCGGCTCAGGAAATTGCAGGCTCGGGAGAGAGGGAGACAGTAAGCCGGAGAAGCGAAGAAAAAGAGCAACAAAGAGCACATCAGGGGCGCTGGCTGCCCGTTTGCGGCCGAAGACAGCAGAAAAGGCAACGGAAACGTGAAATCCATGGTCCCTTGCGCGCGCAAGAGAGCATGGCCTGCCTGGCTTTGACCAGCGATATGTGATACCGATCACCTTCAAATCGTCATCGAGGATGAAATCTTAGAGTGGGTCGTTTGCTGCCCTTTTTTCGGCTTTTTTATTCCCCACGGTTTTTTATCTATGGAGGCAATCAGTGAAGCTGGAACCTATGGCATTTGTCGCCGATCCACAGTTAATCCAGGCCCTGGAAGAACAGGCCACATGCAGAATCTACGACGAGGAACAGCTTCTCTTCCGTCAGGGAGAGGCGCCCTCGGGGCTGTACATTGTGTGCAAAGGACCGGTACGACTGGGCATGCTTTCGAAAGCGGGCAAGGAAGTCATGTCGCTGGAGGCGCCGTCCGGATCGCTTCTGGGCCTGCCAGGATTGATCAGCAGAGAGCCCTACACCCTTTCGGCGGTGGCGGGCAAAGGCGCGCGGCTGTGTTACATCGAAGGAAACGATTTCGTGAATCTGATGGAGAGCAATCCCCAGCTCTCGATGAAGATCCTGCAGGTGCTGGCGGCCGAGGTGCGGTCGGCGCGGCGTACGCTGGCCACGTTGTAAGTTTTGCTCTTCACCTCCCTTTTGCATGGGCAGGCCGGGCGGGGAGATCCCCTGCCCGGCGCCCCACCTGTTACACTCTGACGTTATGTTTCTGGCTAGTTCGATCGTTGTGGTGGCGGCGTATCTGCTTGGCTCCTTCCCCACTGGGTATGTGCTGGTCCGTCTGGTGCGGCACGAGGACATCCGCGCGGTGGGCAGCGGCAACATTGGCGCAACCAATGTGCTGCGCTCCGGCGGCAAGGGGCTGGGAGGCATGACCTTCCTTCTGGACATGTTGAAAGGCTGCCTGGCGGTTTACCTGGGCGCGCTGGCGTGGGCGTTGCTGGCCCCGCCAACTCCGGCGCGGAATCTGCAGGCGCTGGCGGCGCTCTGCGCGGTGCTGGGACACATGTTCCCGGTCTGGCTGCGCTTCAAGGGCGGCAAGGGCGTGGCGACGGGCTTTGGCGTCTTCCTGGTGGCGGCGCCGGGGGCGGCGCTGGCGGCCATCTCGGTCTTCTTTGTGGTGCTGGCCCTCAGCCGATATGTTTCGCTGGCGTCGATTCTGGGCTCGGCCAGCTTTCCGGTTTTTGCGTGGCTGCTGGTGAAGGGCGAGCGGCCGTGGTTTTACATCGCGGTGCAGTTTGCCGTGGCGCTGCTGGTGATCGCCAAGCATCACCAGAACATCGGGCGCCTGCTCAAGGGGACCGAATCCAAGTTCGGCGGAAAGAGGACCGCATGAGCCGGATCACGGTCCTGGGCGCCGGAGCATGGGGCACGGCGCTGGCGCTGGCGCTCGACAGGCATGGCGGGCACCAGATTGCGCTCTGGTCCTATAGCGAGGACGAGGCGCGGAAGATTCGCGAGGCGGGCGAAAACCTGCTGTTTCTGCCCGGATTCAAGCTGCCGGCAGAGATCGCCGTCACCGCGGACGCGGCGGCCGTGGAAGAGGCCGAGATTGCGGTTTCCGTGATTCCGTCGGGATTCCTGCGCCAGACGATCAAGCGGCTGCGGCCGCATCTGCACGCCCGCCAGATGGTGCTGAGCGCCACCAAAGGCGTGGAAAACGGAACCCATCTGCGCATGACGCAGGTCATCTCCCAAGTGCTGAAAGAGGCAGGGCTGGCGCTGCCGGTGGGCGCGCTGAGCGGGCCCAGCTTTGCCCTGGAGGTGGCGCAGGGGCAGCCGACCGCGGTAACGGTGGCATTTTCCAGCGTGGCGGATGCGGCGCGGGTGCAGCAGGACTTTTCCTCCGAGTCGCTGCGGCTGTATACCTCGACGGACGTGATCGGCGTGGAGCTGGGCGGCGCGCTGAAGAACGTGATTGCCATTGCCGCGGGCGTAGCGGCGGGCGTGGGACTGGGCTACAACTCGGCGGCAGCGCTCATGACGCGGGGGATTGCGGAGATTACGCGGCTGGCGGTGGCCTGCGGCGGACGGCGCGAGACCCTGGCCGGGCTCTCAGGCGTGGGCGACCTCGTGTTGACCTGCACCGGCTCGCTGAGCCGGAACCGGACGGTGGGCGAAGCGCTGGGGCACGGGCGCAAGCTGCCCGAGATTCTGGAAGGGCTGGGCGGCAAGGTCGCCGAGGGCGTGCTCACCACCCGGGCCGCGCTGGGCCTGGCACGGGAGCGGGGAATCGAGATGCCGATCGCCGAACAGATGGAGCAGATTCTCGACCGGGGCAAGGATCCGCGGGAGGCAATCCGCGAGCTGATGCTGCGGCCGGGCAAGGGCGAGCTCTAGAGCCCGCCCCCCGTCTCTCACGCCTGTGTGCTGAGCGAATACCCGTTCTCGCCAACCAGCGGAAGCCGGTGGCTGCCGCAGTTCCCTTTTGCTTCCGCCATGGCTGGTTGTGCTGGCGCCTTCAATTTCGAACTCAATCTGGTCAATTTCAATTGCGGCAATTGCCTTATGAATGGCTTGTCGGACCATGGTAAAAGCTCGTCGTGACTCGTCGTGTGGTAACTTCTTCCAGTCGCCCGCGAAGGAGACGGCGGCGACGGACATATCTTCATCTCAACTCCCCGGAATGGCATCAAATTACGCGGGATTCGCCCCTCGCGCATATTCATTCCGTCAGGCGCTCGCACCCGCGTTACTGGCCACCCCGGACGATCGGTGGCGGCGGATCGTATCCGCAGATCGTCTCTGCCGGTTGGCTAGTCGTCATCATCGCCGCGGGCCTGTTTGCGCGGGTGGCGCTTCAGAAGCATGGCCGGGACAGGCGCGGAGCCCATGGCATCTTTCCATAGGATCACGTTGAGCTTCTGCGGGTCGGCGCGATCGGCGTGACGGAAGTCCATCTTGCGGCTCTCTTCGCCGCCGGGGGCGTTTTTGGCGTTGGCGGTGTAAATGAGGCCGCTGTCGCGGTTGGAGTAGTCAGCGTTGTAGGCCGGCTGGTCGCCTGCTCCGGTGAAGAGCGAGGCAATGAGGGAGCTGAAGGCGTCGTTGTTGTTCATGGGCGGCAGGCCAAGCAGCGTCTCCATGGTGCGGATCACGCTGACAGTGGAATAGAAGCGGCTATCGACAAACGGGCCGCGGGGCGCGTACTTGCTGACGACCAGAGCGATGCTGCGGTGGGCATCTACGTGGTCGGCCCCGGACTGGGCATCGTCTTCCAGGATGAAGAAAGCGGTGGAATCCCAGTAGGGCGAGTGCGAGATAGCTTCCACCGCGCGGCCCACGGCGAGGTCGTTGTCGGCAACTGAGGATTTGGGCGTGGGGCCGCCGGGGGTGGTGCCCGCAGTGTGGTCGTTGGGCAGGCGGAGCAGGATGAAGTCGGGCATGGTGTCATGGCCGGCCTTGAGGCCGGCAACCCATCTTTTGAGGTGGCGGAGAAAGATGGCGACGCGGATCTGATCGGGAACGCGCAGCTCGAAATCGGGAGATTCGGGAGCGAAGTGGCCAACGAGTTCGGGCTTGGTGGCCACGTTGGCGGCGATCAGCGGAATAGGCCAGAGCCACTTATTGGTGCCGCCACCCCAATCGGCGGGGATGGCCTGGCCGGGCAGGATGGACTGCGGATCGCAACTGCGGCCCCGCATGAGCGGCCCCATGCGCGGATCGGCGACACGAGCCTCGTTGCAGAAGGTGGTGGAGATGTACTCGCCGAAGTGGTAGTAGGTTTTGCCATGGCGGGCAAGGTTGCCCCAGAGATAGCCGGAGGCGGGCTCGTTCACGTCGGGAATCTTCTGCAGAATGGGGTAGTTTTCCGCCACCGCGCCCTCATAGTCGTAGGTGCGCTCCGAGCCGCGGTAGGACTGCTGCCAGGTCTTCTCGGTGTAGTCGGTGTCGATGGCGGCGGTGGACCACACGTGACCGTCGCCGGAGACCTCGCCGGAGTCGAAGAAGTTGTCGAGGACGCCGAACTGCAGGGCCAGCTTGTGCTCGTTGGGAGTGATGGAGGCGCCGTACATGGTGAGGCGCGGATCGCCGTTGCCAACCGGCTTGCCGTTCGCGCGCAGGTCGCCGAGGATCTGATCGTAGGTGCGGTTCTCTTTAATGATGTAGATGACGTGCTTGATGGGGTTCTTCATCCCGCCGGCAAAGTGGAGAGTTTCCCCGGCCGCCTTCATGCGGTTGGAGGCGAGAACCTCGTCGGTGAACTGCGAAAGATGGGTCTCCATGCCGGCGGCGTCAAGGGAGGCCAGAGAGCCGTAGAGCATGGTGGCGATGTAGGTGAAGGAGCTGCGATAGTGCTCTTTGCGGGTGGTGCGGGTCACGGGTTGCGGCATGTTGTTGGGGCCGGTGCCTTTGCCCTTGGCGGTGGCGACGTAGAGCTGGCCGCCTCCGCGCGTAGAGCGAAAAGCCAGCGACAGGGGCATCCACTCGGTAGGGACAAAGCCGATGGGCTCGACCATGCCCTGGCGAGCGGCCTTGGCGGTAAGGCGCGTCGTGTCGATAACGGCAATAGCGTCCGTCACACTGTCGGCGACGTAAAGACGCGTGCCGGCGGCGTTGAGCACCAGATCGTCGGGCTCGGCGCCGAAGTAGGCCTGATGAGGCAGGCGGGTGTCGAAGTAGCCCTTGACCGCGAAGCGGCCGGAGGCGACATCGACCGCGGCAATGGCGTCTCGGTTGGCCAGGGCAACGTAGAGGGTGCGGCCATCGGGCGCCAGCGCGAAGGCGCAGGGATGCGTGCCGGGCTTGATGGGATTCGATGGCTTGAGCAGCGCAAGCTTGCGCCCCACGGCGCGATGAACCAGATCAAGCTCGACAATCTCGGAGGCGTTCCAGAGAGCGGCCCAGACGCGCTTGCCGTCGCGCGAAACAGTGAGAGCCACCGGATAGACGGCGGGAACGGAGTCGCTTTCGGCAAGGTCGAAGCGATGCTCCACGGCCCCGGTGGAGGCGTTGAGCAGGAGTACATCGTCGGAGAGGTTATCGGCAACCAGCAGCTTTTCCGCGGCGCCCGAGCCCAGCACGGCGATGGCGGCGGGGAATGGGACGCCCTTGTCGCCGTCCTTGTCGCCGATCAGGCGTGTGGTGTGGCCGGGGGCGAGCGGCTGGAGCGGGATCCCGATGAAGCGCTCGGGGGCGATTTTGCCGTTGCGGAAGCTGTACACCACAATGCCGTTGCCGGTCTTCGCCTGGCCGTCGCCAAGGGGGTCGGTCAGAGAGCCCATGCTGGCATAGAGGCGGCTGCCGTCATGGCTGAAAGCAAGACCGGAGTAAAGGGTCTGTTTGGCAACATGCGCAAGGGTGCGGGTATCGGGAAAGTCGGTGAGGGAGCCGGTTACGGTGTCGAGAACGGCCAGCGACTGGTCGTAGTTCGACCCGGCCGTGCCAAAGCCGGCATTGACCGTAACCACGTACCGGCCATCGGGCGAGACCGCCATGGTCATGGGCAGGCTATTCAGGCGGAGCGGCTGGCCGGGAATCTGGCCGAGTAGCTGCTTGCTAGTGGGCAGATCGATGGTCTGGGCCGGGGATTGGGCCTGGGCGTGGGCCGGAAGTATGGGGATGGCGGCGAGGAGAAAGAAGCAGGCGGCGGTGAAAAGGGCCTCGGTTCGCATGGCAAAACCTTACCAGACTCGGCAGCCCGGATGCGTAAAACGGCAATCCATGGGGACGGCCAAAGAAGTGTCGCGAATCGAGACAGCGGCGTTACCAGGGGAGCGGCGGGCGTAATCAGGCGGAATGGGAGAATTCTCCTTAACATGTGCTTATGAATGAAGCGATGGATGTTGTCACGCGGCTTCTGGCGGAGAAGATTCTGCCCAGCCTGCAGCGGGTGCATATCAGCCAGAAAGAACAGATTGCCGCCAATGACCGGCTGGAAGGCGCGATCGAGGATCTACGCAGCCGCTTGGAGATGCAGTTCGCGGAGCTGCGGGCGCAACTGACGGCGTGCCGCGCAGAGGTGGCGGCGCTGCACGCCACGTTGCAGGCCGTGCGCGCGCAGACGGCGACGCCGGGGCCGTCCATGCAGGTGCATTGAGGACGGCTGCAGACGATTTTCGTCTGCGCGTGCAGGATTCCGTGCGCCGGTCGCGAAACCTGCGATAATGCGGGCCATGCGCACAGTGATTACAGCGAAAAGGCTCTGGGACGGACGGCGAGGGATCGACGAGCCTGTGGTGACCATCGAAGACGGGCGGATTGAACGCATTGCGACGCGGGCAGCGGCCGAACTGCCGGCGGGGGCGCATCTGGTGACCCTGGGCGGGGCTACGCTGGCGCCGGCGCTGGTAGACGTGCACACCCACGGAGCCGCGGGCTACGACGCGATGGAGGCGACGCCGGAGGCGCTCGGCGCCATTTGCGGCTTTTGGGCCGAGCATGGGACAGGAAGCTTTTTGGCAACCACGGTCACGGCGCCGCTGGACGCCACGCTCCGCGCCGTCGAAGGGCTGGCAAAGTGGATCGCGCGGCAGCCGGCGCAGTGTGAGGCGCGGATGGCGGGAATCCACCTGGAGGGGCCGTTCCTTTCGCACGCCAAACGAGGCGCGCATCCGCCGGAGCACCTGCTGCCGCCCAGAATCGAGACCTTTGACCGGCTGTGCGAGGCGGGCGAGGGGCATGTGCGGCTGATGACGCTGGCGCCGGAACTCGAGGGCGCAACGGAACTGGCGGCGCACGCATCGGCGCGCGGAGTCCGCATTTCGATTGGGCACTCGAATGCCACCGCCAAGGAGGCGCGGACGGTCATTGCCGCCGGCGCGGCCAGCGCCACGCACACCTTCAACGCCATGCGGCCGCTGGATCACCGCGAGCCCGGAATCCTGGGAACGGTGCTCACCGACGACCGGCTCTACGCCGAACTGATCTGCGACGGAATTCACAACGCGCCGGAGATGGCGCGGCTCTGGTGGCGGGCCAAAGGACCGGAACGCGGAATCCTGATCACCGACGCGCTGAGCGCGGCGGGCATGCCGGACGGCGAGTATCAACTGGGCGGGCAAACGGTGCGGGTCACGGCCGGCCGGGCGTTGCTGCCCGGCGACGTGCTGGCCGGCAGCGTGCTCACGCTGAACCGGGCGGTGATGAACTTTATGCGGTTCAGCGGAGCAGAACTCGAAGAGGCGCTGCGCCTGGCCACGGTGAATCCGGCCGCGATGATCGGGCTGGAAAGCACGGGGCGGTTGACCGAGGGCAGCGTGGCAGATTTGATTGCCGTGGACGCCGAGGGACGGCTGGAAGCCTCGTTTGTGCGAGGCGCGCGAGCGTTTTGAGCCCAAAGCGCGCCCGCGCCTTGCGCCGCGGGCCTCTGCGCTTATCTCAGCAGTTGCTGGGCGCGCCACACGGCGCCTTCGAGGCCCACCGCCTCCTTTTCCAGAATGGTGATGCCGGGCACGGCCGCGCGCAGTCCGCCGAAGAAGCCCTCGCGAACGATGCGCGCCTTGCCGATGATGCTGCCGATCCAGGCCACGGGAATCTCCTCGGTGAGGCCGCGATTGCGGCGCAGCTTGTCCCGCACCAGAAGCACAAAGGCGACCAGGTCGGCCGCGGCTTGATCAAGAACGCCGCGGGCCACGGCATCGCCGGCTTCGGCCAGTTGGCTCACGAGAGGGGCTAGCGCGGCAAAGTCGGGTCCGGGAGAACTGTTGCCAATGTCGATCAGCTCGTCCATGGAGGAGGTTCCCCAGGCCTTGCCGACGGCTTCAAGAATGCCGCAGGGCTGCTCGCGGTCGTAGGCGTGCAGGGCGCGGCGCACGGCATGGAGGCCGATCCAGTAGCCGGAGCCTTCGTCGCCCAGGCGGGAACTCCATCCGCCGGCGCGCTCGCGGCTGCCATCCGGCATGCGGCCGATCGTATTGGAGCCTGTGCCGGCAATCTGCAGGATCCCCGGGCCGCCCTTGACGGCGGCGTCAAGGGCTACAACCTCGTCGCCCACCACTTCGGTGCGTTGGGCGCCGTAGCTTCGCATGGCAGCGGTGAGCCACTCCTTGACGCCGGGCATGGTGGAACTGGCCATGCCGGCCGAAGCGGCTTCGATGCGCGCAACACCGGCCTTCGCAAAGGCCTCGTTCAGCATGGCGTGAAGGTTCCGGTCGGCCGCCTCCTGCCCCACGCGCAGCCACTTGATGGAATCGCCTTCCACATGCGACAAAATCCGGTCGCCGTCCACGATGGAGGCGCGGGTTCGCGTGCCTCCGCCGTCAATGCCCAAAACCAAACTCATGGTCCACTTGCTCCTTGATTTTTCCGTCTATCGCTCGTCATCTGCGCCCCCATCGCGCAGGACGCCGGCCAGAACGTCGAGAGAACCGTCCGTGCGGGGCGCCCGCAGTGAGAGCAGATGTGCTATCCATGGGTACAAGTTCACGTTATCAAATGGAGCCACCGTCTTGCCGTGCAGAATCCCCGGCCCCGCCGCAAAGAAGATGGCCCTCATCTGCGGCAGCCGGCGCGGATCGTAGCCGTGCATGCCGGGAATGGGGGCGCGATCGGGCATGCCGGGCGGCGGCGTGTGGGCGCGCATGGCGTAAGGTCCGGTGGCGATCACAACGGGATCCCCGGCGCGAGGATTGAGGTTGAAATGGAGACCGGCGGGAACGTCTTTCAGCCGGAAGACAATGAATTGCGGCGAGACTCGTTTGAGCTGGCTGTAGGCGCGGGCGCGATCGGCCTCGGTTCTGCCATACAGCAGAGAGCCGGCGGTTGTGAAACCGTCCAGGGAAGCAAAGCTGTCCAGGTCGATCCATGGGCCCTCCACCTGGGCCATGCCGTGATCGCTCACGACCACCAGGTCGATGGGCAGGCCTGTGGAGTCCAGCGCGGCTTTGAGCCTGCCGGCCATGGCATCCATCTTGCGTACGGCGGCGCGGGTTGCCGCGGCGTCGGGACCGTACTCATGGCCCGCGTGGTCCGGTTCGGGAAAGTACATTGCAATGAAGTGCGGCCGTTGGGCGGCAGGCAGACCGAGCAGGGCCACGGCATCGTCGATGCGGGCCTGCTCCACGGCGGGCGAGCCTTCGGTTTTGGCGTCGAAGCGGGCGTACCAGGTGGGACGGAAACCAGCGATCTCGGCCTCCGAGCCGGGCCAGAACAGCACCGCCGAACGCATGCCCTGGCTTTCGGCCAAACTCCATAACGGAACGCCGGAGTACCAGGAGCCGTCAGTGACCGCTTGGGCATCGGCGATGGCGTAGCGGGCACGGCGAACGGGATCGTAAAAGCTGTTCGCCACGATGCCGTGGTGCTCCGGATAGAGGCCGGTAACCAGCGTCAGGTGGTTAGGAAACGTAAGCGAGGGGAAGCTGGGGATCATTCCCTCCGGCGCCCACACGCCCTGATGGCCCAGGGCGAGAAGATGATGCGCTCCGTCGCGGACGGCGTAGTCGTAACGGAAACCATCAAATGAAACAAGAACAAGATAGCGGGCGGCCTGCGCGGCGGCGGAGTTGGGACCATGCTCGACATGGATAAGGGGAAGAGCAGGGTTGAGGAGCGGCGGTTGGGCCGCGGCCGGCACCGGCGCCAGTAGCCAGAAGACAAAAGCCGAAAGCGCGAAACACGCGCGGTACGCAGCCCTGAATCGCATCGGAATCACTCCGGTTTCAGATTACCGCAAGGCGCGGCGGGCGCGGTCTGGAGCTTCGGGCCTCCGGCGATTGCCTTTGCGCTCTGCGTTTGGTTTGCGTTTGTCTCCCGCAACATCACGGCGCATCCCTGCTCGTGAACAGCATCGCGATGGTCATGCGGTTTGTGCTGAGCATCGAGCTGATGAAGCGCGAAGATGAAACCATGCCGGTGGCGGACACACTTTCGGCAGCAGCCTGTCTTCTACTGGGCTTTGCCGCCTGCGTGCATGGCATCGACGATCTCCACGCCGCGCGGTTCAGCGCGGAGTACAACTTCGACACCCCTTGATCCTTTCTCTACAACGCGGCAGCGATTGGGATGGAGGGGGTGAAGCAGGTCGCCCAGCCACTGAAGCGGGTCAATCTTCAGACCGGCGGCAAAGCGTTGCCGTTGACCGTCAGGTCGGGAGTGGCGGCCGGCGCAGGAGGAACGCAGAGTTCTGCCGCGCTGCTCAGACCGGCGGCGAAGCGTCTTATGGCGCCATGCAGGCCGGCCGCAACCGCTGCAAGATGGCCGCCGCAAGTAACATGGCCCGGACGAAAACGGAGATGTGGACAGGCACGGAGCGGGGCGCTGTGATATATGTGGGCTCATGCAAAATCGCATATTCTTTTTCGCTGCGATCCTGGCCACGGCGGTCTTGACGGCATGGCCGGGTGCGGCGCAGCAACTGGCCGCTTCACCGCCCATGGGGTGGAATAGCTGGGACGCCTACGGACTGACCATCGACGAAGCCGGCTACAAGGCCAACACCTCCGTGCTGGCGGAACTGCGGCCGTTCGGGTGGGAGTATTCGGTGATCGACGAGGGCTGGTACATGCACGATCCCTTTGCCGGGACCGTACCGGCGCGGCAATATGTGTGGAACCAGTATGGTCTCCTGATTCCAGACCAGGGACGGTTTCCCTCGTCGGCCCACGGAGCGGGATTCAAGCCGCTGGCCGGCTGGGTGCATGCGCGCGGGCTCAAGTTCGGCATTCATATTGTGCGCGGCATACCGCGGCAGGTAGTCGCGGCTAACCTGCCCATCGAGGGCACAAGCTTTCACGCGCGCGAGGCTGCCGACGAGACGAGTCCCTGCCCGTGGGACCATGGCAACTGGGGCGTGAAGGACAATGCCGCCGGCCAGGCTTACTACGACTCCATGCTGAAGCTTTATGCCGCCTGGGGCGTGGACTACATCAAGGTGGACTGCATCAGCGCGCGGCCCTACCGCCCCACCGAGATTCGCCAGATCGCCGAGGCTATCCGGAAGACAGGTCGGCCCATGGTGCTGAGCCTGTCGCCGGGGCCCACTGCGCTGCAGGATGCGGAAGAAGTGGCGCGGTACGCGCAGTTGTGGCGGATTGCCGACGACCACTGGGATGGATGGACCTTCAAGCATGAGCCGGGCGCAGGCGAGTTTCCCTTTGGGCTGAAGGATGAGTTCGATCGCATCGCCGCATGGTCGCGCTACACCCGGCCCGGGGCGTGGCCGGACCCCGACATGCTGCCCGAAGGGAGGCTTGCGCCGCACCCGGGATGGGGACAGCCGCGCCAGTCAAACTATACCCCCGACGAACAACGGACAGAGTTTACGCTGTGGGCCATCTCGCGCGCTCCGCTGATTCTGGGCGCGAACCTGGCCAAACTGGACACCTACACACGATCCATGCTGACCAACAAAGCGCTGCTGGCCGTCAACCAGCACGCCGCCTTCAGCCATCCGCTGGAGCATCTACCGGCAAATTTCGGCCGCACGCGCGTGTGGGAAGCGGGTGCGGCAACCACGCCGTGCGCGCCGCGCACTTATGCCTTTTTCAACCTCGACGACAAGCCCTCGACGTTGACCTTTGCCTGGAATGACCTTGACGCTTCGCCCGGCGGCGCATGTCGCATCGAGCGCGTCCGCAACCTGTGGGACGGAAGCAGTCTCGATGCGTCCGGACCCGCGCAGATCGCACTCCCGCCGCATGGCAGCGCGGTGTTTTCCTTGTCCATGGCAGAGGCGCGATAAAGCATCGTTCCCGCGCCGCCGCCGTCTGTCCGCTTATCTTCCCAACGGCCCCATGAACAAAGCCCCATCCATCGGATGGGGCTTTGCCGTTTTCTGCGTGTCCTGTAAGTTCCGCCCGGATAGGAACCAATCAGTCGTAGTACTCCAGCCCCAGATGGGTAATCAAATCCTCGCCCATGATATGCCGCAGCGTGTTCTTCAGCTTCATCGACTGAATAAACAGATCGTGCTCCGGATACAATCCGTCGGCCGTCTGCGGCGACTTCAGATAGAAGCTCAGCCACTCCTGAATGCCAAGCGACTTCAACTCCGGTGTGCGCTGTGCCAAATCCAGAAACAGCACCAGGTCCAGCGCCACCGGCGCCGCCAAAATCGAGTCCTTGCACTGGAAGTTCACCTTGATCTGCATCGGGTAATTCAGCCACCCGAAGATATCGATGTTGTCCCACGCTTCCTTGTCGTCCCCCCGCGGCGGATAGTAGTTAATCCTCACCTTGTGGTAAATGTCCTTGTAAAGCTCCGGGTAAAGCTCCGGCTGGAAGATATAGTCCAGCGATCCCATCTTCGACACTTCCTTCGACCGGAACGACTCCGGATCGTCCAGCACCTCCCCGTCCCGGTTGCCCAGCATGTTGAACGAGAACCAGCCCTTCACACCCAGCATGCGCGCCTTCAGCCCCGGCGCCAGAACCGTCTTCATGAACGTCTGACCGGTCTTGAAGTCCTTGCCGCAGATTGGCGCTGAGTACTTCTTTGACAGCTCGACCATCACCGGGCAATCAACCGTCACCATGGGCGCGCCGTTCGCAAAAGGCACCCCCTGCGTCAGCGCCGCATAGGCATAGATCTGCGAGGGCGGGATGTCGATGGAGTCATCCTCAAGGCCTTTCTCAAAGGCTTCGATAGTCTGGTGAACGGCCGTGGCCTCGCGATAGATCTCGGTCGAAGCGCACCAGATCATCACCACCCGGTCCACCGTCTTCTTGAACGCCTTAATGTCGGCAATAATCTGGTTGGCCAGGTCGCGCTTGTTCTTGCCCTTCTTCACATACGTGCCGTTGAGCCGCTTCACATAGTACTGGTCAAACACCGCCGGCATCGGCTTGATCTTCTCAAGGTAAGGCTTAAGCTGCGTCAGCATGTCCTTGTCCAGAACCGCTGCATGCACGGCCGCCTCATACACGTTGTCCTTGAAGATGTCCCATCCCGTAAACACCAGGTCGTTCAAGTCCGCCAGCGGAACAAAGTCCTTGATCAGCGGGCTCTTGCTCTCCGTCCGCTTGCCCAGACGAATGGTGCCCATCTGCGTCAGCGAACCGATCGGCTTGGCCAGTCCGCGCCGCACCGCCTCCACCCCCGCAATCATCGTAGTGGCCACCGCGCCCAGTCCCACCACCATCACGCCCAGCTTGCCCTTGGCCGGCTTCACCTTGGTTGACACCGCCGCCTTGCTCTTTCTTACCGCCTTCTTCTTCGTTGCCATCTTCGTTTCCTTCCCTCTGTTGATCTTGAGGCTCGCCGCCTCGCGAAACGTTGGTCTTTCGGCCTGCGCGGCGCAAGTTGTCCTTACGCCCCGTCGCTCTGCCGGCTCCGGTTCAGGTGACTCCACACAAACCACACAATGCCAACCAGCAATCCCACCTCCACCGCGAGATGAAAGCGATGAAACCACTCGTGGAAGCGCGGGTCGGTATTCCACGCCTGGCCCAGCTTCATGCCCACGTAAGTCAGCGCAAAGCACCATGGCCACGAGCCAACAAACGTGTAAAGGTGAAACTTGCCCTGCGGCATCTTGGCAATCCCCGCCGGAAACGCGATGAAGGTGCGAACCACAGGCAGCAACCGCCCGGCAAGCACCGTAATCGCTCCGTACTTATTAAAGAATTGCGTCATCCGATCCAGGTCATGGCGGCTCATCAGCACCCAGCGGCCATAGCGCTCCACCAGCGGCCGCCCTCCCTTCGCGCCAATCCAGTACGCCACCACCGACCCCGCGTTGCATCCCAGGGCTCCCGCCGTCGCCGCCAGCCACAGATTCATGTGTCCCAGGTAAACCACATAGCCGGCAAACGGCATGATGATCTCAGAGGGCAGCGGAATGCATGCCGACTCAATCCCCATCAGCGCCGCAATCCCCGCGTAACCGCCCGCATCAATCACATGGGTGATCAAGAGGACGAGAATGCCAATAATCTTCTCGCTCATGCTGAAGCGAGTATAGCGAGAACCACCGGGGTACTTGGCCTTCCGCCTTCGCCTGGCCACGGATGCGTTGCATATCCCGCTATTTCACGGCATTTGTACGATATTTTTTATCAGAGTAACTTGTTATATACTAGCCACTACTGCTATCAGTCTCCGGAGGAACAACTCGTGGCCAGAAAATACTCCATGCGCTGCTCCATCGCGCGCACTCTCGACATCATCGGTGACCGCTGGACCATCCTCATCCTCAGAGATCTCTTCCTCCATCCCACACGGCGCTTCCAGCACTTTGAAACCAGCCTTCCCGGCCTCACCCCCAGCGTCCTCTCCGCCCGCATCAAGGAACTGACCGCCCACGGCATCCTCACCAGCCGTCTCTACGCCGATCATCCCCCGCGCCCCGAGTATCTGCTTACGCCCAAGGGCCGCGCCCTCAACCCGATTTTGATCGCCATGAAAACATGGGGCGAGCAATACGCAGCCGCTCCACCCGCAGCCGCAAGTTTGGAAAGCGATCTGAGACCCTGAACGCCCCTCCACTCACCCTGCCCCGTTTTGCTACGATGAAAGCTGCTTGATCGATAGCCCGAGGTGTCTCCGTTGACCGATTTCCCCCCTGTCCCGCTTACTCTTGAAGGCTCCAGCCTCCTTCACCAGTTCTTCCGTTTCGACTGGAAATCCTGGCGGGCTTGCATGGACGGCGACCGTAACGCGATCTGCGCCGAGGCGGTAGCCGCTCTGCGCTCCATGGAGCGCACAACCGCCGAGGCCCCCATCCGCACCGCCCTCTACTCCCAGCTCGGCCACAAAGGCGACCTCATCCTCGTCCACTTCCGCGACTCGCTCGACGAGTTGAACCAGGTTGAGCTCGCACTCGCCCAAACCCGCCTCTACGACTTCCTCACCCAGGTCCACTCCTACGTCTCCGTCGTCGAGCTCGGCCTCTACGAGTCCACCCGCAAAACCTACGAAGCCGCTGCCGCCAAAGCCCTCGAGCCCAACTCCCCCCAGTGGAATGCTGACGTTGAAGCCTCCCTCACCCGCGCCGCGGAAGCCATGAAACCCCGCCTCTTCCCCGCCATCCCCGACACCAAATACCTCTGCTTCTATCCCATGGACCGCAAACGCGGCGAGCAGGTGAACTGGTACACCGTGCCCTTGGCCGACCGTCAGCGCATGATGCACGACCATGGCCTCATCGGCCGCCGCTACGGCGACCGCGTCCGCCAAATCATCTCCGGCTCCATCGGCATGGATGACTGGGAGTGGGGCGTTGATCTCTTCGCCGAAGACCCCGTCGCCTTCAAAAAACTTATCTACGAAATGCGCTTCGACGAAGTCAGCGCCGTCTACGCCCTCTTCGGCCAGTTCTTCATCGGCCTCCGCCTGCCTATCGACAACCTCGCCCACTGGCTCGCGGGCAGGCTCTGAGGCGAGTGGCCCCGGTGTCACGGTGAATGTGGTCCAGTTGCGGGTGCCCCCTGTATGACAGGTCCCTCGCTTTTGGGGACCGGGGAGGTCGAAGATGGAGGCTTCTGATTGCCCATCCACGCGGGCAGTTTCCAGCCTCTCTCTCGGGCCGTCCATGCCGGCTCGATCTCCACGGCTCCGCGGAATCCCGTCTGTCGTGGTGGAAACTCGACCATTTCCAGTCATCGGGAGTTGACACCAGCTACGCCGGACGGAATTGCGATGAATGTACCTTAGCTTCTCCACAAACTTCTCGTGCGTAGAGATGTTGAAGTCGTAATCGTGTGCCTGCCGGAAAGGTCTTTCCCGCGACGCATCGAAACGGGAAGCTTGAGAGCCTGGATGGCTCTTGATATGAGTGCGCGTTTCGGCTCGTTGGCCCGAAGATGAACATGCTCAGGCCGGGGCACAAAAGTCCTTGGTTATTTTATGATCGGGCCACCTGCCCTCACAACCTGATCCGCTGTTCTCTGTGCGCTCTCTTGGCCGGTGTTCTACTCTGGTAGGTAACCTTTCGCACCAGCTCTTTTCCAGGAGATACCTTGATGCGCTTCAACCCTTGCCTTCCCGCAGCTTTATGCGCCGTAGCTTTGCTGGGGCTGCCTGCGGCGCTTTCTGCTGAAGAAAACGCCGCCAAGCCCGCCGCCACCGAAAAGGCGCCTGACAAAACACTGCCCGCCGACTCCGTCACCCAGGGCGCCGTGCAGGTCGGCGGCCAGCACATCGCCTACACCGCCGTCGCCGGCATCCTGACGGTGGGCGCGACGGACACACAGGACGCCCAACTCGGGCTCGACGGCAAACCTCTTCCGGGCAGCCAGCTTGCCCTTGACGAGCCCAAGGATCCCAAGGATGCTCCGCCCGTGGCCCGCATCTTTTATGTCGCCTATTTCAAGAAGGACACCAAGGCCGAGGAACGTCCCATCACCTTCCTCTACAACGGCGGACCCGGCAGCTCCACGGTCTGGCTGCACATGGGTTGTTTTGGCCCCAAGCATGTGATGACCGCCGGCGACACCCACATGCCCGCCGCGCCCTACAAGATGATCGACAACGCCTACTCCCTGCTGGATGTCAGCGATCTGGTGTTCATTGACATGCCCGGCACGGGCTTTGGCCGCATCGTCGGAAAGAACGCCGGCAAGGCCTTCTGGGGTGTGGATCAGGATGCAGGCGCCTTTGCCCGGTTCGTCCAGCGCTTCCTGACCAAATACAGCCGCTGGAACTCGCCCAAGTACATCTTTGGCGAAAGCTACGGCACCACCCGCTCCGCGGTTCTGGCCGACATTCTTGAGAATAAGATGAACATCGACTTGAACGGCGTGATCCTGCTCTCGCAGATCTTCAACTTCACCACGGACATCGACATGCCAAACGGCAATCCCGGCGTTGACCTGCCCTACGTGCTGGCCCTGCCAACCTATGCCGCCACGGCCTGGTATCACAAGAAGCTGCCCCAGCAGCCCCCAGCCATCGAGCCTTTTCTGAAGGAAGTGGAGCAGTTCGCCATGGGCCCCTACTCCCACGCCCTGGCCCTCGGCACTGATCTCTCCAGCGAGGAAAAGCAGCAGGTGGCCGAGAAACTCCACGCCTACACCGGTCTGCCCGTCAGCTACCTGCTCAAGGGCGATCTGCGCATCAACGGCGGCGAGTTTGAAAAGACCCTGCAGGACGATCAGGATTTGACCACCGGCCGCCTCGACACCCGCTTCTCCGGCCCCACCATCGATCCGCTCAGCGAACAGGCCGACTACGATCCACAGAGCTCCGCTATCTCCTCGGCCTACGTCTCTCTCTTTAACGACTATGTTCGGCGCGACCTGAAGTACGGCGAGGGCCAGACGTACCTGCCCGAGGCGCTGTTTGGCGACGCCCAGTGGAATATGGTCCACCACCACAATCCCGTCGGCCTCAACGTGGCTCCCGACCTTGCCGAGGCTCTGAAGACCAATCCCCGCCTTCACGTGATGGTAAACGGCGGTTACTACGATCTGGCCACACCGTTTTTCGCCGCTGAATACGAAGAAAAGCACCTGCCCATCCCGCAGTCCCTGGCCAAGAACATCGAGTTCGACTGGTACGAGTCCGGCCACATGGTCTACGTGCGCGACGAGAGCCTCAAGAACCTGCACGACCGCGTCGCCGCTTTCATCCAGAAGACCGAAACCGCGAAGTAACAAGCCGAAGGGGCATCCTCCACGCGAGAATGCCCTTTGGCGGTCTATTCACCACTGGCAGACAGGGCTTTCCCGTAGATCAGCGCCGTGCGTGCGCGTCCGTAATAGCCCTCTTGCCTGCCTTCGCAAACGTAGCCGCGCGCTTCGTAGAGGCGGATGGCCGCGCCGTTGCTTGCTTCCACGTGCAGCCAGACCTTTTCCGCGCCCGCAACCCGCGCCGACGCCTCGGCCCGCGCCAGCAACTCCCGGCCAGCGCCGCACCCGCGGCTCCCCGGCAGCACCTCGATGGTCTGCACATAGGCTTCCATGCCGTTGGCTCCACGCGCCCAGTTGGCAATTGCAAATCCCACCATCTGCCCGCCGTCTTCCGCAATCCAGATGGCAACATCCGGGCTTTCCACGAGACTGCGCATGTACCGCCGCCCGAATCGCTCCGGCGGCGGAAAGCAGACCTGCTCGATAGCGTAGAGCGCGGCAAAATCCTCTGGTCGAAATAGGCGGTACTGCACAGCCCCACTGTATCGCGCAGCCTAAACGGAAAGCCATCCCCCGGAGGAGGATGGCTTTTTCGCGCAGGGAGACAATGAAACCGGGTCTAGACCTTGGCTTCGAGGCTGCTGATCACATCAAAGAAGCGCTGATCGAGACGCCTGTTGGTGGCGATGGCTTCCTTGATGGTGATGTCCGAAATTTCGATGCCGCGCAGAACCGCGATGCGGCCCCACTTCTTGTCGTGCACCATGTCAATAGCATGCAGACCGTAGCGCTGCCCGAGCAGCCGGTCATAGGCCGTGGGCACGCCGCCACGCTGCGTATGACCCAGGTTGACGCTGCGAGTCTCGAAGCCCGTCTTCTCCTCGATCAGTTCCGCCAGCGCCTCGCCAATGCCCGACAGGCGCACATGCCCGAACGAGTCCACTTCCTTGGAGCCGATCACCTGGCCGCCCGAGGGCAGATGGCATCCCTCGGACACCACCACTACGCCGTAGTGCTTGCCGTGATCATAGTTGTACTTCAGCAGCTTGCAGACGTGGTCGATGTCGATCTCCTTCTCCGGCACGAGGACCACGTGCGCGCCCGCGGCCACGCCCGAGGCGTAGGCAATCCAGCCCGCGTCGCGCCCCATCACCTCCACCACGATCACCCGGTTGTGGGAGTCGGCGGTGGTGTGGATGCGGTCAATGGCCTCGGTGGCGATCATCACGGCGGTGTCGAACCCAAAGGTGGCGTCGGTCCCGTTGATGTCATTATCGATGGTCTTGGGCACGCCCACGCTGGGCACGCCATTCTCGCTCAGGAAGAGCGTTACGGACTGCGTGTCATCGCCGCCGAGGGCGATGAGCGCGTCGATCTTGTTCTGCTTCAGGACTTCCTGCACCTTCTCGATGCCGCCGGGAATCTTCTTCACGTTGGTGCGTGAAGAGTGCAGAATGGTGCCGCCCTTCAATTGGATGCCATCGGTGTTCTCCAGCGTCAGCGGGATGAAGTTGTTGTCCAGCACGCCGCGCCAGCCGTTCAAAAAACCAATGAACTCGTCTCCGTAGTGGTTAATGCCCTTTTTCACAGCCGCGTAGATCACCGCATTCAAACCGGGGCAATCGCCGCCTCCGGTCAATAGAGCAACTCGCATGTAGATTCTCCTGGTCAAATTCGCGCGGCCGTTTGAAACTCCCTGGCCGGGCTCGGGAACTGCATCTCCCGAGCGGTGCGTCGCGCCGGCGAAAATGCCTTTTCGACGCCTCCTCCAGTGTACCCTGCCGCTGTAAAGGGTCATGGTGACCGTGCTCACGCCGTCAGAAAGCGAGCAGGCGCGGTCCGCTATGGGAAAAACTCGGGGGGAATGTTTCAATAAGATATGCCCGGTCCCGGCGCTCTTCTTCTGCTGGCCTTCGCCAGCTTTGTTGTTGTGGTTTTCCTGGTCCTGCTGCAACTAACACGGCTGGGATTCCTCATCCGCACGACGATTCCCGACCGTCCCCGCCGACGCATGTTTATTGCCTCGCTCGCGTTTCTGTTTACCTTTGTGGGGGTCCGGATCCTGGTGAGCCTGATCATGCACGGGCGCGGGCCCTTCGCGTGGGTCGTGGTCCGCGGTCACCATATCCATCACCTGGTGTGGGGAATCCTCATCCTGCTGCTGGTAGGCTACGGCTGGCTGCTCGATCTGGGCCGCTCCCATTCGCCGCTCTCCATCTTCTTCAGCCGCCTGATGTCGGTCAGCTATGGCGTGGGGGCCGCGCTGACACTGGACGAGTTTGCCCTCTGGCTGAACCTGCAGCCCGGCGCTTACTGGTCCCACAACGGCCGGCTCAGCATCGACGCGGTGATCCTGTTTGGCGCCTTGCTGGCGGTAGGCGCTGGCGGCGCGCCTTTCTTCCGCGGACTGCGGCGCATGTGGAGCAAACGCGCTCTCTTCGGAGGCAAGCTTGTATCCCCTATGCGCCACGTGCGGTTGCTTCGTCCGCGTAAAGCTCCTCGATCATCCTCGCGTAGCGCTCATTGATTACGCGCCGTTTGAGCTTCATGGATGGCGTCAGTTCTCCCGAATCCTGGGCCCACTCCTCGGCTACGACGCGGAAGCGCTTGAGGGTCTCGAAATTGGCTAGTCCGAGGTTGACTTCGCGCACGATCTCTCCGTAGAGGGCGATCACGCGGTTGTTCTCGACCAGATCTTGCCGCGAGGCGGTCTGGATTCCGTGATGCCGCGCCCACTCCTCCAGAGCCGGGAAATTGGGCGAGATGAGCACCGAAATGAACTTGTGCCGGTCGCCCACGAGCGCCGCCTGCGCCACCATCCCATTCGCCTTCAGGCGATTCTCGATGGGCTGCGGCGCCACCATCTTTCCGCCCGAGGTTTTCAGGAGTTCTTTCTTGCGGTCGGTGATGTAGAGGAATCCATCCTGGTCGAGGTGGCCAATGTCACCGGTTCTGAAGTACCCTTCCTGGTCAAAGGCGGCGGCGTTGGCCTCCGGCTTGTGCCAGTAGCCGCCAAAAACGGACGGTCCCCGCACCAGCAGTTCCCCGTCATCGGCCAGTTTCAACTCCAGGTTCGACAAGGGCATGCCCACCGATCCCATGCGGTGCTTGAGCGGGGTATTCAGCGCAATCACGGGCGAGGTTTCTGTTAATCCGTATCCCTCCCAGAGGGCAATGCCCACGGATGCAAACCACTGGGCGGTGTCGATTCCCAGCGGCGCGCCGCCCGAAACGAAGATTCTTACCCGGCCGCCAAAGGCCTCGCGCACTTTGGAGTAGGCCAGCTTGTTGGCGAGTTTCCACCCCATGGCATCCGGCAGGCGGCCGTCGTAGACCGTCTTCTGGTGGCGCTCACCCTGCTTCACCGCCCAGTCCAGCATCCGCTTTTTGACGGGCGATAACCCGGCCCTTCGTTCGACTTCCTGGCGGATTTTCTCGTATACCCTCGGCACGCCGACAAAGACCGTGGGCCGGACCTGGCGCATGGTCTGGGGCATCTGGTCAAACCGGGTGCAGTAGATCAGCTGCGCGCCATAGGAATACATGACGTAATCCAGCACGCGGGCCGTGATGTGCGAGAGCGGCAGGAAGGAGATGCAGGCGTCGGTGGCGTTGAAAGAAAAATCCGCCGAAGCATAATTCAGGTTGGCCGCGATGTTGCCATGGGTCAGCATAACGCCCTTGGGCTCGCCGGTCGTGCCCGAGGTGTAAATGAGCGTGGCCAGATCCTTGGGCTCGACGGACCGCGCCAGCGCATCAAACATGGGGTCGCGCTCCTTGCCGCGCGCATCCGCTGGGGCCATGACTTCACTGAAGGCGATGGCTCCTTCCGGCGTGGGGGCAGGGTCCATGAGGAGGATCCGCTCCAGCGGCGTCATGCCCCGCACCGCATTCAGCTTGTCAAACTGCTGGCGCGTGGAAACCACGGCGATTCTGCAGCCGGCATCGGCCAGCATGGCCGCCACCTGCTCGCCGGTGAGCGTGGGATAAACGGGCACACTGACGGCTCCGATGGCGAGGGAGGCAAAGTCCGTGACCGCCCATTCCCAGCGGTTTTCCGCCACCAGCCCGATACGGTCGCCCTTTTGCACGCCCCAGTCCAGGAACGCCCTGGCCAGTGTCCGCACGCGCTGGTAGATCTGGTCCGAAGAGATGGGCTGCCATTGGCCAAACTCATCCTGCCACAGTATGGCGCGCGGGTTGCCAGCCGCGGCCACGCAAAGAAAAAGGTCATTCAGGGTTCTCAACGTATCGATGGATGTCATCTGCCTGCCGTGTGGAGCGCGCCGGGGTTCTGCTCGCGCGGCCAAACGTTGAGTGTATCAGCGCGGACGAATGTTTGTGTCCTGAATCTTGAGTCCCGGCGCTCACGCGTTTGCGGGCCCGCGGCGGGATTGCCCACGCATCCTCCGGCTTTGCCGCTGGCCGCTCCGGCGCGCGTTTTCTCTCCATCCCGGTCTTGCATACTTATACATAAGCGCTGTATATTTATACAATCTCATCCACGGCAGCAACCCGGATACCCAGGGGGGCGCGCCTTGAACGCATGAAACTGCAACGCCACAACGCGATTCGGGATCTGATCACACATTCGCTGGTCGCCAACCAGGACGAGTTGCGCCGCAAGCTGCGCCGCCGCGGCTTCGCCGTGACCCAGGCCACGCTCTCTCGCGATATTCACGAGCTTCGTCTCTCCAAGGGGCCGGGCGGCTACTCGCTGCCCAACGGCAACGGCGCGGCGGCGGCAGCCATTGACGACACACCGCCCTCCATCAAGGAAATGATGGAGGGCTTTGGCCTGCGCACCCACCGGGCCATGAATCAGGTTGTTCTCCGTACCGTGATGGGCGGAGCGCAACCCGTAGCCGCGGCTCTGGACCGCACCGGCTGGCCCGACGTGGTGGGCACCATCGCCGGCGACGATACTGTTCTTATTATCTGTTTTTCTCCACGCCAGGCAGCCGAAGTGGAGGCCCGCCTAAGAAAGATGCTTGAATCATGACCGAAACGGTACAAACCGCAGTGATCGGCGTTACCGGCTATGCGGGCGCCGAGCTGGCCCGTCTTCTGCTCCACCATCCCCGCCTGAAGGGCAAGCCGCCTGTATTCGCGGGCCGCGTTGATGAGAAAGACGCAGCGCGCGGCGGCGTACCCCTGGCTGAAATTCACCCCGAGCTTGCCGGCACGCCGCTGGTGGCCACGCTGAAGCAGGAGCCTTTCTCCTGGGATCTGCTTACGGCCCGCGGCGTCGAAGTGCTCTTCCTCGCCACGCCCCACGAGCAGTCGCGCCAATGGGTTCCCGAGGCGCTGGCGCGCAACATCCGGGTGATCGACCTGAGCGGGGCCTGGCGTCTGGCCCATGCGCCCCACCGCGCCGTTTACGCATTTGAGGACGACGGCACACCGGAAGCCGAGGCCATCCAGGCGCAGGCCGTCTACGGGATGCCCGAGCTGCATCGCGCGCAAATTGCCGGGGCGCGGCTCATCGCCAATCCCGGCTGCTACTCCACCTCTGTCATTCTTCCTCTGCGGCCGCTGGTGTCCGCCGGCCTGGTGGATCTCGACCATGGCATTGTGGCCGATGCGAAGAGCGGCGTAAGCGGCGCCGGCAAGGCTCCGACGGCCAAGACCCACTTTATGTATGCCGCCGACAATCTCTCCGCCTACGGCGTCTTCACGCATCGCCACACCGGAGAGCTGCTGGAACAGATCGGCCTGAGCAACAGCCAGATCGTCTTTGCGCCCCACTTGCTTCCCATTCCACGCGGCATTCTCTCCACCATCTACTTGCGTTTCCGCGAGCCGCAAACGCGCAACAGCGTTGCGCGGGTTTATCGCGAATTTTTCGCGGCCAGCCCGATGATCCGGCTGTACGATAAGACCCTGCCGCAGATTCAGCACTCGGTCCGCACCAATTATGCGGATATCGGCTTCCAGATTGCCAACGACAGCCGCCGCGCCGTGGTGGTCTGCTGTCTGGACAATCTGCTCAAAGGCGCCTCCGGCCAGGCCGTGCAGAATCTCAACGTGCTGTTTGGCTGGCCTGAAGACGAGGGACTGGAATGAAGTACGTGGTCAAACTCGGTGGAGCGGGTCTGGAAAATCCCTCGCTCCTCGGCGCGTGCATGCGCGCCATCGCGGAGCTGGCGCGCGACGGCAATCAGGTGGCCGTGGTGCACGGCGGCGGCATCCAGTTAACCCGCATTCTGAAGGCGCTGGGCAAGCAGAGCGAGTTCATCAACGGCCTTCGCGTGACGGACGCCGAAACCCGCGACGCCGCCCTGATGGTGCTGACGGGCAAGGTGAACAAGAGCCTCGTCGCCGCGCTCGGCGCGCTCGGCCAGCCCGCCATCGGCCTATGCGGCGGCGATGGGCTGCTCTTCCGCGCGCGCAAAAAGCGCACCGCTCCTGATCTTGGCTTTGTGGGCGAAATCGCCTCGAGCGATCCGCGCTGGTTCGAGGCCATCTGGCAGTTGAACGGCGTTCCCGTTCTTTCCTCCATGGCCTTGGGATTTGACGGGGAGTATTACAACGTGAATGCCGACGAGATGGCCGCGGCCTGCGCCGTTGCCTGCCGCGCCGACGCGCTCGTCTTCCTTACCGACGTTCCGGGCGTCAAAGGAGCAACGGGCGAAGTGCTGCGATGGCTCTCGATCGATCAGATCGCTGGAATGGCCGCCACATCCGTCATCTCCGGCGGCATGCTACCCAAACTCGGCGCCTGCCGCGAAGCTCTTTTGAACGGCGTCAAGCGCGTACGCATTCTTCCCGCCGAGGCCGCCAGTTCCCTGCCCGACCTGTGCAGCTCGCGCATAGCCCACGGCACCGAAGTGATGGTGGCCTAGCGGTCTGCAGAACATGTGGGCCAGGAGAGATTGAATTGACCAAGCTCGAACAGATTCGCGCCGCCGAGAGCCGGCTATTGCTCTCCACATACGACCGCAACCCGATTCTCTTTGCCGGCGGCGAGGGGGTTTACCTTATCGACGAGAGTGGAACGAAGTATCTCGACCTGCTGAGCGGCATTGGCGTGAACGCGCTCGGCTACGGCAGCCCCGTGATTGAAGCGGCCATCGCGGCGCAGAGCCGCAAGCTCATCCACGTCTCGAACCTCTACTACCATGAGGGCCAGGCCGAGCTTGCTCTGCGTCTCACGGCGCGCACTGGCCTCGACCGTTGTTTTTTTTCGAACACGGGTACCGAGGCATGGGAGGGCGCGCTGAAGCTCGCCCGCGCCTACGCCGGCGTACAGCGGGCCGCAGGCAAGTCCATCGGAACCAAATTTCTCGCCCTTGAACACAGCTTTCACGGCCGTACTTTCGGCTCCATGTCCACCACCTACAAGGCCAAGTACCGCGAGCCCTTCGGCCCTGTCGTGCCCGGCGTTGAGTTTGTCCGCGTGAACGATGTCGCCGATCTTCGCGCCAAGTTCTCCACCGAAGTGTGCGCCATTCTTGTCGAGGCTATCCAGGGCGAGGGAGGCGTGCGTCCGCTTTCGCGGGAGTTTCTTGCCGAAGCCCGCCGTCTGACCTCCTCCACCGGCGCTCTTCTGGTCGTTGATGAGATTCAGGCCGGGCTTGGCCGCACCGGCAAGTGGTGCGCGTATCAGCACTATGGCGTGCTGCCCGACATGACGACGCTGGCCAAGCCTCTGGCCGGCGGCATTCCTCTTGGAGCCGTCCTGTGCACCGAGCAGGTGGCCAGCGCCATCCATCCCGGCATGCACGGCACCACCTTTGGCGGCGGTCCGCTGGCTTGCGCCGTGGCCATCGCCGTAATCGACTACATCGAGAACGCCAAGCTCCTCGCTCATGTCACCGAAACCGGCGATTACTTCCAGGCGCAGCTCCGTTCGCTCGCTACGCGCCATAGCGCCATGGTGGACGTGCGCGGCAAGGGTCTGATGGTAGCCGCCGAACTCAATTCAGCCGAGCTGGCCAAGCGCACGGTGGCCGAAATGCTCCAGCGTCACATCCTCATCAACTGCACCAGCGACACCGTTCTGCGCTTCCTGCCTCCGTTCATTCTTGAAAAAGCGCACGTCGACACGGCCATCCAGGCCCTCGATGAGATCTTCACCGCTCACGCCGCGGCCAAAACCGCAGGAGATCACGCCCATGTCTAGCAAAACCGCCGTTGCCCGCCCCGAGACTCTCCCGGTCGAAAAGGACCCCGACATTCTTGCCGCCGCATCGCGTCTCGCCGGCGAAGATCTTTGCTCCATCGCCGACCTGTCCTCGTCCGAGGTGCGTGCCATCCTCAAGCTTGGCCACGACGTTAAGCACAACCCGCGCACGTATCGTCATGCTCTCGACGCCAAGCAGATGGTGCTCATGTTCGAGAAGGCCAGCCTGCGCACGCGGCTGGCTTTCGAGACCGGCATCAACACCATGGGCGGCAACGCCATCTTTGTAGACCAGACCAACTCGCCCCTCGGCGAGCGTGAGTCTATTGCCGACGTGGCCCGCAACGTGGAGCGCTGGGTGGATGTGATTGTGCTGCGCACCTACGCGCATGACACCATCACGGAGATGGCCGCCAACGCGCGCGTGCCTGTGATCAACGCGCTCTCCGATTTCGAGCATCCCTGCCAGGCGCTGGCCGACTTCATGACCATCGAGGAGCGCTTCGGCTCTGCCGAGGGCGTCAACTTCACCTTTGTCGGCGACGGCAACAATGTGTGCCATTCGCTGATGCTGACCGGCGCGCAGCTCGGCGCCAACGTTACCGTGGCCACGCCGCGCGGCTACTCGCCCGACATCGAGATCGTCACCATCGCGCGGGAAATCTGCGAGCGCAACCACGGCGAGTTGCGCCTGATGCAGGATCCGCACGCCGCCGTCAAAGAGGCCGACGCCGTTTACACCGATGTCTGCGTCTCGATGGGATTCGAGCACGAGTCCACCAAGCGGCAGCCTATCTTCCGGCCGTTCCAGGTGAATGAGGCGCTGATGGCCGAGGCCAGGCCCGGAGCGGTCTTCATGCACTGCCTGCCCGCCCGCCGCAACGAAGAAGTCACCGACGCGGTCCTGGACGGCCCGCAGTCCATCGCCTTCGACCAGGCCGAAAACCGCATGCACGCGCAGAAGGCGCTGCTGCTGCTGCTGCTGGGAGGGCTGGCGAATGTGGCGAGTTTTCAATAACCAGTTCGTAGTTCATTGTGCGCAGCGCAGCACAGAGGCAACATCACCGGGAACTGCAAACTGCGAACGATGAACTTTTCCGAGGTCTGCAATCATGTCTGTCATTCTTGAATCCGTTCCCGTAGGTCAGAAGGTCGGCATTGCCTTCTCCGGCGGGCTCGACACCTCCGCCGCCCTCTACTGGATGAAGCAGAAGGGCGCCATCCCCTACGCCTATACGGCCAACCTGGGCCAGCCCGACGAGTCCGATTACGATGCCATCCCGCGCAAGGCCCTGGAATACGGCGCTGAAAGAGCCCGGCTCATCGACTGCCGCGGCCCGCTGGTGCGCGAGGGGCTGGCCGCGCTGCAGGCTGGGGCCTTTCACATTTCGACTGCGGGCGTTCCCTACTTCAACACCACTCCGATTGGCCGCGCCGTCACCGGCACCATGTTGGTCGCAGCCATGAAGGAGGACGACGTTCACATCTGGGGCGACGGTTCCACTTTCAAAGGCAACGACATCGAGCGCTTTTACCGCTACGGCTTGCTGGTCAATCCCGGCCTGCAGATTTACAAGCCGTGGCTCGACGCCGCTTTCATCGACGAGTTGGGCGGCCGCGCTGAAATGTCGGCCTTCATGCAGCGCTCCGGCTTCGCCTACAAGATGTCTGCCGAGAAGGCCTACTCCACCGACTCGAATCTGCTGGGCGCAACCCACGAAGCCAAGGATCTGGAGCATCTCTCTTCATCGGTGCGGATCGTGGTTCCCATCATGGGCAAGGCCTTCTGGCGCGATGATGTCGAAATCGCGCGCGAGGAGGTTGTCATTCGCTTCGAGGAGGGATTCCCGGTAGCGCTCAACGGCCGGACAATCGACGACCCCGTCGAGCTGTTTCTCGAAGTCAATCGCATCGGCGGCCGCCACGGCCTGGGCATGAGCGATCAGATTGAAAACCGCATCATTGAGGCCAAGAGCCGCGGCATTTACGAGGCGCCGGGGATGGCGCTGCTCTTTATTGCTTACGAGCGCCTCATCACCGGCATTCACAACGAGGACACCATCGAGCAGTATCGCGACAATGGACGCAAGCTCGGACGCCTGCTCTACCAGGGCCGCTGGTTCGACTCCCAGGCCATCATGCTGCGCGAATCTGCGCAACGCTGGGTGGCCAAACCCGTTACCGGCGAAGTGACACTGGAGCTGCGCCGCGGCAACGACTACTCCATCCTCAATACCGAATCGCCCAACCTCACCTTCCATCCCGAGCGCCTCAGCATGGAGAAGACCGAATCGACTTTCTCGCCGCGCGACCGCATTGGCCAGCTCACCATGCGCAATCTCGACATCACCGATACGCGCGACAAGCTTCTGACCTATGCGGCAACCGGCCTTCTGACCCTCAGCACCGGCAACGAAATGCCCCGCTTGAGCAGCGCCAAAGAGAAGGAATAACGGAGGAACGTCCGAATCGAATGCCGAACGAACAACAACCCGCCAAGATGTGGTCCGGCCGCTTCCGCGAGCCGCTGGATGCCGATTTCGAACAGTGGCAGAGGTCGATCGTCTTCGACTGGCGGCTGCTTCCGCACGAGGTAGCTGCAAGCAAGGCCCATGCCTCCGCACTGTGCGCTGCCGGAGTCCTCACCAAAGCGGAAACCACGGAGCTGCGCAACGCTCTCGACGACCTCGCCGCCGCGCACGCCTCTGCCGAAGGCCAGGCCCGCGTGCGCGACCACGCCAGCGCAGAAGACATCCACCACTTCGTCGAACTGGCTCTCGTGGAGCGCGCCGGCTCACTGGGACTCAAGCTCCACACCGCGCGCAGCCGCAACGAGCAGATCGCCACCGACCTGCGCCTTTACGTCCGCGAACAAATCTCGCTTGTCATCGCCGCGCTCGCCCAATGGGCCAATGCTCTCCTCGTCCAGGCCCGCGCCGCCGGTGAAGCCGCGATGCCCAGCTATACACACCTGCAGCGCGCCGAGCCCGTACTTATGGCTCACTGGCTGCTGGCTTACATTGAAATGATTCTTCGTGACGCCGGCCGCTTGAAGGATTGCGCCGCGCGCCTTAATTTTTGTCCGCTGGGCGCGGGCGCCGTGGCCGGAGCCACGCTCGCCCTCGACCGAACGATCGCCGCACACGAGCTGGGCTTCGCCGCTCCCACCGCCAACTCGATGGATGCGACCAGTGATCGCGACTTCGTTCTGGAGTTCCTCCAGGCGCTCACATTTGTGGGGCTCCACCTGAGCCGCTTTGCCGAAGAGATCACGCTCTACGCCACCGCCGAGTTCGGGTTTGTCGTGCTGCCCGAGGCCTTCTCCACCGGCTCCAGCGCCATGCCGCAGAAAAAGAATCCCGACCTGACCGAACTGCTGCGCGCCAAGGTAGGCCGCATTCATGCCGCGGCCGGGGCCGTCACAGTCCAACTCAAGGGACTGCCTTTGGCCTACAATAAAGACATGCAGGAAACTCAGGAGCCGGTCTTCTCCGTGGAGTTCATGCCGCGGATGCTCGCCCTCGTAGCTCGTTTTACATCGGCACTTCAGTTCAATCGCCCGCGCATGAGCGAAGCGGCCAGATCCGGCTATCTGAACGCGATGGCAGCGGCCACTTATCTCGTTCACAAGGGCATTCCCTTCCGCACGGCTCACGAAAAGATCGGCAATGCCGTCCGCTATGCGCTGGACAAAGGCGTGGAACTGAATGCGCTCTCGCTCGACGAGCTGCGGCAATTCGGCGCCGAGTTTGACGAGGATTTCTTCTCCGCCGTCACCGTTGACGCCACCCTCGATTGCCACGATGTGATGGGCGGCACGGCCCGCGAGCGCGTCCGCCAAGCCCTCGATGCCGCGGCCGAACGAATCGGCCGGCTCACATCCCCCACCCAGGAGGCCGTTCATGCTGGTGCGTAAGGCCCGGCTCCAGGACGCCTCGAACGTTTACGACCTGGTCAATTCGCTCTCTGGCGACGGCACGCTGCTGAAGCGCGCTTTTGCGGAAATCTGCGAGAACATTCGCGACTTCACGGTTGCCGAATCCGACGGCGGCGTCTTTCTGGGCTGCGGCGCGCTGCACCTCTACGGGCCGCACCTCTCCGAGGTACGTTCCATCGTGGTAAAGCCGGAAGCCAAAGGTCAGGGTGCGGGCGGCCGCATTCTGGGCGCGCTCATCGACGAAGCCGAAGAGCACGGGATCCAGTCGGTATGCCTCTTTACGCGCATCCCCGACTTCTTTTTCAAGTACGGCTTCCGTACCGTGGAAGACAAGGCCGAGCTGCCCGACAAGATCTTCAAAGATTGCCAGAATTGTCCGCGTCTGCACCGCTGCGACGAAGTCGCCATGGTGCGCGGGCGCATTCCACGCGTCTCCATCCTCGGCCCGCGCCATGAGGCACAGGAGCTGGTCCGCTTCTCCGGATAGAAGCCTAATCATAGATTCCATCCGGGGCGCACTGAAGACGCGAAGCTGCGGATCAACGACACCTTTTTTCGAAGATGCCGCTGGTTGCATTCCGCGCATGGGCGTAAACTGCCCATCTGGAGGTTGCAATGAAAGCAGCGATCTTCCATGCCAACGCCGGCGCGCCGGGCGCGTGGCTTTCCCTGGAGGACGTTCCTCGTCCCCAGCTCCAAAGCGGCCAGGCGCTTCTCCGCGTGCTGGCCTGCGGCGTTTGCCGCACCGATCTCCACATTGTCGAGCGGGATTTGCCGCCCCTGCGACCGCGTCTTATTCCCGGCCACCAGATTGTCGGCGAGGTCGTGGACGGCGCCACCGCGGAACTTCCGCTCGGCACGCGCGCCGGCGTCTCCTGGATGGGGGGCGTGGATGGGGACTGCTGGTTCTGCCGCCATCAGATGGAAAATCTCTGTGACCATCCCATATTTAGCGGCTACACGGTAGACGGCGGCTTTGCGGAGTATGCGGCGGTGCGCGCGGATTTTGCCTTTCCCCTGCCCACGGGCATGGACGCCGTGCATGCCGCACCGCTATTGTGCGCCGGCGTGATCGGATTCCGCAGCATCCGCGTGGCCGGCGTGGAGCGCGGTGAACGTGTGGGACTCTACGGCTTCGGCAGCTCCGCTTCCCTCGCCGTCCGCGTTTTGCAAGCTTGGGGTTGCGACGTCTATGTGGTGACGCGCGGAGCGGCGCACCGCAGCGCCGCAGAGTCGCTCGGCGCCACCTGGGTGGGAGATGAGAACGCCCGACCGCCGGTGGAGCTCGACCGCGCGATCACCTTCGCGCCCAGCGGCAAGGTTGTCGTCAACGCGCTCGCCGCCCTGCGCAAGGGCGGGGTGGCCGCCATCAACGCCATCCACCTGGACCAGATGCCAGCCTTCGATTACGACCGGCTTCTCTGGGGTGAGCGCCAGATCCGCAGCGTGGCCAACATGACGCGCCAAGACGCGCGCGACTTCATTGCCCTGGCGCATGAGATCGGCATCCGTCCGCGCCCGGTCGCCTTTCCGCTTGCGGAAGCCAATGGCGCGCTGGAGGCCGTGAAGCACGAAACCGAAGACGGCCCGGCGGTGATTCTCCTTTAGCGAAGCGCTTTCCTGCCACGACGATCTGCGCGCCTTCTGTCACGGACGCTGGCAGAGGGCGCTCAGAAGCGGGAAGCACTTCAGTACGCGCCGCCTTGCTGCCGCTCCTGTCTGCGCTCCACCATGCGATCATGCCTCTCCTGCCGGATGTCGGCGTAGATCTTCCGCTGGGCCGGCGTCAGGATGGCATTGATCTGCTTGTCGCTTTCCGCCATGATCTTTCTCGCTTCACGGGCGCGCTGTCCGCGACGAAGCATGGGATTGCCGCGCAGCGCCTGCATCTTTGCCTGTCGGCCGGCGATGATGGGGATCATCCGGTTCCTCTGCTCTTCGGTCAATCCCAGTTGGCGCGCCAGCCGGTTCGCTACCTGCTCCGGCGTGCGAGGACCGCGTGGAGGCGCGCTTTGTACCATGTCCTGCGGAGGCGGAGCCTGAGCTGCAATGCCTAGCTGCGCCGCGCCCGCCAGCGCCAACGCGCCAACGGCCAAGAATAGACGAAAATTCATTCGATATGCTCCTTCGATTGATTTCAATGCCTTCGCGGCAACAGCGCGCCTCCGGTCACACGCCAACGCAATCGCGCCGAACCTACTTGATGACCGCGCGCCTTCTGCCTGTCCGCACGTCCAATTGGACTCCAGATTTACGGATGGGGTTGACATGCCCGGAACCCCGGCCTGCGCTGGCCGATCAATCGCGGCCGGTTGCTCCGGCGGGCGGCAGAGCGTTCCTGGGCGTGATTCAGCTATGTGTTGATATGGGCGGATGAGGCCATCGGCCCGCACGCCCTTGCGATCTCCACCAGCTTGCGGCAGAACGCCGGCCAATTCAGATGGGTTTCGTAGGACTCGCGCGCCAACCATGCCAGGCGCTCGTAGGCCGCGCGGTCCCGATAAAGCGAAATAGCCCACTCGGCCATCACATGCGGCGGCGTATTCAAGGGAAGAGTCAGTGCCCACTCGCCGCACGCGGCCTCCCGCACGCCCCCCACATCGCTTGCGATTACAGGCGTTCCAAATGCCGCTGACTCGCCAAAAACCATACCAAATGCGTCGGCGCGGGTTGGCAAGATCAGGTAATCCGACGTCTCAAACAGCTCGCGCAGCACCGCTGCTTCGGCAGGAACATCCTTACGCATCGGGCCGTGCAGTCTCACCCAACGGGGTAAGGGCGGTGGCGGCACGCATCCAGCCACATGCAATTCAATCGCTGTTCCCAACCGTTCGATCTCTTCCCCAACGGCAATGGCAATATCTCCTCCCTTGCGATGCCATTCTCTGCCGAGGAAGAAGAGTTTCATCGGCACCTTAAGCCGATTCTTCAGATAGTCTGCAACTTGCTGCCGGGTCGGCGGCTTGTCGATGCCCGAACCCAGCGGCACCACCGTGATCTTTGAAGAGCTGATTCCATAATCCCGAATAACGCTCGACGCTGCCCATTGGGAACAATAGATCGCATGACTGCAACGGGCCAAGGCTGTTTTATCGAGATCGATTCCGCCTCGCAGGGTCTCGGGAGCCATCCGCTCGCGTTCGGCGCCCGGATAGAAATCGACAATCTGGGTCCATGCGGCGTCGTGCACAATCAAGATGGGGATCTTCGTCTCCAGATACGCCGCATCGGGCGGATATGCAATGAGAACGGCATCGAATCTTCCTGCTTCTTTCAACCGCCGGTTGGCGGACTTCGCGCGCGCCGCAAATACCGCCGGATCGCGGTTCAGCAGGTACATCTTGCCCCGAATCCTCTTGTAAAACTGCGTTTTCACGCGCGCGAACAGCGGAATATGCGGCGGCAGGTTGCCGATGACCACTACCTCGTGTCCCATCCCGCGCAGCGTGCGAATGATGTTCAGCGGGATTCCTGACCACAGTCCCTCAGACAGTGGGTCGCCATTATGCACAAATGCAAAACGCATCTCGTCTCCCCGCAACCGTGAGAGGTGAATTCTTCAGGAAAAAAAGGAACCGCTTGCGTCCCGAGGCTCGAAGCGAAATCTTACCAGAGTCCCCATTCCGGGTCTATGAGGCGGTCATGGGTGCTCGCGGTCTGCCGCTTCCTCTCCCGGCGGGCGACTGTCCCGCTTTTCCTCAAACGGCCGCGATTTCAACCGGCCGCCTCGAACTTCCCGGAGGGCTAGAATCGAGGGTAGCCATGGCCGAATTCACGCACCTGCACCTGCACACAGAGTACTCGCTCCTGGATGGCGCCTGCGACGTCTACAAGCTCATGGACCGCGTTGCCGCGCTTGGTCAGAAAGCTGTGGCCATGACCGACCACGGCAACATATACGGCGCTGTGCATTTTTTCAATGCGGCCAAGGAAAAAGGGATTAAACCCATCCTCGGCTGCGAACTGTACGTGTGCAAGGCGGAGGACCACCGCGCCGAGGCCCCCAACGATCAGTACAACCACTTGCTCGTGCTGGCCGAGAACGAGGAAGGCTACCGCAATCTTGTGCGCATTACGTCAGAGGCCTCTCTCCACGGCTTCTATCGCCGTCCGCGCATCAGCAAGCGCTATTTGGCCGAGCACGCCGCCGGACTCGTGGGCTTCTCCGGCTGCCTCAGCGGTGAGCTCTGCGAGACCCTGGGCAAAGGCGATTACGAAAAGGCTAAAGCCGTCGCCATGCAGTACCAGGACATCTTCGGCAAAGGCAACTTCTACCTCGAAATTCAGGACCAGGGCCTCGCCGAAGAGCGAAAGATTCAAAACGACATTTTCCGGCTGGAACGTGATCTCGGCATCCCGCTGGTAGCCACCAACGACTCCCACTACCTTTGTGGCGAAGACTCCAAGGCCCACGATGTGATGCTCTGCGTGCAGACCGGCGCCAAGGTGCACGACGCCAACCGGTTCCGCTTCGACTCCGACCAGTTCTACGTGAAGAGCGGCGACGAAATGGCAAGCCTCTTCCCCGGTCACGCCGAGGTGCTGGCGCGCACCATGGAGATTGCCGAGCGCTGCAACTTCAAGCTCCACAAGGTGGACGATCCCTTCCCGGCCTTTGCGGTGCCTGACGGCCACACCATCGACACCTACTTCGAGCAGGTCTGCCGCGAGGGCTTCAAGAAACGGCTTGAAACCGCCATTCGCCACCTTGAAAGCCGAAATCTGCTGCGCACGCCCCTGCACGAGTATGAGAAGCGGCTCGCATATGAGATCGGCGTCATCAAGCAGATGAAGTACGCCGGGTACTTCCTGATCGTATGGGACTTCATCAAGTACGCTCGTGACCACGGCATTCCCGTCGGCCCCGGACGCGGCTCGGGAGCGGGCTCGCTGGTGGCCTACTCCATGGAGATCACCAACATCGATCCCATGCAGAACGTGCTTCTCTTCGAGCGCTTCCTGAATCCCGAGCGCGTCTCCATGCCCGACATCGACGTGGACTTCTGCATGAACCGCCGCGGCGAAGTGATCGACTACGTCACCCGCAAATACGGCCGCGAGCAGGTGGCCCAGATCATCACCTTCAACACCATGGCCGCCAAGGCCGCCATCAAGGACTGCGGCCGCGCGCTGGATATGCCCTACGGGGATGTGGACCGCATCGCCAAGCTGGTTCCCGCCACGCTGGGCATGACGCTGGACAAGGCTCTGGAAGAGTCGCCCGATTTGCGCAAGGTCTACGACAGCGATGCGCAGGTCCGCGAACTGATCGACACCGCCAAAAAGCTCGAGGGCCTCACCCGCGGCATTGGCATGCACGCCGCCGGCGTGGTGATTGCGCCCCGGCCGCTGACCGAACTGGTCCCGGTGGCCAAGACCAAGAACGACGAAATTGTCACCGCCTACGACATGAAGGCCGTCGAGAAGATGGGCCTTCTGAAGATGGACTTTCTAGGCCTCACGACGCTGACGGTCATCGACGACTGCCTCAAGCTGATCGAGCAGAACCGCGGCGAGAAGCTCGACATCGAAAGGATTCCCCTCAACGACGCCGAGACCTACAAGCGTGTCTTCCACTCCGCGCTCACCTCGGGTGTTTTCCAGTTTGAGTCCGGCGGCATGCGCGACGTGCTGCGCCGCTACAAGCCGGAGACCGTGGAAGATCTGACCGCCCTCAACGCGCTCTACCGCCCAGGGCCCATCCAGGGCGGCATGATCGACGATTTCATCGAGCGCAAGTGGGGGCGCCGCAAGGTGGAGTACATGCTTCCCCAGTTGGAGGGCATCCTGAAGGAAACGCTGGGCGTGATCGTCTACCAGGAACAGGTGATGCAGATCGCCAACGTGGTGGCCAGCTACAGCCTGGGCGAAGCCGACCTGCTGCGCCGCGCCATGGGCAAGAAAAACGCTGACGAAATGGCCAAGCAGCGCGAGCGTTTTATGGCCGGCGCCGCTGCGCTCGGCAATCCTAAAAGCACTGCCGCCGAACTTTTTGACCAGATGGAAAAGTTTGCCGGCTACGGCTTCAACAAATCGCACTCGGCGGCCTACGCCCTGCTCGCCTATCAGACCGCATACCTCAAGACACACTTTCCCGTCGAGTTCATGGCGGCGCTGCTGACCTCGGAAACCTCCAAGCCGGAGAATGTCGTGAAGTACATCGGGGAGTGCCGCGAGATGAACATCAGCGTGGAGCCGCCCGATGTGCAGCTCTCCGGCGCGCAGTTCACGCCGCACGGCGACGCCATCCGCTTCGGCCTGGCGGCGGTGAAAAATGTTGGCGGCAACGCCATCGAGTCGATTCTCAAGGCGCGGCAGGAAGCCGGTGAGCGGTTCCACAGCCTCTGGGAGTTCTGCGAGAAGGTTGACCTGCGGGTGATGAACAAGCGCGTGATCGAGTCTCTCATCAAAGCCGGCGCGCTCGACTCGCTGGGCAAGCGCGGCGCGCTCATGGCCGCCGTGGACAAGGCCATGGAACGCGCGCAGAAGGCTCAGCGCGACGCCGCGCAGGGACAGACCGGCCTCTTTGGCCTCTTCGATGAAGGGCCCGCCCGGCAGCCAACCGGCGACGACCTGCCCCACGTGGCCGACTGGGAAGAGACCGAGCGTCTGGCCAACGAGAAAGAAGTTCTCGGCTTCTTTGTCTCCGGCCACCCGCTCGACAAGTACGCGGAGAAGATTCGCAACCTTACGGGCGTTATCTCTACCGCCGAAGCGCTGGAGAGGAAGCCAGCCGAGCGCCGTTGGGGCTCGCCCGCCGATCCTGTCGACGAGATCCAGGTGGCCGGCATCATTCATGGCCTGCGCGTGCAAAAGAGCAAGCGTGACCAGAAACTCTACGCTCAGGCCCTGCTCGAAGACGCTACCGGCAAAATCGATCTCATCTGCTTCTCACGCGATTACGAGCGGCTCTCCGGCCAGTTGAAAATCGAGGCTCCGGTGCTGATCCGCGGTGTGCTGATGGGCGAGGAAGATGCAGCGCCCAAGATCTCCGTGAGCGGCATTCAGGCGCTGGAAGACGTCGAGGTGAAGCTGCCTACGGGCGTGCGCATTCGCGTCAACCTTGATAGTGCCACCGAAGAGATGCTCCTCGCCCTGAAGAGCGCCGCCGACGCCGCCCCCGGCCCCGGCAAGGTCATGCTCCACCTGGAAAAGAAGGGCGAGTACGCGGTGATTCTGGAGCCGGAATCCATGAGCGTGGCCGCCGACCGCGGCTGGGTCGAGCGCGTCGAGGAATTGGTCGGCAAGGGCACCGTGCAGGCGCTCAGTTGAAAGGATACGCATGCAATTTCGCCGCCTCGGCAACGGTCCGCTGCAGGTCTCGGAGCTCAGTTTCGGCACATGGCTCACGGTCGCCGGAGGCATCGGCCGCCAACAGGCCATCCGCTGCATCCACGCCGCCCTCGACCACGGCATCACCCTCTTCGATACCGCCAACCAATACGGCGCCGGCGAAGCGGAGCGCGTCCTCGGCGAGGCTTTGCGCGGCTTCCCTCGCGACCGCTACCTCGTAGCCTCAAAGTTATTCTTTCCCGTCGGCGACGAGCCGGACCACGGCTTATCCGCCGCCCAGATCGAGAAGCAGCTCGATCGCTCCCTTGGCCGCCTCGGCATCGACTGCATCGACCTCTACCAGTGCCACCGCTACGATCGTGAGACGCCCCTCGAAGAGACACTCGCTGCGCTCCACCGCGCCGTCGAGGCCGGCAAAATTCGCGCCATCGGCTTCAGCGAGTGGACCGCCGAACAAATCGAACAGGCCGCGCGCATCGCCGGCGCCCACGGTCTTACGCCCTTCTGCTCCAGCCAGCCGCAGTACTCGATTCTCTGGCGCAGGCCTGAAAGAGCAGTGTTTCCGGCCTGTGCGCGGCACGGCATCGGTAACCTTGCCTTTTCTCCGCTCGCCCATGGCGTCCTCTCCGGCAAGTACGCGCCCGGCCAGCCGCCCCCGCCGGGCAGCCGCGCCGCCAGCGCCCAGATGAGCCAGTTCATGGAAACCGCCGGCCGCCACTACCGTTCGGACTACCTACTCCAGGCGGTCGCCCAGTTGAAGCCCATCGCCGATGATCTCGGCCTTTCCATGCCCCAGTTGGCGCTGGCCTGGATTCTGCGCCGCACTGAAGTCGCTTCGGCCATCATCGGCGCTTCGCGTCCGGAGCAGATCGCGCAGAACGTGCAGGCGGCCGGCGTCAAACTCTCTGAAGAAACCCTCGCCCGCATCGACGCTGCCGCCGGCAACGTTACGGTGTGGGAGTAAAACGGGCGATCTGCGCTTGGCGCCACTCTTGCTCTATGATGCTGGCATGCCGCGCACAGCGCTTTTCGCCCTTTTGCTTGCGTCCAGCCTTGCCGCTACTGGAATCGTTGTAGAAGCTCAGGATCCCCGCCCCACCTTCAGCGCTTTTCCGGTGAAGAGCATCTATCGCGGCAAATCTGCGCCGCCGCGGATTACCGCTGAGCAGCGCGCCTTTGGCACGCACATTCGCACCGGAGCGCGCGCACCGGTCCAGTTCGCCGGGCATTACACGGTTGCTCTCTTCGGATGCGGAACTGAGTGCAGCATGTTTTATATCATCGACGCCATCAGCGGCACGGTCTACGACGGCTTCGCCTTCGTCGAGTTGCCAACCGGATGGATCGAGCGGCAAAAAGGTCCGCTGCTGCCGCGCATCGCATTCCATCCCAACAGCCGCCTGCTGAAGATCAACGGCTGTCCCAACGAGCGCGACTGCGGTTTCTACGACTACCTGATGCTGGAGGGCAGCGGGCTGAAGCTCATTCGGAAGCAGCTTCTGCCGCAGGCGTTTCAGTACTGAGCCGCGCCGCCCACCTGCGTACCGCCTCAGCGGTTACTCCCTGGCCGGCGGCTTCTGCCGAGGCCAATTGCACCGCGAAGTTGCCGATGGTGGAGCTCTCCGCATGGCCCGTCTCCACCGGCCGTCCCGTATGTTCGGCCGTCAGCCTCGTCAGCAGCTGGTTCCGGCTTCCGCCACCAAAGATGTGAATCCTTCGCAGCCGGCTGCCCAGCATCTGTTCGAGGTGGTCCAGGGCGGAAGCGTAGCGGCACGCCAGGCTCTCAAAGATCAGCCGCGCAAACACCGGCTCGTTCCCCGCTTCGTCGGCAATGGTAGCCAGTCCGCGCTTGGCCAGCTCGGCATTGATCCGCGCGGGCATCTCCCCGTCCAACAGCAGCGGTTCCGCGTCCACGTCAATCGTGTCTGGCGGCGCCGGCTGCGCTGCCGCGGCTTCCACCAGCGCCTCGATCTTCCACGGGCGCCCCGCCGCCGACCACGCTTCCATGCACTGCTTGACGACCCACATGCCGTTCACGTTGGTGTGAAAGCAGAAGCCTCCGCCGGCCGCGCCCTGATTGGTATAGCGCGCTTCCATGGCCTCGGATGCCGTCCGCGCGCTCCGCACCACCGTTCCCACCAGCGACCAGGTTCCCGACGAGATGTAGGCCGTTCCATCCAGGTCCGCGGCTATTCCGGCAACCCCGGACGCCGTGTCGTGGCACGCCGGCGCAATGAGCTGCGTGTGCCGGAAGGCCGCAAGCTTGGCGAGCGGCCCCTTCACTTGCCCGACCGCCGTTCCCGCCGGCACAATCGGCGGCACCGCCTCCATGGGAATCCCAAGCCGGCGAAACAGATCCCGCGACCATTGGCCCGTGTCAATGTCCACAAGGCCGGTGTGCGTTGCGTTGGTATACTCCGCCACCCGCCGGCCGCCAAGCCAGTGCAGAATGTACTCCGGAAACATGACCCAGCGCGCCGCAGGATCGATTCCCGTCGCAGGGTCGGCCAGAAGCTGGTAGGCCGTGTTGATGCGCAAGGGCTGCGCCCCACCGCGCTCAAACATCTGCAGCGGAGGCACGCGGGCGTCTGCTGCCTCCTTGGCCGCCACTGTCCGCTCGTCCCGATAGCAGAAAGGCTCTCCCCGCGGCTGCCCATTGCCGTCCAGGCGTACATAGTCCACCGACCAGCCATCCACGGCGATGGACGCAATGCCTTGCGGCACGAACGCCGCTGCCTTGCGCAGACCCACCTCCAGTCCAGACAGAATGTCGTGGAGCGGCCATCGCATTGAGCTGCCGCGATGTACCGGCCCATTGGCGAAGCGGTGAATGAGCTCGATCCGCGCCACATTTCCCTGCCAGCGCAGCAACGAAACGCGGCAGCTTTCGGCACCCAGATCAATGGCAATGCGTGCGCAATTGGGCATAGGCTAACAATCTCCCTGAGAAAACACATGAGCCTCGAACCCAGGACCGAGGCCAACGCAAGGCGGCGCAGTCGCGCACGGAAACGGCCTCGGCGCGAACGAGGTTGCAGGCCGCCTGCTGGCGCAGATTCCGTTCTCCTTAGAAGCCTTTCACTGCGCGGGCTTGCTCTGCAACGACTCCGGCGTGATCACACGGTAGCGCACGTAGTTGTACGGCGGCACCGAATATCCTCGCAGCAGCGCAATGCCAAGCTGCATCAAGCGCGGGCCGTAGGTTTCCGCCTCGTGCGAAATGGAACCGATGATGGCGCTGCATCCCGTGCGCATCTCCTCTATCACCTCGGGAATGCAGTCCTGCCCCGCGATGGCAATCTCGTTGTTCCGTCCTGCCTCCCGGGCCGCATCCAGAACGCCCAAGGCGCTGGAATCGGTAGCCGCCGCGACGAGAATGCGCTCGCCCCGCGGCGTCCGGCTCAGAAAGCCCGCCATGGCCGCCCGGCTTGGCTGCCGCATGCCCCGGCCGTCAATCTCGACAAAACGGTCGTCCGGCAGGTCTTTGAGCCGTTCCCGCACGCCTGCAAAGGCGCCCGCAATACGGCTCTCTACAAAGCTGCCCGCCTCGGAAAAGCCGAGACCGACCACCCAGTCCGCGCGCCCTGCCCACTGGCGGATAGCATGCTGGCCGAGGAGCGTTCCCGCCTCAAAGCCCACCTCAAAGTTATCGACGCCAAAGTACGTGGCATTGGGATGGGGCACGTCGATTGCGATGAGCGGGATTTCGGCTCTTTTGAAGATGTGCGCCACCCTGGGCGCGGCCCGCTCTTCCACCTGAAACTCCAGCACAAGATCCACGCGCGCCTTGACGAACTCTTCGGCATTGCGGATGGCGGTCTCGGCATCGTAGCGATTATCAAGCAGAACCAGTTCCACGCCCGACGCCGCCGCGGCCGCCGTGATGCTCTGCGCCACCGCAACGGAAAACGGCATCTCCGCGCTCTGCGCGGCAAAGCCGAAGCGCAGCCGGCGCGGCCGCGAGACCAGCCGGTACAGCCCGTCCTGGGTCTGCGCCACGTAACCCCGGTGCACCAGCGTCTTCAGAATCCGATATACGCTGGTTTTGGAAATTCGCGTGCTCTGAAAGACCTCTTCCAGAGTGACGGGCACATGATCCTGCTCCAGCAACTCCAGAACGTCGAGCGCCTTTGAAAGGATAGGGATCAGATACAGCCGTTTGATTTTGGCTTTAGGCAACTTTGGCACTCCATGCAGGCGCCTGGGCAAAGCGCTGGTTGCTTACCAGCATAACTCGCCGCAAAGGCAAAATGGGATGCACGCGGTAACTCCGGCATGACTTCGCCTTTACTAGGCATAACTGCTCACGGCCGACGAGCGGCTTCCCCGCTCCCGGGTGATCCGTTCGAGGTAGCCGCTGGCGCGCAACGCGGCCAGCGGATCGGCGGGCAATCCGTGTTTTTCGCGCCAGGCCGCCGCCATGGGACGCACATCGTGCCAGAAGGCTCCGCGGAAGAGTTCCTCCGCCGCCACGGTGTCGCAGGACTGCTGATATGCCGCCAGTTGCTCGCGGTCAATGAGCGCCGCCTTCAGCCACAGTTCCTGCGCGGTGACCACCGTCTGCACTGTAGCTTCCATCTTGCCCTTGATATTGTGGCTCTGGTCCACCATGTAGGCAATCTCCGCTCCCAGGCCCTCCGCCGCTCCCGCGTGGATCTCGTGGAAGATGCGGAAGATTTGATAGGGATCGATCGATCCCAGCGTCAGATCGTCGTCGGCGTAGCGCCGGTCGTTGAAGTGGAAGCCGCCCAACATTTCCGTGTGCAGCAGCCAGGCCACGATCTGCTCGATGTTCTGGGACGTATAGTGATGGCCGGTATCCACCAGCACGCGCGCCTGCGGTCCCGCGGCCTGCGCCAACAAGGACGCCATGCCCCAGTCGGCAATGTCGGTGTGGTAGAACGCCGGCTCGAAAGGCTTGTACTCGACCAGCAGGCGCTGATTGGGCGCCAGGTGAGCATGCGCCGTTTGCAGCGCCTCTTCCAGCCATCCGATCCGCTTGCGGATGCTTTGCGTTCCGGGATAATTCGATCCGTCCGCCAGCCACAGGGAGAGGTCGCGGCAGCCCAGCCCCTTGGCGATCTCGATGGAATCCAGCACATGATCCACGGCCTGCCTGCGGATGGCCGCCGAAGGATTGCACAGCGACCCGAACTTGTACTCCTGATCCTGAAACAGGTTGGGATTAATAGCTCCCGCCCGCACGCCGAACCGGCGCTCCAATTCCTTGACCCGCGGCACGTCCCCGACTCCGCCGGGCAGGTCCCACAGCACATGCAGCGCCGTCGTGGGCGTCACACCGGTGAGCCGGTGGACCTCGGCAGCGTCAGCAAATTTCTCCTCGATGGTGGAAGCCGCGGCGGGCTGCACAAACTTGCCGAAGCGCGTGCCGGTGTTGGCGAATCCCCACGAGGGGATCTCGATCTGGAAGGCATCCAGGGCCTTTTCTGCGTGGTCGAAGAGAGCGGATTCCGATTCTGCCATGTGCATTGATTCCTATGGACGCCGCCAACCGGCGGCTGTCTTGTTCAGTTCGTGTCGCGGACCAGAATCACCTGGAGGTATCGTGGCCCATGGACGCCTTTAATGCGTGTCATCTCGATATCGGCCGTGGCGCTGGGGCCGGAGATATACGTGGCCAGTACCGGGGTTCCCAGCGACGGGCTTTGGTCGCTGGGGTGCGGTGCCGGCGGTTGCGCGCAGCGGTCAAAGTACTCGGGCAGCGTTTCCACCACCTGGCTGGCCCGTAGAATACACAAGTGCCAGTCCGGCAACAGCGTCAGCACACGCCGCCCTTCGGCCGCGGAGTGGTGCAGCACGAGAGTGCCCGAGTCGGCAATTGCGCAAGACGCCGCCGTAACCACGCCCTCCGCCTTTTCAATCTCCTCCGTGCTCAGCCCCCGGTCCACCCGCCACTCGTAGCCGGAAGCCAGCCACTCCGCGGGTACTCCGGGCGGCGCCACAAAGACGCGCCGGCCGCTGGCCGCAAGCCGCGCCGCAATGGTCGCTGGCAGTTCTTCCGGAGCCGCCTCCACCACCTCGGCGTCGTAATCTCTGAGCCGCTCGATCAGCAGTCCCACGCAACTTCCAGCCGCGCGCTGCCCGCGCCGGATGTAGGGCCGCGGCAGCCGCGCGTAGGCCGCTGCCGCGGCCGCTGCCGGATGCGTTGCGGCGCGAATGCGGGCAAGCACCTGCTGGCGGGACGATGCATGCATGCTCATTTCCCCTCCCTGGCGCGCGCCGCCCACCATGCGTGGAAGGTCTGCGGCGGCAGCCCGCGCAGATCGCGGGTCTGTGTCCATTTGCCGCCCGCGCTGGGCAGCGCGTGGATCCATCCGTCTTTCCGCGTGAAGAACCGCAGGCCGATGCGGCCCAGCCTTTGCGCCAGATGGAAGATCCACGCCCTGGAAAAGATGAGATGAGCCACCCGCAACCCCAGATAGAGCGGATCGAAGACGCGCCCGGCCGTGCTACGTTCCTGGTTCACCACCTCGGAGCGCAATTCCAGCAGCACCTCCGGGATGTTGATCTTCACCGGACACACCTCGTAGCACGCTCCGCACAGCGACGAAGCGAAAGGCAGCGACTGCGCGTGATGCATCTGGGCCAGCTGCGGCGTCAGAATCGCGCCGATCGGTCCCGGATAGACCGATCCGTAGGCGTGGCCCCCCGTCTGGCGATACACCGGGCACGCATTCATGCACGCCGCGCAGCGGATGCACTTGAGCGTCTGCCGGTGCTTCGGACGCGCCAGAATTGATGTCCTCCCGTTGTCCAGCAGCACCACGTGGAAGTTTTGCGGGCCATCTCCCGGCGTCACGCCCGTCCAGAGCGAAGTGTAGGGATTCATCCGCTCGCCGGTCGCCGAGCGGGCCAGCAACTGCAGCACGACTTCCAGATCCTGGAAGCGTGGCAACACCTTCTCAATCCCCGCCAGCGTGATCATGGTCCGCGGCAGCGTCAGGCACATCCGGCCGTTGCCTTCCGACTCCACCACGGCCACACCGCCCGTCTCGGCCACCAGAAAATTCGCCCCGCTGATGGCCGCCGGCACGCTCAGAAATTTCTGCCGCAGATAGGCTCGCGCCGCGTTGGTCAACTCCTTGGGGTCGTCCGAAAGATGACTGAGCCCCATCCGCCGCGCAAAGATCTCCCGCACCTGGCTGCGGTTAATGTGCAGTGCCGGCACCACGATGTGCGAGGGCTCCTGTTCGCCGAGCTGCAAAATGATCTCTGCCAGATCCGTCTCGTAAGCCTTGATCCCGGCGGCTTCAAGAAACGGATTCAGTTGAATTTCCGCCGAGGTCATGGTCTTGATCTTGATGACTTCGGTGGCTTCCGCCTGGCGCAAAATCTCGAGGATGATCTGCCGCGCCTCATCCGCGTCCGCAGCCCAGTGCACGTGCCCGCCAGCGGCGGTACAGCGCTCCTCGAACTGTTCCAGGTAAAACTCCAGATTTTCCAGCACATGGGCGCGGATGGCCGCCGCCGCCTCGCGCAGCTCCTGCCAATCCGCCTTTTCCGCCACCAGCCTGCCACGCTTGGCCTGGATCACGTCGATGGCATGGGCCACGTTCTTGCGCAGTTGCGGATTGCGCAGCACGGGCAGCGCAGCCTGCGGAAAGGGAGGGGCCAGTGCCGGATCGAGAATCGCGTGTTCGCCCTTGGCCTGGCTCATGGCGTCGTCTCCATGGGCGAGCTCTCCGTGTTGGCCAGAATCTGCGCCATGTGAATGGTGCGCATCCCCGCATATTGCCGGTGCATCGCCCCGCCCAGATGCATCAGGCAACTATTGTCGAGCGCCGTGCAATATTCCGCGCCCGTGGCCAGTACGTCCTGCAGCTTCACCGCCAGCATCGCCGACGACACCGCGCCGTTCTTCACGGAAAACGTGCCGCCGAATCCGCAGCAGCGGTCCATGTTTTCCAGCGGCAAATAGCGCAACCCCCGCACCTTGGCCAGCAGCCGGAACGGCCGTTCGCCCAGGTGCAGCCCGCGCAAACCGTGGCAGCTTGCGTGATAAGTGACGCGATGCGGAAAGTAGGCCCCCACGTCTTCCACGCCCAGCCGGTCGATGAGAAATTCGCTCAACTCGAAAACACGCGGCAGCAGCGCCTCCAACTGGCCGCGCAGCTCCGCATTGCCCAGCTCCTGCATCAGCCCGGGATACTGGTCGCGGATCATGGCCACGCACGAAGACGAGGGAATCACCACCTGCTCCGCGTCCTGGTACATGCGCACAAAGCGCTTGGCTTGCGAAAAAGCCTCTGCCCGGAAGCCGGTGTTGGCGTGCATCTGTCCACAACAGGTCTGTTTGGGATGGAAATCCAGTTCCACCCCCAGCCTTTCCAACAGCCTCACCACCGCGCGGCCCGTCTCCGGGAAGAGCGTGTCGTTGTAGCAGGTGATGAAAAGTGATGCGCGCATATCAGGCACCAAATCCTAAAGCCATCAACAGGGAAAGGCAATCATATTCGATAGAGATATGAATTGTCTATTGCAATCAACCGCCGGGAAAATCCCTTCTCGCTGGCCTTTGGTCCACACGTCTTCTCTTCATCCCGTCTTTGGAATTTTCTACGGCCAGATGGGCTCACCGCTCCAGTCGCAGGTTATGTCGCGATGCTCTTGCGAGCTTGCCTCCACCCACTCCATGAGCCGCGCCACACGCCAGGCCTCCAGTGGAGTGGTGGGCGCGGGTGCCCTGTCCAGCAGCGCATCGCGGATACCCACATAGTACTGCCGGTAGTCGCCAGGAATCGCCTCGACGGGCTGCGTCACCACGGCTCCGTCCGCTTCCACGCGCAGCGTGCCCCAGTTGGCGCTCGGCTCCCGGCCCCAGGCCGGGTCCGTGATGCGCGTGATCTTCGAGAGCTCGGCCTCCTGCTTGTCCACGGCCCACTTCCAGTAGTTGCCCTTCGTTCCCCGCAGATAAAAGCGCGGCCGTTCCAGCGCCGACAGGCTCGTCGCTCCCAGCACCACCTCCAGCTCCGGATAGTGCAGGCGCACAGTAAAGGCGTCGTTCACGGTTTGGCCGCTGCGTTCGCAACGCAGCTCCGCGCCCACCCGCTCCGGCTTGCCAAACAGCATCAGCGCCTGGTCGGCAAGGTGCGTTCCCAGGTCGAGCAACACGCCCCCCCCGCTGGCCGGGTCTTCCTTCCACAGCCGGTCCTTGCGCGCCGCCGGCCGCCAGCGGTCGAGCGTGGACTCAAACCACACCAGCCGTCCCAGCGCGTCTTCGGCCAGCAGCTTCTTCACCGTCAGGTAGTCGCCGTCCCAGTGGCGATTGTGGAACGGCGCCAGCAGCACGCCCCTGGACCGGGCCAAGCGCATCAGCTCGGCAATCTGGGCCGAAGCGGTGCACAGCGGCTTGTCCACCACCAGGTTCTTGCCCGCTTCCAACACCAGCCGCGCCATCTCATAGTGCGTGCCGCTCGGCGTGGTCAGAACGATCAGATCGAGCGAAGCGTCCGCGAGCATCGCTTCCAGGTTACGATAGGTGACGATACCCGGGTAGCGCTGCTCAGCTTTGTTGCTGGAGCGCTCCACAATAGCGGCCAGCTCCATGCCCTCCACGGAGGACAGCAGCGGCGCGTGAAACACCCTGCCTCCCAAACCAAATCCAACCAAACCCGCACGAATCATCCGTCTCCCTCAAGAAAACATGTGACTCACATAGTATGGCAAAGCGATGACGTTGCGCGACGAAAGCACGGGCGCGAGCACGCGAAAAAGAAACTGGAGCAGACAGGCGTCTGCTCCAGTTAGAGGAGAGTGAAGCGCCTAGGAACAACCGGACTTATATATAGAAAAACTATACTTTTACGCAAAAGGGGCATGTTTTCAATGACTTGTAAAAGTAGTTGCAACTCTTAACCCGAGTTCGAGTTGAACGCCCATTTTCTTCCCGTTGCAAGGCATCGTTCGCGCCACAATTCTCCAGAGCAGCCGTCGCGACCGACGATCGCAATGAGGTTCACATGCCTGGCGACCGAAAATATAGGCAAGCCCCGAGAACAGTAGCACCTACTAAACCGCAGCCAACACTGCCGTTGGGCATATTTGCAGCTGGCCCGTTACAAGTCCGAATTTTCGAATCTTTCATAAACTTCCCCGTACACGTTCCGTCGGATTTGAAGGCAGTCGTCGCACAACCGGAGTGTGCCAAATGCCTGAGCGGGAAGGTTGAAGTCTACGCGCTTAAAATCCGTCGCGGGCCTATCGCCGCAGATGCTACACACGTCGGCGCGTCCGCTCAATTTCAGCAACTCGCGAGTCGCAGCGGCTTGCTTCGGATTGAATTTTTCAACCGCACTAAGCCATTCCGGAGTATTTGGGATCAGGTAGACCGGCATGATCAATAAGTTTAGCTCGGCTCGGGGGGTAGAGCAGCGAGGTAGATTTACTTGCCACTTTCCCATGCCCAAGGACGCTTCGATATGCATGCCGTCGGAGGTTCTAGTGAGCGTCGACCCCTCAAGAGCTGCTCCAACCGAGATGTGCAAAGCATTCAATGATGCGTTATCACCCCTTAGCCAAAGTTTTCAATTCCACGGGCTTTCCCTTCAAGCCTTTCCGAACAGCTGCGAAGATGTGGGTCGGTGCGAATTGTCCCTCAACCTGGAGATTTAGAGATTTGACCCGATCAGCTTGCGTTTTGGGATCTGGGTTGCCGAAATCGAACCATGAACCTTTGGAAGCGGACTGCGACCATGAGCCCGCGCGCCAATAACCCACTCCCTGATCGAATCTGAGGCTCAACTGCTCCCCTGATTCGAAGTCGATCTTCAATTGCCGCGAGTGTTGCATCGCGTTCAGGGGGCTCACCGTTGGATTTCCAAGATCCGCCAGGACCAACTTCGTGACGTCATCCCTCATCTTCATTGTTGGTGCGTATTCCGGTGAAGTGGGCCACCGATTCCGGTGAAGTGGGCCAGGGTCGGAGCGAAGCGGCGCTGGTTGTTTTCTTACAGTAGCTACCTGGCCCACATGAGTCAAGAAAAGGGCAAGTAA
>JAJZVX010000025.1 GCA_021846985.1 Acidobacteriota bacterium | reverse complement strand
AAGGAGACCCATGTCCACTGAGTACCGTAATTTTCTTGCTCTGTCCTACGAGGAGCTGGAAGAGCTCAACCTGGCCGCCAAGGCGGATCGCGCGGGCCGCGTGGCGGCCGATGCGGTTCGCGAGAAGCGTCTGAAATACCTGACCGACGAGAAGCGCATCAAGGCCGTCACGGTGCTGTTCTCCGATCTGGAGGGCCGTCTGCACCTGCTGGACTACGACAAGAAGTTCCTGCTGGGGTCCTATGAGAACCTGACCTTCGACGGCTCGTCGATCCGCGGCTTCACCGCCCAGAAGGAGAGCGATCTGCGCCTGGGCATTGACTGGAGCGCCTTTTACTGGGTGCCGGCCGACGTCTTCGGCAACGGCAAGGTGCTGGTCTTCGGCAACGTCATCGACAAGGACGGCACGCAGTACTCGGGCGACATGCGCGGGGTGCTCAAAAGCTACGCCGAGGAGCAGTTCCAGAAGAACACCTACACTCTGAACGCGGCCACCGAGATCGAGGGCTTCCTGTTTGCCGGCAAGGACGCGGAGCGCATCTATCACCAGACGCACAAGTTCGATTTCATCAACAGCGGCGGCTACTACCACGTGCTGCCCCTGGACCCGCTGCGCCAGTTCATTGACACCGCCGCCGAAGTCGAGCGCGCCATGGGCTTCCAGAACGAGAAGGACCACCCCGAGGTGGCTCCCAGCCAGTTCGAGATCAACTTCGGCTACGCCGAGGCGGTGGCCGCGGCCGACCAGATTCAGCTCTACAAGCTGCTCTGCCGCCAGATCGCCAACAACATGGGCTACACGGCCTGCTTCCTGCCCAAGCCGGTGGTGGGGGTCAACGGCAGCGGCATGCACACCAACGTCTCGGTCTCCAGGGGCAAGACCAACCTGTTCTGGGACGAGAAGGGTCAGGAGCAGCTCTCCTCCTTCGGCTGGGACTTCCTGGACCGCATCCTCACCCGGGCCCTGGACCTGTGCCTGATCTTCAACTCCAGCGTCAACGCCTACCGGCGCCTGGACCCGCACTTCGAGGCGCCCAACCAGATCCGCGCCTCGGCCACCGACCGCGGCGCCATGATCCGGGTGCCCATCGGCAACCACCGCTCCATGCGCACCGAGGTGCGCGCCGTGGCTCCCGACGCCAACCCCTACCTGGCCCTCTACGGCATCTTCAAGACCGGCCTGGACGGGGAAATCTCCACCGCCGCCGGGCTGCGCGACGGAGGCAAGTTCCTGCCCGACAACATCCAGACCGCCATTGAGGACTTCCAGGACTCGGCCTGGATCGCCAAAATCCTGGGCGCCGACGTGCAAGGCCGCTACGCCGACCTCAAACAGGCCTCGGCCAACCGCTGCCCCCGCGAACTGGGCACCTTCGTCAAAGGTGCGGAAGTCCAGTTCCACCACGAGGTCTACAACCAGTCCCTCTGGAACCTCTTCTAAACCCCAACCCGCCTGCAACGCACAGCGGCGCAGCCCCCGGGCTGCGCCGCTGTGCGTTGGCCCCGCGTCCTTTACGGGGCCTTTACGGTTCTTTTGCTAAGAATACGGGTATACATCGGCGGAGGTTGGGAAACATATCCGCTCGATTCACTCCGGGGCAGAGCCCCCGGGCAGGCGTTTTTGCCGGCGGCAGGGCGCCGGAACAGTGACTCATGGTTCGGCGATGGACGCCTGCGCCGGCCTGTTCTTTCGGGGGGCGTGAAAGAGATTTTTCTTGAAACGAGAATGAATATCGGACATCATAGTTAAATATCCCCAACATTTGTGCTTCGGCAAGACTGCATGGTTCAACACAACCCGCTTGATGGCGGCGCCATTCAGATTTTAGTGGGGATTTGTTTTTACCGAATTGTTTGAATTGAAAACCTGATCAGACTCAGCGGACCTGCCAGCCGGCTCGACTTTTTTCAACCAGTTCAGCGCAGAACCGCATGATTAAAAGCGCTTTGAAAGACTTTTTGGAGGAACCTGACGTGAAAAGATCTCTCGCGGGATGGATACTCTTCTGTGTCCTCTCCACTGCTTCTCTTGTTTTTGGCCAGAGTGCGACGACTTCTCTGCGCGGCGTCATCAAGGATCCCAGCGGCGCGCTGCTTCCGGGTGCGCAAGTCACCATCGTTGACAAGTCCGTAGGCACCACGCTGCGCACCACCTCGCACAACGACGGATCCTACGTGTTTGCGCAGATTCCGCCTGCTCGATATACCATCACGGTCTCATCGCCTGGATTTGCCGATCAGTCGAAGATTGCGCAGATTCTTGTGAATCAGCCTGCCACCGTGGACTTCACCCTCTCCGTGCAGGCCAGTTCCGTGACCGTTGACGTCAGCGCCGAGGCGCAAGTTCTCAACACCACCGACGCGACGCTCGGCGACTCCGTGGGCAACGCGACCGTGGAATCGCTTCCCATGGAAGGGCGCGACCCGATCTCATTGCTCACCCTTCAGCCTGGCGTTCTTTACTTGGGCAATTCGCAAGAGAATTCCACCGATGACAGCCGCAGCGGCACGGTCAACGGAGGGCGTTCCGACCAGGGCAACATCACGCTGGACGGCATGGACGACAACGACCAGATCAACGGCACTGCCTTTACGGGCGTGCTGCGCGCCACGCTGGATTCGACCGAGGAGTTCCGCGTCACCACATCCAACGGCACGGCCGACTCCGGCCGCAGCTCCGGCGCGCAGGTTTCCATCATCACCAAGAGCGGCACCAACCACTATCATGGCGCCCTGTATGAGTACAACCGCCCCACCAACACCGTGGCCAACGACTGGTTCCACAAGTACCAGCAAGCGATTCTAGGACAGCCGAATATCCCGCAGAAATATGTGATGAATACCTTCGGCGGCTCGCTGGGCGGGCCCATCAAGAAAGACAAGCTGTTCTTCTTCTTCAACTATGAAGGCCAGCGCAGGGCCATCAGTCAGGTCGTCACGCAGACCGTGCCCACGCAGCCGTTCTACCAGGGCGAACTGGGATATCAAGACGTAAACGGCAATGCACAGTGGCTTAACGCCGCGTCCGTCACCGCCCTCGACTCGGACTGCTCGACGAATGTGGCCTGCGGCCCCAATCCCAACGTTCTGTCTTATTGGCAGCCGTTGGCCGCGGCCCATATTTACGGCACGGTGCCCACGGTGGGCGACGGTTTGAATAGTGCCGGCTTTGTCTTCGCTTCGCCCGCGCCCGCCACGCTCAACACCAGCATCGCCAAGATCGATTACAGCCTGACTTCCGCACAGCATCTCTTCTTCCGCGGCAACCTGCAGAAGGACACGGCTCTCGGCATCGAGAACCTGCCCGGCCAGCCTGCCTCCACGAACCACGAGGACAACACCAAGGGTTTCGCTCTTGGCCACACCTGGACGCCCACATCCAACATCGTTAACGATCTGCGCTACGGCTACATCCGCCAGGGTTATTCCACCCGCGGCATCGGTTCGGGAACCGGCGACTGGGTTAACTACCGTTTCTACACGCAGCCCACGTCGCAGGCGCGTTCTCTGTTGGTCAACGTGCCCGTGAACAACGTGACCGACAATTTTACGTGGACCAAGAGCAAGCACACCATCAACCTCGGAGCCAACTGGCGCCTTATCGACAACAACCGGACCACAGACCAGAACTCCTACTCCGGCGCCAGCACCAACCCCTACTGGCTCTCCAATTTCCCCAATTCCCCCGCCGATCTTGGTCCCGGCTTCGACAATTCCTACCAGATTGCCTACGGCACGCTGATGGGCACCGTGCCTGAAACCACGCAGCAGTACAACTACGCGGTGACAAGCCCCAACTCGGGCACCCTGTTTGCTGACGGCGTGATGATCGACCGGCACTTCCGCGCCAACGAATATGAGTACTACATCCAGGACGCCTGGCGCGTGACACCCACTCTCACCCTCACCTTCGGCATGCGCCACTCCATCCTGCAGGCGCCCTACGAAACCAGGGGCCAGCAGGTTGCCCCCACCGTGGACACACACGCGTGGTTCGTGCATCGCGGCACCGCCGCGGCGCAAGGCCAGGTCTTCGAGGATAACCTCGATTTTGTTCCCAGCGGCAGGGCCAACGGCCGCCCCGGTTACTGGTCCAAGCAGAAAGCCAACATCGCTCCGCGCTTCGCGGCGGTCTATGCACCCGACCCGCGTACGACCTTCCGTGTGGGCGCGGGCATGTACTACGACCATTTCGGCCAGGGCATCGTCAACTCCTTCGATCAAGAAGGCTCGTTTGGTCTGAGCAGTTCGGTGATCTCTCCGGCAGCCAGCTATTCCTTCCAGGATGCGCCCCGCTTCACCGGACCGCACGTGATCCCACCGCTGGTTGGCTGCCCGCCTCCTGTGGGCGCCATCACTTACCCATTCGTTCCATCGACCGCCGACGGATGCAACTTCGCCATCGCGTGGGGCATCGACAACCAGATCAAGACGCCCTATTCCTACAACTTCGACTTCTCTGTTCAGCGCGAACTGCCCGGCGGTCTTACCCTCGAAGTGAACTATGTAGGCCGCATGGGCCGTCACCTGCTGGAACAAATCGACCTTGCCCAGCCGGTTGACTTTGTCGACAAGACCGGTGGTGGCGGCGGCGACTATTTTTCGGCAGCAGACCAGCTCTCCCAAATCAGCGACGCGAACGGAGGCTGCAATCCCTACTCGCCTAACCCGTGTACGGTGCCCAGCGTGCCGGCCATCCCCTTCTTCGAAGATGTCTTCCCCGGGTTTGCCAACCTGGATTATCCGGGGGAAAGCGCTACGCAGGCCATCTACAACAACGAATGGGCTTACTACCGTTACTCCTACGGTGAAACCCAGGCTCTGGCCGACATCGACTTCTACTGCAACACATACTATCCCGGACACTGCAATGCCACGCCGTTGTTCTGGCAGAAGCAGTTTTCCTCGCTCTATGCATGGTCCTCCATCGGCACCAGTTCCTACAATGGCCTCCAGTTCGAGGTACGTCATCCGGTCAGCCACGGCCTGACTCTCGACTTCAACTACACGCTCTCCAAGTCCCTCGACATGGGCTCCGGCGCCGAACGTTCCAACTGGGAATCCACCGATGCGTTCGGCGGTTCGGCCATTCAGAATAGCTGGAATCCCAAGCTGAACCGGGGCATCTCGGACTTTGACACCAAGCACCTAATTAGCTTCGATTGGGTCTATGTGCTTCCCGTTGGTCGCGGCAAGGCTGTTTTGCCTGGAGCCAGCCGCGTCCTGGACGCCATCGTTGGCGGCTGGGAGTGGGCTGGTCTGAGCCGCTGGTCCAGCGGTCTGCCCTTCTCAGTGTTTGAACCGGGCTACACCACCGACTGGCAATTGGGCGGCTTCGGCGTGGTCACGGGCCAGGTGAAGATCCAGAAGCACATCGCCAATGGCGTTCCGCAGGTCTTTGCCGGCAACTCTGCCACCACCATCAACAACGGCGTTACAACAGGTTCGCCCATTCGCCTGCCTTATCCCGGTGAAGCCGGTCAACGCAACGTCTTCCGCGGCGATGGCTACTTCGATGTCGATTCTTCGCTCTCCAAGAGCTGGAATCTACCGGCGGAGATGAGGCTGAAGTTCAGCGCGGAGGTCTACAACGTGGGCAACAACACACGTTTCGATGTGAGCCCGCTCAATCTTAATGCGAACCTGACACAGGGCACCTTCGGCGCCTACTCCGGAACGCTCACCACTTACCGCCGCATGCAGTTCGGCATGCGTCTCGACTTCTAGTTCCTCGCGCAAAACAACAAAAGCGAACGGCCGGAGCACTTGCTCCGGCCGTTCGCTTTTGCTTGCATGGTGCGCGCAAATTCAGTTCAACTTCACCTCCATCTTCGTCACCGAGGCAGGAGGGAAGACAAAGCTCAGTGAATCCGCGCCCACGCGCACCTCGGCCACGCGCGTCTTCACCTGCTCCGGCTCGCCCAGCACGTTATGTGCGTGGATGTCGCCGCCGCCCACCACCCAGGCCTGCGCGCTGGCCGCCTTCGCCCCGCGCAGCACCATCTCCGCCGCGCGCGGCTGGCTCACGTCGGGATTCACCGCGGTCAGAGTCAACGTCTTGCTTTTCAGCGAAGCTGAACCCTTCAATCCCCAGAAGCTGGCCGGCTTGCCGTCGCGGCTGTAACGTGCCTCGGGCGCCGCAAACTCTGTCCGCACCGCCTCGCCGCCCTGGTGCGCCGCATACATCTGAAAAACGTTGAATACCGGCGTGGTGGTGAACTTGTCGCCATGCGTGAGAAAAAGCGAGTTCAGGCAGTTCACCAGTTGCGCGCAGGCTGCCATCCCCACCTTCTCCGCGTTCCGGTTAAAGGTGTCCAGCGTTAGCCCTGTTGCCACCGCGTCGCGCACCGTGATCTGCTGGCCGAGCAACTGCTCGGGCGCGTTCTCCGTCCCCGGCCGGTACCACGGCCCATATTCGTCCACCACCAACCTCACCCTGCGATCCAGATCGAACTCGCCCAAAGCCGTCCAGTGGTCCAGGACGATCTTCTCCATGCGGTCGGCCTCGCGGCACAGTTCGTACCAGTCCACCGCGTCGAAGTTCAGCGCGTCGCCCTTGGCTGCATTCCAATCCCCGGTTTTGCCGCGCGATAGGTTCCAGGCATAGTGATGCACACTGAGTCCCCACACTCCGTGCATGTCCTGGCTCGGCTGGCCGTGGCACAGTTTGTCGAAGAAGCCTCGTGTCCATGCTTGCTCGTCACTGTTTGGCCCGCTGGCCACAAAGCGCAGCTTCACGCCGTAATCCGGAACCCACGTTGTAAAGCGCTTGAACTCAACCGCGTAGTCCTGCGGGTCGAAGTTGCCTCCACAGCCCCAGCTTTCGTTGCCCACACCCCAGTAACGCACGTTGTAGGGATCGGGCTCGCCCGCCGCCGCGCGCACTGCAGCCAACGTCGTGGTGCCGCGCGGCGAATTGCAATACTCCACCCAATGGTCAAAGTCCAGTGGCGTCAGGCTCCGCACGTTCGCCGCAATATACGGCTCCGCGCCCGAAAGCTTGCAGAAGCGCACAAAATCGTCGGTGCCGAACTGGTTCGATTCGTACACCTGCGGCAGGTTCTCTTTCCGCATTGCCTCCGGGAAGGCGTCTGTCCAGAAGTTGGTCCGTCGCGGCCGCTTGTCCTTTGGCCCAATGCCGTCGCGCCAGTCGTAGCTATCGGCAAAGCAGCCGCCCGGCCAGCGTACCATGGGCGCATGAATTACCCGCATCTTCTCGATCAACGCGCTGCGCAGCCCATATTGATTGGGGATATGTGAATCTTCACCTACATAAATGCCGTCATAGATTACCGATCCAAGGTGTTCAGTAAAATGCCCGTAAATCTCCGGCGCGATTCTGCCGATAGGTTCATCCACCAAGATTTCGATGTGACTGTCGGCTTGTTGCGCCAGCGCTTTTTGCCGTCCGGCGATCAATGCCGCTGTTGCCGTCGCTGCCGCCTTCAAGAAACTCCGCCGTTGCATGCCTCATTCCTCCGCAACCATCCTACATGCGGGCGCGCCGGCCTGTGCGCAACACGATTTCCAGCCGAAGGCGCCCGTGGCACGCCGCATCTCCTGTGCGCACGCATCACACTTGCATGCCGGGCTGCATCGCGCATTCATATCATATGCAGCCTTACCGCCTGTTCCTGCTCTGGCTTCCAAATGGTAAAATTCGTGCGAATCGAAGCTTGCAAGGAGGCCCACTGTGAAAGTCTCAAGGAGAAAATTCCTCTCCACCAGCGCCGCTGCTGTCAGTGCCGCGACCGTTCTTCCTGCCGCCGCATCCGCTCAAAGCTCTAGTGCGCCCGCCGCTCCCCATGCTGCCCACGGTGCAAACGTCTGGCCTTACACGCCTGTTCCCGTCAAGATCCACATTGATGCCGCGCAGCCGGTTCGCATGATGAAGGGCGGCGTCGGCGCCTCCTTTCACGTTATCAGCAGGGAGTTGCCCAGCCGCAAGCCCGGCGGCGGCGATTCCTGGTCGGGCAGCGAGTGGGGTGGCAATCCCGATCCCTCCGACACGCGCCACTGGAACGATCTCTTCCGCCACGCCGAGTGGCTGGGTATGGATTGGTGCCGCGTCGAGATCGAGCAGCGCGTCTACGAGCCCGCCAGGCGCCAGTTCTCCTGGGACAACTCCGAGATGCAAGTGCTCTATCTCGTCCTCGACTGGGCCCAGCGCCGCGGCGTCGATGTCTTCCTTACCCAGATGTGGGCCAACGTCGCCTGGAACGCCTTCCCCGAGAATGCCACCGACCCTGTCCGCATCCTGCGTAGCGGCCCCCAAGACCTCAACGAGTGGGCCTTCGGCCTCGGCGAATTCATTCAGCATCTCGTCAAAACCAAGGGCTACACCTGCATCAAGTGGGTCTGCGTCTGCAACGAGCCCGAGCAGGACAGCTTCTCCTGGTGGCAGGACGGCAACATGAAAGCCATGCCCATCACGCCCGGCCTTAAAGCCGCCCGCGAGGAGTTCGACCGCCGCGGTATCTCCGTGCCCCTCTCCGGTCCCGACTGGCCCTACCTGCCGCCCTTCGACGCCGCCAAGGCCGTCTTCGATCCCTATGTCGGCGCCTATGACTTCCACTCCTACGACGCCGTTTTTGACTCCATGAGCCAGACCAGCTCCCTCACCGAGGCCGAGCGCCGCCTCGAAGGCTGGGCCAAATTTGTCCATGCCAAAGACAAGGCTCTGTTCCTCTCCGAGCTCGGCACCATGGGCTACGGATGGGGCAACGACGACGAAGCCCCTGCCTGCTATCAGTCCGGTCTCAAAAACGCATCGCTCATCGTCCGCGGCATTAACGCCGGCGTGGACGGCTTCAACCGTTGGAGCTTCACCAACCGCGGCGACCTCGACGGCCAGTGGCAGCTTGTTCGCACCTGGGACATCGACAAGAACGCGCTTCTCGAAGAGTTCACGCCCCAGCCCAATGCCTACTATCAGTACGCCATGCTCACGCGCTTCTTTCCCAGGCACTCCGGGGTGCTGACAACCAAAGTCGATGCGCCCTTTCTCCAGAAAGACCGCAAGGTTGTAGCCACCGCCCTCCGCAGCCCCAAAGGAAACCTCACCGTCATCGTCGTCAACGAGAACTACCACTCTATCGACGCCGCCATCGCACTCGACGGCTTGGCCAAGCCCGTCACCCTGCATCGCTACACGCTTGCTAAAGACGCCGAAGACAAGGTCCATGTCGAGATACGCCCGGAGCGCAGCTTGCAAGTCTCAGATTCGCTGACGGACATCATTCCGCCCATGAGCATCGTTGTCTACTCCACCTATGCTCTCAATCACGAAGATGCCGGCATGATCAAGGAGTAGCGCATCGCAACACTCAATCGCCTTTCTCCTTAGTTGCGGCCATGTTCAGCAGGCCGGACTGAGGCAGTGAAGGCGATTGCTGTTTGCAGTGCGTTGGCGACAAAGAGAATGATGCCGAGCGCAGAACTAAGGCGCCTTCATGGCGCCAGCCGCAATCTGCCGCAGCTCAGGCAGCACACGTCCCAGAGCTGCAGGAGATGCATCGCGCTTGCCCATGGCAAAATACACGTCGCGGTAATGCCGGTAAAGACGTTGGTACACCGCTGCTTGCTTTGCATCCGGCTCGACGGTACGCAAGGGCAGGCACACCGCCGCCTGCGCCTCCTCGATTGTTTTGTATGCCCCGGCTGCGAGCAATGCAAAGATCCCCGATCCCAGGCTTGTTGGAATTCCCGCCGGCACCAGCACCGGCTTGTTCAGCACGTTGGCGTACACGCGATTCAGCACTTCGCTCTTCTGCGGAATGCCTCCCGCGTTGATCACGCGGTCGATGCGCACGCCGTGTTCCGCCATCCGCTCCAGGATGATCCGCGTATGGAAAGCCGTGCCCTCGATGGCCGCAAACAGCTCGTCCTGCGCGGTGTGAATCAGGTTCCAGCCCAGCGTGACGCCGCCCAGTTCAGGATTCACCAGCACCGTGCGGTCGCCGTTGTCCCAGCTCAGCCGCAGCAATCCGGTCTGTCCGGCTTGGTATGCCTCCAACCCTTCCGACAGGGCGCCCACGGTCGTGCCGGCCCGTTTGGCGATCGCGTCAAAGATGTCGCCCACCGCCGAAAGCCCGGCCTCGATCCCCGTGTATTGCGGATGCACGCTGCCCGGCACCACGCCGCAGACTCCGGGCACCAGCCGGGCCTCCCGGGCAATGGCGATAATGCAGGTCGACGTGCCCACCACATTCACCGCATCGCCCTCGCGAATGTTCGAACCGATCGCATCCCAATGCGCATCGAACGCGCCCACGGGAATCGGAATCCCTGCTCGCAACCCTAGTTTTTCCGCCCACTCTACGGTCAGGCGGCCGGCGATGTGATCGCTGGTCTGGTAATCGCCGCCGATCTTTGCGCGCACGCCCTTCAGCAGCGGGTCCACGGCCGCGAGAAAATCCTCCGGCGGCAACCCGCCCCACCTCGCATTCCACATCCACTTGTGGCCCATGGCGCAGATGCTGCGCTTCAGGCCGCTGACAGTCTTCACGCCGCTCAGCGTTGCCGCCACCATGTCGCAGTGTTCCAGCGCCGTCGCCATCCGTTGGCGCTTTTCGGGGTTGTGCCGCAGCCAGTGCAGCAGTTTTGAAAAGCCCCACTCGTGCGAGTACACGCCCCCGCACCAGTGGATGCCTTCAAACCCCAGCGCGTGCGCCTTCTCTGTAATCTCGTGCGCCTCGGCAAAAGCGCGGTGGTCGCACCACAAATAGTAGTCGTCCAGCGGCTCCAGCCCTTCGTTGACCGGAACCACGCTCGATCCGGTCGTATCCAGGGCAATGGCCTCAACCGCATGCGCGTCAACGCCCGCGTTCTTTACGGCGTTCCGCGTGGCATCGGCCAGCGCCGCCATCTGGTCGGCATGCGACTGCGTGGCGAAGTTGGGATCGTCCCGCCGGCGATGCAGCGGGTATGCGGCCGAGGCCGTGCCGATCGGCCCCCTCTTGCTGTCCACCAGAGTGACGCGTACGCTCAACGTGCCAAAATCAACCCCGGCAACAATGGTCATGAATGAAGTCCTCGCGGAGTGTGCTTGCCAACTCGCACTTCAGACTACACTATCTCCGCGCTCGCTCCGTTACTCCTTGCTTCCCGGCATCCCGCCTTTGAGCTTGCCGAGGAATCCCGGTCCCGCGGCCGATGGCTTGGTTTGAGCCTGCGCCGGACCGGGAGCGCGTTCCGGTTTGGCGCCGTTGCCCGCCGCGCTTGCCTGCGCAGCTTTGCCGTCACTCGATTGCTGGCCGCCCGGTGACGCGGGCGCCGCGTCATTCATTACCGAGGCTCCCTTCAGATCGGGAATGGGATGCCCATCGCTCTTCACCAGAATCGAGATACGCCGGTTGGAGGGATCGTACGGATTGCTCTTCACGCGCAGCATCTGGTCGGCGTAGCCGCGGACCTGAGTCACCTGGTTCTGCCGCACTCCTGCCTGCTGCATCAGGCGCCGCGCCGCGTTGGCGCGGTCCGCCGAGAGCTCCCAGTTGCTGTAGTTGGCGCCCTGGGAGTAGGGCGCCGAGTCCGTGTGGCCTTCAATCAGCAGGGAATTGGGCAGCGTCTTCAGTTCCGAAGCCAGCAGCGTCAGCAACTCCTGTCCTCGCGGACTCAACTCTGCGCTGCCGCTCTGGTAAAACGTTCCGTTTTTACCCTCCAGCAACTCGATCCGCAGTCCCTCCGGCGTCATCGTTATCTCGATCTGCTTCGACTGCTTTGCCAGATCCTTGCGTTCTTTGATCTCTTGTTCAAGCCGGGCCTTGAGCTGCCGCAATGTATCGGGAATTGCTTGCTGCGCCGTGCCGCCAGTTCCGCTCATGGTGGTGCCCAACAGGCTGGCCGTGCCTTTGGGATCGTTGAAATATCCGGCAACCGCTTTTCTCACCTTTTCGCTCGAATTCATCAGCCACAAAACGATAAACAGCGCCATCATGGCGGTTACGAAATCGGCATACGCTACCTTCCACGCGCCGCCGTGATGGCCGCCGTGTCCGCTCTTCTTCCTGATCACGACAATCGGTTGTACTTTATTGGTGGCCATCCCGCGGCGCTCCTCGTGCCCGTTGCAGAAAGATCAAGCCGCGGCAGCCTCCGTGGCTGCCGCATGGTTCTTGCAGTGCTTCTCCATTTCGTCAAAGGTCGGCCGCACATGCGAGGGAATGGCGCGCCGTCCCATTTCAATGGCGATCATGGGCGCCGATCCCTTGAGAAACGAAAGCAGCAGCACGCGCAGCATATGCAGGTAGCTGTTGTGCTCATCCGCCAGCTTGCTCATATTCGCGCTGAGCGGGCCGACCACTCCGTAGCACAGCAGGATGCCAAGAAACGTTCCCACCAGCGCCGCTGCTACCTTGTGGCCAATCGCTTCCGGAGGCCCGCCCAGCGCGCCCATGGTGATGACCACGCCCAGCACCGCCGCCACAATGCCCAATCCCGGCAGCGAATCGGCCGTCGTCGCCAGCGCGCTTACAGGCTGCGTGGTTCCGTGGTGATGGACTTCCATGTCCAGTTCCATCATCTGGTCCATATCGAACGGCTCCACGCCGCCCGTAATCGCCATGCGCAAGGTGTCGCACACAAAGTCCAGGGCGTGATGGTCGCCGAGAAAATCCGGATAGTTCTTGAAGATCGAGCTCTCCTGTGGTTTTTCCACGTCCATCTCCACGCTCAGCAATCCTTCCTTGCGCACCTTGTTCAGAAACTGATACATCATCTTCAGCGTTTCCAGGTAGCGCTCCTTGCCGAACCTGGCGCCCTTCAACACGCTCGTTAATCCGCCCAGGATGGCTTTCAGAATGTGCGCGGGATTTGCTGTCAACAGCGTCCCGGAGGCCGCCCCCGCAATGATCAGCAGCTCCGCTGGCTGCAGCAGAACCTCGATGCGGCCCTTCTCCATGAGAAAGCCGCCAATCACCGATGCAAACACTACCAGAATGCCTAGGATGGCAAACATGTCTGTTCCCCCGGCGCCAGTGTGATACCGTTTCCGCCCTCATGCACGCCCGAAATCATGGCCGCGCGCGCCCGCTCCAGCAATGGCCTCAATGTTTCTCCGCTCGCCGCATGGGCCACACCCACGCTCACGGTCAGCGATACGCGGTCGCCCCACCAATGGAATTCCGCGGTTTGGGCCATGCCCGCCAGCCGCCGCGCGTGCGCCACCAGAAGTTCCGTCGTCGTTTCGTGCGACAAGATCAAAAACTCGTCGTCGCCCCAGCGCCCCAACTCCTCGCCGGGATGCAGCCCGCTTAACAACGCGCATTCCACCTTTTCCAGCATCGCCTCGCACGCCCGGTTCCCATGCGTCCTGCGCAATTCGTGCGCCTGGTCCACCAGCACCCACAACACCCCAAACGGAACGCCCGCGTGCGTGAACTCCTCAAATACTTCGTCGATCCGTTCCTCCAGATCGGCCTGGCTCTTCTCCACATCGATCCCGTTGCGGCACTCGCCTCGCGGCAGTCCGTCCAGGGCTTCAGTGGGATGAAACACCGCTAAGGTGCCGATGCGCCGGCCCAGCCCGTTCCGCAATACCATCATCTGCGCCATGGCGGCGATGTCGCCTCCCTGCCGGTTTCGCAGGTGCAGCAGCACGTGATGTCCCAATGAGGATTCGGTGCCTGTCTGGCTCACTAGGTTCTCCAGGCCCGCCACCACCATCTCTTCCAGTGCCTCGCGCGCCGGCCGGCCGACGAGAGCCGCGCTCCCGTAGCCGGTCAGAGCCTCCGCGGCGCGGTTCCAGAACACCACCCGGCCCTCCTCGCCGACCACCGCGATGCCATTCGGAAGCATATCCAGAGCGGCCTCAACAAGTTCGCTGCGATCCGTCATTCACGCGCTCCCCATCTCTTTCATCGGCGCCGGGCCCGCCGACTTGATCGTTCCGTTCCGCTCTTCGTCCCCGCGCGTTCTGTGCGGGAATGGATCCGGGCATCCAGTCTGTTTTGTTCCAAAAGCGTTAACAGGCTTCGCCATGCGGAAGGGGGAATCCGCGTGACCCGCCGCCCTCGCAGGCTGTAATCTCATTGGTAGAGATGGCTGTCCGTGCGGAAGAGGTTTTTAGCCGGCGGCCAGACGAATGAGGGCCGCTTTCCGGTGTCGCAAATTCAGACAGCTCCGCGATTGCGCGTTGTTCTGCCGATAGTGCTCAAAGAAGCGTATGCCGTCAGCCTCTAGCGGAATGCCCATCTTCGTTCCAAGGCCGCAGCGAGGCCAATACGGTTGCAACGAGGGTTCTTCCGGGAGTACGCGGCAGATGAGACGCACATCATGAACAAAATCATCCTTGCAGATTCACAAGCCATCTTCCGCGCCGGCGCCGCCAAGGTTTTGGCGATGGACGAGGACTTGCGCATTATTGCGCAATGCACCGATCTCGATCGGATGTATCACGCCATTGCCACCTTTCCCGCCTCCATTGTTCTGTTTGCCTCTTCGCTGCGCCCCGATCTGGACCGCCTGTATGGCTTGCTCGATGCCATGGGCAGCGCGGGTATTGTCATTGCGGAAAACAACGACTCGGCCGGCAGCTACATGCAGAGGGGCTTTCGCGGCGTCATTTTCCGCAACGTCTCCGGCACAGGCCTGGTTGAGTGCGTGCGCCGGGTGGCCGCCGGGGAAGTCTGGCTGCCTCCGCAGATCGTGCCGCCGGATACACTCGATGACGATATGGTTGGTACCCGCGTCCGCGACCGCCTGACTCCCAAAGAGATGCGCATAGTCGCTCTCATTGTCCAGGGCTGCAAAAATCGTGAGATTGCCACGCGGCTGAAAACCACCGAACAGGTGATCAAGAACTACCTGCGCTCGATCTACGACAAGACCGGTGTCGGCGACCGTCTTGAGCTCGCTCTGTTCACCATCCACCATCGCGTGCTGGCACAGGCTGCGGCCGATGTTGGCAATAAGCTGGAAGCCGAGGAGCAAAAGGCAGTTCCGCCCTCCGCGGTCGCCTGAAGCTTGGAGAAGAAGGCCTCTTCCTGCCCTCCAGCGGTCCGCGGAGCAGACGGCGATACCTCAGAGTTTCTCTCCCACGCTCTTGGCCTGCGTAAACAACAGCAGGTAATCCGCCCCGCCGGCCTTCGAATCCGTGCCGCTCATGTTGAATCCGCCAAACGGGTGGGCTCCCACCATGGCGCCCGTGCACTTGCGGTTGAAGTAGAGGTTCCCCACGTGAAACTCCGTGCGCGCGCGGTCCAGCTTGTTGCGGTCCGTTGAGTACACGGCTCCTGTCAGCCCGTACTCTGTGTTGTTTGCGGCTTTCAGCGCCTCCTCAAAACTGGCCACTTTGATTACCGCCAGCACCGGCCCGAAGATCTCCTCCCGCGCCATCACCGCATCCGGCGTTACGTCCACAAACACCGTAGGCTCCAGGTAGTAGCCGCCCTCGGCGGTTGCCGTCGCCTGGCCGCCTGCAAGCAGCCGCCCTTCCTTTTTGCCCGTCGCGATATAGCCCAGCATCGACTTCAACGCCGTCTGGTTGATCACCGGCCCCACGTTGTGGTTCGCCGCCGGATCGCCCACCGTCAGCTTCGCCACGCGCTCCCGCAAACGCTCCACAAACGCGTTGTATACCGGAGCCTCCACAATTGCCCGGGAACATGCCGAGCATTTTTGCCCGCTGAAGCCGAAGGCCGACGCCACCACGCCTTCCACGGCCGCGTCCAGATCGGCGTCGGCGCAAACGACAATCGCATCCTTGCCGCCCATCTCCAGAACCGTTCGCTTGATCCAGATTTGTCCCGGCTGCGTTTGTGCCGCGCGCGCGTGAATCTCCAGTCCCACTGCCTTCGATCCCGTGAACGAGACAAAGCGCGTCTTTGGATGCTCCACGAGCGCATGGCCAAACGTCGTTCCCGTTCCTGGACAGAAGTTCACCACTCCCGCAGGCATCCCCGCCTCTTCCAGCACTTCCATAAACTTCGCCGCCATGGTCGGCGCATCGCTGGAGGGCTTCAGAACCACCGTATTGCCGCACACAATCGCCGCCGCCGTCATCCCGGCCATAATCGCGAGCGGGAAATTCCACGGCGGAATCACCGCGCCCACGCCTAATGGCACATACAGCAGTTCATTCCGCTCGCCGGGATACTGAATCGGCGTCTTGGCTTCTGCCAGCCGCAGAGCCTCGCGCGCGTAGAACTCCAGGAAGTCAATGGTCTCGCCTACATCCGCGTCCGCTTCGGCCCAGTTCTTTCCCACTTCATAGGTGAGCCAGGCGCAAAACTCCAGCTTCCGCTGGCGGATGGTCTCCGCCGCGCCCAGCAGCAGAGACGCCCTTTCACCTGCCGCTGTTCTGCTCCAGGACTCGAAAGCCCGGAGGGCGGCGGCCATTGCCATCTCCGCGTGCCCGGCCTCCGCCTTCTGGTGAAGGCCGACCACCTGCTCCGGCCGCGCCGGGTTCACCGAACGGATCTTGCCGGCCGTCTTCATGCGCTCTCCGCCGATCACCAGATCGTACTCGCGGCCGAGTTGAAGCGAGACCTTATCGAGCGCCTGCCGCATTGCCGTCGCGTTCGCGGAGTCCTTGAAATCAATAAATGGATTATTCACGAACTTGCCCTGCGGCGAGCGGGGTCGAATCGCAGTTGAAACCAGTGTCGTAGCCATAACGCATAGATTCTAGTCCAGGTTGGAACGATGCGCCCGTTTTCGATCTCAAAAACAGGTCATAGATTCGCTTTCTTTTCGTACTCTTCCGCCCAGGCTTGCGTGCCCAGGCTTTGGCACGAGAGGGTCGCCAACTCCGCCGCCCGCTGCAACGACACTTCAAATCCCAGTCCCTGTGCAAAAAAGAAGCAGAAAGCTCCATGAAGCACGTCTCCTGCGCCCAGCGTGTCTACGGCAGGGATGCTCGCAATCTCAATGGCGAACCGGCGTCCGCGCTCCCATCCCAAAATGGATTCGCCGCCGCGCGTTACCGCGATATGGGGCACACCCCGCTCCGCAAACCACGCTATGGCCGCCTCTGCTCCGCTTTCGGCTCCCGGAGCCCTGAATCGCTCGCTGCAAATCGCCGCCGTCAGCAGCTTCGCCAGCTCTTCTGTTCCCGGCTTCCAGCTTCCGCCGTCCAGACAGAGGGCCGCTCCATGTTCGCGCAGCGAAGCCATCAACTCCAGGCTTTCCTCCAGAAAAAAACCATCCGCCAACACCACCGCCGGCGCCCCGCCTTCCAGTTTTTGCGATTCCCGCTCCCATGCACGCAGCCGCGGCAGTTCCACTGCCTGGAGCGGCGGGTTCACAATTGTCCGGTTGCCGTTGGCGCCGTCCACCAGCACCGCTGTGAGCGGCGTCTCGTAGGCCGTGTCCGCCGCCAGGTCCAGCAAGCGGATTCCGCGGTCCTTCATCTCCCCCCGCACCAACGCGGCCCACGGTCCGCTGCCCACCGCACTTACCAGCGCAGTTTGGCCTCCCAGCAGGGCGTGCGTTACAGCGGCGTTCAGCGCCGGACCGCCCGCGGCGATACGAAACTGCCGCGCAAACACCTTCGTGTTCTCCTCCGGCATCTTCTCCAGCCAATAGAGGGCGTCCACCGTGCTCCGGCCAATAAACAGAACCTGCGCCGTCTCCATCGCCTTTCCCGCTCCCAGCGTCGATTCTACGTGGCTGGCCGCGCGGCCGGTCTTTCGGATAACTGAGGCGCCAAGGTCGATTCGTCCCGCAAGCCGGTCTCTCCACGTTCTCTTCGGCGCCCGCAGCCGAGAGGACCTGTCTACGCATCTTCGATGTCGCTACGGCACCGCCGTCAGCTCTTCCGTTGCCTTGCTCATCTTTGCAGTCCGGTCCAGCTTGTCCCAATTGAAGGGCTTGCCGTCAATGGCCCGCTTCAGCGTCTTGAACAGCACAATCGAGAACACCTGCCGGTAGGCAAACCGCTGCAGCCAGATGTGGAACAGCAGCCATCCGTCGCCTTTGTTGGCCGGATGCCGCCGCTCCAGGCTGAAAGCCATCGACGAGGTGGCAAAGTCGATGAGCAGGAATGCCAGGAAGTAGGCCACCAGCTTTTCCAGGCTCGAAGCCGATGCTGCCTCCGGGTGATAGTGCCGGTCAACGAAATAGTGCAGCACGCCGGCCAGGAACATCACATCGATAAATGGAGACACCAGCGGCAGCAGCATCTGAAACACCAGAATATTGGGCAGCGCGAACAGCCCCATGGCCTTGTTGCGCACAAACGCCAGCCGGTGCTTCCATACCGCCTGCAGAATTCCAAAAGACCACCGGAAGCGCTGCCGCATCAGCCCTTTCATATCAACCGGGGCCTCGGTGAACGCCAGCGACCGGTCCTCGTAGACCACCTTGAGCGGCAATTCCAGCAGGGCCATGGTCAGGTCGGCGTCCTCGGCCACCGTGTTGATGGGGTAGCCGCCCACGGCTTTCACCGGAACCGTGCGCCACGCCCCGATGGCCCCCGGAACCACCGTGACCACGTTGAAGAGGTCCAGCGCCCGCCGCTCGAAATTCTGGCTGGTGATGTATTCGAGAGCCTGCCACCGCGTCCACAGATTCACGCGGTTGCCCACCTTGGCGTTACCTGCCACGGCGCCCACCTGCGGATCCTCGAAGTGCGGCAGCAGCTTGCTGATGGCGTCCGGCGCAATCACTGTATCCGCGTCGATGCCCACATAAAATTCTTCGTCGATCCGCTCCAGCGCGTAATTCAGCGCCGCCGCCTTGCCGCCGTTGGGCTTGGTCAGAATCTGCACCCGCCCCGTCTTGATTTCCTGCTCATAGGCTTCGCGCGCCACGTCGAAGGTCCGGTCCTTCGAACCGTCGTCGATCACGATCACATGCAGGTTTTCGTAGTCCGAGTTCAGCACGGAGCGGATGGTGCGGACAATGACCATTTCCTCGTTATAGGCAGGGATCAGCACCGCTACCCGCGGATTGAACCCCGGCGACGCCTTGCGGTGAGGTCTCCGCAGCCGGTCCATGAGCGCCATCAGTCCCACCAGCACCAGTCGCGCGCTCATCAGAACGTCGCCCACGAAGAACACCATGACGATGAACTCGCCGATGATGGCCAGCCCCGAGAAAGCGATCGAGTCCGGCAGCGCGCGCAGGTATTGCCGGAAGGTCAGCGGCGGCATCACCTGCGCCGTCGTCTTGCCCAGCAGCGCCGAAACCGGCACGATCTGGTAGCCGTGCGCCCGCAGCGTGTCGATCAGCATGGGCAGCGCCGCCACTGTCGCCGACCGGTCCCCGCCCCCGTCGTGCAGCAGGATGATGGAGCCGCGGAATTGCGGCTTGACCTTCATCGTCTCCAACTGGTTCAGAATCGTCTGCGTTATCTCTGCCGGCGTTCTCCGCGGATGCTGGTTCCAATCGTCCGTGTCCAGCTTGTTGCCCACGATGGTGAAGCCTTCCTGCTGGATGCGCACCACCGGCGCCGCCTGGTCGTCTGTGTCCGGCTCTTCGTCAATGTCGTACGGCGGCCGGAAGTAAAGCGGTTGCACTCCCAGTTTGCTGGCAAAGAGGCGCTCCGTCAGCTTCAACTCCAGCTCCAGTTGCTGGCTCGAGATTTCGCTGATGTCCGGATGCGTCCATGTATGGTTTCCAATCTCGTTGCCGTCGCGCACCACCTGCCTCATCAGGCTGATGTTCTCCGCGGCTTCGGCGCCGATCATCATGAACGTGCCCTTGACGTGTTTTTCCTTGAGGATCGCCAGAATCCTCGGCGTCCAGCGCGGGTCCGGACCGTCGTCAAACGAGAGCGCTACCTCCTTCGGGTGGTATCCATACTGTTCGATCACGTAGCTGCGCGGATACACATCCATATGCTCGTCCACAATCAGCTTCTTGCGCGGGTCGGGCTCGTCGGTTTCCACCTCGACCGCGCGCTTGCCGGGCTGCGGCAGACTGGCGACGCGGATAATGTCTCCGTCGCCCTCTGTGTCCACGCTGTGCCCGGCCGGCACGGAATTCAGCGCCTGCAGGGCCTCCGGGTTGCTCGGCTTGTCCCACACGCGCCACAGCGAGCTGTCTTCCTCACCGAGCCGCCACAGCGCGAAGGTCTGCAGGCCGAGCTGCCGCGCCGCCCGCATCTCGTTCAGCACCGTCACGCCATCCAGCAGCCACACCACGTGCCGCTGGTTGGCGTCCTCGTCAATGTATTCGTAGTGCGGATTGAGCGAGTCGCTGTCCAGACTCAGGTCCGCCTCCGCGTCCGAGGCGCGCTGCCAGGCCTCGGAGACCGTCAGGTCCTCGGTGTTCACCACCTGCGGCTTCCTAGGATGCCGCAACTGTCTCTTGGTGGGAATGGTCAGCGTCCAATCGTACCCGTAATTCCCTATTGCGCAAATCAGCTTGTCCTTGGGTACCGTCTTCATCACTCGCTGCAGGTTGCCCACGAACCAGCTCTGGCTGGCGATTGGCCCCGGTTCGCTCGTGGTCTGGTGCTCGTCGTAGTTCATCAGCACCACGCCATCCGAGTTGGCGGCAATCTGTTTCAACTCCTGGTCTGGCGTCGATGCGCCCACATTCACATAGAGCTTCAGCTTCCGCGGATGCAGGTCGCCATACAGCTCGGTAATGAAGGTAATGTAGCCGCCCTCGGCGTCATCCGAGAGATTCTCGATGTCCAGCGAAAGGCCCCGGTAAGCGGGGAACTCCACGAAAAAGCGGACAATCTGCTGCCGGAGATAGTCCCGCTTGCTGTCGTCGGCCAGAACGTCGGCCATGTCCGGATCCCATACGTTGGTTGCGGGATTGTAGTTATTCAACAAGGGATAGATTTCCGTATCTTCCCGTGCCGCCTGGATGGCCCGCTTCACCTTGTTCATGTCGTCCGGATCGTGCACCGTGTTGCTGTCGATTACCGGATACTCGTGGTGATTGTCGTTGTTGATGGCCAGCAGCGTTCCCTGCGGCGCATCCACATGCAGCCATTGCGGGAAAAGAATATCGATCTGGTGAATATGCTGCTTGAACGACGAGTAACTCGTGGCGTCGTCCGGCGCATAGTAGGCCGCCCGCAAGCCTTCTCCGGAGTTCAATGGAATTTCCGATGGCCGGCGGTGCGTTTTGCGCCGCGACGGCCGGTGCCCGTTCGCGGCGCGCGACGCAATCGGATGATCGCGCAAGGCCTTGTAGTTGTGCTTTGGCATGGGAAGCAACAACTCCGGCAGCCGCTGGCCGCGCAATACATTAAAAATAAACACCGCCAGCAACAGCGTGGTGGCAACTGCGGTCACGTCGAAAATACGCCGCAGACGCTTCCACCGCTTGCGCTCGGGGTCGAAGAATATTTGCTTGTCTTGCATGCGCCTCTGGTCAACCCGCGCGCGAAAACCGCTCAAACGGTCTACGCTATACAGTACGAATCGTATGGAAGCTGCCCCCTGGAGTCAATCCGCGCATCCACGGCCGGAATACGGCAAAATCATTGCCGCTCTGTCGCTTGGCCTGGCTCTTGCCGCGGGTCTTGCCCTCCGCCTCTGGATGTTCAACAGCTTCTTTGAAGTCGAGGGCGACTCCCTCGTCTACGGAGATTTGGCCAAGAACCTTCTTCTTCACGGTCGCTACGCCTTGACCCTGCCTTACGGCGGCCTCCATCCTTCGCTTCTTCGTCTGCCCGGGTATCCTCTCTTTCTCGCTTTCTGTTTTCGTCTCTTCGGACTGGAGAACTATGCTGCCCCCTGCTATCTTCAGATCGCCCTTGACTTGATGGGCTGCCTTCTTCTCTGGAACTTTGTCCGCCGCATCGCGCCGCCCGCTCTGCGTACCGGCGCTTCGCACTGCGCCCTGTGGCTTGCCGCGCTCTGCCCCTTCACCGCTATCTACTCCGTTCTGCCGCTCTGCGAGTCGCTCACGCTCTTCTTTCTAGCCCTTGCTCTCTGGGCCACGGTCCGCTTTCTCGACCGGGCGCGCTGGTCCACCGCGCTCTGCTTCACCTTCGCCGTGACCTCCATCGCTCTGCTTCGCCCCGATGGCGCTCTGGCCGCTCTTGCCCTTGCCCCGGCACTGTTGCTGAGTTCGCGCTCGCGAGCCGGCGCCCAGCCGCGCCTTTTGCCCATGGCTGTTGTCTGCGCTTTGCTGGCGCTGGCGCCCTTCGCCGTCTGGACTTGGCGCAACTGGTGCGTCTTTCACCTCGTTCAGCCGCTCGCTCCGCGCTCGGCCACCGACCCCGGAACCCCCACTTATCCCGGCTGGGAGCGCTGGGTCGCAACCTGGTGCCTCGACTACGTCTCCACCTACCAGATCTATTGGAATGTCCCCGGCGCTCCTCTCCATACCGATCAACTTCCCGACCGCGCCTTTGACTCGCCCGCGCAGCGGGCGGAGACGGAAGCCCTGGCTTTGGCTTACAACGGCAACGGTTTCGAACTCACCCGCGGCCTTGATGCCGGATTCGCCAGGCTTGCCGCCCAGCGCACTGCCACCCATCCGCTGCGCACTTACCTCTGGCTTCCGCTCGGCCGTCTGGCCGGCATGTGGCTTCGCCCGCGCACTGAAAACCTGCCTGTCGATCTCGATTGGTGGGTCTACTCCCATCACCACGCCGAAACCCGCTTCAGTTGGGCCTACGCCGGCCTCAATCTGCTTTATCTCCTGCTCGCGTGCGCGGGTCTCTGCCTGCGTCCCCGGCTGTGGCGCGCGCTGCTTGCCTATCTGCTCCTGCGCAGCGTCCTGTTGCTTACCATCACCGCGCCGGAGCCGCGTTACACGATAGAAGGCTTTCCCCTGCTCATTGTCCTGGGCGGCCTCGCGCTCTACCGGTTCACGTATTGGGTATGGCTGTCGGTCTTGAAGGTGAATGCGTCGCCCGGCAACGCCTGATTCATCTTGATATTGAAGTAGGTGCACACCCGGTACTGCCCCTGGCCCTCGTCAAACACCTGCTTCAGGCTTAGACCCCGTTCCGTATCCATCCACACCGTGACCTTGGGAAAGTTCTTCCTTACCGCCGGATCCTTGGCCACCAGTTCCAGCTTCTCTGTCTTTACCCCGTCCACCGTCTCCGAACCCAGATACTTGATCTCCCACTTCGCGGCCAGATCTTTGCCGCTCGCTCCGAAACCAAGCTCCATGTATCCTTCGTATTTGCTCATCCCGTGGAATGTTGTCACCTGGTCCACCATCTTCTCGTAGAGCCGCGACACACCGTGCGAGATCGTGAGCACCTTCGGCGATGCCTTCCCGTTCACCTCGCGGATGTGAATGCCCACTTCGAACGCATGGTCCTTCCGTGCGTAGTACACCACGCCCTTTTGTACGTCCTTGTCCGGAATCGGGTCGGTCTGGATCGAATCGAACTCGAAATCCGCCGAGGTGGAGTGGAACCGCACCGCGGCCGCGTCCAGTTCGTGCAGCACCTGTTGCAGGTGATCGGCCGCGATGGCCGCCCGCCCCGGCAATAGAGCCAGCGCCGCTGCCGCAAAAAATACCAATCTGCTTTCCCTCTTCATATCCTTCCTTGCCGATACTGTTTCGCATCCGCCCTGCGGCGGCCAGGACCGCGGCTCATGCGCGGCGGCCTGGAAATGTCTTGCCTGAAACCACAATGCAAGGCGGCATCCGCCACCGCAGATGCTGTCTTGCGCAGATTGACCAAGGGCAACCAGCGGAGCCGCGCGCGTGTCTCCAGCTCGCGATTTGGCAATCAAAAAAAATACAGCCACCCCGTCCTCAAGAGCCCTCTTATGGCAGCCAGGGCAGGGAAGCGGACACTACGGAATCACGAGGACACGATCTTAGTGGTGTACCCACACCCTCCATACCCGGTTGCCGTGGCCGTCCAGGGTGGTTTCCCAGTGTTCAATGAACACCGCATCGCCTGTCACCGGCTCAATGGCCTTGCGCAGCGCCCGCTTCGCCACATTCTGCCCCGCATTGGCAGGCACCTTGGCATCCACGTCCTCCACGGTAAGAATGAGTCCATGATTGCCATTCGCCACCACCTGGATAGGATGCGCGGGCCCCGCGCTCTTCGACAGCCGGTCGCCGTAGTTCCACAAGCGCGGCGTGATGAAGATGAACAGCAGAATCAACGTCACCATCACGTCGTAGTGGAACGAGCCCCTGGGATAGGTCCAGTAAAAATAGCTCTTCAGAATCTGTCCGACCCCGGGTCTGGAGGCCGCGGGCGCTCCGCCTGGGCTTGAAGCTGCCATCAGGATTCCCTCACAATCCGTTCCTGCCCGCCCATGTAGGGCCGCAGGGCATCAGGAATCAGCACTGTCCCGTCCGCCTGCTGGTAGTTTTCGAGGATCGCCAGCCATGTCCGGCCAACCGCCAGTCCGCTGCCATTCAGGGTGTGCACAAACTCAATTTTACCCTTGGGGCCTTGTCCCGCGATACGGTACCGGATGTTCGCCCGCCGCGCCTGGAAGGCCTCGAAGTTCGAGCACGACGAAATCTCCCGGTAAAGCCCCTGCCCTGGCAGCCATACCTCCAGGTCAAACGTCTTTGCCGACGAGAATCCCGTGTCGCCCGTGCACAGCAGCACCCGCCGGTAAGGCAGCCCCAGCGCCTCCAGAATCTCCTCCGCGTCCCGCGTCAGCCGCTCGTGCTCGGCGTCGCTCTCCTCGGGCCGCGTAAACTTCACCAGCTCCACCTTCTGAAACTGATGCTGCCGGATGATGCCCCGCACATCTTTGCCGTACGCTCCGGCCTCGGCCCGGAAGCACGGCGTATACGCGGTCAAACGGATCGGCAGCCGCGCCTCGTCGAGAATCTCGTCGCGGTAGAGGTTCGTCACCGGCACCTCGGCCGTGGGGATCAGCCAGTGGTCGTTCTCTTTGAACTCGCACCGCGCGGCGCTTTCCGCATCCGCGTCCGAGCAGCGGAACAGGTCCTCGGCAAACTTCGGCAGTTGCCCCGTCCCAAACAGGCTCTTCGAATTCACCATGAACGGCGGCAGCACCTCGGTGTACCCATGCTTCTGCGTGTGCATGTCGAGCATGAAGCCGATCAGGGCCCGCTCCAGCCGCGCGCCCTGTCCCATATAGACCGCAAAGCGCGCCCCGCTCAGCTTGGCGGCCCGCTCCAGGTCCAGAATCCCCAGCGCCTCGCCCAACTCCCAGTGCGGCCTGGGCTCAAAGCCGAACCTGAACCTCTCGCCCCATGTCTTTACCGTAGGGTTGTCGGCTTCCGTAGTGCCCGCGGGCACCTCCGGCCGGGTCACATTGGGAATCCCCGCCAACACCCGCCGCATGCGCTCGTCCAGCTCCGCCGCGGCTCGGTCCAGATCGTCCAACTGCTCCTTGAGCGAGCGCGTCTCTTCCATCACCGCCGTGGCGTCCTGCCCCGCCTTTTTCAGCGCGCCCACCTGCTGGCTCAACTCATTCCGCTGCGCCTTCAGCCGTTCGGCCGTGGTGATGGCCTCGCGCCGCCGCTGGTCCAGATTCCGGAAATCGCCCAGCAATGCCGCCGGGTCGGCTCCCCGCGCGCGCAGTTTTTCTTCCACCACTTCCAGGTTGGAGCGCACAAATCCCAAGTCAAGCATGGCTCTCCCAGTTTACAGGAATTGTGGCCATCGCTCGTTCCCAGGCGGGCGCGCGGTCCCCGCGCCTCTGCCCGGCCGGGCAAAGGCGTGGAAACCACACTCGGAGGAGATTGTCCTTATTGCAGCCATGCCAGGTTGCGGCCCACAGGCTGCGCCTGCGCCCAGGCGCAGAAAGCCTCAACCTCGTCCGGCTTGGGCGCCGAGCCGGGATGCATCGGCCGGTAATACCACAGAGGCATATCCGAACTGCGCATGGCCGCGCATGCGTTCAGAAGCCGGATGCGCGACATCTCCGGGCTGAGATTACCCCAGGTTGACAGGTCGAAGCGGCCCCGAGCCTGGCGGATATCGTTCTGAAGCAGCACCGAAGAGGGCCACACATGTCCGTACCAGGGAATCTCGCCCTGGGCGGAGTGGCAGTTGGCGCACGACCGGCGCAGCATCTCCGCTACCTGAGCCGGTGGATGAAGCTGCGCCTGCAGGGTGGCTGCAGCATCTACGCTTTGCCGGTCGAAGTTGGGCCGGCGGAATTGCATCGCCACCAGCAGGACAACCACGATAATACCGATAATCCAGATGGTTCGGCGCATGGCTATTCACCCTCCTTTGCGGTGGTCTGCGTCTTTCGCCCTTTACCCGCCGCGCTCGCTGCTGCGCTATCACTGGCCGGCGGCTCGATATACGCCTGCGGAATCGTGCCGGTCAGGGCATGCAGGAAACTCACGATCGAGTTCACCTCCTCGTCGCTGAGCTGCTCGCCCGTCTGGTATTTGCCCATCAACCGGACGGCCTCACTCAGAGTTTTCACTTGTCCGTTGTGGAACCATGGTCCTGTCTCTGCCACGTTCCTCAGAATAGGAACTTTGAAGTACATCCGGTCCCGCGCTTCCCTGGTCAGCGCCATCCGCCCCGTATCCGTCTCCTGGTCGGGCCAGTTCCGGTAAACGCCCAGCTTCTGGTACGAGTTGCCGCCCATATCCTGGCCTGCATGGCAGGCTGCGCACCCCGCCTTCAGGTACACCCGCAGCCCCTGCTTCTCAGCAGGCGTCAGAGCGTTTGTATCTCCGGCCAGGTATTGATCCCACCGCGACGGGGTGAGCAGCCTGGCCTCGAAAGCGGCAATGGCGCCGGTCACGTTAGCCATCGTCACCGGATCCTTTGTCTCTGGATACGCCTGCTTGAACTGCTTTACATAGTTCTGATTTGAACGGAGCGATGCCAGAACCGCTTCCGGACCCGGCATCCCCATCTCCACCGGATTCATCATTGGTCCCGAGGCCTGTGCGGCCAGGTCGGCTGCCCGCCCATCCCAGAACTGCACAAACTGCAGTCCGGCGTTATAGACCGTCGGCGCGTTTCTTCCCCCGGGGCGTTGATTGTGCCCAAGGGAGACCGCCTTGCCGGGATCGACTCCATATTGGGCCAGATCGTGGCAGCTATTGCAGGAGATGGAAGCATTCTCCGACAGATGTTTGTCGTAGTAGAGCCGCCGTCCCAGGTCCACCCGCAGCGCCGTAACTCCCGTTGCCGGCGGAATCGTTGGCAACGGAGCAAACATGTAAAGATGCGACGGCGCGATCGCGGCATTCTGTCCATCATTGTCCGCGCCGCTTCCGCAGCCGGTCAGCATCGCTCCCGCGACAGCAAGCGCTGCGAGCAGAACCAAGGCCCATCCCGGTACCGGTCTGTTTCTCTTCTTTCGCGTTTCAGCCAGAACCTTCTTGCCGTTTTTCATAGGCTCCTTTCATTCTGAGGCGCTGCCCGCCTGAGGCAGGGCGCGCCGCTGACGAGACAGCTTTTGTTGCGGCGAATTCTACACCGAATTTGAATCTTGTGGAGGAGTATTGGCAGTGGGAAGCGCGTTTCCTCCGGCGAAATGGCCATCGCATGCGGCAGAACTCCGTTCGCATGAATGGCGTTCTGCTCGGAAGCCGCTTTCGGCGGCTGCGCCGGGAGAGCCGGCTTCAGATCGCTTTCGGCGTTTTTTCTCTTTTACGACTTGAGGAAGAGCGGTGTTCAAGAGGGTGGAACAGCCCATCCTTTGGATCAGGCACCGCACGCAGTGGAGCGTGGCCAGAAACCGCGGCATTACGTCCGAGCGCGGAGAGGGCTCTCTCTCCGGCTCAAATGGGGGGGCGGAACCAGCCCGGCCTGCGGTGCGCTGGACTCACGCGGTTGTGGAGTTAGCTCTCGAGGTACTCCCAAAACGAGTCTGCCAGCTCGGCGCTCAACTCCGTCAGCATCCGCCGCGCAGCCCGCTCCACCTCCTCTACCAGTCCATGCAGGTAGTCTCGCGAGCGCGAAATCGCCACCACCCCGATGGTCGCCGACTGCCAGGTGACGGCCTCATCCATCTCTGCCACCGAAACGTTGAATCCCTGTTTCAACTGATCCTTCAGCGAACGCACCACCTGACGCCGATCTTTTAGCGACTGCGCGTGCTCAATGCGGATTTCCAAGGTCAATTGTGCGACGGGCATAGGTCCACACGGATTCCACCGTAAGTGTAAGTCCACTCTTTCCCGCTGGCTCACACTTTTTTCAGGCTCATTCCTCGTTTGCGCGGGATGAGGCCGCTTCGCACTTTTTTGCTTCACAATTGGTGCAGGATCTGGCCTATACTGCCCTTAGAAGAGGGTCTTCCCTCCATCCGGAGTTGTTCCGGCTTGCGCCATGCCTACGCCGCTCTCCACAAAGCGCACTTCTCTCCAGCCGACAGATGGTCAGCCTTCCATCCCCGACCGTCTCTATTTCAAAATCGGCGATGTCGCGCGCATCTGCCAGGTAGAGCCCCATGTGCTGCGCTTCTGGGAAACCCAGTTCCCCCAACTCAAACCCAACAAGAGCGGTTCGGGCCAGCGGCTGTACCGCCGCCGTGACGTGGAAATTGCGCTAGCCATCAAGCAACTCACCCATCAAGAAGGATATACGCTCTCCGGTGCGCGTCAGGCGCTTCAGCGGGTACCGCGCTCTCCTGCGCTTCAACCGCGCCTTTCCCCGTCGCCCGCCTCCGGAATTAAGCCCCCCGAATCGGTGATCGAAGCGATCGGTGCGGCGCGCGCCGAGTTGCGCGAAATTGCCAGCCTTCTGGGCGCCCCTGCATCGTCTCCGCGGCGCCGTCGTGCCCGCGTTGCCTCCATGGCCGCTTATTCCGACTTCCTCTTTCCTTCCTAGGTGCCGCTCTGGCATAGATTTCAGTCCCGTTAGAATCAATGACTTGCGAAATCTGCCATGTCTGGTATGTTGTTGATTTTAAATTGATTACAGAATATCAAGCGCATATGCCGGACACGCACCCAGGTGCCGGTTCGTCCTTTTTTTTTGACAATGCGAAGGCCGGCATCTTCCCGTCAGCAAGCGCAGTCTTGTAGATCTTCTTTCTGCGTATTCCAGTGATGTGGGCACCGATTACGCCATGTGGGCACTGATTACGGTGCAACCCGGAATCCTGCCCACATCGCGGCGTAATCCCTGCCCACATCAGAGCGCTTTCGGTGCCCACATCCACTGGAATCAACTGCCCACATGGACCGGAATCCGCACTTTCCGGGTGTGAGGCATGGAAACGATCGCAGAAGTTCGCAGTGTACCCATACCCCGGAATTTTCATTAATTATTTAAATGCCCCATAAGGCTACGTGATAAAGTAAGACCACTTATGTGGTCCGTGGTTCCTGCCGCGCACAATGGAATCCACTTTTCGCCGGCGTGGTCAAACCGACTTTCATGGAGTGTGTGCGATGCAATGCACCCATTGTGGCGCGGCTAATCTCAGGACATCGAGGCTCCGCCTCCTGGATATACCCCGGTTCTTGCTCTTTCAGTACCCCGTACGCTGCCGCAACTGTCGCGAGCGCGATTACATCGGCTTTCTGCTGGCTTTAAACCTTCGCCAAGCCGCGCGTGTCCGCCGCAGCGAGGAACGGGCAAAAAGAGACGAGCAGACCTCCGACAAATCGCACGACTGAGGGTTCTTCGCAATAGCTGCCTTGTGGTTTATGAGGGCAATTGTGCCTCAAGAACCTCTTTTGCGCGCGCGGCTCGCCATGCGGCCAGACGCTCATGAAGCTTGGGGTCGGCAAGGGCAAGGATTTCGGCGGCAAAGAGCGCGGCGTTGGCCGCTCCGGGCTTGCCGATGGCCAGCGTGGCCACGGGGATGCCTTTGGGCATCTGCACCATGGAGAGAAGCGAGTCAAGGCCGTTGAGTGGCGTGGCCGCGATGGGCACGGCGAGGACCGGAAGCAGCGTCTTGGCGGCGATGACGCCTGCCAGATGAGCCGCTCCACCGGCGCCGGCGATCATCACCTTGAGGCCGCGCGCCTGCGCCTGCTCCACGTAGGCGAAGAGTTGGTCGGGGGTGCGATGCGCACTGAGGACACGCGCCTCGCAGGGAATTTCCAGGGCGCGCAGAATTTCAACGGCGGCGGCGAGAATGTCGTAGTCGTTCTTGCTGCCCATCACGATGCCAACGAGAGGTTTGTCGCTCATAAAGAAATTATACGAGGCCTCGCAATGTATACCCCTTCGGATATGCGGCCGCGGCGCCTGACTTCACCACGGGCCATTGGGATGTGCGGGCAAGTACGAAGGCCAGCTTCAGGCCGGGCATGTGGAAGCATTCATTCTGCGGCAGCCGAACTCCATGCGCCCGACATGCCGGACTTCCGCGGCAACCTCGTATGGGCCGTCCCCCGACCCTGGCGGCAGTGCGGCGCAATGGCAATGGCGCCTTCGCGCATCAGGGCAGTTGGCGCCGCGCCGGCGACGAACGCGCATCTGCTCTCGGCTCGAGTCCATCCTGGTCACACGCGATTCCTGGCGCATCTCAAAGTTGGTCACAGGTCCGGTCACAAACCTCAGATGTCGAGGTTCTTCACGTCGAGGGCATTGTCTTCAATGAAACGCCGGCGCGACTCCACATCTTCGCCCATCAGCGTGGTAAAGATGGCCTCGGTCTCCGCAATGTCTTCCAGCTTGACCGAGAGCAGTGTGCGCCGCTCCGGGTCCATCGTGGTCTCCCACAACTGCGTGCTGGTCATCTCTCCCAGTCCTTTGTAGCGCTGCACCGAGTATTCCTTCTTACCCTGTTCCACAATGTAGGCGAACAACTCCCGAGCGGTTGCTTTCTCCACCGGCTCGCGCGGCGTGCGCGCCGGCCGCCGTGTCTGCTTTGTTTCGGCGCCGTTTTCTTCCGTTTCCTCGGGGTCGGCTTCCGCGACCGCCGGGGCTTTTGTTGCGTACTCGATCAGGAAAGGCGGCTCCAGATACTGCTTGATCAGCGCGTACTTGGCCATCATCTGCCGGAACTCCGGGCTTGACGCCAGGGTCCAGTCGATGCGCCGGTCGGCTCCCTGCGCGTCTGTAAAGCTGATTGACCAGGTGTGGTGCTCTTCATCCTCTACCGGATTACCTACTTTGATCTGGAACTCTTCGGCCATCTCCGCGAGCTGCGCGTGAATTTCGGCGAGCTTTTCCGGAATCTCGCTCTCGGTCTTGGAGACAAAATCGGTGCGGTGCGTCAACTCCGCGCGCGCCAGCATCTCGGTCAGCTTTTCGTTGCGGAGCCGCTTGTCCACTTTTTCTACAAAGCCCAGATACTCGTTCAGCGTTCCCATGAATCGTGTCAGGGCCGCGCCTTCAATGCGCACCGCCTCTTCACCGTGGCGCACAATCATGCCCTCCGAGGCGCGGTTTACCATCACCTTCACAAATTCCCGGTCGTCCTTGATGTACTGTTCGAACTTGCCCTTCTTGATCTTGTAGAGAGGCGGCTGCGCAATGCACACATTGCCGCGCTTGATCAACTCCGTCATGTGGCGGAAGAAGAAAGTCAGCAGCAGGGTGCGAATGTGCGAGCCGTCCACGTCGGCATCGGTCATGAGGATAATCTTGCCGTAGCGCAACTTGGAAGCGTCAAAGTCGTCCTTGCCGATGCCCGTGCCCAGCGCGGTGATCATGGCCCGGATCTCCTCGTGGCCCAGCATCTTGTCGTAGCGCGCCTTTTCCACGTTAAGGATCTTGCCCTTGAGCGGCAGGATGGCTTGGAAGCGGCGGTCTCGGCCCTGCTTGGCTGTGCCGCCGGCGCTCTCGCCTTCGACCAGATACAATTCGCACCGGTCCGGATTACGCTCCGAGCAGTCTGCCAGTTTGCCCGGCAGCCCGCCGCCGTCCAGCGCGCCCTTGCGCCGCGTCAGGTCCCGCGCTTTCCGCGCCGCCTCACGCGCCCGCGCCGCCTCGATCGCCTTGTTGATGATTTTCTTCGCCACCGGCGGATTCTGTTCCAGGTATCCGCCCAGCCGCTCGTTCACAAAGGCCTGCACTGTGCCCGCGATATCGGAGTTCAGCTTGCCCTTGGTCTGCCCCTCGAACTGCGGCTGCGGCAGCTTGACGCTGACCACTGCCACCAGTCCCTCGCGCACGTCGTCACCGCTCAGGTTCTCTTTCATATCCTTGAAGAGTCCCAATTGCTGTCCGATGGCATTGATCGTCCGCGTCAATGAGGTGCGGAATCCCGACAGATGCGTGCCCCCGTCCACCGTATTGATGTTGTTGGCAAAGCTGAAGACCGTCTCCGAGTAGCTGTCGTTGTACTGCAGCGCGATGTCGATCTCCACGCCGTCCCGCATGGCTTCCATGACGATCGGCTTATCGTGCAGCACGCTCTTGCCCCGGTTCAGATGTTTCACAAATTCCGCAATGCCGCCCGCGTAGCGGAACTCCGTCCGCCGCGCGTCTCCCGTCTTCGGATCCGCCGTGCGCTCATCGGTGAGCGTGATCTCCAGCCCCTTGTTCAAAAACGCCATCTCCCGCAACCGCTGCGCCAGCGTGTCATAGTTGAACTCGGTGATCGCGAAAATCGATTTGTCCGGCAGGAAGTGAATCTTCGTTCCCCGGCGCTTGCTTGTTCCCGCTTTGCGCAAGTCGCTGGTCGGATCTCCGCAACTGAAGTCCATCTCCCAGGTGAATCCGTCGCGCCAGATTTCCACGTTGAATTCCTGGCTGAGCGCGTTCACGCAGCTCACGCCTACCCCGTGCAGTCCGCCCGACACCTTGTAGGTCGATGCGTCGAATTTGCCGCCCGCATGCAGCTTGGTCAGCACCACCTGCACCGCCGGCATTGTCGTGCCGTTGGAAAGCGGCATCAGGTCCACCGGAATGCCCCGCCCATCGTCCACCACGGTGATCGAGTTATCCACGTGAATAACGACATCGATCTTCTTCGCAAATCCGGCCAGCGCTTCATCCACGGAGTTGTCCACCACCTCGTAGACCAGGTGGTGCAGTCCCATCTCGCCTGTCGAGCCAATGTACATGGCAGGACGCAGCCGCACCGCCTCCAAACCCTCCAGGACTTTGATGTTTTCGCCGGTATAGCTTCCGTTGTTGTCTTTGGGAAGGGGCAGGTCGTTGGATGCCGCAGTCGCCATATCGATCCGTGGGCAGGAATTTCGCGCTCAGCACCACTTCCGCCGGCTGCAGACTAGGAACGTCCGCCAAATGCCATCCACTAACCGCTTGAAAGATGGGGGCCTTACGCGAGTGCGCCTGCAATTATTTTAGCATGTGACGGCCTCGGTCACGCGCCGCTCTTTGCCCTTGGATATGGTTACTAAAAGAAGGTTACCGAAGCAGAACGTGACGTTAGTAATTCAAATAGTTATTAATTGTGCATATATATCAAAATGATAGACTTAACTGCAAAATCAGTCTACTATCTTATCGGATAGGCGGACATCCCCTGTCGACATCAATTTTCCAAGAGGGTTACTAACTATGAAACTCGCAATCCGCATCTTCGCTCTGTCTGTCGTTTTCGCCGGCGTGGCCGCTGCTTCCGTCTCTTCCTCGAGCGTGCGTGTGCTCGCCAGCCATCTCTCGGCCACCGACAGCCTGCCTGTTCCGGGTTGCGGACCCCATATTCCCACCTGCAGCGTACCTCCGACGAGCTACTAGGCTCAGGTAATAGCACGAAAGTGCTAGTGGCGACTCTGCTTTCTGGTTGAGCGGCTGCCCCGATGGCGCTATTCTGAGTTTGCTCTCAGAAATGGCGAGAGGGTGTCTATGCCTCTAAACTTTGCGATGTCTGCCATGAGCCTGGCCGAGTTTACACTCTGGGCTCTCCTTGCCTTCCTCTTCTGGAAGAAGAGCCTTTGTCGGCGTTTTCCGGCGATGTGGTCCTACCTTGTCTTGCATGTAGCCTCCATGCCGGTTCTCCTGGTGCTTCTTTTCGGCCAGTCCCGCCACTGGTTCAATGACTACTGCTACGCCATCTACTTCTTTGCCTACTGGGCCGTCTACGTCGCCAGCGTTGTCATGCTTTTCTTCGTCTGCATCGAGGTCTTTCGCTCGGCCCTGGGCGGATTCTCCGGCCTCATGAAGATCGGCACCGTCGCCTTCCGCTGGGCTGCTGTGGTGTCGGTCATTATCAGCTTGGCCTCCATCTCCTATGCCCACCGTGGCATCCTGATCATCCCCGATATCGCTTACGCTCTCATGCGCTCAGTGGGCATACTCGAGCTTTGCCTCCTCGCTTTTCTCTGTCTCAGCATGAATGCCCTCCGTCTCTCCGTGCGTGACGTGGCCTTTGGCGTCGCTCTCGGTTTTGGCGTGTTGTCAGCCAACGACTTTATTTTTGGCGCCCTGGTATCCAAAAACTCCTCGCTGACATCTCCGCTCCAGTTCGTCTACGAGTCGCTGGCGTTGCTGGCCCTCGGCGTCTGGGTCACCTACAGCGCACTCCCGGAACCTGCCCGCCAGCCCGTCGTCTTGCCGGTCAACTCCACCATCTATCGCTGGAACGAGATCGCCTCTGCCCTCGGCCACACCGGCACGCAGATTGCCGTTCAACAGCCTGCGGAGAGTTTCTTCCTCACCGATGTCGAAAAGGTGGTGGATAAGGTTCTCAACCGGAGTCTGAAGAGCCGCGAATCGGAATATTAAGCGGCTTTCGTCTAAACAATACGAAGGGCCACGGCAGCGCCGTGGCCCCTCGTGTCTTGATCGTTTGTACCGCTACTCGGCTTCCACCGGCTCAATCGATGCAAACCGGCCGCGGTTGCCCCGGTCCTGGAAATGCACACGACCCGTTACCTTCGCAAACAGCGTATCGTCCGAGCCAATGCCCACGTTGGCGCCCGGCTTGATCCGCGTCCCGCGTTGCCGCATGATAATCGATCCGCCTGTCACCAGTTGTCCGGCAAATGCCTTCACGCCCAGCCGCTGCGCGTTTGAGTCCCGTCCGTTTGTGGAGCTGCCTCCACCTTTCTTATGTGCCATTGCCCAATCTCCCAGGCTGTCAGCTCACAGCTTTCAGCTTTCCGTTATCGCTCACCAGCGCTTGCCGCGTCGGCCTTCTCTCCCACTCCTCAAGCTGAAAGCTGAGGGTCGATCGCTCTTACGCCGTATACGTCACGCCGTCGGCCTCGATGGCCTTGATGCGCACTTCCGTAAAATTCTGCCGGTGCCCCTGCAGCTTCTTGTACTGCTTCTTCCGCTTGAAGTGGAAGACCAGCACCTTGTCGCCGCGCCCCTCGCTGACCACTTCCGCGGTTACCTTCGCCTCTGCCGGTTTGGCCACCGTTCCCGGCTCGCCGCTCACAGCCAGCACATCGCTGAACTCCACCGTCTGGCCTTCGGAGCCCACCGTCTCAATCCTCACCACGTCGCCTGGTGCGACCCGGTACTGCTTACCACCGGTGCGTATCACCGCGTACATATTTCCTCCAGCGCGGCTCCCGCCGCGGCGGGTGCGCTCATCCACAAAATAGCTCGGGCGGAAACTTCCGTGCCGTGGCACGCTCAAGCCTTCGTCTTCCCGGCGAGCGTCTGGCCCCACGGCCACAGGCAGGAATCGCCAAACTAGAGTAGTGTACCGGCTTCCGGCCCTCCGGGTCAATGTGCCCACGGTGCCGCCTGGCGCACCTGCGCCCGCCAGACCGCCGCCAGGCGAAAGGATGGCCGGAACCGCAGGAGTCGCCAGTCATATATCATGGGATGCGGCGCGTCCCGGTGGCGGTCGCCAGTGGTCCGGCCTGGCAGCCGCGGATTTGTGACGGAGTTGCCAGAAACTGCTAGACTCTGTCAACAAGCCTAGACCCTGAAGCGGCGAAGAACGTAAATTCCCTACAGCGGAGGGATGGGTGAGCGGTTGAAACCGGCGGTCTTGAAAACCGTTGAGCTCGAAAGGGCTCCGAGGGTTCGAATCCCTCTCCCTCCGCCATTGAGCCTTCCAAGGGCATCCTATGAAGTCCAATCTAATACATTAATCCACTGAAAACAAATAACTTCTTGTATTACACTGTCCATCGGGGTACTATGGAAGCCACATTCCGGTGGGGGTACTTTTGGGGGTATGTTGACTTTTACCCTGGGGGTATCTTCCAAAACAGGGAATGGGAGGGCTTGCCGTGGCGCTCACTGATACAGAAATTCGCAAAGCAAAGGCCAAGTCTTCCGCCTACCGCATGAGCGATGGTGGAGGGCTGTACATCTGGATTACCCCCGCAGGCGGCAAGCTATGGCGTTGGAAGTATCGCTTTGAAGGCCGCGAAAAACTCATGACCTTCGGAAGCTATCCCGATGTCTCCCTATCGCTCGCCCGAGAGCGCCACACTGCGGCGCGCAAACTGCTGGCCGCTGGCACAGACCCGATGGCCGAGCGCAAGGCCGAAAAGGCGGCGGTGGAGAACTCCTTCCAGAGTGTCGCCCGCCTCTGGCTGGCTCACTGGCAGGATGGCAAAAGCCCGCGCCATGTGGACTACGTGAAGCGCCGCATGGATGCCGACATTCTGCCCTGCCTGGGCGCACGGCCCATCGCGCTGGTTGAAGCGCCGGAACTGGTGGCCATGACCAAGGCCATTGAGCAGCGCGGCGCGCGCGACATTGCCAAGCGCGCCCTGGAGACAACCGGGCAAGTCTTCCGCTTCGCCATTGCCCACGGATACGCCACGCGCAATCCGGCCAGCGAGATTCGCCCCAGCGATATTCTCAAATCGACGCGCAAAGTGAACTATGCCCGCGTGGATGCGCGCGAGTTGCCGGAACTGCTCCGCGTGATGGAGGTTTATCAGGGAACGCACGTCACCCGGCTGGCCTTGAAGTTGATGGCTCTCACCTTTGTGCGCACCAGCGAGCTAATCGGAGCAAAGTGGGCTGAGTTTGACGCGGAGACTGCCCGCTGGGACATTCCCGCGGAGCGCATGAAGATGCGGACACCGCACATCGTCCCCCTGTCCCGGCAGGCATTGGATGTGCTGGACACTCTGCGGACGCTGACCGGCCAGAGCGAATGGCTTTTCCCTGGTGACCGCGACGCGAAGAAGCCGATGAGCAATAACACCATCCTCAAGGCGCTGGAGCGGATGGGTTACAAGGGCCGCATGACCGGCCACGGCTTCCGTGGGCTGGCCTCCACCATCCTGCATGAGCAGGGCTACAACCATGAGCACATCGAATTGCAGCTTGCCCACGCGCCGCGCAATGCCGTGAGCGCGGCCTACAATCACGCGCTCTACCTGGAGCCACGGGCCAGAATGATGCAGGGCTGGGCCGATTATCTGGAGCAAACCCGGCGCGGCGGCAAAGTGCTGCCGTTCCGTGGTTCGGCGGCGTAGCGCGAAAATCAGTTGAACCGAAAAATTAAAAGGCGAAATCCGAACCCGCCTCTTTCAACGTCCTGCCCGCTTCGATACGAATGTTAGTTTTTCGGGCGCAGCTTCTCCCACATATTCTCAAATGGTGAGACTGATAGCAAAGTCATGAATCCTGTCTTTTCTCCTTTTTCTTCCCATGACTTCGGCTGCTCGACCTTCTCTGCAAGCTCTTGATTTGTAGCGATGAAATATCTGACTGCATCCTTGCTGGCTTCGGAGCCGAGGAGCACGTAAATCGTGACCATATCTGAATTACTTTTTTCGAATTGCGACGTGCTGACATACCATGGGCCAACCCGGACGGATTTCACTTGTGCCTTGCGCAACGCCTTATCTGTCGATTGCCCCACTAAAATGTCATATCCCTTGGTGTTTCGATCCGCTAGTTGCGCGTCGAAGCCGCGCCTCAAAAGCTCACCCATTACGAAGTATTCTCCAGCATTGCCTGTCGGTATCCCAGATTTTCGTTTCGTTGGCATACTTTCTGCGTGGCACCTCCGTGTCAGCGATTGTATCTCATTGCTGTCTCTCTACTGCCCCGCCGGGAGGCTCGCTCCTGAGTCCCGCAGCTTTCGGGCCACGGCTTCCGCGATGTCTTCCACGGCGGGCGATTTCGATGGCTTGGACATACCGATTCCCCGGATAATCTCACCCTGCCGGTCAGTGGCCACCTTGCCGTAGCTCATGAAGGTTGTGAGTACCTGTTCATGCCCAAGGTTCTGGCTCCACGCCTTGAAATCTTCCGGCGTTTGGCAGCATTGCTCTCCCAGCCGCGCCAGCGTCTTCCGTAGACTGTGTGGGTTGAAATAGGACAAGCCCGCGCGCTCGAATGCTTCGCGGAAGATCGTCCGAATCGGCGTCGCCGTGTTCCAGTGCTTCCGGTCCAGCCCAGCCGCTTCAAACTTGCACTCATGTCCCGTCACAACACGAGTTTCCGGGAACAGCGGATCATCATTGCCCCATAGCTTGTCTTCGCGTAGAAACCGCACCCAGTCCGCCACAATCTGCCGGACTTCTTCGCCCACGGGAAAGAAATAGCTCGTGAATGTCTTGCTGAATTTCGTCTTCACTTCCCGCGCATCCTGCTGGACACAGCCTTCTTTTCGGTCCACATGCTTCAGCTTCATCGAAGCAATGGCCGAATCGCGCGCGCCGGTCAGGAGTGTAAAGGCCACCAGCGCGCGGTTGCGGCGCTCCATCTCGCTCCCGGCTGGCATCGCCTGGATCACATGCTTCACCTGCTCCAGCGTCGGCACTTTCCGCTCCCGCTGGGCCGTGGCAATCCGGGCGTCCTTTTCCGACAAGTTGAAATAGTCGGCATTGGAATACTGTAGCCGCGCCCTGTAACCAGGCTGCCCCGCCAGCCAGAAAAAGAACGCCCTGAGCTGCTTCAGCGTCGCGTGCAAGGTTGCTTTGCTCAGTTTCTCGCCTGACCTCTTGCCGGTCTGCTCCGCCAGATGCCGCTTGAAAGCAATCGCCTGCTCAAAGTGGAACGCCTTGAAGTCCCGGTGCCGGGTGTGTTCTTCGAATCGGCTCAGCGCCTTGGCGGCTGCGTCCACGGTTGGCTCACTGTGCCGCTTGGCTTCTTTCAAATAGGCAAAGTATTTCCGCTTGATGCGCTCATTTTCTGGGCTGTGCTTTGTCATGGTTTATCATCCCGATTTCAAGTCACTGTTTACGGTGCGTTCATACCTCTCAATTACTCCATCTCCACACTGCGCCGCCAGATCGCAATGCATCCGGCAAGGTCCCTGCCCCGTTGCCCATGCTGCTTGCGTGGCTATTTATAACACAGTAGTACTAGGTACATGCCCACCCGGTACAATCGCACCAAGCCATCGCGAACGAGCAAGACAAGCGGTTTTTATGGTGGACATTACATTTTCACCAAAGCCTGTTCGGCAGCGATACAGATCGGCTCCGCACTGGGCTCCGAAGACATTTCCGGCTGGCCGGCACACATGAGCGAACAAAGCTCATAGACCGTCTTGCCACCCAGTATCAGCGCATTGACCGTATCGATTTCTTTAGCGGGCGCCTCGGCGTCGCTCAGTATCTGACCGCCGAGAAGTTTCTTGCTTTTTCTGTCAAAGACGAGTTTGATCGTCCAGGGTTTTACCCCCGGCATCATCGCATGCTTGCTTCGGGAATCGACCGTGGCGCATACCGGTTCGTATCCCTCTTCTCGGGCCTGTTTTTCCGTGAGTCCGACGAACGCAACGCTCTTGTCGAAAAGTTTGACCACCGCGTTGTCAAGTACGCCCGGAAACGGCACATCGTATCCGGGGCGAGGTATTATCGTATTACAGCAACTGGAAAGAAGCGATTGGCGCGAGACATGAGCCGATGGAGTCTGTTGGTGGACGTAGTGAAGGGGATTCTCAGGCCAATTCGGGCTGAATGACCTCCCATAAGGGGCCTCGCTCCGACAGCAATCGAGGCAACAATGAACTGGATTGGTCGATTTTTCGAGAAACGTAAGGTTGATCTAGACGAAGAGATCACTGCACATATCGAAATGGATGCTGCGGATCGGGTGGACCAAGGGCAAGCACCGGACGAAGCAAGGGCCGCTGTTCGACGCGAGTCTGGAAATGTCGCGCTCGTTCAGGATGTTACGCACTCAGTTTGGGGCTGGGGTCGACTCGAGAATTTTGTTACGAACCTCCGGTACGCGTTGCGAGGGCTGATTCGGACGCCTGGGTTTTCCATCTTCGTAATAATGACTTTGGCTGCAGGTGTTGGATCCACATGTGCGATGTTCACAGTTGTGGATCGTATATTGTTCCGGCGACTTCCCTTTTACGATCCTGACCAGTTGGTGTCGGTTTACGAAGCGGGTAAGCGGGGCATAGATGTCCATGGAAGTCCTTACTTAGACATCGTCCGATGGATGGAACGCAGCCACGCTGTGAGCGAGATAGCGTACTACACGAGCAATAATGACCGCGTAGCGTTCCTCGAAGCGAATGCAGGCGGGGACATGCAAGTCAATTGCGTGGCGGTGGGCGCAAATTTGTTTTCCATGCTCGGAGCACGACCTGTTCAAGGGCGAGACTTCTTGGCGCTGGACGAATTTCAATCCGTCAAATCTGAAGACGAGCATTCGCTTGTCTTGAGCAATGCCGTTTGGAAAGCGAATTACGGCGCTGATCCAGGAATTGTCGGAAAGATAGTTCGACTGAACGGCGACCGCTTCACTATTATCGGCATAATGCCTCCCGTCTTCACGTTTCCATTCGAAGCACGATCGGGAGGGGCGTTACCCGTCGTATGGCGGCCAATCGTCTTGCATGAGATCGACGCATCGCGGAATCGTCAGACTCCTCACTACAATGTCCTAGCTCGACTTAAAGAGGGTACGACCCTCGCTGCTGCGACTGCGGAACTGAAAGCGATTCAGCCGGCGGTGGCTGCCGAATACACGAATGATTTGGAGCGTGAGCAAGTCACCTCAATTGATATTCAGCGGTACGGCAAATCTCTTGTGCCTGCGGATATGCGCAAAGGCGCACTTGCACTCTTTGCTTCATCTGCCCTCTTGTGGCTTATTGGCTGCGTCAACACGGCTAGCCTCGTGTTGGCTCGTGCCAGTACTCGCGAGCGAGAGTTTGCCATACGCATTGCCCTAGGCGCAAGCCATTGGCAAATCGCCGAGCAATTGCTTATGGAGGCCACACTGCTAAGCGGCATTGCATCTGTGGTTGGCTTGGGTCTAGCTGTGGGTATGTTAAAGTTCTTCACGCACAGCCTGCAGACGCAGTTCAGCATCCGCGAAAATTTGACGCCCAGTCCTGGCGTGTTAGGCGCGCTACTAGGACTCACGATTCTGGGCGCGTTACTCATTTCTGCCTGGCCTTTGTTTGGGAGGGCACGCGCCTCACTCGAAGCGGCGCTCAGGCAGGGTGCACCGCAGCAGGGCATTACCCGGAAACAGCATCGCGTGAGAGTTGCACTAATTGTCACCGAGATCGCGCTCTCTCTAACTCTCCTCGTTGGATGCGGTCTCCTTTTGAGAACTATCTACGCACTCAAACATGTGGCACTTGGCTTTCACACAGAGAACATCGTCGTAGCAAATATGACGATTCCATCATACAAATTCGCGGGGCGCAATATGACCACGGATTTGTACCAGCCACTGATCGAGCGTGTTAAGCAGATGCCCGAAACGCGAAGCGCGTCATTACTTACCGAAGTACCACTTGGCAAGACATTCCAAATGATATTTACCCTCGCGCCCGAAGGCAATAGCGCAGACGACGTGCGCAGACGAGAAATGAAGGTACAATTTCGTGCGGTAGGGCCCGAGATGCAGCAGGTATTTGGATTCCAAATGCTGCGTGGTCGTTTTTTTGATCAGAACGACACAGCAACTTCCCAGCCTGCGGTGATTGTGAATCGTGCGTTTGTCAAGGCCTATTACGGCGACAATCGCGACCCTTCGGCTATTCTCGGTCAGACGTTAATCAGCTTTCGTAAGGATCGCCCATCCGTGGTGGTGGGTGTGCTGGACGACGAACGCCAGGTGTCTGTATCGGTACCATCGCAACCAGAAATTGAGATCTGTATACCCCAGATTACGCCAGAAAGCATGTTTTACAAAGCTGCGGAAGGAATGGCAATGGATCTTGCGGTGCGAATTGACAGGAACCCTTCATTAGTCATGCCGAAGTTGCGAGAGGTGTTGAGTTCTGCGAGTCCAGAACTCGCGGCAAGCAATTTCACTACGATGGATCAAGTCATGGAAGACTCGTTCGGAAACCAAAACCTTGCCGCTAAGCTTTTAGAGATTTTTGGTGGGTTGGCGTTGCTCCTTTCACTGACAGGGATCTATGGTCTACTCGCCTACTCGGTGGTACAGCGCCGGCGGGAGTTAGGGGTGCGAATTGCCCTTGGTGCTCAAAAACGGAATATCATGACGCTCGTTTTGGGCCAAGCTGGAACGATGCTGCTTGCAGGTCTCGGAATTGGCATTGTCGCAACCACCCTTACGAGCAAATGGCTGGCGGTATTTCTGTATGGAGTAAAGTCGAATGACCTTTGGACGATCGGGGTTGTGTCTCTGGTTTTGTTTTTAGGTGGGCTTATTGCCTCGTCGATACCTGCATGGAGGGCTGCGCGAGTGAATCCAATTGAAGTCGTACGTGCTGAGTGAGACATATCAGTCGCGTCCACGGCATATCACAAGATATCGCCAAACCAGCACCCGCTGTTGTACGCAAGCTATATTCATTGAGCGCCGGCATGCACTTGGCGTTCGATTCTCGCCTCGTGCGTCAGGGTCGAACTCTGCTAATAAAGGGTAAGCGTCCGGAGATTCCATCTGGATCAGTGACCCTCGGCGAACCACCAAGCCGGGGCGAAAGGCCTTCTCGTGAAGCTTGGCCCACACCCCGCGCACTGGATCGGAACACAAGCAGCCGAACCGCTTTCCGGCTGTATCCCAGCGTCAGAACAAACAGCCGCGTGCGACGGTACTTGCCGCTGTCGGGGTCGCGCACCATCGCCCCTGTGCCGTAATCAACCTGGGCCTCCTCACCGGGTTTCGTTTCGATGATCACCCCGCTTCAGGCGATACCGCTCCGCGCAGCTTGAGTACGAATCGCTGAACACTCTGATAGCTGCTCATAAACCCGCGCTTATCGACCAGATCCTGCCAGAATGCCGAGATCTGCATAGCTGCCAGATACCCATCGCGTTGCGGCCTCGCGACAGTTCCAACTCGATCATCTCGCGATACGCTTCACTGGCTCCGGATGGGCGTTTGCCACCCACTTCCGACAACGTCACTCCCGGCAAAAAGCCGGTAATCACATCGTTGGCCGGTTTTGCCGCTTCTTCGCCAACCGGATCGCTGGTCACCGAACTGGCCGCCTTTGCCGGAGCCTTGCGCCCCCAGTCTCCCGGCGCCCGCAGCGATATCCCGGCCGACCTCAAATATCCGCCAGCCGTCTCGCGACGGACTCCCGTCGCCGCCTCGATCCGACGCAGGGACCAACCAAGACGCCCCAGCGCGATCACCTGTTCCTGTTTCGCTTTTTCCAAGACATTACCCATGCCAACAGAGGCTAATTGCCTCCGTCGCAGCTAATGCCTCAGGCCGCTTCTCTATGGCCGGTTTGAAGTAATAATCGATGGCCGCCTTTGGGTGATCACCGAGGCGATTGCCGAGAAGCGCCGGATCGTTGAGTTGACTCATCAGCCTGGCGCAAGCGTAGCGATGCGGAGTCTGTTCGAGATTTTGCCGCAGATCGCAGCCAGTTCCAGTACGGTGTTGATTGAAGGCGAGAGCGGCACCGGAAAAGAGCTCTTCGCCCGCGCCATTCATCACCTCTCGACTCGCGGCAAAAAGCGATTTGTCGCGGTGAACTGCGCGGCTCTGCCCGACGCGCTGCTCGAGTCGGAGTTGTTCGGCTATAAGGCCGGAGCTTTCACGGACGCGAAGAAAGACAAGCCCGGGCGTTTTGCGCTGGCCGACGGAGGCACCATCTTTCTGGACGAAATCGGCGATATCTCGCCGGCCATGCAGGTCCGGCTGCTGCGCGTATTGCAGGAGAGATGCATTGAACCGCTGGGCGCGACCGAATCAGTGAAGGTCAATGTCCGCGTACTGGCCGCGACCAACAAGAACTTGTCACAGTTGGTTCATGAGGATAAATTTCGCGAAGATCTCTTCTACCGGATTCGCGTCGTCTACCTGAAAATCCCGCCCCTGCGGGAGCGGCGTGAGGATATTCCTCTGCTCGTCGACCATCTCGTGGCAAAATTCAACAGCCTACAGGAGAAAGAGATCGGCGGGGTTTCTCCAGAGGTGCTGGCGCGCCTGATGGAATACGACTATCCAGGCAACGTGCGGGAGTTGGAAAACATTATCGAACAGGCGTTTGTGCTGTGCCGTGGGGGACAGATCGGGATGGAGCATCTGCCTGTCGAACTTCGCCCTGCAACGGCAACATCCAACGCGGCAGTCACCGCGGTAGACATGCGTTCGGCGCAAATACAGATGATGGAATCGGCGCTCGCACGGAACCGCGGCAACCGCCGGCAAGCGGCTCGTGAACTTGGCATCAATCCCAGCACCCTCTATCGCAGGCTCAAAGCTGCAGGATTGTCTGCCAACTCGCAAGACGGACGCAAGCGCGGCAAGTAGCGATGCATTTTGCAACCATCCCGATCCTTTCTGCTGAAGCTGCTTTTTCGCTATAAGCGACAAATCCTCTCCGATGATGGACATACAGAGTTTGCTTTCAGCCGGCGCTGTTGGCACGCCGCGTGCTTCCCTGATGCGCAGGGGACCGAATGAAAGTCGCGATTACGTCAACGGGAGAAGGTCTGCAGTCGTCTGTCGATCCGCGTTTTGGCAGGGCGAAGTACTTTGTCGTCGTTGACCTGGAAACGCAAGCGGCGACAACCGTGAGCAATGCCGTGAACCTGAATGCCGCCCAGGGAGCCGGTATTCAGGCGGCCAAGGCAGTCATTGATCTTGGCGCCGAGGCGCTCATCACCGGGCACGCCGGACCGAAGGCCTTTGCCGCGCTCAAAGCCGGCGGAATCGCCATTTATCCCGTTGCCGGAGGGACGGTCGGGGAGGCATGGGAGCAGTTTAGAGCAGGTGCGCTCAAAAGCATGGCGGCCGCCGATGTGGAGGGCCACTGGTGAGTCAGACGGAAACACAATCACGAGAGAACGGAAGTCGAACCGATCGCAGACGCGAGCATCCCACAATTCCGTACGAAGAGATGCAAAGACTGTTGATGAAAGAGCTGCGCCTCTATCACTACCCGATTGGGGTCAGGTTTTTCTACGACCAGCGGGAGATAGAGAACTTCAAGAAGAGCTGCGATGAGATTGAATCGCCGCTCAAGCCCATCACCTTTTGCCAATGGGAGATTGGTGTCCGTATGCAGGGAAGAGTTATTTACGGCGAACAGAAGGATCTGAGCTGCAAGAACGCCAGGTACTGTTTTGGCTGGAAGGATCTGGACGAACGCGAGATCAAGAGTCATGCCCGATACACCAGAGACCTCGGTCAGTCCGAGCGTTTTATCCGCTCCAAACCCCGGCTTCCTGCGGGTTTGCTGGGCATTGCCGTGGCGCCGCTGGCCAAGGCTGGTTTCTTCGGCGGAGCTGACACGGTCCATTTTTACTGCGACCCGATGCAGGCCTACCATCTTGCGGTTGACTACATGGCGGCCACGGACACCCATCCCCTGCATACCGCCATCACCGTGAGTTCTTCCGCGTGCGGCGGCAATGTATGGACCTATCAGACCGGGAACTTCAATATGCTTCCGGCCTGCTCGGGCAGCTACAGCGCCGGCAAGACCGAGCGCGGCGAAGTGAACGTGATCATTCCCGGCGCTCAAATCGGTGACGTATGCCAGCGCCTGACTGAGCGCATCGAAACCCAGGGCAGCAGTTCCATTGTCAGGCCCGGCGACGGATTTCCCGGCGCGGACATCTGCAACAACTGCCCGCTGATTGCCTTCAAGAGCGTAGACGCATGAGATGATGCGCCGGGCAATCCACCTCGTCTCTGCTCCCGGCGAGCGGAGAGAGCCGGATGTTCGATGAGTCGTAAACCGGAACACAGAAACGGAGAATGCAAAGATATGAAAATCGCCATACCGCTCGCTGACGGAAAACTGGCCATGCACTTTGGCCATTGCGAACACTTCGCCTTGGTCGATGTTGACCCCTCGACAAAGAAGATACTCAAGAGGGAAGACATTGCCGCTCCTCCTCACGAACCCGGCCTGTTGCCGCCGTGGCTGGCCGAGCGCGGCGTGAAGATCATCCTCGCCGGCGGCATGGGGCAACGCGCACTTGGACTCTTTGCCGAACAGGGCATCGAGGTGATCATCGGCGCACCGGCGGAAACGCCGGAGAAACTGGTCAAGGACTATTTTGCGAACACCTTAACCTCGGGAACGAACCTCTGCGATCACTGAGGCCCGTGTCCTAGCTGCTCGAATTTTTGATCTTCAATCGCAAGAGGGGAAAAACAATTGATGCGTAAAACTGACATTCTGGTCATTGGCGGCAGCGCGGCGGGCGCCACGGCTGCGCTGACGGCACGGCGGCATTACCCGGAGAAGGAAGTGACGCTCATGCGTCAGGAGACAGTGGTTCCTATTCCCTGCGGTATCCCGTATATCTTCGGCACCATCGGCAGCCCGTCCAAGAACGTCATGCCGGACGCTCCGCTGGAGAAGGAAGATGTGAAGATCGCAGTGGAAAAAGTTGAATCACTGGACTTGGCGCGGCAGGTAGTTCGCACGTCTGAGGGTGAATTCGGCTATGAAAGGCTGATTCTGGCCACCGGCTCGGTGCCCGCCCGCATCCCAGTGCCGGGCGCCGACAAGGATGGCGTTTTCCCTATCTTCAAGGACATGGCGCACCTGGAAGAGCTGCAACAGAAGCTGCAATCGGCTACGCATGTGGTGGTGATCGGCGGCGGGTTCATCGGCATCGAGTTTGCCGACGAGATTCAAAAGATTGGCGGCAAGACGGTAACGGTGCTGGAGATTGCAGCGCATTGCCTGAGTCTGGCCTACGACGAGGAGTTCTGCATCGAGATGGAGAACGCGCTTCAGGCGCGCGGCGTGCAGATTCGAACGAAGGCGAGGGTAGCGGAGATCCTGGGCAACGGACGGGTGGAATCGGTGCGGCTCTCCGATGGCGCCCTGATTCCGGCCGAGGTGGTGATTCTGGGCGTCGGATCCGCTTCCACCGACGATCCCACGCATGGAGCGCAGCCGTTACACGCGCTGGAGATCGACCGCACCCGTTGCAGCCGTTTCTCCAGCCCAGCGACAAAGACCCGTCGCTGGGGGCCCCGGTCTGGGCCAATGAGTTCCGTGTGCGGCTGACCGCCGCGGCCTACGTGCTGATGCAGGAGTTGCGCCTTCAGGCCGCGTTGACCGACTGCGCCCGCGCCCAGGTATGGATACTTCGGGAGCGGTTCTTGAAACTCGGTGCGCGGGGGATGGTCTCGATGCGCCGGGTGGTCATTCACTTGCCGCGGTCGTTTCCCTTCCTGGCTGCCTTCCGGCAAATCGCCATGGGCCTGGGAGCATCGCCGGGGTAGAACGGCCTCGGTCCACGCAAAACCACCCGCTCTTCGCATCAGGCAAACAACAGCACGGGAAAGCCCTGTCTGAAAAGCGCCGCCGGGACAATGGCTTTCGATCCGCAAAGCTCACTGGCTCGTCCCCGACAACAAAATCACGCCGTCCGCAACGCTTCGGCAATCTCATATCGCCCCAAACACCGGGCCGACACGCCTTCACGAATAATGCAGGCTAGAGGATGTAACGCGACAGATCCTGGTCGCGGACGATGTTGGCCACCATCTGCTTGACGTAGGCGTCGGTGATGAGGAAGACCTTTTCCGGGCCGGAGGCGGTGAGGCGCTCCTCGACGGGCAGAGGCGTGGAGGATTCCGACTGGATGGCTTCCTGGAGGCGGGCAGCCTGTTCGTCGTCAGAGGCGCGCCGGGCCACGTCGGGAGCGAGGAAGCTGACGTCTTCGAGGACGCGCTCCATGATGGTGTGCAGGCGGCGGGCGCCGATGTTTTCGGTGGTTTCGTTCACTTTGAAGGAGAACTCGGCCATTTCGCGCAGGGCCTGGGGGGTGAACTCGAGGCGGACGCCCTCGGTTTCAAGCAGGGCGGTGTACTGTTTGGTGAGCGAGGACTTGGGTTCGGTGAGGATGCGCAGGAAGTCGTCGACGGTGAGCGACTGGAGCTCGACGCGGAGGGGGAAGCGGCCCTGCAACTCGGGAATGAGGTCGCTGGGCTTGGAGACATGGAAGGCGCCGGCGGCGATGAAGAGGATGTGGTCGGTGCGGACCATGCCGTAGCGGGTGTTGACGGTGGTGCCTTCGACGATGGGCAGGATGTCGCGCTGCACGCCTTCGCGGGAGACGTCGGGGCCGTGGCCGCCTTCGCGGCCGGCGATCTTGTCGATTTCGTCGAGGAAGACGATGCCGCTGGACTCGACGCGCTCGACGGCGAGGCGGTTGACCTGGTCCATGTCGATGAGGCGGCTTTCTTCTTCCTGGATGAGGTACTCGAAGGCGTCGGAGACCTTCATTTTGCGCTTTTTGGCTGCGCCGCCGAAGATGTTGGGCAGCATGTCCTTGAGGTTCATCTCCATGTCCTCAAGGTTCTGGTTGCTGATGATGCCGAACTGGGGCGTGCCGCGCTCGCGGACGTCGAGTTCGACCATGCGAGTGTCGAGTTTGCCCTCGCGGAACTGCTGGCGGAGCTTTTCGCGGGAGCGCTGATGGCTGTCGGCGCCGGGGAGGGCGTGGTGCTGTCCCTCGTCGCCGGCGGGGGCAGGGGCGGGCGGAGGCGGAGGCAGCAGGATGTCGAGGAGGCGCTCCTCGGCGTTCATCTCGGCCTTGTCTTCGACCTCTTCGAGGCGCTCTTCGCGCACCATGTCGATGGCGATTTCGACCAGGTCGCGGACGATGGATTCGACGTCGCGGCCCACGTAGCCGACCTCGGTGAATTTGGAGGCCTCGACCTTGAGGAAGGGCGAGTTGGTGAGTTTGGCCAGGCGGCGGGCGATCTCGGTTTTGCCCACGCCGGTGGGGCCGATCATGATGATGTTCTTGGGCATGATATCGTCGGCGAGGTCGGGCGGGAGCTTCTGGCGGCGCTGGCGGTTGCGCAGGGCAATGGCGACGGCGCGCTTGGCGGCCTTTTGACCGACCACGTGCTTGTCGAGCTCGGCGACGATTTCACGCGGGGTCAGCTCGTCGAGCGAGAGATCCTGTTCTTCGGCGGATGCGGGAAGGTAGATGGCCATTTCTTTGTCTAGAATCACTCCTACTGTGCGTCAGGGTGTGACTTCATCTGTGTTCTTACACGGATGTGTTGCACGATTCTGCTAGGTCAGCTCCTCGATGGTGACGCGGTCGTTGGTATAGATGCAGATGTCGCCGGCGATTTTCATGGCTTTTTCGGCGATTTCGCGGGCGTCGAGGGTGGTGTTTTCGAGAAGGGCGCGAGCGGCGGCGGTGGCGTAGCTGCCGCCGGAGCCGATGGCGGCGATCTGCTCGTCGGGGTCGATGACGTCGCCGGAGCCGGAGATGAGGAAGGTCTGGTTCTGGTCGGCGACGACGAGGAGGGCTTCGAGGTTGCGCAGCATTTTGTCGGTGCGCCAGTCCTTGGCCAGCTCGACGGCGGCGCGGTTGAGGTTGCCGGCGTACTGTTCGAGTTTGGCTTCGAAGCGGGCGAAGAGGGAGAAGGCGTCGGCGGTGGAGCCGGCGAATCCGGCCAGGATGCGGTCCTGGTAGAGGCGGCGGATCTTGCGGGCAGAGTGCTTGAGGACGTGGTCGCCGAGGGTGACCTGTCCGTCGGCGGCCATGACCACGTGTCCGTTGCGGCGGACGCAGATGACGGTGGTGGAGCGGATGCGTGTGCGGATTTGGGAATCGCGTGCCATGGTGGGATTCTCAGAAAAAGCCACGAAAAACCTCGCGAAAAGTGGCTTCCGGCCGGCCGGAAGTCCGGGCAGATGCAGTCCAGAGTCTATTGTAGCGGCGCGGGCGGGGCAGGCGCGCCGCGCGCCGGCGGGAAAGGAATAGAGTTGCGGTATGCTCGAGTGGGGAAAAGGGGAATAGCGCGTCTTGCTGGAGCCCCATCTGGAATGACTCTCGTCACGATTGGCGGTTGGCAGGTTGCGGTCGGACTGGTCTGCGGAGGCGCGGTGGGGGCGCTGGCGGTGTGGCTGCTGGTGCGCAAACGGCCTACGGCTGCGGAGCTGGAGCGCGAGCGGAGGCAATTTCTGGCGCAGTCGGGACGGCTGGTGGACGGCATGGTGCAGGACGTGCGCGAGGTGGAGTCTGGGGACGGCCGCTCGCTGACCATGCTGCTGTACGACTACCGCATTGGGGGCGTGGACTACGAATGCTCTCAGGATCTGACGGACATTCGTGGCGTGGTGGAGAGCGGGCAGGTGAGGGCCGGATTTCCGTGCACGGTGCGCTACCAGCCGGGCAATCCGCAGAACAGCATTGTGGTGGCCGAGAGCTGGACGGGTCTGCGCGGCGGACTTCCGGTGCTGCCGCGCTATGAAGACCCCGACCCGCTGGATCTGAGCCATTTTCGACAGGGACACGGCGAGCAGCTTGGGTGAAAGTCGAAATGAGGGCAGAACCATCCCGCAGTGGCCGCCGCGGCATTTTCCGCACCTATGCCGATGGGGGTCGAGTTAGCCACGCGCGGCCAGCCACATTTACACTGCAACTATGCATGTACACGCCGCGCCAGAGCTCGCGGGCGCAGGCAAAACTCAATCCGTGCTGCGTTTTTCGCTGGCGGCCACGCTTGCGTATGTGGTGGTCACGCTGGTGGCGGGGCTGCGCGCCCACTCGCTGGCGCTCTTGTCGGAAGCCGGGCACAATGCCTCGGATTTTCTGGCGCTGCTGCTGAGCTTTGCGGCGGTGTACTTTCAGACGCGGCCGGCCGACGACGCACGGACCTTTGGCTATCAGCGGGCGGGCGTGCTGGCGGCGTTTGTGAACGCGGCCACTCTGATTGCGATCTCGATCTGGATTGGGGTTGCGGCCATCGACCGGCTTTCCGCGCCGGTGGCGGTGCAGCCGCGAGTGATGATGTATGTGGCCGCGGCCGGGGTGGTGATGAACGGGTTGATCGCGGGGCTGCTGTGGGGCGTGGCGCGCGACGTGAATCTGCGCTCGGCCTTTCTGCATATGGCCGGCGACACGCTTTCGACCGCGGCGGTGATTGCCGGGGGCGCGGGCATCCTGATGACGGGGCAAAACTGGATTGATCCGGTGCTCTCGCTGATGATCGCGGCGCTGATTTTGTGGTCGAGCGCGGGCATTGTGCGCGAGACGCTGAACATCCTGCTGGAAGGCGCGCCGCGCGGCCTGGCCCTGGCGGCGATTCGCGCGGAGATGCAGGCGGTGGAGGGCGTGGTGAATGTGCATGATTTGCATGTATGGAGCCTGGGCTCGCAGTCGCGGGCCATGGCGTGCCACGTGACCATCGCGGACATTCCGCCCTCGCAGAGCGCGTGCATTCTTGCTAGGCTCAACGGTGTGCTCAAGAACCGGTTCCACATTCGCCACACCACCATCCAGTTTGAAAGCTGCGGCTGCAGGGAGCTAGAAGGGTGCGTGGTGCCCATCGAGGAGATGGCCGGCGAGATGGCTAGCCAGAAGAGCTGCTCCGCGCACGGCCATGTGCATTAGGTTGCCGCGCCGGCTCCCGGTTTTACGAAGACGGCGGAGGCCCGGGGCGCGAGTTGTTTTTTTGATTTTTGCTGTGCAGATCCAGCACAACCAGAGAGATTCGGGAGGGATGCCTGCTTGACTCGTTTCCGTCTTGTTGCCGTTTTATTGCTTGCCCTGCCCACGTGCGCTCTAGCCGCATCGCACCCCGCGGTTCGCGCTCAGTCCGCGCCGGCAGACACGCCGCCCGCGACGCTGGAGGCGTTTTCCGGCGAGTATACCGACGCGGCGGAGCCGGATACGCCGCAGGACTTCTACGTTCAAAACGGCCGGCTGTTGATCGAGTCGGAGCGCCGCGTGCCTACGGAGCTGGATCGCGTGTCGCCGCTGGAGTTTGCCGTGGCGGGCGATCCGTACAGCGTGCGCTTTACGTTGGACGCCGCGGGCCGGCCCGCTTCCGTGATCTGGACCGACGAGCCGGGCAGTTCCTATCTGCGCACCGGACCCGCCGTTCACCATGTCTTTCACGACTATCAGCGGTCAGAAGTAATGATTCCGATGCGCGACGGCGTGAAGCTGCACGCCGTGATCCTGAAGCCCGCCGACATCGCGGCGCCCCTGCCGTTTTTGATCCAGCGCACGCCCTACGGAGTGAGCGGCACCACGCGGAAGTCGTTTTTCTGGACGCGGCCGGAGCTGGCACGGGAAGGCTATATCTACGTGGCCGAAGATATTCGCGGACGGTACAAGAGCGGGGGCCAGTTTGTGATGATGCGGCCGCTGGCCGACCATCATGACCCGAAGGCGACCGACGAGAGCACGGACGCCTACGACACCGTGACGTGGCTCCTGAAGAACGTGCCGGGGAACAACGGGCGGGCGGGCTTTGTGGGCACCAGCTATCCGGGCTTTCTGGCCATGATGGCGGGCATCGACCCTAACCCGGCGGTGAAGGCCATTAGTCCGCAGGCGCCGATGATCGACGTGTGGAAGGGCGACGACTTTTTTCACAATGGCGCCTTCCGCATGAGCTACGGGTACGATTACGTGCTTTCCATGGAGACGAGCAAGGAAAGCACGGAGGTGAGCTACGGGCAGGACAAGGACGGCGCGCCGCGCGACGGCTACGACTTCTTTCTGGAGCGGGGCAGTTTTGCCGAAGCGGCAAAAAGGTCCGGATCGAAGGCGCTGCCGACGTGGAAGCTCTTCCTGGAGCATCCGGCGTATGACGAAGTTTGGTCGTCGCGTGCGGTGGAGCAATGGTTGAAGGTGGTGGCCGTGCCCACGCTCACGGTGGGCGGCTACTACGACCAGGAAGACATGTATGGGCCGCAGGAGGAGTACGCCAAGCTGGAGCCGCATGACACGAAGCACGAGAACTTTCTGGTGCTGGGACCGTGGCGGCACGGGTCTTGGAGCTCATCGTCGCGGCATCTGGGCAATCTGAACTACGGTGAGCCGATCGGCAAGGAGTTCCGGGCGCAGATCGAGGCGAAGTTTTTCGGACATTATTTGAAAGACGAGGCGGGCTTCGACCTGGAAAACACGGCGAGCTTTCAAATCGGATCGAACACATGGAAGCGCTACGCGCACTTTCCGCCCAAGAAATCGTTGCCGACCAGTTTGTATTTGCAGGGCGGCGGGCTGCTGAGCTGGAACGAGACGACCGCCTCGGCGAAGACCAGCTACGCGAGCGATCCGGCCAACCCGGTTCCCTACCGGCACCGGCCTATCCAGCCCACGTACTCACGCGGCTCGCAGTGGTTCAACTGGCTGACGGAGGACCAGCGGTTTGTGACCGGGCGGAAGGACGTGGCGGTGTGGAAGCTGCCGGTGCTGAAGAAAGACATGATCCTGACCGGGGAGGTGACAGCCGATATCTACGCCTCGACGACCGGGACGGACAACGACATGGTGGTGAAGCTGATCGACGAGTATCCGGAGAACGATCCCGACCCGAAGATGCGCGGCTACGAGTTGATGACCAACGCGGAGATTTTCAGGGGGCGTTATCTGGACAACTTCGCGGAGGCGCGGCCGTTGCGGGCGGGCTCCGTGCGCGAGTACAAGTTTTCGCTGCGCGACGTGGACCACGTTTTCAAGGCCGGACACACGGTGATGGTGGAGATTCAGAGCACGTGGTTTCCGCTCTACGATCGCAACCCGCAGACTTTTGTGCCCAACATCATGACGGCCAGGCCGGAGGACTACAAAGCGGCGACGATCACCGTTTATTCGGACCCGGATCACGAATCGTCGCTGCTGGTGCCGCTGATGAACGCCTGCGACCAGGTGGCGTGCTTTTAGAGCGGTTCCGCAGTTCATGCGCCCTGATGCTCCGGTACAAGGCGGCATCCGTCGCGGCGGATGCCACGTTGCAGTACGGAATTTGGGGTGCAGCAACTATGGAACCGCAGTCGATATCCGCTTTAGCGTTAGAATAGAAAGCGAAGTGGCACTCCACCATCCCATTTCGGCCCTTCTTTAACGGCGCCCGCCGCCGACACTCGATTTTCGCATTTTTCCCGATTTTTATTTGGCATGCAAGAGAGCGGCCCCGCGCGCGGGGTGAGGAAATGTCATGATCGATCGACTGGAACAGATGGAGCAGCGCTATGTGGAGTTGCAGGGCCAGTTCGCGCTGCCCGAGGTGATCAACGACCACGAGCGCTACACCAAGACCGCCAAGGCGCTGCGCGAGATTGAAGAGCCGGTGGAGAAGTTTCGCGAGCTGAAGCAGGCGCGGCAGGCGCTGGCCGAGGCGCGCGCGATGCTGGCCGACCCGGACATGAAGGAGATGGCCGCCGAAGAGGTTGCGGCGCAGGAGCCGCGCGTGGCGGCGCTGGAAGAGGAAATCAAATTGCTGCTGTTGCCCAAGGATCCCAACGACGAGAAGAACGTGGTGCTGGAAATCCGGGCGGGGACGGGCGGCGACGAGGCTTCGCTGTTTGCGGCAGAGGTTTTCCGCATGTACCAGCGCTTTGCCGAGCAGCACCGCTGGAAGGTGGAAGTGCTTTCGATTTCGGAGAGCGGCGTGCATGGCTACAAGGAAGTGATTGCTCTCATTGAAGGCGGCCGGGTGTTTTCGCAAATGAAGTGGGAAAGCGGCGTGCACCGCGTGCAGCGCGTGCCGGAAACGGAGACACAGGGCCGCGTGCATACCTCGGCGATCACGGTGGCGGTGCTGCCGGAAGCCGAGGAAGTGGACATCAAGATCGAGGCCAAGGATATTCGCATCGACACGTTCTGCTCGTCGGGTCCGGGCGGACAGTCAGTGAATACGACCTACTCGGCGGTGCGCATTACGCATCTGCCGACGAATACGGTGGTGAGCTGCCAGGACGAGAAGTCGCAGATCAAGAACCGCGAAAAGGCGATGCGCGTGCTGCGCTCGCGTCTCTACGAGATGGAGATGGAGCGGCAAAATGCGGCGCTGGCCAAGGAGCGCAAGTCGATGGTGGGCTCGGGCGATCGCAGCGAAAAGATCCGCACCTACAACTTTCCGCAGAACCGGCTGACGGACCACCGCATTGGGCTGACGCTGCACCAGCTTGACCTGGTGATGGAAGGACGGCTGCAGCCGATTGTGGATGCGCTGATCGCGCACTATCAGGCGGAGCAGTTGAAGGCAGAAGCGACGCAGGCGGCATAAAGCGCACAATGTATGAAACCCTCCTCGCTGAGCCAATTGAAAATCCGCGCCCTGGTGAAGGACGGCGAGCTTCTGCTTGCCCAGGGGCCGCATGCCGATCGAGCGCGGGCGGACTCGGAATATCTTCTACTGCATGTTTTTCGGCGGAACGATCCGGAACGAAATCGGGCCTGGTTGTTGGCTCATGGGGACCATCCGGCCTCAGGGGAAGATCGCCTGGCACATCGCGCGCTGCTACAGCGCCGCCTTGCCGGCGAGCCCATCCAGTACATTACGGGCGAGCAGGAGTTTTACGGGCTGCCGTTCTGCGTGTCGCCGGCGGTGCTGATTCCGCGGCCGGAGACGGAGTTGCTGGTGGAGCAGGTGGTGGCGTGGACCAGAGGAGAGGCGGGCGGAAAGATGGCCACGCCGCGCATTGTGGACGTGGGCACGGGCTCGGGGGCCATTGCCGTGGCGCTGGCGCGCGCGCTGCCCCAGGCCGCGATCACGGCCAGCGATCTGTCGGATGCGGCGCTGAGCATGGCCCGCGCGAATGCCGCGCGCAACGGAGTGGGCTGCCGCATCCGGTTTCTGTGCGGCGATCTGCTGGCGCCGGTTGCCGGAGAGAGGTTCGACGTTGTGGTATCGAATCCGCCGTACGTGGCGGGGGCCGAGCGCGATGCGCTGGCGGTGGAGGTGCGCGAGCATGAGCCGGAGATGGCGCTCTTTGCCGGCGAGGATGGACTGGAGATTTACCGCCGGTTGATTCCCGCGGCCCACGCCGCGCTGGCGGCGGGAGGGTTGCTGGCGCTGGAACTGGGCTGCGGCCAGGACGAAGCGGTGACGCAGTTGCTCGCCGCCACGGGCTTTGCGGCCGTCGAGATTGATCGCGACTTGCGGGGGATTCCCCGGTTGGCGCTGGCGCGGCGCCGGTGAGCGCGTGGGCAAGAAGACGCCTGCCGGGAGCGCCGGTGCGCGCATTTTGCACCGTAGCTGGCGAGCGATACGCGGCCGGCGCAGCAGCCGGCGACTTTGCCTGTCAAACAACTGTTTGTGTGGAAAGATTCGTGCCTCATGCTTCGCCGCATGATGTCTGTTTGCATTTGCGCGTTTCTGGCGTCGCGCGTTGAGAACCCCGGCGATACCTGGCA
>JAJZVX010000024.1 GCA_021846985.1 Acidobacteriota bacterium | reverse complement strand
GTTCCACCACGAGGTCTACAACCAGTCCCTCTGGAACCTCTTCTAAACCCCAACCCGCCTGCAACGCACAGCGGCGCAGCCCCCGGGCTGCGCCGCTGTGCGTTGGCCCCGCGTCCTTATCGCATCCCCTCCAGCAGCCAGGCTTCCGCCTTCTTCATATCCTCCGGCGCGTTCACATTCAGAAACCACCGCGCCGCCGCCTGCGTGCCTGCCAGCCTTCCCTCCTGCAACGCCCGCTCCACGCTCACCACTTCCATGGGCCGTTCCATCGCCTTCGCCGCTGCCGCAAACGCCTCCAGACACTTGCCCCGCCCCACCGCCAGCTCTGCGCGCAACCACGGCAGCGCCGCCCGCTCCACCACGGCCGGAAATGTCTGGACAAACTCCTCCATCGCCAGCACGGCCACTGCCGCGTGCGCCTTTCGCGCCTCTTCCAGCAAAAGCCTCACCGCCGGTGGCGGCAGAAGCGGCAAATCCACTGGCACAAACACCGCCCGCTGCGCGTCTGTCGCTTCCAGCGCGGCGCAGATTCCACCCAGTGGCCCCCGGTCCGCTTCCGCGTCCATCACCACCGGGGCAAACTCCTTCAGCGGCGCGCGTGCGCCAGCAATCCACGCCTCCAGCCCCGCTTGGCGCAGCGTGCGCAGGGCGTGCGCAACCAACGGCTCGCCGCGCAGCCGCAGCAGCGCTTTTTCTGCGCCCATCCGGCTCGACCGGCCACCCGCCAGCACAAACCCCGCCGTCTCCAGGCTCGCCATCAAAGCCCGCCTCTCATCTTTCTCTCTGTCTGCCCTTTGCGCTCACCCAGGAAAACACCTGGCCTACTTCTGCGGCTCGGTTCGCGCCTTGCCCGCATCCACCGCCGTCCCCTCGGGAAACGGCTCGCCCGGCGCCCACACCACGCCGTCGGTAAACGTCTCCTTCTTCCAGATGGGAACCGTCTTCTTCAGCGTATCGATCAGCCATCGGCAGGCGTCGAATGCCTGCGCCCGGTGCGCCGACGCCACCACAATCAGCACGCTGCTCTCGCCAATCCGCAGCCGCCCCAGCCGGTGGACGATGGTCACATGCCGTACGCCAAAGTGGCTCCGCGCCTGCGCTGCCAGGGCATCCATCTCCTTGAGCGCCATTGGCTCGTAGGCTTCGTAATCCAGGTAAAGCGTCTCCCGGCCGCGCGTGTTGTTGCGGACGACTCCGTCAAACACCACCACCGCGCCGTCTTCGTCCTGCTTGGCGCTCTCCACAATCTTCCGCGCATCAATCCGCTCCCGCGTCAGCCCGGTCCACCCCTCCGCCTTCTCCGGCGTTCCGCCCGAGACGGGCGGAAGCAATCCTATCTCGTCGCCCTCTTTGAGCTTCTCTGCCGCGGCGGCGAACTCCCCGTTCACACTCACGGCAATCCCCCACTGCAGCGGCGCAATATGCTCCGCATTCAGCCGTTCCAGCAACCCGGCCACGGTCGCGCCTTCCGGCAACTCCACCGTCCGCTCGCCGCTGCCCAGCCACTCCTTCAGCACTCCAAATGACAATACCCGTACCTTCATCACGGTGAAAGGATACCACCGGGCCAGGTTCCACGAGCCGCGCCCGACGCCTCAATCCTCCAGCAGCAGCATCCGCTCCGGCACAATCTGGATCTTCCACGGCTGCGCCTGCCCGCACAATTCGTTCCATTGCTCCTTGGGAATATCCGCCTGTATGTGCGGCCCCTCGCCGGGCTCCGGCTTCCGGTGCAACCGCAGATAGAGCGTCATCTCGTGCGGCGCTTCGCTCGCCTCCACCAGCCAGCAGGAAAAGACATTCTTCCCCTCCGCTTTCTCCTGAAAACGGAAATGGTGCGACCGGTATCCCACATGCCGCGACGCGCTCGTGTCCGCCGCCCCGGCTGCCAGTTCGCACTCCCATGCCGGCACCGCAATCCGGCCCGCGTCCACCCGCGCTGCCGCGGCAATGTTCTTGCATCCCGTCAGTTGCGCCGTAGCCACCCACCGCGGCCGCTCAAACAGCACATGCTTCTCGCCCTCTGCAATCGCTCGCCCCCGGTCCAGCACCAGCAGTTCGCTGCAAAAGCGGAACGCCTCTTCCATGTCGTGACTTACAAAAATCACCACCCCGTTGTAGCCGCCGAGCGTCTCTCGCAGTTGCTCTTCCATCGTCCGTCGCAGGTGCGCATCCAGCGCCGCAAACGGCTCATCCAGCAGCAGCGCCTCTGGCTCCGTTGCCATCGACCGCGCTATCGCCACTCGCTGCCGCTGCCCACCCGAAATCTCCCTGGGATAGCGGTTCGCCAGTTCGCCAATGCGCATCCGCTCCAGTTCGTGCCGCACCCGCGCCCGCCGCTCTGGCTCACGCAGCGCGTGCAGTCCAAAAGCCACATTCTCCGCCACCGTCATATGCGGAAACAGCGCATAATCCTGAAACACCATCCCGATGCGCCGCTGGGCAGGAGCCAGATTGACGCCCGCTGCGCTGTCAAACAGCACCCGCCCGTTCAGTTCCACGCGTCCCTCGTCCGGAGTCGCCACGCCCGCGATCATCCGCAGCGTCATCGACTTTCCCGCCCCTGAAGCGCCTAGCAACCCTACCGCGCCGCGGCCCGTCTCCAGCCGCACTGCCAGCTTGAAGTTCCCCAGCGACTTCTCCACCGCCATCGACAGCATCGCCGTCCGCTCGCCGCGCTGCCCCGGCAACTCGCCTCCTGCCGCCTTGGCCGGCGCGTTGCCAGTTTCCTCCAGCCGCCACGCCCGCCGCGCCACGCCCTGGGAGTGCAGCAGCCGGATAATCGCCAGCGAAAACGCCACAATCAGCGCCACCCACACAACCGCCGCGCGCATGTCGCCGCCCTCCGCGGCCGCATAAATCGCAATTGGCATCGTCCGCGTCCGGCCCGGGATGTCGCCGGCCAGCATCAGGGTCGCGCCAAACTCCCCCATGGCCCGCGCAAACGCCAACACCGTCCCCGCCAGCACGCCCGGTCCTGCCAGCGGCAGCAGCACCCGCCGGAAGACCCGCATCTCCGTCGCCCCCAGCGTCCGCGCCGCGGCCAGCAGCGTAGGATTCACCTGTTCCAGCGCGCCCAGGGATGTCCGGTACATCAGCGGAAACGCCACCACCGTCGCCGCAATCACCGTGGCCGGCCATGAAAACACAACCGTCGCGCCCATCCGCTCCAGCAGCACGCCCACCGGGCTCCGGCGGCCGAAAACAAGCAGCAGGATGAAGCCTACCACCGTCGGCGGCAGCACCAGCGGCAGCGTCAGAATCCCGTCGATCCAGGCCCGCGCGCCGCCCCGCATGCCGTACAACGCGCGCGCCGCGGCCAACCCCAGAAAGAACGTTGCTACCGTCGCCGCGCACGTCGTCGCCAGCGAAATCACCAGCGGCGATGTGTCGATGGGCAGAGTCACTGTGTAGTTATGGTAAATCCGCGTTGAGCAAAGAATGCCTTCCCCGCCGGGCTGTCCAGATACTCGACAAAGGACCGCGCCGCCGCTGCGTGATGACCGCTCGCCATCGCCGCCGCCGGATACACAATCGCGTCGTGCGCGCTCTCCGGCGCGGTCGCCGCCACCTTCACGTGCGGCGAAATCGCTGCGTCCGTCGCATACACCAGCCCCGCATCCGCGTTCCCCGTTTCCACATAAGTCAACACCTGCCGCACATCCTTGGCCAACACCAGCTTCGCCCGTACGCGGTCGTAGAGACCGAGCGCCACCAGCGTCTGCTTCCCATAGCGGCCCGCCGGCACGGTCGCCGGATCGCCCAGCGCAATCGTCTTCACCCCCAAACCCGCTAATTGATCGAAGCCGCTCACCGGCGATCCCTGCGGCACAATCAGCACCAGCGCATTGCGCAGCAGGTTCCTCCGCGATCCCGCCACCACCAGACCGCGCGCCTGCAACTCGTCCATCGGTTGCGCCGCTGCCGACAGAAACACATCCACCGGCGCCCCATCCTCAATCTCCCGCGCCAGCGTGCCGCTCCCCCCAAAGTTGTTTCTCAGCTCAACTTGCGGATGCGCCTGCCGGTAACTCGCCTCCGCGGCCTCCAGCGCATCCGTCAGGCTCGCCGCCGCCGAAACCACCAGCACCGTCGGCCTCGGCCCATGGCACGCCGTCAGCGCGCACGCCAGCGCCAGCACCGCGCCCGCCCGCAGCCTCGTCTTCACGCTGCTTCTCTCCGCCCTCATCGGCCTCTCCCTATCCGCCTCAGAACGGCAGCCGCACTGTCAGAATCGTCGCATGGTTATAGGTATGAAAGCGCGTCAGCGCAATTTGCTCGCCCGCGCCAAACGTCAATCCCAGCCGGCCCGGCCGCCCCTGCGCATCGTGCGCCAGCGGCACACGTCCGATCACCACCCCCGGCGTGGCCAACGCCATCGCCTTGCCGTCGTTCGCTCCCCCCTTGAAGAACGTCGAGTTCAGTTCCAGTTCCGGCCAGAACAACCGCGCCAATCCGCTCCGCGCCCCGTGATACTGCACCACGCTGTTCCATAGAATGCCGTGTCCCAGTCCGGCCGAGTTGGTTACAGGCAGCGTGCCGCCTGCCGTCGTCGTCAGCGACCACAGCCCGAATCCCTTGCCCATGGCCAAGGTCGGCGTCACCACCGCGCAGCAACTCCCATTGCCACTCTTTCCCGTCGGAATCGACCCCGCCAGAAACATCGTCACGATCCCATTGCCGTGCTCTTCGTTGCGCGCGTAAAGCCGCTCCTTGGCCATAAACGAAACGTCTCCAAATCCGTCCTCCGCGCCGTTCGAGTGGTCCAGAAAGGGCGGCACGTTCAGAAGAATCTCCGTGTGCCATTCGGGTATCAGTTCCAGCCCTTTTCCGTTCCCGTACGTCCACAGCACCGCGCCGTTGGGCGCGTACTGATGCACAAAATCCGCGCGCAACTCTTGCTCCAGTCTCGGAGTCACCGTCACCAGCGGCGTAATCCAGTGCGGCTGCGCGTTCTGCGTCGCCGTCACCCGCGCCTGGTAGCGCGCAAAAAACGAACTGCTCGCTCCGGCGTTCTGCGCCCAGCCGGAATGGGTCGCCATGGCAGCCGCAGTCAGCAGCAACACGGCACGCAAGAATCTCCTTATGGATCGCAGGGGAAGCAGCATTGATGTGATGTCTCCAACTCTATATGACTTATATTATCGATTCTATACGACTCGTCTTTCCCTCGCGCGCCTTTCGCCCTGTCGAGACTCTTTGTGTGTGCTCCAACCTGCGCAGCGCTCTGCGCTGCGTGCCTGCACTGCGTCCCGCACGCCCGGCACGCGGCTGGGATATACTCTCTTCCTGCTGGCAAGCCGCACTCCGCTGCTTGCGAGCGCGAGGTCACCCTATGCCCGAGGCCGATCCTCTCCTTACTCCCCGCGAGGCTGCCGCCGCAGTCGGCGTGAGCTACGCCACCATCAAGCAGTGGATTCTCCACGGCAAGCTGGGCACCGTCCGCACCCCCGGAGGCCACCATCGCATTGCCCAGAGCGCCCTCAAGCCTCTGCTCAAATCCCAGCCCACGGAGCCGCGCATCCGCTCGCGCGCGCGCTTCCGGGCCGTCAGCGGCCGTAATCAGCTTGTCGGCATCGTCCTGGAAGTCAAGATCAGCGGCCTGCTTGCCAAGGTGGTCCTGGCCATCGGCGGCCAGCGCATCACCTCCATCATCACCGCCGACGCGGCGCGCGAAATGCAGCTCCGCAAAGGCCAAACCGCCGCCGCCCTCATTAAAGCCACCGAGGTCATGATCGTCCGCGTTTAGCTCCGGCTCGCGGCCAGCAAAAAACCCGCCAATGCGGCGGGTCGGAGTGGCTGCAACTTGTCGGTGTTCCGTCTTGAATGGTGGACGCGGAAGGAATCGAACCTTCAACCTGTCGGTTAAGAGCCGAATGCTCTGCCAGTTGAGCTACGCGTCCAGCATGTTTTTCGGCCGCATCACGGAAGGCTCCGGACAGGCCTGGGCAGCACAGGATTTACCTGCTGTCACTTGAAAAATATACCATACGCGCCGCCCCCTGCCAAAGCCGCCCGCGCGCCTTCCTTCACCTTCTCTTGCCGTTGAACTCATGCACCGCGTTCACCATGGCCACAATGTTCTCGACCGGCGTGCAGGCCTGCACATTGTGAATCGCATTGAAGACAAATCCGCCGCCGGGCGCGAAGATTTCGCACCGCCGCAGCACCTGTTCCCGTACCTCCGCCGCACTCCCGAAAGGCAGCACTTTCTGCGTGTCCACGCCTCCGCCCCAGAACACCAGCCGGTCGCCGAACTGCTCCTTCAGCGTCCCGGGCTCCATGCCCGCGGCCGAGCACTGCACCGGATTCAGAATGTCGAACCCCGCATCGATCAGCGCCGGCAGCAGCTTTACCACCGAGCCGCACGTGTGTTTGAAGGTCTTCCACGCCGTGTGCTCGTGAATCCAGTCGTTCATCCGCTTGTAGTGCGGCAGGTAAAGCTCGCGCAGCGTCTTCTCCGAGCAGAAGGTCGAGTTCTGCGTGCCAAAGTCCGTTCCGCAAAGGTACGCCACCTGCACGCGGTCGCCCACCCGCGCATAAATCCGCTCCAGGTTCTTGAGCGCGATCTCCACCTGAACCTCAAACACCTTGTGGATATAATCCTGCCGGCTGCGCGTCGTGATATACCACTCTGCAATATCCCTGATCCCTTTGGGATGCTTCAGGCTCGAGCCCGGCACGTTCGCAATGTCGCCCAGCGCCGTCCCGCCAAAGCCCGCCATCAGGCCGCGTCTCGTCCCCGCCTCCTCCACCTGCCGCATCAGAAACTCCAGATCCTCCTCCGTGACCGGACCATACTCTTCCAGATTGTCCTCGGGATTCAGATCCTCTTCCCTGAACGGCTCCTGCCGCACGATGGCATCAAAGAAGTAGCCTCCTTGCGGCATCCGTCCGCTGGCAGCCACGGTCAGGTCGCCTTCCGGGTAGACCAGCGTATCGCCGTTGGCATCCACTGTAGTCACAAAGCCATCCGGAACCAGCACCTCCAACCCGTTCAGCACCCAACTCTTCCAGTGGTCCATCGGAACGCCGAACTTCGTTCCTCTCCGGAAAATGCCCGTGACATCCACGCCCATCGCGTCCTGCAGATCCTCGTCGATCAGCCCCAGCATCTGGGCAGGCTCGTGCACGCGCACCGGCCGTTTCTCCAGCCCGTAGTAATCCCGCAGCGCCGCCACCACGCTCACATGCATCCCCGTCACGGTCGAGCCGCCAAAGTCGATCGGCACTCGATCGGGCTGCCTGTGATTCAGTACCGCCGCCAGCCGCTCCCGGCTGCTTGCCTCCGTCTCTCCGGACATCTCCTCCTCCGTCCCATTCCAGTCGATTCGATCCTATACCTTTCCTTTTTCCAATCCGCCTGGCGCCGGTCACGTCGCCTTTCCCATCAACCCGGTGCTAAAATGGCGTGTTTCTCAATCCAGACGCGCAAACGCGAATCGGCAAACCAGCGAAAGGCGGTCTCTCTCCATGTCCAACACCCGGCGGAAATTCCTGCAATCCACTGCGGCGCTTGCCGCGGGCGTTATGAGCGGCACAACAGCCAGGATGGCCGCCGGTCAGCAACCAGCCCCCCAGGCCGAGTACACGCCCACGGCGGAGCCCTCCAATGCCCCGCCGGTACAGGTGCCAAAAATGAAGTTCGGCAACGCCGAAATCAGCCGCCTTGTCCTCGGCGTCAATCCCATGTACGGCTTCTCCCACTACAACAACAACTTTGACCTCGCCATGCGCGCCTGGTACACGCCCGGGCGCGTCTGCGAAGTGCTCCACCACGCCAACAGCTTCGGCATCAACGCCTTCAACTACGTCAACGTCAACCGCGCTCCCGAGGATCTGGCCCGCTTCCAGTCCGAGGGTGGCAAGATGCACCTGATCATCCAGGTCACCGCCAACGACGATCCCGCCGCACTCGTCCGCGACCTGAAACCGCTGGCCCTCCAGCGCCGCGGCGAAGAGATCGACGCCGCCTTCCGCAATGGCTCCATGGCCGCAGAACACGAGTGGTGCAAGCGCGCCCGCGACCTCGGCGTCCTCGTCGGCGTCGGCACGCACAAGCCGGAAGTCATTGAAATGGTCGAAGAGCAGGGATGGGACGTGGACTTCTATTCCGGCTGCGTCTACAACCGCACCCGAAGCCCCGAGGAGTGGCGTAAGCTGCTCAACGGCCAGCTTCCCGAGATGCCCAGCGATGTCTACGTCCAGGACGACCCGCCCAAAATGTACAAGGTCATGCGCCAGACCCCGAAAACCTGCTTCGCCTTCAAGATCCTCGCCGCCGGCCGCATCCCCGACAACGGCATCGAGAAAGCCTTCCGCACTGCCTTTGACAGCATCAAGCCCCACGACGGCGTCTACGTCGGCGTCTTTCCCCGCTTCAAAGACGAACTCCGCGAAAACGCCGGAATCGTTCACTCCATCCTGACAAAGGCGTGACACTCCCATTGGGAAAGGAGACCTGCGCGGAGAGAAAACTGGCGCGGAAGTGAACTCTAGAAGGTGAACGCCAGGCCAGCCTGAATGCTGCGCTGGCTCTGCGCAAACATCAGTATCGAACCGTCGCTCAGCATGTAGGGCTGGTAGCCCTCGGCCAGCAGGTTGCCCAGGTTAAACAACGCCTCGAACCCCGAGTATCCGTCCCGCCTCGCGTGAATCGGCTGCCGGATGCTCAGGTTCAGATAGGGCGCCATGGCATCCTGCGCAAACGGCGCCACCGGCGTCACCGTATCTTCCGGCTGCCAGCGGTAGCTTGCCTGCCACCGCGTCCCCGTTCCGTCGATCACCCCGGAGAGCGACAGGGCGTACATCTGCGCGCGTCGCGGATGCGCCATTGCAATCATCTGCACCGTCGAAGCCGGGACGGCCGCGCCCTCTGACGACAACGGCATCACCAATGCCCCGCCGTTGGCATAGCTCAAACGAACATGATTTCCGTGCGGCAGGTTCCGCTCCACCGAAGCCAACACGCCCGTCGTCGAAAAATCCGGCCCCGCCATTCGCAACAGTCCGCTCACAGGGTCCAGCAGCGCCGAGGGCACCCCACCCCCCGGCACAAAGTCGCTCATCGCTTCCAGCGCCGGATTGTCGATATTCTCGGCGTACACCACCACCGTCATCCCCGTGGCATCCGTCCGCCGCTCCCAGCCGATCTCCTGGTGCAGACCGTGCTCAATCGCCAATATCCCGTTCTGGCTCGACACCCGAGGCAGCCAGGCTTCCGACTGCGTCTCATCCACATCCGCGGTCCCGGGCATAAACGTCGTCAAGCGGTAATGCACGGTTGCATTCCCGCTATGCCAGCCCACCGTCGCAAACGGCAGCGCCGCCGTTACCATGTTCGGCGAATTCTGCGCAAACCGCGCAAACACCTGGTTCGCCCCCACATCGGCTTCCAGCGCGCCGCCAAGATTGATTGACTCCCAGCTCCGGAATGCCACCTCGTCCAGTCCCGCGCCTGCCTGCGCACCGCCCGGGCCTGTCCCGGTGACCTCGGGATGCAGCGCGACGGCCGCCACCGACTGCACCGATCCCGCGTAGCCCAGATCCTGGCGGAATCCCAGCATCGACTCCATCCCCGCATCCGTGTTGGGATCAAAGTCCACCCGCGCCAGCAGCTCCCGGCTGTTCGCCGGCGTCGCCTCCAACGCTGCCGAGTAGCGTTCGCCGCTCTCGCCAAATGTCCCCGCCTGTCCGGTCGCCAGCAACCGCGCCTTCAGCTTGGGCGCGGTACCCGGCCCTTCCCGCACCACCACCAGCGGCCCGTCTTCCAGCCACCGCAACAGAGGACGGTTTGCCGCCGATCGCAGCGTCCACGCCCAGTCGTCGCTCTGTGCGCTCGCCGCCCGCGGCTGCGCTGGAAGCCACTGCATGACCTCATACAGGGTGTTCAGCGTCAGATTCACGATGGTGTTGGTGCGCACCCGCACGTTCTCCCGCATCGACGGAAGAAACATCGTCCCTATTGCCTTCACCGCGTAACGGCCGGGAAAAATCGAGGGAAATGTGTATCGCCCCCTCGCGTCGGTATAGACGCTCGCCACCACCGTCAGGTCCGGACGCAGTAACTCAACCTCCGCCCCGATCTGCGGCACGCCCGCCGCGTCGCGTACCACTCCCGACACCGATCCGTGAGCCGCCCAACTGGCAGAGGCGCCCCCAACGGCGATCAGCGCCGCACATACCGCGACTTGGACCCTGCGCATTATCACTCTCAACCGTGACCTGCCGGCGTCCCTGGCATTCTCTCCCAAAGTCTCGTCCAGGCAGCCCCGCGATCTTGCCTCCGCTGCCGGGCATACGCTCTATTGCACGACAAAAGGCGCCGATTGCGCAATCTCTTGTTTCGTGATGGCGTCGTTTACCTTGATCGTCACCTTGTACTTGCCGGGCTGCAATCCCGCCATCGGCAGTGTGTTCTTCACTGTCAACTGGTCGCTGTGTGGGCCCAACTCTTTTGAATCCAGGTGCTTCTCCAGCAACACGACCCCCGTCTTGGCGTCCGTGATCTCGTACGTAACCTCGACGTTGTTAGACTTGGTCGCTTCGTCGATTCCAAGATTGTAGACCTGCATCCAGAAGTTCAGATCCTGATCCCGCTTGTAGCTCACCGGCGACAGCGGGTTGGCCATCACGCGCGGCCGGATATACGTGTTCCCGATCACGAAGTTCCCTCCGCCAATATCCCGCGAAGAGACGGGGGACATCCGGTCTGCCAGTATCAGCGACGATGCCGCCAGCTTCTCGTCGCGATATTCCGGCACATCCAAACTGTGGCCGTAGATGCCGATGTGATCGGGGTTGTTCACGTCCTTCACCGCAATATCCAGCCGGTAAAGCCCCGGCATCAAGGGCAGCGCCTTCCAATACACCGACTCCTTGTCCAGGCTCGCCTCCAACAACTCGGACGGCTGCTCCACGGACACCGTATCCTCGAAGGTCTGCACCACTTTGTGCGTCAACGTCGTCACCTTGCCCAGAATATTCACGACGCCCTTCGCCACCCCGTCCTTGGTCACAAACGTCATATCCCGGTTCCGGATCTGCAGGGTGATTGGAACCAACACCGAGTTGTCCGTCACCTTCACAAAATCCGTGCGCACGTCGAAGGGGAAAACTGGCCCGGTCAGGATCTTGTGCTCGGAGATGAACGCGTCCAAATCCTTGAACTTCACCGGAGGCGCCGCAAACAGCTTCGACGCCATCGCAATCCGGTCAAACTCCTTCGATTGCGCCTGGGTGGCTAGAGAACCGCTTGTCCCGATGCCCAGAGTCTCCGGCCCGCTCCCTAGCCGGTTCCGCCGCTGCGCCGTGTTCAGCTTCTCCATCTCCGTCTCGCCGCCGGTGGGCACATGCATCAGTGCATCCTTTTCGCCCCGGTTGATGGTGAAGCGATAATCCCCACACATGCAGCTATCCACAAACTCGACGTCAACATTCTCCCCAATGCCATCGATGTAGCGGTAGTTCCATATCTCATAGGGATACGTCGTGGTCGTCCCGCCGCCTTCATCCAGTGGCCGGTCGTAGCGTCCGCCCGACGGATGCGAATCAATCGAGTCCGGCTTGCCGTACATGATGTAAATCCGCCCGCGGTCCGTCTTCCAGCCGGGTTCTCCGGCCGCAAAGTGCTCATTGGCGTAGGCTATCCGCCGGTAATGTTCGTCGCGGTATTCGTTCTCCGGAGAGTCCGGGTTCGGATTCCGCCGTTGCCAGAACTGCTCGATAAAAGCGTCCCGCTCTTCGTCGTTGCTCAGGCTCTTGAAGGCTTTCGCTTCGGAATCCGTGATAATGTAGGCCACGTCCTGGGTCAGCCAGGTCTTGTAAGGCCCCTTCAACTCCTGCCGTACCGCCTTTTGCGCAGCCCATCGCTCCTTGTCTGACCGTGGACGCTGCAACGGATCCTGCTGCTGATCCTGCTGCTGACCCTGGGCGTCCGCCGCGTCTTGCTGCGTCTGGTCCTGGGATGACACGGATGCTTTGTGCTGGCGGCCATACAGATGGGTTGCGTTCAGGCAAGCCAAACTACATATCACTGCGGTGAAGAGAAAACTGCGACCGTTCGGATTCATGCCTTCCTGCGCTCCTGCGATTCTCTCATTCTACGAGCCCTGACCGGGCTGGGCAATATTCCGTGCAGGGCTGGCCGCCTGTTGGACGCGCAGCCGCGGTCTATGGTTATCCATTTCCACCCGCCTCCTGAGACTTGCCGCCCAGATCCGCCGTCCAATCAGCAGGCGCAACAAACCCGAACGGGCACATCTGCATGGGTTTGCTCGGTGCGCGCTCTTGCAATGGCACGGGGGGGTAGGGGCGCCCTCGTGACCTGTCGGCTCCCTCCCCCCGGACTCCACATGGCAGGGAACTGTCGGCAGCGCCATTGCGTAAACTGGTATGCAAGAATCTGGAGCACGCTGAACCTATGAAAAAAATCGTCTTGATCGTTCTTGCCGTTGTGGCCGTAGCGGTGCTGGTTGCTGTCTTTATCTACAGGCAGCAGGCGGCATACACCAAGGTCTACACCGCCAAAGTCATGCGCCAGGACCTTTCCTCGGTGATCAGCGGAACCGGCCAGATCAAGCCCGCAACCTACGTCAATCTCGGCGCCACTGCCATGGGCCGCATCACCCACCTCTATGTCAAGGAAGGCGACCATGTGAAAAAAGGCCAGGTCGTCGCCTCCATCGAAAACGTGCAGCAGGAAGCCAATGTCAGCGCCCAGAAAGCCAATATCGCCGCCGCCAAAACCGATATCTCCTCTTATATAGCCGCGGAAAAAACCCAACAGGCCAACGTCGATCACGCCCAGGCCGACCTCGAACAGAAAAAACTCGACTGGGACCGCGCCCAGAGCCTCTATAGTGCCGGCATCCTCGCCAAGCAGGACTACGACGCCAAAAAAGCCGCCTACGATATCGACGTGGCGGCTCTCGCTCAGGCCAAAGCCCAGCTCAACCAGGCCAAAGCCCAAACCGCCTCCGCCCGCGGCCACCTGCAAACCCAGGTCGCCACCCTCCGCGTCAACGAAGACCTCCTCAACCGTACCCTGGCCATTGCCCCCTTCGACGGCGTCGTGACCAACCAGCCCATGCGCGAGGGAGAAACCGTTGTCGAGGGTATCCAGAACACCGAAGGCTCCACCATTATGACCATCGCCAACATGAGCGTGGTCACCGCCGAAGTCAAGGTCGACGAAACCGACATCGTCAACATCCGTCTCGGACAGCCCGCCGACGTCTCCGTCGATGCCCTTCCCGGCAAGGTTTTCAAAGGCCACGTCACCCTCGTCGGCGACCAGGCCCTCCTGCGCTCCACGGGCATCGCCACATCCCAGTCCACCTCCGGCACCGAAGAAGCCAAGGACTTCAAGGTCGTCGTCACCCTCGATCACCCGACCGACGATCTCAGACCCGGCCTCTCCACCACCGCCAAGATCACCACCGCCCACAAAGCCAACATCCTTGCCCTCCCCATCCAGGCCCTCACCATGTACGATCCGGCCTCCGACAAATTCCACCAGGGAGGCGTTCAGGCCGCCACCATCACCAAAAGCAACCCCGCCCAGGGCGTCTTCGTCGTCTCCAAGGATTCCTCGGGCAAACTCCGCGCTCGCTTCGTTCCCGTCACCACCGGCATTACCGGAGCGACAGAGATGGAAGTCCTCTCCGGTCTCAAGCCAGGCGATGAAATCGTCACCGGGCCCTACAAAACCCTGCGCAATCTCAAAAACGGCGCCCTCGTCAAGCGCGAAGCCGCGGCCCTCGGCATCGTCTCCGGAAACGGCTCTTAATCCGGCCTCCGGCGGCCTTCCGCCCAGGCCCTGCTACCCTGCGCAAGATGCAAACGGAGACGAAGCAGCCCTCCCGCTCCTTTCCGCCACCAACCCCGGCAGAGGATAATCAGCTCATGGCTCTCACCGGCACCAGCAGCCAAGAACTCGCTCCGCACGCGGCTCCGCCCTCCGGCGATGTCATCGTTGTCGAAGACCTTTGGCGTACCTACGACATGGGCTCCGAACAACAGGTCCACGCCCTGCGCGGCGTCTCGCTCCGCATTCGCTACAACGAGTACGTCGCCATCATGGGCCCCTCCGGCTCCGGCAAGTCCACCCTCATGAACCTCATCGGCTGCCTCGACACCCCCACCCGGGGCAAATACTGGCTCAACGGCCAGCTCGTCAGCGAGCTCGACGACGACCAGCTCGCCCGCATCCGCAACAAGGAAATTGGCTTCGTCTTCCAGACCTTCAATCTGCTGGCGCGCGCCACCGCTCTCCACAACGTCGAGCTGCCCCTCATCTACAACGGAACCCACGCCACCGCCCGCCTGGAAAAGGCCCGCCAGGCCCTCACCAACGTCGGCCTGGAATCCCGCATGTTCCATAAGCCCAACGAACTCTCCGGAGGCCAGCGCCAGCGCGTCGCCGTCGCCCGCGCCCTCGTCAACTCGCCCTCCATCATCCTCGCCGACGAGCCCACCGGCAACCTCGACTCCAAAACCGGCATCGAGATCATGGGCCTCTTCGACCAGCTCCACGCCAACGGCAATACCATCGTCCTCGTCACCCACGAGCCCGACATCGCCGAGTACGCCCACCGCGTCATCCACATCCGCGACGGCGAGATCTTCTCCGACGAGCCCTCCAAGCGCTTCCGCTAAGGCCCGCTCCCGGAACACGGCATCCCGCAGAGACAATGCAGCCTCCGTGCGGTCATCCGCGAGCGCCCGCTCGGCTGGACTCCCATCGCCCCTCCGCCCTCCCAATCACGCATCACGACGGCGATACAACGTTCTCCTTGTGCTTCCCTTCAAGGCGGTGCATTGACTTCGCAGCGGAGGTTAACTCCTACGCGAAATCGCATCAACCTGCGAAAAATGCCCTGTCTCCCTGCAAGAGTGGCAAGAAGTTCAATATCTGCTGCGGTCGCCGTCGATAATTTTCAGCAACGCACTCTTAGGACACTCCCCCCTCCACCAAAACGGGCGGGAAGCATGGGGCGCCCGCCAAGCGCCGCAAGCCCGCCATCCAGCCTTGTCCGCCCAGAAAAGAACAGCCGCCCGCCTCCAGCAAAACCAGAGTGCGTGCAGCCCGAAGCCCCTGCCCGGAAGCCGGTGTGATCGGCACGGAGCGGCGGTGGAAAGAACCCCAACAGGGCACGGCAACCCTGGTTGTGCCTGATTCCGGCGCCCCTTGCAGAAAATTACCCCCGTCATGGGAAAATGGCTTCGAGAATCGCCTTCGGCGGCAGAGTGAAGAGCGCCCGGAAAGCCGGGACGAGAAAATGTACCCCCCTACCCCCCCCTCTACCCCAGGGGGGTATCAGGCAAGTGATTGAAAATAGAGAATGACTGCCATGAAAATATCGCCATGCGGCACTTTCTGGCCCAAAAACCCGGCCAATACCGGAAGAACGCAACACGCAGTCAGCCAGAGCAGGCCCTGCGCCGCGGCCAGGCCTGCTCTAGTTCCCCATCCAGGCGGGCAGGCCGGCCTGCTGCGGCGTGGGCAGGGTGTGCGTCTCGTCCCACTGCTCGCGTACCTGCTGCCAGCGCGCGGCGCGGGCCTCCCACAGCTCCGTCGCGGCATGGTACCGGGCCATGTTGTTGGCCAGCCAGTAGGGCCGGTTGTCGCGCAGCCAGGCCTCGCGGTAGAGCTGGCCGAGCAGGGCGTAGCCGTTGCGAATGTCCTCGAAGCGGCCGTCGCTGGAGCTGATGGTCCACAGGACGCCGGCAAGCTCATCCCACCGCGCGGGATCGTCGGTGAGAGAGAGAGCGTGCCGGTACAGGACCACGCACTCGTCGGCAAACTGGAATTTCAGGCCTACAAAGTCGATGCGGCGCGCGCCCAGATCCATAGCATCCAGCGCCGGCTGATTTTCAAGCTTCGCGGCGGCGCGGGCCTCGGCAATCAGCGCGATGGCGCGCTCGGCGTGCAGCCGCAGGCTGGCAAGCTGAGGGCGGATTTTGCCGGCCACCGCCTGACCCTCGGGCGAAAAGGGATCAAGCCAGAAGTAATCGTCGCCGGCATCGCCCAGACCGGCCGCCTTGAAGTCGTTGTGGGCGGCCATTAGCTCCCGCTGCGCCTGGCTGATCTTGCCCGTGACGTCGCGGTGAAAAGCCTGGCCGTACGAGGCCGTGAAAACCTCCTGCGAGCTCTCACCGGGCTGCCACGAGGCGGCGGCGCCAAAGAGCACGCCGAACCAGTTCTCGTCGAAGATACCCTCGCCGTCGTCGTTCCAGATGGTGTTGAGCATGCCCGTGGAACCAAGCTTCTGGCCGTCGCGGACAAAGGCGCGGATGTTGCCCAGCGCCTCGTTGTTGTTGGGATAGAGCCTGCTCCAGTTGTTCACGCCGGGGGCAACCCAGGTCTCAAGTCCGGCGTTCTTGAATGGCAGAATGAGCCCGGTAAAGTCCGGCTTGGCGTCGTACTCCCAGGGAACGGCGATCATGTCCTTGGGCAAAGTGCTTACCAGATCGGGCGAGTGCTCGGCGATATCGCCCCAGAAGAGTAGCTGCTTGTGGTTGGGCGCCAGGGTCTGGTGGATGCGGCTTAGAAAGTCGAGATAAACCGCGCCGAGGCCCTTCTGCTGCACTTCCTCGCGGGTGCGGCCAAGGCCCAGCTCGAAGGTTTCGTCGGCCCCGATGTGGACCCAGGGACCAGGAAAAACCTTGGCCAGTTCCGCGAACCACTCGCCAATGAGCGGCAGCGTGCGGGGATCGCCGGGGGCGAGTACCGCGCCGTTGGGCGTTTCGGCCAGACCGGCAAACTGCTGGAACTTGAGCACGCTGTGCAGATGGCCGAAGGATTCCTGCTCCGGAATGATGGTGATGTGATATTTGCCCGCGTAGGCCACCAGTTCGCGGGCCTGGTCCGGGGTCATGGCGCCGCCGGGAAACGCTGCCACCGGCGAGGAGGCGTAGGCGAAGGTGTTTTCAAAATAGGGCGAGAATAGGTTGAGCTTGTAGGCGGCCAGGGTGCGGATTTCGCGCTTCAGAAACTCCATGTTGGGCAGCGGGCCACGCGACCAGTCATCGGAGATGCCGCGATGCGCCATGGCGGGCCAGTCGCGGATGGTGGGAACAAGCAGGACGGCGTCCTTGCCCCAGCCGTGAATCAGCTGCTTGAGGGTCTGCACGCCGTAGAAAAGCCCTGCGGAGGTTTCCGCCACCACGGCCACTCCATCTTTGCCCTCCCCGGCAAGCATGTAGCCCTCGTCATGCATGGCGGCGTCGAATTTCAGATTGTGCTGGTCGAGCGCCCTCTTGCCTGCTTCGCTGTCGGCACGAGCAAGCGAGATGGTGATGGCGTCGCGGGCGGGAGCGGAGACGCCGGCGGAATCCAGCGCGGCCTTCAGATCCTCGGCGGCAAACTGATCTTCCGGGTTGTTGTCCGCCACAACGTTGGCGCCGGCGTTCAGAAGCAAGCTGTCATTGCCGCCGCACTCGCGCACCGCCGGAACAAGCTTGAGATCGGCGCAGTTGAACGGCGGCGCCTGCTGGGCCAGGCCGGCGGCGGCAGCGCAGGAAAGCACGAAAGAAACCAGAAAAATGCGACAATGCATAGGCCACTCCTCGCAGAAATCCCAATGGGATGAAAGGCTAACGCATGGTGGCGGCGGCTGTCACGATGCCGTTCGTCCCGCAGCCCCGCGGCGAGCGGCCGGGCGCGTCCTGTGCTCAGCGCAGGGTTTTGAGCGCCGGATAGACCTTGCGCCAGTGGGCGTAGCCGGTTTGATAAGCGGCCAGATCGGCTGGATCGGGATCGATGCGCTGCGCCACTTCGATGGCCTGGGCGCATGCCTGGTCAAGGTTGGTCCAGTGTCCCGCACCCACGCCGGCCATGAGCGCGCAGCCAAAGGCGCCACCTTCCTCGGCGGTGAGAACCTCAACCGCCCGGCCGTAGATGCCGGCCTGGATTTTACGCCAGAGGGCGCCGCGGGCTCCTCCTCCGCCCAGGCGAATGGCCGAGACAGGGATACCAAGCTCCGCGAAGAGCGTGAAAGTGTCCTGGAGCGAGTAAGCCACGCCCTCGAGCACGGCGCGGACAAAGTGCGCGGCGGTATGGGTGGAGGCGATGCCGGTAAAGGCGGCGCGAACCTCGGGATCGAGATGGGGCGTACGCTCACCCATCTGGTAGGGAGCCCACTCAAGCCCCTCGCTGGCGGCGGGAACCCTGGCGGCGGCGGCGCTGAGGTAGTCGTAGTTGTGGCCGGGGAAGAACGTGTCGCGCAGCCAGCGCAGACTGAGGCCCGCGCCTTGGGTGACGCCCATGACGTGCCACAACCCCGGAACGGCGTGGCAGAAGGTGTGGAGGCGGCCCTTGGGATCGCGCGTGGGATCGGCGGTGGCGGCAAAGACCACGCCGGAGGTGCCGATGGTGGCCGAGACGGAACCGGGCTGCAGAATGCCCATACCGACTGCCCCGGCGCCCTGATCGCCCGCGCCGGCAACCACCGGGGTTCCGGCCGCGAGGCCGGTGAGACCGGCGGCTTGCGCGCTGATGCGGGCGCAGACTTCCGGCGACTCGTAGACTCGGGGCAGCCAGCTTTCGGGGATGCCGGCCGCCTCCGCCACCTCCTGCGACCAGCGGCGATGGGTCACGTCGAGCAGGAGCGTTCCCGAGGCCTCCTGCACGTCAATGGCAAACTCGCCGGTCAGGCGGTAGCGCACATAATCCTTGGGACACATGATGTGGCGCGTCTTGGCAAAGATCTCCGGCTCGTGGGTCTTCACCCACAGCAGCTTGGTCAGCGTAAAGTTGGGCAGAGCCGGATTGCAGGTAAGCTCGATCATGCGCTCGTAGCCCAGCTTTTCGTGCAGCCAGTCGCACTCGGGCTGGGTGCGGGTGTCGCACCAGATAAGGGAGGGCCGCAGCACCTGCCCGGCCTCGTCAAGGAGCACGGCGCCGTGCATCTGCCCGGTCAGGCCGAGCGCCACGATGGGTTGGTGGGGCTCGGGCGCGGCGGCCATGGCCTGCCGGATGGCCTCCTGCGCGGCGCGCCACCAGTCTTCCGGATCCTGCTCGGCCCAGCCGGGGTGGGGAGTGCGGAAGGGCGCGTGTTCGCTCGACGCCCCGGCTACTAGTTTTCCGCCGCCATCCACGATAACGGCCCGCGTACCACCCGTACCCACATCCATTCCGAGGAACCACATAGCCTGACTCCTGTTGCGTAAATCGGTTTTGCCGGCGGTGGCCAGCATAGCAGGGGCAGGGGTGGGGAGAAAAGAGGCGGAACGGCGAGAAACAGGGTAAGCAAGGCACCATGATTTGATATGACGACCCGAATTGTGACTCATGGCACAGGCGGCTTCCGGCCGCCGCGAGAGAATGATAGAGGAAGACAGGAGGCGCATCTGTGCGATCTGGAGAACTTATGAAGACGAGCGATCTTGCCCCTTTGGCGGAAGGCGTGGCAGTGGACCCCCTCGTAGGGCATCCCCCTGACTTCCACGTGTTTCATCAGTTCATTGAGCGCTGCAAGGGTTTGCCGCCGATTACGACGGCGGTGGTATGGCCGCTCACGGATGTGTCGCTGCGCGGCGCCGTCGAAGGCGCAACGGAAAAGCTGATCGAGCCTACCTTGATTGGCAACGAGCCAGCCATCAGAGAGCTGGCGGCGAAGATCGGTGTGGACATTAGCCCCTATCCGGTTCTGCACGCGGAGACCGAAGTGAAGGCGGCCGAGCTTGGGGTGGCGATCTGCCGCAGCGGCAAGGCGCAGGCCATGATGAAGGGCAGCCTGCACACTGACACCTTGATGAAGATAGCCATGAATCGGGATACGGGGCTGCGGACCAGCCGGCGCATCAGTCATGTGTTTGTGATGGATACACCGGCCTACTCGCGGACTCTGCTGATTACCGACGCAGCCATCAACATTGAGCCTGAACTTGAAGACAAAGTTGACATTGTGCAGAACGCAATCGACCTGGCGCACGCACTGGGCATTCCAGAACCCAAGGTGGCGCTGCTGTCGGCGGTGGAGACGGTCAGCGCGAAGATCAAATCGACTCTGGACGCCGCCGCGCTTTGCAAGATGGCCGACCGCGGACAGATTACCGGCGGAATCCTGGATGGGCCTCTGGCCTTTGACACGGCTGTGAGCGCAAAGGCGGCGCATATCAAGCGGCTGGTTTCGCCGGTAGCGGGCCAGGCAGACATCCTGGTGGTGCCGGACCTGGAGAGCGGCAACATGCTGGCCAAGCAGTTGGAGTACCTGGGCGGCGCGCAACTGGCAGGGATCGTGCTGGGGGCGCGGGTACCGACGATCCTGACCAGCCGCGCGGACTCGGCCGAAACCAGGCTGACCAGTTGCGCTGTCGCATTGCTGCTGCACAACGCCAGGCATCCGGCCATCAAGGTGTGAGGGCCAGGCAAGCAGCAGGCAAACGGGCGCCACTCCCTCCGTGTGACGCCCGTTTTGCACCTCAGACAATAAAAGGCAGAACCGCTCGCATTGTTGTCACAGAGAGAGAAATCCGCGCCGAAACCAAGACTCAATGCGAATGATGAGTGTCGGATTCAGGTCTGCGGAAAGCTCAAACGCTTTCAGAGTTGCTGCATTCCGCAAACAAATCAATGCGTTTTCAACCGCTGGTGGACATGTCTACGTCGTTGCTGCCATCCACCGCGACGAAGAGGTTCTGCTGGTAGACATGAAGACTGGCCATGAACTGGAGCGGGTCACGCTCGGATCTCCCGTGCGCGCGGCTCGCATCGTGAGCGGAAAGGACAGACGTCTGTTCGTGCTCACCGCCGGTCAGACTGTGCACCGGTTGCCATCGCCGAATCGGGATGGCGCACCCGCCGCGGCCTCGCCGCAGGCGCTCGCGGCGAGGCCGCAATAGGCTCCTTTGAAGTCGTTCAGAAGGTCCAGCCGGCCCTGCCTGCGGGCCGGCAGCCGCCCAACCGGCGGCGCATCCAGGATGGGGCCGGCGCAGGGCATTTTGCCGGCTACGCTCGCATCTGCGAAACTGAGGGCATGCCCCATGTCCTTCCCGCGCTGATTTTCGATCTCGATGGAACGCTGACAGACTCAAAGCCCGGCATTGTGGGATGCCTGCGGAAGGTGCTCGACGACCGAGGCATGGGAAACCAGGGGCCGCTGGACCGCTTTGTGGGTCCGCCTGCCGACGAGTGGACGGTCGAACTGCTGCCCAAGGCGAGCCAGGAGGAACGGGACGCGCTGGTGCGCGACTATCGCGCATGCTACGACCGCGAGGGGTGGAAGAACAACTCCGTCTTCGCCGGGGTGCGAGAGATGCTCGATGAACTGCACGGCAAGGGGTTTCCGCTGTATGTATGCACCTCCAAACCGCAGCACTTCGCGGTGCGGATTCTGGACCGCTTCGCGCTCATTCCGCTGTTTACCGCAGTCTATGGGGACCGGACGGATGTGGCGGACCACAGCAAGACGAAGTTGCTGGCCACGCTGGTCCAGGAGCAGAAACTGAACGCGAAGGCGACGTGGATGATTGGCGACCGGATCTTCGATTTTCGCGCCGCGCGGGCCAACGGTCTGCGGCGCCTCGGAGCAGGATGGGGTTATGGGAATGCGGATGAGCTGGCCGAAGCAGAGATCGTGGCCGCCACGCCGGCAGAAGTGACGGCGTGGCTGACAGGCGCACATGCAACTTAGCCCGCTGTTTGCCAATGAACAGGTTTCGTCGCAGGATGCATCCCGGGGGATAGGCAGAAACTGCCGGAACCCCGCGGGAGAAGAGGCGCCTTGATGATGGCAAGAAAGCGGGCGCCGGTGTAGTCTGAGACAATTCTTATGATAAGCGGGCAAGTTGACACGTCGTTCATACTTGCCTCGGGATGAGAGGCGCCGCTTCGCAACCATGCGCAGGGCATGGTGCCTCCAGGAATTGAGAATGGGCAGCAAGCAGGGCAGAGATGCGCAACGGCGGGATCCTTCGATGGTCAAACAGAGAGCACAGGATTCGGCGGGAACAGAGAATCGCAATCGCACCGAAGCCTACCTGTCGGCCCTGATCGAAAGCACGGAAGACCTGATTTGGTCCGTGGATCTGGACTACCGGCTGGTACTGTTCAATCGCGTCTTCGCGCAGACGGCAAGGCGAAGCCTGGGTACTGCCGTTTCAGCGGGCGACCGGCCCACCGATTTGCTTCCCGCGGAGCAAGCCGCGGCGTGGACAGCCTTCTACAAGCGTGCCCTGGCCAGCGGCCCATTCCGGGCAGAGTATCCCGGCCAAGATGGGCATGTATTCGAGCTCTCGTTCAATCCGGTTGTTGTCCAGGGGAAGCCGGCGGGGGTTTCCGTCTTTGCCAAGGACATTACGGAACAGAGACGCGCCGAGCGGGAACTGCGCGAGAGCCGGGATGTGCTGCAGGAAGCGCAGACAATCGGTGGTCTAGGAAGCTATGTGCTCGACATTCCTGCCAGGAAGTGGACAAGCTCGAAACTGCTGGACGAGTTGCTGGGGATTGATGAGAGCGCCGCGCACGACATGGACTCCTGGGTTAGCTTGATTCACCCGGACGACCGGGAGACAACGGTCCGTTACTTCCAGGAAGAAGTTCTCGGCAAAAAGCAGGTTTTCGACAAGGAGTATCGCATCGTCCGCCGGAATGACGGAGCGGTACGGTGGGTGCACGGCCGGGGAAGACTTGAGTTCGATGCCGCAGGCGCGCCGGTGAGGATGCTGGGCGTGATCCGGGACGTGACGAAAGGCAAGCTCGCTACGCAGGAGCTTGCGAACAGCGAAGCCCGGTTCCGCAAATTCTTTGAACAGAACGCATCGATCATGCTGCTGCTCGATCCGGACTCCGGGAGAATCTGCGATGCGAACCTGGCGGCGGCGGAGTTTTACGGGTATACGCGCGCGCAGCTTGTGGCGATGAGCATCGACCAGATCAACACCGCGTCCAGCCAGGAAATAGCCAAAGAACAGCAGCGGGCAGTGCGCGACGAACGAGCTCGTTTCAGCTTTCGCCACCGGCTGGCGAAGGGTGAAGTACGGGACGTGGAAGTCTATGCGGCGCCCATGGAGGTAGACGGCAAATTGCTCCTCTTCTCCATCGTTCACGATGTGAGCGAACAGCGGCGGGCGGAAGCCCGCTTGCGCGACAGCGAGGAGCGATACCGGGCGACCTTTGAGCAGGCAGCAGCCGGGATCGTGCACACCAGTCTGGATGGACGTTTACTGCGGTGTAACGCGCGCTTTGCAGAGATCGTCGGCTACCCTCGAGAAGAGGTTGCCGGCCTGACTTTTCAGCAAATCACGCCGGCGGAGGATCTGGCCGGAAGCCTGATCGTGCACGACGCTCTTTCGCGCCAGGAGACCGGCCAGGCAAGCTGGGAAAAGCGTTATGTGCGCAAGGATGGGAGCCTCATCTGGGTGAAGGGAACCACCTCGATCCAGCGCGATCGCAAGGGCCAGCCTTTGCACTTTATCACCGTGATCGAGGACATCAACGCCAGCAAGGCCGGCGAAGAACGGCTGGAGGCGGCGATCGAAGCGCTGAAAGCCCGCGAGGCGCATTACCGGACAGTTTTCCAGACCAGCCTGGACGGCATCTGCGTCAGCCAGTTGAGCAATGGACGGTACATCGACGCCAACAAGGCTTTCCTCGACCTGATCGGGTTCGAGCGCGAAGAGGTGATCGGGCAAACGTCGTTCGACCTGAATCTATGGGTGAATCCCGACGAACGCGGCGAGATCGCATCGGCGCTCAGCACGGGATTGAGCCTGCGCGATTTCAGAACGCAGTTCTTTCGAAAGAACGGAGAGCCGATTTGGGTTCAGCTCTCGCTGTCGCCGGTCAAAATCGAGGGTGTGGCATGCATCCTGAGCGTGGTGCGGGACATTTCCACGGCCTGGGCTGCGGAAGAGCAACTTATCGCGGCACAACGGGCGCTGCAGGCGAGCGAGGCGCGATACCGCACGGTCTTCCAAACCAGCCTGGACGCGATCAGCATCACCCGGCTCGCCGACGGACGTTTCATCGACTGCAACCAGGCATTTCTTGACACCACCGGCTACTCGCGCGAAGAGGTCATCGGACGAACAACGCTGGAACTGGAGATGTGGGCAAATCCGCGGGACAGGGAACAGCTACTCGCAATCCTGCGTCAGACAGGGCATTGCCGCAACCTGGAAGCGCAGTTCCGCAAGAAGGATGGAAGGTTTTTCTGGGGTCAGATGTCGGCATCGGTGATCGATATTGAGGAAGAGCCGTGCATTCTCTCGCTCAGCAGGGACATTTCCGCAGCCAAGCGGGCAGAGGAAGAGATTCGAACCCTGGCGTTCTATGACACGCTCACCGGACTGCCCAACCGAAGGCTGCTGTCAGAACGGCTGCGGCAGTGTCTGACGGAAACGGCGCGGACCAAACGGCGGGGCGCGCTGTTGTTCATCGACCTGGACAACTTCAAGACGCTGAACGACACGCTTGGCCATTCGGCGGGCGATCTTCTTTTGAAAGAGGTGGCGGGACGGCTGAAAGGAAGCGTGCGGGAGTCGGACACGGTGGCGCGGCTGGGCGGTGACGAGTTCGTGGTGATTGTGGAGGACCTGAGCGAAAATGAGGAAGAGGCGGCGGCGCAGGCCCGGCTGGTGGCAGAAAAAATCTTGGCGGCTGTGCAGGGCGCTTGCGTGCTTGCAGACAGAGAGTATGCAACTACGTGCAGCATGGGAATCGCGCTGATTGGCGGCGGCACGCGAAAGACCGATGATGTTCTCCAGCAGGCCGATATCGCGATGTACCAGGCCAAGGAGGGGGGCCGCAACACCATGCGCTTCTTTGCGCCCGCCCTACAGGCAGCGATCGATCAGCGGGCGTCCATGGAAAAGGATCTTCAGCATGCGATTGAAAGCCGCCAGTTTGAGCTTTACTATCAGCCGCAGGTGGAGACCGGCACGCTCATCGGGGCCGAGGTATTGCTACGGTGGCGGCATCCGGTGCGCGGGCTCCTGGCCCCCAACGAATTCATTCCGCTAGCCGAAGAAACGGGGCTGATTCTGCCCCTGGGCGAGTGGGTTCTGGAAACCGCATGCCGCCAACTCGCCGAGTGGTCGCGCCGGAACGGAAGCGCGCGCATCGCCTTGACGGTCAACATCGGCGCACGGCAACTGCGCCATCCGGACTTTGTGGAGCAAGTATTTCAGGTGCTGGACCGCACAGGGGCAAATCCGGAACGCCTGGGCCTGGAGTTGACCGAGAGCATGCTGGTGGACAACATCGAGGATGTGATCGGGAAGATGACCCAACTCAGGGAGCGCGGCCTGCGCTTCTCACTGGATGACTTCGGGACAAGCTATTCTTCGCTTTCCTACCTGAAACGTTTGCCGCTGGACCAGCTGAAGATCGACCGTGCGTTTGTTCGCGACATGCAGGTGGACGCGATCAGCAGAGCCATTGCGCGAACCATCGTCATGCTGAGCAAGGTCATGGGGCTGTCGGTGATCGCCGAGGGCGTGGAAACAGAGCAACAGCGGAAGAGCCTGGCGCAACTGGGATGCCATGCCTTCCAGGGCCAACTCTTCAGCCCTCCATTGCCGCTCCAGGATTTCGAATTGCTGCTGTCGAAGCCGGTGTGAAATCCCATGCCGGCGGCAGCGCTCAATCCACAGAGACGCTCAACTGGTGGCGGACGTCGGCGCCTCGAATCCAGAAAATGACATCGGTAGCAATGTTGGAGGCGTGATCCGCAATGCGCTCGAGGTGTTTGGCTACCAGGATGCCGTTCATGGCCTGCTGCGTGAGGCCGGGCTGCATCTCGATGAGTTTGAGCAAATCTTCATAGGCGCGGTGATTCATGCGGTCGATCTCGTCGTCCATCTCGCGTACGGCGTCGGCCAGGCGGGCATCCCCGTCAAGAAGGGCCTGAACGGCGGAGCGGATCATGCGGGCGGCAAATTCGCCCATGGCCGCAAAATCGACGGGCAGATCTGCTTCTCCGATGCGCAGAATCTCCTTGGTGCGGCGGACGATGCCGTTCGCCTGATCGCCAATCCGTTCCAGGTCGCCGTTGATCTTGATGACGGCAATGATGAAGCGGAGATCAATGGCCATGGGCTGCTCCTGGGCAAGGAGTTCGTAGGCCATCTCGTCCAGTTCGCGCTGCGCGGTGTTGATGGCGGCCTCGGTTTGCTTGACGTACTTGCAGAGGCTCTTGTCGCGCTGCAGATAGGCATCGACCGCGGACTCGACCGCTTGCTGGGACAACGCCGCCATGGCAAGCAGCTTGTCCTTGAGTTCAGCAAGTTGCTGTTGAAAGTGTATGCGCGGCAATGTCTGTATCCCCTCTTAAACAATTGTGCATGATGCAATGTTACTGGAGAGCAAATTTCCACGCCCCGCACCAGAAGCGCCACCGCCGAAAAATGCTCTTCCCGAATGAAAGTTAGACGGCGAAAGACGCGAAACGCTTTTGGATGCCTCCTCCCCGGTTCCGCTCTAAGCTAACAGCATGAACTCCGGATCGGAACCACGCCTGACGATGCACAGCATCAACCCACAAAACTGCGAGCCGCGGCAAATCTACAAGCTGATGACCGGGCTGATCGTGCCCCGGCCGATTGCGCTGGTTTCGACGATGGACCGTGCCGGAGTATCCAACCTGGCGCCGTTCAGCTTCTTCTGCGGTGTCGGATCCAATCCTCCCACGCTGCTGTTCTGCACGGCGCTCCGGACTGCGGTGACAGAGGGAAATGGCCGCTCGGACTGCCGCAAAGACACGCTGCGCAACGTGGAGGAAACCGGCGAGTTTGTCGTGAACGTAGTGGACCAAGACCTGGCTTCGGCCGCCAACATCACGGCGGCCGAAGTGGGGCCGGAGGTAGACGAGTTCGAGTTGGCAGGATTGGCGAGCCTGACAAGCGAGGTGGTGCGGCCGCGGCGCGTGGCGACGTCGCCGGCGCAGATGGAGTGCCGCCTCCTGCAGGTGATTTACACGGGGTGGAACGCCGGCGCGGGCGTGGTGGTGCTGGGCGAGATCTTGAGGTTCCATGTGCGCGACGATCTTCTGGAGGACTTCCGCGTGAACGCGGAGCAACTGCGCGCCGTCGGCCGGATGGCAGGCAACACCTGGGTAAAGACGAGTGAACGGTTTGAGCTGATTCGGCCCAGGTAAGGCGCGTGGAGGAGAAGACAAAGAGAGTGGGCAGCGGATCAGCCCCTTCTAGGGTACTGTCCTTTCCAGGAGGGAAGAATTTCGACATCATCCCAAGTATCGCGGCGATCCAACCGCGCACCGGCTCGTCGAGAGGTCTTCGTGCTTTTTTCCTCTGCCTCCGGCCTGGGTGGAAGAATCTCAGGCTGCGCGGTAACCAGGATGGGAGAGTTGCCGGCAGGCTGTTGAGGAGCGGCAACCGCCGCGGCCAAAGGAACAGAACTGGGATAGACGGGACGGGACGGCCGTTGCTGGACGGCTTCCGGCGGCACGGCGTCAGGCTGATCAGCCTCGGTAGACTGATCCATCTTCTTCAGTCCAAGCGAAAGGATCAGATTTCTGAGTCCGCTCATGCGTTTTGCGGCATCGGACGGGGATTCTGCCGGAGGAACTGGAGCGGCCGGAGGCTCGCGAAGAGGCGCAGGCGGCTCGATATGGGAACGCTGAGGAGACGGTTGCCAAGGTCGTGAAGGAGGATCGGGCGAAACGGATTGCGGTACGAATGTAATCGAAGGCGTGGAAGCCGCACCGGGCAGTTCTGTCGCGTCAAGCGGGCGGACGGCGGGAGAGACAAAGGACGGCGGCTGGGGTTCACGCCCAGGCGCCGGCTGCGATGGAGGAGCCGGTACTGGGGGAACATGGGGGATAGTCGGCGCCGTGGAAGCAGCGGCAGGCTGGGATGGCGCCTTCTGTGGCGCGGAAAAATCGAAAGGCTCCAGGGAAGAGGCCGTAGGCGCGGCCGCAGGCGGTTCGGCACTCCTCTCGATGTGCAGAGGAGAGGGAGTTTGCCGCATGGTGCGCAACGCATCAGCCGGAGTAGGGCGCCGCTTGCCCTGCGCAACCGCAGCCGGGGAAGCGGCAGCGACGGTCGAATCCGCCTGCGAAGAGGCGGCGGCGGGCGGCGGCTCGGGAGCAGCCTGAGAATTCTCCCGGGGGAACAAACCAGAGGAGAAATTGACCTTCTTCCCAGGTTCTTTCTCCTTGGGAACCAACCCCCCCGAGAGGTCGATTCTGGAAGCTTTGGCATCCGTGGTCATCGTTCAACGACCTCGTATCCCAGGCGGCGCGCTTCGGCTACTGCGGCCTCAGCATCACCGTCGGGATGAATCGCCTTCCACCCGGGCAGATAGAAGACATGCGTGGCGGGCTGGGGAAGTTCGCGGGGCTGCGAGGCAGAGCCGTATGTTTGCGCACTCGCCTGCTGGGCGGCCAAGCGACGCTTGCGTTGGTCCGGATACTCCTCGCCAAACCCTTGCTTCACGGAACGATTCTCCGCGCTGAGATACTGCTGTGTCGCCTTGATCGACTGGCGGAAAACGGGATCCGCATTCTTAAGCGAAACGCGATTGAGAACGAAGCCCACAGCAGGGACATCCAGCCGCTGGAGGCGGGTCGCCACCTCTTTCAGTTCGGTGCCGGTCGTTACGCCCGACTCAACGACGACAATGACCGCATCGACATAGCGGGCGAGATATTCGGTTTCAGCCGAAACCGTGAGAGGAGCCGCATCGGTAAGGATGACGGTCTCCTGCGCTGTCTCAGCCTCCTCAGCCAACCGGCGAAGGATGATGGTAGGCCGGGCGCCGCGCTGACTGATGAGTTGGGTGGATGACTCGTCCGGCGTCGGGCCGTCTGAAGCAGCCGGGAACCAGGAGGAATCGACCAGCACGGTTTCGCGGCCCATGCTCTCCAGCAACGAACTTATGCGCGTGACCAGCGTCGAAACCCCTGTGCGAGCGGCCGCACCCGTGAAGATGCAACTCTTGAGGTTGTCCCGCTGGCGCTCGTACTCGACGGCCGCAGCGAAGCGCAAAAGATGCTCGTCGGCCACGTCGCCGGAGACCTCGTCGAAATCGGGCAATTGGGCCATGGGCGCAAAACCAAGAACCCGCTCGATATCCGCGGCGATATAGATTTTATTGTCGAGGTTGTGGGCGGCGAGGGCAGCGAGCAGGGCCAAGATAAGGGAACCGAGCCCCATGGGCAACGCCGCCTTGGCAATACCCGTGAGCGTGGGGTGAAGCGGGGGAAGAGCCGGTCCGGAAAGATGAGCGGCTCCGGGAACGCTGTCCTGGAGCATGATGTTGTGCAACTGTTCGAGCACCGTGGAGCGGCGATTCTGCAGACGGACAATGTCGCTGGAGAGATCGTTGGCGCGCTGAAGCTTGGGCGTGGCGCTACCTGCCGCGGCGGCCAATTGGGCAAGTTGGCCATTGAGCCGGTTTTCGACATCAGATGTGCGGTCAAGGTCGGTGCGCAGGCGCTCTTCAAGGCGAGAAGCTGCCTTGTTGCGAAGGCTTGTGCTCATCGAGGTCATGGAAGCTTCAATCTGCGCTAATTCGGCCGCATCCTGTTTGTATTGCGGATTTTGGGGCGTAAGATTGGCCATCTGGGAGATGAGGATCGCACGCCGCTGATTCAGCGAGGTCTTCATGCTGATCAGGCCGGGGTCGGTGAGAATCATCTCGTCGGCTTCAGCATCCAGAGCTTTGGAGGGGATCTGTTGGCCGGCTCCGAGGGCGAGAAGGCGTGCGGCGGCATCGTCGTGCGCGGCGCGCGCCGTTACCAGGGCATCGTGCACCTTCGAAATCTGGTCATCGTACTGGTCAGGGGTGTTGCCGCCAACTGCGGCCGTGCCGAGTTGAGCATTGAGAGTGGCCTGCTCGGCTCGGTCTGTGGCCAATTCTTTCTCGACGCGCTGTTGCTCCTCCTGGAGCAAGCCGATCCGCTCGGGATCGCCGGCTTTTTCCTCGCTGGAAGCTTTTTCAACGAGACTGGCGGCAACGGCATTGGCAATCTCGGCCGACAGGGGCGCGGTGCGGGCGCGAGCCGTGATGGCAACTTCGTAACTGCCGCCCACGCGCGCAACGTCAATGGACTTTCCCAGCCGCTCGGCAGCTGCCTGCTCGCTCTCCCCGGGGCGCTGCCAGGCACCTGCCGGAAGTTTGTGCAGGGCTCTGATCAGGACCTCGGTCTGCGAAGCGCTTTGGACCTGTTGATCGATAAAAGAATCGTACGTGTTGGAGTCCGAGGGCCAGCGTACGTTGCTGTTCGGGTCCATCAGCTTAACGGAAACGGGCTGAATGTAGACGTGGCTGATGGCGGTATAGACTGGCCACTTGAAGGCGACAAATGCCACCGTGAACAACAGGCCCGCGATCGCGATGGAAAGCGCCATGCGGCGATGCATCATCAGGCTGCGCGCAATGTCAAGACGGACAAATGACTGCTCCTGGCCGTAGACGGGCGCTTTGCCCGCGGCAGGCGCGACGGCCGCTTGCGACGGACGAAGCTGATGCGAAGAGACAAAATGTCCGTTGCCCGGCATCATAATGCCCCCGCAAAATACGCTATGCTCATAACCTCTACGAGCGGATTGAGGCTTTGCAGGACATAGGCAGCGCGGTTGAATCCGCTGCGCGGTACGAAAATCACTTCGCCGGGCTTAAGGGTGACCTCAAGGGATTTTGCAGGATTCAGAATATCTTTGAAGGCAATAACGCGCGAAACGCCCGTGGAAGGATCGACAATCTGAATGTGCGCGTGGTTGCCTGCCTTCTCAGTCAGGCCTCCGGCACTGGCCAGAACGCTGGCCAGCGTGGAGTTGTAGGTCAGAGGAATGGCGCCGGGGTGCTGCACCTCGCCGAGAACGGAGACAAAGCGATCCGCCATGCTGGGCACATAGACCACGTCCCCGCGGCGCAGGCGAAGGTCGGCCATGGTGTTGCCGGTATCAATAAGCTCCTTCAGCTGTACCCAGACAATCTTGTCGTTGCCGCGGTAGATGGCGCATCGCTCGGGAATCTGATTGGCGCCGGGCTGATCGGTTTTGCTGGGGCCGTTTTCGACTCCGGCGCGGGCAAGAGCCTCAAGCAGCGTAGGCGTACCGTCAAAGTTCAGGACGCCTGGATGATCAACGGCACCGAGGACCAGCACCTGGTTTGAAGTGTACTTGGTGACGGTGACCTGGGCCTCAAGGTTTTGGTAGTAAGGATTGAGAGCGGCGACAATGGCTTGGGCTGCTTGGCTGCGGGTAAGACCAGCCAACTTGATCTCGCCCGCGAGGGGCAGCGTAATGCCGCCGTCAGGACCCATGACCAGTTTGGACTGCATCTCCGGCCGGCCGGCAAAATCCACAGTGATTTCGTCGCCAGCGCCGAGCGTGTATTCTTCGTTGGCGCCTGGCTCGAAGCTGTGAAGCAGGTCGAGAGGATTGGGCTTCAGGACAGGGCCCGTGGACTGCTGATTCGTGGTTTGGGCCTTGATCCGCGCTTCGATCTCCGCCTGAGTTGGAAGAGGCTGTTGCGCTGCAAGGCACACCGCTCCCGGAAGAAACAGAAGCGAACATGTGATGCTGACACGGCCTTTCATGCCCTTGCCCCCTCTCCCAGAAGAGATTGTGCTCCCCAAACAGCTATCTTCGTTCCACCGTTGTCGTCCGGTGACCTCCTGAGACGAAATGGTAATGAACTTTCAGAATCAATTGATTACAAGTGATTCTACGGGCCGGACGCCACGGCTTGCTTCCAATGTCTCATCCAAGGTTGGCACAACCGGCCGCTTCTGCCGGAACCCTGGAAATCTTTGTTCTGTCACTATAAGTATTTGTCAGGCAAATCAAAATCCCACGAACAGGGTGAGGAATTCGTACCCCTTTAGTAACGCAGAACGTTACCTTAAAGAGAACCCCTGTGGTTCGAGCCAACAAAAAGAAAAATCCTTGGCCAACCAGGATGCGGAGCGAAATGGCGCCGGCAGGGGGAGAATGAAGCATGACTAATCCTTTACTCTCAATAAGATCAATCCTCGTGATCTCTCCACAGCTCTTCGTGTAAATCTCCTTGCGCTCCGCTGTTCCGAAACCGCTTTACTTACACAAACAATTGGAGAAGACGGCTGGCCCGCGTGGGAACCGGGCTCAGGAAGAAGAATCCCCGGCGCCATTCCGAACCCATAGGGAAGTGAGGTTGGGCGAAATGGCAAAGGCGGCACGGCCAGCAAGGGCCCCTGCTATACGAACATAGGCGGCCAGACCCGGTTTAGGCCGTGCGCGGTAGCGAGCTTCGTCGCTGTCGCCGTAAGGAAGATAGTGGGGGTAAAAAGAGAGGAAGTCGGAATACTGCGTGAAGGTTTGGTAGCGCGAGACAGGGCGGAAGCCACGCCGCCACAGCGGACGCAGATCGAGGGGAGAGACAAAAGCGTTGGTCCGCTCGCGGTCTCCATGCCCACTGGCCACCGCGTACCAGGTGCGAAGCCACAGGGGCATCCAGTGAGCAAAAGGCAGTTCGGTATCGTGCGCGATGATGGGAAAGCAGAAGTTGGGCGTTGAAAGAACAACCGCCTTGGACGTTGTGGAGGCCATGCGCTCGATGCAACGGCGAATGTTGGGCTGGCCGACATGTTCGAGAGTCTCAATGGTGGCGAAGATCTCAACCGGGCCAATGTCGAGATCCTGCATCTTCTGGCACCGGAACTCGCATTGAGAGGCGCAGCCGAGAGCCTCGGCAATGCCAGCCGCCTTCTCCAGGCGTGGGCAGTCCTGGTCCACCAGAATCGCGCCTCTGCCGCCCGCGCGCAGATAGGCAAAGGAGAGCCAGCCATAGCCAGCGCCACAATCTGCCAGCGTGGCGTTTCTGAAATCGATGTACGGGCGAAGAGGTTCCAGATAGCGCCGCCGCATATAGTCGAGGGTGCGGTCGACGTCAAGGTCGCGATAGACAGTGTTTTCTAGATAGCGCCGGATATCCACCATGGCCGTACGTTCCTCCTCGAGAATCGGTGTGGGAAACGCCGGCCCGGAGGCCGCCGGGATTCGCGCGGATCTCCAAGCATTGTGGTTCTCGGCAGTAAAAGTCGAGAACCCTCTGGCATTGAAGATCAGACTATCGTTTATCGCCGTCTTCATCAAGGGTTTGCGTGGAAATGCGCCCAGCCCTACAGCGCGGGGGCAGTCCGGAATGAGGCGGCGATAGGATTCCGCGCGGAACCGGGACCTGGCGTATGATCTTCTCACGAGCGAGGATCCGTAGCACGCATGACGCCCGCACCGAAACAACTGCTTCTGGCGGCTACGGGTCCGGAGCCGAATGACGAAGAGCGTCATCTTCTCGCGCTGGCGGAGTGGATGGGCGTAGGGGTGCGGACTGTACCCATGGCCGGCCTCGCCTCGTTGCTGCCGTTGTGCGCTGCGGCCCGGCCCGGCACGTATAGCCTGGCGGCCAGTGCGCAAGCTCTGGCGGCGGAAACGGACGGCGTGCTGATGCGCCTGCTCAACGGAGGCGGCGCACAGCCGGCAGAGCTGCTGGTTTTCGGCTGGACAGCCGCTCCGGCACACCAGCGGGCGCTGCGCAGGCTCACCGGGGAGGCTTTGCGTGGGACGACGCCGCTCGATCCCGGAATCCTTCAGTTCTCGCTGCCGGCCGCAAGCGCGCCATTAAGCAGGCAACTGGCCGGGCTGGATTTTACAGGAAGCTATGAGGGTTCTGCCTTCGCGTTCGAAGATGGCCGCGGCACGGCAGAGGTTGAGACCATCCTGACGGCCGGGAAACGGCCGGTGTTCGTGTGTCTCCGGCATGGCTCTTCGCGGCTGTTTCTGCTGGGCGCCCCGCTGCCGCGAATCAATCAGCCTTTGAGCCGCAGGCACGGACTCGAGGAACATTACGCGGCTCTGGTGGCCCCGCTGATTTTTCTGCGAGACAGTTTTTCGCAGAGCTTCTGGCAGGCGCCGCGGCCCACGGCGCGACTCATCATCGACGATCCTGTGCTGTCGATGCGCTACGGGTTCCTTGACTTCCAGCGGCTCCGGGAGTCCATGCAACGGTGCCACTACGGAACGTCGATTGCATTCATCCCATGGAATGGCTGGCGCACCAACAGGCAAAATGCTCGCCGGCTTCTGAGCGGGACAACGGAGTTGTCCATCTGCGTCCACGGCTGCGACCACTCAAACCTCGAATTCCAAACGCAGGATGCGGCCCTGCTCGACACCAAGGCGCGGCTGGCGATGGAGAGAATGTTGGCGCACCAGAAGCGAACGGGCGCGGCCTTTGAGCCGGTGATGGTCTTTCCGCAGGGACGCTTTTCGCAGGCGGCTCCGGTGGCGCTACGCATGAACGGCTTCCTTGCCGCCGTAAATTCCACCGTGATCCCCGTGGATCACGAAACCGAGGAGATCACCGTCGGAGATCTCCTGCGACCGGCCATGATGCGCTGCCACGGGTTCCCCATCTTCGGCCGGCATTATCCGCGCCATCTCTTCCCGTTCGCCTTCGATCTGTTTCTGGGCAAGCCGGCGCTGATCGCCGAACATCACCAGTATTTCCGCCACGGCTTTGAAACCATCGAAGCATTTGTGGAGCGGCTTTACGGCATCGAGCCGCGGCTCTGCTGGCCTGCTCTCGACGAGCAATTAGCGAGTTGTTGTCTGCAGAAGCTGCTGCCGGATGGCACGATGGAAATTCTGTTCTTCACGCGCCGGTTCCTGCTACCCCCTGCGGCCTGTGGCGCGGGACAATACATGCTACGTAAAGCGGAGCCTCGCGCGGAGACGATTGCGGAAGTGCGCGTGGATGGCGCCCCCGCGCCTTTCTCGGTGGAACGCGGCGAACTGCGCATCGAGATCATGAGCGAGCCTGAAGCGGCGCACGAAGTGGAAATAGTGGATCGCCGGCAACCGCACCCGGCCCCTGCTCGGCTCGGCGCCGCCTACAAAACGCGCGTGGCGCTTCGCCGCAGGCTGTCGGAGTTGAGAGACAACGTTCTGGCGCGGGATGAGCGCCTGCTTAAGGCGGCACGGCGCCTGGCAAGAGCTTTCAAGGCAACGGGAGACGCATGAGATCCGAAGGGTTGCGGCGGTGCTTATACTGGAGCGGAAGCCAGGGTCCGCGAGGATGGAGGCGCGTCTGAAATTGAGGCGAAAGCATAGAAATGGCAGTGTGGTGTGCATATGTGTCCACCAGGCAGGATCTCAGATGGGGCAAGACGCTGGAGCAGCGAATGCCTGGATCACAGTCCTGATCGCCCGGAATGCCCCCTCCCGGCTACGCGGGAACACAGGCCGGCAGCGGGGGATTCGGAGCGCGGCACATGTTTCAGTTTGATTGGGCTTCCTACCCGCGATGGCGCCGCGAGACGGAGGAGTGCGCATCCCAGAACTCGCCGCTGTCCGGTTCCATTGCCGGCGTCATGGCGCTGCAGTGGCAGGAACACTGCATTGAGTGCGCGCCGCCGCTCTGCTACCAACACTGCCCCTTGTACGTGCGGCGCGAGGACCAGAAGTGCGCGCGGCTGGTCTATGGAACAATCCCAAACCCGCGGTTCCGCGGGCTTCTGCCGTACGGCGCCGACCTCAGGTTCCGGCGCTGGGGCAAGTTGGAAGCCCGGCTCACGGGACACTACCTGCCAGTTTCGAGCCTGAGGAGGCTCGACAGGGCAGACCGGGCGCTCACATGGGTTCTTCGCAAAACCGAAGCGCTGCTGAGCGGTATCGACCCCCAGCGGCGGCTTCAGAGCGCCGCGGCCTGGCGCCGGGAGCGGCTGCTGCAAAGGCTGGGCAAGCCCGGAACCCGATTCCATGAATTTCTTGTCGAATGCTACGGGTTTGAGACGAAGCCGGTCCGGCTCGCGCTAGAGTTGAGAAAAAATCTTGTCTCCGCTTTCCGCACATCACTGGAAGTGCGGCAAGGCTACAATCGCTTCTCCGCTTCCATCCCCCTTCCTGCGGTACTAAACCACGCAGATGAATACCTGCTAATGCTGTATCCAGAAAACGACGCGGAGCCGCGCCTGGTTTTCACCATTCTGGATTTCGTGATCCGCAAAGATCGCCATGCCACCAAAGCCGCCGAAGGAACTGAAGCTGAGAGCGCTGTGGCCAGCACCCATCCAGCTTTGAAGGTCAAGTGCGTAGCATGGGACCTGGACAATACCCTTTGGAAGGGTATCCTCGCCGAAGACGGCATCGACCGCTTACAGATGCGGCCTGAGGCGGCCAGCCTTATACGGCAGTTGGACCAGCGCGGCATTCTACAGACCATTGTGAGCAAGAACCATCTTGACGACGCTCTGGAAGCGCTGAAGCGCTTCGGGCTAGAGGAGTTCTTTCTGTATCCGGCCATCAACTGGGGCCCCAAGAGCGCGAATCTGCGGCAGATTGCCGATCGTCTGAACATCAACATCGACACCTTTGCCCTCATCGACGATTCCATCTTCGAAAGAAGCGAGGTGGCCGCGGCGCTGCCCATGGTGCGGGTGTACGCGGAGACGGCAGTGAACGAGCTACTGCACCTGCCGGAGTTCGACGTGCCCCTCACCGAGACGAGCCGGCGGCGCCGGCAATCCTACCTGACGGAGATGCAACGGGAGCAGGCGGAAGAGGTTTTTGGCGACGATCATATCGAGTTCCTTCGCTCATGCGGGCTGCGGCTGCGTCTTTTCCGGCCCGAGACCAAAGTGGAGATCACGCGCTGCCACGAGCTCATCCAGCGTTCGAACCAGTTGAACTTGTCGAGCCGTCGCTACGAGCAGGCCGAGCTCGATGAATTGCTGAGCGACGAAGGAATGTTTTGCTTGGCGCTGGAGTGCCAGGACCGGTTTGGCAGCTACGGAATTGTCGGCTTCGCCAGCGTTGACAGGAAGGGCGAAAACCCGGTGGCGAAAGATTTTGTGCTCTCCTGCCGCGTGGCACAAAAGCACGTGGAGCACGCCTTCTATGGCTGGCTCGGCAGTTACTTGAAGCGTCAGGGAGCCGCCACGCTGCTGGTGCAGTTGACCCAAACCAGCAAAAACAGACCCTTGCGGCGCGTCTTCGAGGAGTTACCCTTTACAACCATCAAGACAGAAGGCGACGTGGTTCTGCTGGCCATGGACCTTGCCGGACCGGTCCATGCAGATACCGTCGTTGCTGTCGATGCTGCGTCGATCGACGCCCGGAAAACCGAATGCGAATCGTAATTAACTGTGACGACCTGGGCGCCAATGCGGCTGTGAACGAGAGCATTTTCGCCTTGATGGAACAGGCCTGCGTGACCTCGGCAACGCTGATGATGAACGGGCCGGCGATAAAGGAAGCCATCCGGCGAATCGGCAAATTTCCGCACTGTTCGTTTGGCGTGCACCTGAACGTAACCGAGTTTGCGCCGCTCTCCGCACATGCGGGGTTGCGTCCGCTGCTCGATGGCAAAGGGGAGTTTGCCGGCAGAACGCGTCGCGATCCGGTCAATATCCCATTGACCAATTCCATCCGCGAGGGAGTATATGCGGAGTGGAGCGCGCAGATAGAGCGGGCTCTGGCGTTCGGGGTGCCGGTGAGCCACGCGGACTCACACCACCACGTGCATACGCGCGCCAGCCTGCTGCCTGTCCTGCGCGCTGTGGTCAAGAAATATGACATTCCAAGAGTGCGGCTGCGCCGGAATCTGCTGGCCGATTCACGATCGCCGAGAAAGAGGCTGCGCGTGGCCCGTCAAATGCCCTGGATCTTCGCCATGCGTTTGATGACCGGCGCCTCAACCACCGACGCATTCGCGTCGTTCGCCGACTTTTACGCCCGGTTGCAGTCCGGACACAGTTGGAATGGCAGCGTGGAACTGATGTGCCACCCAGGCAGCGAACGATTCAGGACTGAGACAGAACTGCTCATGGGAGACTGGCGGCAGCGGTTCTGCCCAGAGGCGAAACTGATAAGCTATAACGACATCTGAGCGACAAAGAAAGTATCCGGGATTTGCAGAGTGTACGTGCGCCATGCCGCTTCAGACAAAAGGCTTCTCCAACGCGCAATTGCCTTTGCGCGCGCACAGGCAAACCAGCCCCGCTCCTATGAAACACCTGATCCGCACAATCCGGTCCAGCGCCCTGGCACAGAACACGGGGTGGATGTTTGGCGGCTTTGGCCTTCAGATTCTGGTTCAGGCGATCTACTTTGTTCTCATCGCGCGCACGTTGGGTGCAGGGCAGTATGGCGCCTTTGTGGCGGTCGTGGCGCTGGCTTCGATTGCAGCACCATTTTCGGGCCTGGGCAGTGTGAATCTGCTGGTGAAGAACGTCTCGCGGGACAGGAGCCTGCTGCCCACCTACTGGGGCAACGGCCTGCTGATAACCTGCGCGACGGGACTGGGACTGTTTGTGGTTGTACTTCTGGCCGCGCACCTTGCACTGCCGGAATCGGTTCCTTTTGCCTGCGTCGTTCTGGTGAGCGTGGCAGACCTGGTGCTGGCCAAGTTATCGCAACTGGCCATTTTCGGCTTTCAGGCTGTCGAAAAAATGCACGTGGCGGCACAACTGCAGGTTTCCACGAGCCTCTTCCGGCTGGCCGGCATTGTCTTGCTGAAGTTTTTCTTTCGTCATCCCAACGCTGAAGACTGGGCTCTTGTCTATCTGGTCGCGACGGGACTAACCACACTGCTGGCCTCGGGGGTGGCTTGGGCGTACGCAGGCTCGCCGCGCCTTGCGCTCAGCCGCATCGGCCCTGAGTTTGTCGAGGGCATCTATTTTGCCACCAGCCTTTCTGCCCAGACCATTTACAACGATATCGACAAAACCATGCTGGCGCGCATGGCGACATTGGACGCGGCGGGTATTTACGCCGCAGCTTACCGAATCATCGACGTTTCCTTCACCCCCATCCGCTCCCTGCTCAACGCCGCCTATCCGCGCTTCTTCAAGCACGGCGAAGGCGGAATTCACGTTGCGGCATCGTTCGGACTGCGGCTGATCAGGCCCGCGAGCCTCTATTCGCTGCTGGCGGGACTGGCCATGGTGGTGGGCGCACCCCTCTTACCGCGTATCCTCGGGGCGCAATTCACGGAAGCTGCCGAAGCGCTCCGCTGGCTCGCCCTTTTGCCGCTGATGAAATCCATCCATTATTTCCTGGGCGAAGCGCTCACCGGCGCCGGATACCAGGGCACGCGGATGTCGATGCACGTAACGGTAGCTGTCTTCAACGTGTTGATCAATTTGTGGATTATCCCCGCCTACGGATGGCGCGGGGCGGCGTGGTCAAGCCTGGCGTCGGATGGGCTGCTGGCCCTGCTGATGTTTGCCGGGGTGCAGGCAAGGGCGCGTATGGACCGCAGGCCGGACAGAGCAACAGCGTAAGACAATTCACCACCAGCACGACAAAGGCCGGCGCGCGAAACCCTACAGGATGCGCCGGCCAAGGGGACGGACAAACTGGCTTGGAGCAGGATGAGATGCCGGCTCGACTGCGGCAATTTCATAGGCTGGCGCTAAAGCAGTGATGGCCAGAAGAATAGCAAGCCACATGGGCGTCTCCGCGCGAAAACCGGCCTCGGTGAGGCTATACATCAGGCCTGCGGTGAGAAAAGCAAGACGGGCGCTGCCGGCGCGGTGATCCCGACAATGCAGCGCGATGATGTTGCGATAGCCTCTGAGGATGATCCATATCAGTAAAACTAAGCCGATCCAGCCGAGATTGATGTAGATCTCAAGATAGCCGTCATGCGCCTCGGCCACGCCGGTGTAGCCGATCATTCTCCAGACAGTCTGAATGCGGTCGCCCAGCCAGAAGCTGTCGAAACCCGTGCCGACCAGCGGATTGGTGTGAAAAGAAAGCACGGCTTTCCAAATGTCGGTTCTGCCCGTGAGCGTGGCGTTGCGCCCGATCATGCGCAGCAGGACCCCGCTCTCGTCAATGAAGGTGGCAAAGACGGCAAGTACGAAGGCGCCGCCGGCAATGGAATACAGATAGGCCCGCCGCCCCGCTGCCCAGGGCCGGCCCGCCAACACCATTACACCGCAGGCAATGATCAGGCTCGCCATGGAAGTCATGGAATCAGAGCGATAGAGCAGCCAGAAGGTCATGAGAAGAACCGTGCCATGAGCGGCAAAATGGCGGCTGCGATGCGGCATGTGGCGCTGATCCAGGGTGCTGAGTATCGCGCTGAGAGAAGCCAGGCCGCATAGCATGCTGACCACGCCCAGCTCATTCTTCTGCGTCATGACTCCGAAATAGTAGATCACATGTCCGGTGGGATCCCAGCCCGTGCCGAGCGATGGATAGACCTCGATGAACAGGACAGAGAGAGGCAGAAGGAGAAATGAGACGCGGGAGAAGAAGCGCCTGATGGCCGACTCGGGATCGCGGTCTGTCAGGATGACGAGCGCCATTACGATTGAGCCTAGAGCTTTGATCCATCGTTTGAAGCCCACAACGGGAAAGTCGGACCAGAGAAGGCTCAGAGCGCAATAAGTGAGATAAACGATGAGAGGCAGATTCCGGTGCAAAGTCGCGACGACCTGGCGTGAGCGGTAGTTCAGTACCAGCAGGCCAAGAAGAATAAGAAAGGAGAAAAAGGCGGCGTCGGACAGATGCCCCTGCGTGAAGCGAGAGACGAGAGGCGCTCCATGGTTGAGGCTGAGCCAATCCGAAACCTGGCGTGAGCTCACAATCAGCATCCAGGCAGTGGGAATCCAGACCGCCGTGGATGGACGGATGGCCGGGTCGCGGTCGAGGTAGAACAAACCAGCGATACCGGTAAGAATCACGACAGTGATGGCAAGATGCATGCGCGCTCGAAAAGAGTTGTAGCAAAGCCTCGGCCGTCTTACAACTTCATATGCTCTGCAAAGGGGACGGCCGCTGCCTCCGCTGACCGTGGTTCAGTCACTGATGTATTCCTCACGCACCGGATTGATGTGCGCCAGCATGAGCAATTTTCCGGCGTGGGAAGAGAGTTTGACGACAAGAGTCATAAAGCGCGTCTGGCCCAAGAGAAAGACAAAGGGCAGAATGAAGATATAAAGTGGTACAGCCACCAGGGATTTAGCCATCTCGGCAGCGCCGAAATCGGGCTGCTGCGCGGCTGTAGCACCCTGCAGCAGCGCTTTACGAACACAATACATGCGCCTCCAACGGGCAGGCGGAATCACCTCGAAGACCTCAGCATCGGAAGACCAGATGAAGCGGAAGCCCTGCTCTGATTTTCTGCGGAAAAAGTCGTGGTCCTCGCCGGCACGGAACTCGGAGCGGAAGGGAGATGAGTCGCCTTCGACAACGCGGCGGCGGATAAGAACGTTCCCTGTTCGCGCCTCCCGCCAATACACCGGGGTTCCGGTGGAATGAACACGTCGAATGTAGAGGTTGCTGGCAACGAGCCAGGCCGGCGGAGATTCGTCAAAATGACGAAGCACTGGGCCCAGAACGCCGTCGGCCTGATGCTTTTCACATGCTTCGAAAAGCTTGAGAAGCCAGCCATGCACGGGAATCTCATCGTCGTCGATGAATGCGAGAAAATCGCCGTGGGCGTTGGCGACCACCTTGTTGCGGGCCATTGCAATGCCACGGACGGGCTCGGCGCAATAGTGAATAGGCACATTGGAGCTCAACCGCGCTTCGGTAACGGCGGCCTCGCCTGAGCGTTCCTCCTCGTTGTCTGCAACCACAATCGAATAAGTAAAGCGGCCTTCGGTCACCTGGTGGCTGAGTTCGCCCAGCAGGCGCCGCAGCGGGCCGGGGCGCTTGTAGGTGCAGATGCAGACAGAGATGTGCGGCAGGGCCGGCTGCTGGGCGGAGCCGGCAAAGGCCGCGGCGGACGGGTCATCGCACCAGGTCACTGCAAGCCTCCTTTCCCTGGGCGATCTGAAGCTTCCGGCAGCCGGTAGCCGCGGGCGACGGCGACATTCCCCAGACAGTGAGCGAGGCCGCCGTTCATCAGAAACTGGAATTCTTCGGGAATCGCGGGATGGGTTTCAACCTCAACAGCGTGATGGCGCGCCAGAGCGACGATACGCTCGATGCGAGCGTACGGCTCGACAGGAGCAATCGAAAAGAAAAAGTCAGCAATACGGTGGCGGCGGGCAAGAATACGGTCCTGCCAGCCGCGATAAGCGCGATTCATCCAAATCTTTTCGCCCGGCTGAAAGAAAAAATTGCGGCGAATGATGGCTCCCGAAGGAAGCAGTCCGGCAAACAAGACATTGGCGGCAAGATGCATGTGATGATGACCGTCAATCCGGGTGGGGCGATGACCATAAAGCCGTTCGAATTCCTCCATCTGCGTCTGGGCAACATAGCGGAAGGAGGCCCCAAGACCGGGATGATAAATGGCCGGGGCCAGACGGTGAAAACGGAGGAAACGAAGGCAGCGTTGCTGATGCTCGCGCAGCGCCGGCGGACAATGCGGCGCGGAAAAGGGGGCTGTGAAGTTCAGATGAAGTCCGGCATCGACGCCATGCTCCAGGGCAAGGGCGGCGGCGCGCCCGGAATCCTCCATGAAAACCATGGCGCTGACCGATGAAACAGCACCGGCCAGAAAGCATGCGAGCGCCGGATTGGTGACCGACTCGTTGAATCCCCAGTCATCGGCATTGATCATCAGCGCGCCGAAGCCCGCTGGCTGAACACCGCGCCGTGCAATCTCTGTTTCCTGCAAATCCATTTCGCGTTGTTCCATGGAGCAATCCATCTTCTGCGACGCTGTTTGCATCGCGGCTCAGTGCACAGGGCCAGAGTCGTCCAGCTGGGTTTGCGGACCGCGGACGAAAAAGCGGCCAAGGCGGGCCATTTGCTCCTTTCGGCGGAAGGCTATCAGCTCTCTGGAGATGGGGCGGTTGCATCTTTGCATCCAGGACCAGGAAAAGCCGGCGCCAATGGCAAGACCGCGGATGACGAGAGGCTTCTTGGTGAGTTGATAGGCCACGCGAAATAACTGCCACAAGGGATGATTGCCCAGAGCGTAATCGCGGGCGCCGCTGTTGAACTGCGCGCGGATGGGGCCGCACTGCGCAGTTCCCTGCTTGCGATGGTGCTGGCTGACCTTGCCGGTAAAGCAGCGGGTTTTCCACCCCTTCATCCGGGCCGTGAGGACGGCTATCGTGTCGATGGCGCCACCTTTCACGGGAACATAGCCGCCGATGGCTTCGAAGCACGCGCGGCGGAAGACCTGGCATGCGCCGGAAACATCCTCGACACTCACGAACCTGTAGTCATAAACCTCAGTGAGAGCGTCTATGTAGGGCGTCCCCGCCAAGCCGAGTTGCGGGTCCGACGCAAGCTTGTCGAGAAGATAGGCGAAGTATCCCTCGTCGAAAGTGATGTCCGCATCCAGGCTGGCGATTACTTCGTAAGGAATATCCCTTACCCTTTCAACCCCGGCCATCAGAGCGTAAGCCTTGCCGGCAAAATGGCGCTCTGTGCGCTCGGGCATGCGCAGCAATTCAATCCATGCGTACTGCGCGGCATAGCGCTGCACAATTTCATCCGTACCGTCCGTAGAGCCATCACTGACAATGACCCAACGGAGCGGCAGGACGGTTTGCGTCACCACGGATTGAACCACGGACTCGAGAAACTGAGCCTCGTTGCGCGCAGGCGTGATGAGAACGTATGACGGCAGAGACGGCATATTCAGGCCTCGGCTTTGGGCTTGGCGAGGTCCGCGAAAGCCCTGACTTGCGCGGCAACGGTCGCCTGCTGCGGCGGCGTCAGTTGTGGAAACATCGGCAATGAAACAATCTCCGTGGCCAGGCGCTCGGCTACCGGAAAATCGCCGGGCGCATGTTTGAGCGCGGCGTAGGCATTCTGCAGATGAAGCGGAATAGGATAGTGGATGCCCGTGCCGATGCCTGCATTCTTCAGGTGCTCGATGAGCCCGTCGCGGTCGGCAACGCGAATAACGAACAGATGGTAGACGCCGCGTGACCATTCAGGCTCTTGAAGCAGAGTGACCGCCTCGTCATTCTTGAGCAGACGGCGATACTCCGTCGCGTGCTCGCGGCGCGCGGCATTCCACCCCGCCAGATGGGGCAGTTTGGCGTGTAGAAAGGCTGCCTGAATCGCATCCAGTCGGCCGTTGTAGCCTTCGAGATCGTGATAGTACTTCCTCGCCTGGCCGTGGTCGCGCAGCAGGCGGATGCGCCGGGCCGCCTCGGCATCGTTGGTCGTCACCGCGCCTCCTTCCCCGCACGCTCCCAGGTTTTTACCGGGGTAGAAACTGAAAGCGGCGGCCCGGCCGATGGAGCCAGCCTTCATCCAGCGGTTGCGGCGAGCGGAGAAGTACTCTGCGCCGTGCGCCTGGCAAGCATCTTCGATCACAACAAGACCGCAGGCGGCAGCAAGCTGTTCTATCGCATCCATGTCGGCCATCTGGCCATAGAGATGAACGGGGAGAACTGCGGCAACAGGGCGCTGACTGCGCAGGCTCATGAGCTTGCCACCAGCATCGCGCACACACTGCTTTTCGAGATAGTGGCGTAGCCGGCCGGCCGACATATTACCCGTGGTTTCATCAACGTCGACAAACTCGGGAATGGCTCCCGCCTGGGAGATCGCCTCGGTGGTGGCGATGAACGTGTTAGGCACGGTAACCACCACATCGCCAGGCTGAATGCCACAGGCCATGAGGGCAAAGCGCAGAGCGTCGGTGCCGCTGTTGACGGCAATGGCGTGTTCCGTTTCGCAGAACTCGGCAAAGTCCTTTTCGAAATCCGTAACGCTGGCGCCGCCCACAAAGGCCGCGGTGTGCAGAGCGTGGCGGAAAGCGGCAACGAGTTCTTCCTCCATATCCAGGTGGAGTGTAACTAAATCCAGAAAAGGAATCATGGTGGTAGCTTTGGCCTCCTCGGCTTGTGATTCCAGATAACGCAGAACGCGGGCAGGATTGCCGGCCACAACAGCGTTGGCCGGAACGCTGCGAGTCACAACGCTGCCGGCCCCGACAATGGCGTTTTCGCCCACCGTCAGGTTGGAGAGAATGGTGGCGCCGGAGCCTATGGATGCACCCTGCTTTACGACGGTAGGTTCAACCTTCCAGTCCGCCTCAGTCTGAGGCTGCCCCGCAGTATTCGTGGCGCGGGGGTATGTGTCGTTGATAAAGGTGACGCCGTGTCCAACAAAGACGCCATCTTCAATCGTGACGCCCTCGCAGATGAAGGTGTGGCTGGAGATCTTGCAGCGCTTCCCTACTCTGGCGTTTTTCTGGATCTCCACAAAGGCGCCAATGCGCGACTCGTCGCCGACGGAGCAGCCATAGAGGTTGATGAACTTTGCAAGGCGGACATCCTTGCCCAGCACCACGTCCGCGGCAATGCAGTTGTAATTTTCCATTCGTTCACCTTCTGTTCGGCCAAAGCTCGTGGCGCTGCGGCAACTGTGCGCATCGTGCCGATGCCCCCGGCTGGACAAACCCGCATGCTCCGCATGCAAACGGACAATACGGCACCGTTGTCTGGCCACATCATATGCGTCTGGCTGGGCAAGAACAATAACAGGAAAGGTGCATCGGCGGGCCTATTCGGGTTATGAACCAGGCGTGCAACCAATCCTGGACGGCAAGACGATCTGGCCGCGCGCTCATGGCTGTTTCCCTCCATAGCAAAGGGCCGGATCGAAGGTGAGCGGACCTCCGGCGCCGCCGTCGGAACCGCCCATTGCCTGCAGGTAGCAGCGCTGCGCGGGATTGCCGAAGCTATGCCCGTCCGGATCCGATCCGCCGCTGATATCGGGACCGATGGAGGGAAACGGCAGCCCGCCCCACCACAAAGGCCTTTCCACGAGATAGAACGATGGCGGCAGCGTGTGGATAACGCCGGTGGCCCAGCGGATCGACTGGTCGATGTTGTTGTAGTTCCCGTGGAAGAAGTTGCTGGCCGCGGCGTCTCTCAGGTGACAAGGTGGCTGGCCTCCGCTGCAGCCGGAGCCGCTGCCGTCGTCCTCGAACGAGCCATAGCCGAAAGACCAGCCGTAAGCGGAGTGATCGTAGCTGCGCGGCATGGGATAAGCCACAAACGGCACCTGGGCCAGACGGCGGCCGTAACCCGTGAGCGACTGCATTCGTGCGCTGCCCAGAAGATTGCCGACAAAGTTGTTGCGCGAGCCAAGGTAGGAGATTTGAACCGCGCGCGCGGCCTGGAAGCCGTAATGGCCATTGGCTCCCGAGCAGCTTACGCTGGCGCGGCCGGCGTGGGGCATGCAAACGCGATTCGTGCCCACAAACCAGTTGCGAAACACAGTGGAGTGGCTCGAGCTGCCCCATACCGCATCTTCGTCGAACTCCGAAACCACATTGCCCTCGAAGAGATTGAACTGGGGATGGGCGCCGTGGAAGCGGAAGCCGCCGATCACGGCGTTTGGCGCATCGGCAATGAACTCGCCCGAGGTGTAGTTGTATGCGAAAACATTGCCCGCCGCGCCCCAACCCAGATCGAAGGAGACGCGGCCGCGGATCACGATGTTGTTTTCAAAAAGGCTGACGCTGGTCTTATAGCCAACGTGAATGCCGGAGTCGTGCTCTCCCGGCGCGTGCCGGAATGCGTTGGAAAAGTAGCTGTCGCGCACCTCGTCGTGGTATCCCCAGAGCACCTCGACGAAATCGTTGTCGGTGTAGTTGGCTTCTACGCCCTTGATCCAGCAGAAGGCGCACTGCGCCATGCCGAAGTCGGCAGCATAGCCGGTCTGGTTGGCGAAGACCTGCAGGTCTTCGACGCCGGCGTAGCTGTCAGCCATATTGAAGGGCACGGCGATGGGATCGTAGTTATAAGCGCTGTAGAGCGCGGGCGAAATGGCAACGCGGTCTCCCCGAACCTGGGTGACGCGGACAATCTGTCCGCGGGAATAGGTGCCGGTGTGCGTCCAGCCGTCGCACCAGTCGCAGTTGGCCTGGGCGCCTTCGGTGGTCACATAGGAAGGATCGTTCCTTTCGGCGATGGCAAGATACATACCGGGCGTAATGCGGCCGGCATTCCGCAGCATCAGGCTGGTTGAGCCTGCGGTCGCGCCGCTGGCGATGGAAACAGGATGATATGGAACATTCCCGAATCCCATGCTCACGACCCATCCGCCCAGCGTGCCGGTTGCGTTGAGAATGGTCTTGTTTGCGCCGGCGCCGCGGAGCGTGACGTGAGAGGGAACACGAATCGATCCAGGAATCGAGTATCTTCCGGGACCCAGAAGCACGGTTTGTTCAGCAGGGCAGGAAGCAAGTGCCGCGTTGATCTGATCGAGCGTTGCCGAGGGTGTCAGCCGGGCGCAGACCGTGGCGCGCGCAGGAATGGCGCCAACCCCGGCGCCCGACCAGTCGATGGCGCGGCCGGGAGCGAGGATGAACTTCCAGGCCTGGGCGCGGACAGCCTGCGGCAACACCAGCAGAGCAAGCGCGAGTTCGAACAGGACGATGCGTCTCATGGCGTTGGCCACAGGCTCCGGAAGATCGTGTCATAGGCGGCAAGAAGCTTTTTCTCCTCGTGCTCCCATGCGAGCACGTTGAGAACGCGCTCCCGGCCAAAAGCGCCCATGCGCGCGGCCTTGGCCGGGTCGTCGAGAAGTTCCAGTATCTTTTCCGCAAAGTCGGCGGTGTCGTTCTTGCGCGCGTAGAGCGCGGCATCGAGGGCGGAGTTGCGCCCTTCGGTCATGTCAAACTGCACGATCGGCTTGCCCATGGCCATGTATTCCATGATCTTGATCATGGTGGATTTGTCGTTCATGGGCGTGGGCCGGTCAGGATTCACGCAAACATCGGCCGTGGAAAGAATCGTAAAAAGAGTGGAATCGGGAACGCGGCCCGTAAAGGTTACAACATCGTCGAGGCCGGCCTGCCGCGCCTGGCGCACTACGTCCTCCTGATCGGGCCCTCCGCCTACAATCACAAACTGGATGTCATTTCTGTTTCGCTTCTCGCGCAGATAGGTAACGGCGTCGAGAAGCAAATCAAGGCCCTCCTGCTTGGCTATGACACCTACATACGCAACCAGATGACGGCGGTTCTTCTTCCAGGCTTCGTCAGCGGGCAGCCTATGCACGCGGTTGAGATTGGGTCCAGTACGCACCACAAAAACGCGGTCGGCTTCCATGCCGCCGCGCGCGATGGCAATGGCCTTGTAGGATTCGTTGGTGGCGATGGAGTAATCGGCAACCCGGAAGGTGCAACGCTCCAGAAAAGCGAGGATGCGCCAGAACAGTCCGCGGCGGCCAAACTTGGCCTCGAAAAGCTCGGGGCTGATGTCGTGATGATCGAAGACAAAGCGCTTGCCGAAAAGATATTTGTAGAAACCGCCCACAAGAAAGAGCGTATCGGGAGGGTTGCAGGCCTGGATCACGTCAAAGCCTCGCGTAAAAAAGACCCGGAGACTAAGCAGTGCTTCCCAGAAGAGTGCGGCGCCATACTCGATGAGATAACCCGCCTTGCCGCTGGCTTCGAGGGGCATCCAGTGACGGTAGATGTGGATGCCGTCGATCACCTCATAGGAAGCGGTGGCGTTCTTCCCCTTGGGACAGATAACAGAAACATGGTAACCGTTGTGCGCCAGCGCCGTGGCCTCTGACCACACACGCCGGTCGAATGGCACGGGCAGGTTCTCCACAATGATGAGCAGGCGCCGTGTTTGTGCAGCCAAGGTTCGATCTCCCTGAGGTTTAGACTGGGGCGTGGCGTATGCCTCCAGCATTTCCGTTGCTTCTTGCCGGCTGGTCACCCTGTACGCCTCACTGCAGCGTGTTCACATCGATCACGCGCTGGCCGGGCTGGAGTGCAAGGGCTTTGGCCCAGCCTCGGGTGTCGATCACGAGATCGAAACGGCCAGCCTCGGCGGCTTCTTTCGTAATCAAGAGTTTGTTCAGTTTGGGCAGATTGGAGAACGCATAGCCAAGGTTCTGGCCGAGAAGTTTTGACGGAACGATGTGCGGATCATAGATGGAAAGATCAAAGCCGGCATGCAGCAGCTTGCGGGCCATGTCGATATTCGGGCTCTCGCGCAGATCGTCGCTGTCGGATTTGAAGGCGATGCCCAGCATCAGCACCTTGCCCCGAGGGGGAAGATCGCGGATGCAGCTCTCGAATAGAAAGTGCTTGTGGGCGTCGTTCGAGCGCAGAACCGAGTCGATCAGGTGCGTGTCGGCGCCAAGGTCGCTGGAAAGATACTGGAGGGCGCGCACGTCCTTGGGAAGACAGGAGCCTCCAAAGGCGCCGCCGGGGCGTAGATAGGCGGTGGAGATATTCAGAATCCGGTCGGAGGTAAAGATCTCATAGACCGTGCGGGCGCTGATGCCAAGACGGCTGCACACGCGGCCAATCTCGTTGGCGAAGGCCGCCTTCACGGCGTGGAAGGTGTTATCGACAAACTTGGTGAGTTCGGCCTCCGGATAGCGCGTGTAGAAGCGTGGAGCTTCGATTCCAGCGTTGAGCTGCTCCAGGCGCTGGCAGGGCCGGCCGTCTCGCGTTCCCACCACAATCTTGGGCGGGTGAAAGTAATCGTCGATGGCTACCGATTCGCGAAGAAACTCGGGGCAATAGACGAGTTCGAACTTGCCGGAGTCTGGCCCGAGTTTCTGCTCGAAGATGGGCTGGATGAGCTCTTCGGTGGTGCCCGGACGCATCGTGGAACGATACACAACCGTGAGCGGGTCGCGACGCGCCGGGTCGATCATGGAAGCAATCTGGCGCGAGACCTCGGCGATGTAAGCCATGTTGTGCGAACCATCGGGGGCGCTGGGCGTGCCCACGCAGACAATGGCCATCTGGCAGGAACCCAGGTGCGGAGCAGCGTCCTTGCTGGCGGAGAGCAAGCCTTTATTCACAGCGGCCTGGATGAGTTCGGCCACGCCGGGCTCCGTTATCGGCGAGCGGCCGGCATGCACGGCAGCGATCTTCTCGTCGTTCACGTCGATGCCGACAACGGAATGCCCTTCGCGCGTGAGGCATGCGGCCGCAGTCAATCCCACATAGCCAAGACCGAAGATGGCAATCTTCATGGCAGCTTCTCCTTCCATCTGTAAAAAGAAAATGGCAAATCCGGCGCGGCGCTGCCAAACCCAGCTCCGTGTGACTGCGGCCCCGGGAGCCGGCGCAAATACTAGAGATAGACAAGCGATCCGCGCTTGCTCATGGACTCGCTGGCGGCCTCGAGCATGCGTACCACCCGCAAACCCGCGCATCCATCATTGAACGCATCCTCTCCACTGACAATACATTCAAGAAAATAACTAAGCTCGAGGCGCAGGGCCTCCACTTGCTCAAGATGCGGCGACCACATATCGCCCGAACGATAATGAACAAGCAGATCGTAAACGCCCTCACTATTGTTGATCTGCACGCCCTTGTCGTAAACCTTGAGCTTCTCATCCGCTTCCAGGTCGTTCCACACCAGCATGCGCTTTTCGCCCCCGATGAGAGTGGTACGGACCTTGACCGGCGAAAGCCAGTTGACGTTGATGTGAGCAATGGCATTCTCAGGAAAATAGATAGTCATATAGGCCACGTCTTCCAACCCGCTGAAGTGGCTTTGACCGGTGGCGACAACAGCCTCAGGGCTGGTGCGGATAATGTAGTCCATGATGGACAAGTCGTGGGGCGCCAGGTCCCAGAGAACGTTCACGTCGTGTTGGAATAGGCCCAGGTTGACGCGCGTCGAGTCGTAGTAGTAAAGCTTGCCAAGCGCGCCTTCATCCACCATCTGCCGGATCTTGCGGACCGCGCCGGTGAACAGAAATGTGTGGTCCACCATGATGCGCAGGTTCTTCTTCCTCGCCAGTTCGACCAGTTCCTCGCCTTGCGCAACATTGCTGGTCAGTGGTTTCTCCACAAATACGTGCTTGCCGTTCAGCAGCGCCGCGCGGGCCAGCTCGTAATGGGTCCACACAGGCGATACCACCGCGATGGCATCGATGTCTGTCCGCCGGATCAACTCCATCGCGTCTGCCGTCACTTCAATGGACGGGTGCGCATGCTGCGCGCGCTGCCGCGATGCGGCGCTGATCTCCGCGATGGCCGCCACCCTCGAACCATCGATCGAAGTCAGGTTCCTGACAATATTCGGGCCCCAGTAGCCGTAGCCGATCACACCGAAATTTACAGTCTGCATCGCCGTCCTCCCTCCCTGCTCGACAGAATCGAATGGCCTCCGCAGGCCTTCGGCCGCACTCAGCGGGCCGTCGGAGAGCCCGTGCTCAATACGCGCCCGTGCCCTTGAACACGGCGAGGGGAGTTTGGAAAAGAATCTTGAAGTCGAGCCCAAGCGACCACTGGCTCGCATATCGCAGATCCAGCCGAACCATATCGTCGAACTTCACCTGGCTCCTGGCCGACACCTGCCAGAGACCGGTGATGCCGGGCTTGAATTCCAGAATGCGGCGACGGTGCCAGGTCTCGTAAACCGCCACCTCGTAGCGTACCGCCGGCCGGGGCCCCACCAGCGACATCTCGCCGCGCAGCACATTCAGAAACTGCGGAATCTCATCGAGGCTGGTGCGGCGCAGAAACCGGCCCACTCGGGTGATGCGCGTGTCATTCGTGAGCTTGTACACAGGAGCACCTTCCGGAGCCGGCGATTCCAGCTTGGATTTGTCAGAGATGAGCTTGGTCACAAACTCCTTGTGAACGCCCCGATCGATGTTCGTGTACATGGTCCTGAATTTCATCAGGATGAATGGCTTCCCGTGCTGGCCAATGCGCGTCTGGCTGAAAAAAATCGGCCCCTTCGAGGTCAGTTTGATGGCAATGGCAACGGCCCAGAACAGCGGTGACAGCAGAATCAGGGCCAGAGAGCTGCCGAGTATATCCACCACCCTCTTCAAGAACAGGTGCAGCTTTCGCCGCGGCCGCGTTGACTGCAACTCCGGATAGAGCACAAAATTGATCGGCATTTGCGTCTTGCGCTGGTCCCATTCGTCAGGGAAAAAGTGAAACGAGAGGCTGATCTGGTTAAGCTGTTCGAACACCAGAGCCTCGCGAATGGTGGCCTTGACGCGGCTGAGGATCGTGCTGAGGATGGCATTGCGGTCGCCGTCTTCGATGCCCGTGAAGAGAAGACCCAGGGCAACTTTGTCCTTGTACCAGCCAACAATATCCGTCTCTCTGCTGCGAGCCAGGAGGCTTTCGCCGATCCGGGCAAGCGCGCTCTCGTCCATTTCCGCGCTCTGCTGGCTGCTGCCCTCCAGAATCACCAGCAGAAAGGACTCCTTGGAGCGCTCGGAGCGCTTCCGCTCCACCGCGATCATGCGCCGGAACGCGCCTTCGCTGAGCGCCTGGGGGGGCGCGTCCTTCAGCGAATCGAACGGCGACCCATTGCGCGCGGAACGGAAACCTGCCTGGGAGACAAGTTCGGCTTTCTGCTGAATTGCTTTGGTCGTACCTGTCATGGATTTACCTCGTGGATTTTCGCCAGCTACTTTGAGCGACCCCGTGTGAGCGCGCAGCCGCTGAGGAGCGCCGGCTGCAATTGGAACCGGTCAGCCTGCAAATTGATTCTGCTGTAGTCCGGGAATTCTCTGCAACGCAACGGCCAATCAAGACAATTACACACGTACGCAAAGCCCTTGTCCTAAGGCCCCGGCAATCACCTGCCAGTTGCAAAACTGAATTGTGCCGGTCCGGTATAAAGAAGAGCCTCGCGGTACCTGTTGCCGGAAATCGAGCTGGAATGCCAACAGGAGAAAGCGTCCGGCACTTGTCTCCCATCCTCCGCGACAACACGGCCAACTTGCGCCATGCTTGTCCGCCGGCATCCGTCTGGCATGATGCTGGACACAATGCGGTAAGGTAACTCTGTGCGAACAACATCATGCTTTCCTCTCCCCAGGCCGGTCCTTCAACCCGGCACGTTCCGGACAGGTAGCTTCGCAATACGAATATCTTCTGCATTCTACAACTTGGCGCACAACATTTATCTCCTGCCAAGAGCGCGAAACTATCTTGCCAACATGAATTGCCCGGCTTCTCTGGAGTATGCTGCCGGCAAAGACGGTCCACTGGCGCAAGCCGTGCCGAAAGATCTACCCAGCCAAAAATCAGATTCCCGGGAGACAATCCTCGCGCGAGAAGCTGTCGGCTGCTCTCCGCCAGAGCCGGAAATCAATGCACGTTCATGGTAGGGCCCCGGCAAAAGAAAACGGAATGGCTCAAAGGTGGAGGGGCGCTAGCCCACCCGCGCTATCCCTCTTGTTACTTATCCAATCTTGAGGGAGCCTGAGAGGTTACTGAAGATGCAAAATCGGCGCTTCACCGCGGTTCCGGCACGGCCGTTCTCTGTGCGCGCTGGCCCATGCCGCCTCCGCCAGGAGAAACGCGGCCGCGTCTCATCCTCCACAGACGCAGCGGCTCCAGGACATATCTCAGTCAGCCGTCATCTCTCGGCCGCGCGCTTCCTGCCCCAGAAGGGCCAGGCCGGCCAGCAACAGGGCCACGCCGGCAACCGTCACGGCAAGCACGGCGGGATAGTTGCCGTAATGTTCGGCTGCGAGCGCCTGCGCTTTGCCGTTCCAGCTCGTCACCAGGCCGCCGAGCTGGTAGGCAAGCCCGGGCGCGGTGGCCCGCACAGGCGCGGGAGCTAATTCCGTCAGATAGGCCGGAACCACGCCCCATGCCCCTTGCACCATGAACTGCATCAGAACGGCTCCCGCTCCCAGCACCCAGGCCGAGCGGCCATAGGCAAAAAGCGGAATCACGGGGATGGAGAGCAGCGCAGCCATGACGATCGCCTTCTTGCGGCCCAGGCGCTCCGACAGCGCGCCGAAAACAATCCCCCCGGCGATCGAGCCAAGCCCGTACAGAATGCCAATGAGGCCTACCATCTCCGGAGTCAGATGCGCCCAAACGAGGAGAAAGGTGGGATAGAGATCCTGGGTGCCATGGGAAAAGCTCATGAAGGCCGTCATTAACAAGACCAGGAAAAGGAAACTGGGCAGGTAATTCAACAGGCGGGAGAGATCGCCGGCCTTCGTCCCGCGGAGCGCTCCGGCGCGGCGCGCCATCCGCTTGCGGGCGCCTTCGATCCAGACCGGCGACTCGGGAACGCGGGCGCGGACATAGAAAACAAGAATGGCCGGCAGAGCGCCGAGGACGAAGAGACCGCGCCAGCCAACACCGGGCAGGATGCGCACGCCATGCACCACGATGCCGTCGAAAAACAGTGCAAAGGCAGCCGAAGCCAGGATGGAGCCCATGGCGTAGCCTTCCTGAAGAATGCCGGAGAAGACACCGCGGCCTTCCCTGGGAAGAGTCTCGAAGGCCAGCGCGGCGCCCACACCCCACTCGCCTCCCATGGCCAGACCAAAGAGCGCCCGCAGCGCCAGAAGCGAGGAGAGCGTTGGCGCAAAGGCGCAGGCCAGCTCGATCACGGCAAAACTAAGGATGTTGAGCATGAGGATCGGCCGACGTCCAAAACGATCGGCCAGAATGCCAAACAGGAAGGCTCCAGCGGGACGGAAGGCCTGGGTCAGGAAGACTGCGCCCATAATGGCCGAAGGCGCGGTGTGAAACTCCCCTGCGATAGCCTTGACGCAGAAGATAAGAAGGAAGAAATCGAGCGAATCGAGTGTCCACCCCAGGAAGGTAGCAAGAAATACATGGCGCTGCGCCCCGTTGAGGCGTTGAAAGTCGCTGCCGAGAGACATGCACGGCAGCATAGCAGATTGCAGGCGGGGCAAGGGACGCGCCATCCATGCGTTAACGCCCCGGAACCATTTATTTGTTGCAACAAATAGATTTTCAGGGCATTCTGCTTATAGCCGGAAAACCGGAGCGCAACAGCCGGCTTCCCATTCGAGGCCGGCTGGTGAGTCTCGATAGCCTTCAAAATGGGCGATTCTGCTGGAATACCGTCGCCGGGCAACTCAGTTCCGCCCGCACGGCAGCCCAGACCCTTGCTGCGCTCCTTTCGGCGAAAGCCGCCTCGCCGGGAGGCGTTCGCCGCCAGACTCCACGGGCTGCTGCCCCGCAAACGAAAGGACACACCGACGATGAGGCGATTTGTACTGGTAACGGCGCTTTTGGCACTGGCCTTCCCCCGGGCGCAGGCTCAAACCACCACTTGGAAGATTGATTCAGTGCACAGCGAGGTGGACTTCACCGTACGCCACATGAGCGTGTCGAACGTCCATGGCCGGTTTGGAGGCGTCAACGGCGTCATCCAGCTTGATCAGGCCGACATGAGCAAGTCGAGCGTGCAGGCAACGATCGACGTGAGCAGCGTGGACAGCGGCTCGGCAATGCGCGATGCCGATCTGAAAAGCGCCAATTTCTTCGACACCGCCCACTATTCGAAGGCTACCTTCGCCAGCACCAGCGTCACGCGCCAAGGTAATCACCTGACAGTCGCTGGCAACCTCACCCTGCACGGGGTAACCAAACCTGTGGTGCTCGATGTGGAGGGCCCAAGCACGCCGGTGCCGGGAATGGACCATAAGCCGCACTCGGGTTTTTCCGCGTCCGCAACACTAAAGAGGACCGACTTTGGGGTGGGCACAGGGTTTCCCGCGTCGATTGTAGGCGACGAAATCAAGCTGACCGTAGACCTGGAAGTGATCAAGCAATCGCTGTAAACGGCGCTTCCCCCCTGCATGGCAAAATACCCGATGGAGCGTGCCTCGATGACAAGTTTGAAACAGGAGATCGCGCAAAGTCCGCCCTTTGCCAGTCTGGAGGAGGAGACGCTGCTGAATCTGCTGCGCACGGCCGACTGCCTGCAGAGAAGCCTCCACCTGAAAACACGGGCGTGGGGCGTCACTACCACGCAATACAACGTGCTCAGAATCCTGCGCGGAGCGCAACCGGAAGGGCTCACCTGCACCGCCATTGGCAGCCGCATGATTACCGCTGAACCCGACATCACGCGGCTGCTGGCGCGGCTGAAGACGATGAAACTGATTCGTCAGCAGCGCGACCGGAACGACCGCCGTGTGGTGTGGACACGCATCTCCGAGGCTGGGCTTCGGCTGCTTGATGAAATGAATCCGGCGATCTTGGCGGCGCCGCGTGCGCTGCTGGGTCACATGGGTAGCCGTGACCTGAGCGAACTCATCCGCCTGCTGGAAGTGGCGCGAGACATGGGCGCGCGCCACCCTGCGTCCTGCTCCGATGGCAAACAGAAGCCTGACCGGGAAGACCGTACAGCGCTCGAAACGCAGAGGTAGTTTAGCTGGCCATCACCTTCCGGGCTGTCTGTTCTTCGTCGACATCGACATGGATGATCTTGTTGTGCAGACAATAGAGGGCCAGTTCGAGACGGTCGCTCACGCCCAGCTTGTCATAGATCTTCCGCAGGTAGTTCTTGATGACCTGCTCGGTGGTGCCAAGCTGGAAAGCGATCTCCTTATTGCGCTTGCCCTGGGTAATGCAGGTGATGATCGCCATTTCCTTGGGCGAGAGCCGGGGCTGATTGCGTGGGCTGACAAGGGCCGCAGCTTGCGCACGGTAAGCTTCTATGACCCAGTTGACGGATTGGTTGTCAATCCAAGTTTCGCCAGCGGCAATACGGCGAACACAGCGCACCAGCAGATCCGGAGAGATGGAACGGGAGATAATTCCGCGCACCCCGCGGCGGTAAAGTTCCACGGTGTGGCTCTCGTCGGTAGCAACCGCCTGCACAATCAGCTTCACATCAGGGGCGATGCGCAGCAACTCCGGAATGGCGTTGGCGGTGCCGGCCAGAAGTCCCCCCTCCAGCAGGACAATGTCCGTGGGAAAACGCTCGATGGCAGCCTTGAGATTGTCCAGCGAGTCCGCCTGGGCGACCACGCGGATATCGTCTTCCAGCGCAAAAACCTTCCGGATGCCAACACGATAGATTGCCTGGGAGTCCGCAAGAATGACACGAATAGTTCCCGGCTTTACTTGTCCGTCTCGAAGCTCACCATCACTAGAATCGTCGAATATTTCCATCGTGTGCCGCTGCCAGCCAACCCCGGCCTCACTGCTCGGCAAACTGATACTCGTCAATAGTGGCGGCCGACTGGTAGTGAGATTGACTCATGGAGCAGCGTACCACACGTCCCAGGCAATTCACTAGAACATCTCTGGAAGTGCCAAGCACGGATCCCGGCATGCGAAGAGAGAAACTGATCTGCCCGCCAACCTGAAGTGGGTGATCCAGCTCAAAGAGGACGCCGCTCGCCGAAACGTTGCGCGTAATGGCGGCAAACTCACCACTGCCTTCGGCAACCACAACAGCCAGCGCCAGTGGAAAGCGAACCGCGCACCGCACTTCCTGATTGGAGGGGACTGCCGCTGTTGGCTCCCGCGAGGGCTCCGGCACGGATTTTACTGAGGTCATATGCAAACCGCATTCCCGGCTACGAAACGCCTAATGGCACTCTAACAAAATCTTCGACGAACCCCACGGCACGAAAGTTTTCAGTAAAGTAACCCCCCTCGGATCCGGTCCAAAGGCATCGCAGTGCATGCAAAAAAAGAAAGAGCCGATTCTGTTGATATCTGTATGAATATATACATCTTACAAGAAGACTGGCCTCAAAACGCATCGTGCCTGGCCCGCCAGAGCCTTCCGCAGTGGGAGAACTTCAGCCAGAAGGCGCCCATGAATTGATTGTTTTGTATCCAGAAACCGCTTTGCCATGAGGATAGTCTCCCAGGCGTCACGAAAAACTCTGGCGAAGATCCGGCTCTCGACTACACCAATCAGCCAGTCTCCCCGCGTAATGCATGCAGACCGCGGTTCAGGCCGGACGATGTGGAACTGGCCTTCCATACGGCGCCAAGATTGAATCGGCTTGATCGGAACGTGGCAATAACCTAGTTTTGAGTGTGCTTCCGCGGCAACCTCACTCCATTGAGACAACGCCCTAAGCGGTGCTATTCGAGTGGGGCGATCACTGCCGCTGCGGATCTGGAACCCGGAAGAAGCAGCCCTGAAACCCTATAAATCCCGGAAATTCCGGAGATTGATCGAACCGACAAAAACCTGATTTGGATACTTTCGATCTAGATTAAGTAAACAAATGAAATCTGGAATTTTATCAAATGGTTACTTTTGTTGTAGATGTTCTACCTCGTTTAGGTTACTCTTGCACGTGGTTACCATTTTGGGTACAAAGTCCCACCGACAGGAGCTGTAAAGCCATGACTTTGAAGACTTCGACACTACCAATATCCTCTTCTCTGGTTGTTCTCTTTTTTGGCGCGAGTGTCGCTTTTGCAGCGGCAAGCCCGGTCATTGTGCCCCCGTTGCCGCCCACCGTGCCGTCGGCGAACCAAACTGTAGCTGACATGAGCCCGGTCATTGTGCCCCCGCTGCCGCCCACTGTGCCGTCGGCGAACCAAACTGTGGCTGACATGAGCCCGGTCATCGTGCCCCCGCTGCCGCCCACCGTGCCGTCGGCAAACCAAA
>JAJZVX010000023.1 GCA_021846985.1 Acidobacteriota bacterium | reverse complement strand
GATTACCTGGTAATCCCGGTTCAGCAGCGGCAGTGCGCGCCACTTGTCGAAGGTGAGGCACGGGTGCGCGATGTCGAAGCCGATCATGTCGCCCACGCGAAGGTCGTCGCCCGGCGCAACTTTCATGTAGGCATGCTGATCCATCATCTTGGTCAGGGTCCAAAGAGCGGGCGCCGGCCGCGGCGCAGGCTCGCCGGGCCTCATGTGGAGCGCGGGCACCGGCAATCCGGAATCGAAAGCGGCATCGCGCTTGCCCATGGCGATGATCGCCTTTTCTGCTTCAGGCCGGGACTGCACGTAGGCCCAGACCTGCAACGCCGGTTGCAGGCAGGAAGGGATTTTTCTGGCGACGGCATTGCTTTCGCAGATTCTGGCATGCGCCGCGCGATAGGCGCCGACATCGTGCGTGAGATAGCAGCCGGGGCGCAAGACAATCTCCACCGGCGCGGGGAAGCGCGCCGCCGTGAAGACCTCGGCCACAACGTCGTACCAGGCCGATCCCGCTCCCGAAAGCAGCGCCGGCGCCTGCGTCAGGCGGCGTTGTTCGAGCAGCCTCCGCATCACGTCCACCGCGCGCGAAAGAAATGCGCGGATGGAGGCCTCCTCGCTGAGCACGCCCTCATACAGCTCGATTCCGCACAAGGCCACCGCATCCTGGCAGCGCGCGAAGGCCTGCAGGGCTGCATTCAACTGCTCCTCGTTGCGCACGCCCGCGCGGCCTCCGTCCACGCCCAACTCCAGCAGCACCCGCAGGCGCTGTCCGCGTTTTGCAAAAAATGCGCCCAACTGGTCAATCAAGTCCGCCGAATCCACAAGGCAGTAGAACTCGAACTCCGGATCTTGGAGCAAATGGGAGATGAGCGACATGTTCTGCCTGCCCACAAGCTGATTCGCCATCAGGACACGGCGCACGCCATGCGCGCAGGCCACGGCGGTCTGCTGCGCGGTGGCCAGGGTGATCGCCCACGCGCCGGCCTCCAGTTGCATGCGGAAGAGCTTGGGGGCCATTGTGGTTTTGCCGTGCGGAGCCAGCTTGACGCCATAGGCGGCCGCGAATTGACGCATCCAGTTCAGGTTGTTGAGCAGCTTGTCCTGGTAAAGAACCGCGGCGGGCAGGCTCAGATCCTCGCGCAGCAGGTTCAGTTTCAGACGGCCGATCTCTTCGTCGGAGGCCACTGGCGCATCGATGCCCAGGCCCTTGTCCAGCGCCATCGTGGCGGAGCAGCGAATGGCGATTTCTTGCGGCTTTTCGTTCACGGACCTGCCTCCAGCGGTTGCTCATCCTTCTGCGGTTTGGGAACCGCCATGCCTATAGCCTATATTCTTATGCAACGGATATGCCGCCTTGTGACACCCTTCTTCGCCATGCAACCATTCTCGACGGCAGCGGATCGTCTGCCGCGGAGGGCCTGGACGTAGCCATCCGCGACGGCCGCATCTGCGCCATCGGCCCGTCGCTGGATCTGGAGGCCGCGGCCACGGTGGATGCGCAAGGGCTTACGCTTTCGCCCGGCTTTATTGACGCGCACACGCACGACGACCTTGCCGTGATCCACAAGCCGCAGATGCTGCCCAAGCTTTCGCAGGGCGTCACCACGGTCGTTGCCGGCAACTGCGGCATCAGCGCGGCCCCGGTGCGCCTGCGCGGCCGGTTGCCCGATCCCATGAATCTGCTTGGCGAGCCGGGCGATTTCCATTATGCGCGTTTTGCCGACTATGTTGCGGCCCTCGAAGAGGCGCGTCCATCCGTGAACGTGGGTGTGCTCGTGGGGCACACGGCGTTGCGCAGCAACCACATGGACCGCCTGGATCGCGCCGCGACGGCGGCCGAAATCGAGGCCATGCGCGCGCAGTTGCAGGAGGCCCTCGATGGCGGCGCGCTCGGGTTGAGCACGGGTCTGGCCTATGCCACCGCCCGCGAGGCGACAACGGAAGAGGTGGTGGCTGTAGCCGAGCCACTGGCGCGCGCGGGCGGCATCTATGCCACCCATTTGCGCAGCGAAACGGAAACCGTCCTCGACGCCATGTGCGAGGCATTTCAGATTGGCCGCGCCCACAGCGTGCCGGTGGTGATCTCGCATCTGAAGTGCGCCGGCATCGACAACTGGGGCCGCGGCGGCGAAGTGCTTGCGAGCCTGGAGAGCGCGCGGGCCGGGCAGCCGGCCGGCTGCGACTGCTATCCCTACGCCGCCGGCTCCAGCACGCTCGACCTGAAGCAGGTGGACGAGCGCGTGAAGATTACCATCACCTGGAGCACGCCGCATCCGGAGGCGGGAGGGCAAACGCTGGCGGCCATCGCCGAGCGGTGGAACGTGACGCAACTCGAAGCCGCGCGGCGCCTGCAACCGGCAGGGGCCATCTATCACAGCATCTCCGAAGACGACATGCGCCGCATCCTGCGCCACCCGGCCACCATGATCGGTTCCGACGGGCTACCCAACGATCCGCGTCCGCATCCGCGGCTCTGGGGAACATTTCCGCGCGTTCTGGGCCGCTTCAGCCGCGAAGAAAAGCTCTTTCCACTGACGGAGGCGATTCGCAAGATGACTTCCATGCCGGCGCAGCGTTTCGGTCTGACCGGGCGCGGTCTGGTTCGCGAAGGGTACTGGGCCGACCTGGTGCTTTTCGATGCGGCGAGGATCGCGGATACGGCCACATTCACAGATCCCGCCCGTCCGGCCGAGGGCATTGCCGCCGTCTGGGTGAACGGCGTGCTTTCATACACAAGCCACGGCGCGACGGGCAGCCGGGCGGGGCGTTTTTTGCCGCGCGGCAAAACGGCATGGGCCAATCGCTGAGGGCAAACGAAGGGAAGGGAAGAGAAGCGCATGAGCATCAAGAGGTATGGCGTGGAAGGCGGCAAAGGGGCAGGCGGGCAGCAGCTCCCATTTGCGCGCGCAGTGGAAGCAGGCGGCTGGTTGTACGTATCGGGCCAGACGCCCATGGTCAACGGAGAGTTGGTTGCCGGCCATATCGTGGCCCAGGCGCGCCAGGCGATCCGCAACCTGCTGGCGATTCTGAACGAAGCCGGTTACGGCCCCGAGCATGTGGTCCGCTGCGGCGTCTGGCTCGACGATCCGCGCGACTTCTCCGCCTTCAATGCCGTCTTCAAGGAATTTTTCGGCGAGCATCCTCCGGCCCGCTCCTGCGTGGAGTCGCGCATGGTGGTTGACTGCAAAGTGGAGATCGATTGCGTTGCCTACAAGAACCCGAAGGCCTGAGGCGGCGCGTCTCTGCCGCATCCACCGCTCTTCAACTGAAGTGAACCGCACCCCCGCAGCCCCACAATGACCGATTCTCACAGCATCTTCCTGCTTGCCGCCGCCTGTGCCTCTGTGGTCGGCCTTATTCTGCTCATTGCCCTGGCCAAGCTCAACCCCTTTATCGCTTTGCTGATCAGCTCGCTGGGGCTTGCCATTGCCGCGGGCATGCCGCTCTCCAAGGTGGTGCATTCCTTCGAGGCCGGCATGGGCGGCACGCTGGGCCACATCGCCATCATTGTGGCGCTGGGCACCATGCTCGGCAAGATGATGGCGGAGTCGGGGGCGGCCAACCAGATCGCCTATACGCTCATCCGTTTTTTTGGTGAGAAGCGCATTCCCTGGGCCATGGCCGTCATCTCCATCATTGTGGGCCTGCCGGCCTTTTTTCAGGTGGGCTTTGTTCTGCTCATCCCCATTGTTTACACGGTGGCGCGGCGCACGCGCACCTCGCTGGTGCTGGTTGGCTTGCCCATGCTGGCCGGTCTTTCGGTGGCGCACGGGCTAGTGCCGCCGCATCCCGCCGTCACGCTGGCCGTGACGCTGTTCAAAGCCGATATGGGCAAGACCATACTCTATGCGTTGCTTGTCGGCATTCCCACAGCGTTGATCGCGGGCCCCATCTACGCATTTCTCATCGCGCCCCACGTTCACCTGCCCGCGGAAAACCCCATGGCCGACCAGTTTTCGGATCCCGGTTCAGAAGAGGGTTTGCCGGGCCTCGGCATCGCCTTGTTCACGATCCTCTTTCCGGTTCTGCTGATGATGGTGGGAAGCTGGGCCGATTCCATCTCGGCTCCGGGAAGCATCTTCAACCAGGCGCTGCACCTGGCCGGAAACGACGATATGGCGCTGCTTATTGGCGCGCTGCTGAGCTTTGTTACGTTGGGCCAGATGCGCGGCTTCACCCGCGACACCATCCTGCGCTTCAGCAACGAGTGTCTCGCGCCCACGGCCGCCATCACCCTTCTGGTGGGCGGCGGAGGAGGTTTCGGGCGCGTTCTGCAGGATAGCGGCGTCTCCCAGGCCATCATCGCGGTGGCATTGCACAGCCACATCTCGCTCATCCTGCTGGTATGGCTGCTGGCGGCGCTCATGCGTCTGGCCACCGGCTCGGCCACGGTGGCCATGAGCACGGCGGCCGGCATTGTGGCTCCGCTTGCCCTGGCCAGCCCGGGCGTTCACCCTGAACTGCTGGCCATCGCCGCCGGCGCCGGCTCGCTCATTTTTTCGCACCTCAACGACGGCGGTTTCTGGCTCGTCAAGGAGTACTTCAACATGAGCGTGGTCGATACGCTCAAAACGTGGTCGGTTTCCGAAACCATTATCGCCGTCGTCGGCCTTGGGTTCACCCTGATGTTGGCGCACATTCTCTGAAAGCGCTCTCAGGCTGCCGTCAACCACTTCTTCAGCCAGCCAAGCCCCGCGCTTGTTCGCGCCGCGGGGATGTATTCGCATCCTATCCAGCCGTGGTATCCGAGTGAGTCAATCAGATTGAAAAGGTACTCGTAGTTCACCTCGCCGGTGCTGGGCTCGTGGCGTTCCGGCACGCCCGCAATCTGAAAGTGGCCCACGCGGCTCTGGCCTGCGCCCCCAAGGTATGCGCGAATCTTTGTGGCCAGATCGCCCTCCTCCACCTGGCAGTGAAACAGATCCATCTGCACTTTGAGATTCGCCATGCCGCTCTCGGCCGCGATCGCGTGGGCCTCTTCCTGGCGATTGAGAAAGTAGCCGGGCATGTTGCGTGCGGCGATGGGCTCGATCAGCACATCCACGCCATGGCCGCTGGCCTGACCGGCCGCCCACGCCAGGTTGGCAAGATAAGTTGCGCGCATGCGTGGCCGGGCTGCTCCCGCGGGCGCGATGCCGGCCATGGCGTGAATGCGCGGGCAGCCGAGCGCCTGGGCATAGTCGAGCGCGCGCAGAAATCCTTCGCGGAATTCCTGCTCGCGTCCCGGCAGCGCCGCGCAGCCCCGCTCGCCGGCCTGCCAGTGGCCCGGAGGCGCATTGAACAAGACTTGCTTCAACCCGTGTTCCTTGAGCAAGGCCACCAGCGCGGCCGCCGGATGCTCGTACGGAAACAAAAACTCCACCGCCAGAAAGCCATCGTGCGCGGCGGCGGCAAAGCGGTCGAGAAAGCTGTGCTCGGTGTACATCGTGGTCAGATTGGCGGCAAAGCGAGGCATTGGATCGGCTCCCTTGGCAGGGTTACCAGGACGCGCCGAAGCTGCGGCGCAGTTCCTCAATCTGCGGTTCAGACAGCGGCTCCGGTTTTGGCGTGCTCATCATCCACAGGCGCGCCGTCTCTTCCAGTTCTTCCAGCACGGCCATGGCGGCGGCGGGCGTCTCGTGCCACACGTTGGGGCCGAGCCGGTCGAGCATCACAGCGCGAATCGGCGTTGCACGGGCGCGCATCGTTTCGATGGTCTGCGCCACCTGCGCTCCCACTGCCGGATCGCCGGGCCTGCAATAGTCCATCAGCGGCACGTGGCCTACCTTCATGACAAAATAGGGCGTAATGGGCGGAAGAATGTCTTCACGGCGCCACACACCAGCAAGGGTAAGCGCAACCAGATGCGTGGAGTGGGTGTGGATTACGCACCGCGCCATGGGATCCTCCCTGTAGATCGAGCGGTGTAGCGCGAGTGTTTTGCTGGCGCGGTCTCCACTCTGCTGGCATCCGTCCAGTCCCACTTTGGCCAGATTCTCCGGCTCAAGAAGGCCAAGGCATGCGTCGCTGGGCGTGATCAGAAATCCATCCTCAAGGCGCGCGCTGATGTTGCCCGCGGTGGCATGCACATACGCGCGCTCGAAGAGCGAGCGGCCCACGCGGCAAATCTCGTGTCTCAAATCTGTCTCGTTCATGGTCCTCAGGCAATCAGTGTAAAGGCCCTGGTGAAGAAGTCGCGCGCTCCAAAGTTGCCCGACTTCAGAGCCAGATGCAGACCGGTGTGCGAAGCATAACACCAGGGCACGCCGGGGTCGATCTGCGGTCCAATCTGCAGCAGTTCCACGTTGAGGGCGTGCATGCAGGCGCCCGCAGTTTCGCCGCCCGCCAGGATCAACTGGCGGGCGCCGCGCTCCACAAGGCCCCGCGCCACGGCAGCCAGCGCACTCTCGATCATTGCGCCCGCCCGGTCCACGCCGAGCTGCTCCTGCACGGCTTTCACGTCGTCCGGTTCGGCGGTGGAGTAGACCAGCAAAGCCCGCGAGGAATCGCTTTCCCAGCAGGCATCGATCCATGCGAGTGCTCCGGCAACCGCTGCCTCCGCACCGGCAGCGATCTCCATTGGCGCCAGCTCGCGCGCCAGGCCGCCGCTCTCGCAAAAGTGCCGCACCTGTGCCAGAGTCGCCGTTGAGCAACTGCCCGCCACAATCGCCTTGCGTCCCGCGGCGTGAGGAAGGCGGCTGGCATTTGCCGTGGGCGTAAATCCCCAGTTCGCGGGCAAAGCAAGGGCCAGGCCGGAAGCCGCCGTCACAAAACTCGCGTCCTTGAGGGCGGCGCCGAGCCGCAGCAGATCGTCGTCGCTCACGGCATCGGCAATCGCCATGCTGAAGCCCTCTGCGCGCAGCTCCGCCATCTTCCGGCGGATGGCATGGGGCGACTTTGCCACCGTGTCAAAGTCCACCAGCCCCACCTTGCGTCCGGCAGCGGGATTCAGTTGCGCCTGCAGCACGCGCACCAGGTTGGCGTCGGTCATCGGAGTCAGCGGATGATGGCGCATCCCCGTCTCCGACAGCAATTGCCGGCCAACAAAAAGATGCCCATTGAAGACGGTGCGCGCATTCTCGGGAAATGCCGGAGTGGCGATGGAAAAATCCACGTCAAGTTCCAGCATCAATGCTTCGATGACTGGGCCGATGTTGCCGCGCGGAGAGGAATCGAAGGTGGAGCAGATCTTGAAATAGATCTGGCGCGCGTCCTGCTGCCGCAGCCAGCGGCAGGCGTTGAGTGAGAGAGCCACCGCCTCTGGCGCAGGAATGGTGCGCGACTTCAGGGCCACCACAAGCGCGTCCACATCCATGCGGTTTGTGCGCGCGGGCACGCCAATGGTCTGCGCAACGCGCATGCCCGCGCGTACCAGGTTGTTCGCCAGATCAGTGGCGCCGGTCAAATCGTCCGCGATGCAACCGAGTAGGGCCATGGTTTTGTTTCTTTTCGCTCGCGCGCGCGGTAGAGGGAAAGATTGCCAGCAAACTCACCCTTAGACTACACCGGCGCGGTCTGATCAGGAGTTGACCCGCCGGAAGGTTCGCAAAAACAGGCCTGCGCAAGAATGTGCTGGAGGACGCGGCCAGAGATGCGCCTGATTCAGGAGCGGCCAGGCGCCTCGGCGGCGCGCTCGGCAAGGAACTCCCGGACGATGGAAATGAAGTCCGGGTTGGGTGCGAGTCCGAGCCGCGCGGCGCGGGAAAGATCGAAGGCCGCCGGCCATCCGCCCACAATCCGCGCGATCACGGCGTCGTGTTCGAGGCGCACCCGCGCGCGCGTCTGCGCTCCGCACACTGTCTCCAGCGCATCGAGCATCTCGCCCACGCTCACCGTGAGCGCGGGCAGATTCACCGCCGTGCGTCCGCCCAACTCCGCGCGCGCCGCCTCAGCCATGCGGATCAGGCCTTCGATGGTCCGCGAGGGCGAGGCCAGCGCCACGCGCGTCTCCAGGGGCACGGGGCAGACCGCCTCGTGGCCGTTCACGGGCTCGCGGATGATTCCCGACAGGAAGCTCGAAGCCGCGCCATTGGGCCGTCCCGGCCGCACCACCACGGTCATCAGCCGCACGTTGCGGCCATCGATGAATCCCTTGCGGGTGTAGTCGGCCACCAGCTGTTCGGCGATGAACTTTTGAATGCCATACGACGATTGCGGGGTGGGCAGCGTTTCGTCGCGAATCACTGGGGGCATGGGCAGATAGGGATCGGAGCCAAAGACCGCAACCGAGCTGGCAAGAACGAAGCGCGGCGCGTTGCCCGAGGCTCTGAGAGAATCCAGCAGCGCCCTCGTGCTGTCGAGGTTCGAGCGCATGCCCAGATCGAAATCCGTCTCGCACTCGGCGGAAACCGCTGCCGCCAGGTGAAAGACCGCATGGAAGCTCTCGCGGCTTAGCGCTTCGCGCTGTGCCAGCAAAGCGCCAGTGAGCGCGCGAACCCGGGCATCGGTCAGGAGATCGGCAGGGGGTGGAGTGAGATCGGTGAGGACCAGTTCGTCGATTGCTTCGGCGGCCAGATGCCCCTTGAGCAAAAGGTGACGCGCCAGCCGCGCCCCAAGAAAACCCGCGCCTCCGGTAACAAGAACCCGCACTTGTATTCACCTCGATTTGAGTTAAGGCTAATCTACCACCGCGTCCTGCGGAGTGATCTACGGAACCGCGAGCGTGAGAGAGGCTTTGACAACTGTAACTCTGATTGCTTACCTTTTTCGAATCAGCAACAATTTCATTTGAGGAAACCGCTGAAAAGCGTCTCGACATGCCGATCGCCAGAGAACCCGAGTCCGAATGGCCTACCGTGGCTTAGGATGGATGGGCATCCGCTTTTGAGGATGCGGCGTCAACCTGTGAACACCGGGAATGACAGGCGTTCGGGGCGGGCATACAGGAAAGGAAACCATGCGCTGGATCACACTCGGATTGGCACTTGCATTGGTGGCGCTGCCCATGAGGGCGGCGATACACGCGGCTGCTCGCGGGCCTGTGGCGTTGAGGGTGGACAATCTGCGGACACCTCTTGGTATCGACGAGTTGACTCCGCGCTTTTCCTGGCAAGTGCGCGATGCGGCGCAAGGGGCAAGGCAGACGGCCTATCGCATCGTGGCCGCTACGCGTCCTGAACTGGCCGCGGCCGGCAAGGCCGACCTGTGGGACAGCGGCCGCGTGGCGTCAGACCACTCCGTCGATGTGCGCTATGGCGGCAAGCCGCTGCAGCCTTTCCAGCGCTGCTACTGGCGCGTAACGGTGTGGGATGCCGCCGGCAAGCCCTACCCGGCGAGTGAAGTTACCTGGTGGGAAGAGGGGCTTGGGGATCAAAATCACTGGCGCGCAGCCTGGATCGGCTATGAGACCCCGGAAGAACAGGCGGTCCGCCATGCCTCAGCCCAGTGGATCGCAAATTCCGAGGCCAGCGCGCTCGCCGCCGAGAAAGTCCCTGTGCAGCACTACGCTTATCGCGAGACCATCCAGTTGCCTAAGCCCGTCCGCCACGCCACGCTCTTCGCCACGGGCCAGGACTCCGTCTCCGCATGGATCAATGGAGCGCAACTGCTCGAGGCCAGTCCGCTGCCACCGTGGAAGCAGATGCCCTGGAAGAAGTTTGTTTCTGCCGACGCCACGGGCAGGCTCAACCCGGGCGCAAACACCATCGCCATTGAAACGGTGCATTACGTTGCCAACCCCAACGGCATGGCCGTGGAGGCGCCGCCGCCCATGATCGCGACTCTGGTGGTGGAGTACACGGACGGCTCCTGGGCCACCTTTGCCAGCGATACGGGCTGGAAGAGCTCCATTCACGCCGCCGGCGGGTGGCAGAATGCGGGTTTTGACGACTCCGGCTGGCAGTTCTCCGTTGCTGCCACCGAGGCCACGGGTTCCACTGCGGCCCAGCTTCTCGGCAACCCCTGGATTCCCGATTCCGTCAAAGCCCTGCGCCACACCTTCACGGTTGTGAGCCCCATCGAGTCGGCGCGGCTCTACGCCACCGCCCTGGGCGCCTATGAGATATTCCTCAACGGCCGCCGCGTGGGCGATGCCGCGCTTGCTCCCGGATGGACCGACTATCGGGAACGCGTCATGTACCAGACCTACGACGTGACTGCGCAGATCCAGACAGGGAAGAATGCGATGGCCGCGCTGCTGGCTCCGGGCTGGTATGAAACTCCGCTCGAGTGGTTCCAGCAGCCCAACAACTACGGGGCCACGCCACCCGCTCTCCGCGCCCAACTGCGCATTGAGCATCGCGACGGCAGCGTCGAGTGGGTTGCGACCGATCCGACGTGGCAGGCCAACACCTCCTACATCCTCCACTCCGAGATCTACGACGGCGAAAGCCAGGACACCCGTCTTCTCCAGCCCGGCTGGGATACGGCGGCTTTTGCGGCATCCGGCTGGAAGTCCGCCGTTGCCATTGATCCGAAGCCCGTCGCCATCGAAGCGCAGGAGTTTCCCTCCATTCGCGTCGAGCGGACGGTCGCAGCCCAATCGGTTACCGAACCCAAGCCGGGCGTCTTTGTTTACGATCTTGGCCAGAACCTGGCCGGCGTGGAGCGCCTGCGCGTCGAAGGCCCCGCTGGCGCGCGTATGCGCGTGCGTGTTGCGGAAATCGTGAATCCGGATGGGACGATCTACACCGACAACCTGCGCACCGCCAAAGCCACCGACTATTTCATCCTCGGCGGCAAGGGCGTACAGGTGCTCACGCCGCAATTTACGTTCCATGGCTTCCGCTACATCGAGATTACTGGGCTTGCCAAGGCGCCACCCAAGGAAGATGTGGAAGCCCTCGTTCTGCATACGGCCGCGCCTTTCACCGTTCAACTGGAGACGGGGAGTGCACTCGTGAATAAGCTCTGGCGCAACGTTCTCTGGGGTCAACGATCGAACTTCGTCGGTGTCCCCACCGACTGCCCGCAGCGTGACGAGCGCCTCGGCTGGATGGCCGACGCGCAGGTCTTCTGGCGGGCCGCCAGTTACAACATGGATCTCGCCGCCTTCTCGCGCAAGTTTGCCGGCGACATGCGCGGCACGCAGGTGGGCACGCCCTTCTACGGCATCTACGCGCCGGGCACGTCGCAGCCCACCTCGGGCTCCGGCGCGGGCTGGAGCGATGCCGGCGTCATTATCCCCTGGACCTCCTGGCTGCAGACCGGCGATACCCGCATCATCGACCAGAACTGGGACGCCATGGAGCGCTATCTGAGCGCCATCGCGGCGGCCAATCCGGACTGGCTCTGGGTGCACGACAGCGGCATTCCCTTTGGTGACTGGCTCTCGCCCGAGGGCAAAACGGACGATGTGCTCATCGCCAGCGCCTACTGGGCTTACGACGTGACCCTGATGCGCGAGATGGCCCAGGCCACCGGCCGCACCGCCGCGGAAGAAGAATACGCGAGCGAGTTCGTGAAGATTCGCGATGCCTTCCAGAAGCGTTTTGTGCACGGCGACGGGTTTGTGGCCGGAGCCGACAACTCGCCCTCGCCCTTTGGGCAGATCAACAACCCCAATGCCAAAAGCTCGGGAGGCGACACGCAGGCCGGTTATGTTTTGGCGCTCCACATGAACCTGCTGCCCGCCGGCCTGCGCGCTGCCGCTGCCGGGCGGCTGGCCGGTAAAATCGCGGCCAACCACGGCCTGCTCGGCACCGGCTTCCTTGGCACTCCTTACCTGTTGCAGGAGCTGAGCAAGGCCGGCTACGTCAAGCTCGCCTACCAGTTGCTGCTCAATACCGCATACCCCTCCTGGGGTTACCAGGTTGAGCACGGGGCCACCACCATATGGGAGCGCTGGAACGGCAACCAGATGCTGCACGATCCCAGCATGAACTCCTTTAACCACTATGCCTACGGCGCCGTGGCCGCGTGGATCTACGGCTACGCCGCCGGCGTGGACGCCACGCCGCTGGATGCCGGTTTCCACACCGTGCTGTTGCATCCTGTTTTCGATGCGCGTCTGGGGGATGTGCATTTCGACTACGACTCGCAGTACGGCCCTATCCATTCCGACTGGACCGTGAAGGGAAGCAAGGCCATTTGGCACGTTACTCTGCCCGCCAATACCAAGGGCTGGCTTGCGCCTCTGGCTGATGAGGCCGGACGATTCACGCGCGACGGCAAACCGCTAGTCGAGCTTATGTCGATGAAGGGCAGCGGGCGCGGCGCGGGCAAAGGCCTCGAACTCCCATCCGGGAGCTACACCTTTGAAGTTGACGTGCAGTAGAAGCGAAGCCTGGCTCCCGGCAGAGCCTCGAACCTTGCCGGCATTTTGACGAAAGGGAGAGGCCATGCCGGCAATTCTGGCGGGAATCGGTTGGCACATGGTGGGGGCGGCATCGGCCGCGTCTTTCTATGCGCCCATTGGCAAAGTGAAAAAGTGGTGCTGGGAGACGACATGGGCCGTGGCCGGCTTTTTCTCCTGGGTGTTGCTGCCCATCGGAGTGAGCCTTCTGCTGTTGCCCCATTTCTTTGCTTTTTATGGGTCCATAGACAGGCATGTTTTGCTCATGGCCGCGCTCTTTGGAGCCATGTGGGGCGTGGGCAACGTGAGTTATGGTCTGACCATGCGTCACCTGGGCATCTCGCTGGGCGTGGGCATGGCCATTGGCGTCACGCTGGTTGTGGGCACGCTGGTGCCGCCGCTTGAAAGCGGCCAGTTTGCTCTTCTATTTGAAACCCGCGGCGGCCTGTTCACCATGGCGGGTTTGCTGCTTGCCCTGGTGGGCGTGGGCGTGGTCTCCTTCGCCGGCCATCAGAAGGAGATGCAACTCCACGGCAACGAGCAGGAGTTCAATGTCGCCCTCGGCGTCACTCTCGCGGTTCTGTGCGGCATCTTCTCCTCCGGCATGGCCTTCGCCATCAACGCCGCCGAACCCATGCGGGCCGCCGCTCTGCGGGCGGGCGTCAAGCCGCTCTATGCCGCACTGCCCAGCTATGTCTTCATCATGGGCGGCGGCGCGCTGGTCAACTTTGCTTATTGCTTCATTCGCCTGGGCGCTTTGAAGAGGCTCTCGCTGCGCGCCGACCTGCGCCAGCCGCGTGCGACCCTCGCCAAGAACGCGGGCATGGCTGCCGCCGGCGGTATCATGTGGTACTTCCAGTTTTTCTTCTTTGCCTGGGGCCAGGCCAATATCCCCCAGCACCTGGCGTATGTGAATTGGATGCTCCACATGAGCGGCTATGTTCTCTTCGGCGGCATCATTGGTCTGGCACTGGGTGAGTGGATGGGAATCAAAGGCCGTCCGATTCGGCTGCTGTGGGCGGGCATTCTCCTCATCATTGCCGCCGCCAACCTCGTCGGCCTGGGCATGGCGTCGTAAACGCAGAAAGCAAAGGGAAGAGAGAACGGCGGGAGCCGGGAAGGGAAGAACGACTTCCATCGAGGTCAGGCAAAAAATGCCGGGACCGAAGCCCCGGCATTTTCGAATCCAGGCATGCGCCTCAGCCGATCGTCTGGCTCAGCCGCAGGTCGCGCGACGAGGCGCCCACGCTCACCACGCGCTTGCCGCCCGCTGTTACCCACTTGCCTTCCTTTGTCGACCAGTACTGCAACTGGCGCGGCGCCACGTGGAGAGTCACCGTTTTGCTTTCGCCCGCCTCCAGATGAACGCGGTCGAAGCCCACCAGCGCCCGCACCGGGAACTGCACGCCCTCGGGAATCGCATCGGGCGCGCCCAGATAAACCTGCGGCACCTCGTCGGACGCCACCTTGCCGGTGTTCTTGATCTTCACCAGCACGTTCAGCCCTCCATCGGCGGCCTTGTCGACCTTCAGATTCGAGTAGGCAAAGGTGGTATAGCTCAGCCCATGACCAAAGGCAAAGAGCGGCTCGATCCCCTCCTTGTCGAACCAGCGATAGCCCACGTTCACGCCCTCGCTGTAAGTCGTCTTGCCGTCCACGCCCTTCTTCGAGCGCTCCGGATGCTTTGGGTCGGTCGCGGCATAGTCTTCGAGGCGCCGCGCCCAGGTTACGGGAAGCCGTCCCGCCGGGCTCACCTTGCCGGCCAGGATGTTGGCTGTAGACCATCCACCTTCGTCCCCCGGCCACCACATCTCCAGAACCGCTTTCACCTGGTTGATCCACGGCAGCGCCACGGGCTGGCTCGTGTTCAGCACCACGATGGTGTTGGGATTGACCGCGGCGATATCCTCAACCAGCTTGTCCTGATCCCCAGGAAGCCCAAACACGGGTGTCAGCCGCGTCCAAACAAACACCACCGCGATCTTCGCCTTCTTCGCCGCTTCAATCGCCGCCGCATGGTCGGCCTGCCGCTGTTCCGGTGTATACCAATTCAGCCGCAGTTGCACCGGCGAGTTTGACGTGTCGGGGGTAGTCTTGATCTCGATGGCATGCGGTCCAGCACTGAGTTCAATTGCCCGGCGCACGTTGTCCAGGTGATCGGTGGTTGGGACCACGTTATCCTGGTTGGCCTGCAGAATGTCGCCGTGCACGCCGCCCTGGAAGGCGCCCGTGCGGGCCAGCGGCTTGCCGTCGATGGCGATATTTGCGTTTGTGCCCATCGCCTGCAGGTAAATCCAGTAGTTGCCGGCGTGCGGCGGCGTCAGGGTGCCTTTCCAGGCAATGACCGAATTCCGCGGAAGGGCGTGCGCTTCCGTGAAGTCGATCACGGGGTCGGTCTCCTGTAACATTCCGCCGGCAATGCGCTCCAGTCCGGGTTTGCCGTCGTGGCTCAGAGCCGAAGCCGGCACCAGCGAACCCGTCATGTCGTCTTCCACGGCAAACTGGATCTGGTTGTTGCCGGTGATCTTCTTCAAGGCGTCGTAGGGGCCGACCTGACGCTGGGGAAGGCCCACTGACCGCTCGCCGTTGATGCCGATGGCATCCACTTGCCCCGCCGTGGGACCGATCAGCACCACCGAGTCCAGATCGGCAGCCTTGAGGGGCAGGATGTCCGCGTCATTTTTCAGCAGCACAGCGGCCTCGTCGCCGGTCTTTTCAATCACCTCGGCATTGGCCTCGATGGCCTGTGCGGTCACGGTGTGCTTCGACATGCCGTCCAGGTAGCCGAACTTTGCAATCTCATACAGCACACGGCCGGCAGCACGGGTGATCGTCGCCTCGGTCACGGTGCCGTCCTTCAGCGCCTGCGGCATCTTCTCGGGGTTCAGCTTGACGCCGAAATCGCCAAGATCGGGCCGCGTCGGCGGCGGTTCCTCGGGGATGTGTCCGCCAAACATTGCCATCACGCCCTTGATCATCTCCGGCGAAGGGGGAGGAGGCGGCGGTTGCAGATCGAAGAAGGAGGGCAGGGAAAAGCCGCCAAAGCCGGGCGCCGGCTCGCCGGGCATCTCCATATCCAGCCCGGCATTGATAAAGTCCACGCCATGGACCGCGCCCCAGTCCGAGGTGACGAAGCCTTTGAACCCGATCTCGTCGCGCAGGATTTTGGTCAGAGTCGACTTGTTCCCGCACGCGAAGGTTCCGTTCAACTTGTTATAGGAGCACATCAACGACGAGACGTGGGCCCGGCGAATGGCCGCCTCAAACGGCGCCACGTAGACCTCGTGCAGCGTCTGATCGTCGATCGCTGTGCTCCCGTTGTCGGAGTCGTAGCCCACAAAATGCTTGATCTGCGCCATCACGTGCTGCGACTGGATGCCTTCCACCTCGGCCACGCCCATCTCCGAGGTCAGGTAGGGATCCTCGCCGAAGGTGTTGTAGCCTCGTCCGAACTCCAGGTCCCGGTCGATATTCACAAACGGCTGTAGCGCAACGTCGATGCCCAGCGCGCGCGCTTCCCGGCCGATCACCACGCCATTTTCCTCGGCCATCTTGCGGTCGAAGGTGGCGGCCACGCCCATGGTCGCGGTTTCGCCGCTGGAGGGATGCCGCACCAGCACGCCCGGAGGGCCGTCGGCGAAGCGCAACCCGGGAATGCCCAGGCGCGGAATTCCGCCCAGGTAGCCTGCCTGCCCCTGGTACACGGCTGGATTCTCGTGTGTGCCGTGGATGAGCGTCAGCTTCTCCTGGAGCGTCATCTTGCTCAACAGCTTGTCCACCCGTGCGTCTCCGGTCACCACCGGCGCGGTCTGGGCCAGCACCATGCCCGCGCTCACCGTCAAGGCTGCCATTGCCAGGACGGCCCTGCGGGTCGCACGCATAACTCTCTCCTTTTGCATCCTCGTCCCCTTTTTTGCCGATATTCTTCTGGACGCGCCAGCGTCCTCGCGGGACGCATCCGATATCGCGTGGACTCAACGGAAAACACCATACACGCAGCCAAGTCCCAGGGGAATCCTGTTCCTCCGGCGCACATTTTGTTGCAGGACCGCGTCCGGCTCGCGCTGAAGGCGCCCCAACCTGAACTGCGGCATCGAGCCGCCGCTCCTGTAGACTAGCCCCAATCCGGAGCCGCCATGTTTCCCGTCGCCCAAATCGCTCGCCAGTTTCAGGGCAAAAGCGTGAACCAACGGATTTTTCGGGCGGCGGCCGCTGTCTCCGCGGCGGCGGTTCTCGTCAAGCTTGTCGCCACCTTCAAGGAGTTCGTGGTCGCCGGCGTCTACGGCCGCTCCGATGCCATGGACGCCTTCCTGGCCGCTGCGCTCATTCCCAGCCTGATCGTCAACCTCATCTCCGAGTCCATGAACCAGGCCCTGGTCCCCACGCTGATCCGCGTCCGCGAGCGCGAGGGCCGCGAGCGCGCCCAGCACCTGCTCTCCAACGCCATGCTGTCCATGTGCCTGCTCCTCATCGCGGCCTCAGTCCTCCTGGCCCTGGCCGCGCACGGCATCTTTCCCATCATCGCCTCGCACTTTCCTCCCGCCAAGCTGGCGCTTTCCATCCACCTCTTCTATGCGCTGCTGCCGGTCGTCCTCATCACCGGCATCGCCACCAACTGCACGGCCGTCCTCAACACCTTCGACCGCTTCGCCCTGCCCGCGCTCGTTCCCATCGTGGTGCCCGCGGCGATCATGGTCTGCGCGCTCCTGCTTGCTCCCCGCATGGGCATTTGGGCGATGGTCGCGGGCTATCTGGCCGGCGCGCTCCTGCAGGCAGTCACGCTCACTGTCATGATGGAGGTGCAAGGCTACCGCTTTCGTCTCTGGTGGCACGGCATGACCGAATCTACCCGCGAGGTCGCCGGGCAATATGGGCCGGTGCTGCTCAGCGCCTTTGTCGCCTCCGGAGGCCTTCTGGTGGATCAGTCCATGGCCGCCATGCTGCCCGCCGGCAGCGTCTCTGCTCTCGCTTATGCCAACCGTTTCGTCAGCGTCGTGCTTACGCTTTCGGCGGGCGCGGTATCCACCGCGGTGACACCCTATTTTTCGCGCATGATCGCACTTGGCGACTGGTCCGGCTGCCGCCACTCGGTCCGCACCTGGCTTGGAATTACGGCGATCGTCTCCACGCCTGTTGCCGCCGGGCTTATCGCGGGTGCGCACATTCTCATCCGCCTCACCTTTCAGCACGGCGCCTTCACGCCGCGCGACACCGCGGTAGTCACGCCCGTGCTTGCCATGTATGCTCTGCAGATACCGTTCTTCGTGTGCAGCCGCGTCTTTTATCGCTTTCTGCTCGCCATGCGCCGCACCGACCTCATCCTCTACTGCGGCATCCTGAACCTGGGCCTCGATGTGGTTCTCAACCTGATTCTCATGCGCTGGCTTGGCGTCGCCGGCATTGCTCTGGCCACCTCTCTCTGGACCATCAGCACTTTCTTCTTCCTGGGGTACTGGACACGCCGGCTGATGCCGAAGCCGCCGGAGGCCGCCGCATGACGCCCGGTCCGGCGCGGTACCTGCTTCGCCTCGACGATCTGTGCCCCACCGCGCCCCGCGCGCGGCTGGACCGTCTCCAAGGGCTGATGGAAGAGTTTCGCGTTTGCCCGATCCTTGCCGTCATCCCCGACAACCAGGATCGCGAGCTGGCCATGGAGCCTCCGGACCCGGATTTCTGGGCTCGTATGCGCGCACTCCAGGCGGAGGGCGCCGTTATTGGTCTCCACGGCTACCGCCACCTCTGCGCCAGCCGCGGACGCAGCCTCGTGCCCCTCCATCGCTTCACGGAGTTTGCCGGCGTGCCCGAGGCAACGCAGCGCAATTGGATGCGCGCCGGGCTCGCGATCCTCCGCGCCCAGGGCCTGAATCCCCGCCTCTGGGTCGCGCCCCGCCATGGCTTCGACCGCGTGACCCTGCGCGTGCTGCACGAAGAGGGAATCAGGGTTGTTTCCGATGGCCTGGCCCGCATGCCCTTTCAGCGTGGCGGAGTGACCTGGCTTCCGCAGCAGCTTTGGGCGCCGGTCGAGAAGCCGTGGGGCCTGTGGACCATTCTCCTGCACACCCACACCGCTTCCGATGCGCTGATCGACGACTTGCGCGCCTTCCTCCGCCACCATGCCGGGCAATTCATGCCGGCCGGTCAGGCCATGGCTGAGTTCGGGCCCAAGCTGCCGCTCACAGAACGCCTCTACGAAGCCGCGGCCCTGCTTCGTTTCAGGCAGCGGCAGTTGAGAAAGCGCCTTTCGGGCCGCTAGTTTGCCTTCTCTCAGCCTTGCCGCCGGGGCTTCGCATGCCGTTCCAGCAACTCCTCATACAAAGCTTCCCACCGGTCCAGCACCGCCTCCAGGCTGTAACGTTCCATGGCAAGCCGCCGTGCCTGCTGGCCCATCGCCGCGCGTTCTCCGGCGGGCATCCGCATCAGCCGCGTCAGCGCTTCTGCCAGAGCTTTTGCGTCTTCCGCGGCTGTGAGCAGCCCGGTCCGTCCTTCGATAACCGCCGCGCGTGTCCCCGCGACGTCCGTGGCTACGGCGGGCAGTCCACAGGCCGCAGCCTCCAGCAGCGCCATCGGCAGTCCTTCCCAGAGCGACGACAGCACAAAGCCGTCCGCCGCCTGCATCCACCGCCGCGCCTCCGGCTCAAAGCCCAGAAAGCGCACCCGGCCCTCCAGGCCCAGCGCCTTTGCCAAGCCGCGCAGTTCGCTCTCCAGCGGCCCCGCGCCCGCAATCGCCAGACAGGCCGTCTCCGGCGTCTCCACCATCGCCCACAGCAGTGTGGGATAGTCCTTCACCGCTTCCAGGCGCCCCACGGCAATCCACAGAAACGCTTTCTCCAGTCCCATCTCCCTCCGCAGCGCCGCGCGCACATCCGCATCCGGCCGGCAGGCCTCCACGTCCACTCCGTTGGGCAACACAGCCAGCTTGCTTTGCGTCGTCATCCGTGCGGCAAGATGCGCCTCGGCTACAGCCTCGCTTACGGCCGTCACGCGATCCGGCAGCCAGTTGCTGCATCGATAAGCCAGCCTTCGTCCCATGCTTCCCGTGGATGAGCTGTGGAGCGTGTCGATCACCACGCGCACCGGCGCTGCCAGCCGCGACCACCGCGCCAGCCACGCCGCATGGGGCAGGTGAGCGTGCACAACCTGCGGCTTTTGCCGCTGCACCCACCGGTGAAAGCGGAGCCATCCCCGCGGATCGGCCAGACCCTTGCGCATTTCGAGACTCAGGAACTCCGCTCCTGCTGCGTGCAGCTCGTCCGCCGCCTCGGCTCCGAGGCTGGACAAAGCCACTCCGCTTACCCTCCATCCGCGCCGGGCAAGGCCTTTGGCCAGCAGCATCATCTGCCGCTCGGCGCCGCCGATGCGGTCCAGCCGGGGAATGAGAAGCGCAACGTGCTTCACCGCCGCCATTCCTTCGCCACATCGTCAATGAGCCGTTCGTAGTCGTGCATAGCAGGCGTTAGCGAGAATTGCTGAATCCATGGATGAGAAAATCGAGCGCCCGGGGGCAGCGTATCAAGCGCCGCCAACAGAGCTCCGGCGAGCGCATGGGCCGAAACTTCCTTTGCCAGCCACACCCCCGTTTGTTCCCGCAACAACTCCACTACCCCCGGCGAGGCCGGTACAGCCACAATCGGCAAACCTCCCGCGGCTGCCTCCAGCAAGGCATTGGGCATGCCCTCATGCCGCGACGAAAGCACAAACAGCGCAGCACCGCCATACAAGGCGGCCGGCTCTTCCACATGCCCCATCCAGCGCACAGCCTCTTCCAGGCCCAGTTTCGCCGCCAGCTGCTTCAAGGCGCGCTCTTCGGGGCCCGTGCCTGCCACCGCCAGCTCTGTTTGCGGAAAGCTCCTCCGTATGGCGGCCAATGCACGCAGCAACAGATCGAATCCCTTTACGCGCGCCAAGCGTCCCACGGCCAACAGATGCGGCCCCGGTCCAGCCCAAACCGGCTCGTCTGCCGCGGCCGCCCCACGAATGGCCTCGACGTCAACGGGGTTTGCAAGTACGGCAATTTGCTGGTTGCCGACGCCCATCTCCTGCGCCAGGTCTTCGGCCATCGCTTGCGTCTGGCAGATGATCCGGTCCGCCCGCCGGTAAAGCCGCTGGTAGAGCGAGCGCGTGAACCATGGCAGATCGCCGAAGGCCAGCGCCGCCGAGACCGTTGCGTTCTGCCGCACCACCACGCGCGTTTCCCGCGGCAGAAGAGGGCGCAGCAGAAGGACCAGAGAATTCAGGTGCGCCATTCCCACCAGCATCAACTGTGGCCTGAGCCGCCACACCAACCGCAGCAGGCGCATCCACCCGCCGCGAACCCTTTTTGCTCCAAGCGCGTGGATCGTTACCCACGGCGCAAGCCTGCCATCCTCGGTTCGGGTCTGCGTTACCAGGCCCAGGTGCAGCTCGTACTTCTCGCGCGAAAGGTTGCGCGCCAGCAAAGCCGTCACCTGCTCTGCTCCGCCCCCGCCCAGATGCGGAATCAGTAGAAGAACCTTGAGCCGCTGCGCCATGAGCCGCAGAACCTCTCCCGGAGCAAAAACAATGACACAACAAATACCTGTTCGCCCCGCATATTGGGTTTCGTTGCCTGGGCGAGTCACAGGAATGATACGTTGTTTGTGTGTCATTGTATGCCGCAGAACGTCATGCTGCGCCTTTCCTGGACGTTCAGAAAAGCAGTGGCGCCCCGTTGAAGGCCCCGCACCTCGTGGTTGGCGTCACCAGCGCGCAAACGTGCCTGGTCTTTACGGGCTGGCTGCGCAGCCTGCGCGAGGCCGGCTTTCGCGTAACCCTCATCTCCTCTCCAGGCGAGTTGCTTGGCCGCACCGCGGCCGCCGAGGGCGTCGATCACCGGGCCGTTTCCATGCAGAGAAGGATCGCGCCGCTCTCCGATCTGGTTTCACTCTTTCGCCTTTGGCGGGTTCTGCGCGGGTTGCAGCCGGACCTGGTGGAGTTCAGTACGCCGAAGGCTGGACTGCTGGGCGCTTTGGCGGCGCGGCTCTGTGGCGTTCCGGTGCGCGTGTATCTTCTGCGTGGACTTAAACTCGAAAGCGCCTCGGGCCTCAAGCGCCGTGTGCTGCTGGCCGCGGAGCGGCTGGCCGCGGCGTGTGTTCATGCCGTCGTCTGCAACAGCGAAAGCCTGCGCGCGCAGGCACTGGACCTGAGGATTGCCCCGGCGGCCAAGCTTCACGTGCTGGGCGATGGCAGCAGTCGCGGCGTGGACGCGGACCGTTTCAGCCCCGGGGCCACTCCGGTTCGCAAGCAGTTTGGCATTCTCCCCGGCGCTCCGGTCGTCGGCTTTGTCGGCCGCCTCACCCGCGACAAGGGCGTGCGTGAGCTGGTCGACGCCTTCGCATCCATCCTTGACGCCGCGCCCGGCGCACATCTGCTGCTGGTGGGATGGTTTGACGAATCCGAAGACGCGCTGGACGCCCGCCTGCGCGCCCGCATTCTCCAGCATCCGCGCATCCACTATACGGGTCTTGTGTCCGACACGGCTCCCTATTATCGCGCCATGGACGTGCTGGTCCTGCCCACCTGGCGCGAGGGATTTCCCAACGTGGTGCTGGAGGCGGGCGCTTCTGGTCTACCTGTTGTGACCACGCTCGCCACCGGCTCACGCGATGCCGTGCTCCCCGAAGTCACCGGCCTGCTCATCCCGCCGGGCTATCCGGAGGCCCTGCGCGATGCGCTGCTCCGGTTGCTGCGCGACCCCGCGCTTTGCCGCCGCATGGGCGCGGCGGCACGGAAATGGATTATGGAGCACTACGCAGGCGAGCGCGTCGCCGGTCTCACCGCCGCGTTCTACCAGGAGCTCCTGCTGGGAGCGTCCCGGCGCCGGCGGGCTAGCGGGCCGGCGGGGGAGTGATCTTGCCAAGGATCTGCGGCTGCGCCGGAGGCGCTGCTAGTACATGCGCTCCTGCACTTGCCGCGTGAAGCACGTCGCTGGGCACGATGCCCAAAACGAGTGTGGCGGCCACGGCCAGCATCAGGGCCGCACCCACGGCGATACCTGCCTGCGGCCTTGGCTTTGCTTTCTCTTCCTCGCCGCGTTGCGTTGCAGCCAGCGCCAGCCGCAGATAGTAGGCAGCCGCCAGGCCGGAGTTGAGCAGGCCGATAATGGCAAGCCACACCGCGCCTCCTTCCACTGCCGAGGTGAAGGAGTAGAACTTGCCGAAGAATCCGCCTGTGAAGGGGATGCCGATGAGGGAGATCAGGAAGAAGATGAGGAGCCCGCCCAACACCGGAGAGCGGTGAATGAGTCCGCGGAAGTCCTGGATCGTCCGGCGTTCTTCGTCGTACCCGCCCGCCACCGTGATCACGGCGAAGATGCCCACGTTCATGGCCGCGTAGGCCGCCGTGTAGAAGCTCGCCGCCGCAATCCCAATCGAGCCCAGCCCGGCAAACGCCGCCAGCAGATAGCCGGCATGGGCGATCGACGAGTAGGCCAGCATGCGCTTCACGTTCTCCTGCCGCAGCGCGGCCAGGTTGCCCACGGTCATGGAGAGCACGGCCACCACCCACAGCAGGGGCGCCCAGGTGGAGCGCAACGTGGGAAACATCTCATACACCACGCGCAGCAGCAGCGCGAAGGCCGCCGCCTTGGGCGCAGTGGACATCAACGCCACCACCGGCGAAGGCGCGCCTTCATACACGTCGAGCGTCCACACATGGAAGGGCGCCGCCGACACCTTGAACAGGATGCCCACCAGCATCAGCGCCAGCGAGGCCAGTACCAGGGTTTGGTGTTGCTCCACCGGAACCAGCCGGGCAATCTCGTAGATTTCCGTTGTGCCTGTGGCGCCAAAGATCAGCGCGATGCCGTAGAGCAGGAACGCGGTGGCGAACGAACCCAGCAGAAAGTATTTGATGGCCGCCTCGGGTCCGCGCCCGGATTCTTTCCGGTAGCCCGCCAGCACATAGGTCGCGATCGACGAGATCTCGAGGGCAATGAAGACCAGCAGCAGTTCCACCGCGCCTGTCAGCAGGCACATGCCCACCGCGCCAAAGACGATCAGGGCGTAGTACTCGCCCTGGTGATGGCTGTTTTCCGGCAGCGTGTCCAGCGAGAGCAGCAGTGCCACCAGAACAATGCCGCAGATCAGCACGTGAAAAAAGACCGTGAATGGGCTTGTCTCCACGGTTCCGTAAAAGCCGGTGCCCACGGGCAGCGAAAGCTGCCACAGACTGGCCCACAAAGCAAAGATGGTTCCGAAAGCGGCCACCCATCCCAGCGGACGCCGCGCGCAGCCTGGCGCCAGCGATGCGTCAGCGAGCATCACCACCACGCCGGTGAGGGTAAGGATGACCTCGGGAAGGATACGGAAGATGTCGGGCACTGGATTCACCGCAGGTCCTCCCCATGGAGCGAAATCGGTAAAACGGATTGAGTGGCGGCGGCTACACCGCCCGCGCGTGGAGGATGAACGCCGGTTTGGATCGCGGCCAGCCACAGCGAGGGCGCCAGCCCCATGACCAGCATCAGCAGCGTGAGGGGCCAGAGCACGGCCTGCTGGCCAAAGCGCACATCGAGGGCCGGCTTGGCCTGCGCCATCTCGCTTGTTTGTCCGTAAAACAAGCGCTGCACCAGCCATAGCATGTAAGCCGCGCCCAAAATCACGCCCAGCGCGGCGGCGATGGCCCATCCGCGGCTCACGCCCGTGAAGGTGCTCGAGAGAATGAGGAACTCGCCCACAAATCCGTTCAGCATCGGCAGCCCGATCATGGCCAGCGATGCCACGACAAACAGAGTTGCCGTGCGCGGGAGTTTGGTGGCCAGCCCTCCATACGCGTTGATCTGGCTGGTCGCGTATTGGTCATAGAGTACGCCCAGAAGCAGGAACAGGGCAGCGTCCACAACGGAGTGATTCAGAATCTGGTAAACAGCGCCCTGCCAGCCGGTCAGCGTCAGTCCGTAGATGGCCAGCGTAATCAGGCTCAGGTGACTCAGCGCCGCAAATGCCATCAGCCGCCAGAAGTCGCGCTGCACCAGCGCCAGGCAAGCTCCGTAGAGAATGCCGATCACCGCCAGCGCGATCAGCAGCGGCGCCAGCATCCGCGCTTGCTCTGGAAACAGTCCTACATGGAAGCGCAGCATCGAGTAGAGCCCGAGTTTGCCGGCGATGATCATGGCCAGCGCCACCGGAGCCTCGCTGAAGCTGTCTGCCAGCCATCCGTGCAGCGGAAAGACCGGCACCTTCACCGCAAATGCCACCAGGAAGGCCAGCGAAGCCCAGTAGAGTCCGGCGGCAGGGAACCAGCCGTGCGCGATGGCGTTCTGCAGGGCCGTAAAGTCAAACGATCCCGTCCGGGCATACAGCCACAACAGCGCCACCAGCAGAGGCGCCGACGGGATAAAAGTGAACAGGAAGAATTTGAGCGCCGCCTTCGGCCCGTCCTTGCGCCCATACATGGCGATCAAAATCACCATGGGCACCAGCGACAGTTCCCAGAAGCCGTAGTAAACCATCAGGTCCAGGGAGATAAACACGCCGAACATGGCTGTCTGCTGCAGGAGAAAGAGCGCGTAGAAGACCTGGCTCCGGTTCTTGATGGCGTTCCAACTCGCCACCACGCCCACTGGCGCCAGCAGTCCGGTGAGGACCACCAGCCACATGCTCAATCCGTCCACGCCCACGTGGTAATTGATCGCCGGGTTCTCAATCCATAGCCGGTTCACTTCGAACTGGAATCCGCTCTGACCGGTTTGGAAGTGCGCCGGCAGGTGCAGGGTCAGAAGAAACGTAACCAGCGTGGTCAGCAGGGCAATCCAATTGGGCAGCTTGAGGCGGTCCGGCGCCAGTGCTGTCAGGATTGCTCCGGCCAGCGGGACCAGCAGAATCAGGGTAAGGATGGATCCATTCATTGCGTTCATTTAGTGCCCCGCCACGCCAAGATGAATTAGGGAGAGGCCGGTCAGCACACTCATCCACGGAACCAGCACGAAGAGCAGCAAGGCCGCCGCTCCCGCCGCCAGCCACGCCGCATACGAGCGTAGATTGCCGGATTGCCAGCGTTGCAGAATGGCGCCGCACAGCGTGGCGATACCCGCCAGCAGCCAGGCAGCCCCGCCCAGCACCGCCACATCCACCACCCACTCCAGTACGAACTTCGAAATGGCCTGCAGCGGCTTCACCACCACGGCCCCATAGAACTCATCCACATACAACTTGTTCACCAGCAGCTTGTATCCATGCGGCAGCGCCTCGGCCAGCTCCCGCGCGGCGGCCGGCCGCTGACGATAGAGCCGGTCGGCAATCAGCAGTCCAAGCAGCCCGGCCACCACGGCCGCGCCCGTGAGCAACAGCTCCAGGTGCCCGCCGGCGGCCTCCACGGGCTTGCCTGTGGCAGGCGTCAGCAACGCGCCAAAGCGCTCGATGCCGATCCATCCGCCGCCGATCGACAGGAGCCCGAGAATCACCATTGGTCCCAGCATCCACCACGGCGTTGCATGAGGATGGCCCGTCTCGTCGTGCGGCTCGCCCAGGAAGGTCAGGTACCACAGCCGGAACATGTAGAACGAAGTCAGCAGCGCGGTGAACAGGCCCACGGCCCACAACGCTCTGCCCAGTTCGCCATGCTGGAAGGCAGCGAAGAGAATGGCATCCTTCGAGAAGAATCCAGCGAATGGCGGAAATCCGCTGATCGCCAGTACCGCCGCTGTCATGGTGGCGAAGGTGACCGGCATTTTGCGCCACAGGCCGCCCATCTTGCGCAGATCCTGCTCGCCGCCCAGGGCGTGAATCACCGAGCCGGCCGCAAGGAAGAGCAGCGCCTTGAAGAAGGCATGGGTCATCAGGTGGAAGATGCCGGCCGAGTAGGCCGCCACGCCGCAGGCCAGGAACATATAGCCCAACTGCGAAATTGTCGAGTAGGCCAGCACGCGCTTGATGTCGTTCTGCACCAGGGCGATGGCCGCCGCCAGCAGCGCCGTGGCCGCGCCCACCACCGCCACTACGCCCAGCGCGAAGGGCGAGTGGTCAAACAGCACATGCGTCCGCGCGATCATATAGACGCCCGCCGTCACCATGGTCGCGGCGTGAATCAGGGCGGAGACCGGCGTGGGGCCTTCCATGGCGTCGGGCAGCCAGATGTAGAGGGGGAGCTGCGCGCTCTTGCCGGTGGCGCCCAGCAGCAGGCAAAGGGCGGTCACGGTGAGCACGCCACCCTGCCAGCCCGGATTGGCCGCCAGCCGGGCGCCAATCTCGCTGAAGGTCAGCGTGCCAAAGTTGGCCAGCAGCAGAAACATGCCGATCAGAAAGCCGAAGTCGCCGATGCGGTTGACGATGAACGCCTTCTTGCCGGCGTCGGCGGCCGACTTCCGCTCGAAGTAGAAGCCGATCAGCAGATAGGACGCCAGGCCCACGCCCTCCCAGCCCACGAACATCAGCAGCGCGTTGCCTGCCAGCACCAGCACCGTCATGAAGAACAAGAAGAGGTTCAGGTAGCTGAAGTAACGCGCGTAGCCCTCTTCGTGTCCCATGTAGCCGACGGAGTAGATGTGGATCAGAAATCCCACGCCCGTCACCACCATCAGCATCACCAGGGAGAGCTGGTCGAGCACAAAGCTGAAGTTCACGTGCAGCAAACCGGCGTCGATCCACGGCTGGGGGCACGTTTCCACCAGCGGCGCGGCCTGCGCCGGCAGCAGCCAGCCCAGGGTGAAGACCACCGCCAGCGAAACCAGAGGAGCCGCCAGGCCAATGGTCGTCACCAGTGGCTTGGGCAGCTTGCGGCCCAGCAGTCCATTGATCAGGAACCCGGCAAAGGGAGCCAGCGGAATCAGCCAGAGATGGAGGAGTGCGTTCATAGTTTCATCAGGTCGATTCTGTCGACGGCCAGCGTGGCTCGGGCGCGAAAGACGGCAATGATGATGGCCAGGCCCACGGCGGCTTCTGCCGCGGCCACCATCATCACGAAGAAGACGAAGATCTGGCCCTTCACCGCATGCCACTGGTGGGCGAAGGTCACAAACGACAGATTCACCGCATTGAGCATCAGCTCAATCGACATAAAGACGGTAATTAGATTTCTCTTCACCAGAAATCCGATCACGCCCAGGGTAAACAGCACCGCGCTCAGCAACAGGTAAGCCTGCAGGGGAACCGCTTGCTGAAGCAGACTGGTGATGGAAGGATTCACTTGGCCTCAGTCCTTTCCTGATTCCCGCCGGAATCACCGTTGCCGTGCCGCGCCAGCGCCACCGCGCCCAGAATTGCAATGAGAATCAGCACCGAAGTCACTTCAAAGGGCAGGAGCAGCTTGGTAAACAGCACCGTGCTCAATTCCTCGGTCGAGGTGATGCCCTGGCTGAGCGCCGCCGTGCCCAGGTCGCGCGTGCGCAGCAGCACCGTGGCCAGCACGGCCAGCAGCGCCACCACTGCGGGAAATCCGATGATGCCCGCGGCCCGGCTTCCCAGTGTCCGTTCCTCGCGTCCAGCGTTCAAAAGCATCACCACAAAGGTGAACAAGACCATAATGGCGCCGGCATAGACAATCATCTGCGCTGCCGCCAGAAACTCGGCGCCCAGCAGCAGGTAGAGCACGGCCAGAGAGCTCATCACCACAATCAGCGAGAGCGCACTGTTGATCGGATGGCTCTGGAGCAGGAGATTGATGGCTCCTCCCAGGCAGAATCCGGCAAACACGACGAACAGAATCACATGCATGGTTTCATCACGCTCGTCCCATCCGGCACACTCGACCGGCGGGCTCCGGGAGAAGGATCGAAGAGTTTGCTGAAGAGGCTCTCAGAAAATCCTCCCCGATTGTATATCAGCGATACGCAAGCCAAAGGCTTGTGCCCACAATGTTCAGAATGGCCAGCGGCAACAAAACCCGCCACCCGAATTGCATCAGTTGATCGTAGCGGAAGCGCGGCAGCGTGCCGCGCACCCAGACGTAAAGACAGAGGAACGCGAATACCTTGGCGACAAACCAGAAGATGGGCATCAGCGCGTGCACAAAGATGTTCTGCGGCGGCGGTATCAGATTGCCCAGGGGGCTGGTCCAGCCGCCCAGGAAGAGCAGCGTCGCCACGCAGCCCACGTTGATCATGTTGGCGTACTCGGCCATGAAGAACATGGCGAACTTCATCGAGCTGTACTCGGTGTGGTAGCCGCCCGTCAGCTCGCTTTCCGCCTCGGGCAGGTCGAAAGGTGAGCGGTTGGTCTCCGCAAAGGCCGCCATCAGGTAGATGAAGAAGGCAAGGAATTGCATGCCGCCAAAGATGTTCCAGGTGGCAATGCCTTTCTCCGCCTGCTTTTCGACGATGGTGCGGAGGTTGAACGAACCGGTTTGCATCACCACGCCCACCAGCGAGAGACCCAGCGCCAGTTCGTAACTGACCAGTTGCGCAGAAGAGCGCAGCGAGCCCAGCAGGGAGTACTTGTTGTTTGACGACCAGCCGGCCAGCGCGATTCCGTAAACCCCGAACGATGTGATTCCCAGAATCACCAGCAAGCCGATGTTGACGTTGGAGATCTCAAAGAGATCCAGTCCGCCTGGCCCGATCTTCGGCTCTCCGAATGGCACCACGCCGATGGAAATCAGCGCGCAACCCAGCGCCAGAATAGGCGCCAGCAGGTAGAGGGGGCGGTAGACGCCGGCGGGAATCAGGTCCTCTTTCATAAACGACTTGGCCCCGTCCACGAGCGGCTGCAGCAGGCCGAAGGGGCCCACGCGGTTCGGTCCCCAGCGGTTCTGAATGCGGCCCACGAGCTTGCGTTCCAGCAGCACGGTGTAGGCGACGCCCAGCAGCATCACCACCGTCACCACCACGACCTTGAGCAGGCTCCAAAGAAAAAACTGCAAAATCGTCACTTGCCTTCAACCTCTTCTTTTTTTGACGATCACTTCGCCACAGCTTCCGCCATCTCGCGCGCCTGATGCTCTGCCAGATTCTTCAGCGCCGTGCAATGCTTGCCCAGCGTACCGGATGTGAAGAGCCCATTGTGCGCGGGCACGATGGGCGCCGCCCCGACAAGGGAACTGGCCGGAGACAGCCCAGGTTCGGTCGGCACATCGTTGCCTCCCAGCAGATTCATCCGGTCCATCCGGTATCCTGGAACCAGCCGCTCGATCTCATCCAGCATCGCCAGCGGATCGAAGGGGCTCAGCTTTGGCTCCAGATTGTTGGCCGCCAGCCACACGGCGTGCCGGTCGGCTTCGCCGGCGCTGGCTCCGCGCGACTGGCCGAGGTCTGCGGTCATGCCTCCCGCGCCGAACGGAACCAGTTGCCGCGCGTCCGCGCCCATCGCTCCGGCCAGGCGCACCAGGATCTCGAAGTCCGGCTTTACGCCCGCGCGATCGGCCGCCTTGCTTACCATCTGCACGTCACCGAAGGTGTTGGTCAGCGTTCCGGTCTTCTCATACAAACTGGCTGCCGGCAGCACCACGTCGGCCAGGGCCGCCGTTTCCGTCAGAAGAATGTCCACGACGATCACAAAGGTATTCTTCAGCGCGGCGCGGTCCAGGCCGCGATTGGCTGCCGGATTCGCGCCCACCACCAGCAGCGCTCCCAGTTCGCCCGCTGCCGCGGCCTCGATCATTTCGGGCAGCGTGCGGCCGGCCGTTCCGGGCAGCCCGGGGTACTCTTCGGCAAAGGCGCCCGGTTCGCTCACAGGCACGTAACCGGGCAGCCGGTCGGGCAACAGTCCCATATCCGCCGCGCCGCGCGAGTTGGCGTAGTCGCCCAGGAAAGCGAACCGCACGTTGCCGCGCTTCAGTCCCCAGTTCACCAGCGCCTTCACGTCTGCGCCGCGGAACTCCTGCCCAAAGATCACGAGGAGCGATTCTTCACCCGCCACGGCCTTGCTGAAATCCGAAGCGCCCTCTTCCAGGTAGGCCGCCAACTTCGCGTAGCCGCCTTCCGGCAAGGTTTGCACTGCGCGCGCCTGCCGCTCCAGCTTGATGGTCTTGGCGTTGGCAATGTAGAGCCGCGCGCGGTTCAGGCGCACATTTGTCCGCAACTGCCAGGCCAGCAGCGGATGCTCTTCGGTCGGATTGCCGCCCACCAGAAGAATGGCCGGCGCCGTGGCCGCCTCGCGCAGGCTGGCGGCCTTGCCGGTGTGTCCGGCGAGCGCGGCCGCGAACGCCGCGTAATCGGTTGTCCGTTGGTGGTCGATGTTGTTGGTGCCCAGCACGGTCCGCGCCAGCTTTTGCAGCAGATAGTTCTCTTCGTTCGTGGTGTGGTTCGATCCGATGACGCCGATCGCGCCGCCGCCGCGCGTGTCCCGCACTTCCTTCAGCTTGCTTGCCGCGCGCCGCAGCGCCTGCTCCCAGGTAGCCGGTTCCAGCTTGCCTTCGGCATTGCGCAGCAGCGGTTTGGCGAGCCGCTCCGGGCTCTCCACAAAGTCGAATCCAAACCGTCCCTTGGCGCAGAGAAAATCGCCGTTGATGCCGCTCTTGTCGCGGTTGTCGGCGCGGATGATTTCGGAGCCATCGTTCGACTGGCGGACGCCCAGCGTGACTTTGCAGCCGTCGGCGCAGTGCGTACAGACAGTGGAGACGTGGTTCATCTCCCACGGCCGCGTCTTGTAGCGGTAGCTGCCGCTGGTGAGCGCGCCCACCGGGCACACGTCAATGCACATGCCGCATTGCTCGCAATCCAGCCAGGCTTGTTCTCCACCCGCGCCGCGGCCATTGGGCGTGATAGCCGCGCGCACGCCGCGGTTCTGAATGCCCAGCGCCCACACGTCCATGCCCTCGCCGCACATGCGCGTGCAGCGGTAGCAGAGGATGCACCGCGGCCGGTCGTAATACACCGCCGGCGACCACTGCTGCTCTTCACGATGGTTCTTGGCGTCGGCGTAAAGGCTCTCGCCCGCGCCGTACTTGAAGGTCATGTCCTGCAGCTCGCACTCGCCGCCCGCGTCGCACACCGGGCAGTCCAGCGGGTGATTGCCGAGCAGCAGTTGAATCGTGGCCTTGCGCGCCTGCGCAATCTCTTCCGAGTCGGTGATGAAAACCTGTCCCTCGGCCACGGGGGTGGTGCAGGCCGTTTGCAGTTTCGGCACCTTCTCCTGGCGCACCAGGCACATGCGGCATGCGGCCTGCAGGCTCAGCCCCGGATAGTAGCAAAAGGCCGGAATCTCGATCCCCGCCTTGCGGCAGGCTTCGATCAGCAGCGTCCCCGCGGGAGCCGTCAGCTTCTTTCCATTCACTGTGAAAGTTACGTCTGCCATTCGTCTCCAGCGCCCCTTACACCACGGCCAAACCTACATGTTTCGCAAACGGGCACGGCTTCCCGTTCAAATGATCCTCGAACTCCTTGCGGAACTTCTTCACGAATCCCAGCGTCGGCATGGCCGCCGCGTCGCCCAGCGGGCAGAAGGTCCGCCCCAGCATGTTTTCCGCCAGATAACGGATATTGTCGATGTCCTTGGCCTCGCCGAAGCCCGCGTGGAAGCGCGTGAGCGTCTTCTTCAGCCAGTCGGTTCCCTCGCGGCAGGGGATGCACCAGCCGCAGCTCTCATGCTGATAGAAGCTGATGGTCCGCATGGCAAACTCTACGATGCACGTCTGGTCGTCGATGGCCACCACACCGCCCGAACCCAGCATGGAGCCCGCCTTGCCTACCTGGTCGAAATCCATTCCCAGGTTCTCGATCTCCTCGGGCAGCAGCACCGGCGTGGACGATCCGCCCGGCACGACGGCCTTCAATTGCCGCCCCCCGCGCACGCCCCCGGCCACCTCGTAGATCATCTTCTTCAGGTTGTAGCCCATGGGCAGCTCGTAGACGCCGGGCCGCTCCACGTGCCCGCTGATGCCGAACAGGCGCGTGCCGCCGTTGCGCGGCGAGCCCACCGCCGCATACGCGGCAGCGCCCATGGCGATCACGTGGGGCACGGTGGCGATGGTTTCGGCATTGTTGATGACCGTCGGCCCGCCATACAAGCCCACCACGGCAGGGAAGGGAGGCTTGATGCGCGGCACGCCCCGCTTGCCTTCGAGCGACTCCATCAGCGCCGACTCCTCGCCCACTTCATAGGCGCCCGCGCCGGTCTGCGTAATGATCTGGAATTCCGTATCCGAGCCGAAGATCTTCTTGCCCAGGAATCCCCGCGCGTAGGCGTCGGCCACCGCCTTCTCCATGATCTGCAGCAGGTAGCGGTATTCGCCGCGCAGGTAAATAAAGCCCAGCTTGGCGCCAATGGCCAGTCCGGCAATGATCGTACCTTCGATCACCGAGTGCGGATCGTGCAGGAAAATCAGATGATCTTTGCAGGTGCCCGGTTCGCTCTCGTCGCCGTTCACCAGTACATACTTGGGTTTTGCGCTCTGCTTGGGCACGAACGACCACTTCATGCCCGTGGGGAAGCCCGCGCCGCCGCGTCCGCGCAGGTTCGAGGCCTTCATCTCCTCAATGACCCATTCCGGTCCCTGCTCCAGGCATTTCTTTGCCGCCGCATAGCCGCCCAGTTCCATGTAGCGGTCGATGTCGGCGGCGCCCAGCCCGAACCGCCGGGTCACAATCTTCACTTCGTCGGGATGCGAAACCAGCCTAGGCATGGGACGATCCTCCTTCTGCCTGAGCCTTTCCACGATAGCTGTCCACAATCCCCGGCACCAGTTCCGGCTTCAACTCGTCGTGGAAGTCGTAGTTCACCTGGATGGCCGGCGCCCAGCAGCAGGCCCCAATGCACTCCACCTCTTCGAGCGAGAACAGCCCGTCGGCCGTGACTCCTTTCGGCCCGATTCCCAATTCCTGCTGGAAGCGCTCAAGAATCTCGTAGCCTCCGCGCAGCATGCAACTGATGTTGGTGCACACCTGCACGTTGTATTTGCCCGCCGGCTTGAAGCGCAGCATGGAGTAGTAGGTGGCCACGTTCCGCACTTCCAGTTCGGTAATGCCAATGCGTGCGGCCACCTCGGCGACCACCGCGTCGGAGAGGTAACCGACCTCGTCCTGCGCATAAAGCAGCATGGGCACCAGCGCCGAGCGCCGCCGCGGATACTTCTCCACCAGCGCGTCCAGCCGCGCCGCCAACTGCGGCGAAAACAGGCTCATGGTTTCCTGACTCATCGATCGATCTCTCCCAACACAATGTCGATGGACCCCACCACGGCCACCACATCGGCCAGCATTCTTCCCTTGCACATCGCTTCCAGCGCCTGCAGGGTGGCAAACGAGGGATAGCGCATGTGCACCCGGTAGGGCTTGGCCGATCCATCCGAAACGACGTAATAGCCGGTGGCGCCGTGGCCCGCCTCGATTCCCTGGTAGACCTCGCCGGCCGGCACCGTAAAGCCCTCGGAAACAATCTTGAAGTGATGGATCAACGCCTCCATCTGCGTCTTCATCTTTTCCCGGTCGGGCAGCACGATCTTGGGCGCCTCGGCGCTTACCGCGCCTTCCGGCATTCCATCCAGCGCCTGCTGAATGATCTTCACGCTTTCGCGCATCTCCACCAGCCGCACTTCGTACCGCGCCCAGCAATCTCCGTCGGTCGAGATCGGCACGTGGAAGGAGAACTTCTCATAGCTGGAGTAGGGAATGTCCCGGCGCAGATCGAAGTCCACTCCCGAAGCGCGCATTGGCGGTCCGCTGACGCCCAGTGCGATTGCGTCCTGGCGCGACAGATACCCCACGCCCTTCAGCCGGTTCCGGAAGATCGGGTTGCCCGTGAGCAGATTCGAGTATTCGTCGATCTTCTCCGGCAGAAGATTGATGAACGCCTGCACCCGGTCGAAGAAATCCAGCGGCGGCTCCATCGAGACTCCGCCAATGCGGATGTAGCTGGTCATCATGCGCTGGCCGGCCAGCCCCTCGAAGATGCGCAGAATCTCTTCGCGCTCGCGGAAGGTGTAGAGAAACACCGTCAGCGCGCCAATGTCCATGGCATGCGTGCCGAGCCAGATCAGGTGCGAGTTCAGACGGCTCAGTTCCGCCAGCACCACCCGCAGCCATTGCCCCTTCTGGGGAATCTCCAGCCCCAGCAGCTTTTCCACCGCAAGGCAGTAGCACAGGTTGTTCGACATCGGGTCGAGGTAGTTGATGCGGTCGGTCAGCGGCACCACCTGTTGGTAGTGCTTGGCCTCGCAGGTCTTTTCGATCCCCGTGTGCAGGTACCCGATCTCGGGATAGATGTGCACCACAATTTCGCCGTCGATCTCCAGCACCAGGCGCAGAACTCCGTGCGTCGCGGGGTGCTGCGGCCCCATGTTGAGGACCATGTGCTGGTCTTTGGCGCCTTCGGCCGGAGGGGCGGCAAGGATGGGCGTGCCAATTGTCTCCGTCATTAGCGATACCCCTCCACCGGATAGTCTTTGCGCAACGGATGGCCTTCCCAGTCGTCGGGCAGCATGATGCGCCGCTCGTTCGGATGCCCCTCAAAGTGAATCCCGAACAGGTCGAAGACCTCGCGCTCGTAGTAGTTGGCCGAGGGCCACACCGCCGTCATGCTCTCCACCGACGGCGATTCTCCCTCCAGCATCACCCGCAGCCGGATGTACTCCTTCAACGAATGCGACAGAATGTGATAGCTCACCTGGAATCGCGGCGAAGAAGGGAACCAGTCCACGGCCGTCAGGTCTTCGAGGAAGTCGTAGCCCGCCGTCTGCACCGCGCGGGCGGCGGCGCAGATTTCACGGGTTGCAATGGTCAGCGTCAGCTCGCCCCGGTCCCACCTGGCATCGATCAGCGCCTCCGGGTCACAGGCCAGAATAGCCTTTACCGCGGGATGTTCGCCGAACCCCTCCAGCACCTCTGCCCTTCCACTCAGGGTCTTATCGTTGTTCATCCTAGAGATCCGCCTTATCCTGGCTCCAATTCAGAATACCCTTGCGCACGATGTAGTAAAGCCCCACGGCCACAAAGCCAAGATAAACCAGCATCTCCCAGAATCCGAAGAGCCGGCTCCCGGTGATCGCGTACAGCTTCCGGTAGATCACCGCCCACGGCATCATGAACACCGCTTCCACGTCGAACAGGATAAACAGCATCGCCACCATGTAAAACCGCACGCTGAAGCGTCCCCGCGCATCGCCCACCGACACAATCCCGCACTCGTAGGCCGAGAGCTTCGTTTTGGTGTTGCGATGCCGGCCAACGAACCACGAGGCTACAACCATCAGCACCCCGAGCCCAAAAGCCGCAAGAATCTGCATCAGCAGCGGCAGGTATTGCCAATCGTAGGGAATCATCGCCATCCCAATCCGGAATTATCCGTAGCTTTCCATCCTGCCCCGAAGACCCGCCGCGGTTCCGCGCGCGGCGCGGTTTGCGTGCACAGGATGCTTGATTGAGCTTAGGTTCTCCGTCTCCATGAGTCAAGGCGTCGCAACTTCCGCGCTGTCTCCATCCTTTTTGAATCAACTCGATGAAGAGGCGCGCGGCCTCGCGGTAGGTTTCTCTGGGCGGCTATTTCGGATGCAAGCGCTCCTATTCGGAGGCCAGTGCTTGTTCCGCTATCTGTCTTCGAAGGCAAGAGGAAACGGGGCGCCGCAGATCGAAAGCGTCTCAAATTGGAACACTTGGACGCGCAGTTCAAAAGTGGAATTCAGTACCTCCGTTATCTGGGGGAATCTGCCGGTAACGCCGAAGAAAAGGGCGAGGATGAAAAGCATGGCTGCCACTGCAACAACCGGCTTTCCGATTCCGGCCGCTGCGCCGGCTGTTTCCCTTGTTCGACCCGTTGTCCGCCGTCGCCGCATCTCTCCGCGGGACGGCCGCGCCCTGGAAATCCTCGGGCATGCCATCGAGTATCTGACCGACGAATTTGTCCACGAGGGCGGCTCTCTCGCCCCCGGCAATCCGCAGGTGCAGGCCATCCAGTTGCTTATGGCGCTCAACCGCCAGGTGTACCTTGACTGCCCGCCGGTTCCGAGCTTCGGCGAGCGCTGCCGCGCCTTGCTGCGCCAGTTCGCCGCCTAGAAGTTGTCTCATCCATCGGTTTTGAAACCGCACGGTCTCACTGCCTGCCGAAAGATTTCGTGCGCGTGCTGTTTGGAAAGACGCGAGTTGACTTGTGCCGATAGCATCACGCACATCATCGCGTCTTCAGCCCCTGGGCGTTGCCTCTGGAGAGGGGGCGTTGCCATCTGGAGAGGGGCGTTGCCATCTGGAGAAGGGCATTGCCTCGGGAGAGCGGAATCCGGTTGATGCGATGAGTTCTGGCCTTCCCACTTCGCTTCAGCCTGCTCAATCCGCGCATCCCGGCGTCGTGTGTCGTGGCCCGTTGCGCCGCATCCCTCTATTGTCCCAGCGCCAGCACCGCCAACAGCAGCAGCCAGGCCAGGCTCATGGCGTGCCAGTACCATGCGGTGACATCCACCACAATCTGGCGAAACTCCACGCGCTTCAGAAATCCGAGCGCTGTCAGGCATCCCAGGAGAGCGGCCATTCCGGCCAGCAGATGCGCCGCGTGCAGGCCCGTCATGACGTAAAAGAAATAGCTTGCCGGCGTCGCCCAGCGGTCAAAGCCAAACCCTTCGGCCGTCAACTGCTGCCAGGCCGTCCACTGTCCGGCCAGAAACAGCGCGCCCAAAACCGCCGTGGCTGCCAGCCAGGGCAGAGCGCGCCGCAGCGCCGGCCGCCCCAGCCCCAGCCACTCCTCCAGCGCGTCGAACTCCCGGAAGATGTTCCGCCGCGCCGCCTCCATGGTCAACGTGCTGAGCAGAAGCGCCGCGGTGTTCAGGTAAAGAATGGGCGGCAGCAGAACCGGCTGCCAGTCTCCGATGAACTCGTGCGTCCGGGCATCCAGGCGCAAGCCTGCCTGGCGCGAGAAAAAGAAGAGCACCAGCAAGGCGAAGAACAGCATATCGGCGGCCAGCGCCGAAAGCTCAAAGAATCGCACGCGATAGAGAAGTTCGCGCGGCCCGCTCCGTTCGCGGCGCGGGTCGTCGTCGCCCCCGCCGCCTCCTCCGCCCGTCGGCCGGCGGGCTACCGGCGGCTTGCCTCCTATGCCGGAATCCTTCCGCTCCGTCTCCACGGGAGGGCGTGTAAAGGTGGCTGGCATACCAAGCCTCTGTGCACATCAGATTACTCTTACTTGAGCTTGGACGCACGCAGAGGGAAAGAAGATGGTTCTCTTTGGCTCATCCCCGGTGCTTACACGGCTGCGGCGGTCATCTCCACAAACAGGCGGTGCACCCGCCGGTCCCGCGAAAGCTCGGGATGAAACGTGGCCGCCAGGATATGCGCTTGCCGCACCAGCACGGCGAAGCCGTCCCGCCGCGCCAGCACCTCCACGGCCGGTCCCGTCTCCACAATCCGCGGGGCGCGGATGAAGACCATCTCCAGAGGTTCGTCTCCGAGCGTGCTGGGAGCGCTCAGGATGGTCGAATCGATCTGCCGTCCATAGGCGTTTCGCTCCACCACCGCGTCCAGCAGTCCCAGACTTCGCTGGGCGGGATTCCGCACTTCACGCGCCAGCAGGATTGTGCCCGCGCAGGTGGCAAACACGGGATGGGCGGCGCAAAACTCCTTCAGCGCCTGGAAGAAGTGGCGCTTCTCCAGGAACTTCAGCATGGTGGTGGACTCGCCTCCGGGCAGTACCAGCCCATCGAGCCCGGCCAACTCCTCCGGCTTGCGCACCTCCACGGCATCGGCCCGCGCCTCGCCCAGCGCCTGCGCGTGGCTGGCAAAATTTCCCTGGATGGCCAGCACGCCGATCCGCGGCCGCCAGCCCTCTTCGTTCGTTCTCCGGTTCGTCAACGGATGGTCCGCCTCACCAGCCCCGCGTCTGCAGCAGTTGCGACTCTTCGATCGAGGCCGCGGCCAGCCCCTTCATCGTTCCCGTCACCTGCCCGCTCACCTCGGCCAGAATCTTCGCATCGTTGTAATGCGTGGTCGCCGTGACAATAGCCTTGGCGCGCGAAACCGCCTCTGCGCGTTCCTTGGCGTCGTTTTCCACGTCCAGAGGCGTGGCCCGCTCCTTCATGAAGATGCCCGAGCCCACAAAGATCGCCTCGGCCCCCAGTTGCATCATCAGCGCGGCGTCGGCCGGCGTGGCGATGCCCCCGGCCGAGAAATTCGGCACGGGGAGTTTGCCCGTCTGCGCCACCATGCGCACCAGTTCGTAGGGCGCCTGCAGCTCCTTGGCCGCCGCATAGAGCTCCTGCTCGGTCAGCACGGTCAAAATACGCATCTCCTTGGTGATCTGCCGCATATGCTGCACCGCATGCACCACGTCGCCGGTGCCCGCCTCGCCCTTGGTGCGGATCATGGCCGCGCCCTCGGCAATGCGGCGCAGCGCCTCGCCCAGATTGCGCGCTCCGCATACAAAGGGCGTGGTAAAGGCGTGCTTGTCGATGTGGTGCGCCTCGTCTGCCGGCGTCAGCACCTCGCTCTCGTCGATAAAGTCCACGCCCAGCTCCTGCAGAATCTGCGCCTCGGCAAAGTGTCCGATCCGCGCTTTCGCCATCACCGGAATCGAAACCGCCTTGATAATCTCTTTGATCAGGCCCGGCCGCGCCATGCGCGCCACCCCGCCCTCAGCCCGGATCATCGCCGGCACCCGTTCCAGCGCCATCACGGACGCTGCTCCCGCCTCCTCGGCGATGCGCGCCTGTTCCACGTTCATCACGTCCATGATGACGCCGCCCTTGAGCATCTCCGCCAGCCCCACCTTGAGACGCGGGCTGGAGTCCCTGTTTTCCCTGGATTCCGGCATGGTATTCAACCTCGCTTCGGGCCTGATGCGCCTGACGCGCGGCCCGTGAAATTCATCGCGTTGTTCCCTATCAGTGTAGCAGCGTTGCAGGGGGTCCGTATGTGCTTGTGACAGCGGGCCGCGCGTGGCGCGCAATTGTTAACTTGTTCCAATTCGGCTGTCGCACATCTGGCCATTCTGCTGCATCTTCTTCCCGTCACATGGCAGCCTCGCCCACATTGCCGCTGCAGGAGAGCGCTTCCGGGCTCTCTGCCGACACCAACCCGGCGCTGGAGGCCGCGATCGAGAAGGCACTGACGCCGGCGGAGCGCCGCGACGAGACGTTTCTGGCTGCGCCCGGCTCGTCCGTGGCGCGCCTCCCGGTGGAGCTCGATGTCGCCATTGCCGTGCGGTCCTTCCGCGTCCGCAATCTGCTCGCCCTTGAGCCGGGCCAGATTATCGAGACGCAGTGGGGCAACGGGCAGGATCTGCCCCTGGCGGCCGGCGACGTGCAGTTGGCCTGGAGTGAGTTTGAAGTCGTCGATTCGCAGCTGGCGGTGCGCCTCACACGCCTGGTCTGAGGGGGCCGGGCGCAAGCGAAGCAGGAAGGACTGGGGAATGAAACTGGAGATGCGAGAGAACGTGTCCGCGCGGGCGGCAGAGTCCGGAGGCCTCACCGGATGGCTGTTGGGGCGCGTGTTGAGCCGGCTCCGCCCCGGCGGGCAAAGACCGCCGCGCCTGGCCGTTGTCGAGCGCATTGCTCTGGCTCCCCGCCAGTCGCTGGCCCTGGTCGAGGCCGAGGGCCGCCGCCTTCTGGTTGCCACCTCTGCCGACGGCGCTCCGGTGATTTATCCTCTCGACGCTCCTCGTCCGCCGCGCAGCGTGCCTGCTCCGGGCAGCAGCGTTTCCCGCCGCGCCGATGCCGCGAGGGCCTCGTGATGACTGCGGCGCTGGGCCTGCTGGCGCCGGCTTCGGTTCCCCTGTTGCCCGATCTCAACGCGCGCCTCCATCCCTCGGACTCCACGCCCTGGACCATTCTTTTTGTCCTTACCCTCATTACCCTGTTGCCTGCCATTCTGATGTGCATGACCCCGCTGGTTCGCCTGCTGGTGGTCTTCCACTTCCTGCGCCAGGCTCTGGGCACGCAGACCGCTCCCTCCAACACCACGCTGCTGGGCCTCGGCCTGATGATGACCTGGTTCTTGATGACTCCCGTGCTCCTGCAGGTGGATCAACAGGCGGTGGGGCCTTACCGCGCCGGCCAGATCACCGGCATCGAAGCCATTGACCGGGGCGCGCAGCCGGTCAAGCTCTTCCTGCTCCGCTATGCGCGCGAGAAGGATTTGGCCCTGTTCACCGCCGCCGGCCAGGCGCCCCGGCCCAACAAGCCCTCTGACCTGCCGATGCGCGTGGTGGTGCCCGCCTACATCCTGTCGGAGTTGAAGGCCGGCTTTGCTATCGGCGCCGTGCTGTATCTGCCGTTTCTGCTGATCGACATGGTCACCGCCTCGATCACCACCTCCATCGGCATGTTCCAACTGCCTCCGGTGGTGGTCTCCACGCCTCTCAAGATTCTTCTCTTCGTGATGGTGGATGGCTGGAATCTGCTGGCCGGATCGCTGCTGAAGAGCTTTTAAGGAGAAACCGATGACCCCCGACATGGTGGCCGAGTTGTTGCGCCAGATGATGAAGGAATCGCTGATCCTCTCCGCGCCGCTGCTGGCGGCCGCGGCCTTGCTCAGTTTCGTGCTCAGCGTCTTTCAAACCCTCACCAGCCTGCAGGATCAGTCGCTGACCACCGTGCCGCGCCTGGCCGCGGTAGCCCTCATCCTGCTGGCCGGCATGCCCTGGTTCCTCAGCCGCCTGGAGACCTACACCCGGCTGCTCTGGCTCGACCTGCACCGCTATCTTGGCTGAGCCGCCGGCACGGAGAGGAAGGAGAGAGCGCCCATGCCCCACGCCGGCATCATCCAATGGCCGGGTTTTCTCGCCGCCATGACGCTGGCCCTGGTGCGCGTCAGCGGCATGGTCGCCTTTGCTCCGTTCTTTTCCTCGAGCGCGCTGCCCATGCGCGCCAAAGCGGCGTTTGTGCTGGCCGTGGCCTTTCTGCTGGCGCCGCTGGTGGCCTCGCTGCCCAACGCGCATGCCGCGCTCAGCTTACCGGCGCTGCTCGGCGAGCTTGCCGTGGGCCTGGTTTACGGGCTTACCCTCACGCTTCTCAACGAGATGCTGCTCTTCGCCGGTCAGATCGCGGGCCTGCAGTTCAGCTTTTCGCTGGTCAACCTGCTCGATCCGGCCTCCAGCATCCAGACGCCGCTGATGGGCGAGCTCTTTCAGCTCATGGGCACTCTGGTGCTGATCGCGGCCGGTCTGGACCGCATCCTGCTCGCCTCCCTGGTGCGCAGCTTTCGCGCCGCGCCTCTCGGAGGCTTCGTTTTGACGCACGCCTCGGCGCTTGTGATCGTCCATGCGGCGGCGGGCGTCTTTCTGGCCGCCGTCGAGCTGGGCGCCCCTGTGCTGGCCGCCACCCTGCTGGTCGAGCTTGCCGTAGCCCTGCTGGGCAAGCTCAGTCCGCAGTTGCCGGTGATGTTTCTGAGCGTTCCCATCAAGACGCTGACGGGCTTCGCCATTCTCATGGGTTCTCTGGCTCTTTGGCCGCGCTTCATCGAAGCCCGTTTCGCAAATCTCCTTGACCTGGCGCAGCGGCTGATCGCCGCTCCACCCCGGGGAGGCATTCCAGGGCTGGGAGGATAGCGAATGGCCGGAGACCGCACCGAACAGGCAACCCAGCATCGCCGCGAAAAAGCCCGCAAGGAAGGCGACCTGTTGCACAGCCGCGAGTTGACTGGCGCGGCCGGCACACTGGCCGGGGTCCTTGCCCTGGGCATGCTCGGCAGCCACTCGATCGAGGCCTGGCGCGCAGGGTTTGCCGCCATGCTCGATCTCGGCGCGCCCGCTCACTGGGAGCCCTCCGAGATTCTGCCCACCGTCTTTGCCCTCCGCCGGCTGACGCTCACTGTTCTCGGCCCCTTTGTGGTGATCATGGCAGCCGTTCTCCTGGCCGCGCTGGCCACCGCCATCCTGCAGACCGGCGGGGTCAGCTTTTATCCCGCGGCCGCCGGTTTCAAGCTGGACCGCATCAACCCGCTTTCCAATCTGAAGAATCTCTTTTCCTTGCGCGCCGCCGCGCGGCTGGTCAAATCTCTGGTTCCCGCCGCGCTGCTGGCCGTCTTCGCCGTGCAACACATCGCCCGGCAGCTCACCCTGCCGCCTTTCTCGACCGCCCGCCTCGAGCAGCTTGGCTCCGACGTCTCCGGCCTGCTGGTGGCCGCCGCCTGGCTGCTCTTCGGCTGGTCCCTGATCGACTATCTGGTCGAGTGGCAGAGCCGCGAATCCCGGCTGAAGATGAGCCGCCAGGATCTTCGCGACGAGTTCAAGGAGACCGAAGGCAATCCCCAGGTTCGCTCCCGCATTCGCGGCCTGCAGCGCCAGATGCGCCGCCGCCGCGTCAAGGCCGACGTGGCGCGGGCTGCCGTGGTGCTCACCAATCCCACCCACTATGCCGTGGCCCTGGCCTTCGACTTCGGTTCCATGGATGCGCCCCGGGTGGTGGCCAAGGGCCGCAATCTTCTCGCCGAGGAGATCAAGGCCGAAGCCCGCTGGGCCGGGGTGCCGATCGTCGAAAATCCGCCGCTGGCCCGCTCTCTTTACCGCACCGTCGAAGTGGGCCAGCCCATTCCCGTGGAGCTGTACGCCGCCGTGGCCACCATTCTGGCCTATCTCTACCGCCAGCGTCTCGATGCGGAGGCGCGCGAGCGTCGCGCCCGCGAAGCCGCCGTCCGCGCCCGTGTCCGGGGCGCCCGCGGTTCCGTCCGTCCGCCCTCCGGAGGGGGCCTGCGATGAGCACAACTGCCCTGGCTGCCGGCGCGCTGCCGGCTCCGTCGATTCTCCGCCGCTTCCGCGAATACGTCCTGCCGCTGGCGGCCATCAGCGTGATCTTTGTCATGCTGGTGCCGCTTCCGGCCGCGGGACTCGATTTTCTGCTGGCGCTGTCGATGTCGGCATCCATCATCGTCTTCCTCGCCGCGGTGCAGATCCGGCGCGCCGTCGAGCTCAGCGTCTTTCCCACCTTGCTGCTGCTCCTTACCCTCTTTCGGCTGGCGCTGAACATTGCTTCCAGCCGCCGCATCCTGCTGCACGGCTCAGAGGGCACGGCGGCCGCCGGCAAGGTGATCGAGGCCTTCGGTCAGTTTGTCGTGGGCGGCAACTACGTGGTGGGCTTCGTGCTCTTTCTGGCCCTGGTGGCCATTCAGTTCCTGGTGGTCTCGCACGGCGCCGTGCGCACCGCCGAGGTCACCGCCCGCTTCACCCTCGACGCGCTGCCGGGCAAGCAGATGGCCATCGACGCCGACATGAATGCCGGTCTGATCGACGAGTCCGAGGCGCGCCGCCGCCGCCAGGCCATTGCCCGCGAGGCGGAGTTTTACGGGGCCATGGACGGCGCCGCTCGTTTTAATCAGCGTGACTCGCTGGCCACCATCCTGATCACCGCCATCAATATTATTGCCGGCCTGCTGATCGGCACCCTGCAGCAGGGCGTTGCGCTGGGTGAGGCGGCCCGCACCTACACGGTCCTCACCGTGGGCGACGGCCTGGTCACTCTGATTCCCTCGCTGCTGGTTTCGATCGCCGGAGGCATCACGCTGACCCGCGCCAACTCCGCGGGCCTGCTGGGCGGCGAGATTCGCCAGCAGTTGCTGGCCAAGCCCGCCACGCTCTATCTCGCCGGCCTTGTCTCCGGAGCCATGTGTCTGGTGCCGGGACTGCCCAAGTTGGCCTTTCTGCTGGTCTCCGGAACCCTGTTCTGGTCGGGCCGCCGGGTGTCCGCGGGGCTCCGCGCCGCGCCGCCCGAGGCTCCCGCCGAGAAGAAGAAAGCCGAGGCGGCGCAGGGCTCCGACCTGGCCCAGTTGCTGCGCCTCGAGGATCTGACCCTGGAGATCGGCTTTCAGTTGATTCCCCTGGTTGATGAAAAACAGGGCGGCCAGTTGCTCAGCCGGGTCCGCTCCCTGCGCCGCCATCTCTCTGCCGAACTGGGTTTCCTCGTGCCTCCCGTTCATATCTCCGATAACCTGCGCCTGCGCCCCCGCGAGTACCTATTCTCGCTGCGGGGCATCGAGATCGGACGCTGGCAGACCGAGGGTCCGCAACTGCTGGCCGTCTCGGCCGATCCCGGCCGCCGCCCGCTGGCCGGCAAAGAGGCGCGCGAGCCCGCCTTCGGTGTGCCGGCCATCTGGATCGCTCCGCAACTGGAGGAGCAGGCTATCGCCGCCGGCTACTCGGTGGTGGATGCGGTCACGGTCATTACCACCCATCTCGGCGAGCTCGTCCGCCAGCACGCCTGGGAGCTTCTGGGCCGGGCCGAGATCAAGCGGCTCATGGATTCGCTCAACGAGAGCCACCCCAAGCTGATCGAAGAACTGGTGCCGAAGCTGCTCACCTTGGGCGAAGCCGGCCGGGTACTGGAGCAACTGCTGCGCGAGCGGGTCTCGATCCGCGACCTGGGCGCCATTCTCGAAGCGCTGCTGGAAACCGCTGCCGTGAACAAAAGCACGGTTGCGCTGGTCGAGGCCGCGCGTCAAGCCCTGGGCCGGCGGCTGGTCCGCCCCTTGCTCGATGCCGAGGGACAGTTGCCGGTTCTGCTGCTCGATCCGGCTCTCGAGGAAGAGATTCTCGCCGCTCTTTCACCGGAGGCCGGCCAGCTTCTGCTCGGTCCCGGCGCGGCGCCGACCGTTCCCCTGGTGCGGCGGCTGGCGGATTCTTTGAGACCCCTCATCGGCACCGCTTCCGCGGCGGCGCTTCCCGTGCTTCTCTGTCCCAGTCCTGCACGCTATTACGTGCGGCGCTGGCTGGAGCCCATTGCGCCGCGTCTGGCGGTGATAGCCGCCAGCGAGGTGCCTCCTGAGATCCGGCTGCGGCCGGTGGGCACGGTGCGCTGAGCGATTGCGCGTCTGGGCAGTGGTGTGCGGCGGGAAGCGTTGGACTGTTTCCTGAAGGGGCAGGCGATGGGAATCGAGGCGGCGGGAATGGCGTTGCAGCCGGACAAAACGCGGCGGGCGGTCCAGGGGAATGGCTATCCACCGGGAGGTGCGGCGGCCGCGGCGGCCATGCTGACGGGCGAGCAGGAGAAGATTCTGCTCGAGCACCTGCCCATTGTGCGGTTTCTTGCGCGGCGCATTCATGAGCGTCTGCCGCAGCATGTCGATATCGAGGATCTGGTCTCGGCCGGAGTGGTGGGGCTGATGGATGCTTTCTCCAAGTTCGATCCCGCCAAGAAGGTTCAATTCCGCAGCTATGCCCAATTCCGCATTCGAGGGGCCATTCTCGACAGTCTTCGCACCCTTGACTGGAGTCCGCGCGAGCTGCGCCGCAAGGGCCGTGCCGTCGAGGAAGCCATCCGGGCGCTGACCGCGCGGATGGGCCACGCGCCGGGTGAGGCGGAGGTGGCCGCCGAGATGGATCTCAGCCTGGAGGAGTACCAGCAGTTGCTGGGCGACCTGAAAGGCCTCGAGGTCGGCACCCTGCACATGGAGCGCAACGACGATTCCGGCGAGGAAGAGCTGGCCTATGTGCCCGGCCGGCCGGAGGAAGATCCACTCTTCCGTTGCCTGCGCGGCGAGCTGGAGGAGCGCTTGGCCGAAGCCATCGCCAACCTGCCCGACCGCGAACGGCTGGTGATGACCCTTTATTACTACGAGGAGATGACCATGCGCGAGATCGGTCTGGCCCTGGGCGTGGTCGAGTCGCGGGTCTCGCAGGTACACGGCTCGGCGGTGGCTCACCTGCGCGCCGCGCTCAAGGACCTGGCTGCCCGCGGAGCCTTTGATCGAGGCCGGCGGCAGAAGCCGCCGCCGCGCTCCGCCTCCGGAGCGCGGCGCTGAAGGCGCCTGGGCTAAGGCGGCGCGGCCGCTGACACTTCAACTCCATCCAGACAGGGAAGCCCATTCATGATCGAAAAGAACCTCAAGCAGGACGAGATCGATGCGCTCTTTCAAGCGGCGCGCAGCACGGTGGAAGCCGGCATAGGCGAGGTCAGGGCACGGGTTCTGCCCTACAACTTCTCCTCGGCAGGGCAGATCTCCACCGACCAGTTGCGCGCCATCAGCATGCTCAACGATCTGTTTGCCCGCAATCTGACCCACAATCTGGCCGCCTGGCTGCGCACCCGTTTTCAGGTCAATCTGGTTTCGGCCGAGCAGATTCCGTTCACGGAGTTTCTGCTGCGCATCCCCGAGATCAACTATGTGGCTTCGGTGCGTCTCGATCCTCTGGGCGCCGTTTCGGTGCTGCAGCTGGATCTGGCTCTGGCGCCGCCCATCATCGACCTGCTGCTGGGCGGCGAGGGCCGCGACGGACCGCTGCGCGAGCTGACCGACATTGAGGAGTCCATTTTGGGCTCGGTGGTCGAGATGATCTGCCGTGATCTGACGGTTGCCTGGCAGGGGGTGGGCCTCAGTTTCAACTTCGAGCGCCGCCAGATGCAGACGCAGGTGGCGCGCATGTTGTCGGTGACCGAAAAGACCCTCTGCCTGAGCTTCGAGATTCGCATGCCGCACAGCTCGGGTCTGCTCAATCTGGCCTTTCCCGCGGTGGTGTCCAACACCATTCTGCGACGCCTGACCACCGACTGGAGCCGCCGCCGCCGGCACGCCGGCGAGACCCGCGCGCGCATGGCGGAGACGGCGCGGCGCATCCGGTTTGGCGGGGCGCTGCAACTGCCGAGCGTGCGCATCGCCGCCAGCGCGATTGAGAACCTCGAGCCGGGCGCCGTTCTGCGCTTCGATCTGGCCGCCAGCACCCTGGCCGAGTGGCGGGTGGGCGGCCAATTGCTGGCGGAGGCGCGCGCGGTGCGGCAGGGCGGGTTGCGCGCAGCGCAGTTGGAACGTATGGAGACGGGGACGAGCCAATGACCACCTATCTCGATTGTTGGACGCAGGCTGCCACCGCGCTTTTCGCGCAGGCGCTGGCAGGCGAGCCCGTGCTGGCCGAGACTCCGCTCCGGCCGGTGACCGGGCGGACCCTGGCCTTCACCGCCAAGGTGGCGGGCGAAGTCGAAGGCCCGTTCTCCGTGATTCTGGATGCCGCCGTCCTCGAGACCCCGCTTGTGGGCGAAGGCATGGATCAGCAGGCTGGATGGGGCGAAATCCTGCGCGAGGTGGCCGCCGCCGCCGCCGGCGACCTGCTGGCCAGGACGGGAATCCACTGCCGCGTGGAACGCTTCGAGCAGTGCGAAGCCGGGTGCCTGCCGGCGCACGCCTTTGAACTGCGGGCCGGTGCGCGCGCGTTCGCCCTTTGGGTGTGCAATCAGGTGCAAGCGCCGCGTCCGGTCGAAGCTGCCCAGCCGCCGCCCCTCGGCCCCGGCATCGAACTGTTGCTCGATGTTGAGCTTGAGGCCTCGCTGCGTTTCGGCTGCCGTGAGATGCCCCTGGGCCAGATCCTCGACCTCGGCCCCGGCGATGTCGTGCAGCTTGACCGCCACGTCTCCGATCCGGTGGATCTGATTGTGGGCGACAAGATCGTGGCCCGCGGCGAGGTGGTCCTGGTCAACGGCAACTTTGGGCTGAAGGTGACCGAGGTCGCGGCGCCGCGCAAGCGGCTGGAGAGCATCCGATGCCTCTTTTGAGCGGCCGGTTTCTCCTCTCCGGCGCATCGCAGCCGTCTCTGGCTCCCCAGACACGGAGCGCCGACGCAAGCGGCAGCCGTTCGCGCGCGGCGCGCGCGGGATTCTTCGAGACCTGCGCCAACCCGGACTGCGCGACCGGATGGCTGCATCCTTGGCGCAGACGCTCGGGGCCGGTCTTCGAAGGCGGCTGGAGCTGTTCGCCCGCCTGCACCCGGGCGCGGCTGGAAACCGCGCTGCGGCGCGAGATGGATGGCCGGGGAACGGTCGAGCCGGCGCACCGTCACCGGGTTCCCCTGGGACTTCTCATGCTGGAGCAGGGCTGGATCGGCGCCGGGCAACTGCGCCAGGCCCTGGATGCGCAAAAGGCCGCAGGCGGCGGCCGCCTGGGGCAGTGGCTGATCCGTCAGCAGGGCGTCAGCGAGGTGTTGGTCACCCGCGCCCTGGGGTTGCAATGGAGCTGTCCGGTACTGCCAGCCGAGGCCTACGATCCCCAGTCCCTGGCCGTCGTTGCGCCGCGGCTGTTTGTGGATGCCTTTGGAGCTCTTCCCCTGCGTCTGGCCGCCGGCCAGCTCCTTTATCTCGGCTTTGAGGACCGCCTCGATCCCGTACTGGCTCTGGCCATTGAGCGCATGACGGGGCTGCGCGTCGAGGGCGGAGTGGTGCAAGGCTCGCACTTCCGTCTGGCCCACGCGCGCGCGCTCAAGGCCTCCTTCCCTCCGGTGGAACTGATCGAGGCGGTCTCGGAGCCGGCTGCGCTCCACGCTCTGGTCCGGGCGGTCGAACGCGCACGGCCGGTCGAATCCCGCCTGGTGCGCGTGCGCGACTGCCTGTGGCTGCGCCTGTGGCGGCGGCCGCAGCAGGGGCCTCTGCCTGAGCGCGAAGGCGTCCAGGATCTGATCTGTTCGATCGGCGGCGCGTGGATCTGAGCGCGCGTCCCTGCGCCATCGCCCTCCCGCTCCCCGCGGCCTTTCTGTTCATGCTTTTCCGGCGCCGGCCGATACAGGGAGCAAGTGGAGGAGCCCTGGCATGAGGGAAATACGGGCCTTGATCGTGGACGATTCTTCAGTGATGCGCAAGATCGTGGAGCGAGCGCTGCGCCAGGCGGGACTGGATTCGCTGGTGGTGCACGAAGCCGGCAGTGGAACCGAGGGCCTGGAGAAGCTTCGGGGCAACGCGGTCGATCTGATTCTGTCCGACATCAACATGCCGTCCATGGACGGCCTGGAGTTTCTCCGTCAGATCCGGACACAGAATCTGGCCTCTGGAGTCCCGGTCGTCATGATCACCACCGAATCGAGTGAGGAACACGTCCGGCAGGCGATTCAGGCCGGTGCTCAAGGGTACATCCGCAAGCCGTTTACCGCCGAGCAGGTCAAGGAGCGGGTGCTGCCTCTGCTCAGCGCGGCCTGATGCGCGGGCTGAGAGGGTGCGCCGCACAACGAAGAAGCCTGTGAACAGCTCCGGCAGAGAGCGGCCACCGGCAAGATGCAGGTTGGGATACAGGCTCTCTGTCAAAGCCGCAGCGGGCCGGGGAGGAATGGACGTGCTGCTGAATGGAGTGCGCAATGCCGCCATCGCGGGCTCGCCGGGGGCGGGGAGAAAGGGGATGGAACAGGCTATGGGGCTGTCGCTGCGTGAATCCGTGCATCTGGTCTCCGATCCAAGGAACGTGGATGCCAGTGTCGAAGAGGTCTTTCACCTGATGCTGGGCGTCGAGTGCCGGCGTGAAGACGGTCCTCTGCCAGTGGAACCCGAATCGGTGACCGCCGTTGTGGGCTTTGGGGGCCTGCTCAGCGGAGCCTGTGTCTTCCGTACGGGCGGCGTGGCGGCGCTCCAGGTGGCGGCCCGCATGACCGGCATGGAATTCACCGAGATCGACGACACCGTGAAGGACGGCATCGGCGAAATCTGCAACATGCTGGCCGGAGCCTGGAAGAGCAAGGTTCCGGACCTGGCGGCCAACTGCGGCCTCTCCGTTCCCGCCGTCATCACCGGACACGATTACAGGCTCCACGTCCAGGCGCCCGAGTTCCAGCTCCACCATGTCTACCGCTTCGATGACGCCGTCTTTGCCGTCACCATCGTCTGTGATGGTCTGCAATAATTCAGCCGCCGTTGAGTCTGCGGCCGCGCGGCCGGGACGCGGTCTGATTCTGATTCCGCTCTAATCGCCTGGCTGGTCCGGACGGCATACCGCATGCACTTCCGCTGTTCTGACGGGAGGCGGACGGATGGACAGCGGCTATTATGCGGCCATGACGGGTCTGGTCGCGCGCAGCCAGGCACTGGATACGGCTGCCGCCAACCTGGCCAATGCGCAGACACCGGGTTATCGCGCCGAGAGGGAATACTTCCGGGCCGTGCTGCTGGGCCCGGAGGCTGCAGACTCCCAGCTTGGCCGCACGGTCAACAACTACGGCCTACTGGGGGGCGATCAGCTCTATCTCGGCCAGGGGCAGTTGCAGCAGACCGGCAATCCTCTCGATCTGGCCATTCAGGGAGAGGGTTTTTTTGCCATCCAGACAGCCCAGGGCATCCGTTATACCCGCGACGGAGCCTTCCGGCGCACCCAGCAAGGACAACTGGTGACGGCGGCAGGCGAGCCGGTGCTTTCGAGCGCCGGCAAACCCATTCCGGTTCCGCCCGGTGAGGTTTCCGTGGGTGCCGACGGCGTGCTCTCGGCGGCCGGCGGCACCGTCGCCACGGTGGGCGTCTTTTCCTTTCCCGCGGGTACACGGCTCACTCCCGAGGGCGCCAACCGCTACGCGGCTCCCCAGGGAGTCAAGCCCGTGCCTTCCCGCGACGCCTCCGTGCAGCAGGGCGCCATCGAAGCCGCCAATCAGGACACCATTACCGGAACGCTCGACCTGCTCTCCATGCAGCGGCAGGCGGAGATGATGCAGAAGGCGCTCACGGTCTTCCATACGGAATTCAACAAGATTGCCACCGAAGATCTGCCCAAGGTTTGAGGGCAGGGAACAGAGATGTGGACGGAGGGATCAGGGACCGGGAGCAGAAGAGCGGAGGAATGCGCAGCCGGGATGGGAGATGAAGGTGCAGGGCAAACCGCCCCTCCCACATCCGCGGTCCCCCCCATGGAAGCTGATTCAAGGAGTCGAGATGATTCGAGCACTGTATACGGCCGCCAGCGGCATGAGCGCGCAGCAATTGAACCTGGATACCATCGCCAACAACCTGGCCAACTCCTCGACCACCGGGTTCCGCCAGTTGCGCCTCCAGTTTCAGGACATGGTGTACCAGAACCTGGTCACTCCCGGTGCGGCGCAGAGCCAATCGACCATCTCGGCTGGCCTGCAGATTGGCCTCGGCACCCGGTCGGCGGCCACCGAGGTGATTAACACCCAGGGGTCGCTCAACGAGACCGACAATCCCCTCGACGTGGCCATTGAAGGAAGGGGTTTCTTCCAGGTGCAGCGCCCCGACGGGACCATCGCCTATACGCGCGCCGGCCAGTTTCACCTCAACAACCAGGGCACCATTGTCACCACCGACGGCGACCCGCTCATCCCCACCATTACCATTCCGCCCAACGCCACCTCGGTCACCATTACGGAGTACGGCGTAGTCAATGCCACCCTGCCCGGACAGCAGAACCCCTCGCAACTGGGGCAGATTCAGTTGGCGACCTTCCCCAACCCCGGCGGACTGGAGAGCATGGGCTCGAACCTGCTTGAGGCCACGCTCAGCTCGGGAGATGCAGTGCTTGGCAATCCGGGCGGACCTGAAGGGGTGGGAACCCTCCAGCAGGGATATCTTGAGAACTCGAATGTCGATGTGGTGACCGAGTTTGTCCAGATGGTGCTGGCCCAGCGGGCCTATGAATCCAACTCCAAGGTCATCAAGGCTGCCGACACGATGTACTCTGAAGTCAATAACATGTCTCAATAAATTGAAGGTAATAAATGAAGAATCGACGGAGACAAAGACGGCCACGGGATGTTTTCGCCAGAGTGGCAGGCGCGCTGATCGTGCTGGGTCTGCCGCTGCCGGTTGCACGTGCCCAGAATCTTGCCTTCGTCGTGAGCGCTCCGTCTTCGGAGCCGGCTGGGCCCGTTCTGCGTATCATCGAGGATCCGGCGCTCCATGACCGCTGGCTGCTGGTGCCCGACCTTGTTCATCCGGGCGGACCGGGCCACCTTATCCGCGTTCCGGCCGAGGCGCAGTTCCCCGCGCGGCACGGTCCCGGCCAGGTTGCCGGTCCTTCCCGGAGCGCTTCCCGCCAGGATGCCCTGGAACGAGCGGCGGCGCATCTTCGCCCCGTCATCCGCGCGGGCGACCGGCTGCGTCTGGAGCAGCACACGTCCTTGACGCATGTGCAGCTTGAAGCGGTAGCGACCGAGTCAGCCGCCGCTGGAGAGAGCTTTCGCGCACGCCTGGTTCTGGGCGGGAAGGTGGTTCGCGCGGTGGCTCTGGAGCCTGGGCATGCGGTCTTCGCGCCCCCCGGCGGAGGCTGGCGATGAGTCGCGCGCAGGGATCTCCGCGGGTAGTGGCCGCAACGATCTTTGTCTGCATGGCGCTGGTTCTGTCTGCCGGCGCCAAAAAGTCGAAAATCACCCCGCGGACGCCCAAAAGCACGCCTCCCGAGACGGCCCTGCGCGCCTACATTCAGCGCGTCAGGGCCGAGCACGCCGCGCAGGTGCTCAGCCCCGGCTCGATCTGGCGTCCGGAGGGCCAACTGGTGCGCCTTGGAACCGACGTCAAAGCGGTGCGTCTTCACGACGTGGTTTCGATCGTCGTAGCCGAAAGTCTGGCCGCCTCAACCGATGGCCAGGTCAAGAACGCGCGTTCTTCGAACGCCAGTTCGGGTCTGACAGGGCTTTTCGGCAGGCTCAAATCTTCCAACAATATGCAGAATCTCCTAGGCATGAGCGCCTCCTCCGGTCTGGCGGCGCAGGGGCAGAGCACGACCAACTCCAGTCTGAACACCACTTTCGGGGCCGAAGTGGTCGACGTGCTGCCTAACGGGATGCTGGTGGTGCAGGCCACGCGGCAGTTGACCTTCTCGCAGCAGACACAATTGATCCAGCTTCGCGGCCTGGTGCGGCCCGAAGATGTCGATTCGCAGAACCAGGTGCTCTCGACGGCCATGACCGATCTTGAGCTGGAAGTGACCGGGAAGGGCATCGTCAACGATTCCACTTACCGCCAGAGTCCGGTAGCGCGCTTCCTCCAGAAATTCCTGATCTTTTAGAACATGCCGTTGCGGCGCCGGGAAGGGCGCGAATGGGGCGGAGGGCAAAACAACCATGAATGGGCCGAGCGGATGGGCGTGAGCGCGGGAGCGGAAGCGATGCAGCAGAGGGGACAAAGAAGGCGATTGCAGCGCAGGCTCATGCCATCCGGCCTGTCGCGGCTGGCGCGGTTTTGCTTCGTTCTGGCCACAGCCGCGGCCGTCTCTCTGGTGGCGGCCGAGCCAGCAGACGCGCCACCCCGGCTGGCCCTGGTCAAGGATGTGTCGATAATCCAAGGGATTCGCGACAACCAGTTGGTGGGCTACGGGCTGGTTGTCGGTCTGCACGGAACCGGCGATAGTCAGCAGACGATCTTTCCCAACCAGTCCCTGGTTTCGGCGCTCGAGCGCATGGGAGTCAACGTGCCCCAGACCGGTGCGCTCAGCGCCAGCAATATGCAGGTCAAGAACATGGCCGCGGTCTTCATCATCGCCACTCTGCCGCCTTTCAGTCAGCCCGGTTACAAGATGGACGTCACGGTCTCTTCGGCCGGCGACGCGCGTTCGCTGGATGGCGGCATCCTGCTGATGACTCCGCTCTACGGGCCCGATGGCCAGATCTATGCCCAGGCGCAAGGGCCGCTGGTCTTGGGGGGCTACGTGGTTGCGGCCGGGGGCAATGCCAAGCAGATGAACCATCCCACCACGGCGCGCATTCCCGGGGGCGCTTTGGTGGAGCGCGCCGTTCCCTTTGAACTCAAGCAGATGCGCACCGTCAACGTTCTGCTCAACGACGCCGATTTCCATACGGCCGAGCGCATGGCGGTGTCGATCAACCATTCCCTGGGCGCCGATCGCGCCCATGCCGTCGACAGCCGCTGTGTTCAGATTGCCGCCCACCCCGGCGAGGATATGGCCGCGCTGCTGGACAAAGTGGAACAATCGCCGGTCGAGGTGTATCCGCGGGCGCGCGTGGTGGTGAACGAGCGCACCGGCACGGTGGTGATCGGGGGCACCGTCCGGCTGCAGCCGGTCTCTATCCTTCACGGGGGGCTGTCGGTCAACGTCATCTCCCGCGTCGAGGTTTCGCAACCCTCTCCCATGGCCTCCGGCACAACGCAGGTGGTTCGCCAGACCGCGGTGCAGGCGCAGGATAAGCCGGTTAACCGTATCGACCTGAAAGAAGGGGCCACGGTGGAGGATTTGGTCCAGGAATTGCAAGCGATTGGCGCAGGGGCGCGGGATGTCATCTCCATCTTGCAGGCCATGAAAGAGGCCGGCGCTTTAGAAGCCGATCTGGAGGTGATCTGATGCAGTGGGTGACGGCAGGCATGGGGGTTGCGGGGACGGCGGCTGGCACGGCGCCGCAGCCGCGACTGGTTCACGCCGCGCACGAGTTTGAGGCGCAGATGATGAAGGAGTTGCTCGAACCCATGACGCGCAGTCAGGGTCTGCTCGGGGGGGAGGACGATGCGGAGGGCTCCACAGGCACGCTTGGCGCGTATGCTTCCGAGTCTCTTGCGCTGGCGCTCAGCGAGCGGGGCGGATTGGGCATCGCCAACCGCATCATCGCGCGTCTCTCCCATTCCGGTAACCGGCCCACAAGCGGAGAGGTAACCGGGAAACTGCAAGGCAGTACCACTCTGAGAACGAGCAAATGACTAGAGTGATTAAGAGATGCGCCGATAGAGCCAATGAGGAGCACAAAGGATGGACATTCGCAGCAATCTCGATGGACTGAAATCCCTTTTGGGAGCCAATCCTTCCGTCCCGGCCACGCCGCAGGCGGGCAAGAGCAACGCAGCCAGCGGCAGTTCGGCCCTCGACAGTGACCGGGCTACCTTCTCCAGCGCGGCCAGTCAGGTGTCGCTTGCCGCGGCCGATGGCGGGGCAGTACGTTCCGACAAGGTGGCGGGGATACAGGCGGCTCTGGCCGCTGGGACTTACAGCGTGCCGGCTTCGGCCGTGGCGTCGAAGCTCGTGGACGCCATGCTGAGCGTGGGCCATTAGGCACATGCGCGGGATTGGACGGAGTCGCCGCGCCACGCGGCCGGGGCCTGCGGGCCGATCCGCGCGGGCCGGCCGCGGTTCCGCATCCAGCAGAAAGGAATGGGATAACAGCTCATGCAGGAGATCGAAGGGCGCCGGCCCCATCCGGAGCTGAAAAAGCTCGTTGCCGAGGCATCCCGCGCGCTGGCGCAGCTTGACGCCGACCGGCTGGAGGAACTGGCTCTCTGTTGTCAGGCGCTGAACCGCGATCTTCCGCATCGTCCTGTCTCGGAGCGCGCGGCTCTGGCCCGCCAGGCCCGCGAGGCGGCTGGCGATATGGCTGTTTTTGCCCGCGTGATGGAAGCCACCCGCTCCAATCTCCAGGTCATGAAGCGTCTGTGCGACTTGCGTGAGGGACGGCTGGAATACTCTCTCCTGCCTCTGCCCGCAGGGCCAGGCTGCACCACCGCGGAGGACGGCCATGGGGACAATTAACTCTGCGCTCAGCCTTATCTCGCAGGGCCTCGACGCCGATCAGGCGGCCCTCAACATTGTGGCCAACAATGTGGCCAACGCCAATACCACTGGCTACACGCGCGAGACGGCGAACTTTCAAGAAAACAGCCCCGTCACCATCAACGGCATCGCCTACGGGCAGGGTGTGACCCAAACCAGCCCCACTTCGGTGCGTGACCGCGTGCTCGATCAGCGTTTGACCCAGCAGCAACAACTGGCCTCCGCCTCGGGATCGCGTCTGACGGCCCTCAACACGCTTCAGGCGCTTTTTACGCCGGCTTCTGGCTCCAGCTCATCCACGGCCGGCGACATCGGCAGCGACCTCACGAGTTTCTTCAGTTCTTTCTCTTCGCTTGAGACCAGTCCGACCAACAGTGCCTACCGGCAACAGGTGCTTTCCACGGCTGGCACCCTGGCCGGCGATATCTCCAGTACGGCCGCAAGCCTCAACTCCCAGAGAGCGGCACTCGACCAGGAAGCGGCCGGCGTCACCAGTCAGGTCAATTCTCTCACCTCGGCCATCGCCCAATTAAACCAGCAGATCCAGTCCGTTGCCGGCGGCGGCGATGGCGGAACGCTGGAGGACCAGCGCCAGCAGGATCTCAGCCAACTCTCCCAGCTCATTGGCATCAACCAGGTCACCACGGAGAACGATGGGCTCTCACTCACCACGCCCTCAGGTCAGTTGCTGGTCTCCGGCAGCACCAGCTTTGCCCTCACCACCGGCCTTTCCGGCGGTGTCACCCATTTTTACGTGGGCAACACCGACGTGACTGGACAGCTAACGTCCGGCGGCGGCACGCTGGGCGGCGATCTAACCGCCCGCGACCAGGATATTCCCTCCGCGCTCTCGGCGCTCGACCAGTTGGCCTATAGTGTCTCCACCCAGGTCAACACCCTGAATAACGCGGGGGGCGACGCTAGCGGCTACAGCGGTACGGCAGTGACCGGCTCGACAACCGGCGCGATGACGCTGGACATCTTCTCTCCTCCGCCCACCTATGCCGCCAACCTGGCCTCGGGAGGGACAGATGTCACGGGAGCGGCTGCGGCGATGAGCGTGGTCATGACCGACCCCAACCACATTGCTGCTGCAGGCGCGGGGCAGGGACCTGGCGACAACTCCAATGCCACGGCCATGGCCAATCTGGCCACCCAGGCCATCGTCAACGGGCAAACGCCCACCAATTACTACTCCAACTTCGTCAGCACGCTGGGCTCAACCGTTTCTGCGGTTCAGACGGAAAACACTGCGCAGAGCGCCTCGGTTACTCAGCTTCAGAGCCAGATCAACTCCTTGTCCGGCGTGAACCTCAATGACGAGGCTTCCAGCTTGACCACCTTCGAACGCAGCTATCAGGCAGCTTCCCAGGTCTTCACGCTGCTGAACAGCCTGATGGCCTCGGCTCTGAACCTCGGTACTGAAACCGCCGTGGCTTGACGGGTTGAAGCCCGGACGCCGCCGCCGCGGACGCTGGCTGACCTTGGGAGAAATTCCATGCGTGTCGATCCTTTCTTTGTGAGCAATCTGGTGGGCTCGCTCGACCAGACCCAGGCCACCGAGCAACAACTGACTTCCGAGCTTTCCAGCGGCGTTCGAGTGACTTCCCTCAGTCAGGATCCCGTCGCCTCCGGTCAAAATGTTCTTCTGCTCAACCAGATTCAGCGCGATGACTCTTTTACCCAGTCGGCCAGTCTCGTCCAGGGCCAGTTGCAGATCTCCGACTCCGTGCTGGGCAGTGTTGTTTCCCAGTTGACTTCGGCCATCTCGCTGGCCACCAGCGCCAACAACGGCACCATGAACGCGAGCAACTTGAAGTCCGTCTCCAACCAGCTTGCCGGCATCCGCGACGAAGTTCTCTCCCTGGCCAACACGAGTTATCAGGGCGCCTACATCTTCGGCGGCAGCCAGACGTCAGCGGCTCCCTTCAGCCTTTCCGGCTCGACCTCGCCCGCCACTGTCACCTACAACGGCGATCAGGACACAAACTCCATCCAGACGCCTAATGGGCAGGCCATACAGTTGAATCTTCCCGGCAACCAGGTATTCGACGCCGCTGGCGGAAACAGTGTGTTTGCGGCCCTCAATCAACTCATCGCTGACTACTCCAGCGGAAGCGCCAGTTCCACGGCCGTCTCCGACACGCAGGCCCTCAGTAACGCGCTCAACTATGTCTCCCAGCAGCGGGTTGTGATCGACAACTCGCTTTCCCGGCTCAATGCCGCCTCCGACGCCGTGGCCAGCGAACAAACCCAGCTCGTCACGGTGCAGACCAACCTGATGCAGGCCGATGTTGCCCAGGTTGCCACGCAGCTCTCCCTCTCCAAGACGCAGGAGACGGCTCTCGAATCGGTCATCGCGCAGCTTGGTTCCGGCAGTCTCTTTGACAAGTTATAGCATCGGCTCCAGCGCCGGCCTTTGCCGGGACATTCCCTCGTGTTCGCACCCCGGCGGTTCACGCTTATCCCGTCTTCGCCGTCTATACTTTAGGGGGAAGGACGCACCTTGCTGGCCTCCATTCAATTTCTCTGGAACGCGACGCGCGGTCATCGCCTGGCGCCATGGCGCAGTGAGTATCTGCTGTGGCGCGTTGAAACCTACTCCGGCAAGCGCGCAGATACGCTCACCTTCCGGGATGTCCTGGCCTTTTTCTGGTCCTCCCGCTGGGAACTGCTCGCTTATCTGCTCTGGATTAGCCGCTTCGACCGCGAAGTCCGCCGGCATGTGTGAACCAGGGCAGTGGTGAGAGGTGGATCTCACTTTTATGTCCGTACGCGGCGCCTTGGGCATTCCGACAGGCGCCTGCGTTAGTCCTCATGCTTCGATGGGGTTTTGCCGCGCATGAAACTCGGTCTTACTTCCGTTCTTCTGACCGCCCTCCTGGCGCCGCTGGCAGCGGCCGCGCAACAGCTGCCACCGGCCCAGCCGCCCGCACCCATGCCTACGCCTCGCTCTGACGCGCCCATGCTCCAGGTCCACGCCAACGAGGTGCTTGTCCCCACGCTGGTGGAAAAGCACAACGGCGATGTCATCTACGGTTTGCGGCAGAAGGACTTTATCCTCGAAGACAACGGCGTTCCCCAGAAAATCCGCGTGCAGGAGGAGATGGATACCGCTCCTGTAGCGCTGGTGGTGGCCGTTGAAATGGGCGGCGCCAGCGTGCTTGAGTTCGACAAACTCGCGCATCTCGGCCCCCTGCTCGACCTCTTTCTTGCCGACCATCGCAGCCAGGCCGCCCTCGTCGGCTTCGACTCCCAGCCCCATCTCATCCACGACTTCACGCATTTCAGCCCGGAGATCGGCTCGGCGCTCCAGCAACTCGACCCGGGCGACGGTGGCGATGCCATTCTCGATACAGTCAGCTACGCCGTCGATTTGCTCGAATCCCAGCCCAAGGAGTACCGGCGCGTTCTGCTGCTCATCAGCGAGGAGCGCGATCACGGCAGCCACCACACCAAGCCGGCCCAACTCATCCGGAAGATCGGGCGTTCCGACGTTCTGGTGCTCAGCGTGGCTTTTTCTCCCTCCCGCGCCGAGTTCCTCCACGACGTCAAAGACAACGGCGACAACCGCACCATGAGCATGATCTCTTCGCTCTTCATGCTTATCCAGGCCTTCAAGAAGAACGTGGCCAAGCAGGTGGCCACCATGAGCGGCGGCGAATACACCACCTTCACGGGTGACCGGGCGTTTGAGAAACGCGTGGTCGAAAACGCCAAGCACGTCCGCAATCGCTACCTGATCAGTTTCAGTCCTTCCGACGCCACCCCGGGACTCCATACCATTCGCGTTCGGACCGCGCAGGACTACGGGGCACGCATTGTGGCGCGCGCGGATTACTGGCGCACCCCGGACCCGTAGCTTTCGTGGCTTCCGTTCCCGGAACCGGATACCATCCAGGTTCTATCCGCGAGGGCCATCGCATTTCAAAATAGCTCCAGGAGGCGGAGCCGGTAGTCATTGTCCCATCCAGCGCGTTTGAACTTGCCGCGCAGGGAACCTCTGGAAGCTTCTTTTTGCATGGCATTGATGGCCATGTGGCGCAACCGTGCGAGATTGTGCGGCCCATGCCTCATGCGGGTGCGGTCCTGGTCCTCGTTCATCACCACGTCCAATCGCCAGCGCAGGCTGTTTTCCACCCCCTGTACCTTTGAACTCACCTACTTTGTGTGTTAAGCAGTAGGGACTCGGCCGCCGATCAGGAGCGCCAACTACCCCCTGCGCCAAGCGAGCACCTGGGGGGGACCTGCGCCCTGATGCGGTG
>JAJZVX010000022.1 GCA_021846985.1 Acidobacteriota bacterium | reverse complement strand
GGCTTCGGCGAAGACCTGGACAGAAAACGCGCCGGCCACGCCGCCCAGAACTTCTCCCTGCTCAACCGCATCGCACCTAACCTGCTCAAACAAGAACAATCGCTCCAACGCGGAGTCAAGGGAAAACGGCTCAAGGCCGCCTGGAACCACGCCTACCTGCTGCAATTACTGGGGGTTTGATATGCGTCGGCCCTGCGGCGCGACCCCCGCGCGGCAACGGCCGGCTCAAACAAAAGCAAAACGGTTCGGATGCGGGAGAATCCGCCCGCTCCCGGACCATCGGCAGGTCCAGGCCATCCGCCATGCCTACGCGGAAAAGTGGAACAAATGCACAGGCCTCGGCCCATTTCGCCTCACCCCGCATCCACCACCGGGAAGCAGGTAAACTCCTCGTCCTCCACCTGCATGTACGGCATATACGTCACGCCGGGATTCCCCTCCACTTCGAAACGAAGCGGGGCATTCTCCTTCGCCACAAGAAACCGGCCCAGTTCGGCCGCGCTCGAACCCGAAGGCAGCCGCAGAGCGGCATCTTTCGCGCCCGTCGCGGCCATCAGCAGCGGCCCCCACGTCAGCGAATAGCGCTTGTGACCGGCAATTTGATCCACGCCGGTGTACTCCTCCACGTGGAAGCCGGCCGGCAGAGTGAAACGTACCACGTCGCCATCCTTCCACTCGCGATCCAGCGTGAGATAGCTGCCCGGTTGACCGCTGCCCGCGGGTTCGTCGTTCACCATCACCGCCATGGTTCCCGTGGCCCAGCCCGGCACGCGCACGCGCAGCTTCATCGCCGTGGGCCGCGCGCACCCGGCCGTCACCTTCACATCGCATGCAAAAGGAAACTTCGTCTCCATGCGCAGCTTCATCTCTTCGCCCGCATGGTTCCAGCGAATGCTGGATGGCTCATAGAGATTCAGATAAAGCCCGTCGCCGGCCACCGAATAAATGTGCTCGGGGAATGACCCGATCAACCGCGTTCCCTGCCCCTCACAGCAGGTGTTGATGTGCGTCCCCTGCTCTTTCTTGCCCTCCAGAATAGCGTGATAGCGCAGCCCCTCCGTTCCCTGCTGAGCGGCAATCGCCACGTTGTAAATGGACCGCTCGATCTCGCCGGCATAGCGCTCCTCTTCCGGATCGATGAGCTGGAAGCGCTGACTGAGGAAGGTCCAGAACGAGTTGCCGCACAACTCGCCCAGCTTCTGCGTCAGCGATCGCGCATCCGGTGGATCGTAGTTGTACTCGATGATTGAAATCGATCCACCCGGCTGCGTCCAGTGCTCGCGATACATCTCCCACGCCGCCTTCACGCCGTCGCGCACCTTCTCGTCTCCCGTCGCGCGATAGACGTCCATGTAAGCTTCGAGATTCGTCAACAGATAGCAGTGAGGCCGGTCGTAAGGATACTGCCAGATCTGCTCCTCGCTGAATCGCGCCAGTTCCGCAAGCCATTGGTCCTCGATGTAGTACCGCTCAATCACATGCAGGTCTTCCGCCCTGCCCACTGGCGTAAAGTACATGCGCGTATTGGCGATCATGCCCTGGCCGCCCTGTACGCCCGCGCGCATCAGGTCGGGCAGGAATGCCTGCCGGTTGAAGAGATCGTAGTTCCCGCGCAAAAGCTCGAAGGCCTCCCCGCTGCCCGAGATGCCCGCTTCGATAAGGCCGTGCGTCAGCCACGCGCGTGTGTAGGCGCCGCGCTCGGAATAAAAAACCGTGTCCAGCGGAAACGCCATCACGTTGCCGTCGGCCGCGCGGCACTCGGCAATGCCGGTCACCACCGCATCCACGCGCCTCTGCAGCTCGGCATCGCTTATCCAGCGCAGCGTATTGCAGGCCCCCATCAGAAACCGTCCCGCATTCGACCCCGCCAGATCCTCTTCCCAGAACTTGTCCGGCTTGCGCGCGCTGGGCGGAATTGGCTTGCCCGCGCGCTCGCGGAATTGCAGCAGCAGATCGTCAACCGTGAACGAGTTCAGCAGATAGGCGATGTTGTTGCGCATGGTTTTCTCAAAAATGCCGCCTGCGAGCGTGACCCCGGAAACGGGCGCCTGCGCGCGATAACTTACCGGCCGCCATGTGGCCGGAGAGGTTACGCGCTCGGGCCGGTCGCGGCGCACATACTCGGTTTCAATGCGCTCGGGCCGCGTGATTTGCTGCGCGTCATCCTGGTTGCCATATTCCGCGTCGCACGTGACCGGCCGCCCCACGGAAATCTCCTTTTCCCCGGCCACAACCGCAATGCGCGACAACGCAAACCAGTACTTGCCCTGCGGCAGGCACACGGAGGCCATCTCGGGAGCGCCCTCGTTGGGCGCCGTACAGCCCGGCTCCGCCATCCGCGTCACCGTCAGCCGCAGATAACGCGCGCGGCGCTTCAGACCCGGCACGCTCACAATGCGGTCCTTGGGATTGTCGAAGCTTCGGCGGGTGAAATCGACCAACACCGTGGGGCGCAGAAACCGCGCTTCATTTGAGATTTCGACCTTGAACCGCGGCGGAAATCCCTCCCCGGCATAATACGCATCCTGGCCCGGCACCAAACGCTGATTCGCGGGAAACAACCGTACCGCATCGATACGTTGCGGCGCGCCCAGGTCGATCTGCACCCACGACCGCGTCTCTGCATCCGCGGCACGCCGGGAGCGATACGGCCGGTACTTGAACGTGGGCGTCGCCGCTATGCGGTCGGCGGTCAGATAGCTCGCCGGCTCGCCCTGCGCGGCCCCCATCAACATCTCCGGTTCCAAAAGGCCGCCCGCGAGCGCCCCCCCGCTCGTCACCCACGCCGCCGCCTGCATCAGCTCGCGCCGCGTCAGCGATTTCACAAACGGCGCCCTCCGGCCGTCACACGACCCCTCATCCTGTCGGTTGCCCATTGCAGACCCCTCCTTGCGGCTCAGGCAATACGCTCGGGCGCATCAGCCCCTTCGATTGCAAACCGGATTCTATCACCGCATGGGAAGGTAAAATCGTGGCCCCGGACTGCGCTGGCGCTATGCGTCGCGACGACGCCGCTGGTGCGTGGAAGGAATATTCATGTCTTCGCGATATTTCGCCACCGTGCGCCGCGTGAGTTGGATGCCCTGCGACCGCAGCAGCGCGGCGATCTGGTCGTCGGTCAGCGGATGGCGCGGATGCTCGTCCTCGATGAGCTTGCGCACCTTGCGCTTGAGCACCAGAAGCGAGGTATCCGCCCCGCCGGGGCCGTTCGACCCTTCGGAAAAGAAGAAGCGCAACTCCACCACTCCCTGCGGCGTGTGGGCATACTTGTTGGCCACCGCGCGGCTCACCGTGGAGGGGTGAACACCAATCTCCTCGGCCACTTCCTTGATCATCATCGGCCGCAGCGCCTCGATGCCCTGCTCCAGAAAACCCTGCTGGCGGCGCACAATCACCTCGCAAGTCTTCAGGATGGTGCTCTTTCGCTGCGCGATGTTGCGCATCAGTTGCAGCGCCGAACGGAAGCGCTCCTTTACATATTCCTTCACCTCTTTGTCGGTGCCTTCCGCGCTGAGCATGCGCCGGTAGCGATGGCTGAGCCGCAGACTGGGCATGTTCTCTTCGTTCATCGAAACCACCCACTCGCCGCCGCTCTTGAGAAACACCACGTCGGGCTCGATCAAACGCGTTTGTTCCCTGTTGTAGAGCCGTCCGGGCCGCGGGTCCAGCGTGCGAATGAACTCCACCCCGCCATGCGCCTCTGCCACCGTAATCTGCGCCGCGCGCGCCAGGTCTTTCACGTCCCGCTTGAGCAACAGTTGCAAGTGACGGTCCACAATAACGGCGGCCACCTCCATACTGCGCCGCCTCGCTTCCAGACTCGCCTCGGCCTCGGCGCGGAAACTGCGATGCGGATCCTCAGACGGTTCCGCGCCGCGCTGCGCGTACAAGTGGTCAAACTCGTGCTGCTGGGCTGCAATCTGCAACAGCAGACACTCGCGCAGATCCCGCGCCCCCACGCCTGCGGGATCGAAATGCTGCACCAGGTCGATGGCCCTCCGGATCAGATCCAGATCGGCCGCCGAAGCGTGAACTGCGCCCGCCTCCGCAACGGCCCCGTCGGCTCCATGCGGTTGCGTCTGGCCGGCCTGCGCCCCGCTCGCCACTTGCGCCCCGTACGCCACGGCCAGTTCTTCGTCGCTGGCTGCCAGATATCCATCCTCGTTCAGATTGCCGATTACAAACTCTGCCGCCATCTCCAGCGTGGGGTCCAGCGTCAACGCGCCCAGTTGCCACGCCAGGTGATCGGACAGAGTTGTAGGCTGAGAGAGAAAGTTCTCAAATGAGGGTTTTTCGCTGTCTTCGTACTCCGGCTGCGTGCGGTACCCGGGATCAAGATAGTCGCGGAAGTACGAGCCAAAATCGATCTCGAGAAATGGATCCTTGGGAACGGCCGGCGCTTCTTCCACGCCTGAACCGGCGTGCTCCTGCAAGGCCAGCCGCTCCTCCCGTTCCTGACGCTCCTGACGCGCCGCCACCTCATCCAGCATCGGAACCGACTCGTCGATCTCCTCCAGAACGGGATTCTCCACCATCTCGGCATCGATCATCTCTTTCAATTCCAGCTTGTTGAGCGCGAGAACGCTCACCATCTGCATCAGGCCCGGCGTCAGAACCTGGCGTTGTGCCACCTTGAGATTCAATTTGGGTTGCAACAGCGCCATAAACGACTCGATTCCTGCGGAAACTTACTTTCAGTGTAATCGGATGAAAAAAAGGCTGAAGGACAAATTGCCGCGAATCAAGACAGTCGTTCCGCTTCGGGCTATTCTCAAACTGGGAATATCACTCCCAAAACTCTGCCTCGCAAATCCCCTTTTCGTGGCATTGCCTGCCGTGCACGCGGTCAGCACAGACCGCAATCCATCCCCGCGGCACACTCCATGACGCTTCACCCCAGCGAGAATCCTTCGCCCAGGTAAATGCGCCGCACATCCACATCGTTGCCCAACTCGTGCGGCGTGCCGGAACGAAAGATCTTTCCTTCCGCGATAATGTAAGCGCGATCGGTAACGCTCAGCGTCTCGCGTACGTTATGGTCGGTGATCAGCACGCCGATGCCTCCGGCCTTGAGATCAAAGATGATCTTCTGCAAATCCAGCACCGCGATGGGGTCGATGCCGCTGAACGGCTCATCCAGAAGAATGAAGTTCGGCTGAATGCAAAGAGAACGCGCAATCTCCACGCGCCGCCGCTCACCGCCCGACAGCGCATAGCCCCGCGTAGCCCGGATGTGGCCCAGGTTGAGCTGGTTAATCAGTCGCTCGCATCGCGTCCGCCGTTCCCGTTCGCCGAACGGCTGCGCTTCCAGCACGGCCAGAATGTTCTCCTCCACCGTCAGCTTGCGAAAAACCGATGCTTCCTGCGGCAGATAGCTAATGCCGAAGTTCCGCGCCCGCAGGTACATCGGCAGCCGCGTAATATCGGTTTCGTCCACCAGCACGCGCCCCACCTCCGGCGCCACCAATCCCACGATCATGTAAAAAATGGTGGTTTTGCCGGCGCCGTTCGGCCCCAGCAGACCCACCACCTCTCCACGGGAAATGCAGAGGTCCACGCCGCGAACCACCTGGCGTCCCTTGTAGCTCTTGCCGATCCCTTCGGCTTTCAGTGTTTCCATCTATCCTTCGTCCGTCTGTGCGGAGCACGCCTGTTCGTGGGCTGCATCCTTACCGCGGCGTCGTGGTCTCTGTCCGCGTTTCCTGACCGCCCCCTTCGATACTGACGCTATCATCGCGGCTGTTGAAAATCAAAGCCTCGCCGGTCACCGTGCCCCGCGCCGGATCCGTCAGGCGGGGAGGCTGGGCAGCGGTCCCGGTCAGCACATATGCGCCCGTCTGGTTCGCATAGACAAGCCTTTCGCCGGCGCCCCGCCGGCCGCGCGAGATCATCGTCACCCGGCCCTGCGCGATCATGCGGTCCACCTGCGCCGCGCTGCCATTCTTGCCCGCGTGATTTCCCGGCGGCAGCAGGATCAGCTCCACTTGCTGGGAATACGAGGTGGCCATACTGGTCTGCGCCTCCACCGGCCCCAGCGTGCCGCCGCGCATCACCACCTTGCGCTCCGCGGCGGAATAGCGCAGTTCCCCTCCCCGCAGCCGGATCACCGGCGGCATCTCTCCAGTGCCCGCGGCTTCCGGCGCCGCCGGCTTTCTCTCTTCGGCCCCGGTTTCGTTCATCATCACCGCCCGCACCGGCTGCGCCGCATTGCTGCTTCGCGCCTCCAGCGTCTCCTTCGTCCGATTCAGCACAATCACAGGAGCCGAGACGGAATTGCCTTGCTGCCATATTCGCGCCTGCCCCCGGAACGTGGCGTCGCCGGCTGACTGGCGCAGGTGCGCTTCCGCGGCAATGACGTGGGCCGGTCCCCGGCCACCCAAAACACTGCCCGCCCCGGCCTGCGCGCTGCCGGGAGCCTTTGCCGGCCCAATCCAGGTCGCCTTCACGTCCCCGTGCGCAAAGGCGTCGCCCGATACTTGCGAGATGTCGATCCGGTTCGCCGTCAGGGCAAGTTCCCCATCATCCACACGCGGGCTCTGGCTCAGGTGCAGCCACTCTCCCGAGGACTCGTATTCGGCCTTGCCCGCCGTGGCCCGCATGGGCGGCTCCGGCTCTGCGCCCGATCTGGCCGCCGGCTGCTCCAGCAGCACAACGTGACCCTGAATCACCGCCGACCGGATCTGCGCTCCACCGCCCAGACCGTCCTTTGCGCCCGGCCGGCCGTCAGATGCCGGGACAAAATGCACCTCCAGCCGCTCTCCGCTGGTGGTCTGGCGCGCGCCTGTCGCCGTCGTCTGCTCCATGCTGGCGTTGCCCAGCCCGACCACCGTCGAAAGCGCCGCCCGCGCCCCCAGCTGCGCGGTGAGCCGGTCGGCCGCCAGACGCGACGGAGTGATGGGCCCGTTGCCGCGGCGGCTTTCGCTTTGGACCACGACCCCGCCCGCGCCCTTGATCACCGAGGGCGCCATGTGATTCTTGCCCGCCTGGTGAAACTCGACATCGGCAACCGGCGACCGCCACGCCCGCCGCTCCCACTGCTCCCCCCCTGCCTCATGGCTGCGCTCTTCGCTCACCATGGCCACGCCGCCCTCCATGTGCGCATGGCGCAGTTGTCCCTGCCGCGTAAAATCCAGATCGGCCGCCGGCGCCGTGCCATGCATCTTCTCTTCCTCGCCAGACGCTGCCCCAGCTCTCAGCCCATCCATGGTGACGCCGTTCTGCAGCCGGCCATGCCGCGGCTGGTTGTGCTCGTCAAAATCCAGCATCCCGGCCGGCGCGGTGAGCCGGCCCCCGTTGGCCGTCGCCAGAGTGAATCCACCCTCCGCGTTCAGCCGCTGGGCGGACCCATCGGTGCGAAACAGAATGGTCGCCGCTCCCGCTGACGCCTTTCCCCCGTTGTATTCCGCCGTGGCCTGGCGCAGCCGGCATATCTGATCGCCACGCTCAAATTCCGCGTGATCCGCATGCAACTCGACCGGCCATGCGCCCCGGCGCGCCGTCAGTTCCACAGCGTGATCCAGCACCAGTTCCCCATGTTGGGAATCGAAGGTGGCGCCTACAGCACTGCCCCGGCCCTGCGTCATGACAAAATTCACCTTCTCGATGGTCGTCGCCACGCCGCTCTTCTGATCGAAAACCAGTCCGCTGGTCTGCACGTGGACTTCGCCCGAAGCGGCCGTCTGGGCCACGGTCACCAGCGGCTTGCCAACCTGCTTTGCCGCCGGCGCTGCCTTGGGCGCAATCGCCAGCGCCTCGCCAGGGCGCAGAAGCGTAATCTCCACCGCCCCGGCCGCCTTCGCGATTCCCGATTGCTGGTTGTACTCGAACTCCGCGCCTTCAATCCGGTCCACACGATGGCCATCCACTCCGTAGAGTTCGATCCGCACGTCGTGCAGCAGCGCATTGCCCTTGCGCAACTGCACCACCTTCGCGGCGTGCAACTTGAACAGCGTTCGCCCTCCGCGCGCCTGCGTGTACGTCACGCCATTGGCTTCCTCGCTCACATCAATTCCCAGGCGCCGGGGAATATCGCGCCGATTCAGAGAGCCCCTCCACCGGGCAATCACCAAAAACACCGCCAGCGCTCCCAGCAGCAGAACCGCCGAGGCTAGCACAAGCATCCGTAACCGTTCGATGGTAAGGCGCACCGTCAGTTCCCTGCTCCCAGCCGCGCCGCCAGCCGCTGGGCCAGACTCTCGCCCAACTCGCTCCACAGCAGCCGCGCCGTGGCGCCCGAAGCTTTCTCCACCGCCCCCGCCAGGGCCACGAGTTGCCGCACGTTTTCCTCCACGCGGCGCGCCGCCTCCGCATCCATTTCCAGGTCTTCTTCAAGAAACGGCGCGTCGGTCCCGAAATCCACGCGGATGTGCCCATCCTGCTCGTAGGCGCCGTCTTCAAACAGCGGCCCGTAACCGGTCACGCGCACCAGTCGCGGCTTGCGCACCCAGCGCGGGTCCAGGCCGCCGCCCTGTTCCGGCTCCCACAGGCTCCATCCAATCTGGAACTCATAGGCATAGTCATCGTGCAGCAGTTCCAACGCCTCGTCCACGCCCTGCCTGGGTTCCGCGCCATTCTCGCCGCGGCCCCACACGCGCTGGAATACCGGCGGCTCGCTCCACTGCACCGGCCACACCGTGGCCGCATACACCCGCGCTTCGCCCCCGTGCGCGGCAAACGCTCCCAGCACCGCCGTCAGTTTGTCGCCTAGTCCGGCCAGGCGCAAATTCGGATACCACAAACTCAGATAAAGGGTATCGGACATCTCTTACGATTGTAGACGGATTGCGCCTTCCCGCCGGTACAGTCGCACCCCGGCGCGGATGTACACTCTCTTCCATGCCCACTCTCGTCTCCCGGTTCTCCCAGTCTTCAGTCCTTTTCGCCTCCGCTCTGCTTGCCGTTGGCGCCGCAGTCCCCAGCCTCGCCCAGCCCGCCGCCGATGGCGCGCTGCAATATGCCAACCTGGGCGCCTGCAAGCTGGTCACCGGACAGTCCATCGCCGGGTGCCGCATCGGCTACCGCACTTGGGGCGCACTCAACGCCAGCCGCTCCAACGCCATCCTCTTCCCCACCTGGTTCTCCGGCTCCAGCCAGGACATCGCCGGCTACGCCGGTCCCGGAAAAATGCTCGATCCCGCCAGCTACTTCATCGTCGCCATCGACGCCCTCGGCGACGGCGTCTCTTCCTCGCCCTCCAACTCCACCGCCCAGCCCGGTCCGCTCTTCCCAGCCTTCACCACCGAAGACATGGTCCACGCCGAGTACCGCCTGGCCACCGAGATCCTCCATCTCAGCCATGTTCATGCCGTCATGGGCATCTCCATGGGCGGCATGCAGACCTTCGAGTGGATGGTTGACTACCCCGCCTTCATGGACGAAGCCATCCCCATCGTCGGCTCCCCGCGCCCCGCCGGTTACGATCTGCTCCTCTGGTACAGCGAAGCCGGCGCGCTCCGCTCGGATCCCGCCTGGCACAACGGCTACTACACCCAGCCCCCGCCCATGGGCGCCGTCATGACTCTCCACCAGATGAATCTCAGCACCCCGGCCCACTATGCCCGCGAGAACCCGCCCGCGACATTTCCTGCCACCTATGCCAGCTACTACGCCAAAGGCATCCTGCCCTTCGACGCCAACAACTGGCTTTCCCAGCTTGAGGCCATGATCCACCACGACGTGGCCCACGGCGGCGCCATGGCCGATGCCGAAAAGCGCGTCAAGGCGCATGTGCTGGTTGTCGCCGCCGCCCAGGACCACATGGTCAATCCCGGCCCCGCCGAAGACTTCGCCAAAGCCATCGGCGCCCGGACCTTCATCCTCGAATCCGACTGCGGTCACATTTCCGTCGGCTGCGAAATCGACAAGCTCGCCCCGGCCGTTGAGCAGTTTTTGCAGGAAAAGTAAGGGGCAAGACAAGATGCCGGTCGCGCGCCGTGGCAATCGGCCCATCGCGACAGCGGCCCGTCACGCCAAGCCAGAAGCGGCCGCGCCGGCTTTTCAGCTTGTCACGATCTCGCTGAAGTCGGCGATCCCCGAGAACCCGCGCAGCACCTCATCAATGAGCCCCAGGTTCGCCCCGCGCACCGCCTCATCCGCGTCCAGCACCATCACCTTGTCAAAGAAGGTATCCACCACCGGCCGCAGCGTGGCAATCAGCGCCAGCGCCTCTTCGTAGCTCCGCTCCTGGCGCAGCGCGGCCACCTTCGGGGCCAGCGCGGCCGCCGCATCGCGAAGCGCCTGGGCTTCGGCAGCCAGCTTCACGCTCTTCGGCGAGCCAACTTTGAACCCCTTCTCCCCGGCCTGCCGCAGAATGTTCTTGATCCGCTTGAAGGCCGCGGAGATGGCGGCAAAGTCCTCGCCGTCGCGTACCGCCGTCAGCGCCTCGGCGCGCGCCATGGCGTCGCGCACGTCGTCCGCCTCCGCCGCCAGCACCGCGCCAACCACGTCGTACGCAAAGCCGCGCACATCCTTCAAATAAAAGCTGAGCCGCTCGCGCAGGAACTCCGAAACCTGGCCATCCTTGCTCGCGGCCGCTCCCATCGCATCGCTCAACCGCAGAGGCAATCCCGATTCGGCCAGAATCTTCACAATCGCGTTCGCCGCCCGCCGCAATGCCAGCGGATCCTTCGACCCCGTTGGCGCATTGCCTATCCCGAACATCGCCACAATCGTCTGAATCCGGTCCGCCAGCCCCAGCAGTTGCCCCTCGACCTTCTGGGGAATCGCGTCCTCGATCGACGCTGGCGTGTACTGATCATAGATGGCCTTCGCCACCGTCTCGCCCAACCCCTGCGCCCGCGCATAGAGACCGCCGATCATCCCTTGCAGCTCGGTGAACTCCTTCACCAGTTCCGTCGTCAGGTCGGTCTTGGCCAGCTCCGCAGCTTTCAAAAGCGCCGCCTCGTCCAGCTTCACGCCCGCAGTCTTCACGGCCGCCGCAAGCTCCCGCGCCACCTTCAGATTTTCGAGAGTCTTCCAGTAGTAGCTTCCCAACTCCTTCTGGAAGGTCACGTGCTTCAAACTCTCCACGCGCTCCGCCAGAGGCGTCTTCTGGTCGAAATCCCAGAAGAACCGTGCATCCTTGAACCGCGCCCGCAGCACCCGCGCATTTCCGTGCCTGATAATCGCCTCGCCTTCGGCGTCCACCTCGGTATTCAGCACCGCCAGAAAGTGCGGGGCCAGCTTGCCGTCCGCGCCCTCCACCGCAAAGTACTTCTGGTGGTCGCGCATCACCGTCACCAGCACCTCTTCCGGCAGTTCCAGATACTCCCGCTCAAACGCGCCCAGAATCACCGTCGGCCACTCCGTCAGGTGCGTCACCGTTTCCACCAGCTCGTGGTCCTCGCGCCACCGCGCCCCGGCCACCGTGCGCGTCGCCTTGTCCAGCGCCTTGCGAATCCGCTCCCGCCGCTCCGGCACAGAGACAACCACCTTGGCCGCACGCAGTGCCTCGGCATACCCGGCGGCTTTCTCCAGTACTACCGCCGCATCCCCGTGCAACACGCGATGCCCGCGGCTCGCATTCCCCGCCGCGATCCCCGCAACCTCCAGCGGAACCACCGCCGCGTCCAGCATCGCCGCCACCCACCGCACCGGCCGCACAAACCGCTCCGGCTTGCCCGCGCGCCAATACATGTTCTTGGCCCAGTAAAGCCCAAGCACTTCCTTCGGCACCTCGGCCGCCAGAATCTCCGCCGCCGCGCGTCCCACGCGCTTCACGGTCGCGCCCACATACTCGCCCTTGGGCGTTTCGACCTTCTCCAGAGCCTCCACCGCCACGCCGGCCTTCTTCGCAAAAGCCTGCGCCGCCGCCGTCGCAGTGCCCTCCTTGAAGGCCACCTTCCACGCCGGACCCGTCAGCTTCTCTTCGCTATCCGCCTGCGCCGCCAGCACGCCTTCCATCAGCACCGCCAGCCGCCGCGGCGTCGAGTACGAGGTCGCCTTCGCCTCCGGCACAACCAGCCGCTCCCGCGTCAGCAGCGCGCGCACGCGCGTCAGCAGTTCCGCCTCCGCCGCCGCAATCATCCGCGCCGGAACCTCTTCCAGCCCAATCTCCAGCAAAAAATCAGCCATTCGATCTCAGTTCCTGGTTCACAGTTCGTCGTTCGTAGCAACAGCCTCGCGCCGGCTTGCCGGCTCGCTAAGCAGCCGCCTGCTGCTGCGCATACGCCCTGGCCACGCCCACCGCCAGCGCCCGAATTCGCCCAATCACGCCCACCCGCTCCGTCACGCTCACCGCGCCGCGCGCGTCCAGCAGATTAAACAGGTTCGAGCACTTCAGCGCCAGTTCATAGGCCGCCAGCAGCGGAAAACGCTGTTTCTCCTTGGCCGGAGCCTTCTCGTCGGCCATCAGCTTACCCGCCCGCTCCAGCAACCCCTGCGCCTCCGCCTCGTAGCTGTTGAAGTGCGCCCACAGCCGCTCCACGTCGGCTTCCTCAAAGTTGTACACGCTGAATTGCAGCTCCTCGGACAGCCGCACATCGCCGTAGGTCACCACCGCGCCCGTTTCGGGGTTGCGCGCCCACTCAATCTCGTAGATCGAGTCCACATCCTGCAGAAACGCCGCAATCCGCTCCAGCCCGTAGGTCAGCTCCGCGCACATCGGGTCCAGGTCCATCCCGCCGCACTGCTGGAAATAAGTGAACTGCGTAATCTCCAGCCCATCCAGCATCACCTGCCAGCCCACGCCCCACGCGCCCCCCGCCGGCCACTCCCAGTTGTCCTCTTCAAACTTCAGGTCGTGTTTCTTCAGGTCGATCCCGATCGCCTCCAGCGATTCGAGATACTGCTCCTGCACGTTCACCGGCGGCGGCTTCAGAATCAACTGAAACTGCGTGTGCTTGAACAGCCGGTTGGGATTCTCGCCGTAGCGCCCGTCGGCCGGCCGCCGCGAGGGCTGCGCATAGCCCACGCGATAGGGCTTCGGACCCAGCACGCGCAGAAAGGTCTCCGGCGCCATCGTTCCCGCGCCCACCTCGGTGTCGTAAGGCTGTTGCAGCACGCATCCGCGCTCCGCCCAGAAGTTCTGCAGCCGGAACAGCAGCTCCTGAAAAGTCAGCGGCGCGGATGTACTCGTTGAAGATGTAGATTTTGCAGTTGAAAACACGTGGGGTTCTCTCTTGACGGGACTAAGAGTCGATTTTATCAGCCTTTGCCCTGACACCCTCCCCGGCGCCACAGCCCGCCACGTTCCTCTCGGCTTAGTCCACAGTCCCCAGCATTCACACCTTCGTGTAGACTCATCTTGTCCGCTTGTACTCCCCACTCACAGAGGTCCCGTGAAAAAATTCATTACCCTCGGTTTCTTGCCCTCGTGCACTGACTCGGGGCTCCTGGCTCTGCGCCTCGCGGTCTGCCTCAGCCTCTTCCTCAAGCACGGCACAGAGAAGCTCTTGGGCTTTTCCCAGATGTCCGCCCATTTCCCCAACCTTCTGCACCTGGGCATCTTCGGGCTCGTATTCGCCACCCTCGGCGACGGTGTCTGCACGCTGTTCATCGTCCTGGGCCTCGCCACCCGCTGGGCCAGCCTCATCTGTTTCGTCAACATCTTCGCGGCCTGGGCGCTTGTTCACCACTTTCTCTTTTTCGGCCGGGACGCCGACCATGGCGAACTCATCGTCCTCTATCTGGCAGCCTTCCTTGCCATCTTCATCGCCGGCCCCGGCCGCTATAGCCTCGACGCCTTGCTGCTCGGAGAGAAGAGAACCGGAGCCTGAGCACCGCGCCTGCGGCGGAGGTTCGCCCCCGCCCGCCCGCAAGAGTCCCCAGACTATCTACCCAGCCTCCCCAACGCCTCCGCGCTGCGCAACTTCTTTTCCAGATGCCGCTCCAGCGCCTGCAGCGTATACCGCCGCAGATCCTGCCCCCGCCGCCGTGGCCACTCTTCCCCCACAAACGAACCCACCGGCGCGCGCAGCATCCGCTGCGCCATCTGCCACGAGTCCGCGCTTAGCCCGCTCGCATTCCCGTTCCGGTGCGCCGCGCAGAATAATCCATCCCCAAAGCTGTTGAACGAAACCTCCGCCGCCTGCAGCGCCTCGCCGCACGCCGTGCAATGCCCCAGGTCCGGCAGCAGCCCCATCAGCCGCGTCAGCCAAAGCTGAAAATACGTCAGCGGCATCCACGTCTGCTCCACCGTCGTCTGCTCCAGCACGCTCACCGCCAGCCGGAAGACCGTCTCCTGCGGATCGTGCTCCGGCAGCGCCTCGTCCAGCGCCTCGGCATAAAAACTCAGCACCGTCATCCGCACCGCGTCCACCGGTGCGGCCAGAGGCGAGCGGACAATCTCCAACTGGTCCAGCCGCATCAACTCCTGTCGTGGCCGCTCGGCAAACCACGCCCGCGCCACCGTCATCGGCTCCAGCGCCCCCCCAAACCGTTTGCGGCTCTTCAGCGCCGATTTGGCCACCCCCCGCACCCGCCCGTACTCGCGCGTAAACAGACTCACGATCAGGTCGGCCTCCTGCACCGGCCATGTGCGCAACACTACGGCTTCCGACGTGAGTACACCCATGCGTCTCTTCTCTTCGCCCCGCCGCCGGTCCGCAAACCCTCATCGCCCGGCTGCAATCCATCGCGAATGCGGCTCGCGTCACCGGCCAGGCGCTCTGCCTCCCGCAATGCGGAAATATGGCTGATTTCATGGACCTTATTCCCAGCATGCGGCATCTCTTCCACAGCCAGGCTTGCCCACCCGGTTAGAATAGGATCTAGAGGTTCCAAATGCCCAGCGCAATGGTCACCTTCAACGGCCGCATCACGCTTCCTGCCCAGATCCGCAAGCACCTCGGACTCAAGACAGGTGATCGTGTGGAATTTGTCGAAGATGAACACGGACGCATCGCCATCGTTCCCCGCGAAGAGTCCTCCCTGCATCTTGAGCAGTTCGCCGCTCAGGAAGAATCCCCCGAAGCAATGATTTAAAGCAAGCGCTTTGCGCAGTCGCCGCGCCAATCCGCGCCCCCCGGAAAATCTGGCCATAAACGGCAAGCGCGCATCCCGACTGACGGGATGCGCGCTCTTCCTCAGCCCTGTTGCCGCTTAGCGGCCGTAGTGCTTGGCGTTCTTCTCCGCAAAATGGGCCCATTTCTCCGGCAGGTCATCCTGCGCAAAGATGGCCGACACCGGACACGCCGGCACACAGGCGCCGCAGTCGATGCACTCGGCCGGATCGATGAACAATTGGTCGCTCTCGGCAAAGCCGTCTTCGTCCTTCTTGGGGTGGATGCAATCGACCGGGCACGCGTCCACGCAGGCGGTGTCCTTGGTCCCGATACAGGGTTCTGCAATCACATATGCCATCTTTGGTTTCTCCGGGGAATACGTTCCTCGACGCTGATAGTAGCACAGGACCCCGGAAGCTGACTCCTCCTCCGGGAGCATCGTTTTGCTATCCGGGAATCCGGTCCGCCCAGGGCGGCTTCCCCCGCGCCGCCCGCCGTTCGGCAAACTCCCGCGGCGTGGGAATGGGCGTCAGTTCCCGGCCCGCGAACATGTCACTGAAAAATCCCAGCAATTCCTCGTGAATCTGCCCATTCGACGCAAGCACCTCGCGGCTGTCGAGCCGGTAGCTGCCACCCGAAAAATCCGTCGTCCGGCCGCCCGCCTCTTCCACCAGAAGCAGCCCCGCCGCCGTATCCCAGGGATTCAAATTGAACTCCCAGAAGGCATCAAACCTTCCGCAGGCCACATATGCCAGATCGAGCGCCGCCGAGCCCGCCCGCCGCACCCCGTGTGAGCGCAGAGTAAACTCCTGATAAAAATGGATGTTCGGGCTCGCGTGCCGCTTGTGGCTCGGAAAGCCCGTCGCCACAAGCGCCTCCGCCAGCTCGGCCGTGCGTGAAACCTGGATCGGCCGTCCGTTCAGCCGCGCGCCGTGACCTCGCTCCGCCGTGTACAGCTCCTCGCGGTTGGGATCGTAGATCACCGCCGCCACCAGCGTGCCGTCCTCGTCCGGCCTGGTTCCGGCGGGCCGGTGCTCCAGTCCCATTGATACGCAAAACTGCGGAAACCCATGGGCAAAGTTGGTCGTCCCGTCCAGCGGATCGACATACCAGCGGTACTCGCTCTCCAGCCGCTCCCGCGTGCCCTCCTCGCCATAGATGCCGCACTCCGGAAAAACCTTGGCCAAACGTTCCCGGATCAGAGCCTCCGACCTCCGGTCCGCCACCGTCACCAGGTCCACATCCCCCTTGTACTCCGTCTCCACGCCCTGAGAAAAAAACTCCTTCAAACACGCGCCTGCCTCGTAGGCAATGGCTGTGGCCCGGGGTACCCACACCAGATCCTGCGCCGTTGCGCTCATTGGCCTGCTCCCTCCGCCGCCGTCTCCGCTTCCACAGACCGCGTTTCCGCCACGAGCCTCTTTATCCGCCGCTTACCTGCTTCCGTAATGGTCCGGATCTGCTCTTTATAAATAAAAAGATTGGGTTTGCCCTCGCGCGTAAGCCGCAACATGCCGTCGTCAAAGTATTCAATCCAGCCGCGCACGGTCTCCCCATCCCGCAGCTTGACCGTCACGGTCACCTGACGCTCGCTCAGCGAGCGGAGATAAAGCGCTTCCTCCCCGGTGTTTCCCGGAGGAGCCTGCTTGGCACGGCGGTGCATCTGTGTGGAAGAAACCATACTCTCCATTGTAGACACACGCCAAAGATCGAGGGCCGCGACGTCTCCGCATGGCCGCCTGAACCGAAAAACCAGGCCGCAACCCTGGCCCTCCGCTCACCGCCCGGCCGGCTGCGGATCAGCAAAGTACCCCGCTCTGTGACGGATGTTGAAGGCTTCAGGCGCCGCTCGCGGAATCGTGACCCGCACGCGATGAAACGTCTGGCCCGGCTCCTGGTTTTTCGGATAGTAGCCAATCAGATATTGCCTGCGCAGATCGTCGCTCACCCGCGCAAAGGCCTTGTCAAGACCACCCTCGTCCACGTAGAAGCTTCGGCCCCCGGTCTGCTCGGCCAGCGTGATCATGGCATGTTCGCCCCCCAGCTCGCGGCCCGCGCTGGCCTCGATCGGCACGTCGATAATGCTGTAGATCATCACCTCGTTGCGCAGCGCCGCCTCCAGCGCCTGCGCATAGGTCGATGAACTGGCCGTATCGCCCCCGTCCGACACCAGCACCAGCACCTTGCGGCCGGGCCGAGTACCCAGACGCCCCGAACCCACGCACACCGCGTCGTACAGGGCCGTCGCAAAGTCGCTGCGCAGATGCCTCAGTCCGCGATCAATGCGGCTCAGCTTGTTCGTGAAGGGCGTCAGCTCGCTCACCTCGGTGGCAAACTGGATCAGGCTGATCTCGTCCTGGGGCCGCAACATGGCATGCGCAAATCGTCGCGCCGCCTCCGCTTCCTCTCCCATGTCTTTGCGCACGCTGCCGCTGGTGTCAATCGCCAGGGTCAGATTCAGCGGCAACTCCGACTGCCGCTCGAAGATCGCGATCTGCAGCGGCCGCCCGGCGTCGCTGACTGCAAAATCGCTCTTTTGCAGCGCTCCCACAAAGGCTCCGTTGCGGTCGGTCACGTTCACAAAAAGACTAACCAGCTTTACATCCACACTGAGCGTGGGCGCCGACGTTTGAGCAGCCGCGCCGCGCGCCGCCGCAAGCCCGCACGGCAACAGCAGCATTGCCACGGCGCCCATCTGCCTGTTTCGCTTGCCTGACCGGAAAAAATACACTTGCCTCCTGAAAAGAATACCCCCTCTCCGTTAGACGCGGCAGGCGGCGTTCGGGCAAGACCACGCGCCGGCCTAGGTCATCTTGTATAGAAATCCCGTCGGCGTACCCCACAGATTCCGGGCACGATCTTCGTAAAAAATGCTGAACTCGATACCGGAGATGTCGTAATCAAACAGGGGAACCCGGTCAAATGTGCAGTCTCCCCGCACCGAGTACTCGTCGCCTCCGCAATCGACCATCAGGGCCTCTCCGCTCGACAGCCGTTCCGGGTGCGTCAGGAGCAGCGAGCCGAAACTAAAGACCCCCAGCCCGAATTCATTGCCCGCCAGGACCGCCCGCGTGCGCCGCGCGCTGCAGCCCCGATGAAGCATCCCCGCCTGCGCCGCCACCACCAGAATGTCGCAGCCCTGCTGCTGGTCAGACAGAATCTTTTCCGCCAGCTTCGAGCGTTCGCTCTGCCGTAAATAAACCGGCCCCAGCCGCCCAAGAATGCGGTTGGAGAATTTTCTCTTGCCGGCCATGACTTCCACCAGCATCTCCACCGCCTCGTTGTACGTGGGGGCCAGCGCTTGCCACCGGGGAATCGCAAACCACCCCTCGGCTCCGTCCGGCAACGGCCTCCGCCCAATCTTCTCGTTGCAGGCGCCCAGACTCGGGAATAGCTTCCGCAGTTCCGTAACCTGCGCCTCCACGGGACGAACCCTGTACGTCGGCGGGTAGGTTCGCGCCGAGCTGACCTGTTCGTCCTTGTACTTGTCGCTCGCGGTGTGCCGTTCGACGATCTCCACCACCGATTGCGCCACTTCCCACCGCACCCGGTCGCCAGAATCAAGAACCACTTGCGCGCTCTGCCGGTCCAACTGCTCGATGGCGGTCTTGTAAGCCTCGTCGATCGCTTCGCCCAGACACTGACGCAACTGTTCGTTCTGCTGCGTTGTCGTGTTCCCGGACAAGTACAGGGGAAGGCTGGAATGCCGAACCGGAGTTGCAGTATGCATGATCGACATGGTCACCGCTTGCTGCGCTGCCGCGCACTGAAGTCTGTAACCTTTATCGGCACAAAAGACGCTTCCTGCAACCTCGCGCGCCAGGGTTGTCTCATTTCGGCACAGCGGCCGGGGCCCACCCCCAAATGGGAGCATTCGCGCCTCCCCCGCGCCGCAAGGCCAGGGAAAAACACGAAGGACCGGCAGGTTCGCCAGTCCTTCGCGCAAAACGGTCGGCCCGCGGCCTCTTACGCCACCGAGCCGGCCGCGATCTCCTCCGCTTCCTCCGCCGCTCTCGCGCCCACCGCGCTTAACTGCGGCAGAGCGATCGCCAGCACGTCTTCAATCCGGGCGGCGTAGTGGATCGTTACGTCCCCGATCAGCTCCGGCGTCAGGTCTTCCTCCACGTTCTGCCGGTTCTCAGCGGGCAAAATGATGTTTTCCACTCCCGCCCGCCGCGCCGCCAAAAACTTCTCCTTGATGCCACCCACCGGCAGCACATTCCCACTCAGCGTAATCTCCCCCGTCATGGCCGTCAGCGGCCTCACGGGCGTATCCGTCAGCAACGACGCCAGCACCGTGGCCATGGTCACGCCCGCCGACGGGCCGTCCTTGGGAATAGCCCCCGAAGGCACGTGAATGTGAAGGTCCATTTCCTTGTTAAAATCCTCGGGAAGCCCTAGCTTGGCAGCGTTGGAGCGCACCCAGGTCAGTGCCGCCTGCATGGACTCCTGCATCACTTCGCCGATCTGGCCGGTCATGGTGAATCCGCCCTTGCCCTTCATCTTGTTGGCTTCAATAAAGAGAATGTCGCCGCCGGCCGGCGTCCATGCCAGTCCCACGGCCACGCCTGGCCGCTTCACCCGCTCTGCCACCTCCGTTTCCACGCGCACCTGAATGCCGCCCAGGAACTCCTTCAGCGCCTCACGGGTAACAATCAGCTTCTCTTTCTTGCCTTCCACCACCCGCCGCGCCTGCTTGCGGCACACCGTCCCGATGGTCTGCTCCAGCTTCCTCACTCCGGCCTCGCGCGTGTAGTGCCGCACCATGTGGCGCACCGCGTCCTCCGGAAATGCAATCTGCTCCGGCGTTATCCCGTTCTCCTTGATCTGGCGCGGAATCAGATAGCGATTGGCAATGTGGAGCTTCTCTTCCTCGCTGTAGCCCTGCAGAGGAATAATCTCCATCCGGTCCAGCAGCGGCGGCGGCACCGGATCGAGCATGTTGGCCGTGCAGATGAACAGCACCTTGGAAAGATCGAATTGCACATCCAGGTAGTTGTCGCGGAACGTGTTGTTCTGCTCCGGGTCCAGCGTCTCCAGAAGCGCCGACGCCGGATCGCCGCGGAAGTCCCGCCCCAGCTTGTCCACCTCGTCCAGCATGATCACCGGATCGTTCGTCTCCGCCCGCCGGATGCTCTGGATGATCTGCCCCGGCAGCGCTCCAATATACGTCCGCCGGTGACCGCGAATCTCCGCCTCGTCGTGCATGCCGCCCAGCGAAATCCGCTGGAACTTCCGGCCCAGAGCCCGTGCGATCGACCGCCCCAGGCTCGTCTTGCCCACCCCCGGCGGTCCGACAAAACAAAGAATCGGGCCTTTCATATCCGGCTTCAGCTCCAGCACGCTCAGATAATCCAGTACCCGGTCCTTCACCTTCTTCAGTTCATAGTGATCCTCGTCCAGAATCTCCTTGGCCTTCGCAATGTCAATCTGCGTCCTGGAGCTCTTGGCCCACGGCAGCACCGCCAGCCACTCGATGTAGTTCCGCGTCATCGAGTAGTCCGCCGCCATCGGCGACATCCGTCCCAGACGCGCCAGCTCCTTCAGCGCTTCCTTCTTCACCTCCTCCGGCATGCCCGCCGCTTCAATCTTCTGCCGCAGCTCTTCGGTCTCCCGCTGCCCTTCGTCCTGCTCGCCCAACTCCTTCTGGATGGCTTTCATCTGCTCGCGCAGATAGTAGTCGCGCTGCGACTGCTGCACCTGGCCCTGCACCTCGGTCTGGATCTTGGCGCGCAACTGCTGCACCTCGATCTCCTTGGCCAGATGCTTGTTCAACAACTCCAGCCGCGTCACAATGCTGGCCGTCTCCAGCAACTGCTGCTTGTCCTCCGTGGTCAAAAACGGCAGCGACGACGCCACAAAGTCCACCAGCCGGCTCGGCTCTTCAATGTTGGCCGCTATCGTGCGCAGCTCGTCGGAAAGCGTCTGCGACTCGGAAACCACCTGCTGGAACTGATCCACCACATTCCTGACCAGCGCCTCCACGCTCACCGAGGCAGGAGGCGCCTCCTCCACAAGCGTCTCCACTTCAGCCACCATGTACGGCTCCGTCTGCACATAACGCACCAGACGCACCCGCTCCACTCCCTCGGTAAACACAAAACGGCTCTGGTTGGGCATGCGCACCACTTTGTGCACCGTCGCCAACGTCCCAATCCCATGCAGGTCTGCCGGCTGCGGCACATCCAGCCGCGGATCCAACTGCGCCGCCACCACAATGGCCCGCTCCTCACCCAGCGACTCGATCAACTGGATCGAACTCTCCCGGCCCACCGTCAACGGCAACACGGCGTGCGGAAACAAAACCGTGTCCCGGACAGGCAGTACGGAGATCTTCCGTCTCTGCTCATTCTGCTGCACCGATTCGTCGGCGGGAGGCGGCAACTTGGTGGACTCGAATTTCATTGAGTGTCCCCTTATCAACTTTCCTACATTAGACTACGCAGACTTTGAAAGGTCGCGGAAAAATTACTCTCCCCCCCTATCCCTCTTCTCTTCAACGCAATCTGCATCCCCCTTCGCCACGACCGGCTTGCCCCCCACTTCAATAGCCACGCCGACGCCGGGATGGCAGCCCCTTCTGCGCCCGGACCGCTCTCCTGGCGCACACCCCCAGGACACCGTTGTGCCCGGCCGGCTCTTGCCCTCTGTATCGGCTGACTAAAAAGAAAAGTGAACGCCTCCGGCGCGCTTTTCCGGACCGTTCAGCCCTTTTCCGGGGAGTTCTCTTCCTCCCGGATGGCCGTTTCGATCTGGCTCCAGAGGTCGTCTGGCGGCTCCACCACCGGCAGAAGCTGGCGCGCCGCTTCCGCGATGGTTTCCAGGTCGGCCAGCAGGGCGCGGCACAACTCGCAGTTCTGGTAGTGGGGGTGGTGGGCGATGCTCTCCCCGGATGCGATCAACTCCGGCAACTTCTCCTGAAACTCAAGGCAGCTCATCGGCCTGGAATGCTCACTCATCGCCGTTCCTCCTGCCGCGAGCTCTTGCGCAGTGCATCGCGCAGTTTCAGCCGGGCCTTGTGCAACTGGGACTTGCTGTTGCCAATCGAGCAATCGAGCAACTCTGCGATTTCGTTATGTTCGTAGCCTTCAATGTCGTGCAGTACAAAGATCAAACGATATCCGGCGGGAAGATTGGCCACCGCCCGCTCGAGGGCCAGCCGGTCGATCGACCCGGTCAGCGTCAAATCCGGCGTCCCAAAGCTGCGTCCGGGACGTTCTTCCGGCGCCGGCTCCATGGCTTCGTCCAGCGAGATCAGGCTGAGCCCTTTTTTGCGCAGCCGCATGAGCACCACATTGATGGCCATCCGGTGCAGCCAGGTGGAAAACGCCGAATCGCCGCGGAAGGTGCCAATCTTGCGAAAAAGTTGAAGGAAAGCCTCCTGCGTCAGATCCTCCGCCTCCGCCACGTTGCCCACCATGCGCAGACATAGAGAATAGATGCGCCTTTTGTGCAATGCGTAGAGATGCGCGAACGCCTGGTGATCCCCGGCCTGCGCCCTGGCCAGCACTTCGTCCACAGTGGCACCTGCCGCCGCCGCTATCGATGGGGGCGGATCGCTCTCTGCATGTCCCGGGACCGCGGATAACCCGCCTGCCGGCGCCGGCAGCGCGGGACTTGTCCACGAGAGATCGCGCGCGCACTTGCTCGGATCAATCTCCATTGGCTGGCTGCTGCTGCGCCCATCTTTCATCCCCGTTAGTATAGAGTGAGCGGTCTGCGAAACGAAATCGCGGCCAGACAGGGCGCCCGATGCATGCGAATTTCTCCTGCGCCGCTCTTCTATCATGCATTGGGATGGGTTTCACCGCCGTCCCAGGGAGAGAAGCGATTGAAGGCAAAGCCGGCAGAGCAATGCGGCCATCGGTGCCTATGCGGCGGTCTGCTGATTTGCCTTCTTGTCTGCATGCCTGCGGCCCTCGGCCAGGGCAAGAGCGCGCCCGCCACCCCTCCTCCTGCCGCGCAGCAGCGCGATTCCATCGCTCCGTGGGAGGGCCTGCCCGTGCGCAGCATCTCCTATCGGGGCGTCTCCACGGACCGGCTCCGGCCCCTTCCGCGCCGCTTCGAGAAGCAGATCGGCGCCCCGCTCGACCGCGAATTCATCGAGCAGAGCCTGCACCAGCTTTTCGCCACGGGCCTCTTCGAAACAATCGAGGTGACCGCCGCGCCCGAGCAGGGAGGAGTGGCGCTGGTCTTCCGCGGCCAGCCTCGAACTTTCATCGGAACCGTCACGGTGACCGGAGCCAAAGGCGCCACCCTCAATACCCAGTTGCTCCGCGCCAGCCAGCTAACCGCGGGGGCCCGCTTCACCTCCGGCAAAGTGGATCAGGCCATCGAACAGATGCGTCAGACCATGGCCGCCAACGGATTCCATTCCCCTGCCATCGCGCACATCCTCACCGAACATCCCCGGGAACAGCTCGTCGATATTGCCTTCCAGGTGATCAGCGGCCCCCAGGCCCGCATCGGCTCGGTCCAGGTTTCCGGCGACCCCGGCATGACCGTGGAGCAATTCCGCCGCCACGCGCATCTGAAAACCGGCGCCCGCGTTCATCACGAAACCGCGAATCGCGCTCTCGCCGGCGTCCTCAAGGTCTACCAGAATGAGGGTCGCCTGGAGGCCGAAATCAAGCTCGAATCGCAAAAGTACGACCCAAAGGAGAAGCATACCGACTTCCGCTTCTCCGCCAATCGCGGCCCGCTCGTCCAGGTCCGCGTCACTGGAGCCAGCATCAGCCCCCAGCGGTTGAAGCAGGTTATTCCTGTCTTTGAAGAAGGCACCGTTGACGACGACCTCCTGAACGAGGGCAACCGCCGTCTCCGCGACTACTTCCAGCGCATGGGCTACGCCGAAGTCAAGGTGGAGCACCGCAGACAGGCCGCCAGCCCCGCCCAGGTCGTCATCGTCTACTCGGTCCAGCTCGGCCCCCGCACCCGCGTTAAAAGCGTCTCCATCACGGGAAACCACTACTTTGACTCGGCCACCCTGAAGGATCTGATCAGCGTGCACACCGCCGACGCCATCGACCGTCATGGCGTTTACAGCCAGGCGCTGCTCGCCTCCGACGTCGGCGCCCTCCAGGCTGTGTACAACAACAACGGCTTTCCCTGGGCCAAAGTCACGGCCGAAACTCACAACGAGGCCGTCAAACCCGGCAAAACCGCCCCCCTGGCTGTGATCTACCACATTGACGAGGGAAAACAAGTGCGCGTCGGCTCCGTCAAAATCGAGGGCGCCGCCCACGCCGACCCTGCCCGCCTCCTGGCACTGCTCAACACCACCCCCGGGCAGTTGCTCTCACCTCAGAACCTGGCCGGCGACCGCGACACTCTGCTCACCGACTACCTCAGCCGCGGCTTTGACCAGGCAACGGTCGATATCGCGCAGCAGGTCGAGGCCGCCGACCCCGACAAGGTGGACGTGGCCTTTCACATCACCGAAGGCCAACAGATTTTTGTCCGCAAGGTTCTGCTCACCGGCCTGCATTTCACCCGTCCCAGTACCATCGCCCGCGCCATTACTCTCCACCCCGGCGATCCCCTCAACCAGACCGCCCTGGCGGAAACCCAACGCAATCTCTACGACTTCGCCCTCTTCAACAAGGTCGACACCGCCATCGAGAACCCCACCGGCAAGGAAATCTACAAAACCGTCCTTCTCCAGACCACCGAAGCCCGACGCTGGGCTCTGAGCTACGGTTTCGGCTTCGAGGTCCAAACCGGCGCCCCGCAGAACAATTGCGGCGCCAACTGCTCGCCTAACGGCCAAACCAACATCAGCCCCCGCGTTCTGCTGGATATCACCCGCAACAATCTCTTCGGCCGCGAGCAGTCCGTTTCCCTGCGCAGCAACTACGGCCTGCTCGAACAACAAGTGAGCCTCCTCTTCCAGAACCCTCACTTTGAAGGCAACCGCGACATCGGCCTCACCCTCACCGGAGGCTACGCCAACAGCCGCGACGTGACGACCTATGTCGCCTCGCGTCTGGAAGGCGCCATGCGCTGGTCCCAGAACTTCACCACCCCCTCGCTGGGCCTCTCGCGAGCCAACACCTTCATCTACGAATTCGATTTCCGCCGCGTTAAGGTCGCCGCCGCCAGCCTTCAGGTCTATCCTGCCGCCATTCAGCAGCTCTCCACCGCCGTCCGCGTCGCGGGCCCCAGCATCACGTGGGTCCGCGACACGCGCGACTCTCCCCTCGATGCCCACCGCGGCACCTACACCAGCCTCCAGGAATTCCTTTCGCTCGACCACATGGGAGCGCAAGCCGAGTTCAACCGCGTGGATGTCTCCAACTCCAGCTTTTACAGCTTTGGCCGGGACCGCTTCGTGCTGGCCAGAAACACCCGCTACGGCCAGGAGCGCGCCTTTGGCCCCGCCAACAGCGAATTGCTGCCCCTGCCTGAGCGCCTTTACGCCGGCGGCGCCACCTCCCTGCGCAGCTTCCCCATCAACGCCGCCGGCCCGCGCGACCCCCAGACCGGCTTTCCCATCGGTGGCGCCGGTACCCTCGTCAACAGCACCGAACTGCGCCTGCCCCCGCCCACGCTGCCGTGGTTCGGTAACACGCTCAGCTTCGTTCTCTTCCATGACATGGGCAACGTCTTTGCCAATGCCGGCGACATTTGGTCGAGCGCAATTCGCATTCACCAACCCAGCCGCGATAGTTGCACCAGCGCTTTAACCGACCCGCAAAACAACCTCGACGGACCTACCGTCTCCATCGGCCAACTGGGCAAATGCAGTTTCAATTACTTTACCCACGCCGCAGGCCTTGGCCTGCGCTACCATACGCCCGTCGGGCCCATTCGCCTCGACTTCAGCTATGACCTGAATCCGCCGGTCTACCCGGTCCTGGGCAACAACGGCGGGCTCTTCCCCAATCCGGCAGACTACTATATGGGACAAGCCAGCCACTTCAATTTCTTCTTCAGTCTGGGGCAAGCTTTCTGATGTTCCACCACCACACAACCCGCGCTGCCCGTTCGCATCTCTGGCCCGCCACGCTGATTCTGTGCCTGCTTCCGGTCTCCATCCTGGCCCAGACTCCCGCGGCGGCTCCGGCCGTCCTCGACCGCGTGGTTGCCGTGGTCAACAACCATGCCATCCTCTCCAGCGATGTGGACGAGGAAATCCGTCTTGCCGTGCTCGATTCCGGAGCCACCGGCGGCGGCGCGCTCACGCCCCGGCGCGCCCTCGATCAGCTCATCAGCCGCGCCCTCATTCAGCAACAGATTCGCGCCGAAGACGCCCTGGCCACCCAACCTCCACACGAGCAGGTTGAGGCGCGCATCGCCGATATCCGCCGTGAAACCCCCGCCTGCGTCCGGCAAAACTGCGCCTCGGAAGCCGGATGGAAGGCCTTTCTCGCCGCCCACGACCTCACGGAAAAACAGGTCGAAAACTACATCACCCTCCGCCTCGAAATCCTCAGCTTCATCGAATTGCGCTTTCGCCAGGGCATTCGCATCACCGCTGAGGAAATTTCGAATTACTACAATTACACTCTCCTGCCCCAATACGCCCCCGGCGAACCCATACCCGCCCTGGACCGCGTTTCGTCCCGCATTCAGGAGATTCTGCTTCAGCATCAGGTCAATGTGCTGTTCGATGGCTGGCTCAAGAACCTGCGTAAACAGGGTGACATTGAGATCCTGGACCCTTCGCTTGAGGCCCCGCCCGCTCAACATGGCGCCGCCTACACCGGCAAGGAAGCAAGCCAATGACAGAACCCGAGAGCCATCGCCCCTCGCCGGACGCCGCGCCTGAATCGCTCTCACCGCGTGGGCCCAGCCGTCTGCGCCGCTTCTTCTTACGCCATCTGCCGCTCGCCGTCACCTCCCTGGTGATCCTGCTCCTCGCCGCCTCCGCCGCCCTCTACTTCTGGGCCAGTTCGCCCGGCTTTGAAGATATGGTCCGCCGCCGCCTCGTTCACCGCCTCGAAACCGTCACCGGCGGCCGCGTGGAAATTGCCTCTTTCCATTGGAACCTTCGCCACCTTGAGGCCAGCGCCTCCGGCATCGTCATTCACGGCCTCGAAGCTCCCAACGAGCGCCCTTACGCCCGCCTCGGCAGCCTGCGCGTCGGCTTCAGCATTCTTGGCCTCTGGAGCCCGCGCCTTCTCCTCAGCGACCTCGAGGCCGTCCAACCCGGAATCCATCTCATCGTCTATCCCGACGGCTCCACAAACCAGCCCCACCCCCGCCGTCCCCGCAAGCCCGGCAAGCCCGTCCTCGACACTCTCTTCGATCTCAAGGCCGCGCACGTGCTCATCGACCAGGGCGAAATCGACATCGAAAGCCGCGCCACGGACTTCGACTTCCAAAGCCGTTCCCTCCCCATCAATCTGGACGCCAACAACGTAACCCTCCGCCTCGCTTACGTCCCCGCGCTAAACGGCAATCCCGAAAGCTACCACCTCCAGGCCAGCGCCCGTCGCCTCAACCTCCTCCGCGCCGTCTCCCGCTCCGCCTCGCAATCCGTGCAGGGCCGTCTGGACCTCGCCCTCGACCTCACCCGCAATGCCGCCTACCTCCGCGCGCTTCATCTCTCTTCCGCGGGCCACGACCTGAACCTCTCCGGCTCGCTCCAGAACTTCGCCAACCCCCGCTGGCAGGGCCGCGTCTTCGGCGAATTCGACCTGCGCCTCCTCGATCCCATCACCGGATACCCTCACGCCGAGCAGGGCATCGCCCGCATGGACATCTCCGCCCAGGGCCAGGACAGCCAGTTCCGCATGGACGGGGGCATTCACCTGGATGACGCCGCCTACAACGGCAATGGCGTTACCGCCAGCGGCATCGGCGTCGATGCCCGCGTCCACGCCGATCCGGCTCAATTACTCATTACCCATGTAGCCATCCGCCTCCGCCAGGGCGGCCAGATCGAGGGCTTGATCGACCTGCGACACTGGCTTTCGCCCTTGCCCGGAGCCCCTGTGGTCGAGGCCACCGTCCCCACCCCGCGCACCGCCGGCGGAAAGTCCCACCCGCCCGCCAAACCTGCCCAGGCTTCCAGCGCCACGCTCCCCGTCGATGGCAAAGTAGACGCCGTCTTCCACGGCGTCTCCCTCGACACCGTCCTCGACATGGTCGCCCGCGGCCCCTATCAGCATCTCGGCTTCAACACGTTGGTCAGCGGGCCCGCGCAGGCCACATGGATCAACGGCGATGACCGCACCCTCGCCGTGAGCGCATCGTTCAGCCTCACCCCCTCCGGCCAGGCCGTCCCGGGTGAAATCGCTGCCAGCGGCGCCGTGGATGGCACCTACACGCACCATGACGGCGCCGTCGATCTGCGCAGCCTGGATCTCTCCACCGCGGCCTCCCGCCTCCAGGTCCACGGCCATCTGGGCGCATACCCCATCCGCAGCTCCTCTACCCTCGCCCTCGACTTCCACTCCCGCAACCTCGCCGACTTCGACACCCTCCTCCGCGACCTGGGCCTCAGCCGCCACGGCCTCCAGGGCGCATCCGCTCTCCCCATCGCGCTCTCGGGCGCGGCGGATTTTCACGGCACCTGGACCGGCTCGCTCATCGACCCCCACATCGCCGGCGGCGGCCGCGCCACCCAGATCGGCATCGAACTGCCGCCCAACCCCAGGGACCACTCTGGCAAGCCCCAGTTTGTCGGCTTCGACAGCATCGATGCCTCCGGAAGCTACTCCGCCGCCCGCATCGACATCGCTCGCGCCCAGCTCCTCCGCGGTCCGGCCGACTTTGCCCTCAACGGCTCGCTGATTGCCGCCACTGAGGCTTCCGGCCCAGCCTACGGCTCCGCGAACTCCACCCTCCGCCTTCATCTGCGCGCCAGTAAAGCCAGCCTCGACGACCTCCTGGCCCTCACCGGCCGCTCCATCCCCGTCACCGGCCTCCTCAATACCCAGCTCGACCTCACCGGCCCCATTCGCTCCCTCAACGCCTCGGGATGGGCGGAACTCGATCAAGGCAAGGTCTACGGCGAGCCCGTCGCCCGCATCCGCCTCCAGGGCCGTTTCGCCGACCAAGTCCTCCACGTCACTTCAGCCACCGTCAATGACCAGGCCGGAAAAATCCTCCTCGACGGCTCCTACGACTTCTCTCATCAGAGCTTCCAAATTGACGCCCGCAGTCCCGGCCTCGATGTCGCCCATATTGACTGGCTGACGCAGCGCGGCTTTACCGTCTCCGGCCGGCTGGGCTTCTCCCTAACCGGCGCCGGCCCTCTCGACGATCCCCAGTTGGAAGCCCGCGCCACGGTCACCAGTCTGGCCCTCGGCGGCGAGCCTCTGGGCAGCCTCACCTGCATCGCCCACGGCGCAAACCGCCAGATCTCCTACGATGTTGCCACCCGGCTGGCCGCCGCCACGCTCGCCTTGCACGGCCAGACCGCCCTGTTCGGCGACAACGCCACCCGCGCCCGCCTCGATTTCTCCCGCTTCAACATCGGCGCCATCCTCAAACAGGCCAACATCCAAGGACTCAATGGCGAATCATCGCTGGCCGGTAGCGTCCTCCTCGAAGGACCGCTCGCGCACCCCGGCCAGATGCGCGGAGAAGCACGCCTGCAGCAGCTCGCCCTCACCGTGGCCGGCATCCTGCTGCAGAGTAATGGAGGCGTCCATGCCACGCTCGCCTCTGGCCGCATCCACCTGGACCCCGTCCGCATCACCGGAGAGGAAACGGACATCCGTGCGCAGGGCGACCTGGACCTCCTCGATGCCCAACGCCTCGACTTTGCCGCCAACGGCGCCATCAATCTCAAGGTGGCCCAGAGCATTGACCCCGATCTGACGGCCAGCGGCAACTCCACCTTCGAAGTCGAGGCCCACGGACCACTCCACAGCCCCGGCTTGCAGGGCCGCATCGACTTCCACAACGGCTCCATCGCCCTTGAAGACCTGCCCAACAGCCTCAGCCAGCTCAACGGCACCCTCGAATTCAACCAGAACCGCCTCGAAGTCAAATCCCTCACGGCCTTGTCGGGCGGCGGCCTGCTCAGCGTCGGCGGCTTCCTCGCCTACCAGAACGGCCTCTTCGCCGACCTCTCCATCTCCGGAAAAGGCATCCGCATCCGCTATCCCCAGGGCGTCAGCTCTCTGGCCGACGCCACCCTCCGTCTCCAGGGACCGCGCAATAACCTCCTCCTCAGCGGGAACATCCTCATCACGCGCTTCGCCATCAACCCCGACTTTGACATGACCGCTCTTGCCAACCAGACGGCCAGCGTACAGACCATCGCGCCGCCCAACTCCCCCTCCAGCCACTTCCGCCTCGACATGCACCTCGTTTCCTCTCCCCAGTTGAACTTCCAGAACGCCTACGCCAAGCTCGCCGGAGACGTTGACCTCCATATCCGGGGCACCCTCGCCTCGCCTTCCCTGCTCGGCCGCGTCTCCGTCACCGAGGGATCCGCCATGATCGCCGGCACCCGCTATGAACTCCAGCGCGGCGACATCACCTTCACCAACCCCGTCCGCATCCAGCCCAATATCGACCTCAACGCCACCGCCCGCGTCGAGGACTACGACATTACCCTCGGCATCCACGGCACTCTGGAAAAACCCACCGTCGCCTACCGCAGCGACCCCCCCCTGCCCGAAGCCGATGTCGTCGCCCTCCTCGCCCTCGGCCGCTCCCAAAGCCAGCGCGGCCTCTACACCCAGCAGCAGGAACAAGCCGTCGCCAACCCCACCACCGATGCCCTCCTCGGCGGCGCTTTGAACGCCACTGTCAGCAGCCGCGTGCAAAGACTCTTTGGCGCCGGTTCCGTCAAGGTCGATCCAAACTACCTCGGCCCCCTTGGCAACGCCACCTCCCGCATTACCGTCGAAGAACAACTGGGCCCCAACATCACCCTCACTTACGCAACGGACGTCAACACCACCGCCCAGCAGTTGATTCAGGCCGACTTCGCCATCAACCGCCATGTCACCCTCCAGGTCGCCCGCGACGAGTCCGGCGTCTTCTCCATGGTCTTCAAAGCCACCCGCCGCTACCGCTGACTCCGCGGCGATCGCATCGGAAAAACGCCCGTCTCCTCAACCCGCGCTCCTCCTCCCCCCATGCTCACGCCGCCCGCCGCCGCGCGTAAAAACCTCTCCACCCCAGGCCGGCATCCGATTTCTGCCGCTCTCCTCGTGACTTTTCACAGTCTTCCCTGTCTATGGGGACGACTGGCCAGCGGAACGGCGCCGATCCTTGCACAAAATCAGTCCTGGCAGTCCGTGGTGGCCGTATGGTCCCTTGCACACTTTGATCCATGGAGGAATGCCAAAATGACACGCAACGTTCGCACCATCCGTGTGGCCGTCTTTGCGGCCGCCTTCGCCGGACTCTTCCTCTGCCTTCCTCGGACTCAGGTGTCAGCTCGCGCCGCGCAACAAGCCCCCGCCGCCAATGATGCCGCCGCGCACCTGCAAAAGTCTCAGTTCAAAGACGTCAAGGTCACTGTCGAAAACGGCATCGCCAACCTCACCGGAACCGTCGCTCTCTACGAGTACAAAACCGATGCCGCCCGCCGCGTCCTTCATGCCAAAGACGTTACCGCCGTACGCAACCTCATCGAAGTCGGCGGCCCCAACCTCCCCGATAGCGAACTTGAAAACACCCTTCGCGACAAACTCGCCTACGACCGCGTCGGATGGGGCAACGAGTTCGACGCCATCAGCGTCACTGTCCACAACAGCGTCGTCACCGTCGGCGGCAGCGCGCACACCCCGTGGAACCGCAGCTCTGCCATCGCCCTTATCGCCAGCACCCCCGGCGTGAAGGATGTCGAGGGAGACATCGAGGTCGATCCTGCCTCGCCCATGGACGACGGAATCCGCATCGCCGTGGCACGCGCCATCTACGGCTATCCCTCCCTCAATAAGTACGCCATCGATCCCGCCAAGCCCATCCGCATCGCCGTCAACAACGGCCATGTGGAGCTCTACGGCGCCGTCGATACCGCCGGCGACCGCCAGATCGCCTTCATGCGCGCCAGCAGCGTTCCCGGAGTCTTCAGCGTCAGAAACTATATCCTCGTCGCCGGCCAGCCGGTTGAAGAGCCGAAATAAGCACCTTCGCAAACATCGGCGCCCATGCTCTCTGCGTGATTTCCACGGAAAACATCGCGCACCGCGCAAAGCCGCGGCCGCCCCTGCGCACGATCCGGGCCGCGGCCTGCGCGTCCTCTACCTGAGCGCCTCCATCTTCTGCAGGAGCGCGCTCCGTTCCGGCTCCTGCAACCGTTCGCCCAGGAACTCCCGCACCGCATCCAGCACCGGCAGCGCCTCCCAGCCGCGCTTCCTGCCGCCCGCCGCCACGGCCTTCAGCGCCGCCGTCGCCGAGGCAATCACAATGGCATCCGCCACCTCCAGCCCGCGCGCCACTGAAAGCGCAAACGCGCCGTGAAAGGTATCGCCGCATCCATTCGTATCGAAGGCCTGCACCTGGAACGCAGGAACGTGACGCACTTCCCGGTGCGCCGGGGTGCTGAAGTAGCAGCCATCCACGCCGTTGGTCACCACCGTCGCCCGCCGCTCCGCGCTGGCCAGCGCCGCGCACGCCTTGGTCGGATCGCCCGCGCCCGTCGCCCAAGCCGCCCAGTGCCGCGGAACCACCAGGTAGTCGGTCAGCGCCGCCAGGCCCCGCGAAGCCTCCGTTTCGCCCTCCAGATCGCCCAGCACCGGCACGCTCAGCCGCCGCGCCTTCGCCGCCACCGGCGTCAGCGGCGGGTCGGTAATGTGGTCCAGCAGCACCAGCGCCGTCGAAGCAATCAGATCGTCCGGCATATCTTCGGCGCGCACCGTCCGGTAAAGCGCCGGATCGTAGAACACGTTGCGATGTCCCTTGCGGTCCACCACGATCACGCTGTGATACGGCCCACCCTCGGCATCGCGCACCATGTGCGAGGTGTCCACCCCGTGCTGGCCCAGCGCCCACACCATGTACCGCGCCAGCTCGCCCTCGCCAAACCGCGCCACGTAGGCCGTGCGCCCGCCCAGCGTGCCCGCCGCCGCCGTCGCCGTGCAGGCCGGCCCGCCCCCCTGCCGCGTGCTGCCGTGCACCGGAATCTTGCAGTCGATGGGCGGGTACTCATCGACGTACTTCAAATCGTCCACCGCCGAAATACCCGCCGACACGATGTCAAACCGTTTTTCCATGCCTCGCCTCTCGTCCTCCCATGCCGCAACAATCAGGCGCAGTTTACGCTTCCAGAAGATACACGGCGGCATCCTGGTACGGTACCGTCACCCGCAGCCCTTTCTCTGTAATGGGTATCTCTTCTCCGCTGTGGATGTTTTTTGCCTTGCGGAAACGCGTCCTCAAGGCAATCTGGTCCGTCGTATCCTCCGCGCTCTCGTTGAAGACCGCCAGCAAGCTCTCTTTCGCACCTGGGATGAGCCGTGGCCGCAGCTTCTCTGCCGTCGCCTCGGCCTTCACCAACGGAGAAAGAATGCCCCTCAGCAGTTCCACGCCGCCGCGGTTTCCCGCCGTAATGCTCCCGCCCAGGCTGGTGCCAATGTAGTACACCGTCCCCTTGCCCACCTTCTTCATCGCCGCCACCGGCAGCCCTTCGCAGGTCGCAATCGCCGTGGCCCCCATCAGCTTGACCGGAGTCAAATATGTATTGGCCTTGAGGCTCACCCGCGCCGGCGCGGTAAAGGAGATCAGCGGCTGATAGTAGATCCGGTCCGAGGGCGCCAGCGGCACGGGCGGCGCCTCGGTGTTCATCATCAGGCTCTCTTTCTCCCGGTAACCGAAGACCGCATCCAGTCCCAACGGCGGCACCACCGCATTGGCATAGCAGCGCTCGTCGAACAACCCGAACGATGTCTCCAGCACCAGCGTCCCGCCCGCCTCTGCGTACCTCCGCAGGGTCTCGCAGGTTGCCTGCTTCCCCATCAGGTGCCAGGGCACAAGGATTGCCTTGTAGCTTGCCTTCTCCACGCTCGCCGCCTCAATAAAGTCGGCCCACAGATCCAGATTCCACAGCGCCTTATAGTAACCCTTGAACGCCTGCGTCGAAGCCTCTTCGTTCCCGCTCATGGCATAGGTCAGAATGGCGTTGTCCTGGTCGGCCAGGATGGCCACCTGCGGCTTCGGCTGGTATTCCTTCAAGAGATCCCAGTGGGCAGCGATCAGCTTCTTGTTCCGGGCCGCTTCCTCGGCGCGCTCCGTAGTCTCGCCGTCGCGCGTCACTAGCCCGAAGCCCGTCGCCTCGCTGCCGGTCGCTTCCGCCAGATAGGCCCAGTAGATAATCCCGCGCGCTCCGCAGGCTACCGCCAGCCAGTTCCAGGTGCGAATGTCTCGCGGCCGCATCTGCGGGCTGCGCAGCAGGCCCCGGTTCGAGTGCCCGCCCTGCAGTTCGGTCATCCAGAAGTCCTTGCCCGCGGCATTCGACCGCGTGATCTCGAACTTCGCCGCCACGTCGCCCACCGTGGCCTGCACCCACCGCTCGGAGATCTTCGGCTCATTCCATCGCCGCGGAAACAGCGACAACCCCCACACGTCCACCGCCTCGGCCAGCCGCCAGCCGTTGGTGCCGCTCTCCACGCCGCTCTCCACCGGGGGGTGGTGCGCCGCGTGGCTCTCCAGAATGTGATCCATATCCACGGCCCGCACCGACGCCACGCGAAAGTGCATGTACTTTGTGCTGCGGTCGACGATGTACCGCCGCCAGTCCATCCAGTCCGCGTACGTCCCCAGGCTGCGCGGCGGATCAATCGACTTGAAGTCCGGGAAGCCCCGCGTCCACGCTTCGTTCAGCTTGTCGATGGTCCCGTACTTCCTCTCCAGCCATTTGTGGAAGTTTTCGATCGTCTTGGGGCAGTAGCAGTAGAGCTTTTCCTGCGGCGTCGCCCAGATGTTCCTCTGCCATGCCGGCTCGATGTGCGGCTCGTTCCAGCAGTCGTAGGCGTAGAGCGACTCGTGCTTCTTGACCACGGCGCAAAGGTGCCGCACAAACTTCTGCGCCGCATCCTGCACCGGCTCCCAGTCCAGGCAAAGCCCTGGCCAGCCGCCGGTCATCTGCGCTCCGCTGCCCTCCAGCCGCTGCTGCTGGCCCTTCGCATCCACAAACCGCGCCTCGGGATTAGCCTGCTCCAGCCAGTAAGGCGCCGTCTCGAACACGATTCCCACCAGCACCTTCAGCCCGAACTCGTCGGCATACCCCATGACTTCGTCCACTTCGGTGAAGTCGAACTGGCCCGGCTCCCGGTTGTAGTAGTCCCACATCGGGTACATGCGAATGATGTTGAAGCCGTACTTCCGGGCAACATCCCGCATCATCTGCCGCCGCTCGGCCCGCGGAGGATTGGGCGGCCGGTAGAACTGTGTGCCATAGAGAAACTCGCTGGCCGGCCCCGGCGCCGCTTCGTCCGCGACTCCCGCTCCGCCGGCATACATTCTTAACCCACCCCACGCCAGGCTTACGCCCGCCGCGCCCTGAATGAAATTGCGACGCGATATCGACATTGGACCGCTCCCCCCTTGCCTCTTCCGGAGGCCGTGACTTGAGGTCACCCTATTCGCCGCGGCTCTGCTCGCACCCTCTTCCCGGCTGATCTTTTCCCCAGCTGATCTTTGCGGGCGGAGCCGGAATCTTCGTTCGCCTTACCCCCCGTAGCTCACTGCCGTCGAGGTCAATTCCATATCCTTGTCCAGGCTGCGGTGTGGCCGGATGGACATCTTCTCCAGCGCGCCGTGATAGGCCCTCACCGCTTCCGCGGGTTTCATCTCGTCATCGGCCACGGCCCGCAGATGCTCGATGAACTTGAGCTGGTGCTCGGCCGCATTGATCTTGCGTCCGAAAAGCGCCACCCGCGCTCCATACTTCTTCGCCTCATATACCAGCGCGAACGCGTCGTGCGTCGTGCCCGAAGCGCCGCCCAGCACACCCACTACCAGCGTTGGATCGTAGTTGCAAAGCTCCTCCATGGCTCGCGGCCCCGCATAGGGAATCTTCAGAAACCGCGGCCGCGAAGCCGACGGTACTCCGGCGAGCATGCGCGCAATGTGATCGTTCACAAAAAACGGAATCTGCTCCGGAGGAATCCCGTGCGCCTTAGCCGGCGTATTGGGATGGAAGACCTCGAGAAAATGATCGAAGCGCTTGGCCTCGGCCTCCAGCCGAAATGCCTTGTACGCTTCCAGCGTCTCCAGATCGAGGGCCGTGTCGTTGTTGAAAGTGACCGAATAAAGCCCCAGATTTGCACCCAGCTTCCGCTCTCCATTCGTGCACGGGCTCTTGCCTGCCTGGATGTGATCGATGGTGGTTGTGGCAAAGGGACGCGAGGGCGCATGCAGGTAGTTCGAGCTGCGAACAATGTGGACATCCGTCGAATCGTTGGCCCGCACCGCCGGCGTCACCGCGGAGTTGTCGAAAAGCCGCTCCTGAACCGTCAGCACATCCGACGTGCTCGCCGACATCAGCATGATCTCGACAAGCCCCTGCCTGACGATCTCCCGCATCTGGCCGCGGAAATCGGCCATCGACCGTAATCGTCCCTCGCGATCCCGGCCCGGCGACGCAATGCCAAAACCCATGTCGGCGTCTTTGGCATCCGCCAGAATGAAAACGCGGCTCGACGGGTTCCGTTTCAGCGCGGCCAGCTTTACCTCAAGCGTCTTTTCCATACGCACCTGTGCTGCCTCTTGCGTGAAAATCAGCTACCGGCCATGCACGGCCCATGCTGCCACCGGCGTTCTTTTGCGGGCGGCGCGGCCGCGCGATCTGCAACCCGGATTGCCCCCGGGCGAAGGCCGCCAAGGCACGGTCAGCGGTCCTATGCGATCCTGTAATCCGTACACAGCAGTCGATAGGGCGCCTCGTCTTCTTCCATCTTCGGATACCGCGGCAGCTTCTCCAGAAAGTAGTTGTCCGTTGCATCGTCGTTGACGCTCGACACTTCACCGATGATTCCGTCGCCATCCACCGCATAGAACTGGTGATAGAGATAGGGTGTCAGCGTGATCGACTCGCCCGGCCCCAGGTAAACAATGCTGCCCGCTGCCATTTCGCGGCGGATTCCGTCGCAGCACACCAATACAGGCGTCCTGGCAAGCTCTCCCTCCGGCGTGGCGTTGTAGAGCTGCACTGCCAGCCGCCCCGTGCCCTTGCCGCCGCGATTGATGATGTCCTCGGTCTTGGCCACGTGGTGGTGATACGGAGTCACCTGGCCTTCACGCACGTACATGATCTTTTCGCAATAGACCTTGTCGGGCTGACCATTTGCCATGTGCCCATTGCGCACCGTGATCAGCGTCAGACCCCGCTCAAGAAAGCGGCCGCTGCCAAAATCCGTTACATCCCAACCAAGGCTCTGCGCGCGCAGAGGATCGGCCTCGCTGCCCACCTTCTTCCATTCTTCCGGCGTCCACTGGGTCCAGGGCGGCAGCTCAAAATGATTGGCCGCGAAAAATGCCGCTGCTTCCTTGATGTACCGGTTGATCTCTGACCGCTTCATGCAACCTCCTCCATCGCTCGATCTTCTTTCAGAACTGTCTGCCGTCATGCGAAGAACTTCCGTTCTCCGCCTCCATTAAACTAGCTATGGGAGACCACCATGCCCGGCCTGCTTGCCAAAACGCGCACAACGCTGGAGATGATCAAGTGGGAGCACTCCATCTTCGCGCTGCCGTTCGCCCTCACCGCCGTCCTGCTTGCCGCCCATGGCCATCCCGCCTGGCGCGCGCTGGCCTGGATTCTGGTCGCCATGGTCTCCGCACGGTCCGCCGCCATGGCCTTCAACCGCTGGGCCGATGCCGATCTCGACGCCGCCAATCCGCGCACCCGCGGCCGCGCTCTGCCCGCCGGCCTGCTCTCGCGGGCCTTCGTGCTCGGCTTCACTTGCGCCGCGGCCGCCGTCTTCGTTTTGGCCACTGCTGAGCTTAATCGCCTTACCCTGTTCCTGTCACCCCTGGTGCTGATCGTTCTCTTCGGCTACAGCTATATGAAGCGCCTCACGCGCTGGTCCCACCTCGTCCTTGGACTCGCCCTCGGACTCGCCCCCTCCGCCGCCTGGATCGCCGTCCGTGGCTCGCTCGATGCGCGCATTCTTGTTCTTACCGCCGCCGTCACCCTCTGGGTAGGAGGCTTTGACGTCCTCTATGCCTGTCAGGACTTCGACCACGACCGCTCCGCCGGCCTCTACTCCATTCCGCAGTCCCTCGGCATCCCGGCCGCCTTTTGGATGGCGCGCGCCATGCACCTGGGCCAGCTTGCGCTGCTGGTCTGGTTCGGCTTCCTTTTCCGCTTTCATGCCGCCGGCTGGGCCGGCATCGCCGCGGTCGCCCTCCTGCTGTCCTACGAACACTCCCTGGTCTCGCCCCGCGACCTGCGCCGCCTCAACGCTGCGTTCTTTACCATGAACGGCGTCATCGCCATGGTTTTTCTGGCCTTTGTCGCCGCCGACGTCTGGCTGCACGCCTGATTTTCCTCAACCTTTCACTCTATTTCGATCCGGTTCTCTTCACTCACTGTGGTATGGTGCCAGTGAGCATCCCGCTCAGACAACCTGCCAACCAGCTGCTCCGCGCCGCGGCAGAGCAGTCCAATTCCATACAGGAGAATGGAACCAGCACATGAGAATCGCCATTCAGGGAGAAGCTGGATCATTCAGCCATGAAGCGGCCATCGGTCTGGTCGAAGGCGCGGCCATCGTCCCATTTTCCCTCTCCGCGGATGCCTTCGCGGCCGTTGCAAACGGGGAGGTGGAAGCTGCGGTCATCCCCATTGAAAACAGCCTGGCCGGATCGGTCTCCGAGCACTTCGACCTCCTCCTGACCCACGATGTCAAGGTGGAACGCGAAACCCTGCTCCGCATCCGCCACAATCTCATCGCCATCTCCGGAGCCACCATCGGCGAGATCAATCGCGTCTTTTCCCATCCGGTTGCCCTGGCCCAGTGCCGGCGGTTCCTTGCCGCGCACCCCAGAATGGACCCCTTCGCCTTCTACGACACCGCCGGAAGCGTCAAGCAGCTTGTGGAGCTGCGCGACCGCCACGTCGCCGCCATCGCTTCCGAGGCCGCGGCCCGCTACTACGGCGCCCACATTCTGGAAGCGGGCATTGAAGACAACCCGGAGAACTATACCCGGTTCTTCCTGATCCGCCGCTCCATCGACGCCGTCACCCATCCAGCCGCCAACAAAATCAGCCTCGCCTTCTCCGTTGCCAACAGCCCCGGCTCGCTGGTCGCCGCTCTGGCTGGTTTCTCCGCCCTGGGCATCAATCTCACTAAGATCGAATCCCGCCCCGTCCACGGAAAACCCTGGGAATACGTCTTTTATGTGGACTGCCAGATTCGCTCGGCCGACGAGCGCGTTCAGGCCCTCCGCGCCATGTTTCCTCACTGCTCCATGGTCAAAGAACTCGGCTGCTATCCTGAAGCTTCGCTTCCGGCAGCCACCCCAGACAAAAACTGACCGCCATCCACATCTCCAGCCGCTGCCACGGCTTCAAGAGAAACAGGGGAGAGGACTGAGACTCCCGTCTCCTCCCTCTCCCCTGTTTCTCTCTGCCCGTCCGGCTCACGACGCATCGCCACTTGGGCACTGCACCGCTCGCCAATTTCCGGCCCGGATGTCTTCTAGAAGTGATACGCTACGCCCACCGCCGGAACGAAGATGTTGTACCATCGGTTGGTCGCCAGCTGCGGGTCGCCAAACGTCGGCACCTTGGTCACAAATGCCCGGTACTCCGCCCGGATGTCGAAGCTCGGACTGATTTCGTACGCAACGCCTGCGCCATACATCGGCCCCATGGCCGTCTGCTGCTTTACGTCCAGCGAAGTGGTGCCGGAATTGACAATAGGCAGGAAGATAAAGGCAGCCGCTCCTACCTCAACAAACGGATTGTACTTGCGGTAAACAAAGCTGCGCACCAGCGCGAACGACACTTCCTGCGTGCGCGTCATCACCTGATAGTTGTTAGGGTTCACGTAGTAGTGAATCTTGTTCTGGTAGGTGATCCCATAGTTGGCCTCCATGGCCATGGAGGGCGTCAGCATGTACCGATAGCTGGCCAGCGCCCCGTAACCGGGACCCGAGTGCACCTGTACGTTTGTGGACGAGGCAATAAACGGTTCCGACAAGCCCATTACGCTGAGGCTTATGTCCTGGCGGCTCTCCTGGGCGCGGCCCATCGCCGCACTCATGGCCAGCACTATTGCAATAAAGGCGATCTTCTTCATTCGATCCTGATCCTCGCGACTGCGCAACCGTCGGGCTGGCAACCAAACGTCTCATTTCCGGTGCGCTGGCTTCGGCCAACGCCCGCTCTCAGCATTGTAACTGCCCAGACCCCGTAGAGGGGCGCGCTCGCCCACGAAATCCTCCTCACCCTCAGGCCCTGCTCTTGCCCTTTCTTATCCCGCCCGCTCCACGTGGTAATAAAAGGGCGGCCCCTGCTCCCGAGCCAGTTCCTTCACCGTGCCCAGGAATGCCCGCGCCGCATAAGAGAGCGTTGCCTGCCGCCGGTGCACCAGCCGCAGCACCCGCCGCACCTCCAGTTCATTCACCTTCACCCGCACCAGGTCGCCCGTCTCCAGTTCGCGTACCACCGTCAGGTGAGGCAGCAGCGCCACCCCATTGCCCATCGCCACAAACCGCTTGATGGCCTCAATCGTCGGCAGTTCGATCCCCATGTTCAATGGCGTCCGGTATCGCTGAAATGCTTCGATCACCCGCCGCCGCAGCGGCGACGCCACGTTGTGGGCTATAAATACCTCTTCGCCTAGATCGTTAATCGAAACCCTCCCCGCCCGGGCCAGAGGATGACCCGGACTCACGATGAAATCGAGGCTGTCGGCATACACGGCGATGGATCGGAACTGGGCCGCATCCGGCCGGAAGGAAATCACGCCCAGTTCAAATGTGCGCAGATTCAGTTGCTCCGGAACCCGGCTCGCCAGCGTTCGGTGCACGGTTACGCTGATGTGCGGATACATGCGCCGGAATCCGTCCATCGCCTGCAGCAGGTACAGACACGTATATTCGTTGGCCGCCAGTTGCAACCGCCCTCGCTCCAGGCTCTTCAGTTCGTCCAGCGCGCTCGCCGCCTCCCGCCGCAGCGCCAGCAGCCGCCCCGCGTAGTCGCGCAGCAGTTCGCCCGCCGCTGTCAGCGACCCATCGTGCGCCGCCCGGTCCAGCAAGGTCTCGCCCACGGCTTCCTCCAGCTTGCGGATCGTCTGGCTCACCGCCGGCTGCGTCCGGTGCAGACGCGCCGCCGCACGTGAAAAACTCCGCTCCTCTGCCACCGCCAGAAACGTCTCCAACTGCGCCAGTTCCATCGCCACCCCCGCTCAAAGAGCGCTGTACACCTGCCGCAACCCCTATTTTCTGTATAACAGAATCTTATCGACACCCCAAGAAGAATAACTTTGCGTTATACTGGCCTCATCGGCGAAACTGACCTTTCAGAGTCGGGCGCTGGCGCCTGATTGGAAAAATACATGACCTCAAACCACGTATTCTTCTTCGACACTACCCTGCGCGACGGCGAGCAATCGCCCGGCTGTTCCATGACCACGCAGGAAAAGCTCACCATGGCTCATGCCCTCGAGGATCTGGGCGTAGACATCATCGAAGCCGGCTTCGCCATGGCCTCCGAGGGCGACTTCGCAGCCATCTCCACCATCACCCAGGCCATTCGCAAGCCGCGCATCGCCTCGCTTGCCCGCGCCCGCCAGGAAGACATCGAAATGGCCTCGCGCGCCATCCAGCTTGCCGAGCGCCCGCGCATTCACGTCTTCCTCGCCTCCAGCGACCTGCACCTCGAGTACAAGCTCAAGATCAGCCGCCAGCAGGCGCTCGACCTGACCGGAGAGTCCGTCCGCCTCGCCCGCTCCTTCGTGGACGATGTGGAGTTTTCGCCCGAGGATGCCACCCGCTCCGATCGCGATTTCATGATCGAGATGATCCGCATCGCCGTTGAAGCCGGCGCCACCACCATCAACATGCCTGACACCGTGGGCTACACGACGCCTGAAGAATACGGCCGCATGTTCGCCGAGGTTCGCGAGCGCATCCCGGCCATTGACGCCGAGAACGTCATCCTCTCTTCGCACTGCCACGACGATCTTGGCCTCGCCGTCGCCAACTCCCTGGCCGCCATTCAGAACGGCGCCCGCCAGGTCGAGTGCACCATCAACGGCATTGGCGAAAGAGCCGGCAATGCGGCTCTTGAAGAGATCGCCGCCGCGCTTTACGTCCGCGGCGACCGCTACGGCGTGCAAACCGGCATCAAGCTTGAAAATCTCTATCCCACCAGCCAGGTGCTCGGCCAGATCATCACCTTCCGCCCCTCGCCCAACAAGGCGATCGTGGGCGACAACGCCTTCGCCCACGAATCCGGCATTCATCAGCACGGCATGCTGGCCAACCCGCTCTGTTACGAGATCATGACCCCCGCCCTGGTGGGCGTGGCCAGAACGCATCTGGTCCTCGGCAAGCACTCCGGCCGCGCCGCCCTGCGCCACAGACTCGAACAGCTCGGCTTCACGCTCAGCCGCGACGAGCTGCAGCAGACTTACTATCGCTTCGTCGCCATGGCCGACCGCAAAAAGAATATCTACGATCAGGATCTGATCGGTATTGTCCCCGATCACATTCGCGAGCGCCGCCGCGAGCCGGTCGCCGAACTGGATTGATTCCCGCGGCTGCCCGGCCGCCAGCCGGAGTCATTCAGCCGCTCACAAATTCCCGGCCGCGCAGTCGAGCTGCAGTTCTCCACGGCGCGGCCTCCGCATAGTCGTATCCGCGGCATGAGATACGCACAGCAACGGCACATTGACAACCGGTCACCAACTACTGGAAAGAGCGCGCATGAACCTCAAGATTCTCGTCACCGCCGGCGACGGCATCGGTCCTGAAGTCACCAACCAAGCAGTCGCCGTGCTCAAGGAAGTCGCCGCGATGGGCGGCCACAGCTTCACCTTCGACGCAAAGCGCATTGGCGGCGTCGCCATTGTGCAGGACGGCACGCCCCTGCCCGCCGACACCCTCAACGCCGCCCTCGCATCGGATGCCGTACTCCTTGGCGCCGTGGGCGGCAACGAGTTCAACTCCCTCCCGCCCGGCAAACGTCCCGAGGCCGGCCTCCTGCAGATTCGCGCCGCGCTTGGCGGATTCGCCAATCTGCGCCCCGCCTTTGCCTTCAAAGAGCTTGCCGTCAACAGCCCCTTGCGCCCCGAAGTCATCGAAGGCGCCGACATCCTCTTTGTCCGCGAGCTCCTCGGCGGCCTCTACTTCGGCCAGCCTCGCGAGTGGAACCGCGCGGCCGGCGAAGCCTGGAACACCATGCGCTACACCCGCGACGAAGTCGCCCGCGTCGCCCGCATCGCCTTCCAGCTTGCCTCCCGCCGCCGCAACAAGGTTTGCAGCGTCGACAAAGCCAACGTCCTCGAAGTCTCCCAGCTCTGGCGCGCCACAGTCACTGAAATTGCAATGGAATTCCCCACTGTCGCCCTCGAACATCAATACGTCGACGCCATGGCCATGCACCTGATGAACCGCCCCCGCGACTTCGATGTGGTGGTCACCGAGAATCTCTTCGGCGACATCCTCAGCGACGAATCCGGCGTCATCACCGGCTCTCTCGGCATGTTGCCCTCGGCCACCATCGGCGGCAAGGTCAACCTCTACGAACCCGTCCACGGCTCCGCGCCCGACATCGCGGGCAAGGGCCTGGCCAATCCGCTCGGCGCCATCCTCACCGCCGCGCTCATTCTCCGTCACTCCGCCGGCCTCGAAGCCGAGGCCGCGGCCGTTGAATCCGCCGTCCGCAAAACGCTGGAGCAGGGTTTCCGTACCCCGGATCTGGCCCGCGGCGACACCACCGGACTCAAGGTCCTCTCCACCACCGAGATGGGCGCCAAAGTCCGCGAAACCGTGAAGTCGCAGCTATCCGCTGTCAGATCTTAATGAGCGGCCTGCTGGTGCAAAACGCCGCAAGATAAGAAGTCCGGGGGAGTTGGAGCCGCAAATATACCCAATGCCGAAGTTTCGAGATAACAGCTAAAAGCTGAATCCAAAGGAATCCAATGAGCACAGCGCCAAAAACACTCTTTGAAAAAGTATGGGAGCAGCACGTGGTCGCCGAACCCAAGGGCGAGCCCACCCTGCTCTATATAGACATGCAGCTCGTCCACGAGGTCACCTCGCCGCAGGCCTTCGAGGGCCTGCGGCTGGCTGGCCGCAAGGTCCGACGCCCCGACCGCACCGTGGCCACCGTCGATCACAACGTGCCCACCACCAGGGAAGGACGCCTTAATATCGTCGACCAGGTCGCCGCCACGCAGATCGCCACCCTGCGCAAAAACTGCGCCGACTTCGGTGTCGAACTGTACGACGTCGATTCGCGCGACCAGGGCATCGTCCACGTCATCGGTCCCGAGCTCGGCCTCACCAAGCCCGGCATGACCATCGTCTGCGGCGACTCGCACACCTCCACGCACGGCGCCTTCGGAGCGCTCGCCTTCGGCATCGGCACCAGCGAGGTTGAGCACGTCCTCGCCACCCAGGCCCTGCCGCAGTCGAAACCCCACACCTTCCGCATCTCCGTCGAGGGCGAGCTTCCGCTCGGCGTCACGGCCAAGGACATCATTCTCGCCATCATTGGCAAAATCGGCACCGACGGCGCTACCGGCTGCGTCATCGAGTACGCCGGCTCCGCCATCCGCTCGCTCTCCATGGAAGGCCGCATGACCGTCTGCAACATGAGCATCGAAGCCGGAGCCCGCGCCGGCATGATCGCTCCCGACCAAACCACCTTTGCCTACCTCAAGGGCCGCCGCTTCAGCCCTCAGGGCGAGGCGTGGGAACGCGCCGTGGCCGAATGGAGAAAGCTCCCCACCGAGCCAGGCGCCAAATTCGATCGCGAGCTGGTCATCGATGCCGCCACCCTTGCCCCTTACGTCAGTTGGGGCACCAGCCCCGGCATGGTCGCGCCGGTCACCGCAACCGTTCCCGACCCCGCATCGGCGTCCAACGAGACCGAGCGCAAAGGCTTCGAGCGCGCCCTTGAGTATATGGGCCTGCGGCCCAAAACTCCGCTGGATGCCATTCCCGTCGATCGCGTCTTCATCGGCTCCTGCACCAACGGCCGCCTCGAAGATCTGCGCGCCGCCGCGCGCATCGCCGCCGGATACAAGGTTGCCCCGCGCGTCAGCGCCATGGTGGTTCCCGGATCGCAGGCCGTTAAGGCGCAAGCCGAGGCCGAGGGCCTCGACCGCATCTTCCGCGAGGCCGGCTTCGACTGGCGCGAGCCCGGCTGCAGCATGTGCCTGGGCATGAACCCCGACATCCTTGAGCCTGGCGAGCGTTGCGCCTCCACCTCCAACCGCAACTTCGAGGGCCGCCAGGGACGCGGCGGACGCACTCACCTCGTCTCGCCCGAAATGGCCGCCGCCGCCGCCATCGCCGGCCACTTCGTCGACATCCGCAACTGGAACATCAAGAATCCCACGCTTCATTCCGCAGCCAAAGGAGGGCAGGCCTGATGCAAGCATTCCACACACTCACCTCCGTGACCGTCCCCCTCGACCGCGCCAACGTCGATACGGACCAGATCATACCAAAGCAGTTTTTGAAGCGCATCGAGCGCACCGGCTATGGCGACTTTCTCTTCTTCGACTGGCGCCGCACCGCCGCCGGCGAGCCCGACCCGGCCTTCGAGCTTAATGCCCCGCAGTACAAAGACGCGCAGATTCTCATCGCCGGCAAAAATTTCGGCTGCGGATCAAGCCGCGAACACGCCGCATGGGCCCTCTCCGACTACGGCTTTCGCGTGGTCATCGCGCCCACCTTTGCCGATATCTTCTTCTCCAACGCGCAAAAAAACGGCATCCTCCTCGTCCGCCTCACTGAAGACGAGGTGGCCCGTCTGCTCCACAACGCGCGCACCATCCCAAACTATCAGCTCACCGTCTCGCTTCAGGAGCAAACCGTCACCGACGCCGCCGGCTTCAAGGCCTCCTTCGAAGTCGATCCGTTCCGCAAATACTGCCTCATCGAGGGCCTCGACGACATTGGACTCACCCTCCGCCACACCGCCGCTCTCGATGCCTTTGAAAAACAACACGACCAGGCCGCATGGCTGAAGGCGAAAAGCAATTGTTAGCTCTTGGCCTTTAGCGATTAGTTTCGCCTCCGGTACCGAAAGCCGAGCCGGCAAATCGCGGCTCGAATCGACAAGTTCGCGCAGGTGCAAAGAAAAAGCACTCTGAAACGGCAACCGACAAGCCAAAAGCTCAAAGGAGTCTTTCATGGGAACCCACGCAACCACCCAAGCCGCCAACGCTCATCTCACCACCCCCACCCGGCTCACTGGCGCGGAGATCGTATGGGCCACCCTCTACGGCGAGGGCGTCACCGACGTCTTCGGCTATCCCGGCGGAGCCATCCTCCCCGTCTATGATGCGCTGCGCAAGTTCCCCATCCACCACACCCTCGTCCGTCACGAGCAGGGCGCCGCGCACATGGCCGATGGCTATGCCCGCGCTTCCGGCAAGGTCGGCGTCGCCATGGCCACCAGCGGCCCCGGCGCCACCAACCTCGTCACAGGCATCGCCACCGCCATGCTCGACTCCATCCCCATCGTCTGCATCACCGGCAACGTCTCCTCAAAAGTGCTCGGCACCGACGCATTCCAGGAGGTGGACATCACCGGCATTACTCTGCCCGTTACAAAGCACAACTTCCTCGTCAGCCGGCCCGAGGACATTGCCCCTGCCATCCGCCATGCCTTCCAGATCGCCCGCTCCGCGCGTCCCGGCCCTGTGTTGGTTGACATTACCAAGGATGCGCAGCAGGGCACGGCCATCTTCGATTTTGCCGCGGCCGCGCCGCCGCCTCATCGCCCCCACCCCATGCGCCGGGTGGAAGTCTCTGCCCTCGACCAGGCCGCTGAGCTGATTCGCAACGCCCAGCGCCCCGTGATCCTCGCCGGGCACGGCGTGATCGAGTCCGGGGCCGGCGAACAGCTCCTCTCGCTTGCCGAACGCGCCCAGATTCCCGTGGCCCTCACGCTGCTCGGCCTCGGCGGCTTTCCCGCTTCCCACTCCCTCAACATCGGCATGATGGGCATGCATGGCGAATCCTGGGTCAACCACGCCATTCAGGATGCCGACCTGCTCATCGCCTGCGGCATGCGCTTCGACGACCGCGTCACCGGCGCCACCGCCACCTATGCCCTCAAGGCCAAAAAAATTCACATCGAGGTTGACCCTTCAGAGATCAACAAGAACATCAAGGTCGATGTGGCCCTCGTCGGCGACCTCGCGCAAGTCCTCGATCAGTTGCTTCCCCGCGTGGCCACCCGCAACGGCGCCGCATGGCTCAAAACCATCGAAGCCAGCAAGGGAGCCGTCGCCGTCCACGACATCAAAAATCTGCCCGACTCCGGCCACCTCTACGCCGCCCACGTCATGCACGACCTCTGGCACATCACCGGAGGCGACGCCATCATCGTCACCGATGTCGGACAGCACCAGATGTGGGAGGCGCAGTACTTCCACCACGAACGCCCGCGCACGCTCATCACCTCCGGCGGCCTCGGAACCATGGGATTTGGCCTGCCCGCCGCCATTGGCGCCAAAACCGCCTGCCCCGACAAAGAGGTCTGGGTGATCGCCGGCGACGGCGGCTTCCAGATGACCGCGGCCGAACTGGCCACCATCGTCCAGGAAGGCCTCAAGGTCAACATCGCCATCGTCAACAATGGCTACCTCGGCATGGTCCGCCAGTGGCAGGAGTTCTTCTACGAACGCAACTACGAGGCCACGCCGCTCGTCAGCCCCGACTTCGTCAAGCTCGCCGATGCCCACGGCCTGCCCGGCCGCACTGTCCGCACCCGCACAGAGCTTGACCAGGCCGTGGCCGTGGCCCGCGCTGCCAAAGGCGCCTTCCTCCTCAACATTCACGTCGAAAAAGAAGACGCCGTCTACCCCATGATCCCGGCCGGCAACGCGCTCCACGAGATGATCCGCCGCCCCGGCAAAAAACCACTCGATAAGCCTGCTGGCAACAAGTAAAAATGGAAACTCCCCGTCTTTCGCCTTTCGCCCTTGGCTTGTTTCCGACCGCTTCGTACCGCTTGGGCAACTGAAAGACGGGAAGCAATTATCACCGCCGTATCAGCTAATGGCTAGGAGCTAGCATTTATGTTGCACACATTTATCGCCTACGTTGACGACAAGCCCGGCGTGCTCACCCGCGTCGCTTCGCTCTTCCGCCGCCTTAACATCAACATCACCTCGCTCACCGTCGGCCGCAGCGAACGGGATGGCCTCTCCCGCATGACGATCGTCTGCGAAGCCTCCGCAGAGGCCGGTCACCGCATCCGCGCCTCGCTCTTCAAACTGGAAAATGTTGTCGATGTGGACGATATAGCCCAGGCGCCCAACGTCACCCGCGAACTGGCTCTCATCAAGGTTGCCGTCACCAAGGAATTGCGCTCACAGATTTTCGAGCTCGTCGAGGTCTTCCGCGCGCGCATCGTCGACCTCACCGCCGAGTCTCTCATGATCGAAATGACCGGCGTCGAGAGCAAGATCGAGGGCCTTATCGAGATCCTTCGCGCTTCCGACTGCTGCATCCTCGAACTGTGCCGCAGCGGTAAAATGACCATGCGCCGCAGTCATCACGTCTCCAGCGTCGTCCGCGCCATGTCCGTCCCCGCAAACGAATCCGAGGAGCCGCGCCCCGTCGACGAAGACGCTCCGGCCCTGCCCCAATAGCCGCCTCTCCCATGCTTGCATTGCCTTTTGCTTCAAGGGAAGAACTAAACGAGCACAATCCGCTGCCGTACCGTCACCCGGCCCAGACAAAGTAAGATTCCATCAACCCACAAAGGAAGAATTGAGAACACCATGGCAAAGACTTACTACGATCAAGATGCCGACCTCTCCCTCATCCAAGCCAAAAAAGTGGCTATCATCGGCTACGGTTCCCAGGGCCATGCCCACGCCCTCAACCTCAAGGACTCTGGAGTCCAGGTTAAGGTCGGCCTGGCCGCCGGCTCCAAGTCCATCGCCAAGGCCCAGAAGGCCGGCCTTGAAGTGGCTACCGTTGCCGGCGCCACCCAGTGGGCCGATGTCATCATGATCCTCACCCCCGACCAGGTGCAGGCCAAACTCTACGCCGAGGAGATCGCCTCCAACCTCAGGCCCGGCTCCCTGCTCCTCTTTGCCCACGGCTTCAACATCCACTTCAAGACCATCATCCCCGATAAGGGCATCGACGTGGGTCTCGCCGCGCCCAAGGGCCCCGGCCATCGCGTCCGCGAGCTCTTCGTCGAGGGCGGCGGCATCCCCGGCCTCATCGCCGTCCATCAGGACGCCACGGGCCACGCCCATGCGCTCACGCTCAGCTACCTCAAGGGCATCGGCTGCACCCGCGCAGGGGTCCTCGAAACCACCTTCAAGGAAGAAACCGAAACCGACCTCTTCGGCGAGCAGGCCGTGCTCTGCGGCGGCGTCAGCGCCCTCATCAAGGCGGGCTATGAAACCCTCGTCGAGGCCGGCTACCAGCCTGAGAGCGCTTACTTCGAAGTCCTCCACGAGCTCAAGCTCATCGTCGATCTCATCTACCGCGGAGGCCTCGCCTACATGCGCTATTCCATCAGCGATACCGCCGAGTACGGCGACTATGTCTCCGGCCCGCGCGTCATCGGCGAAGAGAGCCGCAAGGCCATGAAACAGATCCTCAAGGAAATCCAGGACGGTACCTTTGCCCGGAACTTCCTCGCCGATCAGTCCTCCGGCCGCAAACAGTTCCTCGCCTTCCGCGAGGCCGAAGCCAAACACCCCGTCGAGATCGTCGGCAAACAGCTCCGCGCCGCCATGCCCTTCCTCGACCCCGTCACCGTCGAAGAGATCTCCAAAACACGGTAGTGCTTCGTTGCTGCAAGTTTGTTGTGTCCCAGGTCCGGATTTCCAAACCTGGGATACAGCAATCTCGATAGACACCGCCCTACTCCCCCGCCGCTTCCGCTTCTCCGCCTCCCGGCACGAAAAGCGGCGACAAGCGCCTCTCCGTGCGCATCCAGAAACGCCTGCACCGCGTACCGCATCCCCGCCCGGTTGCGCCCCGCCCCTTCATCTGCAACACTGCTAACCATGGTTCTCCACTTCCTCATTCAGGGCCGCGTCCAGGGCGTCGGATTCCGCTGGTTCGTGCAGCGCGAGGCCGGCGAGCTCGATCTCCGCGGCTGGGTCCGCAACACGGAAGACGGCGATGTCGAAGTGGTCGCCTCCGGCTCCGCCGAAGACCTCGCCGAACTCCGCTCCAGTCTCCGCCGCGGCCCCCGCGGCGCCCGCGTCGACCGGCTCGTCGAGCACTACCTCGACGACCGCGAGGCCGCCGGTCTCACCTCCTTCCGCATCGACGGCGCCTGGTAGCCGTACGCCCCGCCGCCCCGCCCCCCTGACAATCCCGCATCTCCCGCGGTAAGCTGGAGGCTGTCAGCCGCACAAGGAAGACGAACCGCATCAACGCGCGTTTCTCTTCCCGCTCCTGCCGGCCACCCTCACCGATTCAGGAAGGATCTCGAACTCATGTCCGAAGCTGCCAAGCCCGTCGATGTCGCCGCCCTCAAAGCCATGGTGCGCACCGTGCCCGACTTTCCCAAACCCGGCATCCTCTTCTACGACATCACCACGCTCCTCAAAGACAAGGCCGGCTTTCGCGCCATGATCGATGCCCTCGCCGCGCACTACATCGACAGCAAAATCGATCTCGTCCTCGGCATCGAAGCGCGCGGCTTCATCTTCGGCCCCGCCCTTGCCTACCGCCTCAACGCCGGCTTCGTCCCCGTGCGCAAGCCCCGCAAGCTCCCCGCTCCCGTGGCCCGCGTCAGCTATGACCTCGAGTATGGCACCGACACCCTCGAAATCCATCTCGACGCCATGCAGCGCGGCCAGCGCGTCGTCCTCGTCGACGACCTGCTCGCCACCGGCGGCACCATGGAAGCCACCGTGAAACTCGTTCAGCAGCTCGGCGGCGACATCGCGGGCCTCGCCTTCGCCGTCGAGCTCGACTTCCTCAAGGGACGCAACCGCTTTCACGGCCTCGACGTCTTCAGCCTTCTCCACTACGACGAGTAGGACTCTTGCATCCCGCTTCCAGCAGTGAGCGCCTCGCCCCTGCGCTTACTGCTGCGGCGCTTCCGCTTCGCCCGCCGCCCCCTCCGGCTCCTCCTGCAGCATCTGCGCATCCGCGAACCGGTAACCCACATATACGTCTGTTAGCAGATACACCGGGTTCGAAGGATCGTCCTCAATCTTCTTGCGTAACTGACGCATAAATGTTCGCAGATACTCCACCTCTTCGCGGCAGTCCGCTCCCCACACCGCCGTCAGCAGCCGCGCATAGGTTACCACCCGCCCTGCCCGCGCCATCAGGCAATACAGAATGTCGAACTCCTTGCGCGTAAGATGCACCTGCACGCCGCGCTTGGTCACCATGCGCTTGGCCGGATCCAGCCGGATTTCTCCGATCTCGATGGGCGCGTCCTCCGGCCGCAATGGCGCCCGCGTGCGCCGCACCGCGGTCCGGATGCGCGCAATCAACTCGCGCGTACTGAAGGGTTTCGTCACGTAGTCGTCCGCGCCCAGTTCCAGCGCCTCCACTTTCCCCTCTTCTCCATCGCGCACGGTGAGCATGAGCACCGGCAGCCGCGGCGCTATCGCGCGAATCCGCCGCAAGGTCTCAATGCCTCCAATCCCCGGCATGTTAATGTCCAGAAGAACCACGTCGGAAACCGCGGCGCGCAGCATCTGCAGGGCTTCCTCGCCGCGCGAAGCCTCCGCCACATGGAAACCGAGTTCGAGAAGCGGCGCACGCAACGCCCTGCGTATGGCCGGCTCGTCGTCCACCATGAGTATGCGAATCGCTGCCTGATTGTTCACTTTCACCTCTTCGATCCCGCAGCCGGAATGGCCGCGAAGAATGTCGTCCCCTCCACTTCGTCGCTGGTCACCCACACACTTCCACCGTGGGCCAGAGCCGCGCGTTTGGCAACTGACAGCCCAATCCCCGTTCCAGCAGCCCTGTTCGGATTGGCCGACGCGCGATAGAACCTGTCAAATATCCGTTCCCGGTCTCCCACTGGAATCACCGGCCCATAACTGTGCACCGAGAACACCACTTCCTTTTGAACCTTCACGGCGCGAATGGTAATCGCTGTCCCGAAAATCGAGTACTTGCACGCGTTGTCTACGTACTGCGTAAGCAGCGTCACCATGAGCTGCCGGTCGCAGTTCAACGTCATGTGCTCATCCTGCAGTTCGATCTTCACCTTCATCGATGCCAACCGCTCCCGCAGGCTGGCCACCACTTCCTCAATCAGTCCACCCACGCCCGCGGTCTCGGCGTGCAATGCCACTTCGCCCGCATCCAGCCGGGCCGTTCGCAAAAGCCGCGTCGTCAGATCGCTCAGGTGTCCGGCCTGCTCGTCGATAAGCTGCACCAGATCTGCCTGTCCTGCCGTTAGATGCCCCATTTCACTCAGCCCGGTGCTCGCCGCTCGAATCGCTGTCAGCGGCGTCTTGTAGGCGTGCGCCAGGCTGTCCAGCACCGTTGCCCGCAACTGCTCCGTCCGCCGTTCCGCCTCCATGTGGCTCTCGTTGGCAAAGGCCCGGTACCGGTCGAAGGTCATTGCGATCAGCGAGGCAATGGCGTTATTGGTTAACTGGCTTGTGTTGCCCTTGACCACCAGGCTGCCCACCGGCGCCGTCCCCAGCCGCACCACCCGCTTGCCCAGCCCAGTGGCCGGATCGTCGTCCGTGGTCTCGAAATAATAGACATTCTGCGCCAACTCCTGCGGGTCCACCTCCCACAATCCTGCCTGATAGGTGCGGTGCAGATCTGCATCGAACACGACCACCGCCTCCAGCGCAAAAATCTCATGCACCAGCTCCGCCAGTTGGGCGCCCGGCTCCAGGTGCAGATTCAGTTGCAGAGTCCGCCGCGTGAACTCATACAAATCCTCCATCTGCGCGCCCCGGTTTTCCGCCTCTTGGGCATGCCGCGAGACTTGCAACGACAACCGGCTCACCAGCAGCGCCACCAGCACAAACGCAAGCAGCGCCACCGTGTTGATGGGATCGGCGGCCGGGTTCGTCTGCCTGTATACGGCCACATGCGGTACTGCCAGGTAGCTGTGCGCCACCACCGCCCCAAGCGATACCACCACGGCCTGCCAGAATCCGTAAACCCGGGCTGCCAGAACTACCATCAGCAGATAAAGCAGCAGAGCCACCGGCATCAGCCGCTGCCATGCGTGCGCCATAAAGGCTACGGCCGCCACAACAACCAGGCCCAGCAGGCACTCCAGCACGAACTGCAGCGCCGCCTGTCCTGAACCACGCAAAGTTTGAATCGCCGCTCCTGTTCGCACTGCCATGCCATTCACTGACAACCAGGACCGCCTTTCCTCTTCGGCGCGCCAGGAAACCTGCGGCCTGCCCTCATCGTCAGATTATCCATCCGCTGGTTTGCCGCTCGTTCTTCACCACTTAGGCTCAAGCTTGCGCCATCCACCTAAGATCTCCCTCAACTGGTGCCTCACACCTCTGCTCCGTACCTGCATTCTAGCAGCGCTTTTGATCTACGCAGCGTCTCCACCTCGCTCCCTGCGCGCCTCATCTCTTCATCTTTATGCCATCCTTATACCTTCTTGCCCAATCCATCCCTTCTTTACGCGCAGGCCATCTATCCTCACACGTTCCTTATGGCGCATCTGTCCTACTAAATTCAGTCTGTCAGAGCCGAACGCCATGGAGACGGTTCGCACAGATGCATCTCTCCTGTCTCAACACCGTGGCCACTCCTGTCGGGTTGGCTCTGAAGTGAAAACGCACCCGCCAGTGGTACCATCCAGGCCGAAGCGCCTGTCTACCACGTCTCGATCATCCGGCCTTGCCTTATGAACACATTGTCTTTTCATGGAGGATCAGCATTGATGACACTGAGCATAAATCGCATACTGCAATCGATTGCCGCGGCCGTAATGGTGACTGCAATCGTGGCCAGCGCTCAGACAGCGGTAACGTCTGCCGCGGCTCCTGCGCCTGGGCAAACACCAGGTCCGGCCCCTGCTGCCGCGCCGCCGCCTGCCCCGCTTTCTACATTCGTGCTCACGGGTCCTCTGCAATGGCTGCCCCCGGCCATCTTCGATGCCGGACCTTTGGGTAAGCTGGCGGTCAACGGCATCGTAACTGGTTACTCGCAGTTCCAGAACAATTCCGTGCCTGGAGACGACAAGGCGCAGGCCACTCTTAGCAACGGGCAGATCTTCATACAAAAGCCGGATGGCAAGCTTCAGTACTACATCCAGGCGGGCGTCTATACCATGCCGTCGCTGGGAGTGCCGTTTCTCAACGCGCAGAATACCGTAAACGATTTCTACGGGCCTGTTCCGGTTGCCTTCCTGAAGATACAGGCGGGAAAGAACACATCGTTTGAAGCCGGTTCGCTCCCCACGCTGATGGGCGCGGAGTCCACGTTTACATACCAGAACTTCAACATCGAGCGCGGACTCCTTTGGGGTCAGGAAAATGCCGTCAACCGCGGCCTTCAGATCAATCAAGTCCTGGGTAAGTACCTGACTGCCTCGTTCAGTTGGAACGACGGTTACTATTCCAACCGCTACTCGTGGCTATCGGGATCGCTGACCTTTACCAAGGGGCCTCATAGCCTCGTCTATGACGGAATGGGGAACGCCGGACAGACCGCCTATCAGAGGATGGCCACGCCCGTGCAAAACAACGGCTATATGCACGCGGTGATCTACACATACACCAAGGGCGCGTGGATCGTTCAGCCCTACTTCCAGTACGGCAAAGTGCCCACCAACTTGAAAGTGGGTGTCGCCAAGGGCGCATCTGCAACGGGCGGCGCGTTGTCCGTGAGCCGCGCCTTTAAGCACGGTTTCTCACTCCCGGCGCGCGTCGAATACATCACCAGTTCGGGAAGCGCAACGGACGGATCGGTCAATTTGCTGGGCTTCGGGTCCGGCAGCGCGGGCACTACTTTCACCGCGACGCCAACCTACCAAAAAGGAGGCCTGTATCTTCGCGGCGATCTGGCGTGGGTGCACGCGACCAACTACACGCAGGGAGATGTCTTCGGGCAGGCAGGAACCAATGCAAACCAGTTCCGCGGCGTGCTCGAATTCGGCTTCATCTTCGGAAGCAACCTGACCGGCAAATAGCCGCAAAGACTCCCTCGCCCATTCCCGCGGGATTTCTGCACGCCTTGCCCCGCACATTCCTCGGGAATTGTGCCGCGGCCCCGGCAGCTCTCACGTCCTCCTCGGCTTGGCCGGAGCCGCGCGCATCGTAACCGCAACATATGCCTGCGAACAAGACAAAGAAGTTAAACAGAATAGGAATTCCTGATTTCATCTTTATCAATCCAGCCCTAGCCTCTAAATAAGCAATTCGCCTTGCCGGGCCTGGCATCATGTTTCCGGCAACAGGCGAGCCATACAAACATCCGGTGCCGGAGCCGGCCGCAGTAAGACACACTTTCAACCACAGGAGAATCATGATGGCAGATCGAAGCACACCTCAGATGCAGCCTACCCTTGGCTTGACCGGGTTGACCAGCAATGCGATGGCTCTCATTGCTCCTGGCGCCTTCCTCTGGCTCACCTTCTACATTCAGGCCACCACGGGCACCACCGCCCCAGCCATGTGGCTGGGTATCTTTGGCGCTCTGCTGCTCTGCTTGGCCACGGCGGTTGCCTATGCCGAAATCTCCAAACTCTACCCCGGCACAGGATCCAGCTATTACTACGCCGAGCAGGCTTTGCTCTCCAAGGACAAAGCTTTCAAATATGCCCGCATCGCCAAGTTCGTGGTCGGCTGGGGCTCCCACCTCTATTACTGGGTCTATCCTGGCGTGATGGTCGCCACCACCGGCATCTTCGTCGGCTACGTGGTCGGCTTCCTCAATCCCGGCTTCATCAGCGGCTCGAACCCAGGCCCGATCTTCATGGCTCTGGTCGCTGTAGCCTTCTCGTTCTTTGTCGCATGGATTGCGCAAAAAGGAGCCGGCGCCTCCACTGCGGTAAATATCGCCATCAACATCGTGCAGATTTCTGCCCTGCTTGTCTTCAGTGTTCTGGCCCTCGGTTATCGCATCAACCACCCGGCGGGCGCTCCCGGCTTCCAGTACGATAACCAGACCCTTTCCACTTATACCTTTCAGTTCGCCACCAGCCCCAAGGATGGCTCCATCCTGCGCGACTCCAGCGGCACGCCCATGCCTCTGCTTGATTCTGCAGGAAAGCCGGTTCCCTACCGCATCACTTATCCAGAAACCGACACAAGCGGCAATTTCCTCACTCACCCCACGGCTGCTTCCGTCGTTTCCGCTCATAAGTTTAGTTACTTGTTCATCCAGGCTACAGTCGCCATCCTGATACTGGTCGGCTTTGAATCGGTAACATCCATGGGAGGCGAAGCCAGAAACCCATCAAAACATATTCCCATCGCAGTGGTTTCCTCTCTGCTCATTCAGGGACTCATCTGTTACCTGATCGAGTATTTCGCCGCCAACTTCTTCCTTAACTCCGGATACACCATGCAGAACGCCGCTTCCTCGGCCGCGCCCGTCGGCGACATGATGATCATTGTCGGCGACGCTTTGCTCGGCCAGGGCCACGGCAAATACTTCATGCTGGCTGAAGCCTTCACCGTCTTCCTGGCGCTGATTGGCACCACCCTGAGCTGCATGAACACCGGCGCGCGCGTCACTTATGCCATGGGGAAAGACGACGAGGCGCCCGAGCACTTCGGCATCCTGCATGCCGAGTCCCTTACCCCGCGCCGTGCCATCTGGACCCTTGCCACGATCTCCGCCGTCATCGGCGTCATTGCTGTCTCGCTGGTCTTTGCCGATGCCGGAGCGCCCTCCGACGCGGCCATCGCCGCCCTGCCGCACGGCATTTTCTCCAGCTTCGGCTACACCACTCATGATCAAATGGCGTCGCTGCCTAACTCGCTGCTCACCATTACGCTCACTTCCAACTTTGGAACCTTTATCCTCTATGCGCTCAGTTGCCTTCTCTGCATCATCGCCTTCCACAAACGCTCTGACTACAACGTGGTCCTCCATCTGCTCATCCCTGGCTTCGGCCTGCTCGCGAATCTCGTCTGCATGGCCTTTTATCTCATCAGTCCGCTCTTCGGCCTCGGCACCTTCAAGGAACCGCTGCTGGCCATTGGCATCTCCGCCCTCTGGGGCATCTATGGAGCCATCTACTTCCTGAGCACGTCAAAGACTAAAGGCAAGGCTATCCTGGTCGAATCAAGATAGCCGGAATATGGCCGTCCACTCTGCCGGGCAGGCAGATTCTCTTCGCACTTTGCCGGATTGAAGAGATAAGCCGCCCGGTGGCTCTGTGCAACACGGTTTCGCATCTTCACTCCAGGCGCACATCGCCGGCAGGCGTGCTCCCGAGGCGGCGTTCCTCATGTTGGACCTCCAGTTCGGCCAGGCCAGCGACTTCGGCAAAGTCCGCACCAACAACGAGGACGCCATGGGCTCTTTCCTCCCCGTTTCCCGTCAGCAGTCCCGTTCCCACGGCTTCCTTTTTGCCGTCGCTGACGGCGTGGGAGGCATGGATCTCGGCGAAGTCGCCTCCTCCACGGCCATTGACGTGCTAGTCCGGGAGTTCGCCAGCGCTCCCTCCGGCTCCACGCTCATCAGCCTTCTGCCCCGCCTTATCCAGCACGCCAACGCCGCCGTCCACGACTGCACCCTCGACCAGCGCTACCGCGGCAAGAGAATGGCCACCACCCTCGTCGCTTGCGCTCTCCGCTACGACCAGGCCATCGTCTCCCACGTGGGAGACTCCCGCTGCTACCTTGTCCGCAACGGGCAGGCCCGCGTCGTTACCCAGGACCACACATGGGTCAACGAACAGCGCAAACTCGGCATCCTCTCCGCCGAAGAGGTTGCGACTTCCGAGTCGCGACACGTCCTCACTCGTTCGCTCGGCCCCGAATTGTTCGTCTCGCCCGATACCGCCGCCCTCACCCTTCTGCCCGGCGATGTGCTCGTCCTCTGCTCCGACGGCCTCCACAACATGATGTCCCCTGAGGCCATCGCCTCCATCGTCACCGAAAACCGGAACATGGACGAAGTGGCGCGCGCGCTTGTCGCCCGCGCCGTGGAAATCGACGGCGAGGACAACACCACCGCGCAGGTCATCCGTGTCCGCTCGGTCGAACAGGTTGGCATGTACCGCGGCCGGCCCTACCGCCTGCATTCCTGATCGCCGGTTGCAAACCATGCCGTCCAGACTGTACCTTTTCCGCATCGGTCCAATCCGGCAAATCTGACTTCCATCCCCGGAGCGTGCCCTTCTGCATGGGTTTTCTCGACAACATCGAAGCCGGATCCACCCTCGACCACTACCGCATCGACGAGCCCGTCTCCCGCAGCGGCATGGCCTCCATTTTTCGCGCCACCGACCTCCGCGATAACCGTCAGGTCGCCCTCAAGATCCCCCATCCCGACATGGAGGCCGATCCCATCCTCTTTGACCGGTTCCAGCGCGAGGCCGCCATCGGCGAAAAGCTTCAACACCCTGGCGTCATGCGCGTCTATGGCGGTGAACGCCGCTCCCGCGTCTACATGGCCATGGAATGGTGTCACGGACGCCCGCTCCGCCAGATCCTGGATGAAGGCCACATGCCCCACGACCGCGCCGTGCGTTTGGCCCTCAATATCCTCGATGCCCTTGAATATATCCACTCCAGCGGCGTCGTCCACCGTGACCTGAAGCCCGAAAACATCATGATCGACCAGGACGACCACATCAAACTGATGGACTTTGGCATCGCCGGCGACGCCTCCGCCCGCCGCCTTACCTATGCCAACATCACCGCCACCCTCGGCACGCCCCACTACATCTCGCCCGAGCAGGTCAAAGGCAGGCGCGGCGATGGCCGCTCCGACCTCTACTCCATGGGTGTCATCCTCTACGAGATGCTCACCGGCCGCACGCCGTTCTCCGGTGACACCCCCATGGCAGCTATGAACGACCGCCTCCTCAACCATCCTCTGCCTCCGCGCATCGCCGCCCCGTCAATCTCCCCCCAACTCCAGGAAGTCCTTTACCGCGCCCTGGAACGCGATCCCCACAACCGTTATCCGGCCGCCCACGACTTCGCGTGGGATCTCCAGCACCTCGACCAGGTCGGCGTGGAAGACCGCGCCGAGCTCCGCGACTGGCACAAACGCAAATCCCAGGCTCCCCGCAGATTCCTTTACTATGCATGCCTGGCTCTCATCCCCGTAGCCGTTCTCCTCCTCATGATTTTTCTTGCCCGCCTCCATTAACGCCCGTTCCCGCCGCACTTTCCCGCCGGAATCTTCACGCCATCTTTATGCCTCGAACCCTATTCTTCATCTGAGTGCATACACCCCCTGGAAGGAGACCCATGTCCACTGAGTACCGTAATTTTCTTGCTCTGTCCTACGAGGAGCTGGAAGAGCTCAACCTGGCCGCCAAGGCGGATCGCGCGGGCCGCGTGGCGGCCGATGCGGTTCGCGAGAAG
>JAJZVX010000021.1 GCA_021846985.1 Acidobacteriota bacterium | reverse complement strand
TCTTCGGGTTGTTCTTCGCCAACACCTTCGTGATCGCCGCCGTCAACGTCGTCTTGCCGTGATCGATGTGACCGATCGTCCCCACGTTCACGTGCGGCTTCGTACGATCAAATTTTTCCTTCGCCATAAAAGCTCCTGCATCCCTTTCCTAGCTCTTACTGCCCGTTGCAACCAGAGGCGTCCGCCGCTGCGGACTCCAGCCCCAGAAACCCGTTCTCAGCTCGTAGTTACCATCAGCTCCGCCCGCTCAAATCTCATGCGCGTTGTCCGGCGCCCTGATCCGTGAACTGCCCGCGGCCAACCACGAACCGTCTTTCTCACCTTCCCTTCGCGCGGCCGATAATTTCGTCGGCAATCATGCGCGGCGCTTCCTCGTACCTTGCAAACTGCATTGCGTAGGACGCCCGGCCCTGCGTGGAGGAGCGGATGTCGTTCACATAACCAAACATTTCCTTGAGCGGCACCATGGCCTTGATAACCTGTGAACCGGCATGGTGCTCCATGCCCTCGATACGGCCGCGGCGGGAGTTGATGTCACCAATAATCACGCCCATAAACTCCTCGGGCACCGTAACCTCGACGGCCATGACCGGCTCCAGCAACACGGGCGCGGCCTTCCTGGCCGCATCCTTGAAGGCGATCGAACCGGCGAAGCGGAAGGCCATTTCATTCGAGTCCACTTCGTGGTAGCTGCCGTCGATGAGAGTCACCTTGACATCGACCATCGGGAAGCCGGCCAGGATACCCTGCTCCAGCGCGCCCTGCACGCCCTGATCGATCGGCTTAATGTACTCCTTAGGCACCACGCCGCCCTTAATGTCATTCACAAACAGGTAGCCCGCGCCCGGCTCGTTCGGCTCGACGCGCAGCCAGCAGTGGCCATAGTTGCCGGAACCGCCGGTCTGGCGGATGTACTTGCCCTCAGCCTCGGCCGTCTTGCGGATGGTTTCGCGGAAGGCCACCTTGGGCTCGCCGACGCTCGCCTCGACCTTGTGCTCGCGGCGCATGCGATCCACCAGAATTTCGAGGTGCAGCTCGCCCATGCCGCTGATAATGGTCTGGCCGGAATCCTCGTCGGTGTGCACCTTGAAGGTGGGATCCTCGTCAGCCAGCCGCGCCAGCGCCAGCGCCATTTTTTCCTGGTCCGCCTTGGTTTTGGGCTCGATGGCTACCGAAATCACGGTATCCGGGAAGGTGATGGCGCCGAGAGCGATGGGGTGCTGCGGCGCGCAAAGCGTATCGCCCGTCTTGAGGTCTTTCAGGCCCACGCAGGCGCAGATGTCTCCCGTCAGAATCTCGCTCACATCCTCGCGCTTGTTGGCGTGCATCTTCACCAGGCGGCCAATGCGCTCGGTCTTGCCGGTGCGGGGATTGAGGATGGTATCGCCCGTCTTGAGCGCGCCGGAATAAACGCGGACAAAGCAGAGCTTTCCGAAGGGATCGTTGATGATTTTGAAGGCCAGCGCGGCCGTGGGCTCGCTATCCTCCGGCTTGCGGGCAAGAATCCGATCATGATGAGAGGGATCAATGCCCTCAACGGGCGGCTTGTCGAGAGGGCTGGGGAGATAATCCACAACCGCATCGAGAAGCGTCTGGACGCCCTTATTCTTGAACGCCGTTCCGCAGATGACGGGAAAGACCTTCAGATCAATAGTGGCCTTACGGATGCCCTCTTTGAGCTCGGCAACCGTGGGCGTCTCGCCTTCGAGGAATTTTTCCAGCAGGACGTCGTCGGTCTCGGCAATGACCTCAATCAACTGCAGGCGGAAGGCTTCGGCCTTTTTCCGCAGGTCGCCGGGAATCGGCTCGACATCGTACTCGGCGCCCATCGCCTCATCGCGCCAGACGATGGCCTTCATCTCAATCAGGTCCACGACGCCCTTGAAGCCGGCTTCCGCGCCGATGGGAATCTGAAGGGCAACCGGGCGCGCGCCGAGGCGCTTGCGGATGGTATCAAGAACATGCTCGAAGTCCGCGCCATTCTTGTCCATCTTGTTCACGAAACAGATGCGGGGCACCTTGTACTTGTCGCCCTGGCGCCACACAGTCTCTGTCTGCGGCTGAACGCCGCTGACAGAATCAAAAACCGCCACGGCGCCATCGAGCACGCGCAGCGAGCGTTCCACTTCGGCCGTAAAGTCCACGTGACCCGGAGTGTCAATGATATTGATGCGGACGTCGCGCCAGGTGCAGGTGGTGGCGGCGGAGGTAATGGTAATGCCGCGCTCCTGCTCCTGCTCCATGTAGTCCATGGTCGCAGTGCCCTCGTGCACCTCGCCGATACGGTGGGTGATGCCCGTATAGAACAGGATGCGCTCTGTCGCTGTCGTCTTTCCGGCGTCGATGTGCGCCATGATGCCGATGTTCCGGCAACGATTCAGAGGTATGCTGCGAGCCACGTGAATTTCATCCTTGCGGGCATTTCAGATCCCGCGGTTCGATCGGTCTCAAGGGTCCGATCGGTCAAGCCATACGGCCGGCGCAGCTTGCGTCCGGCCCAAACTCCGGTGTTTTCACGCACTACCAGCGGTAGTGGGCAAATGCCCGGTTGGCCTCGGCCATCCGGTGCACATCTTCCTTCTTCTTCATGGCGCCGCCACGTCCATTGGCCGCGTCGAGCAGTTCGTTGGTCAGCTTCTCGGTCATGCCCTTCTCGCCGCGGCCACGACCATAGGTCAGAATCCAGCGAATGGCAAGGGATGTGCGCCGGTCGGGATTCACCTCGATGGGCACCTGATAGTTGGCGCCGCCGACGCGGCGAGTCTTGACCTCCAGCAGCGGCTTGCAGTTCTCGACCGCTTTTTTGAAGAGCTTGAGGGCATCGTCGCCGCCGCCCCTCTCCTCCAGGCTTTTCATCGCCCGGTAGAAAATGCCCTGGGCCGTAGACTTCTTGCCGCCCCACATCATGGAGTTGACAAACTTGGTCACCAGCGTCGATCCATAGACGGGGTCCGGCGCCACTTCCCGTTTTGCAATGTGCCCTTTTCTTGGCATAAATCCCTCAAAACAGCCATCAGCTTTTAGCCGCCAGCGATTGGCCTCATCTCGCCGCCGCGGCCACCTTCGTCCTATCCCCGGCAACCGGAACCAAAGCCAGGAACCAGCAGCCAAAAACCTGCGCGTCCTACTTCTTGGCCGAACCGCCCTTGGCGCGCTTGGCGCCATACTTCGAGCGGCTCTGGTTGCGATTGGCCACGCCTACGGAATCCAACGTGCCGCGAACTACGTGATACCGGACACCGGGCAGATCCTTCACGCGGCCGCCACGAATCAGCACGATGGAATGCTCCTGCAGGTTGTGCCCGATACCGGGGATGTACGTCGTGACCTCGATGCCGTTGGTCAAACGCACGCGCGCCACCTTGCGCAGGGCCGAGTTGGGCTTTTTGGGCGTTTGCGTGTAGACGCGCGTGCAAACGCCGCGCCGCTGCGGCGAAGCCTGCAAGGCAGGAGACGCCGTCTTGTAACGCGGGGCCGTGCGCCCCTTCCGGACCAATTGATTAAACGTAGGCAAAGCGAAGCTCCTTACCTCACAACAGAATTCCTATTCAACCACGCCAAGCAGCCGCACACAGGCCCATGCGGCCTCAGGGCAATGCGCGCCGATTGAACCGCGCATACAGGCCCGGAAGCCCTGGATTTGCTGCTTCGCGTCTGTTTCCGTTCCCTACTCAGACGAGAACCGGGACGGTGGCTGAACGCCCATACACAACAGGGTCAACTCCGTTTCACCGGTTCCGGCCCGCATAGCCCTCCAAGGTGGAGAACGCGCGGGCGCCGATGCGATTTACCCCTCTCCCTGCAAGAAAAGAGAATTTCCGGGGCATCCTTCCGTCAGATGGGAACACTCCCGATTCTGACGTTGGAGGGCAGCCATCTGCTTACCTTGCGGCGGCTGGCCTTAGCACCCACCCCGCGAAGACACACGGAGATGGGCGTTCTTGCGGAACCTTCTTAACATAGCAGGAAAGCCCGGCGGGGTCAACGGCTCGACCTCATCGCCGGGCGATTTCCTGTCTCTGGGCATTTACTCCGTGGAACGCAGCTTCCAGACGCCATTTTCCAGGGCGAAATCGGCGTGGCGCTTGATACTAAGCTGGTTGCCGGGATTGTGAGCGATGTCCTGCAGTGGTCCCGGGATGCCCTCCATATCCACGGCCTCGGAATAGTCGGCGCCCTTGGCCGTATCGGCGCCGGGGAGAACCTCATCCTGTGGATCGGTTATGTCGCGCGCTTTCAGGTGGTGGGTAACGAGCGTCACCAGGATGACGTTGTAGTTGGGATCCTTGACGGTGGTGGGGTGCCACTGGATGACATCGCCGCCACTCTGGAGCTTGACCAGTTTCTTGCCGTCGGGCGTCAAGGTGAAGTCGCCCCAATAACCGTTGGGATATCTTTTGGTTTCCACCCAGTACTTGGCGATGACGCCCTCGCCCATTCCCTGGTCGTTGACCACAATATTCACGCCCGCAGGCGCGGCCTGGTCATATTTCGCCTGGATCATCGCCAGAGCCTGGGCCTTATCCAGCGGGGGCGCCGACTTGCAACCCGCCAGCAGCATGCCCGCACCCAACATTCCGACAACTCCAATCACCTTCAGATGCAGTATGTTTTCCACTTTTCCTCCGTGCACAGCCAAAACCGATTGAATTCTGTCAACTGGCCATTTTTACCCAATCGCCGGGGAGTGTCAATGGACGCGAAAGAGCCGCGTTCGGACGGCCGGGAATTCGATCGAATTCCGCGCGACGCGCGCGTTGGTGGAGGGCGGCCAGACCGGATGCCGCGAAGACCGCCTTGGGCGTCAATTTCCGGGGTTGCCGATGAGGCGATGGAGGAGCAACTTGCGGAATCCGCTTTCATCGAGATGGAGGCAAACCCGGGCATTGGGAGGCGCACCGGCAACTTCGCGCGTGAAGCCTTTCTCGTCCACGCTCAGATGGAGTGGAATTGCGGGGCACAGCGCGGGTTGAAAGGCATAGGCCACCGCTACGGGGTCAAAGAGCGTGGGCGTGGGAGATGAGCTTCCATTGCCGGCCAGCCACTGGTGATAGAGGAGGGTCAACTGATCGGTGAGCGGGGAGCCGTAGGCGAAGATTGCGCTGCGATCTTTCTCTTCCAGATGGACTTGCGTTGCATCGAGGGGCATCAGGAAGACGGGGACGCCAGAGGCCAGCAAGGCCCGGGCGCCGGCGGGGTCGCACTTGATGTTCCACTCAGCCGCGGGCGGGCGGTGCGCACCGGTCTTTGGGTCGTCGTATCCGCGACGGATGCTGCCGCCCATGATGACCACGCGCTTGAGCTTGCGGAAGGTAACCGGATCGCGCTGGATGGCGGCCTGCACGTTGGTGAGGGGGCCGATGGCGATGAGTGTGATCTGGCCGGGATGGGCGCGGATCTGGTTTAACCAAAAGCCGATAGCGCCGGCGTACGCCACACGGGGAGCGCGGCGAGCATAAGCGGCCTGGGTGAAGACATTGCTGTGCGGCGTGGGCGCTCCCGCGGCCACGGGGAGATTGCCGCGGCCGACGGCGCCCAAGAACCGATCGACGAGGCGGGCCCGAAGTTCGGTATCGCCAAAGGCGGTGGTGACGCCCAGAAGGCGCAGTTCCGGGCTGCGCAGGGCGAGGGCCAGGGCGAAAGCATCATCGATGTCGTCGCCGATGTCCGTATCGAGAATGACAAGTTGGGGCTGCGGGGAGGGTGGCGGGACGGGGCGGTTCTCTCGGCCGTAAGCGCCCGGAAGGAACGCACAAAGCAGACCTAGAAGACAGACCGGGATCCTGGATGACGCCGAATTCACGTGTTTCACTCCAACCGATACCGCGCGTCCCGGTTCCTGACAGGAGGAACCGGAATCGCAGAAAGATCCTGCGTCAAGCCCAGAGAAGCTCCCAATGGAGCGGTTTGCCGGTCTGGCTGTGGCCGCGCAGGGCGAGCGGAGCCCCGGACGCGGGCAAAGGCTGGGCGGCGCCGTTGACTTTGATGCCTTTGAGGCGGGATCGCTCGGCCGCGGGCAAGCGAATGGCGATCTCCCATTCGCCTGCCGCGGAAGGCTCGTACCAGCCGCTGTAGCCGCTTCTGGTTTTGCGCACGCCTACGAGGGCCGAGTTCAACTCATACTCTTGCATCGGCAGGACGGGCGTCAGGCTGAGGCCGCGCTCGTTGAACTCGAGACCCATGAGCTTACCGAGAGTGTAGAGAGGCCAGGCGTGCTGGTGCTGACACATGACGGGACAGTCGGTCCAGGCAAAGCCCCAGCTGTCGGCACGCTCCTTCTCGTTCTTCGAGTTCGGATCCCAGTGCTGCGTTTCTCCGGGATGATCGGAAAGAACGGAGCTGAAGCAGTCGGGTCCGCTCCAGATGCCGTACCAGATATCCGGATAGGCGTTGGCGTGGCAGGCCAGCGAGTTTTTCTTCCACTCGTCCCAGGCCATGGCGCCGTCTTTCATGGCCAGAGCCCAGATGAGGGTGCCGTTGATGGAGGGCCAGACGCCGCCGTTCTCGAGGATGCCGGGCGGGCTAGTCATGGTGGGCGTGGCCTGGCTCTGGATGAGGGCGCCGATGGGCGAAGGCTTGCGGACCAGCTCGTTGATGGCCTGGACGAGGGTGGTGGACTGCTGGGGGGTGGCGGCGCCGCCGATGATGGCCCAGGGCTGGGGCTCGAGCCACAGGTGATCGCTGCCCAGCCAGCCCAGGTGCGGTCCCAGCCAGGCGCGGCGGAACCATCGTCCCGCCCACTGCGCGCGCAGCGCCACGCGCTGGGCCTCGGCCTTGGCATGGGCCTCTTCGGCCGTTTTTGAGTCGCCGGCGTAATGGAGCAGGCGCGCATAGTGGTCGAGCACATAGCAGGCCATGGCGGAGTTGAGCGTGGTTTCCCCCTTTTCGCGGACTTCGGCTTTCAGGTCGTTGGGCACCTGGCTGACCACGATGCCGTCGTTCCAGTCGCCCATGAGGACGCGGGTGATGCCGTGCTCGCCGACGCCGATGACGTCCACCAGGTGGCGGAAGCTGCGCATGGCCAGTTCGCCCACGGTGGGGTCGCCGGGCTGCACTTCATGACGCGGATAGGGAGGGATCTTTGCGTCGAGAAAGGCCTTGTCGCGAGTGGCCAGGACATATTCGCTGAGCGCCCAGAGCATCCACATCTCCTGGTCGGAGGGCAGGAATTCGCTGGGCATGGGAACGCCCGAGCCGACGATCGCGTAGGGGATGGAGCCGTCGGGCTGGATCTCTTTCATGGTGTAGCGGATGACCTGCCGGACGATGGCGGGGTCGGAAAAGATGAAGGGCAGGGTGTGCTGGAGGGGATCGCGCGCCGCGCCCTGGAAGCCCATCACGTACTGGTAGACACAACCTTGCGAGATGATGTGCTCGCGGAAGAAGCTGTCGTAAGTGAGCGCGCCGCGAAGGTAGTAGTTGTGCCAGGAGATTTCGCGCTCGACCCAGGATTCTCCGGGCGAGGTGAAGCGCATGCCGCCGGTCTTCCATTGCGCCGAGGAGTGGGCGAAGGCCTGAGCCGCGTCGCCGGAGTGGCGGGCAAGGAGGGCATCGAGCTCGAAGCCTTCGGGCAGGTAGCCATAGAGGAAAGCCACGGTGCGGGTTTGATTGGGCGCCAGGGTGAGTGCGCGCTCGATGAGATGGGCGCTGGAGGCTCCCTTAGCGTCGAGGCCGTTCGCGAGCTTCTGCTGGAGGCCGGCGGGATCGAGGACGCCGCCGGAGCCGAAGAAGGCGGCGGCATCGGTTGAGTAGGCGTCCATGGGCGCGTCGAGCGAGACGAGGAAGGTGGGCGGCGGGTTGAGATCGTCGAAGGAGGCGTCGCCGACCGGGTCCGAGGCAGCCTTGGCGGCCTTGATCCTGGCCCACAAGTCTTCATCTTCCGGCGTGCGGCCGAGGAAGCGCTGCCTTTCGAGGAGGCCGCGCCCGTCCGCGGCGAGCTCGAAGGAGTGCTCGAAGCGCTCGGCAAAGCGGCGGCGGAAGGCCGCGGCCTGCACATTGTTTTTCAGCGCGCCGGCCTCAATCGAACTGCGGAAGGAAAACTGATAGTTACTGGCGCCCCAGTACTCGACCCAGCGGAGGCTGGCCGGCTGGCTGGAGTGATTGGTGATGCGGGCAAAGGAGACGAGGACAGGATCGTCGCCATAGGGAGCGAAGATGGTGTGATCGACGGTGTAGCCGCCGCCCTTGACCACCTTGCGCAGATAGCCTTCGCCAAGGGTGCGGTCGAAGGAAGCGGCGTTGCCGGGGTAGTAGGTGCTGAGGGTGACCTTGCCGTCGGTGAGAAAGCCGATGCCGCCGCCAAAGCGGTTTTGCCCGGGATCGTAGTCGTTGAGGTACTTGGGCGCGCCCTCGTCCTGGCGGACCTGGACATAACCGTAGTTCGAAGCCACGGCGACGAGGCGGTCGTTGGCCACCGCATGCAGATGGTCTGTGGCGGAGAGGAAACCTTTGTGGGTGGGGCTCTGGGCGAGGGGATCGGTGCGCTGATCGCAGGTATAGCGATAGGCGGGCAGGCCGTGCTCATCGGCGATCCACTCACCGAAATGGCCGGAGCCATGGGGTTTTTCCGCCTTGCCCGCGGCCGCGGCGTCCCCAAAGACGCCTGCGACCGCCGGCTGGGTCAATCCGTAGGTGACGCCTGCTCCCACCAGTCCCATAAACTTGCGCCGATTCATTTTGGCTCCTCTTCCAGTTCCCTGTTTTGTCCGGACACCATTCTGCCAGATTGCGCCGCACTCGATCACGAGAATCTTTGTGGCGTACTTCAACGCCTGGAAGTGGTCCGGTTTCGATGTCTACGGCAGGACGGGCGCTGCAAAAGGGGTGAATAAGCGTCATGGGGAACACCTGGCGGTCGTACGGACCCTTGACGGATTCAGAACGCTTGGGCATGCGGTATGGCATCGTAATCGCGAGCGGTTGGTCGGCAATGCGGAAGTTACAAAACCGACGAACGTCTGGAGTTTGGGCAAGCCCCCGCGCCGGCCACAGAAGTGCGAGGCCATTTTGCCGCCGGGCGGAGGTGGTGGAAATCCAAGCCAGACTGACCCAACGCTCCGCCAAAATTGACGCGCTACTTTGCACGCGCTATTCTTCCCGGAGTTTGGGGGATGCAGACATCCTGGTTTGCAGGCCCGCCGGCGGTGGGCGCTGCCCGGCTCGCGCAGAAGAGTCAGAAGGCATTTCAACCGGAAAGGTTACGACGCATGAACGGGCGGGAACGTGTTTTGGCACTTTTGGAAGGACGCCCGGTGGATCGCCTTCCGCTGATGCCGATCACCATGATGTTCGCCGCCGACCTGATCGGGGTGAAGTACGGGCAATACGTGACCGACTATCGCCTGCTGGTGGAAGGGCAAATGCGGACCGCGGAGCGCTTCGATGCCGACCTGGTGTCGGCGATCTCCGATCCGGCGCGCGAGGCCGCGGACCTGGGGGCGAAGGTGCGCTTTTTCGAGGACCAGCCCCCGGCATTTGTGGAGAGCGAGGCGCTGCTGGCGGACAAGAGCAAGCTTTCGCGGCTGAAGGTGCCCGACCCGGCGAGCACTCCGCGGATGCTGGATCGCATCCGGGCGGTGGCGCTTTTCAAAGAGAAGATGGCGGGGCAAAGGATTATTGAAGGCTGGATTGAAGGGCCTTGCGCCTACGCGGCCAATCTGCGCGGGATCAATACGCTGATGCTGGACTTCTACGACGATCCGGCGTTTGTGAACGAGCTGCTGACCTTTGTGACCGAGCTGGGGATTGCGTTTGCCCGCGCGCAGCGCGATGCGGGAGCCGAGCTGATGGGGGTGGGGGACGCGGTCTCGTCGCTGGTGGGGCGGGCCATCTTTGAAGAGATCATCGCTCCGTATCATCTCAAGTTTGTGGAGGCGCTGCGGTCGATGGGACTGAAGACGCGCTCGCACATCTGCGGCAACACCACAAAGATATGCAAGGCCCGGGCCAGCCTGGGCTATGACATTATCGATATCGACTCGCCGGTCTCGCTGGAGCACGCGCGCGCGGAGATGGGGCCGGAGACGATCATCCTGGGCAACATTCCCACGGTGAAGGTGATGGAGCAGGGGACGCCGGAAGAGGTGCGGGCGGCGGCGGCGGCGTGTCACCGGGCCTGCGGGGCAAAGCACATGATTTCGGCCGGGTGCGAGGTGCCGCGGAAGACGCCGCACGCCAATATGGATGCGCTGCGGGAGTACGCCTACTCTCTGGCGGTGACAGGAAACGAAGCCCCGGCCAGCGGCGCGCATTGAGAGAGGGCGGAGAGGTTACGCGTCTAAGCCCCCCGGCGGCTGAAGCCGGTGAATTTTTCGTGCCCTTTTCTGGCACGGCTGAAGCTGAAGCCGTGCCCTTTCAGAACAGGACTTTGATCGCAGGCTCTTGAGCCTCAGTTGATCCGCGCTTTCATGGCGCGGATGTGGTCTGGGGTGGAACCGCAACAGCCGCCGAGGATCTTCAGGCGCGAGGCAAGCGGAGCGACAATTTCCGCCAGGTTGACCGGGGTGCAGTGGTAGGAGATGCCATTTTCATTCACTTCGGGTCGGCCGGCATTGGGCTGAAGCATGAGCGGCAGGCCGACGGCGGCATGCAAACGCTCCAGCAAAAGCAGGAAGTCGGTCTCCAGCGCCAGGCGGCCGCAGTTGGCGCCCACGACGCTGGCGCCGCCCTCTTTTGCCGCTTTGGCCAGTTGCTCGGGCCGCACACCCATCATGGTTCGAGGACCGGACCTGGTGGGATCGAAGGCGCCAGTCAGCAAAACGCACGGGGCATGCAGTTCCTGCGCCACCTCCAGGCCGAGCCGGATTTCGTCGAGCCCGCTCATGGTCTCGAAGAGGATGGCGTCGGCGCCACCCTCCAGCAGCGCGCCGACCTGCACGCGCAGGGATGCGCGCAACTCCTCGGGCTGAATGGGTCCTACCGGCTCCAGCAACTCGCCGCAGGGGCCAATGCTGCCCATGACCCAGCCACGGCCGGCCATGACTTCTTTGGCGATGCGGGCGCCGGCGCGGGCAATCTCGGCCTGCTTATCGGCCAGGCCGTGCTTGGCCAGCGCGAAGCGGTTGGCATTGAAGGTATTGGTGGAGACGAGCGAGGAGCCGGCGTCGGCATACTGGCGGTGGACGGCGGCCACGCGGTCAGGATGCGTGAGGCACCACAGATCGCCGCAGGAGCTCAGTTCCAGGCCCAGCTTTTGCAGTTCCGTACCGAATCCGCCGTCTGAAAACAGCAGGCCCTCTTGCTCGATGGCTTCCTGCAACGTCATGCGCTCACCTCGCGAGATCTCGTAGAGCCATTATAGCGAGCAAGGGCAAGCAGACCGGCGGCGGCCTGTGCGCGGGAATCACGTATGCCATATAATTCCGGTGCTTTCCGGAAGACGTTTTCAGGCTTCGCAGCGCGGAGCGCCGCGAGGCGTCAGGAAGCGAAAGGCGCCGTCCTTCCGGCGCGGTGAAGAGCCATGATCAGATCCCGTGCAATGGTTGCGGCAACATTCTGTATTTGCCTGGCCCCGGCGGTTGGAGGGTGGGCCGCGCAGCGCGAGGCCAAGACGCCCTACTACCAACTTTCCCTGACGCCGGACGGTGCGACGATTGAGTCGCTGCAGGTGGATGCGCTGGGGCAGGGGCGGTTCCGGCCGAACGTGCTCTTTCCGCCGCAGGCCGGGGGCGCAGGAAGCGGCTGGCGCTTCGAGTTTCAGCGCCAGTCGTTGACGATGACGAGCGTTTACCGCAGAGGAGCGGCGGCGGCGGGTCTGACGCTGCGCTTCAATCCGGAGGTTTCGCATGCGACGCTGCTGGCGCTGGTGAACGATGGCCAGGCGAGCCTGCCGGCGGTTCTTTATCTGCCGGAAGAAGGCCCCGTCCGCATCGAGGCGGCGAGCCGTGAGCCGGTGAAGCTGGGCTACGACGCGCACCGGCGGCCCACGGGGTACGTAGAGGTCACGTTCCCGGCCGCGACCGAGGCGAACCCGCGCGTGGTTTACACCCTGACGGTGACGGCCATCTATCCGCACATACCCGGCGTTGAGGCGGACCCGCGCTTCGACGGCTTTCGCCGGGACTTTCTGAACATCTTTCAGGTGCAGGCCGAGGACGGGGTGCTGGCCAACAACGCGGCCAGCGACCCATGCGCCTTTGTGCAGCACATGTATTCGGAGGTGGCGCGGTACACGCCTCCGCTGGCGCCAGGACTGACGGCCATGGACCTGGTGCGGATGTCGCTGGACAAATACCTGGCCGGGGCGCTGGCCTACGGCTTGCCGGGCTACCAGATGTTTGATGGCACACCGGGCGAGACCGGAGGCTTCAGGACGCCTTCGGCCGATTCGTATCCCTCCATGCTGGTGGCCGCGGGCGACTACGTGGAGACCACGCACGACACCGCCTGGCTGGCCCGGAGCTACCAGGGGCTGCGCGCCTGGACCGAGGCCATGCTGGCCACCGACACCAACGGCAATGGCTTGATCAAGTATGCGGCGTCGGGTAACGCCGGCTCATGGGTCAGAAAGGCCAACGGCGATCCGGTGCTGCGGCCGGCCAACTGGTGGGATACGATCGGCTTTGGGTACGAGGACGCCTACTCGAACGCGCTGGCCTATCACGCGCTGATGCAGATGACGGAGATGGCGCAACTGGACCAGCATCCCGCCGACGCCGCGCTCTATCGGGAGCGGGCGCGGCGGCTGAAGGCAGCCTACCTGCCCACTTTTATGGATGAGAAAACGGGCGTGCTGGCCGGATGGCGCAGCCAGGACGGCAAGCTGCACGACTACTACTTTCCGTGGGTGAACGGGGCGGCGGTGGTCTACGGGCTGGCGCCGGCCAGCGTGGGCAACCATATCTTCGACCGGCTACTGGCCAAGATGAAAGAAGTGGGCTTTACCCACTTCGAACTGGGGCTGCCGGGAAACTTGATTCCCATTCGCAGGGAAGACTCGGTGACGCTGGACCACCGCTGGGGCGGTCCCGGCAGGGAGGACGGATCCGATGGCTTCCAGATTTATGAGAATGGCGGAGCCACGGCATCGTATGCGTTCTACACCGTCGCCGCCCTCTACAAGCTGGGCCGCGTCAAGGACGGCGACGGCATCCTGTTTCCCATCCTGAAGGGCGTGAAGGAGGGCGGATTCGAGGGGCGCGGGCCGAATGGCCTGACGTATGACTGGAAGGACTGGAAAGGCGGCCCGCATGGCTATGAGGGCTTTCTCTCCGACAACTTCATGGTTCTGGCCGCGGTGATGCATCGACCAGAGACCGCCGCAGGAACGCAATGACGGCAACCACCGGGCGCAACGGCCGGGAAGGTAGAATGGTTCTTCCTCCGGAATCAAGCGAAAGGACTCTTATGACCACTGTAAAAACTCCATCCGCCTCGCGCCAGCGGCTTCTGGATGCCTTGAATCATCGCCAGCCGGACCGCATTCCGATTGACTTTGGCGGCAGCCCGGTGACGGGGATTCACGTCAGTTGCGTCGCCGAACTGCGCGGCCACTTCGGCCTGGACCGGCATCCGGTGAAGGTGATCGAGCCTTTTCAGATGCTGGGCGAGGTGGAAGACGACCTGAAGTCGGCGCTCGGCGTGGACGTAAAGGCGGTGGGCAGCCGCAAGACGATGTTCGGCTTTGAAAACAAGGACTGGAAGCCGTGGCTCTTCAACGGTCTTGAAGTGCTGGTGCCCGGCGGGTTCAACGTCACCGTGGACGAGAAAGGCGACACGCTGCTTTATCCCCAAGGCGACACCAGCGCGCCACCGTCGGCCCGCATGCCCAGGGGATTTCACTTCTTCGACGCCATCATCCGCCAGAATCATTTCGATCCCGAGCATCTTGATCCGGCCGACAATCTGGAAGAGTTCGAGCCGATCAGCGATGGCGATCTGGACGCCATGGAAGCCGACGTGAAGGCCGCGGACAACGGCGAGTATGCGCTCTTTGGAAACTTCGGCGGCACCGCTCTCGGCGACATTGCGCTGGTGCCGGCGGTGCAGCTTAAGGATCCGCGGGGCATTCGCGATGTGACCGAGTGGTATGTTTCCACGCGCAGCCGCCGCGATTACATCCACGGAATCTACGCCCGCCAGGTGGAGATTGCCATAGCCAACATGGAGCGCATCCATGCGCGCATCGGCGATGCAATTGACGTTTTCTATCTGTGCGGCACGGACTTTGGGACGCAGAGCTCGAGTTTCTGCTCGGTTTCGACCTTCCGCGACCTGTATTTCCCGTACTACAAGCAGATGTGCGACTGGATTCACAGCCACACGGCGTGGAAGGTCTTCAAACATAGCTGCGGATCGAGCGAGCGGTTTTTCGAATCGTTTATCGAAGCGGGAATCGACATTGCCAATCCCGTGCAGTGTTCGGCGGTGGGCATGGAGCCGGAGAAGCTGAAGGCCAGGTACGGCGACCGGCTGACCTTCTGGGGCGGAGGCGTGGATACGCAGAGGGTGCTGCCCTTCGGGACACCGGCCGAGGTGCGCGCGCAGGTGATCGAGCGCTGCAAGATTTTTTCGCCGGGGGGCGGCTTTGTGTTCAATACGATCCACAACATCCAGGCGGGGACGCCGGTAGAGAACATTCTCGCCATGATCGAGGCATTACGGGAATTCAACCGGTGAGCGGCGCAGACGGCAACAACTCGCACGGCTGAGGACGCATTTGCAGGCACACGTAGAGGGGATGAAACCGCCAGCTGTTTCCGGATTCCTTCGGTGGTTGCGGAACGGCAAAGGACGCCTCGCCCGGGAGGCTTTGATGAAGATCCACTGGACGATGGGGATGAGCCGCCGCCGCGCGGGGGTGGTTCTCGCGCTGCTGGGGGCAACGGCGGTTTGCTGCCTCGCGCAGAACCTGAAGGTAACCCTCGACGGCCGCAGCAAAGGCCGCATCTTCGATGGGCTGGGCGCTTTGAGCGCGGGCGCCTCGAGTCGTTTGCTCTACGACTATCCCGAGCCCGAACGCAGCCAGATTCTGGACTACCTATTCAAACCCGGTTACGGCGCGGCGCTGCAACACCTGAAGGTGGAGGTGGGCGGCGACGTGAACTCGACCGACGGCGCCGAGCCCAGCGCGCAGCGCACGCGCGGCGATGACGATTTTACGCGGGGCTACGAGTGGTGGCTCATGGCCGAGGCGCACAAGCGCAATCCGAAGATCGTTCTCGACATCCTGCCCTGGGGCGCGCCGGGCTGGATCGGCAACGGACACTACTACTCGCGCGACATGGCCGAATACATGGCCAGGTTCATTGAGGCAGCGCGCGACAAGTATGGACTCAAGATCAGCTACGCCGGCATCTGGAACGAGAAAGTGTACGACGCCGCCTACGTGAAGGAGCTGCATCGCGTTTTGAAAGAGCATCATCTGAACACGAAGATCGTGTGCTGCGACGAGTATCCCGGCGAAGGCCAAGGACAGTGGGCCATCGCGGAGGCCATGCAGGGCGATCCTGAGTTGAAGGCGGCGGTGGATGTCATTGGCGTTCATTACCCGCAGGAGAACGGCAAGATCACCACGACGCAGACGGCGCGCGCGTCGGGCAAGCCGCTGTGGGCCAGCGAAGACCAGCCCAACAGCGGCGGGGGACCGATTGTGCAGCGGACCTGGGCCCTGGGCGGGCGCGTGCTGGCGCATCTCTATAACCGCAATTATCTCGAGGGGACGATGACGGCGACGGAGATCTGGAGCCCCATCACCTCGTATTACGACATCCTCGCCGCGCCGAACTCGGGCCTGATGTACGCCAACACGCCATGGTCCGGACACTACGACGTGCAATCGACGATCTGGGTGACGGCGCACACCACGCAGTTCGCGCAGCCGGGCTGGCAGTACCTCGACGCATCATCGGGCGATCTTCCCGGCCAGGGCACTTACGTCACGCTCAAGTCGCCCAACGGCAAGGACTGGAGCACGGTGCTGGAGACCATCGACGCCAAGCGGCCGCAGCGCGTGGACTTTGCCATCGCCGGGGGGCTGGCGAGCGGCGCGGTTCACATCTGGGAGACCAGCGCGAGGCGGAGCTTCGAACATATCGCAGACCTCACGCCGAAGGGAAGAATGTTCGCGTACACCTTTGAGCCCGAGTCGATCTATACCCTGACCACCGCCACCGGACAGGGCAAAGGGAGCGCGCAGCCGCCGCCGCAAAGGCCGTTTCCCTTCCCGTATAAGGACGATTTTGAAAGCACGCCGCTGACGCGCGCGGCCAGGTATCTTTCCGATCAGGACGGGGCATTCGAGGCACATGCGTGCCAGGGGCGCAAGGGGCGCTGTCTGGAGCAGGTGATCACGCAAAAACCGATTCCGTGGGGGCCGCTGCCGGACCCGTTTACCCTGGCCGGGGACGTGGGGTGGACAGACTACACGGTGGCGGCCGATTTCAGCGTGCAGCCCGGCGGCTCTGCAACGCTGATGGGCAGAATCGATTCGGGCGACGTGTTCGAGGGGGACAAGGCGCCCTATCCCAGCGGCTACATTCTCAGGGTGCAGGCCGGCGGCGAGTGGGAACTGATCTCGGCGGCGTTCAAGCGGCCCCTCGCGCAACTGGCGTCGGGGACGCTGCGCGCGCTGCCGGACACGTGGCACCGCTTTGCATTGACCTTCCACGGCAACCGGATCAGCGCAACGCTCGACGGCGGGCGGCTGGCCAGCGTGGAGGACGCATCGCATCGACATGGTATGTTTGCCCTGGGAACGGGATGGAACAGGGCACAATTCGACAACCTCGCCGTGACGCAATGAGAGCGGGGACACAGGCAAGCTGCTTGGGGGAAGGAAGGCGCACATGCTGGATCGAAGGGACTTTTTGAAGGCCGGGGCTCTGGCCGCCACGGGCAGCCTGCTGGCGCACGGCGAGACCGTGCGCACGGCCAGCGCGTTGCGCCGCGTTACGGTAGAGAATCGTGCGCCGGATGGATTTCGCACCCGGCTGGCGGCAACGGAGTTGATCAACGGTCTGCTGGCAGTCAAGGCCGCTCCCGAGGTGTCGCTCATCGACGATCTGCACACGCGCATCGGCAATATTCATTTCATTCTGACCATCGAGCCGGGGCGCTTCAAAGGCGCGGAAGAGTATGCCATCAGCGCGTCGGGCAAGCGCGTGACCCTCAGCGCGGGCAACGACCATGCCTTGCTCTACGCGGTCTACGGGTTTCTGGAACGGCAGGGCACGATCTTCGGCATCGACGGCGAAAACGCTCCCCTTGAGCCTTCCACCACGCTGGTTTTGCCCAAGTCGCATCAGGCGTGGACCGACGCGCCCAACTTCGCGGTGCGGGGCCTGCTGCCGTGGCCGGATTTTCTCAACTGCATCAGCGTCTACAACGACGAGGATTTCAAAGCCTACTTTGCCAACATGTTGCGCATGCGCTTCAACATGTTCGGCATGCACGTCTACACGCAAAATGATCCGCTGGCCGAGTCGTATCTGTCCTTCGACTTTGCCGGAGCGGGGCATCGCGCCGCTCTCGAAGACAGCACCATGACAAGCTGGGGCTATCTTCCCCAGCGCACCTCGACCTTCAAGATGGGCGGGGCGCAGTTTTTTGACCGCGAGACGTTTGGCTCCGACGCCACACGCCGGGCGGCCGACAACTGGGATATCGCCGACCGCACCACCAAAATGCTGAGCCGGGCCTTCAACTGGGCATCGGCGCTGGGCATCCGCACCGGCATCGGCTTTGAGCCCTACCAGAACCCGGCGGAGATACTGCGCGCGCTGCCGCCGGAGGCCCGCGCGCATCCGGGCGGGCTGGTCGAGTCGGTCATTGGCAAGGATCTTCTAGAACGCCGCCTGGCCGACCTGCTGGAGCGCTATCCCATGGTCGATTACGTGTGGCTGTGGGAAGACGAGAGCGCCAACTGGGAGAGCCGCAGCAAGAATATTCCTCTATCCGTGACGCCCTTCATGCAGGCGCACGATTTTCTGCGCCGCAACGCGCCCAAGAAGAAGTTGGTGCTCGCCGGCTGGGGCGGCGTGGTGCGCAACTTCCAGTCGTTGCACCAGCGGCTGCCCGGCGATATTGTTTTCGCGGCCCTCAGCAACAGCCTGGGGTGGGATCCGGTAAGCGAGGAATTTGGGAAGCTGGAAGGCCGCGAGCGGTGGCCGATTCCGTGGCTGGAGGACGATCCCTCGATGTGGCTGCCTCAGTTCCGCGCCAGCCGCTTTGAGAGCGACATGAAGCGAGCCAGGAGCTTTGGCTGCCAGGGCATGCTGGGCATCCACTGGCGCCACCGGATTGTGGATCCGACGGCGAGCTATCTGGCGCGCGCGGCCTGGAATCCGGCGCTTACGGCCTCTGCCCACTACAAAGACTTCAGCCTAACCCAGGCCTCGCCGCAGAACGCCCCGGCGCTGGCCGGACTGCTGGTTGACTGCGATCAGAATCGCAAAATCTCATCCACGTTTCTGGGCGGATATAACAAAGACGGATTTGCCCACACGCTGGCCATCAGCGGGGACTATGACGAGGCTTTTGCCTACGAAACCACGCGGCCCAATCCGAACATTCTCGCCTCGCAGCGCGAAGTGGCCGCCGCGTTCCAAAGGCTGGTTGGCCTGGCCTCGACGCCGGCGGAAAAGGAGCGCATCGGGTATTTCTCCGGTTTTGTGGGGCTCGCGGTTCCTTATTGCGATGCGCTGGAGGCGGCCAACAAGCTCGGCGCTGTGCTAAAGTCCGCATCGAAGCTGCGCGCCGAAGGCAAAGAAGACGATGCGCGCGACGCCGTTCTGCGCGACGGCGTGCCCTTGTGGCTGGCGATGGCCCCGCTGGTGCGCCAAACCATGCTGACCTTTGAAAACATCGTGAGCACACGCAACGACCAGGGACAGCTTGCCTCGATGCAGAACAAGTTTGTGCGCATCGCGCTGGAACGTCTGCGGCTGTCGATCAAGGAATTCCTGGGCGAGCTTCCGGCCCAGGTCAACCAGGCCTGCGATGCCGCCACCACCGCGCAATCCGCCTGCATGCCGCGCGTCTTTATGCCCACGCGGCCCACGATGCTGGCCACCGGAGAGTCAGCGCGCGTTTACATCGTTGTTCCAGGCGGCGAGGCTGTGGCCGAAGTGCATCTGAACCTGCGCATCAACGAACTCGGCGACTGGGTGAAGCACTTTGCGAACCTGGCCGGCCGGCGCGTCTACGAGGCGCAGCTCGGTCCGTTCGAAACAGGAATCTCGACGGTTGAGTATTGCGCGTCGGCGATTCCGATAGGGGGCACGAGCTTGATTGTTGCTCCACCCGAGGCGCCGCAGCGAGTTTACCGGCTGACAGTGGCCTGAGCAGCGGCGGAGCCGCAGCGGGCGCCAGGGGAAGATCCGGCTGTTTGTTTCCGGAAGGGCATTGCAAAATTTTCCGCTTAAATGACGAGATATCTGCATCTCGCGCATTTCTTTGCGCGACTTGAGCCGATTCGATTGACACCGCGCCGCGATCTGCGATCAAATGGAGCGCGAACAAGAAGCCATCGCGATGGGACGAGTGTAGCCCTCGCCTTCAACGAACGCGGCAATGCGGGCGGAAGTTCCCGTTTTGCTTCAAGGAGATTCGCCATTATGGAAATTGAGATTTCCGTTCGCCGGTCAGGCAAAGCTGTTGTATTCCTCGCGGGGGCGCTGGGCGCCTGCCTGTTGTTGCAGCCGATCGCACGGTCGCAGTCGGCCACGCCCGCCGGCCATGGCGCGTCCGCGGCAAAGGCCGCAGCGGCACGGCCGTGGATGAACAAGTCGCTGACGCCGGAACGCCGGGCCGAGCTTCTGATCAAGGCCATGACGCTCGACGAGAAGATCACGATGATGCATGGAGCGGGACCGTGTCTTGAGGTCTGGACGCCGAAATGCCCGATGCCGATCAAGGGGTACGTGGGATACGTGCCGCCCATAACGCGGCTGGGAATTCCGCATCTGACACTGGCCGACGGGCGCGCCGGGGTGGGAAATAACGCAAAGGACGTGACTCTTCTTCCGGCCCCCATCGCTGCGGCTTCAAGTTGGGATCCTTCGCTGCTGAACGAATTTGGGCATGTGCTTGGCAAGGAGCAGTGGGAAAAGGGAACCAACGTGACGCTTTCGCCGACCATCGATGTGGTGCGTGTGCCGGAGTGGGGACGGACCTTCGAGAGCTATGGCGAAGATCCCTACTTCAACGGGCGCATGGCAGTTGCCGAGATCAAGGGCATCCAGGCCGAGGGCTCGATCGCCGACGCCAACATGTACGTCACCATGCAGCAGGAGAGCGATCGCTTTCACGAAGACTCGGTGGTGGATGAGCGCACGCTGCAGGAGATCTATCTTCCGCCCTACGCAGCAGCGGTACGGGAAGGTCACGTGGGCACCTTCATGTGCGCCTATGTAAAGACCAATGGGGTCTACTCCTGCGAGAACGCACATCTTCTGCACGACCTGCTGCGGAAGCAGATGAAGTTCGACGGCTGGGTGATGAGCGACTGGGGGGCCACGCACTCCACGGTTGACTCGGCCAACAACGGACTGGACCAGGAGATGCCCGACAGCAAGTTCTTCGGCGAGGCGCTGAAGAAGGCCGTGGAAGACGGCGAGGTGAGCAAGGCGGTGATCGACGAGCATGTGCGCCACATTCTTGTGCCCATGTTCCGCCAGGGGCTTTTCGACCGCGCGCAGCCGGGCAACTGGGATTCGAAGGTCCGCACCGCGGCGCATGCGGCTTTTTCGCGCGAAGTTGCGGAAGAGGGGACGGTGCTGCTGAAGAACGCGGCGAGCCTGCTGCCGCTAAAGGGCGATGAGTCAGTCGCGGTGCTTGGCGCAGCGGGGAGCACCAAGCCCAAGGCCGAGGGCGGCGGAAGCTCGGGGGTTGTGGCGCCGTATGTGATCAGTCCTCTGGACGGCATCGGCAAGCGTTCCAAGGGCAAGGTAACCTCCGCCGATGGCAGCGATCTGGAGAAGGCCGCGTCCCTGGCGCGCGAGGCGCAGGTGGCCGTGGTCTTTGCCCGTACGGAAGAGACGGAGGGCGGCGACCGGCCCGATCTGAACCTGCCCGACAACCAGGATGCGCTGATCGAAGCCGTGGCCGCCGCCAACAAGAACACCATCGTGGTGCTGGATACGGGCGGACCGGTGCTGATGCCGTGGGTGAACCAGGTGGCTGGTGTGATTCAGGCCTGGTACTCCGGGCAGGAAGACGGCAACGCCATTGCGGCGATTCTTTACGGCGACGTGAATCCTTCGGCCAAGCTTCCGCTGACGTTTCCACGAGGCGCGACGGCGATTCCCACCGCCAGCAAGGAGCAGTGGCCGGGAGTGGACGGCAAGTCGCACTACACGGAAAAGCTCGAGGTGGGCTACCGCTGGTATGACGCCACCAACAACGAACCGCTGTTCCCATTCGGCTTTGGACTTTCCTACACCACGTTCCGCGTGAGCCATCTTGAGGTGAGCCCGGCGAAGGTGGCGCTGCGCGCCAGCACCGACCCTGCCAAGGTGAAGGTAACGGTGAGGGTAACCAATACCGGCAAGCGCGCCGGGGCCGAGGTGGTGCAGGTGTATGTGGCGCATCCCGCGGCAGACGGCGAGCCGCCGCACCAGTTGCGCGGTTTTGCCCGGGTGGCATTAAAGCCGGGAGAGACGAAGCCCGTGACGATCATGCTGGACGCGCGCTCGTTTGCCACCTTCGACACACAGGCGGAGCAATGGCAGGTGAGCGAGGGGAACTTTGAGATTCTTGCGGGAACCTCATCGCGCGATCTGCCGCTTCAGGCCAGCGTGGCGGTTGAGCACAAGACAACGTCGAAGTAATGCTCGGCCCGCAATCCGCGTGGCGGCGTGCCGCCCTGCGGGCAGAGGTGAATGGAAGGAGCATCCCCATGAGGGCACGGAAAAAATGGCTGGTGGTTGTCTGCTGCCTGGCGCTGGTTTGCGCCGGCGGCGCGCGGCTGCAGGCGGCCGCGGCGGATCAACATCGCACCACCATCTCGCTCGATGGCCAGTGGCAGATCGAGGATAGCATCCGCCCGGACGCCATGCCCACCCGGTACACGCATCATGTTCCGGTGCCGGGACTGGCGCACTCCGCCGAGCCGGGGTTTGCCGATGTGGACCAGTACCAAAGCCGCCAACTGCTCAACAATCTGGTTCGCCAGCGCCTGCTTTCGCCCGCAGAATTGGCCAAAATCGGCGATGCGCGCGGCGTCTCGCATCAAAAGCGCAACTATTTCTGGTATCGCCGGACCTTTATCGCGCCGGCCAGAAATCAAGTGGCGCTGCTGCGCGTGAACAAGGCGCAATTCGGCACCGTTGTCTATCTGAACGGCACGCGCATCGGCGAGCACGATCCGTGCTTCACGTCGGCGACGTTCGACGTGACCAAGGCGATCCACTGGAACGCGGCAAACGATTTGGTCATCCGCGTGGGCGCACACCCTGGAGTATTGCCGCCCAACGTAGTTTGCGGAACAGACTTCGAAAAGTGGCGCTGGACGCCCGGCATTTACGACGACGTGACGCTGATGACGATGAGCAATCCCGTCATCTCGATCGTGCAGGCGGCGCCACGGCTGGCGCAGTCCGCCGCGCTGGTGCAAACCGAACTGCACAACTATGCCGACCAAGCCATCACCACCAAAGTGACTCAGCAGGTGCATGAGTGGAAGTCGGGCGCGCGAGCCTCTGACCGGATCGAGACCGAAGTAAGCCTCTCCCCGGGAGAAACCAAAACCATCACGCAACTGGTGGCGATTCCCAAAGCCCATCTCTGGTCGCCGGAAGATCCGTTCCTTTATACGGTGACCACCACGACCGCCGGCGATACGGCGCTAACGCGCTTCGGGATGCGGGATTTCCACTTCGACACGGTGACGCAGCGAGCGTATCTGAACGGCCGTCCCTACTTCCTGCGCGGATCGAACATCACACTGCATCGCTTCTTCGAGGATCCCGAGAGCGGCACGCTGCCCTGGAACGACGCTTGGGTGCACCGGCTGCTGGTGACGATTCCCAAGCAGATGCACTGGAATGCCTTCCGCTTCTGCATCGGACCGGTGCCCGACCGCTGGCTCCAGATTGCCGACGAGGCCGGGTTGCTGATTCAGAACGAGTACTTTGTCTGGGTCGGCAACTCCTGGGGGGGCGACGACTTCGCCAAGCAGTACAACCCTCAGGAGATGACCGAGGAATACACCGAATGGATGCGCGACAACTGGAACCATCCCAGCGTGGGCATCTGGGATGCCGATAACGAGTCATGGCTCCCGGGCTGGGACAAGATCATTAACAAGGTGCGCCCGCTGGACCTCTCGAACCGGCCCTGGGAGAACAGCTACAACGGCCCCGCGGGCGCGAACGATCCGGTCGAGGATCACCAGTACCTCGAGATGTGGACGGCCATGAAAGATATTTGGCCCGGCACATCCGGCGAGCATGAATTCACCATGCCGGAGCTCGAACAGTTATCCGGGCCGGTCGGATCGTCGAACAAAACGGCGCACGCCATGATCATCAACGAGTATGGATGGGTGTGGCTGCTGCGCAACGGCGATCCCACCGTTATGACCAAGAGGCTCTATTCCAAGCTGCTTGGCGACAAGGACACCGCAGAAAACCGCTTCAAGATGCAGGCGTACATCCTGGGCAGCGAAACCGAGTTCTGGCGCGCGTACCGGCACTATGCGGGCGTGCTGCACTTTGTCTATCTCACTTCCGACGGCCCCAAGGAATTCACCTCGGACCATTGGCGCAACGTAAAGACGCTGGAACTGAATCCATATTTCGCCAGGGAGATGGAGCAGGCCTTTAAGCCTCTCGGCGTGTATCTGGACTTCTGGCAACCGAAGCTGACGGCGGGGGAACTTCACCGCTTCAACATTGCCATGGTGAACGACGAAGACCGGCAGCGCAACGGCAAGCTGCGGCTCTCTTTTGTGGATGCATCGGGAAAGGAGATTGCAGACGAGGAGGTTCCATTCTCTCTTGAGCCACTTGGGGCCGACACCTTTTATCTGGAGATGAAGGTTCCCGAGGCGAGCGGTTCGTACTCGCTGCGGGCGGTGGCTACGCCGGTGGACGATGCCGGCAGCCCGACCATCTCGCACCGGGATGTGATCCTGGAGGCTGCCGCGGCGAAGTGATTCGCGCTGGCGGGCCGCGATGCACCACGCGGCTCGCCGCGGCGCGGAGCGCAGGTCCGCGCCGGGAGGGGAAAGGCGCAGAGACGAAAGGAGCGCAGAGATGGAACGGAGGAGCTTTCTGAAGGCGGGCGCGGCCGCGGCCGCGGGGCTGGCCGCGGGAGGACGCGGGGCGCTGGCGCAGAAAACTGACAGCGCGGGTCATCCTCGCACGACGATCTCTCTGGATGGAATGTGGGAAGTGGCGGACAGTGTCGATGCGGAGGCGATGCCCAGGGAGTACAACCACCAAGCACCGGTGCCCGGCCTGACGCACTCGGCCACGCCGGCATTCCCGCACGTCGACGAATACGAGACCCGCCAGTTGCTCTCGGACATGATGGAGTTCGGCAACCTGAGCAAAGCAGACTACGAAAAGACGGCGGGCACTCTGGGCGTCTCACATCAGAAGAGAAACTACTTCTGGTATCGCCGCAGCTTCGACGCGCCGGCGCAAAAGGCCGTAGCGCTGATCAAGGTGAACAAGGCGCAGTTTGGGACGGTTGTTTATCTCAACGGCAACCGCATTGGGGAGCACGGTCCATGCTATACGGCCGCGTATTTTGACGCGACGCGGGCGATTCGCTGGGGCGCGCCCAATGAGCTCGTGATCCGCATCGGCGCGCATCCGGGGGTGCTGCCGCCCCACGTCGCACCGGTCACCGACTTTGAGAAGTATCACTGGACGCCGGGGATCTACGACGCGGTGAGCCTGATGGCGATGGACAATCCCGTGATCCACACCGTTCAGACCGCTCCCAGGCTGGCCGCTTCGAGTGTGGTGGTCCAGACGGTGCTGCGCAACCGGAGCGATCGGACGATCCGCACCACTGTTGAGCAGCGGGTTACGGAGTGGAAGTCGGGCGCGCCGGCGGCGGCGCCCGTCGTCACACGGGTTGAGATTCCCGCCGGCGGGGAGAAGACCGTTGTGCAAACCGTCGCTCTTCCCAAGGCCCATTGGTGGAGTCCCGAAGATCCGTTCCTCTATGAGGTAAAGACGACCACCGCCGGCGACCAAGTGACGACGCGCTTCGGGATGCGCGAATTCCGCTTCGACACCGTGACGCAACGCGCCTATCTGAACGGGCGGGTCTACTTCCTGCGCGGCTCGAACATCACGCTGCACCGCTTCTTCGAAGACCCGGAGGTGGGCATGCTGCCATGGGACGAGGCATGGCTGCACCGCCTGCTGGTGACCATTCCCAAGCAGATGCACTGGAACGCCTTCCGCTTCTGCATTGGGCCGGTGCCGGACCGCTGGCTGCAGATCGCCGACGAAGCCGGGCTGTTGATCCAGAACGAGTATCCCGTGTGGGTGGGCGCTCCGGGCTGGCCGGGTTACGACCCCGCGCTGAAGTACGATACCAAGGAGATGATTACCGAATACAGCGAGTGGATGCGCGACAACTGGAATCATCCTAGCGTGGCCATTTGGGACGCATCGAACGAATCGATCCTGCCGCAGTTCACCACAGAGATCATACCGGTGGTGCGCGGGCTGGATCTTTCAAACCGGCCGTGGGAGAACAGCTACAACGCTCCGGCCGGGGCCAACGATCCGGTGGAAGACCATCAGTATCTGTTTGCGGAGCTGTCGGCAAAGGAGCTGCCGCCGGATCGCGAACGGCGCCTGTTCCACATGACCGACCTGGAATCGATGGTCGGTCCCGCGCCCGGCCCGCAGAGCAAGACCGGCCACGCCATGATCCTGAACGAGTACGGATGGCTATGGCTCAACCGGGACGGCTCACCGACACTCGTGACCCAGTACCTTTATCCCCGTTTGCTGGGCGACCGCAACACGGCGGAAGAACGGCTGAAGCTGCAGGCCTACCTGCTCGGCGGTCTCACCGAATTCTGGCGTGCCTACCGGCGCTATGCGGGCGTGCTGCATTTCGTCTTTCTCACCTCGAGCCATCCGAAGGCCTTCACGTCGGACCATTGGAAGGACTTGCAGAAGCTGGAACTGCATCCCGAGTTCGAGAAGGCGATGAAGAATGCCTTCAACCCGCTGGGCGTGTACCTGAATTTCTGGCACACGGAGCTGCCCGCGGATGCGCAGCACGATTTTACGGTGGCCATGGTGAACGACGAATACCGGCCGCGCTCGGGCAAGTTGCGGCTGGTGTTCACGGCCGCGGACGGCAAAAACGCGGCTATAGCGGAGATTCCGTTCTCGCTGCCTTCATTGGGAGCGCAATCGTACGTGATTGCAATCAAGACGCCCGCGCAGGCAGGGACGTACACACTCAAGGCGATGGCTTCGGCCGTGGATGACGAAGAGCATCCCACCATCTCCCATCGCGAAGTGGCGCTGCGGGCGGCGGCGCATCCATAAAAGGAAGCGGGACCACCGAGGGAGAAACAGATGACAGAACGCAGCCAAAAACAGGCAGGGCGCGCGGCGACGATATTGAAGGAGCTGCGTCAGGCAGGGTCCGCGTCCGTGGAGGCGCTGCGCGACAAACTGGGCGTTTCTCTGGCCACGGTGCGGCGCGACTTGCAGGATCTGGAGGAATCGGGTCTGTTGCGCCGGACGCATGGCGGGGCCATCCCGATTGAGCCGCTCTTCTACGAGGCCTTTCGGCACGACCGCTCGTTTCAGGACCAGGTGGGCAGCTACTCCGACGAGAAGCGGCGCATAGCGCTGGCCGCGGCGGAGCTGATCTCCCCGGGCGACACCATTGCGTTGACGGCTGGAACCACGACTACCGAAGTGGTGCGCAGCCTGCACGCGCTCGGCGGCATCACGGTGGTCACCAATACGGTGAACGTGGCCATGGAATTGAGCAACCGGAAGGACGTTCACGTCTTTGTCACCGGAGGGCACCTGCGCGGAGACTGGTTTTCACTGGTGGGGCCGGCCGCGGTAGCCAGCATGAGCAGCGTGTTTGTGGACGTGCTGTTCGTGGGGGCAAACGGAATCGACGCGCAGCGCGGCCTGACCTGTTTCAACGACGATGAGGTGGAGATCAACCGCTGCATGGTGCGCCAAGCCAAGCGCAAGATCGCCGTGGCCGACCGCAGCAAGCTGGGCGCGGTGGCCAAGTGGCTCATCTGCCCGGCCGACACCGTGGACATGTTGATTACCGACAGCGGCGCTTCGGACGAGCAGATTGAGCCGTTCCTCGAACTGGGCATCGAAGTACGCCGGGCCTGAGGCCTATCAGGGGGCGAAGGCGGGCCACACCTCCGCCGCGCGCCCCGGATTGGCCACAAACATCACGCTCTCCGGGTCATCGACAAACTGCCGGTAAAGGCTGCGGCTGGGGTCGAGGCCCAACTCGGGATAGCTGCGCGGCGCGTGCTCTTCAATCGTTGACTTGGCATAATGCGGATTCGGCTGCCACTCAATCTCGCCCGAGGCGGCGAGCAAAGGGAACCAGGCCAAGCCGCGATGCGCGCGCACGCCGGTGTAATCGAAGCCATACTGGCGGTCGCACCAGGCTCCGAAGGCCATGCGGCTGGCGGGATCGGCATTGATGACGCAATGGGCCCAGCCCGGCGGCACCACCACCTGGTCGCCGGCCCCGGCGCGTACGGCGATGCAGCGTCCGGGGTCGTCTTCGGCGCGCTGCTGGGCATAGATGATCGCCTTGCCGCTCCAGATCTCGAAGACCTCGGGCGGCGACCAGCCGCTGTGCGGGGCGATGGCATGGATGTGGCCCTGGGAGCGAACCGGCTCCTCACCCATCCTGCCGGCGGCGTAGACCACCGCGCCGAAGAGCAACATACGCTGCTGGAGCGCCGCGCGTTCGCTTTCGCGCCCCACATCCATGGCGATTCCGTAGACGGGATCGGGACCGCTGCATTTCGGATCGCGCAGGCTGGGGCGAATCGCATCCAGACGGCGCATCTCATGCTCGGGTCCAAAGACACCGGGACCGTATTCGAAGGCAAGTCGGCTCTGCGCAAGACCAAGCGGCAGGCCGGGATCGAACTCAAGGGCAATGCTCATCCCTTCTCCTTCCGCACATAAGCCTTGATGGTGGCCAACGGCCGGGTGGCCTGCGCCGCGGGACGAATCGTATACGGGCCCACCGCCGCCGGAACGATAAAAGCTTCCGCGTAGTGAACCGTGAAGGGTGCGAACGCGTTTGACGGGCTCTCGACAATGGCAGCATCGCCCTCCACCAGGCTGAGCACATTCAAGGTTCCCTCGGTATCGTGGTGGACCTTGCTGGTGAACCAATGCCGGCGCGTTTCGATGAACTCCAGCGCGTGCAGCCCTGTCTGCTCTTCGCGCCACCCGTCGCCCTCGGCAATGGGCTTGACCACGCTGACCAGATTCTCTTTGACCCAAGCGGTGGTGCGGTCCCACTGGATGTTGCGCAGGCCGTGCTCGATGTGGACAGGCCGGGGACGGCCGTCGAGGCCCAGACGTCCCCAATCCCAGAGCTTGAAGGTGAAGATGTAGGGCGTGGCGCTGATCTCCAGCACCATCGAGTCCTTGCCGGAGCAATGGATGGTCCCCGCGGGAATGAGGAAGTGGTCGTGCTTCTTTGCCGGCCAGGCATTCACATATTTTTCAGCCGGAAAATCGGCGACGCCCTCCTGCGCTTGGTGTAAATCGTCCGTCATCTTCTTGCGATCGACGTTCTCGCGCAATCCCAAAAACACCTGTGCGCCGGGCCCCGCGTCCATCAGGTAGTAGCTCTCGTCCTGGGTGTACTGGATGCCGAACTGCTCGCGAATGTATTGGCGCAGCGGATGCACCTGCAGCGAGAGGTTGCCGCCGCCCATGGTGTCGAGAAAATCGAAGCGGATGGGAAACTCCGCGCCCAGCCGTCTGTAGATATCCTCGCCCAGCAACGGCCGCGGAAACTCGTGCACCAGCGTCAGGCCCGGCAACTCGAACTCGCGCCTGCCGCAGCGCAGGATCAGGCTGTTCTCTTCAGGAACTACGTTGAAGCACCAGGCATAATTCGGCGGCCCGGGGGGAAGATCGAAGTTCTGGCGCATCCACTGGCCGCCCCAGGGGCCGGCGTCGAAATAGGGAACCAGCGAGAAGGGCTGCTGGCAGAGGCTGGCCAGCCCGGCCTGCATGGTGGCGCCAGTGATCATCCGCGGATGCTCGGGCAGGTTGCCGTCGATCCAGAAATCGACCTTGGCGAAGAGCTCGTGCTTTTTAGCGTCCAGGGCGCGCCAATCGAGGAAGAAGGCGCGCTTGTAGAGCGCAGCCGGCCTTTCGGCGGCGTTGTCGAGGCCGAGGCTGGGCGCCTGTCCGCGGCGCTGCCGCATCTGGATCTCCCAGCGCGTGACATCGACGAAGATCAGCAGATCCCCGTCCATCAGCAGCGACGCGCCAATGCCGACGGCCACCACGCGTCCGGATACCGCGGCCGCGGCCTGCCGCGCCTGGCGAAGCTTCTCCGCGTCGAAGTACTCTTCGAGTTCAGGTTTGGTCAGGAAGCCAAAGACCGGATCCTCGGTCAGCCTGGCGGCAAACTTTGCGTCGATGGCTTCCGCGGGCAGCAGGGCATCGGCTGCCTCAAGGACGAGGCTGGCGCCAAGCTTCGCGACAAGCTCGCGCCGCAACGGCTCAAGCTGTACGCCGTGGAAGCACTCGATAACAATGCGCCGCGCGTCTTTGCGCTCTTTGAGGTCTTCGAGGATCTCGCTCCAACCCTGGGCGCAGTCGCGCTCGCGCGGCGAGACCGTGACTCCGGGCCGCTTTTCATATTTCGATGTTGTGATCAAAGGCTGTACTCCGCTAAAGGTATGGCGCCGAGCAAGGCAGCATCGGAGCCGAGCGCCGCCACGCGCAGCGGCACTGTGCGGCCGGGCGTCCAGGCGTGCTCTTTTACGTATTGCTGCAGCCTGGGCAGGATCTGCGCTTCGCGCTTCATCACCGATCCGCCCAAAACCACAACCTCGGGGTCGTACATGTGAATCAGGCCAACCGTCAACACGGCCCATGCGCGGATGCAGTGATCGAGTGCGCTCCGCGCGGGCTTGTCACCGGCCTCCGCGGCTTCAAAGAGTTCGGCAAAGCCGATGGCTTTGCGGCCGGCCAGCGCTCCCTCGGCGCCGCCCGGCTGTTCTCTGTAGACCACGGGCAGGAAGAAGGTGGATCCCTCCGACTCGGCGCATCCGATGTTCCCACAGGTGCATGTGCGCCCGTACATCGACAGCGGCAGGTGGCCGCCGATGGTGCCGGCCAATCCATGCCCACTCTGAATGAGACGTCCATCAAGCATGGCCGCGCCGCCAATGCCGGTGCCCAGGGTGATCATCACCGCATCGCGCGCGCCGCGCGCCGCGCCATAAACTGCTTCGCCCAGCAGCGCCAGCCGTGCGTCGTTCTCGATCAGAAAAGGAAGTTCCAGCGTGTCCTTGAACCATGCCACCAAATCGAGATCGGGCGCATCGTCGAATTTCGCATTGGTAGCCACCACACGCCGCTCCCGCGCCACGGCGATGCCCGGAAAACCCATGACCACGGCCGAGCAGTGCGCACAATCGATACCGGCAGAGCGCATGAGTTCGAGCAGCGCTTTGTTGACGGACGGAAGCAGGTCCTTCAATCCCGCGCCGCCTGCGGCGGAAATAGTCTTGCTCGCCAGGATGCCGCCGGCGCGCACCAGGGCGCAGGCCGCATGCGATCCGCCCAGGTCAATGGCAAGTACTGTCAAACCAGGCAAGGTTCACCGTCTTTCAAGATCATGCGTTTGCCAAAACCGGCGGTCCGGATGCTGCCATAATCGTGTCCGGCGTCGCTGGGCCAACTGGCGAGGAAGGTGAGCGGCTCACTGCCGGTGTTCACCACGCGATGCGCCACGCCACCCGGAATGTAGTGGACTGTACCCGGCTTCATCGGCTGGCTCCAGGTTGCGCCGCTCTCATCCATCAACAGCAGCTCACCGGCTCCCTGCACGGTGGCGTAAATCTCGGCACGGTCGCGGTTGGCGTGGAAGTGTCCATGGGTCATGAAGAATTCGTCGCCCACGCGGCCCGGCTGCAAGATAGTGGCTCCCCAGAAAAGTCCGCCCGGCGTTCCGTCGGGCACGGGCCTCCAGAAGCGGACGCGATAGACTTCAGTCTCCGGAGGCATGCTACGCCAAGCCGCCTCATCGTGGAAAAGCCCTGCGAGCTGGCCGAGGGTCTTTACCGCTTCTTCGATGCCCGGACCGGAGAGTGTGCCCGTGGCCCAGTCCACCAAGGTCGGGGGTGGAGCAAGAGAAGCAGGCGCAGAGGACTCTGAAACATTTATGCTCATACGATCAAATTATAGTCGTAGAAATGCTCATTTGCAAGAGAAAGAGTCAAAAATAGGCTGAAACACCGGTATATAATGAGCGGGATTGCTCGAAACCGGTTTTTCCGAATCGCAACGCGGCATTGACGTTATTGGGAGAAAGTTTCGATCTGCCGCGAACGTTTCAATCTGCCGTCAGAAAGAGTGAGAATCATGCCGCCAGGTGGAAAGTCCTCGTTGTTTGTCGTGTTTGTGGCCGCCAGCGCCGCTGTTGCAGGACTGCTCTTTGGATACGACGTTGCCGTGGTGAATGGCGCGCTGACGTATGTTCGTTCGAGTTTCCATCTCGGTTCGGTCGCCACCGAGTTTCTGACGGCCATAGTCTTCATCGGATGCGCCTTTGGCTCCATTCTCTTCGGCTGGGTGAGCGACCGCTATGGGCGGCGGGTGAGCCTGCTTTCGGCCGGCATCCTGTTTGGCATGGCCGCCTTGAGCGCCTCTGCCGCGCCGCAGGTGACGCTGCTGATGGCTGCGCGTTTTGTAGCCGGCATTGCGCTTGGCGCGACGCTGCTGGTGGGGCCGCTTTACATCTCGGAGATTGCGCCGGCCAGCAAGCGAGGCATGCTGGTGACGCTCAACCAACTCCTGGTCGTTACCGGAACCCTTGCAGGCATGATCGTAGCCTACGAGATCGCGCAGCATGCGCCGGGGAGCTGGCGGCTGATGTTCCTGCTGGGCGGACTGCCGGCAATTGCCCTGGCAGTGGCTACCACATGGATACCGGAGAGCCCGCGCTGGCTGCTGCAGCAGGGCCAGCGCGAGCGCGCCGAAGCCGTTCTGCGCAAGGTGGCCACCGCGGCCGAAGTCCAGACCACGATGGACGAGATTACCCGCGCCATCCGCGAAGAGACCGGCACCTACCGCGAGCTGCTCAGCAAGACGGTGCGCAAGCCGCTGGTCATCGCCGTGATGCTGGCCATCATCCAGCAGATCACCGGCGTCAACACGGTGATGTACTATGGCAACCTCATCTTTCAGGAGCACACGGGCGCCACCGCGCTGGAATCGTTCCGGATGAACGTGGGCGTGGGCGCGATCAACTTTCTCTTCACCATCGTCGGTCTCCTGCTGGTCGACAGGCTGGGCCGCCGCCCGCTGCTACTGCTCGGAACCGGCGGGATGGCTGCTTCCCTCATCGTCTTCGCCACCTTTCTCAATATGCCCATCGGGCACACCGCGCTGGTGCTGATCCCCGTCCTCAGCTATGTGGCGTGCTTCGCTTTTGGTCTCGGCGTCGTGGTCTGGGTTGCCATGGCCGAGCTTTTCCCCAATCGCATTCGCGGGCGCGCGCTGTCGATCTCAAATCTGGCGCTGTGGATTGCGGTCACGGTGTTGATGTCGACTTTTCTCAGCCTGACGCGCATCTTCGGCGCCGCCGGCGTCTTCCTGGGTTACGCGGTCATCTGCGTTCTGTCGTTCGTCTATATCTTCTTTCAGTTGCCAGAGACGAAGAACCGGACGCTGGAGGAGATCGAAAACTCCTGGGCAAAGGAGAAGGCGTAAACGGCAAAGGCGGAGGTTCGACGCGCTCCGAAGCCCTCAGTCCGAAACAGCTTGGGACTGCGCAAGAGGCAGGCGGATGATGGCGCGGGCTCCGGGAGCTTCATCGCGGTTGGCGAGGGTAATTTCGCCGCCGTGGGCGCGGGCGATCTGCTGGGCGAGGGCCAGGCCAACGCCGCTGCCGGCGGGCTTGGTGGTGTAGAAGGGGACGAAGAGGTTTTCGGCGTTGGCGATGCCGAGGCCGCTATCTTCAAAGATCACCAGGACGTTGGCGCCCTCGGTTCGCCAGGTTGCGCGAACAGACTGCGCAGAGTTCGCCAGCGAGGCATCGACGGCATTTCTCAAAATGTTGATGAGCATCTGCTCGATCTGGTCGGGGTCGGCCAGTAGGACGACGGGGGGCCCGGGATCGAGGCGAGCGGCGAGGCGCTGCTCGAGGAGCACCACGCGCTCGACGAGGGGCGCGATGGCGACGGGCTTGAACTGCGGCGGGGGCAACTGGGCAAGCTGCCGGTAGGACTGCACGAAGCGATGCAGAGCCTCGGCGCGGCCTTCGACGACGGCGAGACCGCGGCGGAAGTCGTGGCGGACCTCTTCGCTGCCGCCGAGGGACTCGACTTGAGCGAGCAGGCTGCCGGCGATGGACTTGATGGGCGCGAGGGAGTTGGAGAGTTCGTGGCCAAGCACGCGGATGAGGCGTTTCCAGGCGATTTGCTCTTCTTCCTGCAGGGGCAGACTGACATCGGCCAGAAGGAGGAAGGTGTGCGGAGCGCCCTCCTGGCGGAAAGCGGACCTGCGCAGCAGCCAGCGCTGGGGTTTGGCTCCGAAGGAGTGAATGGTTTCGTCCGGCGCGGCAAGCAGCGGGGCAAGGCCAAGTTCGCTTGCAGGACGGCCGTGGCAGCGGCCGTGGGGCAGGCCGAGGAGCTCGATGCCGGCATCGTTCACGAGCCGCAACTTGTCGTTGCGGTCAAAGGCAAACAGAGGTGTGTTCATGACTTCGAGGACGCGGGCGAGCAGGGCGGTGGCCTCGAGGGAGCGCACGCGCTGCTTTTGCAGCAGGTCGGCGAGGGCGTTGATCTCCGTGGAGAGCTCACCCAGGGCGTCGGACGCGCCCGCGCCGCGGGCGCGAAAGGAGTAGTCGCCCTCGCGCAGCGAAGAAATCACGTTGGAAAGGGTCTGGAGGGGACGAATCATGCTGTCAATGAGGGCGGCGGCGATGAGAAAAAGGTAAAACAAGAGACTGCCGGCGAGAAGCACCGTCGTGGCTGTCTGCGCAGCGTGCTCATCAAGCAGGATGGCGCCAAAGAGCAGGCCAGGCGCGGCCAGCAGGAAAGAGTACAGCCACACGCGGCGAACGGCCGAGTGACGGCGGCTCAAGCGCTTGTCAGAGGCCATATTTCTCAATGCGGCGATAGAGAGCGGCGCGGCTGAGGCCGAGCGACTCGGCGGCCTGGGAGATGTTGCCGTCGCAGCGGCGCAGGACCTTGCGGATGAGCAGAGCCTCGACCTCGTCGATGCTCATGCTCTCGAAGGATTGCAGCGAAGCGCGAGCGCCGGCGATGGCCAGGTTGGCGGGCTCGATTTGATCGCCGCGGCAGAGGAGGACGGCGCGCTCGACGGCGTGCTCGAGCTCGCGCACGTTGCCGGGCCAGCCGTATTGGATCATCTGCTGCATGGCGGCGGACGAGAAGCCCTCGACCTGCTTGCGATAGCGGGCGCGGCTACGGGCAAGGAAGTGTTGAGCGAGAAGCGGGATGTCTTCGTGGCGGTCGCGCAACGCGGGAAGGTGAATTTCGACGGTATTGAGGCGGAAGAGCAGGTCTTCACGAAAGTTGCCAGACTTGGCTTCTTCGTGGAGGTCGGCGTTGGTGGCGGAGAGGATGCGCACATCGACGCGGCGGGTTTGCGAAGAGCCGACACGCTCCAGCTCGCCGGTTTCGAGGACGCGCAGCAGCTTGGCCTGCTGGCGGATGGGAACATTGGCGATTTCGTCGAGGAAGAGGGTGCCGCCGTTGGCGAGCTCGAAGCGACCAACGCGGTCGGTGCGGGCATCGGTGAAGGCGCCCTTGACGTGGCCGAAGATCTCGCTTTCAAAGGTGCCCTCGGGCAGGCCGCCAGCGTTGACGGCGACCAGGGGCATGCGCGATCGGGGCGAAGCAGCGTGGAGGAGCTTGGCGACAATCTCCTTGCCGGTGCCATGCTCGCCGGTGATGAGCACGTTGGCGTCGGAGGGTCCAACCTGAGCGATAAGCTCGAGGACCGGCTGCATGGAAGGCGCGGAGGCAACGAACTCCGGCATGCCCTCGGCGCGAAGAAGGCGGTTTTCCATCTCCAACTGACGGGCGCGCCGCAGAGTCCGGTGCAGCTCGGCATGGACACGGATAAGCGAGAGCAAGCGCTCGTTTTCCCAGGGTTTCTGGACGAAGTCGCGAGCGCCGCGTTTGATGGATTCTACGGCAAGGTCGATGTTACCCCAGGCGGTCATGACGATGACGGGCAGGCGGGGATCGAATTCCTGGATGCGGGCAAGAAGATCGAGACCCTCCTGGCCGGAGGTGGTGTCGCGGGTGTAGTTGAGGTCGATGAGGAGGACGTCGTAGTCGTTCTGTCCCAGGGCTTCGAGAAGCAATTGAGGAGAGCGCACGCAGTCGGCCACCATGCCGTGAGGACGAAGGAGGATCTCGACGGCTTCAAGGATGTGCGCCTGATCGTCGGCGACCAGGACGCGGATGGGTTCTTGCTTGCTAGCGATGGTCTGCCTCCACGGCGCCGGTTTTGGCGTCGGCGATGGAAATGCCATAGTGCTCCAGGATGGTGCCCGTGGCGCGGATGACTTCGATACGCGCTTTTTCATAGGCGGTTTCGGCAGTAACCAGGGCGGACTCGGCTACGGCAAGGTCGTGCTCGGCCGAGAGCGTCTGCTGGTTGGAACCGGCGCCGAGTTTTTGCTCCTTCTGCATAATATCGAGGGTGCGTTGCGCCAGGTCGCGGGCCTTGCGGGCGGCTTCAACGCGGCTGGCGCCCTGTTCCAGAGCATAGCGGGCGTTGCGCACCTGGATCACGATGTTCTTTTTCAACTCCTCAGCGTACACCTGCGACTGGCGGTATTCGAGCTCGGTGCGATACTGATCGGCCTTGGCGATGCGGTTACGCAGAGGCACGCTGAGCTGGAAACCGACCTGGTACTCAGGCGAGGAGTTATTGAGCGCATTCTCCAGGGCACCGCCGTAACTGTCCGGTGCATTGATGGAACCGGGGAATGCGGGATTGACCGTACCGCCGAAGCCAGAACCGGCATAAAAGCCGTAGACGTTCAACTGCGGCAGCAGGGCGTTGCGCGCGGTTTTCCGGCTGAGTTCGCGATTTTTCAGATCGAGGCTGGATTCCTGCAGTTCGGTGCGGTTCTTCAGCGCCTCCGCAATCATGTCCTGCACCGGCTCGGCAGTGACTTCAACCTGGACGCCGATGTGGTCGGTGGGCACCACGGGCATCTCTTCGAGCACGGGATCGTCGAAGGAGCGGGTGATGGCGTTTTTCATGTAGAGCTCTTGCAGCTCGAGGTTGGTGCGGGCCACAGTGAGATCCTGCTGGCGGGTGGCCAGATCGCCCTCAGCCTTGAGCACGTCCATCTCGGGGATGGCTTGCAACTGAAACTGCTTGCGGGCCTTGTCGAGCGTTTCCGAGGCAAAGGCCACGGAACGTTCGCCTACCTGTTCGGTGTCGTAGGCGCTGACCAGATCCCAGTAGATATCGCAGATCTGTGTAACGGTGGCGATCACCTGGGCCTTGAAGGCAATATCGGAAATTTGCTGGTTGGTTCTGGCGATGCGCAGAAAGCGGAGGTTTGGACCGAGGCCAAAGCCGGCCAGCAATTGCTGGGCGACAAGAAATCGCGCGCTGGCGAACAGTTGAGGGTTCAGGCTGTTGTAAGGGCTGTTGGAGGTTTGCCGGTTGTTATTCCAGTCCGCCTCGAAATAGGTGCCCGTGGGGAACGACTGTTCATAGGTAACGTTGGCGAGGAATTCATTGACGTGATAGACGGGCACTCCGTAGATCTGCTGGTTAGGGAGCATCTGCGAGGTGTGATCGTCGTAGGTTTGGACATTGATATAAGGATCAAAGCTGGAGACCGTGGTACCGGTGCCCAGGGTGGACTGCACGAGGCCGGAACTGCCGGCTCCGGCGCCGCCCGCGCCGCTGCTGGTGCCGCCCGCGCCAGTGCCCACGCCCGCACCGCCTGCCGCACCCCCGGGCGTTCCGGACACCACGCCGGTGTTGACGCCGCGCGAGAAACCGCCTGCCCTGGTGCGCTGAATGTCGGTTTGCGCGATGGGCAGGTTGTAGCGCGCGATGACCAGGTCGAGGTTGTTTTCGAGCGCGAGGTCAATGGAGTCCTGCAGTGTGAGGAAGAGCTTGCCATTGCGCACCAACGCTGAGAGGCGCGGCGAGTTGGCCATGCTGGGAGGCTGCACGGAGGTGCCGCGATAGGCATTGATGGGATTGTGGGAGGTGCGCAGCATCTCCTCAAAGGGAACCTGGCGCCGCGCGGACCGGCCGGTGCTAAGCGGCACAGTGGCCTGCACTGGCGTGGGCGCGTCGACTGGGGGAGCGCCTGCGGGCTCGACGGCCAGCGAGAGATTGGCCTGCAAGAGAAGAATGGCGGCAGCGGTCTGAAGGGGACCGGCCGGCTTGATCTTGAAGGGGTTCACTTGGCACCTACCTCCGCGGGATTGTGGATGAGAATTTCGTCACGGGTCATCCAGCCGTCGCGCAGTTCGAGGATGCGCTTGCTGTAGCGCGCGTTCTCTTCCGAGTGCGTCACCTGAACGATAGTGGTTCCCTGGCGGTTGAGTTCGCGGAAGAGTTCCATGATTTCGCGCGCCTGGGTGGAGTGGAGATTGCCGGTGGGCTCGTCGGCCAGCAACAGAGCGGGCGCATGGACGACGGCACGCGCAATGCCCACCAGTTGCTGCTGGCCGCCGGAGAGCTGGGAAGGATAGAGGTCCTTTTTGGCGACGATTTGGAAGCGGTCGAGGATGTCGGCCACCATGCCCTGGCGATCTTTTGCAGGAAGGTTCTTGTAGGAGAGAGGCAGATCGATATTCTCGGCGACGGTGAGGTCGTCGAGGAGGTGATAGCTCTGGAAGACCATGCCGATGCGCTGGCGGGCGAGGTCGGCGCGCTGCTTGCGGTTGAGCTTATGCACCGGGGCTTCGTCAAACCAGTACTCGCCGAGCCATCCGTCATCGAGGAGGGCGAGAACATTCAAGAGCGAGGATTTTCCCGCGCCGGAGGGCCCCATGACGGTGAGAAACTCGCCTTCGCGGATCGTGAGGCCGATCTGGCGCAGCACCCATGTCTCGGTGTGGCCGGCTTTGTAACTGCGTTCGACGTGTTTCAGTTCGATCATTTGTCTACTCCAATCCTCAAATTCCGCGGCACAGGTTCCAACTACTCGGTTCGCAATGCCTGCATGGGTTCAATGGACGCGGCGCGGCGGGCGGGAACGAAGCATGCGGCCAGGGCAACCACGGAGAGGATGACGGCGACGGCGGCATAGGTGAGCCCGTCGGCGGCTCCCACGCCATAGAGCAAGCCGCGCAGGAAGGGCGTGATGAAGAGGGAAACAGCCACGCCCGCGGCGAGGCCGGCCAGCGTGAGGCGGGCGCCCTGCACGAGCACCTGGCGGAAGACGTCGGCCCGGGCAGCGCCCAGAGCCATGCGGATGCCGATCTCATGGGTGCGCTGCCGGGTGGAGTAGGCAACGACGCCGTAGATGCCCACCGCGGCGAGGATCAGCGCCAGCAGACCAAAGGAAGCAGCGAAGAAGACGGCGATGCGCTCGAAGACGTTGCCCATCCGCATGCTTTCTTTGAGCGTAGTTTCGTTGTAAAGGGGGAGATTGGGATTGAGCTCATGGATGGTACGCTCGACGGCCGGCCGGATGTCGAGCGGGTCACCGCTGGTGCGCACGTGGAGGATGACTTCGTTGTCATAACGTTGCAGCAGCGGCATAAGCACGAGGGGCGCGGGATGGTAGATGAGGCGGCGATACTTGCCGTTGGCCGCCACGCCCACCACGGTGAACCAGACATCCCCATCCTTGAACCTTTTGCCGATGGCGTTCTGGCCGGACCAGTAGCGATTGACAAACGCCTGGTTGACGATGGCCACGCGCTGAGTGGCGGCGGTGTCTTGCCAGGTTAGGTCGCGGCCGGCAAGAAGCGGCGTGCGCAGGGTGGCGAGGTAGCGCGGCCCCACCTCGCCGCGATCGACCTCCAGCGACTCGTGCGGGCGAGGCACGTACCCTTCGGGGATCACGTCCTCGGAATGGATGGTGAAGCTGAGCGGTGAGAAGTCGGCGAGGGTGGCCGACTCGACGCCAGGTATCTCGTTGACGCGCTCCATGACCTGGCGCTCGAACTCGGTGCCCTGCGCGCTGGAGTAGCCCATGGGGTCCAGATCGAAGGTGACCAGGAAAACATGCTCGGGATCGAAGCCGGGGTTGACCTTCTGTGCGTTCTGGAGGCTGCGGACAAACAATCCGGCGCAGACCAGAAGCAAAAGCGAGAGGGCCACCTGCGCCACCACCAGACTCCCCGAGAGGCGCGACTTGTGCAAGCCGCCGGTGGTGCTGAGGGATTCGTCTTTGAGCACCGCGGCGGGCGAAAGGCCCGAGGCGCGCAGTGCGGGCACGGCGCCGGAGACCAGGGCGGTGAGCACGGAGACGAGCATGGTGGCGACGAGAACCCTGCGGTCGACGCTGGCCCCCATGGCGAGCGGCAGCGTGGTAGAGGGGAGAAAGACCGCGAGCAGGCGCGATGTCCACACCGTGCAGAGGAGCGCGGCAGCGCCCCCGGCAAGGGCCACCAGCAGATTCTCGATCATCAGTTGGCGGACCAGCCGCCAGCGGGTTGCTCCCATGGACATGCGGATGGCGAACTCCCGGCGGCGGGCGACGGAGCGGACCAGCAGGAGATTGGCCACGTTGGCGCAGGCCAGCAGGAGCAGAACGGCGGCCAGGGCAAGCAGCGTGGGCAGGGTGCCGTAGAGGTAGACGTTGGCGCCGAAGGGCGAGCGCCACAAGGGATCGGTAGAGATACGGTTGGCGCCCTGGTGCGCCTCGGGATAGCGGGCCACCAGTTGCTGCATGATCAGGTTGAGCTCGTTGGCGGCCTGCGCGGCGCTCACTCCAGGCTTGAGGACGCCCAGAACGTTGAGCCAGGAGACGCCGCGGTCGCTGATGCGGTTCGAGCCCCAGACCTGCCGGTCATCGCCGAGAGGCAGCCAGATATCGGCGCGCAGTCCGGTCTTGCAGCCGTGGAAGCCCTTGGGCGCGACGCCCACGATGGTGTAGGGGTGGAGATTGATCTCGATAGTTTTGCCGACAATGGCCGGGTCGCCGGCGAAGTGGCTCTGCCAGAGGCTGTAGCCGAGCACGGCCTCGGGCACGGCGAGGCGCTCATTGGGCCGGGTGGGCAGCAGGGTGCGGCCGAGGATGGGCCGGACGCCGAGGACTTCAAAGTAGTCCGAGCTGGCCAGCGCGCCGTAGATGCGCTCGGGCTTGCCGCCGCCGGTGATCGACATCCAGTCGTCGTGATAGCCGAGCAGGCCGTTGAGGCTGCGGGTGTTGGCGCGGAGGTCGACGAAATCCGGATAGGAGAACGGAGGCGTGGGATGCTCGCTGCGCTCTCCGCGCTGCAGGGTGATCATCTTCCCGGTGCGCCGGATGCCGGGGATGGGATCGAGGATGGTGGCGTTGATCCAACTGAAGATGGTGGCATTGGCGGCAATGCCCAGGGCCAGCGTACCCACGGCCAGCGCGGTAAAACCCGGATTGATGCGCAGTTGGCGCAGCGCGTAGCGAAGATCGAGCCACAGATTTTTCATTGCGTGCTTGCTCCCTTGCCGTTGCGCAGGTCCCTACTCGGTTCTCAACGCCTGCATTGGATCGATGGATGCCGCGCGACGCGCCGGAATGAGAGCCGCCAGCAGCCCCACGCCGACTAGCAGAAGCGCGATGAGCAGCAGGTTGCCGGACTCCTTTTGCGCGTCGAAATAAATGACCATGCCGAGAAGCGGCTTTACGCCGAATACCTGGAAGAAGTTGCCGGTCCCATTGACGCTGTCGAGCGCAACCGGGCCGCCGCTTGGCGTTTCCACGGTCGCTTTGAAGTAGTTGATGTAGCCGGCCAGAGCGCTGAATGTGTGAACCTGTGCGCGTTCGTCGTTGAAGCTCGGCCAGGAATCCGGCTGGGTGTATCCGCTCTGGCTGATGGACTGGACGCTGACGATGCGATGGGGATGAGAGTAGGGCAAGGGACGCAACACCGCCGCATCGACGACGCTGAAGACTGCGGCAGCGATCCCCACGCTCAAAGCCAGGGTGGCGATCGCCGTGACCGCGAAGCCCGGCGCGCGGCGGAACTGGCGCAGGGCATAGCTCAGGTCGTGGAGCAGGTTCGGCAGCATGGCTAGGCCTCCGCCTCCTCGGTGAGCTTGACGAGCTCCTGCTCGGAAACCACCTTGCCGTCGAAGAGGTGCACCTCGCGCTGGGCGTGCTTGGCGAAGCGCGGATCGTGGGTAACCATGCAGATGGTGGAACCCTCGCGGTGCAGGTCGGCCAGCAGATGCATCACCGCCTCGCCGTTTTTCGAGTCCAGGTTGCCGGTGGGCTCGTCGGCCAGCAGGATGGAGGGCGAACCGGCCAGGGCGCGGGCCACGGCCACGCGCTGCTGCTGGCCGCCGGAGAGCTGGGCCGGATAGTGGCGCATGCGGTGCGCCATGTTGACGCGCTCCAGGGCTTCTTTGACGCGCTTTTTGCGCTCCGCCGACGCCATGCCGGCGCGATAGGTGAGCGGCAGTTCGACGTTCTCCTCGACAGTGAGATCGCCGATGAGGTTGAAGCTCTGGAAGATGAAGCCGATCTCCTGGTTGCGGATGCGCGAGCGATCGCTGAAGCTCAGGTTTTCGACCGGCTGGCCATTGAGCAGGTACTTGCCGCCGGTGGGCGTGTCGAGCAGGCCGAGGATCGACAGCAGCGTGGACTTGCCGCAGCCCGAAGGCCCGGACATGGCCAGGTACTCGCCGCGCGAGATGGTGAGGTGAACGCCGGAGAGCGCGTGCGTCTCCACTTCGTCCGTGTAGAAGATCTTCGTGAGATCCTCAATTTCAATCAATGTGCCGTTCTGTGCCATGCCATCCCCCTAATCCGTTCACATTTACAATTCGTAGTTCACAGAGGCCGGGGAGCCAGGGGATTGGCTTGAGCTTTCCCCTTCTTCTCCTCCTCCCGGTCCGCGGTTTCCGGTGGCTATTCCAGCCGGATGCGGTCCACGTTGTCCCAGCGCGACATGTCGGAAAGGATCACGGTGTCGCCTTCCTTCAAGCCGTCGAGCACCTGAATGCTGTTGACCGAGGCCCGGCCGACTTTGACCGAAACGCGCGTGGCGCCTTTGCCGTCGGGGTCAATCTTGAACAGGCTCAGGGTTGAGTTCTCGTTGCCCAGAGCCGGGCGGCCGACATAGAGCACGTTGTTGAGGTGCTCGAGGTCGATGGTGCCGTCCACACTCAACTGCGGAACCGCGCCCGGCGGCAGCGGCCCATCCAGTGTTACGTCAACGGTGCGCGTTCCGTTCACTACGGAAGGATCGATGCGGGTGACATGGCCGGGAATAATGCCGTTGTGGGTGTCGATGGCGGCGGGCTGGCCGATCTGGATATCGCGGGCCTGGGTTTCGGCGATCTGCAGGGCGGCCTTGAGCTTGTCGCGCTGGATGACCTCGGCCAGCGAGGTTCCTGCGATCACGTGCTGGCCCACCTGCAACGGGGTGGCGAGCGGCGCCAGCGTGCCGGCGATGGTGGACCTGACATGGAGAGCCGCCGACTGCTTCTCGTAGAGATTGAGGAGCGCCTTGGCCTGATCAACCTTGGCCTGCGCGGAGGCGAGCTGGACGTTGATGGCCTTCTCGTTGAGCTCGATCTGTTGCCGGCTGAGCTGGTGCTGCGTGGCCAGTTGCTCGGCGGTGGTCTTGGACTTGTTGTAGGCGATGCCGGAGATGACGCCGAGGTTGTAGAGGGCCTTGTCGGTCTGGGCCTGGAGCTGGTCCTGCGTGTAGTCGGAGGTGACCTGAGCCGCAGCGGCCTTCTTGTCCATCAGCGTGCTTTCGAGTGTGGCGCGCAGGCTTTTGTAGTCCGCCCCGGCCGCTTGCAGTCCCAGCCTGGCGTTGAGCAACTGCTGCTGAAGCTGGGGATCGGAAAGATCCATGAGCACGGTGTTGGGCGTAACCATGGTTCCGGGCAGGACGCGGATGCGGACCACCGTGGCGTCGGTCTGCGCGGGGATGAGCTCGATCGAGTCTTCGCGGGGCACCAAGGCGCCGGTGGAGGCGCGGACCTGGCGGATCATGTTGCCGCGCTTGACTGTGTCGGGCCAGATCGTGGAACGGTCGACTACGGGAGCGGCGGGCTTGAGCCGGGAAACGGCCACCACCGCCACCGTCAACAGCACCACCGCGACGCCACCCCATACCACGAGCTGGCGTTTCTTCTTGAGCTTCAAGTCTGGGCGTGCGATATCCATCGCCCGGGAGAGTGGCATTTCGCGTGCCAAACGCGGCGTTCTATCCGCATTGAAAATAAGCAGCTTAGAGAGCGGCTATCCGTGGCATGAGGATGCCGAGTGACCGCTTCCGGGGCCTTGGTGTTCGATTCCGAACAGGCAAGGGCGCGCATTTGCAACCGGAGCGAATCCATCTGGAATCGCCTACGGTACAGACCCGTTAAAACATCAGAAACGCAATGGAAAGTTTCCTCGCGCAGAAGAGGAGAGATGTTGTGCGTCTCGAACAGATCAGTGACGGCACGGATTTCAGGGTCTCCAGAGCCCTGTTGCGGCATGGACACCTGCCTTTGCACAGAGTAATATTCCCTTGATTATGCGTGCAAAATCTCTGGCTTTTCTTACGCTCGCCGTATGCGCCTTTCCATTGCTCGCGGCTCAAACCAAGCCGTCTGCCGACTACGCCACGCTGCTGGCCCAACTGAAGTCAGGCAATACGGATATCGACTACACGCAACTGCGCCTCAGCTATCCGGACTCGCCTGAAGCCAAGCAGGCAAAGGATACCTCCGAGCCCGAAAAAGCCATGACCAGCGCGATGAGCGCGGGAAACTACGCCGAAGCTCTCAAGCAGGCCAATCTCATTTTGGCGAATGACTTCCTGAACATCGATGCCCATTTTGTGGCCCTGACGGCAAGCCGCGCCCTGGGAGACTGGCAGACGGCGGCATTTCACCGGTCCTTTATCCGTGGAATAATTCGCTCGATCATGGACTCGGGCGACGGCAAGTCGCCGCAAACGGCGTGGAGGGTGATCAATGCCCGGGAGGAGTACGTGATTATGCGCGTCCTTGGGTATGTGACGCCGGAGCAAAGCCTGGTGCAGAAAGATGGCCACTCCTACGACGTGATGAAGGCAAAGAATCCGCAAACGGGAATAGAAGAGACTTTTTACTTTAACGCCGACATCCCCATGCAGCACGGCCAATAGCATGCCGGCGACATTACTGGCCGGGACAATCGAGTCTCCCATGGGCACGGTACAAAAGCAGGAAATCCACGCCGCGCAGGGTTCTGCGCCATGCCATTGCGCCAGCCAAGCCATGCGGATTTGAACCTCTTCTGCACTGCTTCTGCCCTCTCCGGGAAAATGCCGTTACAACTGGGAATAGCGCAGTGCAGGGGAACGCAGCGGATTTTCCGGCCGCAAGAAAATGGCGATCACTCGTCGCGCAGCAGGATCATGGGATCGACGGCAAGGGCGCGGCGCGCGGGAACCAGAGCCGCAACCATGCCGAGCAGCATCATGGCGAGGGTGACACCACCCAGCACCATTGGATCCCTGGACGTGGCCTGATAAACGATGTGGGAGAGCACACGAGCGCCCATTACGCCCAGGGCAAGTCCCACGACGGAACCGATGACCAGCAGGCGGAAGGCGCGGCCGAGCGAGGCGCGGAGCACCTCGCGGCGACCGGCGCCGAGAGCCACGCGAATTCCTAATTCGCGCAGGCGCTTGCTGACGACATAAGAGGCCATGCCGAAGATGCCGGTGACGGCAAGCATGGCGCCGAGCAGTCCGAGCACTCCCAGCGCCACGGTGGCCACACGCGCGGCAAAGAGCGCCGAATCCATCTCAGAGGTCCAGGTTCGCAGTGTGAAGGGCAGCGAGGAATCGAGTCCGCGAAGAGCGCGCTCGAGGGCTGGCGTCATCTCCTGCGGGTCGCGGCGCGAGCGCACCACGAGCCAGGCGCTGCTGCGCTGCATCTGCTGGAAGGAGAAGAACATGGCGGGCTGCTGATCTTCCGTCAGCGTGCGGTACTTTCCGTCTTCGACCACGCCCACAACTTCGGCGCGCTCGCCGCCCCAGTACTTGAAGTGCCCCCCCACGGCCTTTTGCACAGAGCCAAAGACCTTCAGCGCGAACCGCCGATTGACGAGAGCGACTTTGGGCGCTTTGGCATCGTCGGTGAAGGCCATCTCGCGGCCGGCCAGCAGGCGGGTGCCCGCCGCGTCAAGATAACCGGGAGATATGGTGTAGTTCATGGCGTCGGCCGCGTAGTTGGTGGGCCGGAAGTCGGTGGTGGCGTCGGTATAGACATAGGAATCGCCGCCGCCGAGGGCCAGCGGGATCTGGCTGGTGTATCCCACCGCCGTCACTCCCGGAATCGCCGCCACGGCATCGAGCATGCGGCGCTGCATCCGCGGCATCTGATCGCCGGAGTAGCCCGCCATGTGGAGGTCGCAACTGACCAGCATGGCGCCCCGCGGCTGAAAGCCATATTCGCTATGCAGCGAACGCGCCAAGCCGCGGACCGCAACCAGCGAAGAGGTAACAAGAACGGCGCAGATGGCGATTTGCGCCACCAGCAGCAGGTCGCGGAGACTGAAGCGCCGCATTCCGCCCAGTCCGTTGCCGCTGGTACGGATCACCTGCCAGGGATCGGTGCGCAACACCTGGCGGACGGGCACCAAACCAAAAAGAAGACCGCTGATCAGCGCCAGCAACAGCGCCACGGCGTAGGTGCGGAGGTCGGGATTCACCGGCACATTGATGGGCACATCGGGAATGGGCTGCCAGGCGCTGAGTCCGCGCAGGATGACGATGCCGCCGGCGAGGCCGAGGACGCCGCCTGCCAGTGAGACCAGTAATGCTTCGGCCAGCAGATGGCGGAGAATGCGTCCGCGGTGCGAGCCGAGCGCCAGGCGCAGAGCCACCTCCTTGGCGCGGTCGGTGGCGCGGGCCGCAAAGAGGCTGCCGAGGTTGGCGCAGGCCGCCAGCAGAATGAGTCCTGCAAGAAGCATGAGGCCGGCCATGAACGCGCGCGCCGGACCGCCCAGCATGTCGCCAACAAGACCGGGGCGGGCGAGGGAGAAGTGGATGCCATCGTCATCGGCTGGATAGGTTTTCGCCAGCCAGGCGCCAAGGGCGTTCAGGTCGGCTGTGGCTGCCGCCGGCGTCACACCCGGCTTGAGGCGTCCGATGATGAAGGGCGAGTGATTGCCGCGTTCCTTCAGGCCGTCGTAGCCTTCGATGGCGGGCTGCTCGACGATGGGAATCCAGAACGCGGGAGCGAAGAAAAGCTCCGTGCCGCGGAAGGAAGGCGGCGCCACGCCGATGATGGTGAGCGGGTGCTTGTTGATGTCCACGGGACGGCCAACCACGCCGGTATCGTCGTGGAAGTGGCTGTGCCAGTAGGCATAGCTGAGCACCACATAGGGGGCGCTGTTCGTGCCTTTCTCGTCGGAGGCGTGGAAGAAGCGGCCCAGATAGGGCTGGATTCCGAGCGCGTCGAAGTAGTTGCCGCTGGCCAGATAGGGCCAGGCCGTCGCTGGCTCGCCGCCGGTGTTGATTCCCACGGGGCCGATGATCGAGAAGGTAACCAGGCTCTCAAAGGTACGGTTGCGGTCGCGCAGGTCGAGGTAGTTCGGGTAAGACTGCGACGCCCACCGGTAGCGCTGCACCATGTAGAGATTCTGCGCCTGGGGCACGTTCACTGGCCGCAGCACCAGGGCATTGAGAACGCTGAAGACAACGGCATTGGCGCCGATGCCAAGAGCCAGTGTGACGATCGCCGCCAAGGTAAAGCCGGGCGATTTCCTCAACTGCCGTACTGCAAGCTTAAGTTCGCTGAACATGGTCGTTGTGCAATACGCAGACAACGGCCGCGGAGTTCCGCAAACCGGACGGACTCCGCCCACGCAAGCGCCGCGATGCCGGCTTGCCGGAACGCACAAGGGCTACGCGTCTCGGCAGGCCGGAACCGAACATGCCCTTACTGGTTATATCTCTTTTTGTAGTAGTCAAGCTCCTGCTGGATCTGCTCCTTGGTCAGGCCTTTCAACCAGATGTTATCGGGAGAGTTCCGCAGATCCCTGGTGATGCCGGGCGAGAGCCTGTCGGCTTCGGGGATGAACTTCGTGTAAAAGTCCTTGGCTACCTCGTAGAAGCCGTGCCATTGCGTGTAATCCGGTCCGTTCATGGCCGAGCCCATGCGCGCGGCACGGCCTTCGTGATGCCACATCTCGAAGTAATCCCACTTGATCGGAGCGTCGAACGGCGTGGCCGTGATGGCTTTGGTTTCGGCCAGCTTTTTCATGATGGCGGCCGCGGGCTCGCCGTACTTGGTGTTGTAGAGGTTCACCGTGTCGTCAAATTGCTTATAGAAGTTGTTCACAAGGCCGCTCGCATGACAGTTCAGGCACACCTCCTGCATCGCCGCACGCTTTTTCTCCCAATCCTGCTGATGGATGCTGACCGCAGGCCGTAGCGTCCAGCTCAAGCGCGTTCCGGTGTCATGCGTCGATTCGGGATGATCGGGCGTGCCGCCCATGTGGCAGGTTACGCAGGTGGGCGCAGCCGCATAGTCCTTGCCCACGATCCACGTCTTGCTGCCGAGATTCATCTTGTCGCGATTGGCCTTGTAGAGGATGCCATGCATCGACTCGTTGTAAATTTCAATCTGAGGATGGTCCGGTCCCATGTGGCATTTGCCGCACGTCTGAGGATCGCGAGCCTGGGCGACGCTGAAGCTGTGGCGGCCATGGCAGGAAGCGCAGGAACCCAGGCTGCCATCCGGATTCACGCGCCCCACGCCGCTGTTGGGCCAGGTGGTGGAATCGAACTTGCCGTCGCCCAGGTACCTGACGGTGCTTCCATGACACTGGCGGCATTCGCTCTGCACCGCGGGAGCGCCTTCCACCACTTCGCCCAGCACATTGTCGAGCGAGCCAATGAATTGCGCGGCCCGGGCATGCCGGCTGTGCTCGTACTGGTCAGTCTCCCTGGCATGGCAATTTCCGCAATACCTGGGCGTAACGATCACCGCAATCTTCTGTCCGTAGTGGTCCACCGTGGCCGGATCGCCGGCATTGGCCTTGTGACAGGAATAGCAATCAACACCCTTCTTATAGTGCTCACTTTCTTTCCACTGCTCCACCAGGGCCGGGGTGGTCGAGGCGTGACAATCGAGGCAGGCCTGCCCCTCCGCGGAGACCGGCGGCCGGACGGGACTTTGTCGAACCGCATGAAGCATCCCACCAGAGTGTTTTGCCGCTTGAGCCTTGAGTGCCGGGACGCCAAGAAATAGCACCGTACATATGCCGATAAAAAATCTTCTCGTGCGCATCTTTCTCCTCCATGTAGAGCCGTCTCCGGCTGGAGACGCGCCCGTGCATCTCCCCCGTTCGAAGCGCCCGCGCAGACTTCCCTGCTTGCGAAACAGAGGGCATAAGGCGGGATTCTAATGATTCTTGGAGTTTCCGGCCAGCCTGGACAATGACAAAAGTCACTGGACACAACCAGGGCCTGGAGCTGGGAAAGAGTCGGATGGGCGCGCCGGTTGACAAGGCCGGCTCAGCGCTTCAAAGCCCCTCGCGGCATCGCACGCTTTGCGCCGGAAAAGCAGAGGCGATCGAGTCTCACGCACAGGCTGGTTTCCAAGCCTCCTCGATCTCTCATGGCTCGCCGGCAGCGGGACGGCGAATCATCTCGTCCAGAGAGTTGCCCGCGGGAATCATGGGGTAGACAGCGTCTTCCCGCTCGACGATGAAGTTGAGCAGAAACGCTTTGGAGTGAGAGCGCGCTTCATCCACCGCCGCCCGCACTGCGCCGCGCGTGCGCACGGCGCGCCCCGCGATTCCGTGCGCATCGGCCAACTTCACAAAGTCGGGACTGACCAGAGGCGTGGACTGATAGTTGCGGTCGTAGAAGAACTCCTGCCACTGCCGCACCATGCCCAGATAGCCGTTGTTGATGATGGCGATATTGATCTTAAGGCCCTCCTGCGCAAGGGTGGCCAACTCTGCAGCGGTCATCTGGAATCCGCCATCGCCGGCAATCGCCCACACTTCCTTTTCCGGATGCGCGAGTTTGGCGCCGATAGCCGCAGGCAAGGCAAATCCCATGGTTCCGAGGCCGCCTGAAGTAAGCAGGCTGCGGGGATGCTCATGTTTGAAGTACTGCGCTTCCCACATCTGATGCTGGCCAACATCCGTCACGACAATACACTCGCTGTTGGTGACGCGCCAGAGATCGTGCATCACGTGCGCGGCGTAAAGATGGCCGTTGTCGGGAAGATTTTGAATGTCGCGAACGGCGTTTTCGCCCCGCGCACTGTGGATGGTATTCAGCCATCCACTGTCCTGGCGAATGGGGACCAGTGGCAGAAGACGCTCCAGAACAGCCCGCAGATCGCCGGTAAGCGCGACATCAACTTTCACGTTTTTGTTGATCTCTGCAGGGTCGATATCGATGTGAATTTTGCGCGCGTTGCGCGCATAACTTGTGGATTTGCCGATCACGCGATCGCCAAAGCGCATCCCGCAGGCAATGAGCAGATCGGCCTGTTGAATGGCGCGATTGACCCACGATTCGCCGTGCATGCCCATCATCCCCAGATTGAGGACATGCGACGCCGGAAACGAGCTCAGGCCCAACAGCGTAAGAGCCACAGGAATCTGCGCGCGCTCGGCGAGTGTGCGCACCTGTTCCATAGCGCCGGAAGCAATCACGCCATGACCGGACAGAATAAGTGGACGCTCTGCCCGCTGGATCAGGTCGGCCGCCTGCTGCAGTTGCTCCTCCCTGGCACGGATCATGGGGTGTTCACGGTACGGAGCAGGTTGGGCCGCGTCAAAATCGAAGAGCGCGCTTGCTTGCTGGGCATCACGGGTAATATCGACCAGCACAGGACCAGGCCGGCCGGAACGCGCGATCTGCAGGGCACTGCGGAGTGTGGGAGCGATGTCTTCAGCCCGGTCAACCAGAAAATTGTGCTTGGTGACGGGCAGCGTGACTCCGGTGATATCCACTTCCTGAAAGGCGTCGTTGCCAAGCACGCGGCTTGACACCTGTCCGGTGATGCACAGAATGGGAACCGAGTCGAGCATGGCCGTGGCAATGCCGGTGAGCAGATTGGTTGCGCCTGGCCCGCTGGTGGCCATGCACACGCCCACTTTGCCGGACGCGCGCGCATAGCCATCCGCCATATGCGCGGCGCATTGTTCATGGCGAACCAGGACATGCCGGATGGGAAACCGGCGCAGGGCGTCATAGGTAGGAAGAATGGCCCCGCCAGGATAACCAAAAACAGCGGTGACGCCTTCGCCCGCTAATGTGGCCCAAATGATCTCTGCGCCCGTAAGCGGAGCAGGCGCATGGGGAACACTGTTGTCCTGACGTGGGAATTCGCGCATGGACCCTCGCTTTCCTGAAGATCCAGCATCCAATTTTGCTGCGGCCTTTGGCTGTGACAAAAGTCATTTCGCCGCCGGGAATTGCCGCAGAAATTGAATTTCGCCAACGAGGACGCTCGGCAGGCGCCCGGCCAGCAGATGCCAGGCAGACGGCTCTGGAAGAAGCATGAAGTGAGTTGCGCGATTGCGCGCGGATTCTGCCGCTCCAGTTGTTGGCCATCGATGGGCGATTTGCCGGATTCGCCGCGCAACCTGTGCATCGCGCGGCAAAGCATGCGCAAAGACAGCTTCACACCGTCACTGGGCTGTTGTCCGAAGCTTTGCTCCTATAGAACGCGCGCGGAATGAGCCGGTTTTCGAACGCCTGCCGCTCCAGTTCCTCGCGAAAATCCGGGTGTGCCAGTGCAATCATGGCGCGCGCGCGGTCCGGCACCGACTTCCCCTTCAGGTTGACCATGCCGTACTCCGTCACCACGTACATCGTGTCCATGCGCGGCGTGGTCACGATGTTGCCCGGCGTGAGGTTGAGAACGATGCGGCTCTTCCTGACGCCTTTCTTTTCGAAGACCGAGGACATGCAGAGAAACGACTTGCCGCCCCGTGACGCATAGGCGCCGCGTACAAACTGCAGTTGGCCGCCGGCTCCGGAGATGTGGCGATGACCGTCGGTCTCCGACGCGGCCTGACCTTGAAGGTCCATTTGCATGGTGCTGTTGATCGAGACGACCTTGTGGTTCTGCATGATGATGTGCGGCAGGTTCGTGTACGCCACGTCGCAGCACAGCATGTCGGGATTGCGGTCGACGGTTTCATACATGAACCGCGAACCCTGACCGAAGGTAAACACGAGTTTCCCCGGGTCAAGCTGCTTGCGCGCTCCGGTGACCACGCCCGCGCGGTAGAGTTCGATCAGGCCGTCGGTCAGCATCTCGGTGTGCACGCCCAGGTCTTTCACGCCTGAATCCCGAAGCAGCGAGCAAACCGCATTGGGCATGCCCCCGATGCCGATTTGCAGGCAGGCGCCATCCTCCACCTCGGCTGCAAGCGTCCGGGCAATGACGCGATCCACTTCGCTGATCGCCGGGTTCTTCAGTTCCGCCAGCGGCGCATTGTCGCCTTCGATGATGTAATCCACTTCGCTGATGTGGACGGCGTTGCCCACTCCATACACCCAGGGCACGGCCGTTGAAGTTTCGACGATCAGCGTCTTTGCGCGTTCCACGATAGCTCGCAGCCAGCCGCTCGACAGGCCCGCATTGAAATACCCGTCTGCGTCCGCCGGCCGCACCTTGACCGCAACAAGATCGATGGGATCGATGAAGCGGCGATAGTAATCGTCAATCTCGCCCAGATTGGGCGGCATGTGGTAGCAGATGCCGGCATCGGACTTGGCGCGCTCGTAAGCGCTGTAGTGCCAGGTGAACCAGTGGAAATGCTTCCCTTCCGGGTCGCACTCGAGCACCGCCCGTGGCTTGGTCGCCAGACTCGAGCGGATGCTAACAGCAGTTAATTCATGGGCTCGCGCGGCCAGGGCCTGGTCGAAGACATCGGGTTCAACCAGGCAGGCGCCGTAATCGAGCCAGTCGCCAGACTTGACCAAAGCCGCCGCCTGGGCGGCAGAGATCGTTTTTGCGGGAGCGGATGCCGTGCGCATGGACATAGGAAAAGCTCTGTCCAAACGTACATCAACTTATCCGATTTAACAATACTCATTCTTGAAAGAATGAATATTGACATTCGAACTACGATCTGGCTATTCTGCACTATCGTTTTTGTGCGGGCCGGAGATGGCGTTGGCGTTTCAGGCTTTGGTCTGACCATGATTCAAGCCGGATGGGGAGGAACAGTACGTGATTGATTTGAAAGGCCGAGTTGCTCTAGTCACAGGAGCCGGCGGCGGTTTGGGGCGGTCCCATGCCTTGTTGCTTGCGCACCATGGCGCGCGCGTGGTGGTGAACGATCTTGGCGGTGGCGCCGAGTCTGTAGCGCAGGAAATCAACGCAGCTGGCGGGGAGGCCTTGGCGGTCCTGTGCTCCGTGACCGATGCAACGGCTGTGGAAGCCATGATTCAGGAGACCTTGAAGACCTGGGGCCGCGTGGACATCCTTGTGAATAACGCGGGGATCCTTCGCGACAAATCCTTCGCCAAAATGAGCCTCGACGATTTTCGCATGGTAGTCGAGGTGCACCTGATGGGCTCGGTCCACTGCACAAAGGCTGTGTGGGAGGTCATGCGCGAACAGAACTATGGACGCATCGTGATGACTACCTCCTCGTCCGGTCTTTACGGCAACTTCGGACAGTCCAACTACAGCGCCGCCAAAATGGGAGTGGTGGGACTGATGCAGACCCTGGCTCTGGAAGGGGCAAAGTACGGCATCCGTGTGAACTGCATTGCGCCCACTGCCGCTACAGCAATGACGCAAGGCCTTCTCGATGAGGAACAGTTGCATCTGCTGCGGCCCGAATTGGTCTCTCCGGCCGTGCTGGCGCTGGTGGCGGAAAGCGCGCCCACGCGAACAATCATGTGCGCGGGCGGCGGAGGGTTCGAGGCGGCCCATATCACGCTGACGCGAGGGATCCATCTTTCTGGGAATCCGCCGCAAGCGGAAGAACTTGTGGCGCGGTGGGCGCAGGTCGTGGACCGGCAGGACGAAATGGTTCCGGCATCCGGCTTTGCCCAGGGCGAAGTGGAGCTGACCAAGGCAGGCTACGTGAAGCCGGAAACGAGAGGCGCCTGAGATGAGCCGCGATGCTGTGATTGTCTCCGTGGCGAGGACTCCGATTGGCCGCGCGTATAAAGGCGCTTTCAACGCCACTCCTGCTCCCACCCTCGCCGCGCACGCCATTCGCGCCGCAGTGGCGCGCGCCAGGGTCGATCCCGGCGAGGTTGAGGACTGCATCGTGGGGTCCGCGTTGCCCCAGGGCCAGCAGCACACCATTGGACGAACAGCAGCCCTGCGTGCGGGGCTTCCGGTCACGGTTGCCGGACAAACCGTCGACAGGCAATGCTCGTCGGGCCTGATGAGCATCTCCATGGCTTCCAAGCAGGTGGTCATGGACCGCATGGACGTGGTTGTTGCCGCCGGAGTGGATTCCATCTCGCAGGTGCAAACGCACGCGCTGCGCATAGACCCCGACCCCGAACTGCTCGCGCTGCACAAGAATGTCTACATGCTGATGATCGACACAGCCGAAGTCGTGGCGCGCCGCTATGGCATTTCGCGGGAGCGGCAGGATGAGTACGCGCATCAGTCCCAGCGCAGGACAGCCGAAGGTCAGACGGCCGGCCGCTTCGATAACGAGATTATTCCGGTAAGAACGACCAAGCTGGTGACCGACAAAGCTGCTAGCGCAACCTTGATGCAGGAGGTGGTGCTGGAACGCGACGAAGGCAACCGGCCCGACACCACGATTGAGGGACTTGCCGCACTCAAGCCGGTACGAGAAGGCGGCTTCATTACCGCGGGAAATGCCAGCCAGCTCTCCGATGGCGCCTCGGCCTGCGTGGTGATGGAGGCCCGCCTCGCCGCCGCGCGTGGACTGCAGCCGCTGGGCCGCTACTGTGGGATGGCTGTGGCGGGCACGGAGCCGGACGAGATGGGCATCGGTCCGGTTTTCGCGGTTCCGAGACTCCTGCAGCGCTTCGGCCTTAAGATGGACGACATTGGCTTGTGGGAGTTGAACGAAGCCTTTGCGGTGCAGACCGTCTACTGCCGCGACCGGCTCGGCATTCCCAACGAGCGGTTCAACGTGGATGGCGGGGCGATCTCCATTGGGCATCCTTACGGCATGTCGGGCAACCGGCTCACCGCGCATGCGCTGATGGAGGGGCGCAGACGCGGAGTGCGCTACGCCGTGGTCACCATGTGCGTGGGCGGCGGCATGGGCGCAGCCGCGCTGTTTGAGATTCTCTGATGTCGGGCAGGTGATCATGGCAACACACGCATCCGCGGGGCCTGCGGTATCGCACGGGGAGTCCGGTCAAGCTCCAGAAACACAACTGCCTCCTTCCACGCGGCAATCCAGGATTGCCCTTGGCATGCTGTGCGTGGTCTACGTTCTCAACTTTCTGTCGCGGCAGTTGCCGGCCATTCTCGCCAAACCCATTCAGGACAGCCTGCATCTCTCGGACGGCCAGCTTGGCCGGATGGGCGGTCTCTACTTCGCGCTCTTCTATTGCTGCATTTCGATTCCCGTGGGGTGGCTCGCCGACCGGACCAACCGCTCCAAAGTGCTGGCGGCCGCCTGCGCCATTTGGAGCGCAGCCACCATGTTCTGTGGCCTGGCGTCCAGCTATCTCCAATTTGTCGCGGCTTACATGACAGTTGGCTTTGGCGAAGCCGGCGGCGTACCGCCCTCCTATTCGATCATCTGCGACCTTTTTCCCACGGGCCGCCGCGGAACCGCGCTTGGTCTCTATAACATTGGTCCTCCGGTTGGCGCGGCGCTGGGAATTGCTTTTGGCGCATCCATCGCCGCCGCATTCAATTGGCGGTACGCCTTTGTTTCTCTCGGCGCGGTGGGGCTGCTTGCGGTAATTGGAGTCCTCTGGCTCGTACCTGAACCCCGCCGCGGCGGCCTGGATCGCATCGACGATCAGACAAGCGCCAGCAAGCCGGGTTTCGGCGGCACGCTGGCGATGTTCTTTTCGCGGCCATCGCTTCTTCTGGCCGCGCTTGGCAGCGGCGCCACCCAGTTCATCACCTACGGCCTGAGCAACTTCACGGTCCTTTTTCTCATGCGCGAGAAAGGGATGACGCTCCGCGAGGTCGCCGTCGATTACGCGCTGGTCGTCGCCCTCGGCATGGGCGGCAGCATGCTGGTTTCAGGGCGCCTGATCGACCGTTGCACGCGGCGCTCGAAACAGGCTTATGCCCTGATTCCCGCCGCTGCGCTTGCCCTTGCCATTCCCTTCTATCTCGCTTTTGTTACGGCTTCTTCCTGGCGTCTCGCCCTGCTCTTCCTCACGGCCACTCTGTTTCTGAACTACTTCTACCTGTCGGCGGCGGTCACGCTGGTTCAGGAGGAGGTGCGGCCGGATCAGCGCGTCATGTCCGGCGCGCTGCTGTTGCTGGTGATGAACTTCATCGGCCTCGGCCTTGGCCCAACGTGCGTTGGCGCGGCCAGCGATTTCTTTCACGCAGGCCATCCCCATCACTCGCTGCAGTTTGCCCTCTACACGCTCGCGCCCTGCTACCTTCTGGCCATTCTGCTGTTCCTGGCGCTGGCGCGCGTGCTGCGCAACGAAAGACACACCGAAGGAGAACCCATCGGATGATCCACCTTCGCCGTCTGCTTGCCGTGACCGCCGCGTCCGTCTGTTTCGCCGCGGCGCCTTCGTTCACTTCCCCAGGGAACACCGCGGCGCCAGATGCATCCAGCGCCCCAAGCGGTCCCATTGTGAACGCCCCCGCCGGCGCGCTGGAGGGGCGGATGGAAGGAAATCTGCGCGTCTTTCAAGGCGTTCCTTTTGCGTTGCCTCCGGTGGGCCCAAGACGCTGGAAACCGCCCGTCCCCATGCCGCGATGGAAGGGCGTGAGGCAAGCCACCGCGTTTGGACCGGCGTGCTTCCAGCCCAAACCCACACTGGCGAATATCTACGCCGGCAAACCGCTGCCGATGAGCGAGGATTGCCTGACGCTGAACATCTGGGCGCCCACAAAGGCTCACAACGCAGCGGTCTTCTTCTGGATCTACGGCGGCGCTTTGACGACAGGAGCCAGCCGGGAGCCGATGTACGATGGCGCGCGGCTCGCCGCCCAGGGCCTGATCGTGGTCTCCATCAACTATCGGCTTGGTGTCCTTGGCTGGCTGGCGCACCCCGAACTGAGCCGCGAGTCTTCGCTTGGTATCTCAGGCAACTACGGCTTGCTCGATCAGATTGAAGCGTTGCGATGGGTTCGCCAAAACATCGCTGCCTTCGGCGGCGATCCGGCCAACGTGACCATCGCGGGCGAATCGGCGGGCGCGCTGAGCGTAATGTATCTTCTGGCCTCGCCTCCCGCGCGCGGCCTGTTTGCCAAGGCCATCGCCGAAAGCGCGTACATGATCTCCACGCCCGAGTTGAAGAAGGCGAGTTTCGGCGCGCCGCCGGCCGAAGAGAGCGGCCTTCGCCTTGCCGCCGCCCTGCACGCGCCCCACATCGCCGCGCTGAGAGCCATCGACGCGCTCACCCTTGTGACGGCCGCTCCCAAGGCTGGGTACGCGCCTTGGGGAACAATCGACGGACACGTGCTCCCCCACCAGCTTGTCAATGTGTTCGATAAAGGCGAACAAGCGCCTGTACCGATTCTCGCCGGCTTCAACAGCGGCGAAATCCGCTCGTTGAGAATCCTCGCGCCGCATCCACCCGCAACTGCGGCCGAGTATGAAAAGACGATTCGCGACCACTATCTCGATTTGGCCGGTGAGTTCCTGCGCCTCTATCCAAGCACGCATATGGAGGAAAGCATTCTGGCCACCACCCGGGACGCCCTCTACGGATGGACCGCGGAGCGCCTGGTGAGGAAGCAGGCCGCATTGGGCCAGCCATCGTATCTCTATTTCTTTGACCATGGCTACCCGGCGGAAGATCAAGCCGGCCTCCACGGCTTTCACGCCAGCGAACTGCCTTATGTTTTCGGAACCTTCGACAGCACCCCGCCGCTTTGGCCTAAAATTCCGGCCACGCCGGAGGAAAAGAGCCTTTCCGATGCAATGATCGGCTACTGGACGAGCTTTGCCCGCACCGGGCGGCCACGGGCCGCGCAGGAGCCTGACTGGCCGTCGTTTGGATCGCAGAGAGCCTACATGGCATTCACGAACGCTCCGCATCCCTCCGGGCATCTGATGCCGGGCATGTACAAGTTCAACGAGGAAGTGGTTTGCCGGCGCCGGGCAAGCGGCGCCATGGGCTGGGATTGGACCGTTGGCCTCTGGTCGCCGAAGCTGCCTCCGCCGAGCCAACAGTGCAAATGACGGCAGAAACCGGATCTAACAAGGCAAGTCACCACAGGTGCGGGCTGCTATTGCTTCAACGCGATGAATCCCGCCGCCATGAACTTGGCCAGGCGCTTCTTCGCCGCCGCAATATCGTCTGACCGGCAGATTCCGCCCGAAAGACGATCGATGCGTCCCGTCCGCGCCCAGATGTGCATGAGCGCGCCCGTGACAAATTCGTAGCCCCAGAAGAGATCCTCTTCGCTCAAATCGGGCAGCGCACGCCTCAGGATGCTTACAAGCTTTAGCACCACCGGATCGAAGTGGGCCATCATCATCTCCGCGCCCTCGCGGCTATGGCTCACGCGGGCGCAGAAGGCCGCGTAATTCCTCCACGGCTCGCCGCCCTCGATGTAAAGATCGAAGTCAGAATCCAGAAACGCATGCAGCGCTCCTTCCACGGTGGGTCGATCGCCGGTTTCCGCCTCATAGCTTTGCAGCGCTGCCATGCGGCGCTCGCAGGTGACGGCGGCGCGCCGCTTGAACACCGCTTCAAACAGATCGTGCTTGTCCTTGAAATAGTAGTGAAGGAGCGTGGTGTGAATGCCTACCCGCTGGGCCACGTCGCGCAGGGTCACGCCATAAAACCCGTTCATGGAGAACAGGTACTCTGCCGCATCCAGAATCTGCTCCAGACTTTCCGCCCGTTGCTCCGCTTTGCTGCGGCGGATGCGCTTTGGGGCCGCACCGTCCAACATGACGCTTGCCCTTTCTTCATCGGGCCAAACCGGCAAGTCCTTCCCCAGCGAACTCGCTCTGCCGCGATTCTTTCTTGCCCGAGTTTAGCACGCCATTGGGCGCGATTTTCGCGCCGTTGCGCCTCGCCGCCGCCGCTCATCCGCCGCGACAACGGACGAAGAAACCCAGGTGATGCGGCAGAAGACAACCCGCCCTTTGCCGGCTTGGACCGCGCCCGGGCAGCGGGGAAATGGCGCGCCTGTCTGCGCGCGCACGCAAAAGCGCGCTGATTCCAGCAGCCGCACTTTCCTCAGGCCCGGTCGGGATCTTCCGCCGGCGGCGCCGCGGAGCCTGGCGCAGCCGCCTGCTCTTCGGCCTTCTGATACGCGCTCAGCACATCGTGCAGCCGGGCGAAGATGCGCGACGGAGGAATACATTCGGCCAGGTGATGCCGGTGAAAATCCGCCAGCGTATCCGGCGGCATCCTTGCGAATCCCAGCGCCACGCCATTGTCGCTCAGTTCCTTGTTGAGTTGCGCAATTACGCGCGCGGCGGAGTAGTCGATCTGGGTGATGGCCTCGGCATCCACAACGATCCATCGGACCGGCGAGGAGGACGGGCCGGCCAGGCGAAGCAACTCTTCGGCGAAGAGATTGGCGTTGGCGTAAAAGAGTGAAGCCCCGAAGCGGTACAGCGCCAGGCCAGGTTCGGTAACCACGCCCGGCGCAACAGGAATGGCCTTCCAGGAGTTTCCGTTCTGCAGTTGAATGACGCCCGTATGCGGCCGGTAGCTGTGACGCACAATGCGGACAAGAGACAGAGCCATCGCCAGCAGAATGCCCGCCTCCACGCTGACAGCCACCACGGTAACCGCGGTGATGAGCGCCACGGCAAACTCGCCCGGACTCTCCCGGCGCATCGCCAGCAGGCCGCGCACATCAATCAGATGGATAGCGACCAGCAGCACAAGCACGCCCAGCACGCACTGGGGAAGATACTGAAGCGGGCGCGTGAGAAACAGCAGGACGCAAGCGACCACGGCAATCGTCGCCAATTGCGCCTTCTGGCTTTCCCCACCCGCGGTCTCCACCATCGCCGTCTGCGTGGGACTGCCATTGACGACAAAGCTTCCTGTCAGTGCGGACGCCACGTTGGCCGCAGCAAGTCCCACCAGATCCTGGTTTTCGTCCAGCTTCTGATCATGGCGCAGCGCATAAACGCGCGCCGTGGCCGCGCTCTGCGTGACGATCATGATGGCGCACGATCCGGCTACAGGAACCAGGGCCAGAATCTGCCGCCAGGGAAGTACATGCAGGTTCGTATGCGGCAATCCCCCGGCAATGGAACCGACTGTTGGAACCCCATGCACCGAAAAGCGCCACAGTGCGCTCGCCGCCGTGGCGCACACCACCGCGACCAGCGGCCCGGGCACCTTCGGCGCCAGATACCGCAGCAGCAGCACCAGCCCCATCACGGCTCCCGAAACGAACAGAACAGGAAGATGGAGCGCCGGCAGTCCGCGCACAATTTCGATGAACTGCTCGACGGTGCGCTGCGAATGGACCGGCAGTCCGATCGTCTCGCCCAGCACGGCGATGCCCACTTGAAAACCGACCCCGGTCAGAAAACCGGTCAGCACCGTCTGCGAGAGGAAATCGGCGATGAATCCCAAACGAAGGAGCCGTCCCAGCAGCAGAAAGATTCCGGTGAGCAGCGCCACATAACCGGCCAGCGTGACCCAGGCGGGGCTGGCCACGGGAGCCATGCCCGCCAGTCCGCTGGCCAGGATGGCCGCCGTTGCCGAATCTGCCGCCACCACCAGGTAGCGCGACGACCCAAAGGCCGTGAAAGCCGCCAGCGGAAACAGCAGCGTGTAGAGCCCGGTCACTACCGGCATGCCCGCAATCCGCGTATACCCCAGAACCTGGGGTATATTCATCGCGGCCAGCGTAACCCCCGCGCGCGCATCGCGCAGAGCCTCCCTGCGTCGAAATGGTCGAAGACTTTCGAACAAAGCTGTTGGCTCCTGTGTCTGCCTGTACCGCGCGTTCAGATGGCCAGGAATGACTCTGCGCTGCTAAGCAGACGCCTGTCGCGACCGATTGTATCGAATCACGGCGCCAGGCTGCCCGGATGGGTAGATTCGCTGGCTCTGACGGGGTGGTCTTCTTTCCCGCCAAATGCAAGTGCGCACGGAACAAGATGCAGTCCCGCGGGAGATGCCAGACACGTGCTTCTTCCAGAACTGAATCTCCGCGATCAACCGCACAGCGAGCGGAGATGGATTTCTATCAGCCTGCAAATAATTGACTATACGCGCGATAGTGCCTCGGCTCCGAGATATACCTCCAAATGTACCCCCACGAAAACGGCGCTTGGGATGGTTTGCCGGATGCAATCGCATGGTTTGCTGCGGGCGCTCGTGGCCGGCGGATGGGCGCATCGCAAGCGGGCGAATGGCGGCGCGTCGTCAACAGAGGCGGGGATGCAGGCCGATGGCGCGCACCAGATCGGACTCCAGGGCGGCGCGGCAACGTCCACGGCCAAGGGAAGGCGGCGCGCGCAAAGGGGTGAGGGGTGGCTTTCGGCGCGCCGCACCGAGTCCAACCGCTCACATAGCAAAATGTCATTTTTGCGCTGTTGGCAGGGGCTGGCCATCGCGGGGAGTTGTCCGGGGTTGCGGCATCGGGGCAGGCTGAGACCCCTTTGGACGCATTCCGCAACCTCAACTACCTGCTCCTGAAAGCGCAACGGCTGGCCGCTACAAGAACCCAACTTGTTGCGTTCCAGAAAGCCGCGTAAAACGATGGCTTTTACACTTTCTCGCCAAGAGCCGGACTTTTATTCGAGTCTCCGCGAAAGACTAAGCCATCTTAAGACATCTCGTGACAAAGATGCGGAGGTACCCTGATTCGCGGGCTGCTGGAAATAGCGACCAAACGCAACTCAGGCGCAACCACTCGGAGTAGTCGCGCCTGCAATCTTTGCATAAGATTCTGATTCTAAATGGTTGCGGGGGCTGGATTTGAACCAGCGACCTTTGGGTTATGAGCCCAACGAGCTACCGGGCTGCTCCACCCCGCAAGTTCAGTTTACCAACCAGGCTCCTCAGGGTCAATGGCAACTCTCTTCCGTGGCAACTCTCTTCCGCGTTCCGCATGCAGTGGCATTGGGCGCGCCGGGGCGGCCGGATGGGCTGCTCCCATCCGGCCGCCGCAGACTTTACAATGGCATTGGAATGCACCGCTTCATCAGCTTTCTCGCGCTGGCCCTCGGCGCTCTGCTGCCGGTGATCAACCCTGTCGGCTCCTCGCTAGTTTTTCTCGGCATGGTCGGCGATGCGTCACAGCCGGTTTTTCGCGCGCTGGCGCGCAAGATTGCCGTGACAACGGCCCTCTTCCTGCTTGTTCTGGACCTGGCCGGCGCCGCGGTCCTGAAGCTTTTCGGCATATCGCTGCCTGTTGTCCAGCTTGCCGGCGGCCTGGTGCTTGCCGCCATGGGCTGGGGCCTGCTGAACAACAAGAGCGAGGCGGCGGGCCAAAAAAACGCCGCGCAGCCGCATCAGGACATCTCCGCTCTGCAGCGCATGGTTTTCTATCCATTCACCTTTCCGGTTACGGCCGGTCCCGGGGTGCTGGTGGTGATGCTGACCCTGAGCGCTCACGCTTCGAAGGGTTCCATCATGCACATGGTCGTCTCCCAGTTGGGGATTCTCTCCGGCATGGCCATCATGTGCGTTGCCGTCTTCGTTTTCTATGCCTGGGCGCCTGCCATCACGGCCAAGGTACCGCCCTCCACCGCCCAGGGCATCCTTCGCGTCATCGCCTTTATCCTGCTCTGCATCGGCGTCCAGATTGCCTGGAACGGCCTCTCCGCCCTCATCTCCACCATGGGCGCGCCGCAGAACTAGAACGGGTTGAGCGCGCCATTCTGGTTTGAGGCCATGCGCAGGCCGGGTGGGCAGGTTCCGGCGAGGCAAGGGGGAGTTGCCAGCATGGCCGGACGCGGCGGCGGGCGGGGGCGGATGCGGTATAGTCAAGAAGGAATGGGAAGCGCGCAAAACAAGGAAGGCAGTGCGGCAGGGGGCTTTGTGTATCTGCCGCTGCTGGCCGGCTGGCTGGTGCCCGGGGCGGGACATTTTCTGCTGCGCAAGTGGTGGCGGGGCACGCTGGTGGCGGCGTCGATTGTGTGCATGTTCTCGTTGGGGATCGCCATGCAGGGGAAGATCTATTCGGGTGCGCACGACGTGCTGGACCTGCTGGGGCTGGTGGGCGATCTGGGGAACGGGCTGCTGTTTGTGGCCAGCCGTGTGCTGAGCCTGGGCGCGGACCAGGTACAGGTGACCACGGCCGACTACGGAACGCGCTTTATTGTGGTGGCGGGTCTGCTGAACGTGATTGCGGCGGTGGACGCCCACAACCTGCGCACGGGGAGGAAATCCTAAGTG
>JAJZVX010000020.1 GCA_021846985.1 Acidobacteriota bacterium | reverse complement strand
AGATGGGTATTTACATCACTCAGGTGACCACTACATCTTGTGGTTTCAGAAGGGGGGCATCGCCCCACATTTGACCAGAGATTTGTAAGGAGTCGGCTCGACAGCGACGGCCTGCTCTAACAGGCGATAGAACAGCTTGCCGCGGCTGCGCGATTTGCGCCTGTTGAAACGGAACGTGAACTCGTCGAGGTAGGCATCCAGATGCTCCACGCTTACTCCGCCCTGATGGGTTCCCAGCAACCAGCGCTTGAGCAAGGCGACTGCCAGATGAACGCGCGGCATCAGCTCCGAAGGCGTTTTGTTGTTTCCTTTCAGAAAAGTGATCTTGTGCCGATAGCCTCTGCCCTTCAGCGGCTGATAACCCAGCCAGCCGTCGGTGTGAACCAGACTGCCGGGCTCGACGGAGTCCTCAATGAACGGCATCAAGCTTTCCGCCGAGGCGTCCGGGATGCGCCGCATCCGAATCCGGCCGATCCCGTCGCCATCTTCTTCCACGGCAACGGCAATCATCGCTTTGGTTTCCGTCTGGCGCCCGTGAACGCCCTCTTCCTCGCCACCGACGAAAGCCTCATCCACTTCCACATGTCCCTGCAGTCGATCCCGGCCAGGTCGCACCATGGCGTGGCGCAGTTTATGCAGCATGGTCCAGGCCGTTTTGTAGCTCTTCAAGCCGAGCACGCGCTGCAAGCCCATGGCGCTTACCCCATTCTTCTGGCTGGTCACCCACCATACCGCTCGAAACCACAATGTCAGCGGAAGACGGCTGTCCTGAAAAATCGTTCCCGCCGTCACCGAGCTCTGGCGATGGCACTTCGCGCATTCCCACAGCAGGGGCGACGCCGGCCACGCCTTCCCGCTTGCGCAGCGCGGGCACTCGAAGCCATCTGGCCAGCGCAGTTGAAACAGGTACGCCCGGCAGGCCTCTTCGGTCGAAAACCGGGCCTCCAACTCCAGCAGGTCTTGCGGATAATCCTCCACCGCCCAGAACACTACAGGTTGTGGTCACCTGAGTCAAGTAAATACCCATCTCTTTGATTTACAAATAGAATAAGAGAGATACAGGAATGTATGGCGGAGAGGGAGGGATTCGAACCCCCGATAGCCTTACGACTATGCCTGATTTCGAGTCAGGTGCATTCAACCGGGCTCTGCCACCTCTCCGCACGGTCGGACTCTCTGGTCGGAGTCCGTGATGGGGATTCTGGGTTGCTTCGCGCCGGGCGCTCCGGTGCCCGGTACGAGACAGTTCTGTCGTGTTGCACAGAACCTCGCCAGCCTTTACAAGTCTACCGGTAAATATACACGGCGTGCAATGCCGGCTTGCATGCGGTACATGGCGGGCTGAATGTGCGCGTGTTCCAGCGCGCGTCCCGGGACGAAACATGGTTTGCGGGCTGGGGCGCGTGCCGTTACAGTAGGCGCGGAAGCAGGAGTTGAAGATGAACAAACTCGTTGCGATGGAAGACGCCACTGCGCGCATCGATGCACGGATCAACGCGGTGGGCGGCTGGCGTGGCAAGATGCTTGCGCGGGTGCGCGCCGCCATTCATGCCGCGGACCCGGAGATGGTGGAAGAGTGGAAGTGGGCGAAGGCAACCTCGCCGGGGACTCCGGTGTTTTCGCACAACGGCATCGTGTGCACGGGCGAGACATACAAAAATGCCGTCAAGCTGACCTTTGCCAAGGGTGCTTCGCTGCCGGACCCCGCGGGCCTGTTCAACTCCAGTCTCGAAGGCAACGTGAGGCGCGCCATCGATCTTCACGAAGGCGATGAGGTGGACGAGAAGGCTTTGAAGGACTTGATCTGCGCGGCGGTGGCGCTGAATCTGGCGGGTAAAACAAAGCCTCGTTCCGCGAGCGCAAAGCGGATCGGGTAAAAGCAGGCCTATCGCCTGCGGCCGCCGGAGAAGATGGGGAAGCGCGCGGTCTGGAGGCGGTTTTATTGCCGGATTGCGGAGCACGCAGGCGCCGGTGTCTCCGATTTTGAGGACGGCGTTATTCGGCGGAGTTGAAGGGCGAAGCGGGCAGCCCTTCGTCGTCGAAGAGGTTGCACTGCGGGCTGTTGGCCCAACCATAGCGGACGTAGAGCGGCAGGGGAACCGATGGGCTGGAAGCGAGGATGGTCGTGTTTTCGATGGTGGCCGTTGCCGGATAGAACTTGCCGTTCTGGCCGGCGACTTCGAAGCCTGTGACCGTGCCGTTCCTGGCCATCAGGCCGTGGGCGTTGTCGAACCAGGCGCGGATGGAGCTGCCTTCCGGCGTGGCCTGGCGGAAGACGGGCCCGGTGTAATCCACCTGCTCGCCGTAGCTGAGCACGCGCGCGGCGCGGGCCAGCCGGTCGCCCACATCCACCTTGTCGGTGGGGTGAACGTCGTCAGGGTTGCCAATGTCGATGGTTACGGCCATGGCGGTGTTGCGCAGAGCGAGGGTTTTGAGCTGCTGTTCGCGCACGGTGGCCCAGTCTTCTTCGGGGGTGGACTTGAAGTTGGAGATCTGGACAAAGAGGAAGGGGAAGTCGCCGATGCTCCACTCGTGCCGCCAGTCCTCGATCATGGTTTTGAAGATGCGGCTGTATAGCGGGGCGCGGTCGAGCTTGGAATTGCTTTCGCCCTGGTACCAGATGACGCCGCGGATGGGAAACGGCGTGAAGGGAGCGATCATGCCGTTCCACAGCATACCGGGGCCCCAACTGTCGAGCTGGGGGTGCCAGGGGAACTGCGGTATGGGCTTGCCCTCGGCTTTGGCCTGGTCGCGCTGGCGCTGCTCGTCCTTGTCTTCCAGCTGGGCGGCCACTTCGTGGTCGGTCATTTGGCCCCAGGAGGCGAAGACGGGCGCGAGCGCGGCGTTGGCGCCAAGGGCGGTCATGCGGGTCCAGGCTTCCACAACCGTGCCACCCCAGGTGGAATCGATCACGCCGACGGGCACGTGCTCGCGCTCTTCGATCGCGCGGGCAAAGTACCAGGCGACGGCGGAGAAATCGCGCGCGGTGGCGGGCGAGGAGGCGGCCCAGCCGCCGGTTTCAATGTCGTCCTGGGCGTAGTCGATGGCACGTTTTTTCACCATGAGCAGGCGGATGCGGTCGTTGTCTGCGCGGGGGATATCCCGGGCGGCGGTGGCGGCGCGGCTCAAGGGGAACTCCATGTTGGACTGGCCGGAGGCGAGCCACACATCGCCGACAAGGATGTCACTGAGAACAAGGGGCGGCTGGGCCGGCGTAGCGGAGCCGCGCACCGTCATCTGGAAAGGACCGCCGGCCTCGCCCGGCTTGAGGTAAAGGCTCCAGCGGCCGAGGGGAGTGGCCTGGACGGAGCGCGTCTCGCCACGAAAGGTGACGCTCACCTCCTCGTTGGCCGCGGCCGTGCCCCACACGTGGACGGGTAGGTTGCGCTGTACGACCATGTGGCTGGAGAGGAGATGGGGAAGCGTGATTTGAGCGGGTAAAACCGCGCAGGGCAAAAGGGCCAGGAGGAAGAAGCGCCGGAGTTTCAAGATTCGCCTCGTCTGGATGGGGATTGCGGAGCGCCGCCTTCGCCAGAAAGCGGAAAACTCCGGAAGGAGAACGATAGCAGAGCAGACGGTGACTGGCCAGAACCCCAGTGCCGGAGCCGGTGCATCGCCCGGCCGCAACTTAAGGGGGAAAAGTGTGTTATACCTTTTGCAGATGAGTCTCTGTGCCGCCTGCCAATGATCAGGATGCGGCACGGTAATCCCGGCGCCTCAAGACGCTGTTGCAGCGAACGACAGGGTATCCAGGAACCGAAGATGCCGCATGACGAGACGAAGGCGGCGGGGAAGAGTCAGGCCTCGCGCCCAATAATCTGGAAAATTGCGCTGTCTGCGATGCGCGCGGCGGGCAGGCGTTTGTTGGCACTTGGGCTGTTAGTGGCGGGGTGTCTGCTCGGTTGCGTCCACTGCCGGGCACAGGCGGCGCTGCTGATGGAAGAGCCGTATGGCTTCTTTGGAGCCGTCAACCCCACCGGACACAATGCAGTCTACTTTGAGCGGATTTGTGCCGCCACGCCGGTGAAGCTGCGGCGCTGCCGGCCTGGCGAGCTGGGCGCGGTGATTGCGCGTTACCAGGGCATGGGGGGCTATGACTGGGTGGCGATTCCGCTCGTTCCCTACTTGTATGCCACGGAGAATCTCTCTGGCGTCCCCCGCCGCGTGGACCGCGAGTTGGTGTGGCATCTGCGCGACAGATACCACGAAGAACACCTGCTGGCGCTAGGAGCCAAGGTGCCGCGGGGCAGCCTGCTGCGCGGCGGATGGACTGAGTTGATCGGCGTCTCCTATGAGCGCACCATCTACGCTTACCGGTTCGAAACCACTGAAGCACAGGACGACGCGCTCATTGAGCGGCTGAACAATGAACCCAACCGTTCGCATTTTCACATGCTGTTCAACAACTGCGCGGATTTTGCGCGCGTAGTGATGAATGGATATTTTCCGCACACGTTTCGGCGGAGCATCTTCCCGGATGCGGGCATGACCACGCCCAAACAGACGGTGTACAAGCTTGTGCGCTATGCGCGGAAGCATCCGGACATCCATCTCACCGTGTACAAGATTGAGCAGGTTCCGGGTTACCGGCGGCACAGCGGTTCGAATAAGAGCATCTCCGAATCGCTTGCGACCACCGGCTATGCGGTGCCGATTGCCGTGCTCAATCCCTACCTGGCGGGGGGGATTTTCGTCGATTACGCGATCAGGGGGCGGTTTCACCTCGTTCCCAAAAATCCTGAGACGCTGCGGGCCGCAAATCTGAACGAGTTGATTGCGCATCCTCCGGCCGTGCAAGAGACCGAGCGCGTGGCCGCCCAGGTCCAGGCTCCGCTCGAGGATGGAGAAGAGGCGGCCAAGCCGGCCGCAGTAACGGCCAATGGTGCTCCGATTGAAGGTGGAGAAGCTCATGAATGACAAGGATGCGCAGAATTTAAAGAATCACGCCCGGATCGATCCGGCCTTTCATTTTGTTTTGGCGTTCGTGCTGCTGGCCAACGTGGTCTTTGCGGTCTTCCACCTTCTGCATCATTGGCATTCTGCGCGGATGTCGGCGGCGTGGATTCTCGTACTTTCGGTGGTGGCCTTTATTCCCTACATCAAGCTGAGAACATATCCGCTGAAGGTGCAGGACCGGGTGATACGGCTGGAGGAGCGGCTGCGGCTGCAGGCGCTGGCGCGGGCAGAGTGGCACGCCCAAATCTACCGGTTGACGGAGGATCAGTTGATCGGGCTACGCTTTGCGGCCGACGACGAGGTGGTGGAACTGGCCAAACAGGCCCTGGAAGAAAATCTCAACCGCAAGCAAATCAAGGAACGGATCAAGAGCTGGCGAGGCGACTACTGGCGCATTTGAGGCCGGCGTTCTTTGACTTCTTGTCCATTCCGTACAGACTTTCCGTTACCGGCGGCTGTGGTCTTTTTCTTTTTGCAAGGCGGCATATTCCCTGCCGGGGAAATATGCCGCCGCCTCCGGTCCCCGGCAAGCGCACGTGAACCGTTCTAGCTGAAGTACGCGCTGAGGGTCAGAACCAGAAGAAGCAGGCCGATGGCAATGGCCGCGAAGCCGACGCTCCGCGAAAAATTGGTGTACCACAGGGCTGGCGGCTCGGCCATTCTCTGCGCGAGTTTATTCTGGCTGACCAGCTTTTCATATTCGAGCGGGCGCTTGGTTTTGAACTCCTCTTCGCTCTCCACTCCGGTGAAGATCACCATGTCCATGGGGAAGCTGTCGGGACGGAGATGGGTGTTGACAAAATGGATGGAGAAGATGAAGAGGATAGCCAGCAGGCCTTCTTCGCTGTGGACCACGAGGACGGCGTTGAGCGCCCAGCCGGGCAGAAAATGGGCAAAGAAGGGTGCAAACCACATGGCATAGCCGGAGAAGCCGATCACCATCATGCCCCAGAAAACCGCCCAGTAGTCGAACTTTTCCCAATAGGCATAACGCCCGAACCGGGGCCGTGGGCCGAGACCCACGAACCAACGGAAGTGGCCAACGAGATCCTTGACATCCTTCCAGTTGGCCACCATGGAGCCTGAACCCCAGAAAATGCCCTTTTCGTGGCGGAGAAAGGCGCGCGTAAACAGATCCTTGACGTGAATGAGAAAAGCCAGCGTGAGGATGACGGCGCAGAGCTTGTGAAAGGCGAGAATGGCTCCGAAACCGCCCATGATGGCGGCGAACTTGCGGGCCCAGAAGCTCTCGCTGAAGCGCAAGGGCAGACCGGTGGCGGCCAGGCCCAAAAACGTGCTGAACAGCACGGCGTGGAGCGTGCGCTGGGCGCGCGTAAAGCGCGCAATGTAACGGGTCTGGCCGTGATGTTCCATGGCAGCACCGTTGGCGGAGTTTTCCTGATCAGGCATCTTTCTCTCCTTCTGCCGCGTTCTCCTTCACCTGGTGGTATCGCGATCGGATCAACCACAGGATGGTATGAATCAGGAAGAATGTGAGCACGCTGACCAGCAGCAGGTTCATAAACAGACGGATGTAATAAAGACCCGGGCTGAGTTTGCGGTTATAAGCGTTGGCGTGTGGCTGGTATTGTACAAAGCTGGCGTTGGCGTCGGCATGGCACCTGCCGCAGGTTTTGACAAGGTTGCGCGGGGCCACGGTGGAAGCGGGGTCCGACGCGGGCAGAATGTCGTGGGCGCGGTGGCAGTCCCAGCAACGGGCGGTTTCCACATAGCCGCCCAGGGCGCCGAGTTGGGAGTGGAACGTGTCGCGGTAGGTGAAGAACTGTTCCTTGTGGCAGGAACCGCAGATGGGGGTGGACTGGTTGCGAAACTCGGCCTCGGTGGGCTCGACGATGGCATGGGCGGTGTGGCAGTCCGTGCAGACCGGAGCCTTCAGGTTGCCGGCAGCCAGCGTTTTTCCATGCACGCCGCTTTTGTAGCTGGCGGTGATTCCGGCGTGGCAGGAGCCGCAGGTCTTGGGGATGTTGGTCTTGTAAGTCGGGCTCTCCGGATTGGTGTGGCTGAGGATGTGGTGGGAGCCGTGGCAACTCTGGCAGTTGGCTGCCACCAGCAGGCCTTCCTTGCTCAGGGCCATGCCATGGATGGAGTCCAGGTAATGGGGATAAACGCTGGGCAGGCCGTGCTTTCCAGCCAGGCCGTCTTTGCCGTGGCAGGAGCCGCATGTGCGCGGAATATTGAGCGGATAGACGGTCGAGCGCGGGTCGGTCTTGGGATAAATGGCGTGCGCGCTGCCGTGGCAATTGGTGCATTGCTGTGCGCCATCGGCGTGTACGCTTCCCGCTAGTCCTGAAGCCTCGTCCGCGTGGCACGTCGAGCACTGCACGGGCGTCACCTTGTCGGGGTGCGGATAGCCCTTGATGGAGACGTGGCAGTTGGTGCAGTCCAGGCTGCCATGAATGCTGGAATGGAATTTGCTTCCATCCACCGCAATGGAGTGCCCCGAGGCGTCCTGCAGAGTGGCGTCGCCATGGCAGGCCAGGCACGCGGCGCTATTCTCGGCAGCAGACGGAGCCGTACAGAAACTAACGACGGCTGCGGCAAGAAACACGGTAATGGGAGAAACGGCTTTCATTTATGCTCCCGAACGATTAACACATTTCCAGGTGCGGGGAAGAGAGACGAATGCCCTCTCTTCCCCCGAACGCGCCGCATGGGCGGCGCTTCAGGCGCCTGGCTACTTCTGCAGGGTGCGGATATACTGCACGACTTCGTTGACCTGCTGGTCGGTGAGCTTGCCCTTGTAAGCGGGCATCTTGCCCTTGCCGTCCTTGGTGGCGGCAAGCAGCACGGCCTCAGGGGCATTCTTCAGGGCAGGGCTCTTGAAGGATGCGATCTTCATGCTCTTGCCCACGGGCGTGGCGGCGGTGCCGTCGGCGCCGTGGCACATGGCGCACTTGGCCTTATATACAGCCGCGCCGGGCCCTTGGGCCAGGGCGGGCATGGCGAAGGCGGCGGACAGTACGAGGGCGGCCGCCAGATGGAAATACTGTTTCATGGCGTAACTCCTTTGCCGGTGCTACAAATCACCGGTCAACTAACTGTTTACGCCCATGCCAAGCAGGCGAAAGTGACACCTGTCACAGTAAGGAAACCCTTGCATTCTGTGACCTTGAAGCAATTTACCGCCCTATTCTTCGAGTCCCGCGGCTTGGGCACTGCCTGCTTCGGCGCGTGAAAGTGATCTGGATCACATGCCTGTGTGAGGTTAGTCAAGCAAAATTAGACGGCGTATCGAGGAGCATGCATACAATGAGTTCAATGACGCTAAGTGACAGAAAAACCATGCTCACCCTTCCTGGCGATGCTGTTCGTCAAATCCAGTGGCAGTTTGCGGACCGCTATGACCTACAAATGCTGGTGCAGTCTGCGCGCGGCGTGGCGCGCGGAGCCGTTGCCCGGCTGGTGGCCGCCGGCGAACGCAATACGCACGAGTGGACGGCCGGCAAAAACGAGATGATGGAGGCCTTCGATCAGGCGGGCGTGACCGCTGCCTTCATGGAGCCGGAAGAGGGTGGATTCATCTCCGGGCCGAAGAATCTGGCGCTGTCGCTGGCGGCATTTGAGCTGGCGTGGGTGGATGGAGGAGCAGCTACGGCCAGCCTGGCGAGTTTTCTGGCTTTGGCGCCGATCCACGAGCGCGGGACGCCGGAGCAGTCGCGGCACTACAAGCAGATCTCCGCCCCTGCGCAGCCGGGCGAGGACCGCAAGCCGTGGCGAGGCGCCTTTGCGCTCACCGAGCCCATTCCCTATGTCGGCGTGGATACCGGCATGTTGAGCGGCAAGATCCGCGTGGCCGCGTGGAAAGACGGTGAGGAGCCCTGGGTGCAGGTGGACAAGCGCGGCCGGTTCATTACCGGCATTGCCTTTGCGAACTTTGTCACCGCGGCGGTGAACTCCGACGACGAGCGCATCAAGGGAAGCTGCGTGGTGATCTTGGAGGAAGGCGACGAGGGTGTCTTCGACCGCGGAACGCCGACCAAAAAGCTGGTGCACCAGCTCTCCTCGACTGGCGATCCGGTCTTCAACCTGAAGGTTCCGGCCAGCCGGATTGTGGGCGGCTACACGGTGAAGGACGGCGTGATTGTGCCCAACTTCAATCACGGCGAGATCATCGAGGCGGTTTTTCGCCGGACGCGCGTGCCGGTGGGCGTGATGACGGCGGCCAAGCTGCTTTCGGCCGTCGAGCCGGTCATTCGCTACCAGCGCGGGCGTTTCCGCGGGGCCGAGGGCGCAAAGCCCGGCTCGGTGCGCTACGAGCAGGGCATTCAGCAGCGCGAGGATGCGCTGCACCGGCTGGTGGATGTGTGGGCTACGGGCGAGGCAGCGGCTTCGCTGGGGTTTGCCGCGGCGCGCCTCTTTGACCGGCTGGACCCGGTGGAGAAGCAGAAGACGGCGATCCTGAAGGAGCGCGGCATCCAGGGCGGCCGCGCCGAAATGAAAGCATTGCGCGAGAGCGAAGCGAAGGCGCTGGAACTGCTGTCCCTGCGCCCCGGCGATGCGCGCCGCGCCGCTCTGGAGGCCGACCCGCTGGTTGAGTTTGTCCTGCTGGACGCCGAAGCCAATGTGCTGTGCCCGGCCACCAAGCTGTGGAACACAGGTCACGGCACCAACATGTTGCGCGAGGCCGTAAGCCTGATGGGCGGCTACGGCATTACCGAGGATTGTCCGGGCTTCCTGGCCAACAAGTGGATGGACGCGCAGCTTGAGGCCACCTACGAAGGGCCGGAAGCGGTGCAGCGCCGCCAGTTGACGGTGACCATGACCTCGGAGATTTTCCTGGCGCAGTTCAAGGCGTGGACCGCAGAGATGCGGCGCATTGCCTCTACACATCCGGGCACGGGCGCCTGCACGCTGGCTTCGGCCATGCAGATGTGGCAGTGGACGCTGAATCACTTGCAGAAGGCAACGGATCCGGCGGGCGGGAAGCTTTATCACGGGCAGCGGCAGGGCGTGACTTTTGCGCTGGCCGACGCGCTGTGCTGGCTGTTGGCCTCGCGCTGCCAGATTCTCGACGTGCTGGAGTTGGAGGCGCGTGGCGCGGACGATCCGGTGGTGAGCGAAGGCCTGGAAGGCACGGTGCAGTTTCTCGGCGACCTCTGCCACACGCAGGCGGCGCGGGCGGCGGGCGAGGTTGCGCGCATTTGCGCGGAGCTGGTCTTTGGCTACAACGCGCATCCCTCGTGGGACGAGGAAGAACACCGGAGCTGCTTTCTGACCAGCGAACTGGAAGAACTGGAAGAGACCATGCCCGGGATCGCCGCTATGGCGGTGGATGTGATTCGCGCCGATGGCAGCCATCCGCAAAAGGCTGGCCCGTGCGCCGGATGCGCCGGCTCCGGCGAATTCCTGCGCCTGCAGTCGAAGTTGACGGCGTGCCTGACCGGTTCGCGCCTGGCCAAGGATCGCGCCGCCGAGACGGTGAGCAAGGTGATGATTCCCGAAGCGCTGGATTATCCCGCATGAGCACAACGGTTATTCCGGAAGAACAGGCCGCGCCGGAGATCGAGCGGCAAACCATGGAAGTGGACATTGCCTGCGCCGGATTCGGCCCGGCGATGGGCGGCTTTCTCACCGCGCTGGCGCGCGTGCTGAGCGAAAACGCCGGTGATCCGGCCTTTGAGAGCCGGGCCATGCCGGGCATGCCCCTGCAGGTGCTCTGCTACGAGCGGGCCGACGATATTGCCGCCGGCGTAAGCGGCGTGGTGACGCGCGGGCGGGCGATACGCGCGAGCTTTCCGGAGTTGAACCCGGCCGAAATTCCGATGGCTGCGGAGGTGAAGCGGGAACGGGTGCTCTATCTGCTGGACCCCGTGGGGGCTAGCCGGCGGTCGCTGGCGTTGCGGATGGCGGATGCGGCCCTGCGCATGGCGCGCGTACAAGACCATGCCTTCGAGCTGCCCTGGACGCCGGAATTCCTCAACAAGCACGAAGGACTGATTCTCTCCATCGGGCAATTTAACCAGTGGGTGGGTTCGCAACTGATGGCCGGCGGCCAGGTGCAGATCTGGCCGGGAACCCCGGTAAGCGGGCCGCTGATGAACGGTCGTGCCGTGGAAGGTCTGCGGCTGGCCGATCAGGGCGTGGACAAGGCGGGCGCGCCGGCGGACGGGTTTATGGCCGGTATGGATCTTCGCGCCCAGTTGACGGTGGTGGGCGATGGTCCTGTGGGTGCGGTGGGCCAAGCGCTGGACCGCGCCTTGGGTTTGCCAGCCGGCCACGCGCGGCGCGAGTGGGCGCTGGGCATGAAGTTCGTCATCGAACTGCCGGAGGGGACCGAGTTGGAGCCGGGAACGGTGTGGCACACCTTCGGGTATCCTGAGCCGGAGATCTTCGGGTTTCTCTATGTCCATCCCGAGCGGCTGGTGTCGGTGGGTATTTTTGTCCCTTCGTGGATGGGCGATCCTTCGCGAACGGCCTACCGCTACCTGCAGCACTACATTCAGCATCCGGCGCTGTGGAAGGTGCTGAAGGACGGGACGCTGCGTTCGTGGGGCGCGAAATCGCTGGAGGAAAGCGGCAAGCACGGCGAGCCGTTCCTGAGCGGCGACGGCTTTGCGCGCATCGGCGAGGGGTCGGGCTCGACGAACATGCTCACCGGCTCGGGCGTGGACGAGGCCTGGGCCACCGGAACGCAACTGGCCGAGGCGGTGGTGGAGTTGCTGCGGGCGGGCAGAGGGTTTACGGAAGAGAACCTGAAGGCGACCTACGAGGCGCGGCGGCGGGCGAGCTGGGTGGAGCGCGGCGCCGAAGAGGCCAGGAACGCGCGCAACGGCTTCCACGACGGCATGGTGAAGGGCATGGTGGGCATGGCGCTGGCCGGCCTGACCGGTGGGCGGTTCTCGCTGGGCGCGCACATTCCGCCGGCCTACCGTCAGATCAGGCATCAGCGCCCGCGTCTGGCGGCCAGGGACGCCGCCGAGCTGGCGCTGGCCGACGGGCGGCCGCTGCACGACGCGTTGATGACGGCGCGCGGCTGGCCGGAGATTCCCTTTGACGGCCGTCTGTTGGTCACGCACCAGGACGCGCTGCTGCTAGGCGGCAAGGTGCAGGCCATGCCGGGGTTTGCCGACCACGTGGTCTTCCTCCATCCGGAGCTGTGCATCGCGTGCGAAGACAAGACCTGCGTGGCCATGTGCTCGGGGCAGGCCATCACCTGGGGCGAGGAGGGCGTGCCGGCGTTCGAGCGCGAGAAGTGCGTGCACTGCGGAGCGTGCCTATGGAACTGCGGGCAGTCGCCGGACGGGGAGCACGCGAATATCGAGTTTCGGGCAGGGGCGGGGGGATTGCATTCGGCGGAAAACTGAAAAACGCAGCTTTTCGCCTTCGGCTCTTGCGTCCTGAATCGAGCAGGAAGAACAAACCAAAGCCACCAGAGAGGCCCCCATTGAGGGGCAGAAGCGGCAGGATTGAATCGCTTGGCAACGAGCCATCGACCTGACCGAGAGCATCTACCGGATCACTTGCGCCTTCTCGTAAGACGGCTTATACGGACTCTGCTGTCAGATGCGAAGGGCGAGTGTTTCTGGGGCGAGCCATATCGCGAAAGGCCGCGGAAGCTGAACCTGGGCGAATTCCGGCAGTCCCTCGGCCTGGCGCAGGGCCTGCTGCTCGAGCTGAAGACGCAATTGTTCATCGCGCGGAGACTAAAGGTGGCCTCGCCCGATATTCTTGAACGAGCGAACTCATTGGAAGAAGAAGTTTCCAAAATGCCCATCTCCTTCCTTCAGAAGCCGGAGGCGGGCACGAAAAGCTGAAAGCTCTCTCAGAGAGGTGTTGATGTCCTATCCATTACACATCGTCGTTTGCGCGGGGATTGTGCCCGATCCGTTGCAGACGCTGGAGCCGGTGACGACGCCGGCGGGACCGGGATTGAAGAACGAGATGGTGCTGCCGGCGGTGCTGGACCCGTGGGCGGCGAGCGCGCTGTATGAAGCAGCGGATTTGGCCGCGAAGAATCCCGGCAGCAAGGTTTGGCTGGTCTCGCTTGGCCCCAAGGCCAAGTTGCAGCAGGTGATGATGACTGTGGCGCAGAAGGTGGCCTTCGAGCTGGTTCCCATCGACGGCCCCATCGGCGGATTCCCCGACGCGCACTCGACGGCGGCGGTACTGGCGGAGACGATCGCCGCGCTGCCCGGCCTGGATCGCGGCAAGCTCCTCCTCTTTGGCGGATGGGAGTCGGCCACGCGCGGGGCGGGCGTGACGTTGCAATTGGTGGGCGAGCGGCTGGGCATTGCGGACCAGTTCCAGGGCGTCGATCAGATCGACCTGCATGAGGACGGAAGCTTTGAGGTGCTGGAGCGCGTGGAGGGCGGCAAGCACCAGGTCTCGGTGTGCGCGGGCGCGCCCGCGGTGCTGGGCTGGGCCACCGGCAGCCTGGCTGAGCCGCGCAACAATCCGCAGGTGGGCATGGCCAACATGCGCACGATTATGCCAGCGCTGCAAAAAGCCAAAGCTGCCAAACTCGACGCCAACGGCTTGCGCTACGTTTCCGTCTCGCTGCCCAAACAGCAGCGCGAAACGCGCGTGGTGAAAGACAGGTCGCCCGACGAGATTGCGCGCGAATTGGCGGAGTGGATTGGGGAAGAGAACTAAATTCGATTAGCCTTCAGCCAGAGGCCACAAGCACGAAGCTGAAGACTGAGAGCCGAAAGCTGAAAGCTCCGGGAGACGACATTGGATTCTATTCTTGTTTTGACCCATGCAGACGAAAGCGGCTCCGCGCTGAGCAAGGCCTCGCTGGAGGCCGTGACGGCAGGAATGGAACTGGCGGGCAAGCTCGGCGCCGGGCTCGCCATCGGCGTGGTGGCCGCTGATGCCGCGGCGGTTCACGCGCTGGCCGCGACCGGCGCGCGGCTTTTGGCCGTTACCGGCGCGGAGTTTGCGCAGGCGCGGTACGGCTCCGACGCCGCCGCGTGCGAGGCGATTTGCCGCGCGGCCCAGGCCAGCCTTGTTCTTGCTCCGGGCAGCTCGCGCCTGGCGCGGGTAGCGGCCAGCGTGGCGCATAGGCTGGGCGGATGCATTGACACGCACATCTCTGCCGTCGCGGTGAACGGTGGCATCGAAGCGGCGCGGTGGTTCTACCGGCAGCGCGTGGAGGCGGTTGTGAGCCGCGCGGCGCGCCCGTGGTTCCTGCTGCTGGACGCGGGCACGCATGCGGCCTATGCGGGCGCCCCCGCGGCTGTTGAGGCGGAACAGGTGGCCGTCACGCTGCCCCCGCTGCGTACCACGGTGAGCGGCTTTCGCATGCCGGCGCAGGACGCGCAGACGATCAGGCCCGACGCGAAGATGCTCTTTGTGGCCGGCGCAGGCTGGACCAAGAAGCAGCCCGACGGCCAGGTGCATGCCGAAGAGGCGGGCAAGCTGATTCTCGGCTTCCTGCGGGCGACGGGGGCATCGCTGGGCAGCAGCAAGTCGCTGGTGGACCAGGGCAGCGAAGGGAACTTCGTTCTTCCTTTTCTGACGCATTTGAATCAGATAGGCCAAACGGGCTCCACGCCGCGCCATGCCAAGGGTCTTGCCACCTGCTGCCACGGCGAGGAACCGCATGTGGTGGGCTGGCGTTTCATCGGCGCGCGCAGAGCCATCTCGCTCGATCCCAACTGCGGATGGACGCGCGGCAAGGCCGATGTGGTTTACATCGCCGATGCCTTTCCCGTCATTGCCCGGCTGAATGCTCTGCTCGAGGCGAAGAAGGCCTGAGCGTTTGCGGCATCCCCTGCTTCCCGCGTCTTTCGCGGAGAGCGGGGAAATGCTGTTTTGTCTCCGCATTGTATTCTGAGGTTGGTCTGGCGCAGCAAATCGCCAACATACTGGCGGCAGCAGTCGCCAACATATTCGAGGCGCACATCATGAAGGATTGTCCCAAAGACAGCCTGATGGGAAAGGCCGTTACCGGAAAGCCGGTGACGCAATGCCGGGATCTGAACGAGGTCTTCGAGGAATCGCTCCCGGCCTTTGGCGGGGCCTATCTGCAGCGGGTGTACGAGGTTCTCAAGCAGGTCATCGAGCAGCGTATTCCGCTGGTCATTACGTGTGCCGGGCCGGTCACGGTCTCCGATCAGCACCGCGCCTGGCTGATTCCCCTCATGCGCGCCGCGCAAACGGCGTACATCACCGTCACGGACGCCATTTGTTATCACGACGGGCACGATTCGTTGCGCCGTACCGCGGAGCGCCCCATCCGCAAGGTGGATCTCTTCGGCGACGACGCCAGGCTGCGCGAAGAAGGCGTCATTCGCGTGACCGACACCGGCTTTGACGAGCAGGTGCTTCTGGACCAGGACACCGTGCTCACCGCGATGCTGCAGCGGCCGGAGTTTCAGAAGCGCATGACCACCACCGAGCGCAACTATCTGCTCGGCAGGTGTTACGCCGAGCGGGAACAGGCGCTGGGCATCGCGCCGGGTCTGATGAGCACCTGCGCCGAGCTTGATCTTCCGGTTTTTATCGGCGCTCCGGCCGACGGCAGTGTTTTTCTGAATTCCGTGAAGCTATGGACGCTGGCGCGGATGGGCAAGATTCGCTACAGCTTCGACTATGACCTGCACGAGGATGTCTTCGAGTCCTGCGCCTATCACCATTGGGGTCTCTTCGAATCGAAGGCCAAGGCCATGGCCATCATGATTCTGGGCGGCGGCGTGCCCAAGAACTATTCGCTGCAGCCGGAGCCGGCGTTGTCACAGATCTTCTTCCTCAAGGAGATTCGCGGCTACGACTACGACGCGCAGATTGTCTCCGCGCCGGTGACGGATGGCAGCCTGTCTTCCTGCTGGCCAGCCGAGGCGGTCTCCTGGGGCAAGGTGAATCCAGACGGCTACATGAGCCGTACCGTGAGCATGCAGGGCGACTACTCGTCCTACATGCCCTTCATCGTGCGGGCGCTGGTGGGCAAGGAACTGCTGCATCATCCGCCTGAGCCGCTGCGGCTCTATGCCCAGCGCGAAAGGCTGAAAGAGGCGCTACTGCGGAAGATCGGCGGCGATGCCGAAGCGATGGAAGCGATGCTGCGCTCGCTTTCGCTGCCAGAGGTTCTGAAGGCGTAGAGCGGCGGCCGAAAACAGGCAGTCTTCGCCCTTACGGCATGAGCGTGAGGAAGCTCACGCCGTAGCCGGGAAGGGTGATGGCGATGCGGGAAGACGGCGTGATGCCGGCTGCCGAAGGGCCGGTGGTTGCGCTGGTGGCGGCATTGATGGTCATCAAGTTGGCGGCCGTGTAGCCGCCCAGCGCAGAGGTATCCACAATCACGGTGCGCGGCGCGCCGCTTCCGTTGTTGTCGGTGGATGCGTTCACGGCGCGGTCGACAATCATGATGGTGACTGTGCCGTTGGCGCTTTTGGTGGCCAGCGTTTCCACCGTGGCAGAGTCGGTAGCGGTGGTGGCAAGAATGGCGGGCGCGGCGGCCGCGGTGGTAAAGGGGAAATAGTTTGCCAGGGCCTTGTCGACCCAGTAGCTCAGCAGGGTATTGCCGTTGCTGTCCACCTCGTCGTATTGTGGCCCGCCGCTATACTCCCAGTGGTGCAGGGCCTGGTTTCCGGCCTTGCCCAGAAGTGAGAAAGCGTACGGTTTCCAGGCGGCAAAAAAGGCGTTGGTGGCGCGCTGGTCCAGCACCCATACCTGGCCCGGATTGCAGACGCTCATGCCGTTGGAGTCAGCATAGTCGGCGTTGACGTTGATCTCATCCACCCACACGGGAGTTGCGGCCAGTGTCGCATCGCCGCGCAGGGCCTGGTAGAAGTAGGTCACGTTGGCGGCGAACTGGGGAACCGCGTTGAACAGATCCGTGTCGGTAGAGAGCTGGTTGCAGGTGCCGTAGAGATGGGTGCCGATGGTATCCACCGGTGCGGCTACGCCTGCCAGAAAGGTGGGCATGTACTGCTCGGGATCACCGGCGCCGCCGGAGCCGAGCCCGTAGTCGGAAAGCTCCACGGCGGAAAACTTCAGCGTGGGATCGACGGCCAGCATGGCCGGCACCACCGCGTTGTACACCTTCACATAATCGCTCGCGGAGAGGCTGTTGGCATTGGGCTCGTTGAAGATGGCCCACCAGGTGATGGGATACGCACTGGGCGACTGAAAGTGGGTTCCGCCCCAATCGAAACCGCCCTTGTTGTAGTAGAGAACCAGGTTGGCCGCGTAGTCGGCAAAGTCGTTCAGGTGATTGGTCACATCCAGGTGGCCGCTCGCATCGCACATCCATCCTGGCGCCACGGCGATCTGGAACATGGGGCTGTGATCGGCCGAGGCCAGGATGGGCTGCACCATCTGGTCGAGCGGGGTGAAGTTCCAGTCGCTGGCTGAGCCCGTATCCGCCGTCATGGGCACGGCGTTGCCGATGGCCTGTAACCGAATGTGCTGGGGTTGGAGCGAGTTCAGCGTGGCCTGCCGGGCGGCGGTGGTGGCGCCTGTTCCGAAAAAGCCTTCCGTCCACTGCGCAATCTGGAAGTTGGTGGAGATGAACTGCTCCAAATGCCCGCCGATGCCGAGGTTGGTCGCGGTGCTGGCCTGCACTTTGGCCACCACGGCGCTCACCACGGTAAAGTTTTGCGTGGCGGTTTGGCCGGCAAGGCTGACGGTCAGGCTGGCTGGATAGCTGCCCGCCGGAACCGACGACGCGCCGGTGAATGTAACCACGCCGGAAGGGCCGCTTCCGGTTGCGGTGAACTGGCTGTTGATGCCGGAAGGCAGCCCGCTGATGGAGATCTGCGGGGTTCCTGAAGCGCCGGCAATGGTTACGCTGTCCTGGACGGCGGCGCCGTCCTGCGGCACCACCACGCTGCTGGCCATAGCCACTGTCAGCGTGGATGCCGTGGTTGTGGATGTGGAGGAGGTGGAGGTTTGGGCACAACCCGCCAGGGCCAATGCAAGAGCGAAGACGGCCATTCCAAAATGAGGACGAGGCACGGAAAGCGGGCAAGCCATTCTGCGAACTCCGGCGCGCGTGGCGATCGGTTGCTGCGGTCGATATTAGAGCATAGTCAACGCCGCCGCGGCGCGCAACCCGTGACCGGCGCGCTGTGGCAGAATGGTGCTTCGGCGGCGGTGGGCGGCTGCACCGCGGCCAATCAGGACAAAGAAGAGGAGATGCGCATGGAACGCAGGAATTTGTTGAAGATGGCGGGAGTGGGAATGGCGGCGGCGGTGGGCCCCGTGGCCGCAGGTGCCATGCAGCAAGCGCACAGCGCCACGGCTGGAGCCAACCACGTACCAGGCTGGCTGAGCGTGCGGCAGTTTGGCGCCCGGGGCGACGGAGCCGCCGTGGATTCGCCTGCCATCAACCGTGCCATTGAAGCCGCCGCCGCGGCCGGCGGAGGAACGGTGTACTTTCCCTCCGGCGTTTATCTCAGCTATTCGATCCGGCTCAAGAGCCGGGTGGGTCTCTACCTGGATCACGGCGCGGTGCTGCTGGCCGGCCCCACGCCGCTGGACGGCACAACCACGGGCGGCTACGACGCCGCCGAGGCGCAGGGGTCATGGGAGCCCTACCAGGACTACGGCCACAACCACTGGCACAACTCGCTGATCTGGGGCGAGGATCTCGATGGGATTTCGATCACGGGGCCGGGACTGATCTGGGGCAAGGGGCTCAGCCGCGGATGGGACTGGCAGCACGACAAGGAGTTGCCCGACGCCACCAGGCCAGGCGTGGGAAACAAGGCGATTGCGCTCAAGAACTGCCGGAATGTGCTGCTGCGCGATTTCAGGATTCTGCAGGGAGGCCACTTCGGGCTGCTGGCCACCGGCGTAGACAACCTGACCGTCGATAACCTGCTCATCGATACCAATCGCGACGGCATGGACCTGGACTGCTGCCGCAATGCGCGCGTCAGCAACTGTACGGTGAACTCGCCGTGGGACGACGGCATTTGTCCCAAGAGTTCATTTGCATTGGGTTATGCGCGGGTCACCGAGAACGTGACCATCGCAAACTGTTTCGTCACCGGAGGCTATGCGCTCGGCTCCGTGCTTGACGGAACCTGGAAGCGGATGGAAGGGCGAAAACTGTCGGCGGTGGGCCGCATCAAAATGGGCACCGAGTCCAACGGAGGCTTCCGCAATATCACGATTACCAATTGTGTCTTTGAGAGCTGCCAGGGATTGGCCATCGAAAGCGAGGATGGAGCGATCGTCGAGGATATTACCGTTACCGGCATCGCCATGCGCGACATCCGCAGCGCGCCCCTGTTTCTGCGGCTGGGAACGCGCATGCGCGGGCCAAAGAACGCGCAGCCGGGGGCGATGCGGCGGGTGATTCTGAGCGACATTGTGAGCTCGGGGGCGTCGCCGCTGCCGTCGATCCTGAGCGGCGTGCCGGGGCATTCGATTGAGGACGTGAAGATAAGCGACGTGTACCTGGAGCAGGCGGGCGGAGGCACGGAGGCCATGGCCGCGCTGCAGCCGGAGGAGCGCGCGGCGGCATACCCGGAGCCGAATATGTTTGGCGCGCTGCCGGCTACGGGCTTCTTTCTGCGCCATGTACGCAATCTGGAAATGACGAATATCGAGGTTGCCGTGCAGGCCGCTGATGCACGCCCGGCCTTCTGGCTCAAGGATGTGGAGGGGGCGGATTTCTTCAGGGTGCGCGTGCCGCGCGCCGCGGCCGCCTTCGACCTGCGCGGCGTACGCGAGTTCCGCAGCTTTGGCAGCCGGCAGATTGGCGACGTAACGCTCAACGACGTGAGACAGCGGATGGTGTGACCGGGGCGGAGGTGGGGACAGAGCGCGGAATCACCAACTGCTTTTTCCGAAACAGATGCGCACAGATACGGACGGCTTCCGAATCGAGCGCAACGCCGGCCTCTCTCTCGATGCGTTGCAGAACGACGCTGAGCTTGACTCCGGGGCGGTACGGCCGGTAGGCCGCCATGGCCTCCACCACATCGGCCACCGCAAGCACCTTGGCCTCGGGCAAAATCTCGTCGCCTTTCAATCTGCGCGGATAGCCGGAGCCATCCAGCTTTTCGTGGTGCTGGCGAACGATCTCGCCAATGGGCCAGGGAAACGGAATGTCCTTGAGAATGGCATAGCCTGTCTCCGCGTGCTGGTTGATCATGGCGCGCTCCACGGGGCTGAGGTTGCCCGGCTTGGTAAGGATTTCAGAGGGGATGGAGATCTTGCCTATGTCGTGCACCTGGGCGGCGACGCGGAGTCCCTGAAGACGTTCTTCAGCCCAGCCCAGCTCACGGCCGATGGCGACGGCGATCTCGGCCACGCGCGCCTGGTGGCCGGTGGTGTAGGGGTCGCGCATCTCCATGGCCAGCACGATGGGGGCGACCATGGCAGACAGGGCCTCGGTGAGCTGGCTCTGCATCTTCACCAGTTGCAGGTGCTCGGCACTGAGAGTCCTGCCCTGTTCAAAGGTATGGATGCCATGCCCAATCTGTTCGGCCAAATGCTGAAAGACCTCGATGGCCACGGGCTCGAAGGCGTGGGGACGGCTGGCGTAGACGTTCAACGCGCCGCGCCGGCTTCCCTTGAGAGCGAGAGGGACGGAGAGGACGGAGCGTATGCCCTCCTGCCTGGTCAGCTCGAGCCAGGGAGCAAAGGCGGGCGCAGTCTCGGTATCCTGCAAGAGTTGCAGTTCGCGCGTGCGCATGCAAGTGCCGACGGGGCCGGCTCTGCGCTGGTTTTCCCGGTCCCAGGTGAGAGACAAACCGCGGAGATAGTTGGAGGCAGGGCCCGAAGCTGCGGCAACCTGGATCTCCCTGCTGCTGTCATCGGCCATGGCCACCCAAGCCAGGACGTAGACCGACTCCCTGGTAATGGCGTCGCAGATGGACTTGAGCAGGCTTTCAACGGAAGCTGCCCGGCCCAGAGCCAGGGCTGCGCCGGCGTAGGCCGCCAGCGCCCAGCGCTTGGTGCGGAGACGATGTTCCTGCTGCTGGAACTCGGTAATGTCGCGGAACGCGCCGATGGCCACTGGGCGGCCGTTGTGGCGCAGAGCAACTGAAGACCAGATGAGAACGGGCACGAGAGCGCCATTTTGCCGCTGCACGTGAAGGCCGGAGACGGAAAATGGCTCCAGCCCAATCCGGGCAAATTCGGATTTGAGCTGTTCGTGCTCCGCCTGAGGATGCAGCGCGGTGAAGGGCATCCCGATGAGCCGCGAACGGGTGTAACCCGTGAGGGATTCGGCCGCGGGATTCACGTCCACGATGATGCCCGTCTCCGTATCGACGGCGAATGTGCTGTCCTGTGCGTGATTCCAGGCGAGTTCGTACAAGCTTTCTGCCTGAGAACCCTCTGGAAGGTGCTTCATGGCCCGCCCCTCTATAACCGCTATAGGTACAGAGAAAGATGCTGACGCTGCACGGAAGGCGGCGTCCATCCTTGTGTATCAAAAGGAGCGATGCGGGTCTGTCCCACTTTGGTTGCATACCGGGACATCCGTTTGTGTATTTGCGGCATGCTTGGCCACGAGGCGTTGGCAACACGCGCCTCGGAGTCCTCAGGAAATTTAACCGATCTGTGCGCGCTCTTCGATGGAGATGGCAACCTGCTCGACGATTTCCAGCCCAAAACCTTCCAGGGCGGGAATATGCATGGGTGTGTTCGAGAGCAGGCGGATGCGTTGAATTCCGAGATCGGAGAGAATCTGTCCGCCCAGGCCGATAGCGCGGAGGATGCGTCCGGAGCGGTCCTGCGAGCCCTCGCGCGCGCGCAACTCGCGGTGGTGCACGAGGCGTCCCACTGCGGCCTCCGGCGCGGCGGGTACGGCGGCGCCGCCCGGCCCGAAAGCGTCATGAAGGGCGGAAGGCGACTCGATCTCGAAGCCGCGCGAGGTGTTGTGGAGATAGAGCACCACGCCGCAACCCTCCTCGGCAATCATGCGCATGGACTCATCCAGCACTTCGCGGCAGTGGCAGTCGGCGGCAAACACATCGCCCGCCGTACAGCGCGTGTGTACACGCACCAGCACCGGATGGGTGCAGGAAGGGCACATGGGGTTTCCGTCCGGAGCCAGGGCCATGCCCGGCGATCCGCTCTGGAAGGCGGGACAGTCGTGGCAAAGCGTGCCGCGGATGAGCGCGATGTGGCTTTCGCCGCCGTTTACCTCGCTCTCGTAGGCGATCATGCGGAACTCACCGTGGCGGGTTTGGATCCGGCTTTCGCCGGCGCGGACGATGTAGCGCTCATGGCGCAGCCGGTAGCGTATCAGTTCCGCTACGGTGAGAATGCGAAGGCCGTGCTCCCGGCAAAATGGAATCAGGTCGGGAATCCGGGCCATCGCTCCGTCGTCGCGCATGATCTCGCAGATGACGCCGGAAGGGTTCAGCCCTGCCATCCGGGCCAGGTCCACCGAAGCTTCGGTTTGGCCGGCGCGCACCAGCACGCCCCCCTTGCGCGCGCGCAGCGGGAAAACATGCCCCGGACGCGCCAGATCGGAAAACGTCGAGCGCGGGTCAATGGCCGTGCGGATGGTGTGGGACCGGTCCGCGGCCGAGATGCCCGTGGTCACCCCCTCGCGGGCCTCGATCGTCTCGGTAAAAGCGGTGCCGAAACGCGACGAGTTCTGCTGGGTCATGGGGAAGAGACGCAGGTAGTCGGCGCGCTCTTCGGTGAGTGTGAGGCAAATGAGGCCGCGGCCGTAGCGGGCCATGAAATTGATGGCTTCGGGGGTTACGAATTCGGCGGCCAGGGTCAGGTCGCCCTCGTTTTCGCGATCCTCATCATCGACAACCACAATCATGCGTCCGGCGCGGATTTCGTCCAGGGCGCCGGGAACGTCGATGAAGGGCGGCTCGATGAAACGGGCTGTTTGCGGCATGGCATCCTTATTGTCCTTCATGGCGCGGCGAAAGGGCAAAGGCGGCAGGCAAGGCTGGCAGTCGCGCATACACGCCAAAGCGCCGCCCATGGGCGGCGCTTTAGCGAAACGCTCAAAAAGAAGAGAAATTACAACGTCGATTCAATCTCAAAACCCCAGGCTTCAAGCAGCGCCTCGGGGATGTACTTGGAATTTTTGTTGCGCCGAGCCCACTCGCGCAGACGGGTCGAACGGATATACTGATCCGGACTCAGTTTGAACTCCTTGACGATCTGCTCGAAGGAGGTCACTGTAGGCACAACTGGGCCAATGGGCTCCGGTTTGCCCCAATTTGGATTTCCACGACGCTTTGCCATCGATTTGTTGTCCTTGAAAAGGTGATTTTCTGACACAACCTCGGACAAGCATAGGGGGGGGACAATCAGTCCGCAGGTAGTTTATGGTTCTATTTTACGGATAAATTCTTCAAAAATCAATAGAAAAATGACTTCCGGAGCAGACGGCCCGAAAGCGTGACTTCCAGGTCCAAATCGCCTCTAACTCATAAGAATACTATCGCTTAAGACCATGAGAAGCTCCGCAAGGGGCGAGCGGGCCACGAGTTCGCATTCAGCAAATGAAGAAATGTGGTCGGTGGATTTTGCGGCCTAAATTTACCCCGCGGGCATGAAGCTTCTGGCCATTTCCAGCCGGATTCTACCCGTATGCATGGGTGTGAGGCTGCTCTCCGCGGGGAATATTCCCGACTGCGGCAAGCAGGATTGCCGCATCCAAAGCTGCCCCAAACCACTTCCGCTCCCGTGCAGGCCTGCCTTACGCACGTCATGGCTGTTGCATATCTTACCTGGCGCCGCTCTACAATACGTTTTCGCGTCACCACCGCCCGGAGGACATCTTCTATGCCGTCGCGCCATCCCAGCCAGCCTTTACCCATGCGCCGCCGTCTGCTCGGCTCGCTCTTTTCCGGCGCTGCCCTTGTGGGCCTCAACGCCGCCACGGCTGCCGCCGCGCCCAAACCCGCCGCTGAGCCGCCCGATCCCTCCGCGCCGGAAGAGTTGCTCGCGCTGGCTCGCCTGCGCAACTACAAGTCTCGCCGCTCGTCGAGTTGGGATCGCTCCGGCGGTAACAACGACAGTGTCCCCATCGAACCCGGCCAATCCGCCACCCTGCTTGATGTCACTGGCGCCGGGGCCGTCACCCACATCTGGGTTACCATCAACTCCCAGGACCGTATGCACCTCAAGAACCTGGTCCTGCGCGCCTGGTGGGACGGCGAGGCCACGCCCTCCGTCGAAGTTCCCATCGGCGACTTCTTTGGCCTCGGCCTGGGCGAATATTTCGTCTATCAATCCGAACTGCTCGCCGTGGCGCCCATCAAGGCGCTCAACGCTTACTTTCCCATGCCATTTTCCACCGCGGCGAGGATCGCCGTGGCCAACCAGGGCGCCATCCGCACCGACAGCTTCTACTTTGCCGTCGATTACATCGCCCTGCCCAGCCTGCCCGAAGGCCTGGGACGCTTCCATGCCCAGTATCGCCAGGCCGCTCCCTGCACGGGCTGGAACAACGACTGGACCAACGAATACTCGCCCGAGATCAACGGCCGCAAGAACCTCGACGGCAGAGACAACTATGTCTTCCTCGAGGCCGAGGGCAAGGGCCACTTCGTCGGCGTTGCCCACGCCGTCGAGCAGAACCAGGACCAGTGGTTCGGCGAGGGCGACGACATGATCTTTATCGACGGCGACACCCGGCCCACCATCAACGGCACCGGCACCGAGGATTACTACAACGGCGCCTGGGACTTCGGCCTGCAGGCCTTTGCCTACGCGCACAACGGCGCGCCCCTGGTCGTCGATCCCGAGCGCATGGGCGGCCGCTATTGCCTCTACCGCTGGCATACCGAGAGCCCCGTCGCTTTTGAGAAGTCAATCCGCGTTACCATCGAGCACGGCCACGCCAACCACCGTTCCGACAACTTCTACTCCACGGCCTACTGGTATCAGACCGAGCCGCACGCGGTCTTTCCCGTCCTGCCCGCCCCTGCCGATCGCATTCCCCGGGTCTTTGCCGTGGGCGCAGCCGGCGCCGTCCCTGTGGCCGAGAAACACTGACCAGGCAGATGCGCGGCCCATCTCCGCTCGACGCGCTGCAACCGCTCAGGCAGCCCGCTCTGGCAGATGTGGCCCGCAACCTGTGCGGGCCGCAGTGCTTTCCGGGCGCGTGCAGACGGCTGATATGGTCTTTCTATGCGCCGGCTTTCTTTTCAATCCTGGCCCAGGAGTCTTTCAGTGAGAGCGTGCGATTGAAGACCAGATGGCCCTCGCTTGTATCCGGATCCAGGCAGAAGTAGCCCACGCGCTCGAACTGGAAGGGCTCGCCGAGTTTGGCTTGGGCCAGCGAGGGCTCCAGTTTCGCTCCGCTGAGGATTTCAAGCGAGTGGGGGTTGAGATTGTCGAGAAAGCTGCCGCCCTCGGGATAGTCGCTCGGATCGGCCCTGGTGAAGAGTTTGTCATAGAGCCGAATTTCGGCAGAGATCGCATGCGCGGCTGAAACCCAGTGCATGGTGGACTTCACTTTGCGCCCGTCGGGCGAGTTGCCGCCGCGGCTCAGCGGATCGTAGGTGCAGTGCACCTCGACAACGTTACCGGCAGCATCCTTCACCACGCTCTGCGCGGTCACAAAGTAGGCATTGCGCAGCCGCACTTCCTTGCCCGGCGAAAGGCGGTAGTACTTGGGCGGAGGCGCTTCGCGAAAGTCGTCCTGCTCAATATAAATTTGGCGCGAGAATGGCACCTGGCGCGTCCCGGCCGTGGGATCTTCGGGGTTGTTAGCCACTTCCACAAGCTCCACCTGGCCCTCGGGGTAGTTGTCGATGACCAGCTTTAGCGGATGCAGCACCGCCATGGCGCGGCGGGCGCGGCGGTTTAGGTCGTCGCGCTGAAAGTGCTCCAGCATCTCCACGTCCGTCGATCCGTTGGTGCGCGAAACGCCCGCGGCGGCGACAAAAGTGCGGATGGCTTGAGGCGTAAAGCCGCGGCGGCGGAAACCGGAGAGCGTGGGCATGCGCGGATCGTCCCACCCGCGCACACGCTTTTCCTGGACGAGCTGCAACAGTTTGCGCTTGCTGAGCATGGTGTAGGTGATGTTCAGACGGTCGAACTCGAATTGTTGCGAGGGAAAGATGCCCAACTGCTCGATGAACCAGCGGTAGAGGGGCTGGTGGTCGGCGAATTCGAGCGTACACATGGAGTGGGTGACGTTCTCGATGGAATCGGACTGGCCGTGGGCGTAGTCGTACATGGGGTAGATGCACCACGCGTCGCCGGTGCGGTGATGGGTGGCGTGCAGGATGCGGTACATCACCGGATCGCGCATATTCAGGTTGGGCGAGGCCATGTCGATTTTGGCGCGGAGCACGCGGCTGCCGTCGGGGAACTCGCCAGCCCTCATGCGCTGAAACAGGTCAAGGTTCTCTTCGATGGAGCGGTTGCGATAAGGCGAGTCTTTGCCGGGCTCGGTGAGGGTGCCGCGATACTGGCGGATCTGGTCGGCGGTGAGGTCGTCGACGTAGGCCTTGCCGGCCTTGATGAGCTGCAAGGCCCACTCGTAGAGCTGGGGAAAGTAGTCGGAGGCATAGCACAGCCGCTCCCACTCGAAGCCGAGCCAGCGGACGTCCTGCTGGATGGAATCGACGTACTCCTGCTCTTCCTTTTCAGGGTTGGTGTCGTCGAAGCGCAGGTTGGTCTTGCCGCCGAACTCGTCGGCGAGGCCGAAGTCGAGGCAGATGGCCTTGGCGTGGCCGATGTGGAGGTAGCCGTTGGGCTCGGGTGGAAAGCGGGTTTGGATGGCGGCGGCGCCGAACTTTTTGGTGCGCGCATCCTCGGCGATGAGGTCGCGGAGAAAATTCGAAGCCGTCAGAACGTCGGAGCTTTCCGGATTGGTGTTGGTCATGTCTCGCAATTCCTTGGTTCAGGAGAAGTGCAGCGCTCAGGCGTGCGATAGCAGGCTGGCGATGGCCTTACCGATGCGCTTCAGGCAAGCATCGCGGCCGAGGACGGCCAGGGTTTCAAAGAGCGGCGGGGCGTTTTTGCGTCCGCAGACGGCGACGCGGATGGGCTGGAAGGCCTGGCCGGCCTTGAGACCCAGGTGCGCGGCTGCGGCGCGAAGCGCGTGGTCGAGCGAGTCGTGATCGAAGGCGACTGCGGGCAAGACTTCGAGGGCGTGCTCGAGGACGCGGCGGGCCATGGCTGCATCGCCTTTTTGCGGGACCAACTCCGTTGGGTCATACGCCGGGAGTTCTTCGACGAAGAAGAAATCGGCGGCCGAGACCGCATCGCGCAGCAGCTTGATGCGTTCGCGGATGAGCGGCGTGACGGCGGCCACCTTCTCCGCGCGGGGATGGAAACCGGCCTGCACGAAGAAAGGCAGCAGACGCGCGCTCAAGTCATTGACGTCCAGTGCGCGGATGTGTTCGGCGTTGAGCCACACGGCCTTGGGATCGAACGGATCTTCCTCGGTAAAGTTGACCACGGCGTTGGAACGGTTCACGCCTTCGAGCGTGAACGCCGCCACCAGTTCATCCCGCGCGAGGAACTCGCGGTCGTTCTTCGGCGACCAGCCCAGCAGGCAGAGGAAGTTGACGAATGCCTGGGGCAGGAAGCCTGCGTCGCGATAGGTGGTGACGCTGACGACGGGGCCGTGCTTGCGCTTGGAGAGCTTGGCGCCGTCGGGGGCGACGAGCAGCGGCAGGTGCGCGAACTGCGGCGGCGCGGCGCCGAGACCTTCAAAGATGAGCAGGTGCTTGAAGGTGTTGGTGAGGTGATCCTGCCCGCGAATGATGTTGGTGATGCGGAGGTCGGCATCGTCAAAGCAGGAGGCCAGGTGGTAAGTTGGCATGCCATCCGAGCGCAACAGGGCAAAGTCCTCGACCTCGTCGGCGAGCTTGGCCTGCGGGCCGTAGACGCCATCGACAAAGCGCAGTGTGCGGCCTTCGCCGCGCGGCACGCGGTAGCGCAGCGCGAAAGGCTCGCCGGCGGCGGCGCGGCGGTCGGACTCTTCGCGCGGCATCTCGCGCATGCCGGGATTGCACAGCCACGCGCCCTGCGCGGACGGCTGGCTGTCGTCACCTGCATGAGCGGGCGTGAAATCACGGTAGGCCAGGTCCTTGGCAAAGATCGCTTCGGCAGCCTGGCGATGGAGGCCCAGGCGCTCGGATTGCTTATACTCCTCGTCCCAGTCCAGGCCCAGCCAGCGCAACCCTTCGAAGATGGACTGCACGCTGGCGTCGCTGTTGCGCTCTACATCGGTGTCGTCCAGGCGCAGCACCATCGTTCCCTGGTTGTGGCGCGCGTAGAGCCAGTTGAAGATAAAGGTGCGGGCGCTGCCAACGTGCAGAAATCCGGTGGGCGAGGGCGCAAAACGGACACGAGGCTTCGAGGGCGAATGCATGATTTGAGGCATCGATCAGGGTTATCTACTCTATCGATGGTATCAGTCCCGCGCACCGCGCGTTTCAGGTGCTGCCAACCTGGGAGCGTATCTGGGTCATACAACTTCGGAAGTCTCGATCGCCAAACTTGCGCTTGCCCGAAAACAGGAATGGCAGGATGCGGCTGCCAGTCCGATTCCCCGCCAGGCCCGTGCCCCAGATACGGCGAAAGCGAACCGCGCAAGAGGGCCGGATCGGACCGCAGACGAAACCACGAGGGCCCATGGCGAGGGTCCTCGTGGTTTGCGTTGCGAGTGAAGCTGGTCAGACGTCTTCGCCCGTGGTGACGGTGAAAAGGTCGTCGGTGGTGTTCCAGCCGACGGGAATCTCGGCGTCGGTCTGGCCCTGGCCGCGCACGGCGATGCGGAAGGTGCGCACCGGCGCGCCGTTGAGCTTGAGAATCATGGGCCAGGTGACGATGCGCGCCGTTTCAGGATTCTGATCGCTGCTCTGGGCAACCACCTTCACAATGCCGTCGCCGTTTTGCGAGCCTTTCTCAACCTTCACGACGCGGATGCCAAAATCGACCGGCTTGGAATCGGCAAGGTCGATCTCCGTGGGCAGCAAGTTCCATCCTTCCACGATGGCATGCGGTGGCTTGCCATTGAGCAGGCAGGTGCGGAAGGCCACTGTCAGTTCGCGCTTTTCGCCAGGAAGAAGATTGAAGGAGTTGTCGTCCCAGAAGCAGGGCAGCACTTCCTGTCCACGCTCGCCGGCAAGGATCGAAAGCGCGGCGTTGACGGCCGGAACCGGGTTTTTGTTCTCGATCAGAAGCCGGTAGGTAGTCTCTTTGTCCTTTTGCGAATGGCTTTTGACCGAGAGTGAAAGGCGCGTGGGCGCAATGTCGAGCAGTTCGTGCCATTGGGTGTCGCGCTGCATCCAGGTCACCTGGCGATCTACTTCCGCGCCGTCCTTGTCGCGCAGCGTGAGCGCCACGAAGCACAGCCGGCCGGCGCTGGCAACAGGCGGCAGAGCACCCAGATGCACCGTGGCGTCGGCGGGCACATTGGTGGTCCACTCCTGTGTGGCCAGCTCCTTGCCGTCGAGAGAAAACACCTTCGCGGTGACCGTCATCTGCTTCTGTTCGGCAGCCAGGGTGCTTACTACCTGCACGCCGAAGTCGTCGATGCTGGTTTGCACGTGCAGCGGCTTGAGGGCCGCCTTCATGCCGTAGAATCCACCGTTGCAACACATGTTCCAGTCGTAGACCTGCTGCACCAGGCTGGTCCAGGCGGCGTTGGTTTTCCAGAGGTGCGTACCGGCGTTGCGCGGGCGCACCTTGTTGGCTGCCTCATAAATGGCGCGGTAGGCGGTGTTGGTGTAGAGGTCGCACATCATCAAGTACTCGGCGATGCTGGAGGGCACGCCCAGATCCTCGTGTACGATATGCGGAGTGGCGCGATAGTAGTGCGAGGTGCCATCGTGGTAGCTGCCTTCGATGTCGGCCGCAGGCGCGCCATAGGCGTCGCTGGTCCATATCGGCATCGGACCGGCCAATGAGTTGATGGGCGGCGGCGAAGTCAGGCCGATCTCGTTCTTGCAGGTGAACTGCTTCTCGGAGGCGTAGAGCCGGTAATATTCGGGTAGGCGCACCAGGAGATAAGGTCCGCCGCTCGACATGTGAATGGGCTCCTTCTCCCACGAGGGATCGTTGCTGGAGCAAGGGAGCCAGGGGCGCGTGCCGTCGAGCCGCGGCAATATCTCGTTCTGCATGGGCTCGCCGAAGTCGCGCTGCGGAGCCGCCTCGTTGCAGCCCTCGTAGAGCAGCAGGCTGGGGTGGCTGCGCATCCTCAGGATGCAGTCTTCCATGTTGCGCAGCAGAAGCTTGGCGTCGCAGTGGACCGTGGGCCAGCAATTCGGATCTTCGCGGATGGCATGCTTGGCGTAGCGGGTCTCGATTGACGTGCGGGAGAAATCCTGCCAGACCAGCAGCCCCTGCTTGTCGCACTCGTCGAAGAAAACCTCGGGCGGAATGATGCCGCAGCCGTTGACGCGCACGCAGGTGTGGCTGCCGTTGGCCATGAGCCTGACTTCATCGCGATAGCGTTGCGCGCCCCAACTCATGAGGAAGTCGGGCACCCATGCTCCGCCGCTGAGGCGGAAGATACGTCCGTTGACGGTGAAAGCGCGCCCCCCGCTGGGAAGCACCTCCGTTCCCACCGTGCGCACGCCCAGATTTGACTTGGCGGAGCTAGCCATTTTGCCGCCCATCCAGATTTCGACCGTGAGCGCGTAGAGCGGATGATCGCCGTAACCCACCGGCCACCAGATGTGCGGATTCTGCATGACCAGCCCGGGATGATCGGCCGCGTCGAAGATGAACTCCTGCGGCGCGCCGGGCTTTACCTCGATTTTCTGCCGCACCTCGATGGTCTTGTCTGTGAAGCCGTTGGGCTCGATGCGGATGCGCGCTTCGGCGTGCGCCGGCCTGGCCGCCGCGTTCTCGCAGTGGAAGCGAATCTTCAGCGATGCCGAATCGTACGACGGGCTGAGCTTCGTTACAAAGCCTGCCGGATCGCGCACCGCGACGGCGCCCGTGCCTTCCAGCCAGATGTGCTGCCAGATGCCCACGTTGCGGTCGCGGCAGGCGGCGATCCAGTCCCACCCGATGCTGCAGTATTGGGTGACGTTGCGTGAGATTTCCCCATCCCCGCCGTTGGGACCATAGTCGCCCATGATGCCGTGAATCTGCTCGTCGATGGGGTCGCCGGGAAAGTCGAGCGGGTGGATGCGCAGAGCAATCGCGTTCGTCCCCTCGCGATGAACCACATCGGTCACGTTGAAGCGGTAGCGCTCAAACATGCCGGCTACGTCCTTATGATCGCCAATCTGCTTGCCGTTGACCCACACGTCTGCGCGGTAGTTGATGCCGTCGAGATGCAGCCAGACTACCTTGCCTTTGAAGCCGGCCGGCAGGCTGAACTCCGACCGGAACCAGTAGGGTTTGGCCCATGGATTTTCGCCATTGGGAAGGTGGCTGTATTTGCCCAGGTCGTAGCGCTTGTTCTGTTCCGGACAGGCATCGGGAATCTGCATGTTGTTGAGGCTGATGTACGGATCCGGATAGATGCCTCGGCGAATCAGCGTTCCCTGCGTCGTGGTGGGAACGGTTGTGGGATACCAGCTTTGTGTTGCGGAAAAGCCGGGCTGCGAAAACGAAGCGCCATGGTCGCCGCAGATGGCCTCTTCCCGCATCTGCCAGCCGTTGTAAAGAACAAAGGCCTGGTCGGAGAGCGTGCCGAGCGGCGTTTCCTCAATGACCGGAAAACTCGGCGTAACGGCATGGCCCGGCGCTACTTCGGCCGAGGCTCCTAGCGGCAATCCCTTGGCCTGGGCGGCGGCGCCCAGAGCCGCCATGGAAATGCAAAACTCCCTGCGATTCAGATTCATGGCCGTTCTCCTGACTCCGGTTCGCGCCAACGGCTTGCTTTGCGCCTGTTCCCGGCTGTTTGCTTTTGGGTTAGGGTCGTCGCGCTCCCCCGGCGCGAAGTTGCGGCTGGCGGCTGATGCAAAACCGGAACATCGCCTTGCCTGCCGGCAAGACGGCCGGGCGCCGTCCGTTTGGCGGCGCGTTGGCTGCGCCGCGCCGTCTCGATGAGCCATATCATACGGCGAATCGCTCCGGCGAAATTTGCCGTTTGACCGGCTGCTTTTCTGCCCCCGGCGCCGGAATTCCGCTGCGGGCGATCAGAAAATTTCTCTCCGCGTTGTCCAGATGCGTGCGCATGGCGCTGCGCGCTTTTTCCGGCTTGCCGCGCTTGATGGCGCCGAAGATGCGAAGATGATCGCGCAGGCCTTCGATGGCGGCATTCGGTACCGCTGTGGCGGACATCAGTTGCTCTGTCAGCGGCGGCACAATCGAACGCCAGACCATCTCCGCGATGGGATTCTTGGAGGCGGCCGCAACCGCCGTGTGGAAGTCGATATCCGCCTGTGCGATGGCGGACGCATTGTTCTCGACAATGGCCTTCTCATAGTCGGCGATGCTTTTCGACAGCGCCTCGATGTCGGCATCGTTAGCCTTCTCCGCGGCCAGAGAGACCAGCCCTACTTCGATGATTTTGCGAAACTCCGTTTGCGCGTCCCTCTGTTCGGAGTGAATGGCGGCGGCAAACAGATAGGCGTTAAACCAGGCACCGGGCGACGGCTGATTGACCACCGCGCCCACCGCCGCGCGCACGCTCACCAGTTGCAGCGCCTGAAGCGACTTCATGGCTTCCCGCACGCAGGTCCGGCTCACTCCCAGCGTCTGCGTCAGTTCCTTTTCTGTGGGAAGTTTCTCTCCCGGCTTTACCTGGCCTGACTTGATCTTCGCGAACAGGTGGTCGAATACGCGGGATGTCAGGGTTTCACGGCGGATCATGGGTTTCTCCTGGCGGATCGCAGAGACGATCATATGTCAATTGTCTTGACATTATAAAAGAAATTGTCATACATTCGGAGCAAATTTGCCGGAGGGATCGAGAGAGCGTCGAATCGCGGGCGTTCATTTGCCCGCCGGCGAAGTCACTCCAGGCGGCCTGATGCGGAAGCCAAAGTGGCCGGCGGCGCGCAGCGTCTTCCTTCGCTTTTGTCTCATGAGCTGCTCCAGCTTCACGCCGCCAGCGATGGTCCATGCGTGGCGCCATAACATGCTCGACCTGAGGGGGGCGATCTGCACACGGGCTGGCTGTTACGGATCGATCGCAGTCCCTCGGGCGCATGCGCCGTTGGCGCGGGCATCGGTTGCATGGCGTCCCGCCGCGCCTGCTGCAATCGAAGATCAAAAGTGAGCGAGGAAAAGCAATGAGTAACGAGAAAAGTGAACAGGGGAGGGCCAGCCAGATGACGCGGCGCGCCGCGCTCCAGTCGATTGCCGGTCTGGCCGCGGCCGGCGCAGGGCTGCTTTCGTCGCACGCGGCGGACGGCCCCGCAACCTTTTCCCGCTCCATCAATCCGCGCTGGTATGGCTTCAACCTGATGGAGTATTTCTCCACCGACCCCGACTGGATGAAACATTTCCCCTACAAGAACGACGGCATCTTCCAGGAGAACGACTTCAAGTGGATACGCGATTGGGGATTTAACTTTGTCCGGTTGCCGATGGATTATCGTTTCTGGACTGACCCCAACAACCTGATGAAGATCGACGAGAGAGCCGTCGAGCCCATCGACCGTGCCATCCGTCTGGGCGAAAAGTACGGCGTACACGTCAACGTGAGCCTGCATCGCGCGCCCGGCTTCTGCATTCTTGACGGCGGCGATCACAAAGCGTGGGGCATCCGCATTACCACGGAAAAAACCAACCTCTACACCGATACGTCCGCGCAGGATGCCTTTGCCTATCAGTGGAGCTATTTTGCCGAACGCTATAAGGGCATTTCCAGCCAGAAGGTTAGCTTCAACCTGGTCAACGAGCCCATCGACATGGTGAACGGAAAGCCGGCGCCGGACGGAGAAGCGCGCTATGTGCGCGTGGCGCGCGCTGCCATCGACGCCATTCGCGCCAAAGACAGAAACCGGCTGATCGTCACCGATGGCTATCCCGGGGCTAGCTCGCCCATCCCTGGGTTATATGACACCGGTATCATGCAAAGCCGCCACGATTATTCGCCCATCGAACTGACGCACTACCGCTGCGCGTGGGCGCGGCCGAAGAGCATGACCTGGCCGCTTCCCACCTGGCCGCTGAAAGACGCCAGCGGCAAGGTAATCTGCGACAAAGAGATCCTGGCAAAGGAAGTCAGTCCGTGGAGAGATCTGGCCCGGCATGGCGTCCCCATTCACTTTGGCGAGACGGGCTGCAACCGGTATACGCCGCCCAAGGTGTACTACGCATGGCTCAATGACATGCTTGATGTGATCAATAGCCTGAACTCCGGATGGGCTTTGTGGAACTTCAGAGGTGTTGCCGGGCCGCTCGACCCCGACCGGCCGGGCACGGAATACAAAAACTGGTACGGGCACAAGCTCGACTTCAACATGTTGCGCATCATTCAATCCAAACTGCGAATTTAATTCGAGGAGCAAGCCATGAACGAGCAAGAGAAAAATCCGCTGGCCGTTGGCATATCGCGCCGCGCGGTGCTGCAATCGATCACGGGGCTGGCGGCTGCGGCGGCATGGCCCACGTCGCTGCGCTCTCTGGCGGCAGCCACTGCGCCCGCGAAGTCCATCAACCCAGGATGGTTCGGCTTTAACCTGTTGGAGTATTTTTCCACCGATCCTGACTGGATGCAGCACTTCCCTTACAAAGACGACGGAATGTTCAGGGAAGATGACTTCAAATGGATGAGCGGATGGGGATTCAACTGGGTCCGTCTGCCCATGGACTACCGCTTCTGGACCGACCCCAACGATCCCATGAAGATTAACGAGAAGATGGTCGAGCCCATTGATCGCGCCATCAAGCTAGGCGAGAAGTACGGCGTGCACGTCAACGTGAGCCTGCATCGCGCGCCCGGCTTCTGCATTCTTGACGGCGGCGATCACAAAGCGTGGGGCATCCGCATTACCACGGAAAAGACCAACCTCTACACGGATAAGTCCGCGCAGGATGCCTTCGTCTACCAGTGGACCTATTTTGCCGAGCGATATAAGGGCATTTCCAGCCAGAAGGTCAGCTTCAACCTGGTCAACGAGCCCATCGACACAGTGAACGGAAAGCCGGCGCCGGACGGAGAAGCGCGCTATGTGCGCGTGGCGCGCGCCGCCATCGACGCTATTCGCGCCAAAGACAAGAACCGGCTGATCGTTACCGATGGATATCGGGTGGGCACCGAGCCGATTCCCGAATTGTTTGACACCGGAATCATGCAAAGCTGCCACGACTACAAACCCGGTGAAGTGACGCACTACCACGCCGAATGGGCGCGCCCCGCCAGCATGAACTATCGCTATCCCACATGGCCGGAAAAAGACGCCAGCGGCAAAGTCATCGCCGACAGGCAGACCATCCGGAACGATTTCCGCGCCTGGGCCGGGCTGGCGCAGCATGGCATCCCCATCCACTTTGGCGAGATGGGCTGCAACCGCTACACGCCGCCCAAAGTCGTCTACGCATGGTTCCATGATGCGCTCGACATGATCCATGGCCTCCACTCCGGTTGGGCGCTGTGGAACTTCCGCGGTCCCTTCGGCATTCTCGACACCAACCGCGCGGGCACAGAGTACACAGGCTTCCACGGGCACCAGCTCGACTCAACCCTGCTGAAGATTTTGCAGGCCAAAATGAAGGTCTGACCGCGAAACCTGCGCATCGGAGCGGGCGCTCCGGCGAGCTCGGCTGGCCGGGGCGTGCTTCTTTTCCTGCCGGCTTTCGGCAGTCTCTTCGTGTGCGCCGAGGCCTCTCGCCGGGGGCGTCAGGCCGGCGCGGTTTTGCGCGAAATTCGCGCTTGACTTTCAAACGGTCGCTTCCTATGCTCGTTTGTCGGATTGACGCGGAGTTTTTTGCGCGTTGAAATCTACATCGCGTGAGGCAAAAGGGAAGAGCTTTCATGACCGGTCGAGAACGCCTCGTCACTACCTTTCGCGGGCAACGGGCAGACCGCATGCCCATCTCTCCCTTTATCTATAACAACAACATCTTTGAGATGTTCGGTTACACGCCCGATATCAACACCTACATGAGCCCGCCGGACTTCGATATACCGGAAAAGTACGTGGCTTACTTCGACTTCTTTGGTTTCGACGTTCTGTTTGCGCCCGGGCACGTCTGGGATCGCTATGTTCCTCCCTCGGCGGAGAACTGGGACGTGACCATCCTCCGCGAAGGCGACCAGGACAAGCAGCGCCGCACCTGGGTGATCCGGACGCCGGACGGCGAACTGCGTCAAGTCATCAATTTCATCCGCAATTCGAAACATCTCATCGTCCTCGCGCCGGAGAAATACATCATCGAGACGCGGCGCGACTTCGAGATCCTCTCGAAGTATCTTCCGCCCGCAAATTTTATCGACTGCGAGATGCTGCGCCGCGCCAGGATGGCCGTCGGCGACAAAGGCCTGGTCAACGTGGCCACGCAGGGCGCATTCAACACGCTCAACCAGTTCCGCAAGCTCGACCAGATGTTCATGGACCCGGTGGAAGACGAAGGCTTTTACCGCGCCATGATGGAGTTTCTGCTGGACTGGAACATGAAGCACCTGCTGGAGGTGATCGCGGCGGGCTCCGAATCGGTGGAGATCGGCGGCAACCTGGCCACCAGCGGGGCGGGGCCGCGGTTCTTCCAGAAATATGTGCGCGACTACGAAAACCGCCTGGCGCAGAAGATTCACAAGGCAGGCGCGTACGTGGTGTATCACAACTGCGGCGACGCGCAGAAGATCATGCACCTTTATAACGACATGGAGATCGACGTGTGGGGCTACATCACCGGGCCACCCTTCGGCGATGTCATCCTCGACGATGTGCTGCGCGTCATCCGGCCCAACATGGCGCTGCGCGGCAATGTCGATCAGGTTGAGTTCCTGCGCAAGGCCACGCCGGCGGAGGTTACCGAACGCGTGCGGGGCCTGATCGAGAAGGTGAAGCCGCGCGGCAACTGGATTCTTTCCACATCGGATTTTCCGCTAGACGGGCAACCCTACGAAAACCTTCATGCCTTTGCCGAAGCCGGCCGCACCTGCGGCCGTTACGACTGAGCGGCGCTGCAAAGGAAGAAACGAGGCAAAAATGGATAGGCGCAATTTTCTCAAGGGCACGGTTGTGGCCGGAGCGGTGGCGGCGGCGGGATCGGCAGACGCACTTGCGACGCCGCGCGACGACCGATCGAGCGCGAGCGGCGCGGGCGCCAACAAGTCGTCAATGGCCGGACAACTCATCGGCGATGCGCGCGACGGCGGCATCTTCGGCCAGTGGGTGGCCGACGAGTTTGGCCTTCCCGCCTATCGCTATCGGATGGACCAGATCAACGATCCGCGCGGCACCTGGGATACGCAGATGGTGGGCAAGTCCAACCGCCACTGGCATCAGGTGGGCAACGACCGCATTACGGCCATTGCCATGAACGAGGGCTGGATTCAGCTCTATATGCACGAGTACGGGCCGCGCTGGATCAACATGTACCGGCCCGATCAGCGCTCGTTTGCCGGCGGCCACTCCTTCGTGCTCGCCGGCGGCCAGATGCTCTCCACCGTCTACCGCTGCCAGCCCAAAGACGCTAAAGTCGAGCGGCTGTGGGGATGCTCGTACGCACGTTTCATCGTGGAGCAGGCGGGCTTGCGCCTGGAGCGTACGGTCTTTGCGCCTTTTGGCGATTCGCCCTTTCTCGTTGCCTGTGTCCGCATCACAAATCTAGGCAAGAGCGCGCAGGAGATTACTCACACCGAGTATTGGGATCTCAACATCAACAACATCGATTACCTTACCGCTTATCCCTTTGCGATGGATCAAAACTACCGCGACATGACCAGCGGCCGACTGTATACAGGTTACGCCGCGGCCTTCGATGACGATCTGGGCGCATTGATTGCGCGCCATCCGCTGGCCGTGCCCACAGGCATGGAGTCCGTTAACTGGCCGGTGCCCACGGTGCATAACCGCCCTGACGTTTCGCTGGCTCCCATGGGGCTCAAGCCCGGCAAACTGATCATGCAGCGCAAGGAGCTTCTTGGCCAGTTGGGCAGCTATCTACCCAGCCTGCTGGAAGACACTGCGGGCAGGCCTGCGCAGACCGCGGACAAACCGGTGCAGGACTCCAAGGAACCCGTGCTTGCCGCGCAGTCCCGCCACACCTTGGCGCCCGGGGAAACCATTGTGTTGGGCTATGCTTACGGCGCCACCCCGGCTCAGGAGACGGCTTCGGAGTTGCGCAATCTCGATCGCTCGGTCGAGCGGCTCTTCGCATCCAGCATGCGCGCCTGGTCTGAGTATGTGCCCCGCGTGGAACTGGGCGACGCCAGCCTTAACCGGGAGTTGGTGTGGAGTGCGTACTACCTCCGCTCCGGCGGCGCTTACCATCGCCTCTATCATGCGCACACGCTGCCGCAGGGCGGCGCATATCAATATATGGGCGGCGTCAACGCGGGACCGCGCGCCACGCTGCAGCACGCGCTGCCGCTCATCTGGCTGGCTCCGGAGATGGCCAAAGACGTTCTGCGCTTCACCCTGGGCGAGACGCATCCTTCGGGCGAAATTCCCTATGCCGAGGCTGGAACCGGCATGATTGACACCACGCTCGATTGGTACCCTTCGGACAACGACCTCTGGCTGCTGTGGGCCGTCTCCGACTACGTGCTTTCGCGCCGCGACCGCCAGTTTCTGAACGAGGTGTGCTCGTACTTTCCACCGCCTTGCACGCACCCCGAGCCGGTGTGGGATCACTGCGTGCGCGCCTTTCGCCACTTGACCGAGGACATCGGCTACGGCTCGCACGGGCTCATCAAAATGCGGACTGGCGACTGGAACGACACGGTCGCCTTTGACGGCAATGTTCCCATGAACCGTATCTGGGCGCAAGGTGAATCCACGCTGAACAGCGCGATGGGCGTCTACGTTCTGCGTCGTTTTGCTGAGCTGGCAAAGTACGCCTGCAAGCCGGCCATGGAGAAGCGGGCACGCGCGCACGCAGACAAGCTGGCCGATGCCGTGCGCGCCGCCTGGAAGGGCAGCTTCCTCAATCGCGGCTGGCTCGACGACCATACCGAAATCGGCGCCGCGGATATGTTCCTCGAGCCGCAGCCCTGGGCGCTGATCTCCGGCGTTCTCGACGAGCAGCAGCAACAGACGCTGGTGACTGAAATCAGAACCCGGCTGGCCGATCCGCTGGGCAGCAGGATTCACGACAAGAACAACGGCAACGAAGCGACTCCCTCGCACGCATTCAACGGCATTTGGGCCTCGATCAATTCGACACTGGTCTGGGGATTATCAAAGGTCTCGCCGGACCAGGCGCGGAACGAGCACCTGGCCAACACGCTCTTCAACCACGCCCGCACCTATCCTGCCACGTGGTTTGGCATCTGGTCCGGTCCCGATGTTTACTTCAACTCCGACTCCAAGCGCCCCGGAGAAACCTACAGCTTCGGTCCGCAGTTTGCCATGCAGGGCTGGCCGGTGCAGATTCTCTTCCAGCACTCGGAGCCGCTCAACAGTTCGCTCTGGTCGCTCGGCATCGAGTCCAGCGCCGAAGGGCTTGCCGTGCGGCCGCGGGTGCCGATGAAGGAGTGGCGCTGGTCGGGGCAGGGACTCGCGCTGCACTACAGCGAAGAGCACATTTACGGCAGCATCTCCGGCGCCTGCCCCGAGCACATCAGGCTCACCCTTCAACTCCCCGCTGCCATGCAGGGAGGCGCCGTGGAGATTGAAGAGGACGGCGTAGCGCGCAATCTGGAGAAGGCCGACAGGGAGACGGTCCTGGAGCTTTGGGTCGCGCCCGGCACAACCACAAAGTTCGCCGTGCGCAAAGCCAGAGCCTGATTCGGCTCACGGCGCCGGGTGAATGCAAAAACGGCAAAGAAGGCGATGCCGCCTCCCTTGCCGTTTTGTCGTTTGCGCCGTTTCTATCGCAGGCCCACGGTCTGGTAGGGCAGTCCCGTGGCGGGCGAGTTCTCCGGCAGAGCTTCCAGGTTTGTCTCCAGTGAAACGCCGCTGGAAACCGCCGGTTTCACCCTCACATTCCAACCATCGAAAACCACCAGCGGAGCGTCGCCCTTGAACCCGTCCAGCGCGGCTTCGATGCTGACCGTGCGCGTCTCGCCCGGGGCCAGGGAGATGTAGTTGTCGCTATAGTAAGCCGGCAGAACGCGTTCGCCGGTGCTCTTGCGGCGCAGTTGCAGGTGCGTCATGAGCGCAACCTGCCGGCTCGGGTTGTGCACCGTCACCGTCACCACGCGCTTGCCGTCCGCATCCTTGCAATCCGCCGTGGCTTCCAGCGTCACCTCCGGCATCTTCTCCATGGACGTATAGTCGTCCGGATGGTCGGGCAGCGCCCGCCAGTAGAAGTTGTCGGAGATGAGCTTGCCCGCGGCGTCCTTCAGTTCGAGTTCAATGAAGTGAACCTGAGAAAGCGTGGCTGGAAATTCCACCGCGCCCAGGTTGGTCACCGCCGACGCCGGCGCGTTGACCGCCGTCTCGTGTTCGTAGGCAACCGTCCCGTCCATGTTGTAGATTGTTTCGTGCGCCGTGGCGCCGTTCAACGGCTCCGGAAGATTGTTGATCACCTGCACCTGGTCGTTGGCCTGGTTGAACTGGATGTGCTGCATCTCGCCGGCCTTCTGCACGCCAAAGAACGAAGCATTCGGCTCCAGATCGTAGTGGTAGATCTGCCACACAAAGCTGGGCTGCGCCGGATCGCTCATCCAGGTGATGACCGCTGTGGTGGGGTGGAACATCTGCGCGTTGCGCCCTTCGTACATGGCGCGGAAGGCCTCGTAGTTCATCAACTGCGCCTTGCGCGCAAAATCGGGCAGATTGGCAATCTTGCCGTAGCGGGCTTCCACGATGCCGGGATACTGGTCTGCACGCTGGTTGCCCTTGGTAAAGTCGTGCTCCGCCCAGTCGTCGTTGATCGAGTTCCAGTCCTTCTCCGGCATCATTCCGTGGATCGACTCCAGCGTGGGCACCGAGATGCTGCCGGTTTCCGTCTTGAAGTAGTCGTCGGTCACCTTGTAGAACTCGCGCGGCGTTCTCCAGTAATAGGGACCGTGCGAACGCACGCCGCGTCCGGCCGTGGAACTGGGTTGATAGAGCCGTGTGGGTTCCAGTTCAGCCATCAGCGTGCGCAGCGCATCGTCAATCGCTTTGGGCGGATAGCCCTCGTTGCGGGCGCACCACAGGGCGATGGAAGGATGATTGCGGAAGCGCAGAATCTTGTCGCGGACGTTGGCCATGTAGGTGTCCAGGTCCGTGGGGTTGGGACCGTCGTTGGGATTGGGCTGAAAAAACTCGTCCCACACCAGAATGCCGTACTTGTCGCACAACTCATAAAAGTCTTCGCTGGTGCTCTGGCCCACCCAATTGCGGATCATGTTGAGGTTGGCCAGCTTGTGCAGCCGGATTTGAGCGTCCAGACGCTCGCGCGGAATCCGCTTCATGGCCTCGTCCAGGCCCCAGTCGCCGCCGCGTATGAACACCGGAATGCCATTCACAGAGAGGGTCAGCGTATCGGTCCCGGGCACCGCGTACGTAATCTTGCGCACACCAAAGGTCACATCCTGCGCATCAGACACTTCCTTGCCCTGGACGAAGCTCAGGTGCAGAGTGTAGAGGTTTTGCGGCCCATATCCATTGGGCCACCACAGCCGCGGATGCAGGATGTGCAGTACCGGCGTGTTCTTGGCGTCGAAGCTCACCAGCTTGGAGCTGTGCGGCGCAATCTCCACCGGCTGCTCGAAGGTAATGTCTTCGATGGCGCCTTTCAGTACGCCCTTCTCCGGCTTGTCCGTCACGTTTTCGACGGTAGCCTGCACGCCCACGTCCGTGGAGTCGATTTTGGGCAGCGGCAGGTCCGTGGTCACCAGCGGATTCTTCACGACCACCGGGCCGGTGGCCGATAGATAAACCTTCTGCCAGATGCCGGTGTCGCGGTCGCGAATGGCAGGAATCCAGTCCCACCCGAGGGTAGAAAGAAAGGTCGGTCCGTCGATGGCGCTCTCGCCGCCGTTGGGTCCCATGCCGTCCCGCAGGGTGTGCTCGTGCGACACTCCCGGATGCGGCTGGGGCGAAACCAGCACCGCCAGCACCGCGTTCGCACCCGGCTTCACGTGAGACGAAATGTCGAAGATGCCGCGGATAAAGGCCCCGCGGATGGCGCCCACCTGCGCCCCGTTCACCCACACTTCGGCGGAGTAGTTGATGCCCTCGAAGTTCAGCCATATATGCCGCCCGGCATAGGACTTGGGCACCGCGAACTGCACCCGGTACCAGTAATTCTGGCGCGCCAGCGTCTCCGGGATAATCTCCGGCCGGTTGTTTTCGCCGTAGAGCGGCTCCGGATACACGTGGTTGTTCACCAGCGTGGTCAGTACCGTTCCCGGTACCGTGGCCGTATACCACCCTTCGGTGTGAAAGGCAGCGCTTGCGACTTCGGCTCCCGGCTGCGGCACCTTGGCGGCATACTGCAACTGCCACCCGCTCGACAGCGCCACCGGTTGAACCGCGGCTGGCTGCGCCGTGGCGAAGGTAGAAATGGCCGCCACGGCCAATGACAAGAAAAACAAACGGCCAGAGTGTATCTTCAACGGATTGATCCTCTCAGTTTTGGTTATGGGTCCAGCGCGCTGGCGCCGGCTCTTTGTAACTTACAGTTGCTCGAAGCTAACTTGCCTGCGCCGCGCCAAACTGCCCTCGGCAACGCGCCAGTATACCCCGGCGCACTCGGCAGCCTCAAGATCGCAGCGGCGCTGATAGTCCGCCCTTCAGCAGCGCATCGTTTGGATAAATACTGTCCACATTCTGCGGCGTCACCAATTCGTGATCGGTAAATACGGCGGGTGGAACGTGCCGCCCGCTCAGAATGTCCAGCGCCAGGCGAATCACGCGCGGGCCATACGTCTCGGGGAAATAGGCTACCGAGCAAACCAACCGCGTTTCGCGGCGCCGCATCTCCTCCCGCGCTTCCAGGCACCCGCCCTGGCCGGCTACGGCGCAGTTTTCCTCGGCCCCAAATTCGCGAAACGCCTGCAGCGCGCCCAGCGCCGTGGGATCGTTCACCGTCCCCACCAGAATCCGGCGCGCTCCGTGAAGCCGTATGTGCCGCCGGAACGCATCCAGTGCATTCTCAAAGTGCCCTTTCGTGTTCAGGTGAAACACCGGCGCATGGCGGCATTCGGGCTGAATCTTCAGAATGCCGTCGTACATCCCGGTCAGCCGCGCGTCCAGCACATGGGGCGACGAATCCAGATCGGCAAATACAATCTGGTCCACCCGGCCGCCCCAATGCCGCGATGCCCATTGGCCAAGGCATTGTCCGGCCATTTTGCCGGCCTTGTAGTTATCAGCCCCAAAGTAAGTTGCTCCGGGATGCGGTACGTCGAGCGCGATATATGGAATGCCGGCTTCCGTGAACTTATGAGTAAGTTGCGCCGCAATCTTGGTGGAAATCTGCGATTCGATCACCAGGTGTACGCCCTCGGCCACAAACCGATCGGCATTGCGCAAGGCCATCGACGCGCTGTAACTGTTGTTCAGCACAAATAAGTCCACGCTGGCGGAATAGGCGGCCTCCACCAGGCTGTCCGTCACCGCCGACGTAAATGGAATCACCGAGCTTTGCGAGGCGTACCCGATACGGTGCCGCTTCTCCAGAATGGGCTGGAATCGCGAACGGTAGCCCCGCGGTCCCACGCGCTCCACAAGGCCCTTCTCCACCAGCGTTCCAAGAATCCGGAACACTGTGACCTTGTTTAACTGCGTTCGCTCCGCAACCGCCTTCAGGTGCAGCACCTCGGAGCCGCTGCGAAATGCCCCCAGAATCTCGCAGGCGCGTGCCACCGCTTCCACTCGATACGAGCGGGCAGACCCTTGCCGGCTGGTGGCGGATTCCGGTTCGCTTTTCACGGTACGAAAAAGTCTAAACACAGCTGGATTGCTCTGTCAAAGGCCACGAGGTGGTGCGAATCACAGCGATTTGGATTACCGCAAGGGCATGTCGGTCACCATTGTTTCGAACAGCGAAATGATCATATCTTTCTCCGTGATCGGCTTATCCTCTCTGTGTTCGTACCCGCTTGCATGCCGTGAAGAGCTTTCGGCATGCGGCCTATTGCAGGCCGGACGCCTTGCCAAAGGCGCTCGTCGCCGACTAAACTGGCACCGTTGCTTTCGCCGGCGCCGGGAATTCTATTGCTTCGTAAACTTCTCATTTCGTTACTCTTCATGAGCCCCGCCTTATCCGGGCCCACCTTCGACGTGAGCACGCCCAAGGGCATCGACTTTATCCTCGAGCATTCGCCCACCGCGAAGAAGTACCTCATTGAAACCATGGGCGGCGGTGTGGGGCTCCTGGACTACAACAACGACGGCTTGCTCGACGTTTTCTTCGTCAACGGCGGCAAGATCACCCCCGAGATGCCCGAGCCGCTGAATTTCGACCGCGACAACCCCAAGTACTGGAACCGGCTTTATCGTCAGAACAAGGACGGCAGCTTCACCGACGTGACTGAGGCGGCCGGACTCTCCCATGCCGGCAACGGAAACTATGGCATGGGGGTGACCATCGGCGACTACGATAATGATGGTTATCCGGATATCTATGTCACTAACTACGGGAAAAATACTCTCTATCATAACAATGGCAATGGAACATTTACTGATGTAACCGCCAAGGCCGGTGTGTCCGCGGGCGGCTGGTCAGAGTCGGCGGGATGGCTTGACTACGACAACGACGGCTATCTCGACCTCTTCGTCACTCGCTATATGGAGTGGGATCCCGCGCATAACAAGGATTGCGGCGGATTCTTTCACACTTACTGTCCGCCCGCCGAATATCCGATGATCTCCAATATCCTCTATCACAACAACCACGACGGAACCTTCACCGATGTCAGCAAGGCTGCGGGCATCGACAAGAAGGCGCGCTCGCTGGGCGTGGCTTTTGAAGACTACGACGACGACGGCTATACCGATATCATGGTAGCCAACGACGCCATGCAGGAGTATCTGTTCCACAACAACAAGAATGGAACCTTCACCGAGGTTGGCCTCGATGCCGGCGTCGGCTTTACGGATAATGGCAGCCCGGTCTCGGGAATGGGCGTCGATTTCCGCGACTACGATAACGATGGCAAGCCCGATATCATCATTACCGACCTGGCGCGCCAGGTTTACGCCTTGTTTCATAATGACGGCAACGGGATGTTCAGCTATCGCAGCATGGAGACGGGCCTTGGCATGCTCACCGCGGGCAGCTCCGGCTGGGGCATGCGGCTGGTCGATTTCGATAACGATGGCTGGAAAGACCTCTTTGTGGTACAAAGCCACGTAATGGATAATGTCGATAAAGTTACGCCGACCATTCATTATCTACAGCCGCCCATGCTGGCCTTCAACCGGCACGGACGGTTCGAGGCCGGGGATCCAGGCACCGACAAGGCGGTTGCCTCGCGCGGCGCCGCCTTCGGCGACATCAACAATGACGGATGGGAGGACGTGATCGAGAGCGCCTACGACCAGCATCCCATTATGTTCCTCAACCGCGGCGGCAAGGCGCACTGGCTTACCATCTCCCTGCGCGGAACCAGAAGCAACCGCGACGGCTATGGAGCGCGGGTCTATGTCAACGGGCAGCGCCAGTTCTGCGAGGCGGGCGGAAGCTACCTCAGTTCCAGCGACAAGCGCGTCCATTTCGGCCTGGGCGATGCAACTACGGCGGATGTCGAGGTCTTTTGGCCCTCCGGCATTCATCAGGTGATCAAAGGTGTAAAGGCGGACCAATTTCTGCAGGTGGTGGAACCGGAGAAGCCATGATTCATGCGATCGTTTTGTTTCTGGCGATGCAGGTTGCTGTGCAGGGCCCTCAGCAGCATCAGGAGGCGGGCATTGCCGCGCTCAAGGCGGGGCATTTTGACCAGGCGATCCTCGAATTCAAGAAGGTCATCGAGCTGGCCCCCAAGGATGCTCCCGGCTATTACGGCCTCGGTGTTGCCTACATCGAGAGCCGCAAATACGGCGAAGCCATTCCGTCGCTCCGCCGGGCGATGCAGCTCGACCCCGGCTTGACCACCGTGCATGACCCGCTCGGTTTCGCCCTTCTGCAACAGGGCTATGCCACCCAGGCGCTGGCGGAATTCCAGAAGGGCAATGACAAGGCGGGGCTGGGTATGGCGCAACTCGAAGTGGGCGATTTGCCCAACGCCGTGCATAACCTGATGATTGCCACGGTCGAGCATCCAAACGATCCCGATCTGACGTACTATCTTGCCCGCGCCACGGGCCTGCTTTCCAAACGCCTCTTTGACAAGCTTGACACCCAATTCCCCAACGCGGCCATCACGCATCTGGCCGATGCCGAAAACTACGCTGCGCTTCGCCAGGAGCAGGATGCGGAGGCGCAATATAAAGCGGCGTTGCAGGAGCGGCCCGATCTGCGCGGAGCACACATGGCCCTGGGGCAGCTCTACGCAAGGGCCAACAAGTGGCAGGATGCCGAAAACGAATTTCGCGCCGAGGCCAAGGTCGAGCCCGGAAACGCCGAAGCCGCTTATCGGCTCGGCGCTGCGCTGCTGCAGAACGGCAATGCCCAGGAAGCGGTGCCGGAGTTGGCGCGCTCGCTTCGTCTGCAGCCCGACATGCCCGAGACGCTGGCTGCAATGGGAAAAGCCCAGTCCATGCTGCATGACTATCCGGCCGCCGAGAAGGCATGGGGCCGTCTTGTGCAGATTGAAAAGACCGGATCGCTGGCTGCGGAAGCCCACTTCGGCCTCGCCAACATCTATCGCCGCCAGGGTAAGGCGGCTGAGGCCGCGCGTGAAATGCAGGCCTTCCAGAATGCAAAAAATCCGCAGCCTCAGCAGTAAATGTGCCGCTGCGGCGGGGCTCGGTCCCTGCCAGGTCAAAACGGCATTCGCGTCCAAGCTCTCGCTCAGCGCGCGGAGTGCTTGGGCAATGCATTGCGTTCAAGCGCCATGATGCCTGCGCGTAGAAAGCCCAGCGTATGCGCCATGCCGGCGTGCCAAGGCGCCGCGCAGCTCATCTGCGGACTGTGATCGGGAATCAGCACGCCGTCGAATTCGTTCTTGTGCAGAATGGACAGAACGCGCAACATGTCCATGTCGCCGTCGTCGATGAATGTCTCGCGATAGTAAGGCGCTTTGCCATGCACATTGCGGAAGTGGATGTAGGCGATGCGCTTCTGCCGGCTGTACGCGTCTACCGCCTCGTAGAAATCGCCTTCGGTCATCTCCGCCAGCGTTCCCAGGCAGCACTCCATCATGTTGCTTGGGCTCGCGGAAATGTCGATCAGCTGCTGGTACATGCCGGGTTGGTAGAAGAGCCGCGGCTGTCCACGCAAAGTCGCCACGGGCGGATCGTCGGGATGCGCCGCCAGGCGCACGCCGGCCTTTTCCGCCACCGGCAGCACCTCTTCCAGAAAACGCTCCAGCCGCCGCATCATCTCCTCGCGCGTAACTGCCGGCAGCGTGCCCGCAGGGGCATTTTGGTCGTAGATCATGTTCCACACCGTACCGTTCGGAATCGGTGTGTCCACGGGCCCGTCCATTCCCACGGAGATGGCGCCCCCGCGCGCGAATGGGCCCGTCACGCGCCCACACACGCCGGGCAGGTTAAAGGCATAGCCGAGGGTCGGAATCCCCGCCTCGCCCATGGCGCGCAGAATCGCCTGCACGTTGCGGATGTGCTCGGCCCGCTGCGGTCCATCGAGCAGAATGTCGTGCCAGTGCGCCGGGTCCAGGTTCTCGATCGCTTCCAGCTTCAGCCCCGCGCCCTCGATGCTCTTGCGCAGCGCGGTCAGTTCCTGCGCTGTCCACAGCTTGCCCGGATCGCCGGCCAGGCCCCAGGCCTTGTCTTTGTCTCCCGTCGGCTGGTTGTTGTGCGGATTTGCCTCGCCTTGCTTGAAGTAGTCCACAAGGTGAACAATCACGTGCGTGCAGCCCGCCTGAACGGCAAATGCGTAATACGCGTCGTTCAGCATATGGCGATAAAGACCTAAACCAAGTTTCATTGTCCTGTTATCCAATCTTTGGAATACTTACGCCCATATCGACGCCGACTACCTGTCCCGTCATCTCGCGCGCCATCGGCGAGCAAAGGAACAGGAACACATCGGCAACTCCCTGCGCCGTGTTTCTTTCTCCCAGAGGAGAGACGCGCAGTACAAATTCGCGGTATGCGCGGTCTTCCTCGAAGACCTTCAACGAAGCTCCCGCGGCGACATTTCCTGGAGCGATAGCGTTCACCCTGATGCCCTGCGCCGCATACTCCAGCGCCAGACACCTGGTAAGGCTTTCCAGCGCCGCCTTGGCCGTTGTGTAGGCGGTGATGCGCGCGTGGGGGACGCTCGCTACATAAGACGATGTGAAGATCAGATGGCCGGCAACATGCCTCTGTGCCCAGGCCATAAAAACCGCGCGCGCCAGATACGTCTGCGCCATGAAATTGAAGCGGAAGATGCGGTCAAACTCCTCCTCCGAGGTTGTGTCGAACGGATGCAGCCCGCATCCGCCGGCATGACCGAGAACCGTATCCAGGCCGGGAAATTGCTCCATGACTTCCTTCACCACCCGCGCCACCGCCCTCCCGTCGGTCACGTCAAGCTGGCGATAGAGAGCGCGTTCGCGGTCCACCTGCCATGCGGCCAGCGTGCGCGCCGCCTCGTCTTCATTCGCTTTGTCGGTCAGCACCAGACGGGCTTCGGCATCGAGCAGCGTCAGCACAATCTGCCGCGCAATTCCGCCCAGTGCGCCCGTCATCAGAATGGTCTTCTGCGACAGATCGATCCCGATCATGGATTCACCTCCGTTTCTTTGGAGGACAAAACCTCGACGCCGGCTGGCGTCAACAGCACATCGTCTTCCAGGCGCGCCCCGCAGTTGCGCTCCGGCACATAGGCGCCCGGTTCGATGGTCACGATCATGCCAGGCTCGAGTCTGCCGCTGCTTCCCGGCGCAAGGGCGAAGCCGGGGTCGTGATAGCGAAAACCAGTGTGATGGCCTGTGGCATGCGTGAAGTTCTTCGCGAACCCCCGTCGCGCCAGAGCCGCGCGCGCGGCCGCATCCACGGTGTGCGCGCTCACGCCTGGCGCCATTGACCGCAGTGCCGCCTGCTGCGCCTCGGCTACTGCGGAAAGAACTTCCTCATGCTCTGCGGAAGCCTTGCCCAGCGCAACGGTGCGCGTCAGGTCGCTCCAGTATCCATTCACACAAGTGACAAACTCGATGAAGACCAGGTCGCCCTCTTCCATGTGTCGTCCGGAAGAACGGTTGAATCGCCCTGCATCGGCAGTATGCGGCCCCGACTGCACCATGGCCCACGCGCGTGCGTAGTGAATGCCGGTCCGGCCCGTCAGCGCGTGGACCGCAGTCTCTGCCGCCGCGGCCGTTTCGGCCTCTGTTCGTCCCGGCTGCAGCGCGGCGCGCCAGGCATCCAGGCCGGCCAGCGCGGCTCTATTCGTCAGGCGAATTTTCTCAATCTCGTCCCGCGTCTTGTGCAGGTAGAGAGAAAGAAACGCGGCATCGGTCGCTGTTTTCTGCACCGTTCCGGAACTAATTGCCTCGATTGCCTCCGGAGGGAACGGCGGCAGCTCTGCGGCCATCACAGGAAGAGACGACCGGTGCGCGTGCCGCAGCGTGCCGATTACGTTTCTCTTCACCCCCCGGCGGCGCAATTCTTGGTCAATCAAGCTTTGTAGAATCTCAAATGGGTTGGCGCAATCCATCCTGCCCCAGGGATAGCGGATGAGCGTGACGCCCTCAGGTACGGTATCGCCGGGGTCCAGCTCCGGAGCAAACAGGATGCGCTCCCCGCTGGCCAGCAGCAAGGATACAGAAAGCCCCCAGTAACTCAGGTGGCCTAACTGCAGGACTAACTCGTCGGGACGCCATGATAGCCACCCTGCAAGATGCTGCGAGGCAAGAAAGCCGCGCATCCTTTCGATTCTTTCCGTCATTTGCCGCTCCTACATGATGCCGTGGCGCGCAAAGGCGGCCGCTGCGGAAATGCCCTGTTCAAGATCCTTCTTCACCAATTTTTCTCCGCGCGCCTTCTCAAACGCCATGCTGAAGATGTCCACTTCGGCGCGCCGGGGAATGACGCACACGCCGTCGATATCTCCAAACAAGATGTCTCCGGGTTCGATGCGCGCCTGCCCAATCTCGACGGGAACACGGAAATCATGAACCTTGTAGCGCGGTGACGAATCCTGGCCGTACGATCCAAAGGCGAAAACCGGGAAGCTCATTTTGAGCACGGCGCGGGTATCGCGCGCATACCCGTTCACCACCGCGCCGGCGGCGCCCAGCAGTCGCGCCCTTGTCGTCATCAACTCGCCCCACAAGGCATTGCGCGGGCTGGAGCCGGTGTTCAGATATATCTCGTTGGGCTTCAGGTCGTCGAGCGCCTCCAGCATCAGGCCAAACGGCTTCTCCATCAACTTGTTGGCGGTTCCGGCCACCCGCTCTTCAAACACGTCTCCGGAAAGCACCGGCATGGCGCGGCCGATTACCACGTGCGCTGGATCGAGAGGACGGATCTGCGGCGGAAGAAACTGATGATAGAGCTTCAGCTTGTCCATCACGTCGCCAACTACGGATGTGAACAGCTCCTGCTTTGCAAGAGCAAACAATTCCTCGTCACTCTGCCATAGGGGCATGGAGTTACTCCGGGTCATGGGTTGCCGGCGTGCTGCGAGCCGGTTCTGAAATCTCGTGCGGCTACTTGCCGTGCTCCGCGCGCGCGCGGGCAACAACCTCCAGATAGGCGCGCGCTGTCTGCGTGATCGTCTCCGGCTTGCCTTCGTCAAGCGCGGCCAGGTTTACCAGATCGCTGCCTACGCCCAGCGCGCGCGCCCCGGCGCGAAGAAAGCTCTCCGCTGTCGCCAGAGTCACGCCGCCGGTGGGAATCAGCTTGAGGTGCGGGAAGGGCGCGAGCAGCGCCTTCAGATAACTGGCCCCACCAACCGCTGAACAGGGGAAGATTTTCACGTAGTCCGCGCCCGCGCGCCACGCCGTAATTGCCTCGGTAGGCGTGAGCGCGCCGGGAATGGAAACCTTGCCGCGTTCCTTGGTGGCCGCAATCACCTCGGGATGCAGGCTGGGACTCACAACAAACTCCGCGCCGGCATCGATGGTGGCTTCGGCCTCTGCCGCTGTCGTCACGGTCCCCGAGCCGAGCAGGATACGGCCGGCGTACTCGGCTGCGAGTTCCTTGAGCAGGTCCACCGCTCCAGGTACGGTCATGGTGACCTCGACAATGGAGACGCCGCCTGCCATCATGGCCTTTACCACCGCATGAGCCTGGGCGGCGTGGCGCGCCCGAAGCACGGGAATCAGGCCAACACGCTCGATGATGTGCTGCGTCGTTTCTGTCATCGTACCTCCCGTTACCTATCGGGCAATCCGCGCCGATCCGCCCTTCATCGTACGTTCCACCTCGGCCAGCGTGGCCATGCTGGTGTCGCCAGGCGTGGTCATGGCCAGCGCGCCGTGCGCCACGCCGCAGCGCACCGCCCAGTCAATGGGTTTGCCGGCCAACAGTCCGTAAATCAGTCCCGAGGCAAAGCTGTCGCCGCCGCCCACACGGTCCAGAATCTCCACCTCGCGCTGTGCCACATGAACAATCTGGTCCTCATAGAGTGCAATGGCGCCCCACGCGTTGCGGCTTGCCGTCTGTGCAGTTCGCAGCGTGCTTGCCACCAGTTTCAGGTTCGGATATGCCGCGGCCACTTCGCGCAGCATCTTGGCATAGCTCGCAATGGGCAGCTCCGCAAAGTCCTCGCTTACGCCTTCCAGTCTCACGCCCAGCATGGCCGCGAAGTCCTCTTCGTTGCCCAGCAGCAGGTCAACCCTCCGCACCAGTTCGCGGTTTACCTCTTGTGCCTTCGCCTTGCCGCCCATGCTCTTCCACAGCGATTCGCGGTAATTCAGGTCGTACGATACCGGCGTTCCGTGGCGCTGCGCGGCTTCCATCGCTTCGGCCGCCACCTCGGCCGTCGAGGACGAGAGAGCGGCAAAGATGCCGCCGGTGTGGAACCAGCGCGCTCCGTTGGCCGCGCCGAAGATCGTTTCCCAGTCAAAGTCGCCGGGCTTCGACTGGCTGATGGCCGTGTGTCCGCGGTCGGAGCAGCCCACCGCGGCGCGTACGCCAAAGCCGCGTTCGGTAAAGTTCAGGCCGTTGCGAGCCGCGCGGCCCACGCCGTCGTAGCCGACCCATTGCAACAGGGAAGTGTCCACCCCCCCCTGCAGGAGGAAGTCCTCTACCAGGCGCCCCACCGGATTGTCAGCCAGAACCGTGGCAATGGCCGTGCGCAGGCCAAAGCAGCGGCGCAGCCCGCGGGCCACGTTGTATTCTCCGCCGCCCTCCCACACCTCAAAGCGGCGCGTGGTGTGGATGCGTCCCTCGCGCGGATCGAGCCGCAGCATGACCTCGCCCAGGCTCAGGCAGTCCCAGCGGCGCCGCGGCTCGGGAATCAGAATCGGATTCATCGCATCAGGATCGTTTCTGGCACTTGCCATGGTCAAATCGCAGCACACAAAAGCACGGGATAGCCATAATGTATGACAATCATATTTTTATTGTCAAATCCCCCACACCGCGCGTCTGCGTGGCCTGGCGCATCTGCCGCCTGCCAACTCGCCGGTGCCAATCCCTCCTGCTCCCCGCTCCCCCGTGAGATTCTATCTGTGCAACTTGCTCCTCTCTGCCGCCATGCGCTGCCTGTTGCGCCTCTGTCATCGAAAGGTGTCCATGACCACACTCGCCGCGGGAGACAGCACCAGTCTCCGATACGTTTTCTTTCTGGCTGCCGCCGCCGCTCTCGGCGGCCTGCTCTTTGGCTTCGATATCGCCATCATCACCGGCGCCGGGCCCTTTCTCACCCGCCACTTTGCGCTCAACGATCTGAGTCTGGGCTGGGCCTTCAGTTCGCTGCTCTTTGGCTGTATCCTCGGGTCGTTTCTGGCCGGCCGCTATACCGACATTCTGGGCCGCCGCCGCCTCTTGCTCTGGGTGGCGCTGCTCTTTGCCTTCACCTCCGCCGCCACCGCTGCCGCGCCCACCTTTTCTGTCTTCATTGCCGCGCGGCTGTTGGGAGGCATCGCCGTAGGCGCCGTCTCCGTGCTCTCGCCTATTTATGTCTCCGAGGTGGCGCCGCCCCATCTCCGCGGCCGCCTCGGCTCGCTCTACCAGATGTCCATCGTCAGCGGTGTGCTCATTTCCTACGTTGTCAATTTCCTGCTCCGCAACACCGGCGGCGCCAATTGGCGCTGGATGTTCCTCACCGGCGTCTTTCCTTCGCTGGCCTTTTTCTGCATGATTCTCCTCGCGCCTGAAACGCCGCGCTACCTGGTGCGCGCGGGCCGCGACGAGGAAGCAATGAAGATCCTCGAGCGCATCGGGGGCCAGCGCGCCGCGCTCCGCCAGATGCCCGAAATCAAGGCTTCTCTCGCCTCCAGCAACGAAAGCTGGCGCGATCTCTTTCAGCCGGGAATCCGCCGCGCCGTTGCGGTCGGCTTTGTGCTTGCAATTCTCATCCACGTCTCCGGCGTCAACACCGTCATCGACTACGCGCCCAAAATCCTGGCCTCGGCCGGCTGGAGTATCGACGGCGCGCTCTTTTCCACCGTCATCGTCGGGCTGGTCAACTTTGTCTTTACCCTCGTGTCGTTCGCCACCATCGATCGCTTTGGACGCAAGCCGCTCTACATCGTCGGTTCGCTGGGCATGACCCTTTCGCTGCTTCTGATTGTGGGCACGGTCCTGGCCGGAGCCTTCCGCGGCGTTCTGGCCCTCGCATTGGTGCTGGCCTATCTGGCCTTCTTCTCCGCCTGCATCGGCCCGGTCTTCTGGACGCTGCTGCCAGAAATCTTTCCCAACCGCGTGCGCGGCGAGGCCATCACGGTTCCCGTGCTCACGCAGTGGATGGCCAACGCGGTTGTGGTTCTGCTCTTCCCGCTGGCCTTCAGCCACATGGGCAAGGCGGCCACCTTCAGCTTTCTGGCCGCGATGTCGCTGGCGCAGGCCGTTTTTGCGTGGCGCTTCCTGCCGGAGACGAAGAACCGCTCGCTCGAAGAGATTGAGGCTTTCTGGAAAGCCAGGGCCGGCCTCGCCAAAGATGCATAGCTGCCGTCCGCATAAACAGCAAGGCCGGCCAAAACGCTTTTCAGCAATCTGGCCGGCCTTCCAAGTTGCAGGGGGCGCGGCAGTCCATGGGCCGCTCCCGCTTCGTGGTGCAGACGCTTATTCCGTCATCAGCACGGCGCACTCACCGGCATGCACCGTGAGCGTGGCAATAGTATTGCCATGCTCGGTGGTCACGGACACATCTTTGCCCGTTATGGCGTTCTTCACCTTGTGCGCGCCCTTGAAGAGCACCGACGCCGTCTGCGTCTCGCCCCAGTTGGTCAGGATGGCCGCAGAGCCCGAAGCGCCCGTCAATCCCCGGAAAAGCAGATGATCCGAACCCTGTTTGAGCTGGATCGGCATCTCGCCCACTTCCTTCAGCGCCGGCTCCAGAATCCACTTGTGCACAATCGGGTTCTCGCGCAAAAGGTAGGCCAGGGTCACAGCCGAAGTGAAGTAGTAGACCTTGCCCTTGCCGTAGGTGTTTGCAACCTCGAAGGGATTACCGTCGTGATCGCGCATCACCACCGTGCCGCCCTTCATCTCCAGCGGCAACTTCCAGAGTTGGCCGCCCAGTTCTTTCTCCGCTGTCACGCTGAAAGGATTGCTCGGCTGCACGGGATAAATCTCCACCGCTTCGGCGCCGAACAACTCCGTCAGCCCCCCGGGAATGGTGGCGCGAATCTTGCCACGATCGTCCTTCCATCCCGTGATGCCGTCGGCCCAAAGCGTGCCGCCCTGCTTCACGTACTCTTTCAGTGCCGCAATGGTCGCGTCGTCCATGGCGTAGTCCACCGGCGCGTACAGCACCGGAAACTTGTCCACCTCACCCCGTTTCAGTTGGTCGATGTCCACATACTGCGCCGGAATGTGCGCCCGGAACAGCGCCAGATAGCAGCCCTTCAGCGCGTTCTGCACGTCTTCTGAGCGGCCATTCACGCCTTCGCCGCGCGGACGTCCCTGCCACTTGCCGTCCAGATCGTTCACCACCGCCGCATGACGGTCATACAGAATCGCCACGCGCGCCTGCTGCGGATGCTCGCTGGCCAGCACCGTATTCCTGGCGAGCACCTCGGCCACGGTCTTCACCGCGGGCGTGCGCACCGTCGGCTGTCCTTCCAGTCCCACCAGACCCCACTCGCCGGCCTCGGTGCCAATGTCGCGCGGCTGCCATAGCCAGAACACCACCGAGTTCGCGCCCGCGCCATAGGAATCCCACATCCAGCGCGTCAGATCCTGCGGCGTCACCGTGAGAGAGAATTGTCCGGTGTAAATCGTCGGCCCGGACTGCAATTCCGTTACCCAGAACGGCTTCACCGGATCGGCAAAGGATGCGCCTGCGATCAGGTCCAGCCGGTACGCATACAGCTCGCCGTAATTCCGTTCCGGCGTATCCGGCGGCACCGCCCATGCCGTATGCATGGAAACGCCCAGAATATCCGTAACGGCCTTCTCTTTCCACACATCCTGCCCGTAGGCGTCGCCCGTCGGCGACGTCACGTTGAAGTGAATCGGATGCTTCTGATCGATGGCCAGCACGTTCTGGCGAATCCACGCCAGCGTGCTGATCAGGTTGTCCACATTGAATTCTTTCCAGTCCAGGTACTCTTCTTCGTCCAGCCAATAATTCGGGCGGCCCGGTTCCTCGGTGATCTTCACCTCGTCGAACGACTGGATGGGCCGGAACCAATGCTTGTTTATCTCCTCCACCGTCCCGTACTTCTTCTCGAGCCACTGCCCGAAGGCGTGGAAGGTGTACTGGTCCTCGTGGTACTTCGTCGGTTCGTTCATCAGCAGCCAGAAACCCGTGCCCGGATGGTCCTTGTAGCGGCCCACCACCTGCTTGATGTACTCCTCGGCGTGCGCGCGCAGCTCCGGATTATCCAAGTTCGCCCGCTGGTGATAAAACGTGGTCATATCCATCCAGCCCGGCGGATCTTCCGTGCACAGCGTGGCCGCAATCTTGATTCCGTTTCTCGCCGCCGCGTCGTAGATCCAGTCGTAGTGCGACAGATCCCAGTGCCCCGGCGTCCGCTCAATGTCATCCCAGATCACAAAAATGCGCACCACCGTGATGCCCGTCTGGTGCATCAGCGCGAATTGCTTGTCCACGTCCGCCTTGGTCATCGAGCGGTTCAGGAAGAACTCCGTGCCCACGTGCAGTTGCTGGTCCCACGCCGTCAGTGCAGGCTGGCGCTCTCCGGCGTTGGCCGCCGGCTCCTGTGCCGCCGCCATGCCCAGTCCCGCCGCCGCCAGCGCCAGCGCCGCCGCCATCCGCAGGAGAGCCCGCCGACTGCAGCGGCCCGGCGTCCCCGAAGAATGATCCCGTCCGTTCTGAATCTCTTGCCTCTTCGTCATGGTCTTTCCACTCTCCTCGCACGCAAGATTTCCGCATGATTCCTGCATGGAAATGCGCGACTGTCTATAATATTCGCACCAAGTTGAGCGGGTCAATCAAGAGTGTGCAGGACTTTCCCCAGAATTTCTCAGGCTGACCAAATGAGAGCCAGCTCCAGTTGGGCATCCGGGGGGGATTCTTGCGGCGGCCGGAAGGCGCTGCCGGAGAGAAGGCGGCGAATTCCGTCTGCCAAAGCATAAAAGCGGAAGGGCGGAATGCCAAAGAAGCGCTGCGAGATGATCAGGAGCTTTTCGGCGAGAATGCGCAGCTTCAACTGCTGTCCCAAAAAGGTGGCGGCGAAGTAGGCTGCGGCCATCACCGGCACAACTAAGTTCTTCAGCCGCTGATACTTCATCCCCCGGATATCTTCGAGGTTATAACTCTGTTTGACGAAGCGAAAAGTCTCCTCAATTTTCCATCTGGTCCAGTAGATTCGTGCCGCCCACCATACGTTTTCCGAGTCCCGCGCTCGCAGCTTGAGGTTGGTGAGGAGCAGGATCGGCTGCTCGCCGAAGCCGGCTCCCACGACCAGCCAGAGCGGCTCGTCGCGGCCCACAAGACGGAAAGGCTCGGCGCCGTAATGCAGGTCGTAGGTTTTCTCCTGCCCTTTGTCGATCGAAAAACGACTCAAAGCCGGTTGGGATAACGCCTATCTGCTCGAACGACTTGGGGCCGCCGTTTGATGCGCCGGCCCTGGGCCGTTCCCTTCCGGCCGCGCTCCATGCGCTTCCTTCCTCTCTCCAAGTCGGCCCGGGAATGTCCCTATCCCCGGCCTCCGCCGGCTGTCCTCCTGCGCTTGTGCGCCGGCGCGGCGGGCACGCCGCCTTTGCCGCCGCATCAATTACTGGCCGCTGCGCGCACATTCGGTTAGACTTAAAGCTGGATTTCTCCCCTGAGGTCGTTCGAACATGGCAAAAGTCACGTTAGTCTTCGCGTTCCTTCTTGTCTCACTTGGCGTGGCCGGCTATTTCGCCCTCCCCGGCGCTCATTCCATGGAATGGGTCTACACCGCGTTTGGCCTGGCACTGGGCATCTTTGGATTTCTCGCCATCAGCCCCAGCGAAAGCCGCCGCAAACTCTTCATGCATGTCAACTCGGCCATCGGCGTTATCGCTCTGCTGACAGGTGCCGTCTCCGCGCTGCAAAGCTACGGCCACGCCCGCGCCGAGGGCATCGATCCCGACATGAAGGCCATTGCCTATAAGCTCGTCATGGCCTGCCTCATGCTCGTCTACGTAAACCTTTGTGTGCGCTCGTTCCTCAACGCGCGCCGCTCGCGAGAGGGTTGAGCGCATGGCTTCCATGCGGGGCGGGCATCTGGGCATGAGCGGCGCGCGCGCGGAACGCCTGCCGCACAGTGGCGGCGCCCGCGCCGCTCAGGCCAATCTGCCCAAACACAAAACCAGCCTTAAAAAACTCTGGCCGCAGATTCGCGAACTGGTCGCCCCGCGCGTGCCGCTGCTGGTGCTCGGCATGGGCCTGATGACCATCAACCGCGTCGCCGGCCTCGTGCTGCCCTATACCTCCAAGCCGCTGCTCGACAAAGTCCTTGCCCCCCACGGCCATCCTGAATTGCTGCCCCGCATCATCGCCCTGGTCTTCACCGCCATGATTGTCCAGGCGCTCACCTCGTTCTCTCTTACCCAGCTCTTGTCCAAAGCCGGACAGCGACTCATCGCCGAGATGCGACGCCAGGTGCAACGCCACGTCGGCCTTCTCCCCGTCTCCTACTACGACGCCAACCGCACCGGCACCCTGGTGGCCCGCATCATGTCCGATGTCGAGGGCATTCGCAACCTTGTGGGAACCGGCCTGGTCGAGTTCGTCGGCGGCCTGCTCACCGCCGTCCTCGCCTTCCTTTATCTGCTCCACCGCAGCGTCGCCATCACGCTCACGGTCTTCAGCGTCCTCGGCGTCTTCGTCTTCGTCCTGCAGTACGCCTTCAAAGTCATCCGGCCCATCTTCCGCGAACGCGCCAAAATCAACGCCGAGGTCACCGGCCGCCTCACCGAGTCCCTCGGCGGCGTCCGCGTCATCAAGGGCTATCACGCCGAGGACCGCGAGGCCCATGTCTTCTCTGCCGGCGTCGAACGCCTGCTCGGCAATGTCATGAAGTCCCTCACCATGACCAGCCTCCTCGGCTCGGCTTCCACCACCGTTCTCGGCCTCGTTTCCTCGCTCGTCATGTGGCTCGGCGGCCACAGCGTGCTGCACGGCACGTGGACCGTGGGCGACTACTTCAGCTACAACATGTTTCTCGCCTTCATGATCGCCCCGGTCTTCCAGATCGTGAACATCGGCACCCAGCTCACTGAAGCCTTTGCCGGCCTCGACCGCACCAGCGAGATCATGGCCGAGCTCGAAGAAAACCAGAACCCCGCCCGCACCCTCCATATCCCCCCCATCCACGGCGCCGTCCGCTTTGAGAACGTCGCCTTCGCCTACGAGCCCGGCAAACCGGTTCTCCATGGTATCGACTTCCAGGCCGAACCCGGCTCCGTCACCGCGCTCGTCGGCTCCTCCGGCTCCGGAAAATCCACCATCATCAGCCTCCTCTGCGCCTTCCATACCCCTACCAGCGGCCGCGTCCTCGTGGACGATTTCGACCTCGCCCGCGTCAACCTCGACACCTTCCGCTCCCAACTCGGCGTCGTCCTGCAGGACTCCTTTCTCTTCGACGGCTCCATCCGCGAAAACATCCTCTTCTCCCGTCCTGACGCTACCCATGAGCAGTTCCTCTTTGCCTGTCACACCGCCCGCGTCGACGAGTTTGCCGAGCGCTTTCCCGAGGGCTACGACACCATCGTTGGCGAACGCGGCGTCAAGCTCTCCGGCGGACAGCGCCAGCGCCTCTCCATCGCCCGCGCCCTCCTCGCCGAGCCCCGCATCCTCATCCTCGACGAGGCCACCAGTTCCCTCGACTCCGAGTCCGAAGCCATGATCCAGGCCGGCCTCAAACAGCTCATGCAGGGCCGCACTACCTTCGTCATCGCCCACCGCCTCTCCACCATCCGCCGCGCCGACCAGATCCTCGTGGTCGAAGAAGGCCGCATTGTGGAGCGCGGCAGCCACCACGCCCTCTTCGCCATGGGCGGCCGCTACTACGACCTCTACACGCGGCAGCACGGCCTCGAAGCCAATCTCTTCCTCGCTCCCGGCGAGGGCGATGCCGTGGAAGCCTGAAGCGCAACCAGAAAGTCGCCCCCACTACGCGCCCTTGTCATCTCTGCCCGGCAAGCCTGCTGAGGCCCGCCCCGCGTCTAAAACAAAACCGCGTTGACCTGGACCCGCCTTCCTGCGGTCGGCCATGACAAGCAAGCACTCGCCTGCGCTCTCCACAATCTGCAATGACATTCCATCCTTGGATACCTGGTATCACCTGTTGACATACCGTTCCAGAAGATGCAGACTAACATGGAAGTCACAAGTAGAAACAGGGGACCACAATGCGAGAAAATACCCCGCAAAGCACCTATAAAGTTCAGGCCTTAGACAGAGCCTTTGCCGTTCTCGATCTGCTCGGCGAAAGCGATATACCCCTCGGGCTCGCGCAAGTAGCCTCCTCGCTCCAGCTCCATAAAAGCACTGCGCACCGCTTCCTCATGGTTCTGGAGCGCCATCGCATGGTCGAGCGCACCGGCAACGGCAAGTTCCGTCTTGGCCTGCGGCTCTTCGATTACGGCAGTCGCGCCATCGAGCAATACGACCTGCGCGACCGCGCCCAGCCGCACCTGCGCCGCCTCGTCTCTGAAACCGAGGAAACCGCGCACCTGTGCATCCTCGAGGGCGCCCGCGTGGTCTACATCGACAAGATTGAGCCCGCCCGCTCGGTGCGCATGATTACCCGCGTCGGCGCGAGCAACCCCGTCTACTGCACCTCCGTCGGCAAAGCCATTCTTGCCTTCCTCCCCGAAGACCGCATTGCCGACATCGTGCGCCGCGTCCGTTTCGAGCGCTTCACCCACCGCACCATCTCCACTCCCGAGGCTCTGCGCACCGAAATCGAGAAGACCCGCCGCCGCGGCTACGCCGTCGACGATGAAGAGCTCGAGGAAGGCTTGCGTTGCATCGCCGTGCCCATCCTCGACGCGCAGCGCCTGCCCGTGGCCGCCGTCAGCGTCTCCGGGCCCTCCTTCCGCGTTACCGCGCAGAAGCTGCCCTCCATCGCCAACCATTTGCTCCAGTGCGTGCGCGGCATCTCCACGGACATGGGTTACATCTCGCCCTCTCGCGGCAGCCGCGCCGCGTGGACAGCTTGATGCATCCCTCCGGCGGCCCGCTTCCGGAAGTCGGCCGCGGGGACCGGGGAAAGCACGGCTTTCTTCGTCGGCGCCACCCCAAACGCCGGTCTTTCTGTTACACTCGAAAAGGTTGCTGAGACTGATTGCAACGCGCTACGCAGCCGCAATCGTCACAGCCACAAATCGCGGCAGGTCTCCCCGCACAAAAAGCCTTAAGGCGCTTCGCAAAGGGGAAGACAAACCGCCCCTAAAGCTTCATTGGGGACGTAGCTCAGTTTGGTTAGAGCGCTGCCCTGTCACGGCAGAGGTCGCGGGTTCGAGCCCCGTCGTCCCCGCCATAGATTCTAAAAGACTTAGAAGCTATGGCAACCTTCAGTGACAAGCAAATCCGGGTCCGATAAGGGTCCACTAGGTTCCCTGACAAAGATTTCGCGGGTCATCTGCAACCTCTCCGTGACCCACGCCCGGCACCATCATCCTGACAACCTTGCTCTGCGCGGCTCGCTTGTTTGAGTTCACTGCCTGCGTGTACACATCAAGCGTGATTCTGCTGTTGGCGTGCCGTAAAAGCTCCTGTACGGTCTTCACATCTTCGCCGTTCGCCTTGAGCAAAGTGCCGAATGAGTGGCGGAAAGTGTGCCAGCCGATGTTCTTGTGGATGCCGATTGCGCGTGCAACCGGCCTGATGTAGCGCTTCATGAGGTTGTCCGGCCAGTAAGGCTGTTGGCCTCGCATGGATGGACTGGCAAAGACCCAATCATCGGGCATCGGATACGGACTTTGGCGACGCCACCGTTTGAGATCCTCGGCCATGTACTCATCCATGGGGACGGGCTTGGCAGAGGCTTCGGTCTTGCAATCGCCAACGACCTGATGCCAGATCGAGCGGGTGACACGGAGTTCAAGATTCTCAAAATCAACATCGCGCCAGCGAAGCGCCAACAGTTCACTGACTCGAAGGCCAGTTGCTGCGTCGAGCAGGACCAAGGTGCGTTCCCGGACGGATAACTTGCTGAGAAGAAGTTGTAACTCCGCGAGTTCGAATACATCGGGCACCTTCTCCCGTTTCGCGCTTTGGCGGACGAGCTTGATGGGGTTGCGGTCAACCCACTCGTATCGCATCGCGTGATGGAAGAGAGCGCTCATGAGATTCCGAATCTTTGCCTTTGTTCCTCTTGCCCGCTTGATGCCCCCCAGCCACTCCTCAACTGCGACTGGCTTGACCTGGTCTAACCGATGTTCTCCCCATCGGGGTAGTATCCAAGCCTTCAGGTAGGACTCATAAGCGGCTCGCGTCGAGAACGCTTTGCGACCCTGATCTTCTCCTGCCAGCTCCTTCAGCCGATAGTGAGCGATCAGTTGAGCAATTGTGCTCGGCCCGCCTTCCGCCTGCGGGGTTTCCTGGTTGGCGTCAATGCGCAATGCGTGGGCTGCTTTGAGGGCGGCTGCTTCCGTGGGCAAAGCCAGGACAGACCCCACAATTGCCTTCCGGCGCTTGCTTCCTCCCTCCGGGGTTGTCTGCCTCCAGCGGAAGACCCATACATCTGGCCCGTTCCGCCGCTTCTCGCGTTGCACGCTTCCTTGTTGATACCGTGTTCGCCTGTTCATTGTTCTCCATTCCCAGGCGGCACGAATGGCTTACTTCAAGGATAAGGCCGCCAGCGGCAGAGGTCGAGCAGATTTCAACTGGCCATCTGCTGAGCAATCCATGCCTCTATTACCGACGCCCGAAAGCGCCAGAGCTTTCCAACGTGAACTCCGGGAATGCGGCCCTGGCGTGCGAGCTTCTGGAGTGTTTTGGGATGAACCTTCATGATGGCTGCGGCCTCTTCACTATCGAGAAGAGGCTCCGGTGTCCACGACTCTGAGGCAGGCGGCTTGCGGAGGCTATCCGAGATAGCAGGAGTCGGAGCGAGGCTGTGATTGATGCTCTGGCTGGAAACGGACATCGAAACCTCCATCGCTGAAATCGCACCCGTGTCGATGGTGCGGCCGTGCATGACCACTGTCCAATCCTTCTTCTTTATGGCGCGATAGATTGCATGGATGGTGTCATGAATGCAATTTATGGCCGTCCGCAGTGAACAATTTCCCTCAAAGTTTTACTGATAGCAATAAAACTTGGTGAATTTACTCGCGGGAGTCTTGACCCAGGGATCAAATTGACCTCGTAATGAGGTAATAGAAGCGCTGTAACTCTTGTGCGACTCCCTTGCCTTGTGCTGTTGACCACGGTCTATGTTGAGCTTCCGGACGGT
>JAJZVX010000005.1 GCA_021846985.1 Acidobacteriota bacterium | reverse complement strand
TCCATGCTCACCACACGAACCCTTTACGATCCCCAGCGCAGGGCCGCTTGACCGCAGTGGCTCGTCGGCCCCCTGATCGGCGGCCGGGTCCCTACTGCTCAAAAGTTGACAAATGGTAGGGAGTCCCTACCCCCCCCTATACCCCAGTGGGGTATAACTCAAATATTTGAAAACAAAAGAAAACGTCTCTTTCTATACCATGACGTAGTACAAAGGCCCCGGAAATGAGCGAAAAATACCGCTCTTTTCTGCGAAATAAACGCGACGCATCGTGCGCGGATCGCCTCCGGTTGGCTCCGTTTGCCAGAACGGTCCCAGCCCGTGCCAGCCTCGTTCCAGTAGAATGAGGATTCGCCGAGAGCATCTTCTTATGAATGTCTTTGTCACCGGCGCCACAGGATTCGTCGGTCACCATGTAGCCAGGGCGCTCGCCGCCGAAGGTGCCAGGCTTCGCCTGCTCATCCGCAAGTCCTCCAATCTCGCCAATCTCGAAGGCATTCAGGGTGAAACCTGCGTTGGCGACCTCACCGATCCGGAATCCATCCGCCCCGCGCTCGCCGGCTGCGATGCCGTCGTCCACGTCGCCGCCGATTACCGCCTCTGGATTCGCGATCCAGGCTCCATGTACCGCGCCAACGTCCAGGGCACCCGCGACCTGCTCGATGCCGCCCGCCAGGCCGGCGTTCCGCGCGTCGTCTATACGTCGAGCGTCGCCACGATGCACTTCCGCGCCGACGGCATCGTCATCAACGAAGACACGCCCGTCTCCCTGGCCGACATGGTTGGCCACTACAAGCGCTCCAAGTTCCTCGCGGAGCAGCAGGCCATCGCCGCTGCCCAGCGCGGCCAGCACCTCGTCATCCTCAATCCCACCACGCCCATCGGCCCCAACGACCGCAAGCCCACGCCCACCGGCCGCATCTTCGTCGACTTCCTCAACCGCAGATTCCCCGCCTACATGGATACCGGCCTCAATCTTGTCGACGTCTCAGAGGTCGCCCGCGCCCACGTTCTGGCCCTCACCAAAGGCCAGCCCGGCCACCGCTACATCCTCGGCGGTGAAAACCTCACCCTCAAGCAGATCCTTGACAAAATGTCGGCCATCACCGGCATCCCCTCGCCCACCGTGAAGATTCCCTTCGCCGTCGCCGCCACCTATGCCTTCTTTGAGGAGTGGATCACCGGCCGCATCCGCGGCAAAGAGCCCCGCGCCACCCTGGAAGAGGTCCGCATGGGCCGCAAAAAGATGTATGCTTCCTCCGCCCACGCCCAGGCCGAGCTGGGCTTCCGCATCCTGCCCGTCTACCCCGCCATGCGCGCGGCCATCGAGTGGTTCTGCTCCCACGGCTACGCGCCCGCAGTCCGCCCATGACTCGTGCCGCCATCATCGCCGCCATGCCCGGCGAGCTCAAGCCGCTGGTGCGCGGCTGGCAGCGCCAGCGCCGCAATGGCGTCGATCTCTGGCATCTCCGCCGCGACCAGCGCGAGTGGGTTGCCGCCTGCGCCGGAGCCGGCCAGGCCGCCGCCACCCGCGCCTTCGCGGAGATCGAAAAGGACGGTGCGGTCACCATCGCTGTCTCGGCCGGCTGGGCCGGCGCCCTCGCTCCGCGATTCCGTGCCGGCGCCACCTTCCGCCCTTCCGGTGTGATCGACTGCCAGACTGGCGAGCGCTTTCGGGTTGCCCGCTGCTCGGAGGAACTCTGGCTCGTCACGAGCCCGCGGGTCGCCGATGCCGCCGAGAAACGCCGCCTTGCCGCGGCCTACGGCGCCGGGCTTGTGGATATGGAAGCGGCGGCGGTTGCCCGGCTGGCGGCCATGCGGGGCATCCCGTTCTATTGCGTCAAGGGCGTCAGCGACGCCTGGGACGACACGCTCCCCGATTTCAACCGTTTCCTCTCCCCTGCCGGGCATCTCCACCTTGGCCGATTGCTTGCCTATCTCCTGCCCCGGCCCGCATATTGGCGCGCGCTTGTCCGGATGGGCGAGAATAGTAAAAAGGCTTCCCGGGGTTTGGCGGTTCATCTGCCGGATCTTCTTGACGAAAGAGGCTACATCGGAAAACAGAATGGCGAATCAACTCTCAGACGCTGAATGCCAGGCCGGACAGGAAATTCCATCCAACATGCAAGCCGCGGTCTATCGCGGCGTCAACGATGTCCGGATCGAGACGGTTGCGGTTCCGGCCATCGGTCCTGGCGAACTGCTGGTCAAGATCGCCACCTGCGGCATCTGCGGCACCGACCTCAAAAAAATTCACACCGGCTCCCACTCGGCCCCGCGCATCTTTGGCCACGAGATGGCCGGTACCGTCGTTCGAGTAGGCGCTGGGGTCGCGCGCTTCCACCCCGGCCAGCGCGTTGTCGTCTTTCACCATGTTCCATGCGGCCACTGTTATTACTGCCGCAAGCAAACCCCGGCGCAGTGCCTCACCTACAAGAAAGTCGGCTCGACAGCCGCTTTTGAGCCTTCCGGCGGCGGTTTTGCTCAGTACATCCGCGTGATGGACTGGATTGTGGAACTGGGTGGGGTCGTCGCCATTCCCGATGGCGTTCCCTTCGAGCAGGCGGCCTTTGCTGAGCCGGTCAACACCATCCTGAAAGGGGTCAAGGCGCTGAACCTGACCCCCGATGAAACCGTCCTGGTGATCGGCCAGGGGCCGATCGGATTGATGCACGCGGCCCTTGCCCTGCGAACAGGAGCGCGTGTGCTAACTTCCGATCTCTATCCGGAGCGGCATGCCGTCGCCGCCCGGTTTGGGCTGCGTCATCCCATTCACGCAGGCAGCGAGGATGTAGTGCAGCGCGTCCGCTCGCAGACGGAAGGCCGCGGCGCAGACGCCGTGATTCTGGCCGTGGGAGGCAACTCCCTGATTCGGACGGCCATGGACGCGGCGCGGCCCGGCGGGCGCGTCATGCTCTTTGCCCAAACCCAGCATGGCGAGGCAACCATCGACCCTGCCGCCATTTGCATGGACGAAAAGACGCTTCTGGGTTCATACTCATCCTCGTTCACGATTCTCGATGAGGTTCTGGAATTGGTCTTTGGCGGCTTCCACGGCGGCTTCGATCTGACGCAGTTAATCTCGCACCGCTTTGCGCTTGACCACGCGGTGGCGGCCATCGAAGTGGCTTCGAATCCCCGGCCGGACTCCATGAAGGTGATGATTGAGCCGGTCCCCGGCGCAGGCGGAAGCTGATGCATTCTTTGCCGGGCGCCTTCGGCGTCCCTCTCGCAGGCCCCTCCTTACGGACCGGGCCTCTCAAATGCGGCGGCTCCGCAACCGGACAACCCCGAAGCCGCTGGAGGAGTCGATGCCAAAATCGGTAAAGGATGCCATCCAACGCGGCCGCACGACGGTCGAAGATGTCCTTCAGGTCGGCCGCGACACCGTGGAAGATGTCCTTCAGGTTGGCCGCAACACGGTCGAAGAAGTCCTGCACGTGGGCAGGAATACCGTCGAAGAGGTCATCGAGGTCGGCCGCAACACGGTCGAGTCGGCTCGCCGCTTGGGCCAGGGAACGATGCAGGCCGCGGTGCTGCATGGCCGCGAGGACATCCGCATCGAAGATGTGCCGGTCCCGCAAGCCGCGCCGGGCGAGATCATCGTGCAGGTGGGGGCCGCGCTCACATGCGGAACGGATTTGAAGGTCTTTCGCCGCGGCTACCACGCGCGCATGATCGTGCCCCCGGCGCTCTTCGGCCATGAACTTGCCGGCACCGTGGTTCAAGCTGGCGAGGGCGTCGAGGGATTTCCCGCCGGAAGCCGCGTCGTCGCCCTCAACTCGGCCCCCTGCGGTGAGTGCTACTTCTGCAAACGGGACCAGGAAAACCTGTGCGACGACCTGCTCTTCAACAACGGCGCCTATGCCGAGTTCATCCGGATTCCGGCGCGGATTGTCGCCAAAAATACTCTCCTCGTGCCCGCCCATGTTCCACTGGAGCATGCCGCCCTGACCGAGCCGCTGGCCTGCGCCGTGCATGGATTCGAGGACTCAAACCCGCACCCCGGCGACACGGTGGCCGTCATTGGCGGCGGCCCGCTGGGCTTGATGATGGTGCATGTGGCTGCCCTGGCCGGTTGCAACGTAATTGCAATCGTAAGGCACGACGGCCAGGCGGATGCCGCTCAGCAGTTGGGCGCCGCGCATGTGGTCAAAGCTCCAACCATCCGCAAAGCCATCAAAGAAACCCGGGAACTTACCGAGAATGAGCGTGGCGTGGATATCGCCATCGAGGCTGTGGGCCTGCCGGAGGCCTGGGAAGAGGCTCTGGAAATCGTGCGCAAAGGTGGAACCGTGAACTTTTTTGGCGGCTGCGCCGTGGGCACGCGCGTCAGCCTGGACACCAATCGCATCCATTACGGCGATATGACGCTGAAGGCCACGTTCCACCACACGCCCGCCATTTGTCGTAAAGCGCTGGATCTGATTGCGAGCGGACGCTTCCAGGCCGGCGCATTCATTACAGGCCGCGCGCGCCTCTACGAACTCAATCGTGTCTTTGAGAAGTTGATGCACAGAAACGCCGAAATCAAGACGGCCATCGTTCCTTAAAATGGAAGCTATGTCCTCCGAAACGCTAAAGGCGGGGAATCCTTTGCCAGCCTCCGAGAACCTGGTTGCGCGGGGCTGGTCGGCGTTGCCGGCCAGTTATCGCATTCCGAAGGTGGCGCCTTCGCTCCAGGAAGCGCGCGCGTGGTGCAGGCAACTGGCTGAGTCTCACTACGAGAATTTTCATGTGGCATCCTGGTTTCTTCCCCGGGCCTTGCGCCCGCATTTTCACGCGATCTACGCGTACTGCCGCGTCTCCGACGATCTGGGCGACGAGGTGAACGACCCCGCGGAGGCCCTGGCCCTTCTGGATATGTGGGGCCGGGAGTTGGATGCATGTTATGAAGGCCGGACGCGGCATCCGGTTTTTGTGGCGCTCGGCGAGACCATTCGCGCCTGCTCCATTCCCAAGGAGCCATTTGCCGATCTGCTGGTAGCGTTTCGGCAGGACCAGACGGTCACGCGGTTTGCGTCGATGCAGGAGGTGTTGGCCTACTGCCGCTATTCGGCCAATCCCGTTGGCCGCCTGGTGCTGTACGCCTGCGGCGAGGCCGGCGAGGCGGACCGCGAGGAGCGCTTCCGGCTCTCCGATCTGACTTGCTCGGCTTTGCAGTTGGCTAACTTCTGGCAGGACGTGCGCGTGGATTTTGCCAAGGGCCGCGTTTATCTTCCGCAGGACGAGATGCGGCGCTTCGGTGTGACCGACGAGACCATCGCCGCCGGCGTTGCTACCCCCGCGTTCCGCGAGCTTCTGCGGCACGAGGTCGATTTCGCGCGCTCGATGTTTGAGGGAGGGGTGCCGCTGATTGACATGGTGGGCCGCGAACTGGCATTGGACCTGGACCTTTTCAGCCGTGGGGGACTGGAGATCCTGCGGGCCATCGAACGGCGGGATTATGATGTGCTGCGCGCGCGTCCGGCCATTGGCAAGGGCGCAAAGGCCCGGCTCGTGTTGCGAGCGCTAGGCGCGCGGCTGCTGTCCTCCCTCGCGCTGGGCGCGAAACGGCAGCGCAAAGGAACGGTTGCGTGAGTCAAGCTCTGACAGTGGACGAGCCCCGTGTGAAGGACGCTTATGCCGTCTGCCGCGCGATTGCCAGGCGAGAGGCCAAGAACTTTTACTATGCCTTTGTGGCGCTGCCTGCTCCGCGCCGCAATGCCATTTGCGCCATCTACGCCTTCATGCGCAAGGCCGACGATCTGTCCGATGACGAATCCATGCCGCGCGAGGAGCGCCGCCTGCGGATCGAGCAGTGGATGGCGGAGTGGCATTCATTCTGCCAGGGCGGCCACTCCGCCGGTCCGGTCTTTACGGCAGTGCGTGACGCCACCCAGCGCTTCGGCATTCCTCCGCATCTGCTTGACGAGTTGGTGGCGGGCACCACGATGGACCTGGAGCAGGACTCCGCGCGCGGCCCAGACACATACGCCACCTTTGAAGACCTTTATCGCTACTGCTATCTGGTGGCTTCCGTTGTGGGTCTGGTCTGCATCCGGATCTTCGGGTACGCGGATCCGCGCGCGGAGAAACTGGCGGAAGAGACCGGCATTGCCTTCCAACTCACCAACATCCTGCGGGATGTGGCCGAGGATGCCGGCCGCAACCGGATTTACCTGCCGCTGGAAGATCTAGCGGCGCATGGGGTCGCGCCGGAGTCCCTGCGGATGCGCGCCGCGGGCGCTCCTGTTTCGGCCGCCGAGCGCGCGCTTCTTAGCACAATCGCCACGCGGGCCGAGCGCTACTACCAGTCCGCCCAACGGCTGCTGCCGTTGATCGAGCGCGAAAGCCGCCCCGCGCTCTGGGTGCTGGTGGCGATTTATCACGCTTTGCTCAAGCGCATTGAGAGGAGTGGCTACGATGTTTTTTCGCGCCGCATCAGCGTGCCCCTGGTCCAGAAGGTTGGCATAATGGTCATTGGCCTTATGCGCATGGCTCTTGCGCGCTTCTTCTCGTGAAGGGCCGCAGGGCCGAAGGGCGGATTCCTTGCAGCGGAGTTCTACAAAGACAGTTGCGGTAATCGGCGGGGGCGTGGCTGGGATGAGCGCCGCGTGCGCCCTTGCCGACGCGGGGCTGGGCGTGCAACTCATCGAGCAGCGCGGCTACCTGGGGGGAAGAGCATCGTCATACCTGCACCCGGGCGTGGGCGAGATCGTCGATAACTGCCAGCATGTGCTCATAGGCGCCTATACCAACCTGATCGGTTTCTATCGCCGCATCGGAGTCTCCGAACGTATTCACTGGACCACCGAGATGACCATGATCGAGCCCGGCGGACGTCGATCGGTGCTGGGTCCGTCGCTGCTTCCCGCGCCTCTCCACGGACTTCCCAAGCTGCTCTGCGCCTCGGCCTTTTCCCTGGCCGACAAGCTTGCGCTGGCCCGCGCCTTCGCAGCCATTCTGCTCGGCAAAGCCACCGATCCCAGCGAATCGCTTGGCCACTGGCTGCGCCGCCAGCGGCAAACGCAAGGCGCCCTGGACCGCTTCTGGAGGCTGGTTATCGCCAGCGCTCTGAACGGGGAACTCGACGAGATCGGATTGAACTACGCCGCAATGGTGATCCGGGGGCTCTTCCTGGATTCAGCCGAAGCCGGCGCCATGGGCCTGAGTACCGTTCCCCTGAGCGGCCTTTATGAAAAGGTTCCCGCCTACCTTGCGGCGCGTGGCGGCGCGGTAGCCATGAATGAGTACGTCGAGGGCGCCGCCTGGGACGAAGACGCCCGAACATGGACAGTGTACACTCGCACCGGCGAGGTGGTTGCCGAGTTTGTGGTCCTTGCACTGCCGTTTGAGGCCACGCAGAAGCTGCTGCCGCACCTGCCCACGGAGAAAGCCGGCGAGCGGCTGGCGCGCCAGATTGAAAAGCACGCGCACAGGCCCATATGCAGTGTGCACCTGTGGTTCGACCGCCCGGTGACGGAACTGGAACACGCCGTTCTGCTCGACAGTCCCATCCACTGGATGTACAACCAGTCGCTGCTGCAGAAGCGTCCCGGAAACTACATTGAACTGGTGGTCAGTGCGTCGCGCAATTTTGCCGCGCTTAAACGCGAGGAGGCCCTAGGCCTGGCTCTGGGTGAACTGGCCCGGTTCTTTCCGGCGGCGAAGGAGGCGAAGCTTGAGAAGTCGGCACTGATCAAGGAAGTGCGGGCCACCTTTTCGGTGCCTCCCGGTATTGATAGCGCGAGGCCTGCAGCCGTTTCGCCGTGGCCGCATCTCTTTCTGGCCGGGGATTGGATACAAACCGGCTGGCCGTCGACGATGGAGAGCGCGGCGCGCTCCGGGCACCTGGCGGCCGAAACACTGCTGTTCGCAACTGGAGAGCCGCGCCGTTTTCTCGAACCAGATATGGAGCCACGCGGACTGATGCGTTGGCTGCGCAGGTAGCTCGGTGAAATGCCAGGCGCAGGAAGGCGCTCGTCAATGCGCCAGCAGATACACCCCAATGCAGACCAGAACCGCCGCCGTCCAGCGGCGGCGGTCGACGTTTTCTTTGAGGAAGAGCTTGCCGGCGATGGCGTTGGTGACCAGCGTGAGTGATGCGGATGCCGGCGCCACCAGGCTCAGGTCCAGGTGATTGAGAGCAAAGAGCAGCGCGAAGAAAGCAACCGCAAGAAAACCTACTCCGGGAAAGAACAAGGGGCAGGTGAGAACCGCGCGAATGGCGCCCGCCATGCCTCTGCGGGCGCGAATCTCATCCAGATCCCCGATGGACTTCATGGCTGCCGCGGTCAGCACTTCGCCCGCCGTCGAACTGAGCACGATGGCGGCGATCATGGCGGCGGCCGCCCATGGACCGGGCTGCGCGGGATGGCAGACAGACATCATCGCACGGGCTCCTCTTCTGTCTCGGGTGCGGGCTGCTCCGTCAACGACGGTCCGCGAGCCACGAAGCCCACGCCCACGGTGATGAGCACGATACCAGCCCAGCGTTCCAGCGAGATTGGTTCATGCAGCCAGAAGCGTGCGAAGAGAGCCACGATAACGTTGCCGAAGGCGGTGGCCGGCAGCACAAAAGTGAGATCGGCCCAGGAAAGGGCGGTCAGGTAGCTGGCGAAGAATCCGATGAGCAGCGCGATGCCCAGCGCAATCCAGGGGGTGAAGACGGCGGTGATGAGGCTCAGCGGGTGGGCGAGCGTGATGGCGGGTATATGCGCCATGCCACGGGAAAGACAGGTGTCGCCCAGGGGAGCGCAGATGGCAACCTGTGCCAGGATCAGGCATTGCCACGGCGTGAGTCTTGAATGGGCCATGATATATGCGTCGTGCTCTCGATGCAAAAAGGAGGGCGAACGCAGATGCGCCGCCCTCTCTTCTAGAAACGGTGGATGTTACGCGCCCGCACCTGCCGGAGCCGGAGGTTCCTGTTGCTGACGGCGCGTCGCCTTGACCATCTTGTTACGCTGCGAGCGCAGCTTCAAGAACGCCTTGGCTTCGGTATAAAGGCGTGGCAAATCGCGGTTGACAATCGCTTTCCACACCACGCGGAAAGCCGCCTTGGGACGGAAATAGTACTCGTCGTAGAAGCGATGCACCATTTCAAGCACATAGTCGGTGGGCAGACCGGGATACTCGATGTGCGCCATCTGGTGACCGCCCTCGTCGCTCATGGCGGCGGTGTTCACAATGAACCCATTGGTCTTGGCATACTCGTAAAACTCGGTGCCAGGGTAAGCATGGGCAATGGAAACCTGGATGGTTTCGCAATCCAGTGACTTGGCAAAGTTGATCGTGTTGCGGATTGACTGTTTGGTTTCGCCGGGCAGTCCAAGAATAAAGTCCGCGTGAATGGTCAAGCCAAGATCATGGCAGTCCTTGGCAAATTCGCGTGCGCGCTCCACCGTGGCGCCCTTTTTGATGTTTTTGAGGATCTGCGGATCACCCGATTCAAAGCCCACGATGAGCAGGCGGCATCCGGCTTCTTTCATGGCCTTAAGCGTTTCGCGATCGGTGGTGACGCGCGACGTGCAACTCCAGGTCAGGCCCAGCGGTTTCAGCTTCTGGCACAGTTCGATGGTGCGAGCTCTCTGGATATTGAAGGTATCGTCGTCAAAGAAGAATTCCTTGACTTCGGGGAAGTTCTCCTTGGCCCAGGCCAGTTCGGCCGCCACATCGTCGGTGGAGCGCTTGCGCCAGGCATGTCCGCTCAGCGTCTGCGGCCACAGGCAGTAGGTGCACTGCGCCGGGCAGCCTCGCGTTGAGTAAAGAGCAATGTAAGGATGCAGCAGGAAGGGCACGTTGTAGCGGGTAACGTCCAGATCGCGCTTGTAGATCTTGGTAGCCCAGGGCATCGCGTCCAGGTTTTCCACCTGCGGCCGATCGAAATTGTGAACAACGTTGCCGTCCTTCATGTAGCTGATCCCAAGAATCTCGTTCAGCGGCTTGCCCTGCGCATATTCGACCACCGAGTAGTCGAACTCGCGGCGGCAGATGAAGTCCAGGGCTGAGCACTCCTTGAGCGCGCGGTCGGGATCGGTGGTGACCGGCGGTCCTACGAAGGCAATGCGAATGGAGGGATTGGCCGCCTTGATTGCTTCAGCCAGTCGCTGATCGCCTTCCCAGCCCACCGTGGAGGTAAACAGAACCAGAAACTCGTAGTCCTTGCAAATCTGAATGGTCTCTGCCGCGGAGACGTGATGCGGCGGAGCGTCGAGCAGACGCGAGCCCTCCAGCATGCCGGCCGGATAGGTGAGCCATACAGGATACCAGTAGGACTCAATCTCGCGGGTTGCCGGCCAGCGCGAACTTGCGCCGCCGTCGAAATTCTCGAAGGAAGGAGGGTTGAGGAAGAGGGTTTTGAGAGGCATGCTCATCTCTTCCATTCTAGCATTTTGCCTATTTCGAAGAGGCGGAATACCCGGGACGAAGCTCACGGAGCCAATCGTCCATGTGCCCGAGCGCTCGCAAAAGGTCAAGCCGTGCCTTGGCCAACTCCAGACTGGCATCCAACGCGTCCTGGTATTTCTGCCGCTCGTCGATCCGGGCCAACTGCTCGGCTTTAGGCGAAAGCTGCGGCGGTGCGCCTGGCCCGCTGCCGGCGCCATTCCCCAATTTGAGTTGAACCAGCGCCGTACGCAGTTGCTCGCCTGCAATCTGTTGTTTCAGACTGGCAATCTCGGCCTGCGCGTCCAATTCACGCAGGCTCCCGGTCAGTTCCGCAACCTGGACCTCATTCTGGCGGCGCGCCTCCTCAGCCTCTACCGTGGCTCGAAGGGCATCAGCCGAGGACTCACGCGCCTTGGCGCGATGCCACATGTCGAGGATGGGTAACTGGATGGATATGCCCGTACTGAAGTTGTTGGCCGGAAGAGGCTTGGCAAAGTAGGAGTTGACGTCGTTCAACAGTGTAGTGTTGCGGTTGTACTGGGCAATGAAGCTTAACTGAGGCAGATAATTAAGCTGTCGGTCGCCCTTGGCCTGCATCTGTTTCGAGCGCGCCAGGAACTCGGCTGAACCCACTCCCGCGAGGCTGTGCGCGGGAAGGTCGCCGGTCACTTTGGGTATTTCCGGGATGCTGGCATGGTCTGGAGTGATGGAGCCGACAGGCAGTCCGGTAAGGGAAGCAAGTTGTGTGGCCAGAGTATGGGCGCGTGCTTCCAGTTGTATGCGCCGCAATTTGATCTGGGCAGCGGTGAGACGCGCCTGCAGAACCTCACTGAGCGGATCCACCCCGGCCTCGGCGCGCTCCTGCTCAATATCAACCAGACGGCTGGCGTATGTTTGTTGTTCCTGGACCGCCTCCAGTTCCCGGTTTACGGTATCCATCTCGATGTAGGCTGTGGATGCATCAAGCGCTACCTGCTCCTGAGAATCGTGCATTTTGGCCAGAGCGGCCTTCAAGCCGAGGTGAGCGGCATCAATATAACGTTTCTGCGGTATTCCGAAGATCAGAGACTGAACCGTCGCACCCCAGATCGAAGGAGGCGTGCCGGTGAAGCCCACCTCAGGAAATGCGGGAAGTCCGGTCTCAAAGAGCACGGAAGGCACGATCACGTCCCTGCTTTCCGAGAGATTGGCCTGGGCTTTGTGCACGTCAGCCTGGGCCAATCGGACCATGGTGCTATTCCGTTGCGCCAGATCCACCACGGTGCCCAGCGACACCTGAGCGGCAAGCAGTCCGGGGGCTGCTGTCAGGGCCACCGCGAGCGTCAATGGCATCCATGCCCGTCTTGGAGTGTCTGTTCTCTTCACCTGCATTCTTCCATCCAATGCTATGGCCCCTGAAGCTTAAGTTCCAGAGCGGGCTTGTATTCGTGTGCCAACTGGAGCGCGGCGGTCCGCGCCTTTCTGGCGGCAGCAAGATCCCCGAGACGCTGTTCAACGCGCGCGAGCCGCGTATAAGCGGCGAAGGTCGGCGCCTCTTCCGTCCTGGCATGGCCCCCAACGTAGTCCTCCAGCATCTTCGCGGCCAGGGGAAGGTCACGGCCGGCCTGAATCAGGATGGAGGCTCCATCATAGAGTGGGACACCGTCCTGACTGTCATGCTCCGCAGCCTTGATGCTGCTGCGTACGGCCCATTCCATCTCTGACCAGCGTTGCCGCCGGCGGTAGAAATCCGCCAGGGGAGTCCAGCGAAAGGCGGGGTGGGAACTGGCTGCAATAGCCTGCTTGAATTCCCGTTCTGCCGTTCCGTAGTCCTTGCGATCTTCCGCGATTTTGGCGCGTAGTTGGTGGGCTCGCGCCGGATCCACCCGGTCCAGTTCCAGTGCCACACTCTCGGCCTTGTCCAGCCCTCCGCCTACCACCCCCGGAGCGGAACAATAAAACTCACCTAAATCCGCCAGTGCCGGGGCATTCCGTGGATTGAGTTGAACCGCCGTCTGGAAGGCCTGGCGCACGCGCTTTGCCAAGGAAAACGCGCTCAAAAAATTGGCGCGGTTGGCCTTTTCACCCAATGCCCGCCCCAGCCACATCTGGTAATTCGAGTTCTGACCGTCCAGATTAACCGCTCGTTGGCAGGCGTCCGCGGCGGCCTCCCACTGTTGTAGTGTGAAGCGCACACGGCACTCCAGGTTCATGGCCTGCGCGCGATTCGTTCCCGGGGGAAGAGCCTGCAGCAGTTCCAGAGCCTTGTCGGCCTCGCCGTTCTGCAGAGCCTTGTGAATCTGCATCAACGGTTGCTGTGCCGCGGCCACGGCCAGCGCCAACGGCGCGGCTAAGGAACATATCTTTCGCGCCGTGTTCAGTTGCCTCACCGCACCACCTTAACCACCATGCCATCCAGCATCGGCTGCCCACTGGTTGTTCCCACGGCCACCCATTCTCCATCCTTGAGACCGGAAAGAATGGCTACCTGCGTGAGATTGATGGTCCCGGTTGTAACATAGGTCCTTTGCAGGCTCCCGTGGACGATTCGAAATACGTAAGGTCTCCCATTTTCTGCGTGGAGCGCCTCGCGCGGCACACTGAGGGCATCTGCCTCGCTCGACGTTGTCACTGTAACGGTCACATGCGTGTCGGGAAGCAGTCCGCTGTCCGGATCGTCGATGTGGACCAGAACCTCGCCGACGTTGCGCGTGCCATAGGTCACCACGGTTGCCGGTATCCGCTCGATGTGCCCTTTCCACGCTTGACCGGGCTTGGCGTCCCATTTGATCTGGATTTCCTGCCCCACGGCCAGCCGGCCGATCTCCGGTTCGTCGAAGTAGGCTCGCACCCGCTCGTGTTGAGTATCTGCCATCTGCAGGAGCAGCTTGCCCGCTTCCGCAAAATCCGTCGCTCCAAGGTAGATAGCGTACACGGTTCCTGAGATCGGCGCGCGGACCATGGTTTCGTTCAGCACTTTGCGCGCCGCAGCCAGGTTTGCTTCCGCTCCACGGAGCGCAGCTCGCGCCCGTTCTACATCGGCCAGCGAATAACGCCCTTGCGCGCTCTCACGCAACGCGCTCAGACTCGTCTCCGCAATCTCCACCTGCTGGCGCGCGGCCAGAACTTCGCCCGCTGAAGCAGCCCCCGACGTGTTCAGCTTTATAAGTGTTTCAAGGTTGCGTCGCGCCTGCGCAAGTTCCAGCTTTTCTCTGGCAATGTCCGCAGCCATCGCCTGGCGTTCCTGCAGAGTCCCGTTGTGGATGGCCGCATCCATCGCCGCCTGCGCTGTCTTCACTCCGCTCTCGGCTGAGGCCACTGAAGCTTTGGCCTGCGTATCATCGAGCCTCATCAGTAGTTTGCCGGCCTGTACATGGTCCCCGGGCTGGACATAAACAGCTTTGACCGTGGTGGCAATGGGGCTGAAAAGCTCGAAATTAGCCACCGGCTCGACCCGTCCGTTTGTGCTCACCGTACTCGCCACGGGAAGGTGGGTAGCCCGTGCGGCGCGAACTGTTACGCGATCCCTGGTGAAAGATCGAACCGTGAAGAACACAATGATCAGAATGAGCGACAGTACCAGCCATAGCCAGCGCCGACTCGTTTGCTTCTCTTCTAGCGTCATGCGGTTAACCAGAGCCAGTATATAGGACTCCGTGTCTGGCCAGAGGAAGCAGAAAAATGCCGAGACGCTCGATGGCGCCTCCCTTCCGCCGTACAATGCAGGAATGGCGTCTGAAGCGCGTTACACTGACGAGCATGCCAAGGCGGGTCTGGATTTTGAATTTCCCCCGATTGAGACTTGGCAAAACCAGTTTCCGGGTTACGAAATTGTCATCGACGACCCGGAACTGACCTCGGTCTGCCCGAAAACCGGCCTGCCCGATTTCGGTTCGCTCACCATCCGCTACATGCCCCGTGAGCGCTGCCTGGAACTCAAGTCGCTGAAGGAGTACTTGTTCTGCTATCGCAACCTTGGAATCTTTCAGGAGAACATCGTGAATCAGGTTCTGGAGGATGTCGTTAAGGCCTGCAACCCGGTCTGGGCCGTCGTGCACGGGAAGTTCCGCCCCCGCGGCGGCATTGGCACCACTGTTGAGGCGCGATGGCCGCGGCCCATGGCTTAAAGTTGGCAGACCGGCCGCCCAAATCAAATTGGAAGTATGGATCCGCCAAAGTTCGGCGGGTGGCGTCTTCCGGTGATATTCCTTGAGTTCGGTCAACGCTCTTCCTTCGGATCCAACCACTGTGCCCGAGATGCCTGAGCCTCCTTGTCCCCGGATCAGTCCCGCGGTTGCCACACTGCTGCTCTTGATTGGGCTGAACCTGCTCAATTACATTGACCGCTACATTCTGGCCGGCGAGGTGGCGCTCGTCCAGCACGAGTTTCACGCCAGCGATGCGCAGATGGGCGCCTTGCCGACCGCCTTTTTCCTGGTCTACATGTTTGCCGCGCCGGCCACCGGCTGGCTGGGTGACCGGCTGCGCCGCAAACCGCTGATTATTGCCGGGGCTATGCTCTGGAGCCTGGCTACGCTGGCCACGATATGGGTCCACAGCTACTGGACCTTCTATCTGCGCCAGGCGATGGTCGGCATCGGCGAGGCCAGCTTTGGCATCTTTGCTCCCGCCGTGATCTCCGACTTTTACCCTGAGCGCGACCGGAACCGCATTTTGTCGGTCTTTTACATTGCCATACCCGTGGGGGCGGCGCTGGGCTATCTGGCCGGCGGCGAAATCGGATCGCACTGGGGATGGCGCACGCCCTTTCTTGTCTGCGCCCTGCCGGGCTTTTTGGTGGCAGCTCTTTACGGATGGTTGGCCCGCGAGCCGCGGCGCGGTTCCAGCGACCACATTGCCGCTACCCTCGACCGCTCCACTTTCCCGGGCCTCTTCCGGAATCCCGCTTATCTGACGGCCACATTCGGCTTGGCCATGCTCACCTTCGCCATGGGAGGAATCTCCAATTGGATCCCGGAATTCCTGCGCCGCGTCTCAGGCCTCTCCACCGGCAATGCCAGTCTGGTGGCGGGCGGGGCGACGGTGGTAGATGGAATTCTCGGCACGCTCGCGGGTGGATGGATTGCCCAAATCTGGCTGCGCACCAATCATCGGGCGCTCTATCTGCTCTCTTTCTGGAGTGTCACGCTCACGTTGCCTTGCGGCGCTTTGCTTTTCTTCGGGCCGCATGCATGGGCCATCCCATCCCTTTTTGCTGCCGAGTTCTTCCTGTTTCTCAATACCGGGCCGCTCAATACGGCTATTGTCAATTCGGTCTCAGCGCCGGTTCGCGCCACGGCCATCTCCGTCAATCTTTTCTGCATCCACGCTTTCGGCGACACCTTCTCTCCCGCCATTATCGGCGCCATCTCAGACCGCTCCAACCTCAGCATGGGTCTTGGCTCAACTCTTGTCACGCTGGTTCTTTCGTCGGTCATTCTTTTGGCAGGCGCGCGTTACGCGCCACCTCTGGACGAAGGTGCGTGAACCTGACTCTTATGGGGCCACGAGGTGTTTGCGGCCTTTTCTACCGGATCGATTGACTGCGGGAATTCATGAAAGAGCGCCGGCCGCCGTGCGTGCGCAGGTTGGGATCGCCGATGGGCGGATATGCCTGGCCGGCATCAGACCGTGCGGCGAGTCTCGGATTCGGCTGGAACCTTCCCGGTCCTCCGTGAAACTGCCGGACGTGGCTTAAAACGATGCTGGCGCGCCCGCGCATGGGGCGTACGATGCCCCGCACCTGAATATCCCTATCCCGGTATTGGTTCAGATCGCCAACCATGTTCCGATCTGCCTGTAAGCTGATGATCGTGAAGCGGCACTTTTCATCAGGAGTGTTGGGAGCGCATACGTCGAGATAGCGGGTTCCGTCGGCCAATTCCACCACGTCATAGACATGGGCCGCAACGCACACATCCCGGTTGAGCAGTCTTGCGGCTTCATCCAGGGCGACACAGGGTTTGTGTGATTTTGCAGCGGCCAATGCCGGCCACAAAACGATGAGAATCGCCAATTGGCGCACAAAATACTTCATTGGCAGTGTTGAAGAGAGCTTACGCCCTGTGGGGACAACAGGGAAGGGGGCTGCACTGGGCGGGTGGAGCGCACCACCCCCCGGGCCGGTGCTCCCTGAACAGACTACAAAGCGGCGCGCGCGCGTCTGTCGAGAGGGCAAAGATGCGCATCTATCGGGCCACTGCCGGTTCCTGGGCGGTGGAGTCCTGGTTGTAGTGGGTCTCCACGTAGTGGTCCAGTATCTGCTTGAACTCAGCCACGATGGAATCCCCGCGAAGCGTGGTGTAGAGCTTGCCATCCACATAAACAGGCGCCTTGGGTTCTTCGAACGTGCCGGGAAGGCTGATGCCCAGGTTGGCGTGCTTCGACTCGCCCGGTCCGTTTACGACGCATCCCATCACCGCCAGCTTGAGCTGCTCAACGCCCGGGTACTTCTTCCGCCACTGCGGCATGGAGTTGCGCAGGTAGGTCTGGATCTGCTCGGCCAACTCTTGGAAGTAAGTGCTCGTCGTCCGCCCGCAGCCGGGGCAACTGGTCACCTGCGGCATGAAGCTACGCAGGCCCAGGGACTGAAGAATCTGTTGCGCTGCCAGAACCTCCTCGGTCCGGTCCCCGCCGGGCTTCGGCGTCAGACTCACGCGGATGGTGTCGCCAATCCCGGCCAGCAGCAGCGGCGCCAGCGCTGCCGTCGATGCGATCAGTCCCTTCGCGCCCATGCCCGCTTCAGTCAGGCCCAGATGCAAGGCATATTCGCAGCGTTCCGCCAGCCGCGTGTACACGTCAATCAGATCGCGGACGCCGCTTACCTTGGCGGAAAGAATGATCTGATCCGGCCGCAGGCCGTAGCGCCCGGCTGCGGCGGCAGAGTCCAGCGCGCTTACCACCATGGCCTCCAGCATCACTTCGCGTGCGGGCGCAGGCTGCGGCCGGCGGCTGTTTTCGTCCATCATCCGAGTCAGCAACTGCTGGTCGAGCGAGCCCCAGTTTACGCCAATCCGTACCGGCTTCTGATTCTCGACGGCGCACTCCACCATGGTGCGGAAGTTGTCATCGTCTTTCCGCCCTATCGACACGTTGCCGGGATTAATCCTGTATTTGGCGAGCGCCCGTGCCGCCTCCGGAAACTTTTTGAGCAGCAAGTGGCCGTTGTAGTGGAAATCTCCCACAATTGGGATGCGGATGCCCCGCTTTTCCAGCCCCTCGGTAATACGGGGAACGGCGGCCGCAGCGTCCTCGTTGTTGACGGTGACACGGACGATCTCTGAGCCCGCCAGAGCCAGCGCTTCAACCTGGTCGATGGTTGCGGGCACATCTGCTGTATCCGTGTTGGTCATGGACTGCACGACAACCGGGACTTCCCATCCGGCGCGAACCTGTCCGATCTGGACTGTGCTCGTTTTCCTGCGCTTGATCTCCGCCATGCCCTCAGTGTACCTGCACGCGTCCGTGCCGGAAACCCCGCGGGAAGCAAGAAAATTCCCGCGGGCAGGGATTCTGCCTTGCCTACTCTGGATGCTCGGGTGTCAAAAGGCAGATGTCGGGCAGATTCCGGTAGTGCTCGGCATAATCCATGCCGTATCCAATCACAAACAGATTCGGTATCGAAAATCCGATGTAGTCGGCGTCAATTTTCTCGATCCGGCGGGAAGGCTTATCCAGCAGGGTGGCAATACGCAGGGTCTTCGGCCGCTGTTGCAGGAGCAGCTTCCGCAGATAAGCCAGCGTCAGGCCGGTATCGAGGATGTCTTCGACAATCAGCACGTTTTTGCCTTCGATGGGCTCGTCCAGATCTTTGATCAGCCTGACTGCCCCGGAGGAGCGCTGTCCGGCGCCGTAACTGGACACGGCGACAAAATCAAAGGTTGCGTCGGCTTTGATGGCCCGCGCCAGATCCGCCAAAAAGAGCGCCGCGCCTTTCAGAACCCCCACCATGACCAGCTTTTCGCCGTCCAGGTCGCGGATGATCTCGGCGCCCATCTCGGCAACGCGTTCATGAATCTGCTGCCGTGTGAACAGGATCTCAAGTCCAGGCGTGGTCGCTGTGTCCATAGCCCCAGTATCGCCCCGACGGCAACCGGAGGGTCAAGATCATTGTGTAAATTGCGGGTGGAGGGACGAAAACCGCACTTCGGCTCCTTTCCTGCTGTTTCGCGCGTCTATACTCAAGAACATATGTTGCCGTATCTGCATATTTGGCGTCTCAGTGTCCCTACCTTTGGACTCATGCTGTGGTTTGCCGCGGTGGCCGCGGCGTTTGTTATGGATCGCAGCTTTCGCCGCGCCTCTGTCACTGTGGATGCGGTTGGCGTGGTGGCCATCACCGTGGTGGTCGGCATCGCGGGTGCAAAGCTCTGGCATGTGCTTGACACCCCCGCGGAATTCCGCGAACTGGGCTGGCGCGTGTTGTGGGATTCGGCAGGCTTTGCCTGGTTTGGCGGGCTTGTTTTTGGTCTTTCCGCGCTGGTTTTTCAAGGCTGGCGGGCCCGGTTAGGCGCTCTGAAGACGCTGGACCTGGCTGCTCCCGCGGCTGCAATCGGCTATGGCATTGGCCGCATTGGTTGTTTTCTTTCCGGTGATGGGTGCTATGGCATCGAGATCAAGCCGGTTCACATCTTCTCGCTCACATTTCATCCCTGGGGCATGAGCTTCCCCAATGGCATCGAGCCGGTCTTCGTCAAGGTCTATCCCACGCCACTTTATGAATTGGTGGCTGGGCTACTGATTGGATGGTGGCTCTGGCGGCGCGCAGGCAAGGCCCATCCTGTCGGTCTCATTCTAGGCCAGTACCTATTTCTGGCCGGACTGGCCCGCTTTCTGGTGGAGTTCATCCGCCGCAACCCAAGGGTGTTGTGGGGCTTGTCGAACGCTCAGTTGGCCAGCGCGGCAAGCGTGCTTGGAGGCCTCCTCGTCATCGGATGGGCCATCGTTCGCTCCGCGCATCGCGCTCCCGAAGCTGGGTTGGAAGAAAGGACCGTTTAGAAGTCAGTGCCTAGCGCCTGTCTGCGTGCGGCCTGCCTTCCCGATCAGCCTGCGGTCAAAGTCCCGTCTTGAAAGGGCGCGGCTTTGCTCAAGCCGTGCTGCAAACCTCGCAAACGCTGTTGCGGCTTTACCCGCTGCGGGATGGCTTTTCTCTGATTTCGACTCTGATCGCAGGCTGCTATAACCGCCGGATAAAGGCCAGCGCTTCTTTTAGTTGCGGGAACAGCTCTTCCTCGGCCTTGAACTCCGGCGGATGAATGCTTCGTCGAAGCCCCCTCATTCTGACCGGGTGCTTCAGATGTAGCATTTCGTGGTAAAGCAGATACTCGATCGCATACCGTGGACTCGACGGGCGATCGAAGACCCGGCTCACCACGATGGTATTATGCGCGGCGTCATAATGGCCGAGCGACCGCTTGGCCAGGCATTCGCTCCACGTGAGCGCAGGCCGCCCGAGCAGACCGCCGAAGAATCGGCTGTTCAGAGTGTCGAAGACCTCTTCCAGGTGGTAGTACCGCCCCGCTGGGCCAACGAAGCGCTTGTTGCCGCGCGCCGCCCGGATTCGCTCGATTTCTCGGGTTACCGCTGTGCTGGAGGCGAACCGTTTATAGCGCAGGTTCTCCCGGGAATCGATCTCCTTCTTGTAGAGTTTGGCCAGCAGAATGTGGGCAATAGCGTGGAGCACCTTCTCCGGCGCGCCCTCCAGCATATCGGATAAGCGGGCGGAGATCTGCCCATCTCGAAGCCGGATTGTCGTATTCAGCGATGTGAACCGGCGAAACTGAACCTGGATGGGAGGCATCGTCGCTCTGGGGCGCAGAGCCCTGTATTCCTCCTGGAAAATGGAAACGATATCGGTAGACACTTTCTTAGCTTATCGCTCCCGGCTCTTCATGCAGGTACTGCCGCTTCCAGCCATGCTCTTGTCGAGCTTTCCCGGAAGAAGTCAATCTGTTTGGCGGACAGGCATTGGAGGCGGCATGATCGCCGGCGTTCTCAATCGCCTCCTTTTACGGCAATTTCACATGCGCATCTGGTACGTGTTTCAGCATGGAGAGCACGGAAAAATCAACCGGTGCGTTACCGCTGCTTGTCGTGCCTCATTTCTTGCCTTCGAGCAGCCTGAGGCGTTGGCGCGCTTCTTCTTCCTGAGCCGGAAACTTCCCCCCGGCGGCATTCAGGAAGTGGCGATAATAGGCCGCGGCATCCGCTTTTTGATGGAGCCTGTCGTAAGCCGATGCCCACAGGAAATAGGTCGAAGGTACTTCAGGAAGGTATTTTGACCGCATGGTGAGCGCATGTAATGCGACGGAGGGCCGGTTGATGCGCTCGGCGGCAAAGGCTAATCCGCTCCATGCCTCCCCGTTGGTCGCGTCCACCTGGCAGGCCTTGTCAAAAGCTTCATATGCTTCAGAGTACCTGGCCATCTGGATAAGGTTTTCGCCGTGCTCCATCAAAAGATCGACATCAGCAGGACTGCTCTTCAGCGCTTCGACGCATAGCGTGTCGGAGCCCGCAAAGTCCCCGGATTCGGAGAGCATTTCGGCCAGCATGCGGGTAATCGCGGGTGTATCCGGATGCTGCTGGTGCAGTTTTTGCAGCATCGCAAGAGCCTCGGGCTTGCCTTCCGCGGCCAGAACGCCGGCCAGTTGCGCGGTCATTGCCGGATCACCGGGAGATGTTTGCAGCGCCTTTCGCAACAGCGATTCCGCCTCGGGGTACTGCTTGCGGACAATCAGAACGTGGGCCAGACCGGAGCTGGCTCGGGGCGACTGGGGCTCCTCTGCCAATACCCGGCGGTAGGCAGTTTCCGCGGCATCGTACTGGCCCACCGCATCGGCCAGATTGGCGGCCATCAGCGTATCTGCGGGGGTTTCCGGAGAGAGCTTCAAAGCTTCAAGAAGATCGCTCGAGGCGGTCGCCGGATCGGACGGTTCGTCAATGCGGGCCAGTGCCCGCCATGCGCGGGCCTTCAAGGATGGATCGCCTTGAGTTGGGTCCAGCACGGTGGCCTGTGCCAGTTCGGGCCGTGCTTCGGCGAACTTTCCCTGGCGCGCAAGAAGCAGGCCAAGCAAGAGGTGCGATTCCATTGACTGCGGATTGGCTTTTGTCGCCCGCTTGTACAGGTTGACCGCATCGTCAAGGCGATTCTGCACGTCTGCCACGAATCCCGCGTCGAAGAGTGCCCGGGCATCGACAGGATGAGCCGCCAGCCAGGGGGCCAGCTTTGCCTCCGCATCTTTCCAGTCGGATTTGCCGATGGCCGCCTCCGCATCGAGAACCGCTTCGGAGGGCTCCTCCTGGACGGCGCTGGTCATCGGGCTCGGGGTCGGCGCCACCTGCTCCGGCTTCTGGCAAACACCAGCCACCGCACTCAGCAGCACGGCGATCACTGCAACACGAATCACAATGCACCTCGTTCCTAGTTTACTGGTCGCGGCAGGCTCGCATCACGATCTGTCCTGAGGAGAGCACGGTCTGCGCGGCGAGACTTCTGAGCAATGGCCCCCGCCTATAATGAAAATGGCCGGTTGTGCCCTGATGTCTGTATGGTTCACAGGGTAGCTGCCGGAAGTTTTTTACCGGTGCCTTCCCTTTGAATGACTTCATCGTTATCCGCGGAGCGCGGACCCACAATCTGAAGAACATCTCTTGCGAGATTCCGCACGGCAAGCTAACCGTGGTCAGCGGCGTCTCAGGATCGGGCAAGAGTACACTCGCCTTCGATACCATCTATGCCGAGGGCCAGCGGCGCTACGTCGAATCTCTTTCGGCATACGCGCGTCAGTTCCTGGAGCGCATGGAAAAGCCTGACGTGGACCTGATTGACGGGCTGGCGCCTGCCATCGCCATCAAGCAGAAGAACACCACCCGCAATCCCCGCTCCACCGTGGCCACCGCCACGGAGATCTACGACTACTTGCGGCTGCTCTACGCGCGCTGCGGAACGGTGCACTGCATCCATTGCGACGGTCTGGTAAAGCGCGACTCCATCGATGAGGTGGCAGAAGCGGTGCAGGCGCTGAGCGAGGGCGTTCGCCTGAATGTGCTTTTTCCGGTTCGCCATGAGCCGCCGCCCGCGCCTGCACAGGCTAAGCCGGCAAGGCGCACCCGGACGGCCGCGAAGACTCCGGACAGGGCGGAGCCCGAGTCCCCGTTGACCGAGGCGCTCAAGGCAAGGCTGGTTGAACTGCGCGCGGCAGGGTTCAACCGCCTCTATCAGCGTGGAAGCATCTTCGAGTTTTCGACGCCCGAGTCGCTTCTCGACCTGGACTTCACGCTGCCGGTCTTTGTTCTTCTCGACCGCATCGTGGTGAATGCGGAGAGCCGCTCCCGCATCGTTGACGCCGTGGAGATAGCCTACCGGGAATCGGGCGAAGTCATCTTCGAAGAGGTTTCGCGGGAGGAGACGGACGAGCGGCCAAGGCATCGCTTCTCTGCGAGCTTCGAGTGCCGCAACTGCCACCGGCCGGGCAGGGAGCCCGAGCCCCGCCTCTTCAGTTTCAACAATCCATTTGGGGCTTGTCCGCGATGCCAGGGCTTTGGCAATACGGTGGATTTTGATCTGAACCTCGTGATTCCCGACAAGGGCCTGACGCTGGCCGATGGTGCCATCGACCCGTGGAACCGGCCGAAATACCGGTCCTGGTACACCGAGCTGCGCCGCCAGTCGGCCGAACTGAGTGTCTCCATGAATGTTCCCTGGCGCGACCTGCCCGAATCCGCGCGGCAGACTGTGCTGCACGGCAAAGGGAATTTTGCGGGCGTATATGGCTTTTTTGCGCAGATGGAACGGAAAAAGTACAAACTCCATGTGCGGGTCATGTTGAGCAAGTACCGCGGTTATGCGGAGTGCCCGGAGTGCCGCGGGCAGCGCCTGCGCGCCGAAGCCCGCAGTGTGCGCCTGAACGGCCTGAACATCTGCCAGGCCAGCGCCCTGACTATTGTTCAGGCGGGGGAGTTCTTCGACAGGCTCGAACTGACGCCGATGCAGGAAGAGATTGCGGGACCGGTTCTGCTGGAGGTGCGTCAGCGGCTCAAGTTTCTGAATGCGGTCGGGCTGGAATACCTGACGCTCGACCGGCTGGCCTCGACACTGTCCGGCGGCGAAGCGCAGCGCATCCAACTGGCCGCCTCGCTAGGATCGCGGCTGGTGGGCGCTCTCTATGTGCTCGACGAGCCCTCCATCGGCCTGCACACCCGCGACACCGAGCGCCTGATCCACATCCTCCAGGAGATGCGTGACCTGGGCAACACAATCATCGTTGTGGAGCACGATGCCGATGTGCTGCGCGCTGCCGATCACCTGCTCGACCTTGGCCCCGGAGCCGGTGAGTTCGGAGGCAAATTGCTGGCCGAAGGACTGGTGGCCGAGATCGAAGCCAATCCCCAGTCGCTCACGGGCCGGTATCTTTCCGGCCAGATTTCTATCCCGGTGCCCAGCCGGCGGCGCGCGCCGGGCAGGGAAAAGCTGGTGTTGCGCGGCGCCCGCGCCAACAACCTGCGCTGCCTTGACGTGGAGATTCCTCTGGGTCTTCTGGTCGCCATTACCGGCGTCTCCGGATCGGGCAAATCCACCCTGGTGCACCAGGTGCTGTATCGGGCCGTAGCGCGCGCGCTGGGCCAGAGCGAGGACGCTGATCCATCGGATTCTTTCGTTTCGTTGTCGGGCGCGGAGCGGCTGAATGATGTGATTCTCGTGGATCAGACGCCCATTGGCCGCACGCCACGCTCCAATCCCATCACCTACATCAAGGGTTTCGACCTGATCCGTGAGATCTTTGCCGCGCAGCCGGAGGCCAAGCGCATGTCGCTCACTCCGGGCCACTTTTCCTTCAATGTGCCGGGTGGCCGCTGTAATACCTGCGAGGGCGAAGGGACCGTTACGGTTGAGATGCAGTTTCTCGCCGATGTCGAGTTGCCTTGCGAGGACTGCAATGGCACGCGTTATCAGCAGCGCATTCTTGAGGTGCAGTACAAGGGCAAGAATATTCACGAAGTGCTGCAGATGACAGTCAAGGAAGCACTGCACTTCTTTGCCGGACAAACGCGGCTACTCGAGAAACTGGCTGTGTTGGACGAGATCGGGCTGGGCTACCTGAGGCTGGGGCAGTCGGCCACAACACTGTCAGGGGGCGAGGCCCAGCGCGTGAAGCTGGCAGCCCACTTGGCGCAGTCGCGCGCGGCCAATGCCAATGCCCGGCCCTCGCAATCCAGCCGAGTTCTTTACATTCTGGACGAGCCGACCACCGGCCTCCACTTCGACGACGTTTCGAAACTCCTTGCCGCTTTTCGCAAACTCATCGATGGCGGTGGATCGCTGATCGTCGTCGAACACAACCTGGACGTAATCAAGTGCGCCGACTGGGTGATCGATCTCGGGCCGGAAGGCGGTGAGGGAGGAGGACAAATTGTGGCCGAGGGCCCGCCGGAGGAGATTGCCGGAAATCTCCACTCACAGACCGGCAAATTCCTCGCGCGGGTGCTCTAGTAAGGGTGCGGCATCGTCTCATCCATCCATCCTGCTCCATGTTGGAAGTGGCTTTCTCGAAAGAAATTCCATTCTGTGAAGCGGCTGCGGCTCTTTGATTTGCCAGTCTTGCCACCGGTTCGATACAAAGGCTGGGGCAAGCTTTCGTCTATCCGCGCAATCTCAAGGCCCCCGGCATTGATAGAGGGTGGAAGTGCGCATGACGCCGATCAAGTTTCCAGAGAGGATGAACCGGCAGTGACCAACCCGGCAGGAACCGTTGAATTCAAGACACCGCATCAGGAAGAAGAGAACATCGAAGCTCCTTTGATTCCCCGCGGCCGCTTGGTTCCATTCCTCATGGTGACCCCGCTCTTCTTTTTGTGGGCCATTCCCAACAACTTGAACGACATTCTCATTCTGCAATTCATGAAGTCGTTCAATATCAACCGTTCGGGCGCAGCCGATCTGCAGTTCTGGTTTTATGTCGCCTATGCGGGGCTGGCCATTCCGGCCGGTATGCTGATGCGGCGCTTCGGTTACAAGACGGGTTTGATCACGGGCCTCATCCTGCTTGGAACCGGATGCTGGATGTTTTATCCGGCCGCCCGCGCAGGCCAATTCACCTTCTTCCTGGTGGCGCAATTTGTCATCGCCAGCGGACTTTCGTTTCTTGAGACCGGGTCGAACCCCTTCATTGCCGAGATGGGTGATCCGGGTTCGAGCGAGCGCCGGTTGAACCTTTCGCAGGCCTTCAACCCGCTGGGCGACATCACCGCTGGACTCATTGGCACGGTCTTCATCTTCTCGGGCGTGGAGTTGAGCGCCAGCCAGGTGCAGGCCATGAAGGCAGCGGGGACCTATCAGGCTTATCTGCACTCCGAGACCCTGCGCGTGGTGGACCCCTACATGCTGCTTGGCTCGGTTGCCCTGCTGTGGGCCGTCATGATCGCCCTGACGAAGTTTCCCGTCCTGGGCGGCGAGCACCCGCGCCACCATGCAGCCGCGCCGGTTGCCCATGGCCGCCTGCTCAGTTGGACCTTCGCCTTCGCCGTCTTTGTCCAGTTTCTTTATGTGGGCGCTCAGATCGGGACGTGGAGCTACTTCATTCCTTATGTCAAGTTCTCCACCGGCCTGGGTGAGAAGCCCGCAGGGTACATGCTTACCAGCACTCTGGCGGCGTTTGCCGTGGGGCGCTTCAGCTCGGCTTGGCTGATGAAGCACTTCCACGCGCGTTCCATGCTGCTGCTTTATGCCGTGGTGAACATTGCGCTGTGCATGGTTGCGGTGCTACATCCCGGCTGGTTGGGCGTGTGCTGCTTGTTGGTGACCAGCCTGTTCATGTCGATTATGTTTCCCACCATCTTTGCGCTGGCCATCAAGGGCATGGGCGACCAGACCAAGACGGCAGGATCCATCCTTATCTTGTCGTTGCTGGGCGGTGCCCTCATCACCAAGCTGATGGGTTTTCTGTCGATTCACCGGGGCGGATTACAGGTGGCTTATCTGGTTCCCATGGTTTGCTACATCGCTGTGGCGCTGTATGCATGGCTGGGAACGAGGCATCAGGCGCCCGAAGTGACAGCATAACTTCGAGCTGGAGCCCCTTCATGGCGGCACGCGGAAAAAGATGAAGAAGTCACGTTGCCGGGACGAAGTTGTGTGGCCGCTCAGTACGCTGGTGCGGCCGTACCTGCCTGACCAGTTTGCGGGTGGCCGCCGAAATTGGCTGCCGAGACAGCATAACGACGAAAGATGCTTGCAGCCTCCTCCCGTGGATGGGAAGGAGTCATGAGCGATACTGGAGGGCGTAGAGGAGATCAGAGAAGATATGGCGCTGCTGCATGAGGACAGACTGTTTCCGGCCGAGGAAAAGACACAGGCGATTGCGCGAAGGCTATATGCAGGGATCAAGAACCTTCCCATTGTCAGTCCGCACGGGCATACGCAGGCGGGCTGGTTTGCGCGGAATGAGGCGTTTCCCGATCCAGTGACGTTTTTTGTCCAGCCGGATCACTACGTCTTCCGCATGCTCTACAGCCAGGGAGTGACGCTCGAGGAATTGGAGATCGGCAACCATCCGGTCAGAAATCCGCGCGCAGTGTGGCACATCTTCGCCAGCCATTATCACCTCTTCCGGGGAACACCGACGCGGCTTTGGCTGGACTACGCCTTCGAGACGCTCTTCGGGCTGACGGAGCGGCTTTCCGCAGCAACGGCCGACACATATTTCGACACGATTGAGGCGAAGCTGGCAACAGCAGAATTCCGGCCGCGGATGCTCTTCGAAAGGTTCGGGATTGAGGTGCTGGCGACGACAGATTCTCCAGTCGATGGGCTGGAAGACCATGCGGTGATTCGCGCCTCAGGGTGGAAGGGCAGGATTGTACCCACCTTCCGGCCAGATCCTGTGGTGGACCCTGAGTTCGCCGGCTTTCGCGTGGGGATCGAAGCCTTGGGCAAATTGACGGGCGAGGATACGGCCACGTGGAGCGGCTATTTGAGGGCGCTCGAAGCCCGGAGACGGTTCTTCAAGACGCTGGGAGCGACGGCAACCGATCATGGCCATCCGACAGCGCAGACGGCCGACCTGGACGAAGCCGAGGCTGCCTGGTTGTTTGATGCGGTGCTGGGCGGTAAAGCCGAAGCGGCCCAGAAAGAGCTGTTCCGGGCGCAGATGCTTACCGAGATGGCGCGGATGAGCCTGGAGGATGGACTCGTGATGCAAATTCATCCGGGATCGGTGCGCAACCACAATGCACAGATCTTCGCGAAGTATGGTCGGGACATGGGCGCGGACATTCCGCAAGCCACGGATTACGTACATGCGTTGCGGCCGCTGCTGGATCGCTTCGGGAATGAGGCGCGGCTGACGCTGATTCTGTTCACGCTTGACGAGACGGCTTTCAGCAGGGAACTGGCGCCGCTGGCAGGGCACTATCCCTGCTTGAAGCTGGGACCGCCATGGTGGTTCTTCGACAGCCCGGAGGGCATGCGGCGCTTCCGCGAACTGGTGACGGAGACGGCAGGCTTTTACAATACGGCTGGTTTCAATGATGATACGCGGGCCTTTCTGTCGATTCCGGCGCGGCACGACGTGGCGCGGCGAATGGATGCGAGTTTCCTGGCGAGGTTGGTGGCCGAGCACCGCATTGAGGAGGATGAGGCGGTGGAACTGGCGCGCGAGCTTGCCGTGGGACTGGTCAAGAAGGCCTATAAGTTATAAGGTGCTAACACAAAGCAACAGATAGGGAGACTGGAACAATGGCGCAGATCGTGGGCAAGGGCAAACTGCGGATGGGCATGGTGGGCGGTGGACCGGGCGCGTTTATCGGCCCGGTGCACCGCATGGGAGCGGAGTTGGAAGGGCGCATCGAGTTGGTGGCCGGAGCGTTTTCGCAAACGGCGGAGCGGTCGAAGGCGGCAGGCGAGTTTTACCGGATCGACCCCGCGAGGGCATACGCCGGCTACAAGGAGATGATGGAGGCCGAGAGGAAGCGGCCCGATCCGATCGACTTCGTGGCCATTGTGACGCCCAACCATCTGCACCTGCCGGTGGCGCTGGCGGCGCTGGAGGCAGGGTTCCCGGTCATGAGCGACAAGCCGGCCACGATCTCCTATGCCGAGGCGCTGGATATGGAAAGGGCCGTGGCGAAGTCCGGTCTGCCTTATGGGCTAACGCATACCTATGCCGGCTATCCGCTGGTGCGCGAGGCGCGCGCCATCTGCGCCAGCGGCATGCTGGGCAAGATTCGCAAAGTCGCTGTGGAATATTTTCAAGGGTGGCTGAGCAGGGCGGTGGAAGCGGAAGGCAATAAACAGGCTTCCTGGCGGTCGGACCCGGCGCAAAACGGACCGGGCGGATGCATCGGCGATATCGGCGTGCACGCCTTCCATCTGGTCGAGTATGTGACCGGACTGGATGTGACGGCGCTGAACGCCGAACTGCGGACCGTGGTGCCAGGGCGGCGTCTGGATGACGATTGCAATGAGCTGATGCGACTGAGCAACGGAGCGACAGGCGTGTTGATGGCCTCGCAGGTGGCGGCGGGCGAGCGCAACGGCCTGCGGTTGCGTGTGTACGGCGAAGAAGGCTCGGTCGAGTGGTACCACGAGGATCCCAACCGGCTGCGCGTGCGCTGGGTGAACGGCCTCGAAGAGATCCGCCATGCGGCCGCCAGCTATCTAAGCAAGGACGCGCTGGCGGTCACGCGGCTGCCCATCGGGCATCCGGAGGGGCTCATCGAAGCCTTCGGCATTCTCTACCGAGAGTTTGCCGATGCGGTGCTCGGTTGGAAGACCGGCAAGGCAAATCCCGTGCCGGACACGCTGCCGGGAATTCGCGCGGCAGTGCGTGGCATGCGTTACATTGAGCAGACCATCGCCAGCAGCAAGGCGCAGAAGTGGGTGGAGTTCTGACCGGACGGCTGATTTTGTGTGCGTAGCTTTAGGAGACGGGAGAGCATGAGGACGATCAAAGGACCGGCAATTTACCTGGCGCAGTTTGCTCACGATGTGGCTCCCTTCAACAGTCTGAAGGGCTTGACGGAGTGGGCCGCTGGGCTGGGATTCGAGGGCGTGCAGATTCCGGCCTGGGACCGGCGGATTCTCGACGTTGAGCTGGCCGCAGAAAGCCAGACTTACTGTGACGAGTTTCTGGGAACGGCGAAAGAAGCGGGCGTAGAAATCACAGAATTAGCCACGCACATTCAGGGGCAACTGGTGGCAAGCCACCCAGCCTACGACACAATGCTCGATAGCTTCGCGCCCGCTGAGCTTGCAGGCAATGCAAAGGCCAAGCAGGCATGGGCAGTGGAACAGATGGGGCTGATGGCCAAGGCCAGCAGGAGAATGGGCCTGAAGGCGCATGGGACCTTCTCGGGGGCGCTGGCCTGGCCGTATCTCTATCCGTTTCCGCAGCGTCCGGCAGGATTGATCGACGAGGCCTTTGCCGAGCTGGGACGGCGATGGCTGCCGATCCTCAACCAGTTTGATGAGGCGGGCGTGGACTTGTGCTTTGAACTGCACCCGGCCGAGGACCTGCACGACGGCGCAACCTTTGAACGGTTCCTGGGCACGGTGGGCGGGCATCCGCGGGCCAACATCCTCTTCGATCCAAGCCACATGCTGCTCCAGCAGATGGACTACCTCGCGTTCCTGGACATGTACCACGACCGGGTGCGAATGTTTCACGTGAAGGATGCCGAGTTCCGGCCCGACGGACGGTGTGGCGTCTATGGCGGCTACCAGAGCTGGATCGACCGGCCCGGCCGCTTCCGCTCTCTGGGCGATGGGCAGGTGAACTTCCGCGCCATCTTTTCCAAGATGGCCCAGTACGACTTTGCCGGTTGGGCGGTGCTGGAGTGGGAGTGCTGCATCAAGCATCCGGAACAGGGCGCGGCCGAGGGAGCCCCGTTTATTCGCGACCACATTATCCGGGTGACGGAACGGGCTTTTGACGATTTCGCCGGAGGCGCGGCGGATTGCGAGACGAACCGGAAGATTCTGGGGTTGGACTGACGGCTGCCAGGCAGTCGCCTGGTACGATGCTGCTCAGCGACGGCGCGGCTGCTTGCGCACGATGGTGGCGAGGCGTCCGCTGATGTTAAAGCGGCGGCGCTCGACCGGCGATGAGAGCACAAGACTGGTGACCGTCGTTCCATACGGGAGCAGCGCCTCGATGAGCGCTTCCAGATTGTCCATGCTGGTGGTGGTGACTTTGAGCAGTAGGTCGTCGCCGCCGGTGAGGTGGTGGCACTCGCGTACCTCTTCGAGGGTCTGCACATAAGTGATCAGACGATAGTACTGCTGGCCGCGGCAGCTCATGCGGATGAAAGCCATGACCTCGAGGCCGAGCGCCTCGCGATCGATTTCTACCGTATAGCCATGTAGAATGCCAGACTCTTCCATCTGCCGCATGCGTTCGGCGGTGGCGGTGGGAGAGAGGCCGATGCGCCTGCCAAGCTCCGCGGCGCTGAGCCGGGCGTTCGCCTGCAGCTCTTCAAGAAGCTGGCGGCCGGTTTGGTCGAGCAAAGCAGTGGAATCCATCGTCATAGCCATTCAGAGTAGTGGATTCAAGCATGAGATGCAAGATTCATCATGCGTTGTCTCTGTACGCAGGGGAGATCCAGGCCTAGGATCGGGCATATGAGTGGCGTGATTCTGGACGGTCAGCCGCTGAGTCTGGCTGAGATGGAAGCAGTGGCAGTGTACGGCTGCAAGGCGCAGGTGGCGCCTGAAGCGGTGAGGCGCGTTAGGGCGGGCAGGGAACTGATCGAAAGGATACTGGCGGATGGCCAGACGGTCTACGGCGTCAACACAGGGTTTGGGAAGCTGGCGGATGTGCGGGTGGCGCCTGATAAGCTGGCGCAGTTACAGACCAACCTGGTGCGGAGTCATGCCGGCGGCGTAGGCGCTCCGCTTGACGAGGCCGAGGCGCGAGCCATGCTGCTGTTGCGCGCGAATGTACTGGCCAAGGGTCTCAGCGGCTGCCGCCCGGAACTGGTGGAGTTGCTGGTGGCCATGCTGAACGCAGGTGTGCACCCTGTGATTCCCGAGAAAGGTTCGGTAGGCGCAAGCGGCGACCTGGCTCCGCTGGCGCACCTGGCGTTGGTGGTCATCGGCGAGGGAGAGGCGTTTTATGCGGGCGAACGCATGAGCGGCGCTGAGGCGATGCGCCGAGCCGGGCTGAAGCCTATCGCGCTGGGTGCGAAGGAAGGGCTGGCGCTGTTGAACGGAACGCAGGCGATGACCGCGGTGGGCGGCTTGGCCACGGTCCGCGCACGGCGTGTGGCGGAGTTGGCGGATGTGGCAGGAGCCATGTCGCTGGAGGCGCTGATGGGTACGCCCGCCGCATTTGACGCGCGGATTCACAAGGCGCGGCCGCACGCAGGACAGATGGCGTCAGCAGCGCATTTGCTGCGGTTGCTGGAAGGGTCGGAGATTCGCGAAGCGCATCGGGTGCGTGACACGCGCGTGCAGGATGCGTATTGCCTGCGCTGCATGCCACAAGTGCATGGCGCGGTGCGCGGAGCGCTGGCGCACGTGACCGGTGTGCTGGAGACGGAGACAGGCTCGGCGACCGACAATCCGTTGGTGTTTGCCGATGAGCCAGGCGAGGGCACGGTGATTTCCGGCGGGAATTTTCACGGGGCTCCACTGGCCTACGCGTTTGACTACGCGGCGATTGTGCTGACCGACTTGGCGGGGATCATGGAGAGGAGGATTGACCGGCTGCTGAACCCGGATATCAACGAAGGGCTGCCGGCTTTCCTTTCGCCCGATCCGGGGCTGTCGTCGGGGTTCATGATGGCGCAGATTGTGGCCGCGGCGCTGATCAACGAGTGCCAGGTGCTGGCGCACCCCTCGTCTACAGGAAGCATTCCGACCGACGGTGGCAAGGAAGATCACGTCTCGATGGGCATGACCGGAGCGCTCAAGCTGCGCACCATCGTGGAGAATGCTGAACGGGTGTTGGCCATGGAGTTGATGTGCGCGGCGCAGGGACTGGAGTATCGGCGGCCGCTCAAGGCCAGCCGCGAAGTGGAACGCGTTTACGATGCCGTGCGTGCTGTCGTGGCGCATCTTGCCGAAGACCGCTCGGCGGCAGAGGATGTCGCCCGGCTTGCAAAAGCAATTCGCGCCGGTGCGCTGGACGAGTGGCGCGCGTAGCGGCCAAAGCGGCCGCTACACTTTGCGGAATTCAACGCGGCCTTGGGCGATGGGCAGCCCCAGAACCTCGATACGGCTCAGATCGCGGGTGCCGATGCCGGCCTGCTCGGCGAGTTGAAGCATGCTGTCACACTTTTCAAAAGGCGCCGTGCCGCGCTCGGCCATGGGATTGAAGCCCATGAGCGCGGTACAAACGGCATCCGTGGTGACGCAGTTAGTTCCGGCGATCAGCACGCCCGCGTGGACGGAACGCATGTTCTTGACCCACGGGCCTTCCCCCCCGGCGACGGTATCGATGCCGTCGATCACGCTGAGGTGAATGGGGCGGGCAGCAACAAGGTCGGTGACCACGCGGGGAACGCGATAACCGGGATCGCGCGAGGATTTAGGGTTGATCTCCGCCATTGCGGATTTGGAAGGTTGGCGCTCGCCGATATGGAGCATGGAGCGCGCGCCGCCTGGCTCGGCGCTGGGCTCATCAATGCCGGCATTCTGGCCGTAAACCGTGGTGGGCGTGATGCCAAAAGTATTCTTCATGGCCCCGGTAATGCCCGTGGTGCTGTGCTCTTTGAGCTTGGCGATGGAGACGTAGACGTCGCAATCGTGGTAAGCGCTGCTGAGGTCATACGCTGTGAAGACCCTGCCTCCGCCCGGAACCCAGAAACGCGCAAATCTCTTCGAGGGGCCGGCGAAGTTGGTGTTGTCAAATTCGACGCCGGATGCAGCGCGGGTCAGGTCAGAGAGTTGCCATCCTGCCTTGGTGAGAAACTCCTCGAGGGTGCGCGCATTGGACCCTGTGGGACTTTCGACGATGCGGATGCGCTTGGCCCCTGCCTTGCCCAGAAGATGGACGGTGGCGCTGACCACTTCCGGATGCACCCAGAAAGTCTGTCCTTGGGGCATGCCCTTGAAACGCTCGGAGTAGCCGCCCGTCACATTGATTTTGACGGCTACCGTCTTGCCGTAGACGAGCTTCTTGAGGCTGCCAATCTGGTCGAACATCGTGGCGAGGGAAGAAACTACTTCCGGGCCGTAGGTGTTGCATCTGGCAACAGCTACCGGAGCAGTGGGGGCTGACGTGACCGCCATGAGGCGGGTGGAGGGAAGGTACAGTCCCAGGGCCGCCGCGCTTGCACCCTGGAGAAATACTCTGCGGCTGACGTTCCTCATGTTGATGGTGCCTCCTGCCCGGGTCCGGGCCGCTGTCTGGTCCCGATGGTATCCAATGGAAACAAGACTGGCAAGCACGAAGAGCGGCGCGGGTGCGGCCATTGCCAGGCGCAAGCAGGGGCGCGAAGCAGATGCGCCGCAGGCTGTATACTTGCTGCTCTCCGGAAATTCCCTGCGAGAATCCGGCTGAAAAATTCAATACTGCATGCAGGCTGCGCAGAGTGGCCGAGGGTGAGGATATGTCGATCGGGCGTCGTGATTTGTTGAAGTCGATGGCAGGGGCCGGGATGCTGGCCGTTGCGCCGAGGTTTACTGAAGCCGAAGAACAGACGGCGCGCGTCACACGGGGCATGCCCGCACCGAGGATCAAAGACATCAGCGTCATCGAGTGCGAGCCCGACGGAGTGCGGCTCACGGTGGTGAAGATCACCACCGATCAGGATGGGCTCTACGGCTACGGTTGTGCCACGTTCACGCAGAGGGCCGATCTGGTGAAGCCCGCCGTGGAGAAGTATTTGAAGCCCTTCCTGTTGGGCAAGACTACGGACCGGATCGAGGACATCTGGCAGTCGTGTTACGACAGTTCGTACTGGAAGAACGGGCCGGTGCTGAACAATGCGCTGAGCGGCATCGACCAGGCGTTGTGGGACATCAAGGGACGCCAGGCCGGGATGCCTGTCTATCAGCTCGCGGGCGGCAAATGTCGCGAGGCGGTTGACTGTTATGCGCACGCCAGCGGTCCGGATTTCGAGGATGTCGTCGCCAATGCGAAAATGTATATGGCTCAGGGTTTTCGTCATGTGCGCGTGCAGGTGGGACTGCCGGGAATGGCCGGCTACGGTTCGGCCGAAAAAGCCGGTCAGCGGCCTTTGGCACTCCACGACAAGCCGGTCTTCGATCGCGAGTACGCAATGCGCCGCGAGTTGAAGCTGCTGGAGATTTGCCGTCGCGAGTTGGGTGACGAAGTGCAGCTGCTTCACGACATGCACGAGCGCTACACGCCCAACGAGGCGGTGCAGTTCTGCAAGCAAGCCGAGCCATACAGGATGTTTTTCCTTGAAGATCCGCTCTCGCCCGAGGATCTGGGCTACTTCCGGCAGATTCGTCAGAACTGTGACACGCCCATCGCCATGGGTGAGCTTTTCAACAGTCCACACGAGTGGCAGCCCCTGATCACTGAACAGCTTATCGACTACATTCGCGTGCATCTCTCCGAGGCGGGAGGCTTTAGCCCGGCGCGCAAGATTGCAATCCTTGCCGAGTTCTTCGGCGTAAGGACGGCCTGGCACGGCCCGGGCGACGTTTCCCCGGTGGGGCACGCAGCTAACGTGACGCTCGATCTGGTCAGCTACAACTTTGGCATTCAGGAGTACACGCCCTTTAACGAACGCACCAAAGCCATCTTCCGCGGCTGTCCGGAGATGAAAGACGGCTATTTCTGGATCAACGAAAAGCCGGGATGGGGCATCGAGATTGACGAGAAGGAAGCGGCCAAAGCGCCCTTTACTGCCAGCCGGCTCAACGGCGGTTGGGGCGAGGTCCGCCTTCCGGATGGGACCGTGATCAAGCAGTAGAGGAGCATGCTCTGGCAATGCGGCAACGGGTGGCATCTAGCCCACGCCGGCAAAAGGAAATCTAAACAAGGGGAGGGGCAAACAGATGAGTGGTTCTGCATCGCAGGGTGAGGTTCCCGCCGCGTTCAGCCCGGACAGGAGGGAGTTTGTGAAACTGGCGCTGGGCGCGACGGCGCTGATGCAGGCGGAGCGGATGGCACCCGCTTCGGCGCCAGGGAATGCGCCGGGGATCAAGCTGTGCGCGCAAGCATCGGCCAAGCCGACGGACGATGAGCTGCTGTTCCTGAAACAGATCGGCGCCGAGTATGTGAGCGTGGGTTCAACGCCGGACCTGCGCACCGCCGAAGGCTTCATGCAGATCAAAAAACGCTATGCCAATGCAGGCATTACGGTGTGGAACATCGGCAATACCAGTGTCCATAATATGCCGGAGGTGGTGCTGAACCTTCCCGGGCGCGACAGAAAGATCGAGGAGTACAAACAGTATCTGCGCAATATGGGAAAGGCCGGCATCCATTACACCACCTATGCGCACATGGGCAACGGCATTTGGAGTAGCGGCACAGCGGTGGTGCGAGGCGCGCGGGCGCGGGAGTTCGACATGGCCAGTCCTAACAAGGTTGGGGTCTGGATGGATCAGAAATTTTACGAGCCTCTGTCGCATGGACGGCGCTTCTCAAAGGAAGAGATATGGGAGAACTATACATATTTCATCCGGCAGGTGGCGCCGGTCGCGGAAGAGAACAACATCCGTATCGGCATTCACCCCGATGATCCGCCGGAGCCCGAGTTAGCCGGCGTTCCTCGCTGCATCTTCGCCAATTTTGAAGGCTATAAGCGGGCCATGGAGATTGCCAACAGTCCCAGCGTGGGCATCTGCCTGTGCTGTGGCTGCTGGAACGAAGGCGGGCCCAAGCTGATGCACAAGGATCCGGCGGAGATGATCCGCTTCTTCGGACCGGAAAAGATATGGAAGATTCACTTCCGCAATGTGACCGCGCCGTTGCCGCACTTCATTGAAACCTTCATGGATAACGGCTACTACGATATGTCGAAGATCATGCAGGCGCTGGTGGAGGTCAAATTCGACGGCATCGTGATCCTGGATCATACGCCCCAGGTTGTCGGTGGCCATTATCCCGAGCAGGCCTATGGATTCGCCTACATGAAGGCCCTGAAGAACCGCGCCGAGGCGCGCGGTTGACGTGGTAGAACGGGCGGGTACGCCGTGATGCATGCGGCGGGAATTCCTGGACCCAGGAAAAGAGATTCGGAGAGTTCGATGAAAAATGCGATTGTGACGGCGCTGGTGGGATCTCTACTGATGGCGGCGCTGCCTGCGATGAGCCAGGTGAAGATGAGCCGGCAGCAGATTCTGTTCTATACCTCGGGCTGGAAGGGTGAACGCTTCCCGGACGGGCGGCCCAAAGTGCCGGATGACTTATTAAAGCGTGCGGTACAACTCTCCATCGAAGATATCTGGGAGTTTCTACGCTCCAAAGGCTACGATAGTCAATTCGAGTCCGGATGGCAGGCGTTGCACATCGACAAGCCCTTTGCCGGTCGCGCGCTGACGGCTCAGTATATGCCGGCGCGGCCGGACATGGCGCAGGCTATCGAAGCCGAGGGTAAGGCGGAAGGCCGCGTGGGCGCCACCAACTCGTGGCCCATCGCAGAACTGCAAAAGGGGGACGTGTACGTGGCGGACGGCTTCGGAAAAGTCGTTGAAGGCACGCTGATCGGGTCCAACTTGGGCAACGCTGTGGCCGCGCACACCCACACCGGCTTCGTCTTCAATGGGGGCATCCGCGACCAGGAGGAGAACCGCGAGATTCTCAACTTCAACGGCTTCTATCGCGGCTACGACCCTTCGGCGTGGGCGCAGATGGAGCTGACAGCGATCAATGCGCCCATCCGCATTGGACGGGCGGTGGTGCTGCCCGGAGATCTGGTGCTGGCCAAGCGCGAGGGTGTGCTCTTTATTCCCGCCATCCTGGCCGATGAAGCCATCCGCTCCGCCGAGTTTACCAATCTGATGGACGACTACAACTTTGAGTTGAACCAGGGAGGAAAGAATGGCGCCCAGTTCGAGGGCGGATGGACAGCGGCGAAATACGCCGGGTTTGCAAAGTGGATCGACGCGCATCCCGCGAAACTGAAGATGTCACGCAAGGACTTTGACGCTATGCTGGCCAAAGCGAAGGAGCATGCGGATGAATAGCACGTTTGACGGCATATCTTGTGAATGACCGGTGTATAGGAGCGATAAGTCAGTGAGCAGGCCAGGATTGAAACTGCCCATCCGCTATCTGCTGGTGGTGTGGATTCTTGTGCTGAGCGCCGTAGCTTACATGGACCGCACCAACGTAGCGGTGGCGGGTCTCCCCATCTGCAGCGAGTTCAAGATCGACAACGCGCATTTAGGCTGGATATTCAGCGCCTTCCTGGTCGGCTATGCGTGCTTCCAGATTCCGGGCGGCGTGCTGGCGCGGCGCTTCGGATCGCGCCGCCTGCTGGCCATCAGCGTGGCGTGGTGGGCGTTTTTCATCGCCCTCACGGCGCTGCTGCCACGCGGGGTGCAGGGTGCGCTGTGGATTCTGATCGCAATCCGCTGCTCACTGGGGGCAGGCGAGGCCATCATGTATCCGGCCGCTAATCAGTTTGTGGAGCGCTGGTTCCCGATTCCGGAAAGGGGCAAGGCAAACGGCATCATCTTTGCCGGTGTGGGTTTGGGTGCAGGGCTCAGCCAGCCGCTGCTGACAGCGATCGTCCTGACCTATGGATGGCGTGCCTCCTTCCGGTTCTGCGCGACGTTGGGAATCGTGGCCGGGGCGGTGTGGTATTTGGCCGCGCGCAACACTCCGGAGGAGCATCCGCTGGTCCGGAAAGAGGAGTTGGAGTGGATCGCCAGCGGCCGCGGCGGCGCCCGTCCAAAAAACACACAGGCAAGGGAGGGCGGCCGCACGCCGACACCGTGGGCTAAGATCGTCCGCAGTAAGGAGGTTCTGGCTGTCACTTACAGTTACTTTACTTATGGCTATGTTGCCTGGATCTTCTTTAGTTGGTTCTATATTTATCTGGCGCAGGTGCGGGGGCTGAATTTGAAAACCAGCGCGATCTATTCGATGCTGCCCTTCATCGCCATGACCCTGGGCTCACTGGTGGGCGGCGTCATCAGCGACGGGCTGACCCACCGCTACAACGCGCGCATGGGGAGGTGCATCCTGCCGGCAATTGCGCTAGGCAGCACGGCTGTTTTGCTGGTGGCCGGATCACACGCACACAACAGCGCGCTTGCCAGCACAGTGCTGGCCTGCGGAGCAGGGGCCTTGTATATTGCCCAGAGCAGTTACTGGAGCGTGACTGCGGATTATGCGGGCGAGCACGCGGGTGCAGTTTCGGGTGCGATGAATATGGGTGGCCAGATAGGCGGCGCGGTCACGGCGTCGCTCACACCGCTGCTGGCGGCACGCTTCGGGTGGGATATTTCCTTTTTAACGGCGACCGTGCTGGCTGCATCGGGCGCCGTAGCCTGGCTCATTGTCGATCCGCGTGCTCGGCTTGCCGCGGCAGACGGTGCGAATACGACAGGGGAACTGGCGGGCGCATGACGCACGCGGGACCGCTGCCAGAGCAGCGGTCCTGTGTGCGCGGAAGCTCAACCTTCCTTTTCGAGGATCAGCGCCGCCTGCAGCATGGCCTTGGCGTAAGCGACGTCGTACAGGTCGCCGCCATAACCGCCGCCGCCCGGATAACCGTGTATCGGACCGCGGGCGCGATCGTAGTCGATGGCGCGTGGATGCTCAGGATTCAGTTCGCGCGAATATTTTAAGCGAACCAGCTCGCGCATGACGGCCAGCATGTTCACATCGCCTTCGTCGATGAAACCTTCGACATAGTTCACGTATGGCTTAATCACATGTGGGTTGCGGTAGTGCATGTGATTGATCCGGTCGCGTGAGCCGAAATAGTGGCAGACGGCCACGGGATCTTCGCCCATTTCGCGAGTCACGCCGCAGTCGAAGGTAATGCCGTTGGAGGGACTATCCACGATCTCGATGAGATGCTTCCATCCCTCAAGCGTGGCCATGATCTGCTGCGAGCCGCGGCTCAGTGGGAAAGGCGGGTCGTTAGGATGCAGCGCGAGGCGCACGTTGGCTTTTTCGGCGACGGGGACCACAGCTTTCAGGAAGTAAGTGATGTTGGCCCACATTTCGGCGAGCGTGTGCGTGCCTTCCTGCGGCAGCGGCTGCAGGCCCTTCATGCGGTCATAATTGGCGCCGGTCAGGCCGGCCCCGCCACGACCGGCCTCTTCGTAGTAGCCTTCCATGGCGCGATGTGCGTAAAAATTGTACTCGACCACGGGAATGCCTACCTTGCCCGCGGCCTGGATCGACTGGCGAATCTTTTCGATCTCCTCGTCGCGTCCCGGACGGCCATAGATGGTCTTGGGAAAACCGTCGATCATGAGGTTGCCGAGCACAACGCCGCCGGCCTTCAACTGGTCAACCCAGGGTTTGAGTTTTTCGGCAGTCCAGGGAATGGACGGGCCGCCGCTGAAGGTGTGGTAGACGCCGATCTGAACGAGACTGCGGATGGTCTTTTCGGTGACTCCGTTCTGCAGGCTGATGCCGAGCGCAATCTTGGGCGTATCGGCGCTTTCTTGAGGCATGCCATTGCCCAGCCACCAGGGCTTCTTCTCCGTTTGCGCTAGGGCCGCAGTCTGCGCGAATGCAGGCGCCAACGCGGTCGCCGCAATTCCCTTGATGAGAGTCCTCCGTGAAATGTCAATTCTGCGCATTACACGCTCCTGAGCAACGGGATTGACGTACGGTCTAAGATTTTTCCACAACGCAATTGACGCAGTCTACACGGCTGCATGGAAAATTCAGGGCTGGCGCATCAAACGGCGGCCCTGGGCACATTCTCCCGCCTGGGCAAGGATGAAAAAGCAGTCCCGGGAGTTTGAGGGCGGAGGGCTCACGGCCAATCCTGCCACGCTGGTTAAAGCCAAACCGGAACATAACGCGCGGGTTCGCTTCCTGAGTGGGGAGGAGGAAACGAAGTTGCTCACCGTCCTGAGTGCGATTTGGCCCGAGCACCTTCCGGCGTTTCTTTTGTCGATCCATACGGGAAGGCGGGCCAGTGAACAGTTCCAGTTGAAGTGGCGGGATGTGTCTTTCGAGCGCCGAATGATCTCCCTACCCAAAACCAAAACGGGGAAAGCTCGGCACATCCCGCTCAACACTATCGCCCTGCATGCGATTGAGGAGCGGAAGCAGGCCCAGGACAAATTCGAGTCCAGCCAGAGAGTAAACGGGGCGGCGCGCTCCGGGCAGGCGTACGTCTTTCACAATGCCAATGGGGAGACCCGCAGCACAATTACCGACGCTGGTTCAATGAGGCGTTGGAGAAAGCCAGGGTCAAAGACTACTCAGCCACCAGCTCGGTACTCGCGCCGCAGGCTTCCACGCTGGTATCTTTGTTTCATGCGCACACCCACCTTCACCCACACGATGTTTGGAGATACAGCAGCAATCGTAGCGTGTGTGGTATTGTGGGTGAACTGCAAATCAGTAAGCACTTTATAATCAACGCGGCCCCGTAGCTCAGGTGGATAGAGCAGCAGTTTCCTAAACTGCGTGTCGGAAGTTCGAGTCTTCCCGGGGTCACCATTTCGATGCAGAGGGAGCGGAACGGTGCGTTTGCGGCGCGGGCGCGTCTGGTATTTACCAGTATTTTTGACTTGGCGCGGTCTGCGCGGCTATAACGTTGATGTCACGGAAAACTGCTCCATGACGTTTTGTCTGGCCCTCCGGCTGGAGGGCTCAGTTGACCACGGCAATCGCCAGGATGCTCGGGAATGCGGTGAAATTCCGCTACTGCCCCGCAACTGTGAGCGCCACTGCCGCGCGGACCGATGAGGGACGCGGCAGGCATCCAGCCAGGGAACTTCAGCGCATTATGGAGTTTCCGCACCCACCACTGAAGGCCAGCCTGCAAGGGCGCCTTTGGGAAGGTTGCTGGAGGAGGCGCAAGTCAGGAGACCGGTCCTCGCGTCATCACCCGCTTACGTTCCGAGGGGGACGAAGGAGCCGACATGTCTGTTTCCGATCATCTGCATATCCCATCCTTCCGCATTTTTTCCCATCCGCTTGCCGCCATTTTGATTTTTCTGTTTGCTGCGGTGTGTCCGGCGGCATCGATTCACGGCATTGTGACCGATGCCACAGGCGCCAAGGTGACGGGTGCCACCGTAGTACTGATTCATAACGGAAACGCAATCGCCACCGCGGTTTCCACGGCCGACGGAAGTTTTCAGATTCTCACCGGCGTGGAGGGCCGCTTTTACCTGGTAATTTCCGCCAAGAGCTTCAGGCAGTTGCAGACGCCGGTTTTCTATGCCGGGCGGCTGGACAACGTGGAGCGCAACCTGGTGCTGGAGCCGGAGTGGGTGCGGGAGTCGGTTGTGGTGACGGCTACGGGGATTCCCACGCCGCAGCCGCAGACGAGCGAATCGACAAGCGTGATCAGCCCGCTGGACCTGGCTTTGCGCGAGGGGTTGGTGAACCCGCTCCGGCTGATCCCGGGAACGGTCGTGGTGCAGTCGGGGCAGCAGGGAGCCGTGACCTCACTTTTTGTGCGGGGCGGCAACTCCGACGCCAATGAGGTGGTGCTGGATGGCATCAGCATTGACGATCTGGGCGGCGAATTTGATTTTGGGCCGTTGTCAAGCACCGCTGTGGAGAGTGCGGAGGTGTATCGTGGCCCGGACTCGAGTTTGTACGGCGCGGACGCGGGAAGCAGCGTGGTGAATCTGACCACGGCACGGGGCACGACGAGTTTCCCTTCGTTTCTGTTCCAGGGCGACGCGGGAAGCTTCAATTCATCGCGCGAGCAGATGGAGTTGGCCGGGGCGCATAACAAGCTGGACTACCTGGGGGCCTTCAGTTGGATGCAGACCAGCAACGATCTGCCCAACGACGAGTACCACGTGGCCACGACGGCGGCCAACCTGGGCTGGCAGCCGAGCGGCAACACGCAATTGCGAGGCACGCTGCACTATGGAGTGGATGCCACCGGGGTGCCGAATGCGTGGGATTTCTATCACGTTGCGGACAACGCCACGCAAAAGGACCAGGATCTGTTTATCAGCGCGATGCTGGACAATCAGACGACGCCGTCGTTTCATAACGTGATTCGGTACGGACTGGCGCACAAGCGGGAGCAGTACAACCAGTGGGCGCAGGTGGGCGGGGGGGACTTTGACGCCTACGGCGACACGCTTGGAGATGTGGTGACGATTACCGGCGCCAACGGAGACTCGGTGACGGGGCAGGCCATTCTGGATTTTGCGGGAGTCTATCCGAGCGGCTACCAACAGGTATCAAATCGCGACCAGCTGACGTATGAGGGAGACTACAAATTTACTCAGCATCTGACGGGGCTGATCGGCTTCCACTACGAAGACGAGCGCGGACATTATGTGTTTCCGGCGTACTCTATGGACGAGCAAACGGAGCGCACGAACTACGATTACCTGGCGGAAGTGCACGGCGACTTCCGGGAGCGTTTCTTTTACACGCTGGGCGGAAGCCTGGAGCGCTATTCGCTGTTTGGGACGCAGACCACGCCGCACGCGGGGCTGACGTATTACGCGCTTCGCCCGCACAAAGGCGCCTTCAGCGGAACGCGGATACTGTTCAACTACGGCGACGGAGTGCGCGAGCCGAAACTGGCCGAGCAGTTTGGCTCGCTGTATTACCTGCTGACCTGCCCCACCTGCTCGCCGGACCTGGCGACGGTGGCGCAGCAGTTGCACATCGGGCCACTGGCGGCGCCTACCACGCGCACCTACGAGGGGGGCGTGGCGCAGTCGTTCTTCAGCCAGCGTCTGGTCTTCCGCGCCAGCTACTTCCACAATCAGTTTGGGAAGGAGATTGAATCCGTGGGAGCGCGCCTGGTGCCCAATCTGGTTCCGGGGCTGACAGCGGCGCAGAAGGCGGAACTGATCAGTGCGCTCGGCTCCTATTACGTCTATGATTCCGGCGTGTATATGAACACGCAGGCTTTTCGCGCGCAGGGCATCGAGGCAACGCTGGAGAGTGGCATTGGGCACTACATTTTTCTGCGCGGGGGGTACACCTACCTGGATGCCGTGGTGCAGCGCTCCTTCAGCAGCGACAATGAAGCGCTGATGAGCGGCTATGAGCCGACGTACAATGGGATTCCCATTGGGGCGTATTCACCGCTGGTGGGAGCAAGGCCGTTCCGGAGACCGCCTCATACGGGATATTTCACGGCCAGCTACGCGCAGGGCAAGATTACCGGCATGTTCACGGCGGCGTTTGCCAGCCGGAGCGATGACTCGACCTTTCTGCTGGACGCCAACTATGGGAGTTCGATGCTGCTGCCGAATCGCAACCTGGATTATGCCTACGCGAAGCTGGACGCCGGCGGGAGCTATCAGTTCCGGTCCTGGGTGGGGATTTACGCGCAGATTGAGAATCTGACAAACAGCGGGCACATCGGCCCCATCGGATATCCGAGCCTGCCGGTGAATCTTCGTGCAGGCTTGCGTTTTGCTTTCGGGCGGCAAAGCAGCCAGCATTGATTTGAGAAGGCAGGTCGCATACAGCAGGCGCCGAAGGAGAGCGAGTCTGTGTTCTTTCGGCGCCTGCGCAGCGGCATGGCCGCGGGCCTGCATGCGGACGAGCGGCAGGGATCGTCGAGGAGCTGGCGGCGGGCAGAGAGTTCTGTTTTACGAGCGCAGGGGGTGGAAGGAGAAGGGGATCGAAGGTCATTGGCAGTTGTGTTTATCTTGCGGATTGATTGTTTATATGATGAAACCAATCTGTAAATATTTGAAATATATAGTTCAATATGCTCGGAATTGGCCTATGTATTGTTGAAAAGAGCAACTGTCTATGGATAGGATGGACTTTTCCACAGGTCCCTCCTCCAAGGACCGTGATTTAGATTGCTGTTCCGAGGTGTGTTGTGGCTTGCACAAAGTGTAATTCTGAGGCGGTGATGGTTATTCCCGCGGAAGTCCGGTTCTATCGGAACCGGTCGCGGACGCTGAACCATCCGCCGATGTATCCGCAACCGGATGTGCGGGTGTGTGTGGACTGTGGCTGGTCGGAGTTTTCGATCCCGCGCTCATGGCTGACGGCGGGCTGGCTGCAGGAGGGCCATGGGGCGGCTGCACCCAGCGCGGCCGCCATTGCGGCGGCAAATATGATTGCGGCGACGCCGTAAGGCGAATTGGAAGGTGGGGCAGGGCGCGAGCGTCGCAGAGCGGCGTGGCGGCGATGCGAGCGAAGTCGCGAGATGTGGCCAGAAGAAAGCCCTCCTGCCGGAGCAGGAGGGCTTTCGCGTGTGGCAGGCTTGCGCCAGCGGGTTTAGTACATGCCGTCCATGCCGCCGCCGTGGCCGCCAGCGGGCGCTGGCTTGGGCTCTGGAATCTCGACCACGAGAGCTTCGGTGGTGAGGAGCAGGCCGGCGATGGAGGCCGCGTTCTGCAGGGCGGTGCGGGTGACCTTGGTGGGGTCGATAACGCCGGCCTTGACGAGATCCTCGAAGATTCCGGTGAGGGCGTTGTAGCCGTAGTGAATTTCCTTGGCGTCGAGCACCTTGGCGACGACCACGGCACCCTCTTCTCCGGCGTTGGCGACGATCTGGCGGAGGGGCTCCTCAAGAGCGCGGAGCACAATCTGCGCGCCGGTCTTTTCGTCGCCTTCGAGCTTGGAGACGAGCTTGTTGACCTCGGGGATGCAGCGCACCAGGGCGACGCCTCCACCGGGGACGATGCCTTCCTCGACCGCGGCGCGGGTGGCGTGGAGAGCGTCCTCGACGCGCGCCTTCTTCTCCTTGAGTTCGGTCTCGGTGGCCGCGCCGACCTTGATGATGGCCACGCCGCCCACGAGCTTGGCGAGGCGCTCCTGGAGCTTCTCGCGGTCATAGTCGGAGGTGGTCTTGTCGATCTGGCTGCGGATTTCCTTTACGCGGCCCTCGATGTCGCTGGCCTTGCCGGCGCCATCGACGATGGTGGTGTTGTCCTTGTCGATGGTGACGCGCTTGGCCTGGCCCAGGTCTTCGAGCTTGATGCCTTCGAGCTTGATGCCGAGGTCCTCGGTGATGGCTTTACCGCCGGTGAGGATGGCGATGTCGCCGAGCATGGCCTTGCGGCGATCGCCAAAGCCGGGAGCCTTGACGGCGCAGACATTGAGCGTGCCGCGCAGCTTGTTGACGACCAGGGTGGCCAGGGCCTCACCCTCGACGTCCTCGGCGATGATGAGGAGGGGCTTGCCGCTGCGGGCAACCTGCTCGAGCAGGGGGAGGAGATCCTTCATGGCGCTGATCTTCTTCTCATAGATCAGGATGTAGGGATCCTCGAGGATGGCTTCGAGGCGCTCGGCGTCGGTGACGAAGTAGGGGCTGAGATAGCCGCGGTCGAACTGCATGCCGTCGACGGTTTCGAGGCCGGTGTGCATGGTTTTCGACTCTTCGATGGTGATGACACCGTCCTTGCCCACAACCTTGACTGCCTCGGCGATGATGTCGCCGATTTCCTGGTCGCCGTTGGCGGAGATGGCTCCGACCTGGGCGACGGAGCCTTCATTGACGGGCTTGGAAAGCTTGCCGAGAGCGCCGCCCTCGGTCCACTTGCCTTCCTTGTCGCGCACGCCGATGATGGATGCCACAGCCTTGTCGATGCCGCGCTTGAGGGCGGTGGGATTGGCGCCGGCGGCGACCGTCTTCACGCCTTCGCGGAAGATGGACTGCGCCAGAACGGTGGCGGTGGTGGTGCCGTCACCGGCCACATCGGAGGTTTTGGAGGCGACTTCGCGCACCAGCTGGGCGCCCACGTTCTCGAGGGGGTCCTTGAGGTCGATTTCCTTGGCCACCGTCACGCCGTCCTTGGTGATGGTGGGGGAGCCAAACTTTTTCTCGATGACGACATTGCGGCCCTTGGGTCCGAGCGTCGCCTTGACGGCGTCCGCCAGCGTGTTGACGCCGCGCAGGATCGCCTGACGGGATTCTTCACCGTGCAGAATCTGCTTTGCCATTGTTTCAATCTCCTCGTGAACAGTCTTAGCCAAAGGTTCGTAGTTCTGAGTTCGTAGTTCACAGTTCCCGCATCGAGGCTTGAGGTCCAGGTCACCGTTGATCGGCCATTTCAACTGTGAACGGCGCACAAGGAACTGCGAACGCGCGGGTGAGCGCGCGATCTACTTCTTGACGATGCCGAGGACTTCTTCCTCGCGCATGATGAGGTACTCTTCGCCGTCGAGCTTGATTTCGGTTCCGGAGTACTTACCGAAGAGGACGCGGTCGCCGGGCTTGACGTCGAGAGGAAAGAGCTTGCCTTCGTCGTTGGACTTGCCCTTGCCGACGGAGATGACCTCACCCTCCTGGGGCTTCTCTTTGGCGCTATCGGGAATGATGATTCCACCACGGATCGTCTCGGCCTCTTCGAGGCGGCGGACGAGGATGCGGTCGTGGAGCGGAATGAAGGTGGTGGTGCCTTGAGTTGCTGCCATTGCTTCGCTTCTCCTTCAGGCGCGGAACGGGTTGGACCCGGCCGCGGATTTGAGTGGTATTCGAAAAGCCTTGAAGATCCGGGAGGGGCGCCGGAACGGCAGCCAGACCCGGTTGAGCAGTAGGGAGGGGAGTGTGCTAGCGCTCCCGCCTTCCAATTGCTAACAATAGGCGAGACGGCGGCGAGTGTCAAGTGGTTTTTTGATAATATGAGTCAGTTTAGCTCAGATAAATATATATAGAGTGGATTAGGTTAATTTCTGGATCCGAGTTTGGGCAGGAAAGCCCCGGATTTTCAGGGGCGGCCGTTTCGGTTTGAATCTTCGGCCGGGGCGGAGCGGGGTATGGCGCCGCGGTTCGATGGGAGAATGTGTCTGGCAGTTGGCTCGCGGCAGCCTGGCTGGCTATAGAATGGTGGACATGTCGCGCCGAACATTGTCTTTCTTCTCCCTTCTGCTTGCCGGGCTGAGCCTGGGGGCTGGTTTGCTTACCGCGAACGCCGAGAAGGCGCAATATCGCGGTCGAAAGTACAAGGCGCCGCCGCCGACAGCGCGGATCGATGTGCTGGTTCTGCGGGCGGACGACAAGAAGCCGGTCGTGAATGCCGCAGTGGTATTTCGGCCCATTGAGGGCGACCGGGACAAGGGCAACATGGAGTTGAAGACGGACCAGGATGGGAAGAGCATGATTGACGTGCTTCCCATTGGGGACACGGTGCGGGTCCAGGTGATTGCGCGGGGTTTTGAGACCTACGGGCAGGACTTCAAGGTGGACAAGCCGCAGATCAAGATTGTGATTCATCTTTTGCGGCCGGGCCAGCAGTACTCCATCTACGAGAAGCACGACCAGGCCAAGGACGCGCCCGGGGCGAAGCCGAAGGAGAAGCAGGGCGGGTCCAAGGATGGGGCAGGCAGCCAGACGGCGCCGGGCGAGCCGCAGCCGAAAAACTAGCGGCGCGCATGGGATCGTTTTGATGTCCAGTGAGGTTCTGAGGGGCAGAACGGCTCTGGTGACGGGGGGCGCGCGGCGCATCGGGCGGGGGATCGCTCTGGCGCTGGCGCGGGCGGGGGCTGATGTAGCCATTACCTTCCGCGACTCCGGCGGCGAGGCGGCGGAGACGGCGCGCCTGATTGAGGCGTGTGGACGCCGGTCGCTGGCGGTGCGATGCGACGTGCGTTCGGAGGACTCGACGCGTGCGTGCGTGACGGCGGTGAGGGATGGCTTTGGCCGGCTCGACATTCTGGTGAACAACGCAGGGGTGTTTCATGCGACGGCGCTGGAAGAGATCACGCTTGAGGAGTGGGACGAGGTCTTTGAGACCAATGCGCGCGGGCCGTTTTTGATGGCGCGGGCGGCGCTGAGCGCGTTGCGGGCCACGGAGGGCAAAATCGTCAACATAGGCTCGCTGGGGGGGACGCATGCCTGGGCGGGCCATGCGCACTACTGTGCTTCAAAGGCGGCGCTGCACATGCTGACGCAGGCCATGGCGAAGGCGCTGGCGCCGCAGGTGAGTGTGAACTGCGTGGCGCCGGGTTGGATTGACGTTGCGGGAGAGCCTGCCGAGCGCGCGGCGCACTTTGCCGCCAAGACGCCCATGCGGCGCAACGGCACGGTGGAGGAGATCGCCGAGGCGGTGCTGTTTTTTGCCGCCGGGCCGCATTTTGTGACCGGACAGGTTCTGGCGGTGGATGGGGGTCTTGGGCTATAGGCGCCGGCGAATTTTCTTACCGGCTGAAGATGCGGCTCCAGAAGGGCTTTGCCTGGCTTCCGCTTCTGGAGGCGCGGTTCGGCGCTTTGGTTGAGTCCGGAGCGGCCAACTCGTGAAATCTTTCCGCATGGAACCGGAGGGGTTCCGGATCCCAGAGTCCGATGGGTTCCGCCTGCTGGGGCCAGGGCGTGCCGAGGACGGCCGCCTGTGGGTTGGTGAGGCAGAGGCGCCGCGCCGTCTCCTCGCCCATGCGTTTGGCCACATATTCGTAGCCCTTGTCCAGATGGGCGGGGCGCCACCTGGGGTTGTGTGCGTCAGTGGCCAGGAAGTGGATCCAGTTGCGGTCGAGGAGATAGTTGGAGAAGGCCTCAGCGAGCTTGCCGAAGCGTCCATAGAGGGAGCTGGAGGTGACCTGGAGGAGGCAGCCCTTCTGCACGAACTCGGCAAGGAGGGTGGGATGCTGCTGCAGCGCCATGTAGCGCTCGGGATGGGCGATGATGAGGGTGTAACCCGCGGACTGGAGCCGGTACAAGGCATCGGTGATCTGGGGCGGGATATTGGAGTTGGGGAACTCGACGAGGAGGTAGCCTTTCTGGTTGATGGAGTAGCGCAGGGGGCGGGCTACGGCGTCGAAGACGTATTCGGCGGTGAGGTGGAGTTCGCAGCCCAGGCTCAGTTCGACCACGCCGGCAAGCTTGTGGCGCAGCTCGTCGAGGCGTTCGCGGGCGATGTCGCCGTCAAAGCGGAAGTCGTCGCTGGCGTGGGGAGTGCAGACGATGTGGGTGACGCCGTGCTGGGCGGCATCGTGGGCCATGGCCAGCGCGGTTTGCAGGTCGGGTGGTCCGTCGTCGACCCCGTAGAGCAGATGGTGGTGAATATCAATCAATGCGCGATTCCCCGGAGTTGATGCGGCGGGCCGATCAGCGGACGGCCAGAGTCTGGATCATCGAGGCAAAGATCTTCCATCCGTCGGAAGAACCCAGGATCGGCTCGCTGGAGCGGTCCGGGTGGGGCATCATGCCGAGCACATTTCTGCCTTCGTTGAGGATGCCCGCGATGTTGGCAAGGGAGCCGTTGGGATTGGCTTCGGAGGTGATTTCGCCCGCCGGGGTGGAATAGCGAAAGGCGATGCGGTCTTCGCATTCCAGCCTGTGGAGTTCCTCGGAAGTGCAGAAATAGTTTCCCTCCATGTGACCGATGGGAATCTGGAGGACGCCGCCTTTGGTGAGCTGGCAGGTGAAGGGGCTGGCGGTGGTTTCGACGCGCAGATGGACCTGTTTGCAGATGTACTTGAGGCCGGCATTGCGCATGAGGGCGCCGGGGAGCAGTCCGGATTCGGTGAGGATCTGGAAGCCGTTGCAGATGCCGAGGACGAGTCCGCCGGAAGCGGCAAAGCGCTGCACGGCCTGCATCACGGGCGAGAAGCGGGCAATGGCGCCGGTGCGGAGGTAGTCGCCGTAGGCGAAGCCCCCGGGGACGAGGACGGCATCGACACCCTGCAGGTCTTCGGAGTCGTGCCAGAGAAACGTGACCGGCTGATGGGCCACTTCGGCGATCACGTTGTAGGTGTCGTGATCGCAATTGGAACCGGGAAAGACGAGAACCCCGAATTTCATATTTCTAGGGTAACAGTTTCAGGAATGGGGTGGTCACGGTGGCGGTGTTTTGGAGGGCGGGGAGGGCTGGCCGAGCGGCCGGACGAGGCGGATACGGGAGTGCTTCGGGTTGAGCATTGCGATGATATACTCGCAAGGGCGGGTGTGTCCGCGCGCCCGCATTCTCCATTCGATTGAGGTTTCCATGTCCGGCCATTCCAAGTGGGCCACTATCAAGCACAAGAAGGGCGCGCTGGATGCCAAGCGCGGCAAGATATTTACACGTCTGATCAAGGAAATTTCGGTGGCCGCGAAGAGCGGCGGCGGCGATCCCGACGGCAACCCGCGGCTGCGCACGGCAGTTCTGGCGGCCAAAGCGGAGAACATGCCGGCTGAAAACATCAAGCGCGCCATCCAGCGGGGCACAGGCGAGTTGGAAGGTGTGAGCTACGAAGAGGCCACGTTCGAGGGGTACGGTCCGGGCGGCGTGGCGGTGATTGTGGAAGTGCTGACCGACAACCGCAACCGCGCGGTGAGCGAGATTCGCCATGCGTTCTCGAAGAACGGGGGCAACCTGGGCGAGGCGGGGTCAGTGAAGTTCATGTTTCACAAGAAAGGTCTGATCGCCGTGGAAAAGTCGGCCGCCAGCGAAGAGCAATTGATGAACATTGTTCTGGAGAGTGGTGGCGAGGATTTGAACGACGAGGGCGACACCTGGGAGATTATTACGGATCCCGGGGAGTACGAAGCGGTGTCGGCGGCGGTGAAGGCGGCGGGGATTGCGACGGTGATGAGCGAGGTCACCATGGTGGCATCCACGTACACCAGGCTGGAAGGGCCGGCGGCCGGGCAGATGATGCGGCTGATCGAGGCGCTGGAAGACCTGGACGATACGCAGAATGTGTACTCCAACTTTGACATGGATGCGCAGCAGATGGAGCAGATGGCGGGCTGAGCCTGGGCGCGAGCCGTGAGGCAAAGGCCGCCCGGAAGTGGCGGCCTTTTTCAGGAAAGACGAAATTCATCGACAGAAGGGAACCACTTTGACGCGAGCCGCACGCTTGTTTTTATCGATCGCGGTTGCGGGGGCTGCCATGGCTTCCGCGCAGACGCCCAAAGGCGCCGCCAATAGCGGGAACGCAGGCGAAGACAACCCAGTGGCCCGGGTCCGGAAGGCCAGAAGCTGGGAGTATGGTCCCCTTGCTTATTGGGGTACAGGAATAGGAGACCGATCGGACTTCAAATTTGCAGCGGCGGGTTTTCAGGTAGGCAAGGCGCTGACGCCAGTTATCCACATGGGTATCGCCAGCGGCCAATTTGAGCTGAGCGGAAACATCTTGCCGTTCTGGCAGGCATATACGCCGGCTCCGCACCAGCAGGAGTATGACTGCGGCGGGAGCCCGTGCGATTATCCGGTGGGTGGAGGCACGTTCCGGGGCGTAAGCATGACGCCCGTGATTCTGCGGTGGAATTTTCTTACGACTTCCCGGAGGTTTCAGCCATGGTTCCAGGCTGCGGGAGGGCTGATCTATACGACGCACAAGTTTCCGCCGGATATTCTGGTGGATCATGGCAGCGCCGGCGGCACGAGCGTGTGGAATTTCGCGCCGCAGGGGGGCATTGGATTTCATTACTTCATCCGTCCCCGGCGGTCGATCGACGTGGGTGTGAATGCCGTGCATATCTCCTCGGCGTCGCTGGGCGACAAGAATCCCGGCGTGAACGCGAGCCTGCAGATCCAGGTGGGCTATACCTTCTGGAAGTAGCGGCCCCGGGAGCGATTCCGGCAGGCGGCGGAGCATGGATGCAGGGACCGGTTGTTGAGTGCGTACCCAACTTTTCAGAGGGCGCCGATCTGCGGCGCATCAACGCCATTGTGGCGGCGATGCGCGTGGAGGGGGTGCGCCTTCTGGATCTGTCGATGGACGCCGATCACAACCGCTCTGTAGCGACCCTGGCGGGAGAGCCGCAGGCGGTGGTGGAAGCGGCGGCGCGCGGGGCGGGCAAGGCGGTGGAGCTGATCGACCTGACCCGGCAGCAGGGCGCTCACCCGCGGATTGGGGCCATGGATGTGATTCCATTCGTACCCGTCTCCGGAATCAAGCTGGAGCAGTGCGCGATGCTGGCGCGGCAGGCGGGCCTGGAGATCTGGCGGCGGCTGGGGGTGCCGGTCTATTTCTACGGCGCGGCGGCGGCGCGGCCGGACCGGGCCAATCTGGAGAATATCCGGCGGGGCCAGTTCGAAGGTTTGCGGGATGCGGCGCGGGAGGAAACGGCGCGTCGGCCGGATCTGGGGGGACCGGGACTGCATCCGACCGCAGGCGCGTGCGCCGTGGGCGCGCGGCGGTTTCTGATCACGTACAATGTGTACTTTGATTCGACGGATGTGGCCCTGGTGCGATCGATTGCCAGGGAGATTCATGCTGCCGCAGTGGGTGTGAAAGGCGTCAAAGCCATGGGGATGCTGGCCCAGGGCAGGGCGCAATTGTCTCTGAACATTGCGGATTTCAGCGCCACCCCGGTTTCTCAGGTGTATGGGAAGGTTTGCGAATTGGCGCTGCGGCACAAGGCCGCCCCCGCAGGGGGAGAGATTGCGGGTCTGATCCCGGAGGCGGCCTGTGAGCGGGAGAGCGAGTGGATGCGTCAATTAGCTGACTTCGATCCGCAGGCCAAGATACTCGAGCGCCGTCTGGAGTCGCCCCTGGGCTGGCCAGACGAGGTGTGAGGGGCGGCATGAGCGGCAGGGACACAAGGCGCGGAGGGTGAAGGCCTTCTGCCCGCTCGAACCAGACCAGGACGAGCGGGTGGGCGAGGGCCGTATCCGCACGAGAAGAGGAATTTGCCGTAAGGCTGGAGGATGAAATTGTTCAAGGTACTGGGTAAGATCTCGATTCCGGTTGTGATTCTGGCGGCGGGCGCGGCGGCGCAGGCGGCGCAGTTGTCGACAGACGCGCGCACCGCCGTTCCGCGCGACGTGCAGCAACTGGTGGTGGTGGACTACCGGGAGATGCAGAATTCAACGGCCGCGATGAGCCTGAAAGATCGCGTGATGCCTCCTGAACTGAAGCAGTTTGAAGATGCGCTGAACCGGTCGGGGCTGAACGACAACCATGACGTGGACCAACTGGCATTTGTGCTCTTCCGGCCCAAGGCGGGGAGCGACGAGCTGGTCACGGTGGGCATTGCGCAAGGGCAGTTCTCGGCGCAGGACGTGATTGACAATCTTCGCAAGCACAAGGTGAAGCCCACCACGGTGCGGACCAACAAGGTGTATCCGCTGCTGAAGACGGGCATGGTGCTGTGTTTTGTGGATCCATCGACCATGGTTTTCGGCTCGACGGACTCGGTGCGGAAGGCACTGGACGCCCGCGACGGGATGGCTCCCAGCATGTTGACGAACGGGCCGGTGATGGACGCGATGAAGACAGTCGACTCGGCAACGCTGTGGAGCGTGATGGACCAGAAGGGCACCCAGACGATGATGAAGCAACTGCTTGGCCAGGCCGGCTCGGTGGCCGATTTCGATTCGGTGAAGAAGCGCCTGCAGGAGTCGTGGTACTCGATGGACTTTCAGCATGGAGTGAGGTTCGACCTCACCATCCAGACCGGGGACGCGTTTGCGGCGGCCACGGTCTCTTCTCTGTTGAATGCGGCGGTGATCTACCGGAAGATGAGCGGATCGGATTCCGAGAAGCAGGCGCTGGCGGCAACCGACGTCAGCTCCAGTTCGGGAGATCTGACGATTCATTTCGCATCGAGCGACTCGCAGTTCGGCGCGCTGCTTCAGTCGCCGCTGTTCCAGAGCATGGTGCACTGAAGAAACGAAGCACGGGGGGAGTTTGGTCAGGGCCGGGGCGAGAGCTGGGGATGAAATTCCGCTTTACCGCCGGGCAGCAGCACGATGAGCAGGCGGCCCTGCTGGGGCTCGGCGAGCGCGGGGCCTGTGATCTGCGTGGCCAGCGAATGGCCGCCCTCTCCGGTGGTGTACTGCACCTTGATGGCCCCCTGACCGCTCAATTGGAACCGGTAATGAAAGTCGGCGCCGGGGGGAAGGTTATCGGCGCCGAAGCTGGCATTGGGATAGTCAACTTCGAGCAGCCGGACGGGCTGGCCGGTTCGATTCTCCACGGTAGCGTCCACGTGATGTGAGCGGCAGCCGCAGAGAGCCGCCAGCAGCGTTGCCGCCGCAAGCGCAATGGACGCCTTTGCCGTCATGCGTGTTTCTCCTCTTTCTGCCGGCGCGGCTCGCCGGCCTGCTTTTCCAGGCGGTCCAGCCGCTTGAGTATCTCCGGCAGCCGCTGGAAGATGGCCACGGCGCGCAGCCAGACGCGGTTGTCGAAGCCGGGCGATCCGGAGATCATTTTTCCCGGCGGAACGTCATGGGAGACGGCGGATTGGGCAGTGAGGATGACGCCATCGCCGACCGTGCAGTGGCCAGCGATGCCGGTTTGGCCGGCCAGGATGACGTTGTTGCCGACGATGGAGGAGCCAGCGAGGCCGGTCTGGGCGCAGAGGAGGGTATTTTCTCCGACCTTCGAACCGTGGCCGATCTGGACGAGGTTATCGACCTTACTGCCGTCGCCGATCTCGGTTGCGCCGACGGTCGCGCGGTCGATGCAGGCGTTGGCCTGGACATCCACCCGGTTGCCGAGGCGCACGGGGCCGGACTGGGGAATTTTTTCCCACTGACCGGCGTCGTTTTTGGCGAACCCGAAGCCGTCGGCACCGATGATGACGCCGTTTTCGAGCGTGACATGATCGCCCAGACGGCAGTTTTCGCGCACCACGGCGTGGGCGTGGGCAAAGAAGTGGGCGCCCGCTTCCACGCCGGGATAGAGCACAACGTGGGGCAGGAGGGTGGCATGAGGCCCGAGCCGCACGCGCGGGGCAACCACGACATAGGCGCCGATATGGGCGCCCTCGCCGATCTCAGCAGTTGGGTCAATGACGGCCGTGGGATGGATGCCGGGAGCGTAGGTCGGGGGCTGATAAAAGAGGGCAAGCGCACGAGAAAAGGCCCAATAGGGATTGCGAATGCGCAGGGTGGGCGCGGAGATCTCAGGAAAATCTGGATCGACGAGGACGGCTGCGGCGCGGGTGACGCGGGCCATGGCGGTATAGCGGGGGTTGGCGACAAAGGTCACCTCGGTGGGTCCGGCTTCCTCAATCCCTTTGACGCCAGTGACTTCAGCGCCGGGATCGCCGTGCAATTCCGCCCCCAGCCTGTTCGCGAGCTCGCCTAGATTCATCGAAGGCATTGTACCGGAAACGGGGGCAGGCGGGCTTCATGGCGATGGAGAATTGCCGCAAGAGGTCAAAGAGGCTGGACGTCTTGGTCGAGGTCGGACTCCTGGGGGAAGAGATCGGGCTGCTCGGTGCGGACAGGCTTGCCGCGCCGGCCCGTGCCGATCAGGCTGACGACTTCGAGTGTCTGGACGGCCTGGCGGGGGACATAGATGCGCTGCGTGTTGGAGCGGGTGTCGGGCGGGGTGAGGAGCAGGCCCGCGCCCTCGATCAGGGAGAGGTCGTTGGCCGCCAAGCCCTCCAGTTCTTCGCCGTCCAGCAGGGTCATGCGCAGCCAGAGTCCGGCGAGGCGCGGCCGGACGGAAAAGCGCTTGTGGAGGAGGCGCTCGGGGTTAGCCTGGTCTCCGGCGGCAGGCAAGTCGCGCACATAGCAGATCCACTTGACCTGTTCCCAGCCGATGCGCAACACCTTTCCTGCCAGGTCGAGGATTTCCAGCTCGTGGGCGTCCTGACCAAGGTGGATGCCAGCATAGCCAGCGCACCAATCCCTGGAGAACTTGCGCACAATCACGGGTTTTCGCGCGGAGGCCATTGTTCTGGATTGTCGCACGGTGAGGGCGGCGCAAAGGCGCGATTTGCGCAGGGGCGGAAGAGAATGTTACCGGAGAAGTAAACCGCAACAAATCCGGTGCACATATCTCTGGCCAACGGACGCAAAGTGTGTTAAGGTACTGGTTTGCCAGCCTTGCCAGACGACATTTAAGCACAACAGGATCAAATACTTGGCTGCGCAAGCAACGGCGAAAGCAGGATACGGAATGCCCGACTACATTTACCTCCTGGAAAACCGCTTGTCGGCGGATCAGCAGCATGCGTTGCGCCAATTGCGCGAGGCGGCTCGCGAAGCCGGAATGCTCATCTTTCTAACCGGAGACGCGGTTCGTGACCTGACCAGTGGCCATGGGGTGCGAGAACTTGAAGTGGCGGTGCAGGGAAATGCTCTCAAACTCAAGAAAACAATTGAGAAACATGGTGGGCACGTGTGGGGAGAAGATGAGGTGTCGCATGCGCTTTATCTCTGTTTCCATGGCACGGTGCGCGTGGACGTGGTGAGCACGCACCGGGCGGAGTATCCCAAGCCGGGCAAGGCGGTTTTTCACGCGGCTTCTATCCAGGAAGATCTGCGGCGACGCGATTTTACGGTCAATGCCATGGCGATTTCGCTCAACGAAGGCTCCTTCGGGCTGCTGATGGACCCGTTGAACGGGGCCGCGGATATCGAGTCCAGGACGCTGCGGCTGGTATCGAATTATGGATTTCTCGACAAGCCGTCGCTTCTGCTGCGGGCCACGCGGTACAAAGTGAGGCTGGGCTGGGAGATGGACCCGAAGACACAGGTCCGCTATGAGAATGCCAAGAACGAGGGAGTGATCGAGCATCTTTCGGCGCAGGAGCGGAGCCGGGAACTGGAGCAGATTGGGCACGAAGAAGAAGCATTGCAGGTTCTGGAGGCGATGGAGTCTGAGGGCTGGATGAAGGTGCTGTTCAGCACCTGGACGGCGGCGAAGGCTGACCGGGAGAAACTGGCGGCCCTGCACGAACTGGCGGTGGAACTTCTGATGCAGGGGGTGCATGCCGACATGTCGGCGGCGCAGATGCAGTTGCTGACGGCGAAGCTCAGCTCCAAAGAGCTTGCCGCCCTGAAGAAATTGATGCTGCGGCCGGGGTTTGTGGAGGAGTGGAACAATCTGGACGCGCAGGCGGCGGCATTTGCGAAGGTGTTGATGTCCAAGGAGAATGCAAAGCCGTCGGCAGCCTACAAGCTTTTCATGAGCTATGATCCAGAAGCTGTTCTTTGGCTTGGGTTTACGAGCAAGAGTCAAGGGGTGCAGGAGCGGTATCAACAGTTTCTGAAGACTTGGCCTGCGGTGCGCCAGCAGATTCCATATGCCCTGATGCAGGAGATGCGGATTACGCCGGAGTTGAGCGGGTATGCGAAGATTGTGGACCTGGTTTTTCTGGAGTTGATCGACGGCAAGTTGAGTACGCCGGAGGAGATGCGGACATTCCTTGAGCCACATTCACCGCCCGCGCCTCCGCCTCAGGCCACCATCAAGCGGACGAGAGCGAAGCGAGGCGCCGAAGCCAGAGTGAAGGAGCATCTGGACGAGGATGAGGAGGCGGAAGAGGGTCTGGAGGATGAGGATCTGGAAGAGATCGGCGGCGAGGAAGAGGAGTTGGAGCTGGACCTGGATCTTCCCAAGATCGGCCTGAAGGGTGATACGGGGTCTGACGAAGAAGGCGAGGAGGCCGAGGGCGCGGAGGAAGAGCCTGTGCCAGCCCAAGCGAGCGTGAAGCCGGCCGCCGGCGCCAGGCAAGAGAAGAAAGCGGCGGAGAAGAAGAAGGTCGCAGCGGCCGAGGCGCCGGAGACGCGTCAGCAGCCGGGGAAGGCCAAGGAGAAAGCGGCGCAGCCAGCGGCCCAATCGGCTGCTCTGGTTTCGGCGAAGGTGAAGGCCGCGCCGGCGAAGAAACTGCCAACAGCCGCTTCAAAACCAAGCAAGGCTGCTGCTTCGAAGCCCGAGGCCAGGAAGCCGGCCGCAAAGGCTCCGGTGAAGGCTGCGGTGAAAAAGGCGGCGAAGGCCGCGCCGGCAAAGGGAAAGCCGGCTTCGAAGGCCGTCTCGAAGCCCTCCAAGCCATCGCGGCCGCCAGCCAAGGGCGGAAAGCCGGCGGCCAAGAAACCGGCGCCGAAGTCCGGGAAGAAGCGGTAGAGGCCGCCGGTTCGATTCACGGCTCGATAGGGGAGTTTCACCCCGGTTTGGCGATGCGCCCCCGGGGCATTGCGCGGCCTGCGCCCAAGGGTTGCGCATAGCGGATTGCTGGGGTGCGAGGCTGGCTGGCATTTCGCCGGCGCGGCACATTCCACGGAAAGAGAATACCGGCGGAGCTTACTTGTACTGCATGTGAATCACGATTTCCGTGCTGGGGCAGGCGAGGTGGACCAGGGCCGCTTTGAATGAGGGCGCCGAAAGCCCGACATGCGGGTTGTTGGCAAAGCCAAAGCCCTCCTTGGGCCAGCCGATAAAGTTTCTATCCAGCTTGTGATTCTGGTTCTCATCGTGGATTACGGCTACGGCGTAGTCACCGGACGGCAGATGTTCCCATACGGCGGTTACCTGACGCTGGCCGGGCTCGATGGGTGTGGGCCCGTGGCGATACGCCTTGCTGTTGTTTTCGGGCCAGCCATCGGGAGAGCTAAAGAGAGTGGTTCCCACGTCGCCGGTGGAGTTGCGCAAGCCATCGACATGAATCCGCAGCGTGCAGCCCTGCTGGGCGGCACAAAGGGCGGGGAGCGGCAGAAAAAGCAGGCCGGCGATCCATGCCCGAGCGTTCACTTTCATGAGATTCCCTCAGGGATAACGAGCCATCAGGCCACGGCAATTCCGGTCCAGGCGAGAGCTCTCCCGCGCCGGGCTCCAACGCCCAAGAGAAGCTGCAAACCGCGCTGTAATGTCCCGCGGCGAAAGAAAGATAGCATTCCCTTATGGCCATGGAGGCACAAACCAGCAAGCGATGGCTTGCCGGCTCGTGCCTGTAAGCGCAACGAATGTCTACGGTGTTGTGTGGGCGAGGTTAGTGCCCGGCGTGGCTGGAGCCACGATCAGCGCCCGCGCCCGCCGCTGCCCTTGCGCGCCGTGTAGCAGTCCCGGCAATAGACCGGGCGGTCACCACGCGGCTCAAAAGGCACGGTTGTTGGCTGGCCGCAGCCCGAACAAATCACAGGTGTACCCTGTGCCGGAGCCGAGCGGTAGCCGGATCCCCCCTGGTCGTTTTTCTTTGCCATACGGCAAGCTTTGCAACGTTTTGGGGTCGAATAACCACGTTCCTGAAAGAACGCCTGATCCGCAGCGGTGAAGATGAATTCCTGTCCACAGTCGCTGCACGTAAGTTGAATATCTCCGGCCATGTTTCTCCTTGCGGAGATTGTACAGCCCGGACGATCAGTTTTGCGCCAAGATTCGTATCGAAACAGAAAAAAGCGAGGGGGATTGCGGGGACGGCGGAGGCGGATTTTCCACTGGCCTTGTCGGGTATATTGCCGTGCGCCGGAGATGGAGGCGGGGGGGGCATCCTGGACGCAGGCAGGCGCACCCCATGGGTATGGGGCGGGTGGAGGAAGCCGCGCATGGAGTCGGGCAGTTAAGGATCGCGTCTTGATGGAAACGGGCGCATTTACCCTGGGGCGGCTCGGGGCGCAGATTGATTTTTCCGCCACGACCCCGGTTGTAACCATTTTCGTGAGTTCGCACTCATCCGGGTGTGAACGGAGCGCGGGCAGCGGCGACGAGCCGGCCGTGCTCGAAGCCGGTTTTGAGGACTCGATGATTCCCGAGGCCCGGCGCGCGCAATGTGTCCGCGAATGGTTTGCCATCTGGGCAGAGCTTGGCTGAATCTGCGCGTCCGGTCTCAACCCGCCCATCCCCGCCTGAAAGGAAATTGTATGCGTTCGATCTTGCGCTTAATGCGCGGAATTTGCGTGAACGCGCAAGCAGGCTTGAACCGGATGCAGAGCCCGCTGCTGCTGGCCATCCGTCCTACTGCGGCTGGCAACTGGCTCAAGATGGCTGGGGCAAGCGGACGCATCTGAGCCGGGTGGCTGTTTTCTTTGCGAAGCTCAACCTGCCTGTGCCTGCTGCGACCGCGCTGCTCGTCGCACGGGTGGAGTCCGACGGCGGGGTTCTGTTGGCGCTGGGCGCTGTTTCCGGGCTGACGTCGCTGGTTCTGCTTGTGAACATGACCATGGCGTATCGGAGTGTGCCCGATGACCGCATCAACTTTCTGCACATTCTTTCCAAGCCAGACGACTTTTATGGCGCGACGCCGCATGCCTGCTGGTTTGCGCCCTGTTGATTCTGATTCTGGGCCCAGGCCGGTTCGCGGTGGACACGTTCATAGGGGGACGGCGGGGGACGAAAAGCAGGGCTTGACCGCGCGCGATATGATCGTGAGGTTTGAGTTTCCGCTGCAGAGCAGGTGGGAATGCGGATTGCGTACGTGCTCACATCGCTGGGCGTGGGAGGCGCGGAACGCCAGGCGCTGGCGCTGGCCGCGAAGATGGCCGAGCGCGGTCACACGGTTGCGATTCTGGTTCTGCAGCCGCAGGCGGACGAAGAGTGCGTCACTGCGCTGAGGGTGGTCTATCTGGGGATGCGCAAGAGTCCCGCAAGCTTTTGGGCGGCTCTGCGCCGCGGACGGCGCTTTTTCAGGGAATTTCGTCCCGACGTGGCGCATAGCCACTCCTTTCATGCAAATGTTTTTACGCGCGTGCTGAAGATTCTGGACCCGCGGGTAGCGGTTGTGTCATCGATTCACAACATGTGGGAAGGCGGCTGGCCGCGCATGCTTGCCTACCGGTTGACAGATCGACTGGCTTGCCGCACCGCGCTGGTGGGCAACGCTGTTCTGGCTCGTTTTGTGTGTCTGAAGGCAGTTTCCGCGCGACGAAGCGTGACGATGGGCAACGGGGTCGACCCCAAGGAATTTGCGCCGTGCGGCGAGCGCCGGAAGGCGACAAGAGAGGCCATGCAGGCCGGCGATGCGTTTGTGTGGCTGACCGCCGGCCGGCTGGCGCCGGCAAAGGATTATCCCAACTTGCTGCGCGCCTTTCGGAGGGTGCTGGATGCCTTCCCGGAGGCGCGGCTGTGGATTGCCGGCGGCGGCGATGGGGCTGCGCTTCATGCCCTGTCAGTTGAGTTGGGGCTGGCCGGCTCGATTCGCTGGCTCGGTTTGCGGCGCGCGATGCCGGCGCTGCTCGATGGCGCAGACGGATTTGTTCTGGGCTCGGCGTGGGAGGGCATGCCGCTGGCCGTTGCCGAGGCCATGGCGATGGAAAAGACGGTGGTGGCCACGGACGTGGGCAGCGTGCGCGAACTGCTGGGAGAAAGCGGGTGGCTGGCGCCGGCGCGTTCCGCCGAAGCGCTTGCCTCCGCCATGCTGGAGGCGATGCGGCAGCATCCGGAGCAGAGGCAGGCCCTGGGACGGGCTGCGCGCGAACGCGTACTGCGCACATTCAGCATCGACGCCAAGTGCGACGAGTGGGAAGCGCTCTATGGGGAGATAGCGGCGGGCCGGTGACGGGATGCAAAAAGGCCGGTGGAGAGATTCCCGGCCTTTTTGCCTGGCGGAGTCAGGGTTCAGAAGGAAAACACGACCTGGGCAAAGATGCGGCGGGCCGCCGAACCGGTGGAGAAGATGCCGCCGGCCAGATTGGCGGATTTCCCGAACTGGCTGCCGGGCGTAACCGCTCCGGTGGTTGGGTTGACCGTAGGCGTGAGCATGCCGACCGGGGTTCCGTAGTTGATGTCGTTGAAGATGTTGAGCGCCTGGACGGTAAAGTTCAGCGAGTATTTCCGGTTGATGGGTCCGCCGGAGAACATGCCGGGCGGAGGACCACCGCCGCCACTCAGGCCTCCGGGTCCAAGGCCGCCTCCCGGGCCGCGGCCACCGCGGGGACCGCCACGGGGGCCGCCTGGAGGTCCGCCCTGGGGGCCCGCATTGGGCTGCAATTTGGGTCCGAGGCCGATGGCGCGGCTGATGCGCAGGTTGAAGGCCACGGAAGCGGGACTGTTACCCAGGTTGATGGGGACCAACTGCGAGCCGTAGGCGGGCTGCGTATCGAAGCATCCCAACGAGGTGGATACATACCGGCCCGTGCTCGATGCGCAATCGTTGGCGGTGCCGTAGGCCGGGCGCTGGTTAAAGAAGTTGTTCAGCGGGTCGGTGGGCAGGGTCACGTTGTAGGGTTTTCCGGAGAAGGTAACCAGGAAAGGATTGAAGCGAATGCCCCAGGGGCCGTTGTAGGCGCCCATCATGAAGAGCATGTTGCGCGAGACAAAGATGGCGCGTCCATAGTCCTGGTCGAGGTTGTAGGCATTGGAGGCGTCGCTGCCCCCGCCGCCGTTGCTGTTGGCGGCGGCCAGCGTGTAGGAGCCCATGATCTGCATGTTCTTGCTCAATTTTCCATTGAAGCTCACGATCAGCTGGTTTTCCTTGAAGACCGCTTCCGGATAGTACTCGTAGAGGTAGCTGCCGGAGTTGTTTTGCGGCGTGCCTCCCTCGGCCTGGTTGGCGTTGCGGGTGACCATTTGGTGGGCGCCGAAGGAGCGCAGGTAGGTGGCGGTTACGCTGGTGCCGGGCACGATTTGCCGTTCGATGCTGACCGCGGCCTGTCCGATGTACGGGGAGCGGTAATTCGGATCGACTTCGTATTGTACGGGGTTTGTGTTGCTAGAGGATCCGGCGCTGCTGGTGCAGGTGGTCATGTCGATGCCGGTGAGCGTGGATGCCGTTGCACTGCAGAGCGGATTGTTGAGCACAACTTGTTGTTGAATGTGCGACCGGTTGATGGTGAGCAGATTGGTGGTGTGGAACCTGCTGTAGAAGAAGCCGTAGCCCGCGCGCAGCACGGTTTTGGTTTTCTTCCGGTCCTTGCCGCCGTCGAGGGCGTAGGCGAGCGAAAAGCGGGGCGCCCAGTCGTTGTGATCGGCGACGTGGTTTTGCGCTTCCCAGCGGATGCCGCTGGAGAACGTGAAGCGTGGGCTCACCCTCCAGTCGTCCTGCGCAAAGAGGGCGATATCGAACATGTTGGCCAGCGTTGATTGCGAGCCTGTGGTGTAAGTGGCCGTGGTGGGCCCGTAGCCCTCGCTGACGAGTTGATCGAAGGGCGTTCCGGCCGCCAGTCCGTTGGCCATGTTCAGATACTTGTCGTACGAATCGAAGATGAACATGCCGTTGAAGTTCGAAGTGGTGAGATTGGCGTCGCGGGAGTCGCGCATGCGCGTGCCCAGCTCGATGGAATGGCCACCGTGACTCATGGTTGTGATGTTCCAGAACTCGAGATTGGTGGTGTGGTCGCGGTAAACCTGTCCGGGGAACCCGCCTCCGGTGAAGTCGCCTTGCACCATGATGCTGCGGTCAATGGAGTCGGGATAGTGGTTTTCGTTGTTGCGTTCGAACTGGAAGCGCGTCTCGTTGATGACGTGATCGCTGAGGATGATGGTATCGCTCGCCTGCACGGTGTGATCGGTATTCGACTCGTGCGTGGAGGCCGTGGGTAGATAGCCGGAGTTCAGGTCGCCGCGCTCGGCCTCGGACCAGAAGCCGTAGCGCACCGTGAGCGTGTTCTTTTGGCCCAGTTGCCAGTCCACTCGCGCTGAGACGTTGTCGCGGATGCGCCGGTTGAGAAGGTTGACGCCGTAGTCGGGATAGTTGACGTATCCCGAAGTGCCATCGTCGAGCACGGCGTTGAAGATGCGCCACGCATTCACACTCTCGATGTTGCGCTGCTCGGCGCTGAGAAAGAAGGAGGAGTTTTTGGTTAGCGCATCTTCGACGGTGCCGTGAAACTGGTAGCTGTAGTAGGACGGGATGGTGCTGGTGAAGGGGTTGCCGGTGTTGAAGGCTTTGTCGTTGCCCATGAGGAAGAAGTGGCCATGGAGTTTGTCGGTCCCGGGCTTGGTGAAGATTTCGATGCGCCCGTAGCCGATCCGGTCGTATTCGGCGGAGAAGGGATTCTGGTTGATGCGTATCTCGCGGATGGCTGACTTGGGGGGCAACTCGCCGCCGCTGAATCCATCAATGTAAATCTGTCCGCCGTTGGGCCCGGCCGAGGGTCCGGCCAGCGCCATGAGCTCATTTTCCAGCTCGTCGGGATCGTCGGACAACGCGTCGAGATCCTTGCCCTTCAAAACCACGGCGTTGGCATTTTCGCCTGCTTCCACGCTGACGGTAGGGGACTCGTCCGTGACGACCACGCTCTGCTGCTCAGTGGCGATGGCCATGGAGAGATCCACGCGCATGATCTGGCCGGAGGCGAGCAGGATGGGCTGGGAGACGAAGGGGGCAAAGCCCTCGACCGTGGCCTGGATCACGTAGCTACCCGGGGCCAATCCTTTGACGGCGTAGCTTCCGGAGGCATCGGACTCTACGGAGGTCACATAGGCTCCGGCCTGGGTGGCGACGGTGATTTTGGCTCCGGGGAGCAGCGCGCCAGTGGGGTCGGCGATGTGGCCGTGGAGCGTGCCGGTCAGTGCCGGCGCGGGCGTTTGAGAGTGTCCCACGGCCAGGCTGGCTGCGAAGATCGCCAGAGCCACCACAAAATGGATAAAGTAGTGCAGTTTCGCGTACACGCATCCCTCGCAGTTTTCGAAGTGCTTTGGTTGGCAGCTATTGAGCGGCCGCATCTTCCGAGCCTGATCCCAGACTCCAATTGGTGAGCAGATTCTGGCTGGCGGCAGGCGATTCGAGCAGCGGCTCAACGCCGACCAGAAGGGTGATGGCCGTGACGCCGGTCTTGCCATCGGTGGCGACCAGCATGACCGCTTCGCCTTTCTTGATATCGCCGAAAGGAATGGCGGAGAGACCGTTGAGCATTTGCTGCGGATCGCCGCCAGCACCGGCCCCCTGGCCGCCCCACTGCCGGAAGCCGTTGGCGCGCATCTCGGCGCCGTTTGCCGCGGCCGGCGCAGCGTGTTCAGCCGTTCCGGCGGAAGCGCCTTTGAGCCGTGCCGCGAGCACGCGCGCCACGGTTTCCGGCACCCGCCGCATCTGCGTCTCCGGCATGACGTGCACGGCGACAGGTTTCTTGGTGAGGAGATCCTTCAGCTCCATCGTGGAAGTTGACGCATCGAGCGAAGTGATGACGCCGGAGATGTTGCGGAAGGAACCTGAAACGACTTCCTCCGCCTGGATTTCGCTGCCGTCCGTGTTCTTCGGTCCACGGGCGCGCAACTGATCTCCGGGGTGAATGGCAGAAAGGGGAGCGGGCAGCGCTGCTTTGTATTGCACGGAAGCCGGCGCATAGCGTTTGAGAACGGTTGCCGTGGTGACATGCACCGTGACGGTTCTGGCTGTAGGCCCAAAGCCGCTACTCAGCAGAATTGTTCCGGAGGCCGTGTCCACGCTCTTGACCAGTCCGCCGACGCCGTGGCGCTGCCAGTCTTCGCGTTGCTTCTGGTGCTCGAGCTCGATGTCGGCCTCTTTGATGGCAATCACTTCCAGGGCGCGGGGCGTGGTTTTAAGCGTCTCGGGGGCCAGCTTGACCAGGACACGGTCACCCGTGGCCAGGCTGCCGACCGGGATGGTTTGCGCGGCGCTGAGGTTCTTCTGCCCCGGAGAAACGCGGCGGATCTGCGCGGTGGCGGGAACTTCGAAGCGATGTTCCCCATCGGCGTCGGTCTTTACGGTGATGGTGGAACCTTCGATGGCAGTGATGGTGCCGATAAACCTCACGGGCTCTTGTGCGCCGAGCAGGGGCGCGGCCGCCAGACACACGATAAAGAGAGCCACTTGCACGAAAGTCAGAAACCGAATCTTCATTGTCCTATTCATGTACCAGTCATCCAGGAATGTATTTGTGCACCGGTTGGCGCTGCCTGTGACTTCTACAGCGGTAGACGAGAGAATGGTTCAAAAGGTTGAGAGGATTTTGAATGTGCGGCATTGCGTAAGACAGAAGTGCACGGACACACCGGATATCTCAATCCATGCGGATTGAGCGGGGATTTCTTAAGGTTGTCTTAAGGATCAATGAAGACGAACGGCGATCAGCGCGCGAGATCGACGGTTTCGAGGAAGGTATAGCTGCCCGACGGCGTGGGGTTGACGCGCGTGAGCCGGCGGTTGTGCACGACGATGGTGTCGAGATACCAGAGGTTGAAGGCGGGCAGATCGCGGGCCAGGATTTGCTGCACTTCGACGTAATCGGCGCGCTGCCGCGCGGTGTCGCTGCCGCGGTCCGCGTCGTCGAGCAGCGCATCCAGCCGCGCGTTCGAGTAGTGGCCGCGGTTGCCGCCTTGGGGGGGAAAGCTGCGCGTGGCGAAGGCGTAGTCGAAGATGCTGGGCTGCTCGTTGCCGCCGATCCAGCGCAGCGAGTACATCTGAAAGGCGCCGCGCGTGACGTCAGAGTAGAAGGTGGCGAACTCGTAGCTGCGCAGATCGAGGGCGATTCCGGCTTTGGCCAGTTGCTGCTGCAGGACAGCCGCGAGCAGGCGCGTGCCGGCGTCGCTGCTGGTCTTCATGGTGAGGTGGAAACGCACGCCACCGGGTCCCGGCTTGTAACCGGCCTGGCCAAGAAGCGCGGCCGAGCGCGCGGGGTCGTAGTCGTAGCGGGCCACGTTGCTGGTGAAGGCCCAATGGGTGGGAGGCAGCAGACTGACGGCGGGGCGCGCGTGGCCGCGCAGCAAGGTGCGGATGAGCAGATCGCGGTCAATGGCACAGGCGATGGCCTGGCGGACACGCACATCCTTCAGCAGCGGGTCGCGCACGTTGAAAGCCAGGTACTGAATCTGCGTTCCTGGCGTAGCGGCCACCTGCAGATTCGATCTCTGCGCCAGAACCGGCAGCGTATCCATGGGCAGGGAATTGATGGCCACGTCCGCGGAGCCTTTCTCCAACTCCAGCGACTCTGTAATCGCGTCCGGCACCACGGCAAAGCGCACGCGCTGAATGCGAGGCAAAACCGACCAGCTGAGGGGATTGCGCTCGACGACTACATCCTGATCGATTTGCTGGCTCACAAAGCGAAACGGTCCGGTGCCGACCGGATGCCGCCAGAAGTCGCGTCCGCTGCCGCAGGGCACAATGCCGATGGCGCCGGTGGAGAGATTGGAGAGCAGGAAGTTGTCGGGGTGCTTGAGATGGAAGACCACCGTTTGCGGGCCGGGAGCCTGGATGCTGTCCACCGCGGCATAGGCGGCGGCCTTGGGCGAAATCACTTTGCCGGTGCGCATGGAGTCGATGGTCCAGGCCACGTCGCGCGCGGTCAGCAAGCGGCCGTCGTGGAAACGAACGCCCTTGCGCAGATGAAAGACGAGCGTAAGCGGGTCCGGCTGCTCCCAACTTTGGGCAAGCGCCGGCGTAAAGCCAAAGCTCGCGTCGTGGGCCACGAGACCATCGAAGAGCAGCTCGTCGATGTGCTCCGACTGGCCGTCGGTGCCGATGCGCGGATCGAGATTGGCGGGGCTGCTCTCGATGAGAAAGACCACCGTGTGCGGATCGCGGGGCGAGCCGTGGCAGCCGGCGAGCATCAGCAGCAAAGCAACCATGAACAACCTATGCATAGGTCACCTGCCCGAGAATGGCGGGACGAGCGGCGCCGGTGGCGGCGGGCAGATTGCCCGGGAGCCGATGCCAGGTTTGCCACGCGAGCAGAGCAAAGGCAGCGGCCTCCTTGGCCTGCGCGGGCAGGCCGAAGTCTTCGCTGGTGGCGAGACCGCATCCCAGCGGTTCCAGCCGCTGCGCCAGCATGGCCATCAAGGTGCTGTTGCGCGCGCCGCCGCCGGAGACGATGTAATCCACGCCCCCGCTCTTCATCGCGCGATGGACGAAGCGGCGATAGCTGGCCGCGATGGTTTCGGCGGTCAGCGCCGTCGCGGTGGCCAGAGCGTCCTGGGGCCGTTGGCTGCGGCGCCGGCAGGCGCTCAAAAAACGGGCGGCGTACTCGCGGCCAAACTGCTCGCGCCCCGCAGTGCGCGGCGGCCGGAGGCGGAAGTAGGGATTGCGCAGGGCCTGGGCGAGAACCGGACGCAGCACCACGCCTGCGGCGGCCGCGTCGCCGTTGCGATCAAAGGGCCGGCCAAGCAGCGCTTGCGCCAGCGCGTCGATCACCATATTGCCGGGGCCGGTGTCAAAGGCGATGACCTGCGCGGGGGCGGCCGCGGCGGGAATGGCCGTGAGGTTGGCGATGCCGCCGATGTTCTGGAGCACGCGCCCGCGCTTGTTGTGCGCAAAGAGAACGTAATCGAGCAGGGGCACCAGGGGGGCACCCTGGCCGCCGGCCGCCATATCGGCGGGGCGGAAGTTGGAAACCACGGGAATGCTGAGCGCGGCAGTGATGGCCTGCGCTTCGCCGGCCTGCCAGGTGCAGGCGAAGGCGCGTCCCGCATAAGCCGCGGCGCGGGGCTGATGATAGAGCGTCTGGCCGTGACATCCGATCAGCTCGACGCGCATGGGATGCCGCTGGATGGTTGCCGCGACGGCCTCCGCATAGGCAATGCCCAGGCGCCAGTTGAGCCGGGCCAGCTCCGCCGTCGAAGTGGCGCCGGCATTCATGGCTACCAGCAAGGCGCGGCGCAGCGCGGCCGGGAAGCGGAAGCCCTCATGAGCCAGGAGAGTCAGCCGCGGCCTGGTAGTGCCGGGCGCAATCCGCACCAGGGCCACGTCAATGCCGTCGGCCGAGGTGCCGCTCATGACGCCCGCCACGACCATGGTCTTTGCGTTCATGCGGGCCGCGCCTCTGTGGGCTGGGCCTTTGCGACCGCTTCGCCAAAGCGCAGAACGCGGGCGCGCAAGGCTTCAAACTGCTTTGGTGCGAGAGGCCGCGCAACGGAGCCGCCGAAGAGCCGGCCGCGCTGCTGTGCTGTGCGGCGCGCGCGGGCCTCGAGCAGTTTCCGGAAGGCTGCCGAGCGCTCGCCCTCCGCGATCAGCGCTTCGAAGGCGCGCAGGATCAACTCGGGGCTGTGGCAGATCTCGATCAGGTCCATGCCCGCGCGCAGGGCCGCGACGGCAGCTTCTTCGATGGGCATGCGCTTGAGGATGCCGCCCATCTCCAGATCGTCGGAGAAGACAAGGCCGCGGTAGCCGATGCGTCTGCGCAGCACCGTCGCGATCCAGAAGGACGAGACGCTGGCGGGCCGGTTCTTGCCCGGCGTGGCGGGATAGGCGGCGTGATTCACCATCACCATGGGCAGTTCGCCGCGCAAGGCGCGATAAGGCGCGAGATCCTGACGCCAAAGCTCGGGCCAGGCGCGCGCGATCGCTGGCGTTTCTTTGTGCGAGTCGCGCGTTCCTCCGCCCAGCCCCGGGAAATGCTTGCCGCAGCCCGCCACGCCGTGGGCCCCCAGCCCGGCAAGAAAGGCGCGCGCGTAGGCGATCACACCCTCAGCATGGGCCGCGGCTGCGCGCGCGCCCAGAACTTCAGCCGATGCGGGCAGCGCGAGATCGAGCACCGGAGCGAGGGTGGTGTTGAAGCCGAAGGCCAGCACGGACTGCGCAATCAGTTCGCCGTTCTGGCGGGCCAGGCGGCCTTTGCCTGAACAGCGCGCCGCCTGGGCAACAGCTTGCGCGGAAGGCATGGGCGCGAGGGCATCGCGCAGCCGGTCCACCGGGCCGCCTTCCAGATCGACGCAACGCAGGCTGCTGGCGGCGCAAAGACTTGCGGCCTGCATGAGCAGGGCGCGCGTCTGTGCCGCCTCGACGATATTGCGCCGGAAGAGAATGATGCCCGCGGGGCGCACCAGGCGCAGCCATGCGCGCTCAAGGCCGGTGAGTTCCGCGCCTCCCAGCCCCACCACCATCACACAGCCGGCCGCCCGGCGCAAGGTTGCGCTCATGCCTTCTCCTTCAACTCGTTCTGAAGCTCTTGAAGCAGGTTGAGCGCCTGGAGCGGGGTGAGCGTGTTGATGTCGGTGGACTCGATGCGATCGACAATGCGCTGCGAGAGCGGGGTGAAGATGGTCATCTGCAGCGGCTCGGGGGTGGTTTCCACCTGCACGCTCTGCCGCTCCTGCTTTTCGTGCTGGCGCAGAACGTGGCGGGCGCGCTCGATGACCGCGGCCGGCAAACCCGCCAGGCGGGCCACTTCGATGCCGTAGCTTTTGCTGGCCGCGCCGGGCTCAATGCGATGCAGGAAGACGATGCCTCCGGCCGCCTCCTTCACGCCCACGCGCAGATTGCGGACGCGGGGCAGTTTGTCGGCCAGCATGGTCAGCTCGTGGTAGTGGGTGGCGAAGAGCGTGCGCGCGCCCACTTCAGCGTGTAGGTACTCCACCGTGGCCCAGGCCAGCGAGAGGCCGTCGAAGGTCGCCGTTCCGCGTCCCATCTCGTCGAGCAGGATGAGGGAGCGGCTGGTGGCCGTGTTCAGGATGGTTGCGGTTTCGGTCATCTCCACCATGAAGGTGGAGCGTCCGCGGGCCACGTTGTCACTGGCACCGATACGCGTGTAGATGCGATCCACAAGGCCCAAGCGCAGGCTCTGGGCGGGGACAAAGCTGCCCATCTGCGCCATGAGCACCAGCATGGCGGCCTGGCGCAGATAGGTGCTTTTGCCTCCCATGTTGGGGCCGGTGATGAGGAGCAGGCAGGGGCCTTTGCCGGCGGCGTTGAGATAGAGGTCGTTGGGAATGAAGCGTCCTTCGCGCGTCTCCTCCATCCACTGCTCGATGACCGGATGGCGCGCGGCGACAGCCTCGACGATGGGCTCAGCGGCCAACTGCGGCCGGACGTAGCGGCGCAGCGCGGCCAGATGCGCAAAGGTGGCCAGCAGATCAGCCTCGGCAACGGCCGCGGAGCTTAGGCGGATGCGGCCGGCGGCTTCCAGCACGGCGCGGCGCAGATCGGCAAAGATGCGTTTTTCGATCTCGATGGCGCGGTCGTGTGCGGTGAGAATCTTCACCTCGTATTGCTTGAGTTCCGGCGTGGTGAAGCGTTCGGCGTTGACCAGCGTTTGCTTGCGCTCGTAGTCGGCGGGAACCAAGGCGAGGTTGGCCCTGGTGATCTCGATGTAGTAGCCGAAGACGGAGTTGTAGCGCACCTTGAGCGAGCCGATGCCGGTTCTTTGGCGCTCGCGTTCCTCGATGGCCGCAATGCTTTGCTTGCCGGTGGTGGAGATGGCGCGCAGCTCGTCCAGTTCGGGATCGACGCCGGCGGCGATCACGGCGCCATCGGCCAGAGTGAGGGGAGGCTCGGCGACGAGCGTGGTTTGTATGCGCGCGGTAACATCGGCAAGCGGGTCGAGGCGATCCAGCAGGGTGCGCCAGGCGGGCGCGGCCATGGCGGCCAGCGCCGTCTTGAGGGCCGGCAAGCGGGCGAGGCTTGCGGCCAGCGCCACCACATCGCGCGGGCCGGCCGAATCCAGAGAGAGCCGCGCCAGCAGCCGTTCGAGATCGAGGATGCCCGCGAAGGCGCGGCGGAGCTCCTCGCGCTTGACGAGATCTTCGTGCGTCTCGGCAACCGCATCATGTCGCGCCTCGACGGCGGCGGCGTCGAGCAGGGGGCGGAGGATGGTGGCGCGCAGCAGCCGCTTGCCCATGGGCGTCTGGCAGGCGTCTAGAGTATGAAAGAGCGTCGCGCGGCTGTCCTGTCCCTGGAAGAGCGGTTCCACCAATTCAAGGTTGCGCACTGTGACCGGATCGAGCGCGAGGGCGGTGGAGCGCTCCTGAAAACGCAGGCTGTCAATGTGCGGTGCCTCGTTTTTCTGTGTGGTTCGCACGTAGTGCAGTACCGCTCCGGCGGCGATGGCCGCGAAGGGATGCTGGCTAAGCCCGAAGCCATCGAGCGAGCGGACGTTGAGCTGGCGCTCGACCAGCGGGACGGCAAAATCCCGGGTCCAGACCCAATCCTCGACGCGGGTGCATGCCGGAATGCGCTCCAGTGGATCGGGCAGCGCGGCGCTGGCGGGCAGGAGGACTTCGCGCGGCTGGGCGGCCAGAATCTCGTCAACTGCCTGCTGCCGGGCGGCGTCCCCGGAGAATTCGGCGGTGCGAAACTCGCCGGTCGAGACATCGAGCAGCGCCACGGCGCACAAGGGCTGGCCGGGCGCGCCGCTTTCGAGATAGGCGGCGAGAAAGTTGTTTTGCTCCTGGCCGAGGGTGGCATCGAGGGCCGTGCCCGGGGTCAGCACGCGGGTGACCTCGCGCCGGACGATTTTTTTGGTGAGTTTGGGATCTTCCATCTGGTCGCAGATGGCGATGCGGTAGCCCTTGCGCAGCAGGCGCGCCAGGTAGGCGTCCACGGCGTGATAGGGCACGCCGCACATGGGCTGCGACCGCTCCTTGTCGCGCGCCGTCAGGGTGAGTTGCAGCTCGCGGCTCACCACCACGGCGTCGTCGTAGAAGAGCTCGTAAAAGTCACCCATGCGGAAGAAGAGGAGCGCGCCGGGATTTTCGCGCTTGGCGGCGGTCCACTGGCGCATGAAGGGCGTGAGCGGGTGCGAATCCTTGTCCAGAGGAGGAGAAACGGGCGCCGCGGCGTGGGAGTCTTCGTGGGTCACTCTGGCTCTAAGAGTATCGCGCGGGCTTGGTGGAGGGATAGCGTCCAGTGCGGAGGCATTACGGATTGGTTGTGGGGGGCGGATCGGGTGTTGGCGGCGCGGGATCGTCGTCGGTGATTTTGCGCCACGCGCCGCCCGGATGGGCGTACTGCGGACGGGAGAGGTCGATCCTGGTGCGGGGCAGCACCACCAAATCGACGCGCCGGTTCTCCGCCCGGCCTTCCGCGGTGGCATTGCTGGCTACGGGATGGAACTCCGCATAACCTGCGGCCGAGATCCGGTCCGGGGGGATGGCGTGCTGCTCGATGATGAGCCGTGCGATGCCGATGGCGCGGGCGGAGGAGAGATCCCAGTTGGAGGCGAACTGGGCTGTATGGATGGGGGCGTTGTCGGTGTGGCCCTCGATGCGCAGGTCGTAGGGCGTTCGTCCCAGGGAGGCGGCGATCTGCTTGATTGTGGTCAGCGTGCCGGGTTTGGGCGTGGCCGAGCCGGAGTTGAAAAAGCCTGCCTCGCGGAGGCTGATCACCAGCCCGTCGCGCCCCATTTTGATGGAAACGGTGTGCTGGGCAACCTGGTTGGAGAGGGTCTGGGTGAGCTCGCGCCGGACGTGTTCGAGGTCGGTCTGCACCTGGGCGGGCGAGAGCACATCCTCGCCCATCACGATGTTCATCGGCATGGCCGCCGGCTCGGTTCCGGCAGCGGCCGCATCGCCTGGATGGCGGGTGGCCTCGGGAAAGAGGCCGAGCGATTTGAAAGCCGTATCGATGGCTATGGATACCTGTATCTGCTTCTTCTGGTCGGCCTTGGCGAAGGCATAGAGGACGACGAAGAAGGCAAACATGAGGGTAATGAAGTCGGCATAGGAGACGAGCCAGCGGTCGTGCGTGACGCGGCTGCGCGGCACTCGGTTCCTCATGCGGCTTTCTCCTTTTTGTTTTCCTGGGCATGGCTGAGAAAGCCGGCCAGCTTGACCTCGAGCATGCGCGGATTCATGCCTTCGAGGATGGAGATCACGCCTTCGAGCATCATTTCGCGTCTGCGGTGGTCCTCGTGGATGCGCAGACGCATTTTGCCGGCGAAGGGCAGAAAGAAGAGATTGGCGATGCCGACACCGTAGATGGTGGCGACAAAAGCCACGGCAATGCCGCGGCCGACGGCCTCCATGTTGTCCAGGTGGTGCATGACCTGGATGAGGCCGAGCACCGCGCCGAGGATGCCGATGGTGGGCGAGAAGCCGCCCGCCGACTCGAAGACCGCCGGCAACCGCTCCTCGCCTTCGGTGGTGGATTCCAGGCTGACGCGCATGATGTTGCGGAGTTCCGCCGGTTCGGTGCCGTCGACGGCCAGCATGAGCGATCGCTTGAGGAAAGGATCCTCGATGGTTTGGAGGTCGCTGTCGAGCGAGACCACGCCATGGCGCCGGGCTTTGTTGGCGAAGGCAACCAGAAGGCGGATCAGCTGGCTATCCTGCCTGGCGGGAGCGGCAAAGAGGTGCGCCAGGCGGCCAAAGGCGGCCAGCACCGTGGTCAGGGGAAATTGCAACAGAACGGCCCCCATGGTTCCGCCAAAGACGATGAGAGCCGCAGTGGGCTGCAGAACCTGTCCCAGGTTGCCACCCTCGATCAGCAGGCCGGCCACGATGCCGGCCATGGCCAGAACTGCTCCGCCCAAACTGGCCTTATCCATCGAACGCTCCTTTATCTATACGGTGCGCCATCGGCTGCCGCCGGGGATCAACGGCCCGGTTCCGGGCCGTGTTTGGGCGGCGCCGCGGGTGGGGCCGGCTGGCCGGAAACATCCAGGCTGGCCAGTGAGACGATCGTCTGAACGCCGTCGAGCGTGTTCATGCGCCGGGCCACCATGGTCAGCAGGCGGGCGCGGTAGGCCAGCACGCGCTCGACCACTTCGGCGCACTCCTCGCGCACAATGAGCTTTTCGCCGTTAATGAGGGTCAGCATGGTGTCTGGCGAGGCCTCGGCGGTCTTGATCAAATCGCTGTTCAGCACCATGGGGCTGCCGTTAAGTCGCGTGAGTTCGATCATGGGCGCGCAACTCCCTTATGAAGGGTTATCGACGGTTGGCGAAAAATGATCATGCCGAATGGCGTCGAGTGTCCTGCTGGGGACAAAAAACGGAAGTTGATAAAGTGCGCGCACCCCACGCCGAAAAAGGGGCCAGATGCGGCGGCATCACCCCCGAAGCAGCATCCCAGAGCAAAAAACATGGGAGCGCGACAGGGAATGGGAGCCGCAAATCCGCGCATCTCGACAAGGAGAAACCCATGTCCCTGGGTGTTTTGAACAACCTCTCCGCCATGTATGCGGAGAACAATCTGAACAACACCAGCAACAACCTGTCCAAGACGCTGCAGCAGTTGTCTTCTGGATCGAGGATCAACTCCGGCGCCGACGATGCCGCGGGGCTTTCACTGGTGAACGGCCTGCAGGCCAACGCTACCGCACTGGCCCAGTCGCAGACCAACGCGCAGGAAGGCGCCGGCCTGCTGCAGGTGGCCGATGGAGCGCTCTCACAAGTGACGAACCTGCTTAACCGTGCCGTGACGCTGGCCACCGAGGCTTCCAACGGCACTCTGAACGGCTCGCAGCTCACGGCGGCCAACCAGGAGTATCAGTCGATTCTGTCCGAGATCAACAACATCGGATCGACAACCACCTACAACCAGACGAAGGTTTTCGGAGCCGGCACGGTCGGCATCTATACCGGCGACTCTTCCAGCATGAGCGCTTCGCTCGACAACCTGAATATCTCTTCGCTGTCTTCGACCAACGTGGGCGATACGGCGGGCGTCATGTCCTACAACGGCGGCAAGAATGTCTTCCTCGATCTGTCGAACGGCACGGCCGGAACCGGAAATGCGCAGTCGACCGACACCATTGCCTCGACCACGCTCACCATCGGCTATCAAAACCCCGACGGCTCGGCCGGTCAGGTAACCACCACGGCCGCCACGACCGTGGGCGGATTGATCGCCGCGATCAATGCCTCCGGACGCGGCCTGACAGCAACCTTCACGACGGCTGCGCAGGCCGGCGCAGGGGGCACGGTGACCGGCACCGACACCGGCATCATGATCTCCGGTGACGTGAACACCACGGCCGCCAGCACTTCGGGCGCGCAGAAGATCTCCATCGCCACCGGCGGTTACGACACCTCGGTCAATGCCACCGCGGCGGCAGGAGCAGCCCTGACGGCCGACAATACCGGCGGCATCGCGACCATCGGCTATACGGCGAGCGCGGGAGCGAACTTGACGGCCAACAATCTGACCACGCAGTCCGGCGCTCAGGCCGCATTGACCACGCTGAACGCGGCCATTGCCGACGTGGCCGCGCAGGACGGATACATCGGCGCGCAGATCAACACCCTCAACTCGGTCAGTACGGTGATGGGCACCCAACAGCAGAACATTGTCGGCGCGCAGAATGCCGTGCAGGCGACCGATTATGCGTCTGCCGCCTCGAACATGTCGAAGTACGAGATCCTGAGCCAGACCGGCATCTCGGCTCTGGCCCAAGCCAACAGCGTGCAGCAGGAAGTCTTGAAACTGCTGCAGTAACCAGCGGTCTCGGGCGGCGCGCCCCGCCGTCCGAGGGACTTTAACCCGCCTTCCGCCATTGCGGCAGGCAAAGCGGCGAAGGGCGTCCGAGGGAGGATGCCCTTCGCCGTTCCCGTAACAGCCAGCAACCGCATGCATGAGGATTCTCCAATCCTCGTTTTCCTGCATTGGCTTGAGGGTTGCATAAAACTGCCGTGGAGGTGGCTATGGGCACAGTCGGTCTGAGTTTTGGGTCGCCGACCAGCGGGCAGGGATTTGACGTCAGCTCGACTGTGGCGGCCATCGTCAGCAACCTGCAGAATGTCGAGACTCCTTGGAAAACCCAGTTGAGCGCCCTGCAAAGCCAGGATACGGTCATCTCGAATCTGGGGTCGCTGCTGTCGAATCTGTCCAATGATTTGAGCCAGTTGACGGATTTTACGGGGATCATGGCCCAGAAGACGGGCTCCAGTTCCGACACCAACGTGCTGCAATTGACCAGTGCGACGAGCTCGGCGTCAGCCGGGACGCACACGGTGGTGGTAAACAATCTGGCACAGACTTCGAGCGGGTATCTGGCGGCGATCAGCAGCGCCTCGGACACGCTCTCCGGCTCGATCACCCTCCAGGTGGGCGGCGGCACGGCGCAGACGATCACCCTGAACTCGACCAACAATACGCTGGCCGGGCTGGCGCAGGCGATCAATTCTTCCGGAGTGGGTGTGACGGCGAGCGTACTGACCGATTCATCCGGGTCGCGGCTGAGCCTGGTCTCTGGGACCTCGGGCGCGGGCGGGAACATACAGGTGACGGCCAACTCGATTGTGGACACCAGCAACAGCAACGCGGCCCTTGGCTATACCAGCGCCGTGGCGGGCAAGGACGCCAGTCTGGTGGTGGACGGGGTGAGCCTGACCAGCGCGTCCAACACGGTGAGCAATTTGATTCCGGGGCTGACGTTTCAGTTGCTCTCGGCCAGTCCTTTGCAGTCGGACAACAGCCTGGAGCCGGTGCAGATCGTCATCGGCAACGACAACAGCGGGGTGGAGAGCGCGGTGAATTCCTTTGTCAGCGACTATAACTCGCTGGTGAGCGCGATGAATGCGCAAGAAGGGAACAACAGCTCGGGCAATCCCGAGCCGCTCTTTGGCTCGCCAACGCTGACTCTTCTGCAACAGCAGTTGTTTTCGGGTTTGAACTCGTCCAACCCCAGCGGGTATCTCGACGCCATTTCGGCCGTGAGCGGAACGACGCTCTCCGGTTCCATCACCCTTCAGGTGGGCAGCGGGACCCCGCAGACGATTACGCTGGACTCCACGGACAACACGCTGCAGGGGCTGGCCGATGCCATCAACAACGCCAATCTGGGCGTGACCGCCAATATTGTCACCAAAAATGGGCAATCGACCCTGTCGCTGCTCGCGCAGACAGCGGGGTCGGCCGGGGCGCTTACGGTGAGTTCCAGCCTGACGGCCACGGCTCCGACGCTGTTGAACTTTACCGGCATCCAGTCATCCGGCGGGTATAACGCCAGCGGCGCGCTGGATCCGATCGCCAGTTCCACCGACACGCTAACCGGATCGCTCACGATTCAGGTAGGCAGCGGTGCGCCACAGACCATCACGCTGGACTCTTCCGACAACACCCTGCAGGGGCTGGCCAACGCCATCAATGGCACGACGGGGATCGGGGTGACGGCGTCGGTAAGCTCGGACGGCACAACGCTTTCGTTTCTCTCCAATACCTCCGGGACCGCCGGGAATCTGACGGTCACGTCGAACATCATTGATACCACGAACACCAGCTCGTCGCCAGTGAACTACACCCGGTCGTCGGATCTTTCCGCGCTGTCCAGTCTGGGGATTACGGCGTCGCAGACCGACAACGGGACGATCAGTTTCGACGCCACGATGCTCGATTCGGTGTTGAACTCCGACTTCAGCGGCGTGCAGGGATTCTTTCAGAGCGCCAACAGTTGGGGTCTCGACTTTGCTTCCATACTCAACAACGCCGGCACGAGCTCTTCGTCGGGTATTTTGAAGCTGGCGCAGAATTCCAACAGCAGCAGTGAGTCGCTGCTGAACGCCAATATCTCCAAGGAAGAGAGCCTGATTTCTGCCGAGCAGAAGAGCCTGACGGCGGAACTGAACAGCGCCAACGAGATTCTGCAGCAACTGCCTACGCAATTGGAGGGCATCAACCAGCTTTATTCAGCCATTACCGGCTACAACCAGGCCCACGGATAGGGGCATGTACGGCCCCATCCCTCAAACCGGGCAACAGGAAGCGGCAACCCGCTCGAATGCGGCCGCAAGGAGTTGCACATCGATGGGTGGTTATCAGCAACGCGCGTTGGAGGCGGCTTCCGCGGTCGATCTGGTGGTGGCGCTTTATGACGGCATGATCCGCTTTCTGCATGTTGCCCGCGAGGCGGCAGAGCGGGGAGACGCCGAGGGAAGGCGTGCGGCGGTGAAGCGGGCGCTGGACATCATCATTCACCTGCAGGCGCGTCTGCGGATGGATATTGGGGGCCGGCCGGCGCAGGTTCTCAGCGAGTTTTACGCCTCGATTTTCGCGCAGATACTGCAAGCCTCGCAGGCCGCCTCGCCGGCCAAGTTCGCGCATGCGATCGAGTGCGTTCGCAACGTGCGCGATGCCTGGAAGCAAGTGGCGCAAGATCCCGCCGTCAATCCTCCGCCCTTGCAGGTGGGCTCTTTGCTGAGGGGGCTGGAGGGGGACGAGGGCGGTGATGCCGGCCCGGAGGCCGCGGCCAGCTCGCGATGGAATGCCTGAGGCTGCTTTCTCTTAGCCGGGGGCGGCGATCCGCTGTTTCCCCGCCGGCGGGAACGCGCTCTTGAAGGCGTTCTAGCCAGCCACGGTTAATTCTTCTTCCAGTTGCTGCTTTCTGTAGAGGCTGGCGTAGTAGCCGTCGAGGACGAGCAGTTCCTCGTGCTTGCCCAGTTCGACAATGCGGCCGTGGTCGAGCACGGCGATCTGGTCGGCGTCGCGCACGGTGGAGACGCGATGCGAGATCAGGATCGTAGTGGAGCCGGCGGTGTATTCCCGGAGCCTGCCCAGGATGCGTTCCTCGGTGTAGGTATCGACGCTGGCCAGGGCATCGTCGAGGATGAGGATGGGAGGACGGCGCAGGAGGGCTCGCGCAATGGCGGAGCGCTGCTTCTGGCCGCCGGAGAGGGTAAGCCCGCGCTCGCCCACCATGGTGTTGAAGCTCTGGGGAAACTCCTCGAACTCAATGCGGATGTGCGCGACCTCGGCGGCTTCGAGCATGGCCTCGGTGCTGGCGTTGGGCGCGCCGAATGTGAGGTTTTCGCGGATGGTTTCGCTGAACAGGAAGGTTTCCTGGGGCACCATGCCGATGTTGCGGCGCAGCATGGCCAGCGGGAAGTCGCGGATGGGACGCCCGTCGAGGAAGAGCGTGGCTTGGGGCGCCTCGTAGAGGCGGGGCAGGAGGCTGACCAGGGTAGTTTTGCCCGATCCGGTGGGGCCGACGATCGCGAGGCTGGAGCCAGCGGGGACGCGGAGCGAGATGTCGTGCAGCACTTCCACGTCACCGTAGCTGAAGCTCAGTCCGCGGAACTCGATTTCTCCGCCCAGCGCCGCATCTTCAGGAATGGTCGCATCCGCATCCTTGTCATCGATGGCCGGCTGGGCGAGCAGCAGTTCGTGGATACGCTTGACCGAGGCGGTGCCGCGCTGAAAGAGGTTCACCACCCAGCCCACCGCAATGATGGGGAAGATCAGCATCACCATGAAGGTGTTGAACTCAACGAACTGGCCGAGGGTGATGCGATGGGCCAGCACCTGGTGGCCGCCGGCCATGAGCGTGATCAGCATGGAGACGCCCAGGATGAATTCGAGGGTGGGCCACAGCATGCCCATCAACTGCACGAGGCGGAGAGAGCGATGGATGTATTCCCGGTTGAGCTTTTCGAAGAGGCCGATCTGCGATTCTTCGCGCGCGAAGGCGCGCACCAGCCGGGCGCCGGCGTAGTTCTCCTGGGCTTGCGCGGAAATCTCGGAGAAACTGGCCTGGATGCGCTCGAAGCGGTCGTGGATGCGGTGGCCGAGATACTGCACGAGGATGCTGGCCAGGGGCATGGGAGCCAGCGCGACCAGGGTCAGATAGGGGCTGATGTGCAGGAGGAAAAAGAGCGCGAAGACGCTAAAGAAGATGGTGTTGGCGCTGTACATGAGCGCCGGACCGAGCAGCATGCGCACCGCATTCAGGTCGTTGGTCATGCGGGCCATGACGTCGCCGGTGCGGTAGCGCTGGTAGAAGCCTGAATCCAGACGCTCCAGGTTGCGGAAGAGGTCGTTGCGGATATCGAGCTCGATGTCCCGGGAGATGCCGATCAGAATCCATCGCTGGGAATAAAGGAAGACGCCTTTGACGAGGGCGATGAGAACCAGCAGGCCGGCGAAGCCGAGGATGAGCCGCCGGGGCGCGCCCTTGCCCATGGCGTCCACGGCCCACTCGATGACGCGCGGAAACTGCACGGCGACGGCATTGGTGGCAATACAGGAGAGGGTCCCCCAGAGATATCCCCAGCGGTAGCGGCGCATATAGGCGAAGAGGGGGGCCAGATCGCGAAGCATGTTCTCATTGTACGGGCTTGTTTCAGTGGAGGAAATGGGAAGGCGGAGAGGGATCTGCCCACGGCCCGGTTATGTGGGCGTGCGCAGCAGCAGGTAACCGCCCACCAGGCTGAAGAGGACATCGGCCGACCATGCAGCCAGGCCCGCGGGCAGGTAGTTGACGTTTCCCATGGCCTCAAAGAGGCCGTTGACCACCCAGTAAGCGAGCGCCACGCCGATGGCGACGGCGATGCCGGTGAGCGAACCACGGCGGCCCATGGTAAGGGCAAAGGGAATGGCGAGCACGGCCATGATAATGGCGATGAGGGGATAGGCGAGTTTGTGCCACAGGGCCACCTGCAGGCGCATGGTGTCGAATCCGCTCTGGCGCAGGTCGTTAATGTAACCCTCAAGCTGGCCGAAGTTCATCTCCTGGGATTGCAGGCTCTCTTTTTTGAAGTAGGCGGGCTCCTCGTGAACTTCAGGGAAGGCGGCGTGCTTGAATTCGCGGTATTCGGTGATGTTGGCTCCGCTGAAGCTGCGCTGCCAGCCGTTCTGGAAGTCCCAGCTGGCCGAATTTGGGTTCCACACCACGCGCGCCGCAAAGACCCGCCGCATGAGCGCAAAGGAGCGCGGATCGAACTCGAAGAGGGAGAGATTGGCAAACTCGTTGCGGTCGGGGTCGAAGAACTGGTAGTAAAAGATGCGGTCCGGCTCGCCTGGGCGCTGCTGGCCGAAGATCCATTTCTGCTCGGGATGGAGGAAGGTTTGCGGGGGGCGGCCTTTGATGGTGCTGCGCAGCGCCTCCTGACGGCGGTTGGCCTGGGGCAGGTAGAACTGGTCGAAGAGGAAGAGGCTCACGGAGAGGATGGCGGCGATGGAGACGATGGGAATCACGAGGCGGTAGAGGCTGATGCCGGTGGCTTTCATCGCGACGAGTTCGGAATTGCGGTTGAGCACGCCGAAGGTGACGAGAACCGCGATCAGCACGGCCAGTGGGGCGATCTGATAGAGCATGCTGGGAGTCAGGTTGACCAGGTAAGCGCCGACCGTGGAGAGGGGAATGTGGTTGCGCAGAATGTCGCCCACCAATTCGAAGAAGGTGAACACCAGCATCAGCATCACGAAGCCCGAGAGCACGAGGAAGAAGGTGTTCAGGAACTCGCGCACCACGTATTCGTCCAGAATGCGCGGGAAGACGCCGCGGGCTTTACGGCGCTGCGGGGAAGGCGAAAGGAGGCGGGAAAGCCGGGCGGCGATGGGGGTTCGCGGTCTGGCATGGGGCGAGGGAGCGCGATTGGAGAAGCGGGAGGTCCAGGCGGTGATTGCCGCCAGCACGCGTCCGCCAGACGCCATTTGCCAGAGCAGGAAGATGCCGGCGGAGGCAAAGATGAGGTTGGCGGACCAGACGGCGAGGAAGGGCGGCACTTTATTCTGGCGGCCGAGGGCTGTGCCGGTGGAGGAGAGGAAGTAATAGAAGAAGACCAGCAGGATGGTGAAGACAAAGCCCGAGCTTTTGCCGCCGCGGCGCGAGACCACGCCCAGCGGGACGCCAACCAGCATCAGGACCAGGCAGGCCGCCGGATAGGCGAAGCGGTTGTTGAGTTCAATGAGGTAGCGCTTGGGGTCGGGGCCGCGGGTACGCGCCAGCAGGGTTTTGAGCGGCAGGGCGTAGAGGGCTGTGTCCATGCGACCCAACTGCACTGCGCTTTGCGGGCTGAGGGCAAGCGGCAGGTCGGTGGTGGTGAAAGTGGAGATGTTGTACTGTTGCGGCTGACCGGCGGCCATTTCATGGCGCGAGCCGTCACGCAGGCGCATGAGCAGCAACTGGGTTGAGTCGCTGGCCACGGTTGCGGATGTGGCGGTGGTGATGGCGGGAGTGGCGGGGTCGCTGACGTCGGCCATGAAGACCTGACGCCAGTTGGAGGCGCCGGCGCCGGCACGCACATCCTGCACGTAGAGGACAACGTTCTTAAAATCTTCGTAGAAGACGCGCGGCTGAATTTCGTAGGATGCCTGCGAAGTGGCGAGGGCCTGCTGCATGTCGAGGATTGCCTGGTTGGCCACCGGGGCGACATAGAGGGAGTTCACCAGGCCGAGGAGGGTACCCGTGGTGGCCACAATGGCCGCGACGCGCACAAAGTAGCCAATCCCCAGGCCCGAGGCGCGCATGGCGATTACTTCGCTGTCGGCCGCCAGGCGGCTGAGACCCAGAAGGATGCCCACCAGCACCGCCATGGGAATCGTTACCCGGAAGGTGTTGGGCAGCGTGAAGAGGAAGATCTCCAGCACATTGGTGAAGGTGGAGCTATTGCGCACCATCATCTCAAGGATCCTGGGCAGATCGCGCATGAAGAGGATGAAGGTGAAGAGCGCGCAGCCTATCAGCGTGTGGGAGAGGATCTCACCGAGCATGTAACGGGTAAGGATGCGCACAAGCCAGCTCTGGGGATTAGTCTATCGTGTTTGCGCAGATGACGCCGGCTGCCAGCGCCGCAGCCGCAGGCTGTTGGCCAAAACGCTGACAGAGCTGAAGGCCATGGCCGCGGCGGCAACCCAGGGACTGAGCAAGACATGGAATGCAGGGTAAAGCGCGCCCGCCGCCAGGGGAATGCCCACGAGATTGTAGCCGACGGCCCAGCCGAGGTTCTGGCGCATAATGCGCAGCGTTTGGCGGGCCAGGTCGAGGGCGGCAGGAATGGAACTGGGGCGCGCGCGCAGCAGCAGCACGTCGCCCGCTTCCTGGGCGAGGTCTGCGCCGCTGCCCATGGCGATGCCGGCGTCGGCCTGGGCCAGGGCGGCGGCGTCGTTGATGCCGTCGCCCACCATGGCCACGCGCAGGCCGCTCTGTTGCAGCGTGCGGATGCGGGCCAGCTTGGCGGAGGGATCGAGGCCCGCTTCCACCTCCTCGATGCCCGCCTCACGCGCAATGGGCGCGGCGGCCGCGGCGGAGTCGCCGGTGAGCATGAGCACACGCAGATGACGCCGCAGCGCGGTTACCGCAGCGGCGCCGTCGGAGCGCAAGGTATCGCGCGCATCGAAATATCCGGCTGGTTTGTTGTCCAGGGCCATCCACAGGCGCGTGACTCCAGGTTCCGCAGCCGCGGCGTCCCGCGGCAGCTTGATGAAGAACTCCTGGAAGAGGGCCTCGTTGCCCAGGGTGCATGCGTGGCCTTCGACGCGGGCGGTGAGTCCCCTGCCGGGCAGGATCTGCGTTTCTTCGGGCTGTTGCCAGTTCAGGCCGCGCTCCCGGGCCGCTTCCACCACGGCGTGCGCCAGGGGGTGGTTGGAGCGTTCCTCCGCGGCCGCAGCTATGCGCAGGAGCTGTTCTTCCGTTACCGTGCCCAATGAGTGAACGCCAACGAGCACGGGGCGTCCCGCAGTGAGCGTTCCTGTCTTGTCGAGAACGATGGCGTTGAGACCGGCAAGCCTTTCCAGGGCTTCGCCGCCCTTGAAGAGCACGCCGAGCTGGGCTCCGCGGCCCACGGCCACCGTGAGCGCGGCGGGGACGGCAAGGCCCATGGCGCAGGGACAGGCAATTACGAGCACCGATACCATGTTGGCCAGCGCCAGTTGCAGGGAGTGGGAGGCTGCCATCCAAACCAGAAAGGTGCACGCCGCCAGCGCCAGCACCACGGGCACAAAGATGGCGCTGGCGCGGTCGGCGAGGCGCTCGATGGGCGCGCGGGAGCCCTGGGCCTGCTCCACCATGCGCGTAATCTGTGCCAGCACGGTGGCTTCGCCCAGCGACTGCGCGCGGCACACTACGGCGCCGTCGTAGTTGAGCGATCCGGCCAGCACGCGTCCTCCCGGTTCGCGGGGCAGCGGCGTGGATTCTCCGGTGAGCATGGATTCGTCCACACTGGTGCGGCCTTCCGCAATTTCCGCATCTACCGGGAAGCGCTCGCCGGGCAGCACCACGACGCGATCGCCGGGTTGAATCTGTTCGAGTGGCACAACCTCCTGCACGCCGTTTCGGAGGCGCCGCGCCGTGGCCGGGCGCAGGCGCGAGAGCGAGTCGAGCGCGGAGAGGGCGCGGTGCTTGGCGCGGGCCTCGAGCGCCTTGCCGAGGAGAAGGAAGCCGATGATGAGCAGGACCGCGTCAAAGTAGACCTGCCGTCCCGGCGCGGGCCAGAGGGTGGCATAGGCCGAATACGCAAAGGCCACGCTGGTTCCCAGGCTCACCAGCGTATTCATGTTCGTGGAGCCGTGGCGAAGGCCGCGCAGGGCGCTCAGATAGATTCCGCGGCCGGCCCAGATCATCAGCAGGGCAGTGGCCGTGAGCAGCGTCCAGCGCAGCAGGCTGTGCGGCAGCGCATAAAGCCAGGGCAAAAGACGCATGAGCAGGCGATCGGCTCCGCCCATCTGCGGCGCCAGCGGCATGGCCAACAGCATGGCCGCGGCTCCGGCCACAATCGCCGCCAGAGCTTTGCGGTCCGCGCCTTTGGCCTGCGCATCGGCCGCCGCATGCGAGGCGGCAGCATCCGCTCGGGGCAGCACGGCATCGTAGCCGGCGGCGCGGACGGCCTCCACCAGGGTTGCGGGCGCGGCAACAGCCGGATCGAAGACCACGCTGGCGCGATGGGCCATCAGGTCCACGCGCGCCGATTCCACCCCGGTGGTGGAGCGCAGCGCCTCTTCGACGTGATGCTGGCAGGCCGCGCAGCTCATCCCCAGGATCGGCAGGGTCAGGGATTCTGTCGCAGGATTCGTCATGGAGGGTTTTAGGCTTCCAGTTCCGCCTTGTACCCGGCTTTGGCCAGGGCCTCAATCGCCCGATCCACCGGCGCCGGCTCCGCGCTGGCGCTCAGCCGCGCCGCTCCCACTGTGACTTCTTCCACGTTGAAGCCCTCGGCGGCGCTCAGCGCCTGGCTTACCCGGCGCACGCAGCCGCCGCAGTGCATTCCCTCGATTCGCAGCTTGAATTCGGCCATAGAAACCCTCCGCCTGCTTTTGATGATAGCGCGGCGTGAAAGATGCAGGCCGGCGGCGGGCGCATGTGTCCGTTGGCGCGAAGGAAGTGGAGTTGGTAGTCTGAAAGGGCAAAGAGCGGGACGTGATGCAGAGAGAATTTCCATCGGCGCCGCTGGCCGGCGTGGGCGCGGTTGTGGTGGAGCAGGGCCGGGTGCTGCTTGTCCGGCGCGGCACGGAGCCTATGAAAGGCCGCTGGTCGCTGCCCGGCGGCCTGTTGGAACTGGGCGAGCCGCTGGCCGAAGGCGTGGCCCGCGAGGTGAGGGAAGAGACAGGGCTCGAAGTTGAAGTGCTGGGTCTGGTGGAGCTGCTCGACCGCATCTACCGCGAGGGCGCCCGTGTCCGCTACCACTACGTGATCGCCGATTACCTTTGCCGTGTGGTGGGGGGAGAGCTGCGCGCCGGTTCCGATGCGGACGCTGCGCGCTGGGTTGAGCGCGCGGAGTGGGGCAGCGGCAGCGAGCTGCAGATCGAGCCGGTCACGGCGCGTGTGATCGAAGCCGGCTGGCAGATGGCCCGCGGGCGGAAAGGAAGCGGCCAGTGAGGCGGAGACGCGCGCTGTTGTGGTTCGCCGCCACCGCGGCAGTTCTGCTTCTGGCGGGCGCGGCGGAGCTCGCGGTTCATCCAGTCCGTTGCTTTGAACGGTACGCCGCGCTGCGCATGCGCATGGCAGGCGCCGAAAGCCGCACCGTTCTGGTTGGCAGCTATCGCATCCACTATTACGCAGAGGGGCCCGTCACGGGCCCTGCCGTTGTGCTTGTTCACGGTTTGGGCGGCCGCGCGGAAGACTGGCGGAATCTTGCGCCGTATCTGGCCCGCGCCGGTTATCGCGCCTACCTTCCCGACCTGCCCGGTTACGGACAGAGCGACAAGCCCATGGACTTTTCTTACTCGGTACGAGACCAGGCAGCGGTGGTGGTGGGATTCTTCGATGCGCTCGGCCTTGGGCAAGCCGATTTGGGCGGATGGTCGATGGGCGGCTGGATTGTGCAGTTAGTGGCGGCCGAGCATCCTGACCGCGTGCGCCGGCTGATGCTCTTTGACGCCGCCGGACTCTACCAAAGGCCCACCTGGGACACGAATCTGTTCACTCCGTCCACTCCCGGGCAGATCAGCCAACTCGACGCGCTGCTGATGCCGCATCCGCCGCCGGTGCCTGGATTTGTGGCGCGCGACATGCTTGGTCGCGTGGCGAGGAACGGCTGGATTGTGCGGCGCGCGCTGGCCTCGATGCTCACCGGCAAGGACGCCACGGACAGGCTGTTGCCGCAGATGAAGATGCCTGTTCTCCTTGTGTGGGGCTCGCTGGACCGTATTACTCCAGTCGATGAGGCGGAGAAGATGCACGCGCTGGCGCCGCAGTCGCAGCTCGATATTGTTTCCGGCTGCGGCCATCTGGCCCCGAGCCAATGCGCCGCGCAGATCGGTCCGCGGGTGGTGCAGTTTGTGCAACAGCGGTAGGGGCCAGAGCAGGAATTGGCATCCCGCTTTTCAGCGGCGCGCGGGCAGCGGTGCGCTCCAGTGATAGGTGAGTTCGAGAAAGGCAAACTGCGCGTTCCGGTTCTGCGGATATATGCTTGCCACCACGGACTTGCCCCAGGCATGCGCATAGTAGAGGCCTAGATCCCAGTGAGGATCGGGATGCCAATCCGCGCTCACGTCGGCCATGCTGACCAGCGATGCCGCGCCGCCGCTGGGCCTGCCCACAAATCCAAACACCTTATTGTCGAAGGCGCCGCCGCCCTGATACCAGAGATCGTTTTTTGAGGCCAGTTGCACCCAGTGCAGATCGCTGCGCAAATCCCAATGTCGAGCCGGCCGGTCGATGATCTGCGCGAAGGCATCCTTGAGGTTCATCAGATTGTAGATCGGCAGCCGCGCGTAGTTTCGAGGCGTGGGCAGCAGTTCGAAGAAGGTTGCGTGGGTGTTGTCCGAGGGGTTGTTGTCGCCGCTGCTCCAGAACCAGCCGGCGCGAATCCACGGCGTGCTGGCCAGGCGAAGGAACTGGTAGCCGCCTTCCGCCGCCGCCGCGCCCGCGCGCTGCTGCTGCGCGCCCCATCTGCCGTTTTGCAGAGCTCCCCAGCCGACAAAATCGAACTCTCCCGCGCCGGCCGGAATCAGGGTGAGCAGGTCGCCTCCGTACGTGCCGACGCGTATATTGCCGTGGTCTGCCTGGCGCGCCGTCAAGGGGCGGTTATCGGTTTTCACGATCCCGGTGCGTCCGTCGTGGTAGCCGATGGCGAATCCGCGCCACACCAATCGCTGCTTCCACTGGCGCCTGCTAAAGGCGAGGTACTGGATATCGACATTCAGTTCGGGATTGCCATTCATGTTGAAAACGCCCTGATCGCCGCGCCCCGCCATCGCGGTCAGATCCCATGCGCCCTGGCCCAGGTGCGCGTCGATGCCGTCGAAGCTGCGCTGGGCATTGGTGAAGCCGAAGTTGCCCACCAGGCGCTGGGCCACGCGGTTTGCCTGTAGCCACGCCAGGGCTGGGTTTTTCTGCTCCATCTCCATGCCTTCGAAGAATTCAAAGCGCCCGAGCCGAAGGTTCTTGTCGTGCTGGTCGAAGTTGTAGCGGAGAAATGCCTGCTTGACAAAGAGCGCGGCGGGATAAGCAGCGCCGTTGGCAGCGTAGTAACTGGCGCCAAGGCCGAGCTGTCCCTGTGCGGCAACGGAGCTGATGGCGCCGGACGGCGCGTCGAAGATGGTGGCCTGCGCAAGCTCGATGCGCCAGTCCCAGCGGGTGAGGTTCTGCGCGAATCCAAAACGCAGGAGAGACTGGCCATATCCGTAGGAACTGGTTACAGGCGGAGCCTGGAAGAATTGCCACCCTTCGGTGCGCGTGCGCAGGTTGGCAAAAGCTATGGCGGTGGAACGGCCAGCAGGGGAGGGCGTCGTCTGGGTCTGTGCCGGCAACGCCGCAGAAGCTATGAGAATGAACGCGAACACGAACCGCAAAGAGACCTCCGAAAGCCGAGGAGCGGGTGGGGCCTGACCCAGACACCAGATCATGCAGTTGCATTATGGCGTACGGCTCAAGCGATCAGGACTGCTTTGAAGGTCAAGAGCCTGCATGCTTGCCGCATTGGGAAGAAAAGAAAGGAAGGGAGGGGAATGGCAGAGCCCTTCCTTGCACTCAGTCAAGAATGAAGGCGTTGTGGAGGAGGAACAACCGCCGGGGGATTGAGTTTTGTCTCCAACCAGGGGTGGAGACGCAATGCGAAGGGGCTGCCCGGCGGGCAGCCCCTTCTGGTTGAACGCCATCCGAGCCTTCTAGACGCCGATGACCGAGCACAGATCCTTGACGGCAGCCGCGCTCTTCTTGAGCATGGCATCCTCTTCCGGCGTGAGCTTGATCTCGACGATCTGTTCCAGGCCGGCCGAACCCAGCTTGCAGGGAACGCCAATGAAGTAACCCTCGATGCCGTATTCGCCCTGGAGGTAGGCGGCGCAGGGCAGGATCTTCTTTTTGTCCTTGAGGATGGCTTCGGCCATCTCAGTTACCGCCGCGGAGGGAGCGTAGTAGGCGCTGCCGCTCTTGAGGTATTTCACGATCTCGGCTCCTCCGTCGCGCGTGCGCTGCACCAGTTCTGCGAGCCGCGCAGGCGCAATGAGCTCGGTAATGGGAATGCCGGCCACGGTGGAGTAGCGGGGGAGAGGAACCATGGTGTCGCCGTGTCCGCCCAGCACAAACGCGGTTACGTTTTCGACACTCACGTTCAGATCCGCCGCAATGAAGGCGCGGAAGCGGGCCGAATCGAGCACGCCAGCCATGCCAATGACCCGCTCGCGGTTGAAGCCGGACTGACGGAAGGCGGCCTGCGCCATGGCGTCGAGGGGGTTGGAAACGATGATGAGGATCGACTCTGGCGACTGCGCCACCACTTTCGAGACCACATCGGACATGATCTTGAAGTTGGTGTTGAGCAGGTCGTCGCGGCTCATGCCGGGCTTGCGCGGGATGCCGGCGGTGATCACCACGATGTCGGAATTGGCGGTGGCCTCGTAGCCATTGGCGCCGGTTACCGTCACGTCATTCTTGGCGATGGGCATGGCTTCTAGCAGGTCAAGCGCCTTGCCCTGCGGAATGCCCTCGACCACATCCACCAGCACCACGTCGGCCAATTCCTTGGCTGCGATCCAGTGCGCCGTCGTGGCGCCCACATTGCCCGCGCCGACAATACTTACTTTTTTACGCATCTCGTATCTCCTTCAGAAAAATGGCAGCCAGCCGCACATCAGGGGCAGTTGGCTTGAATCGTAAGGGCATTCCGTTGCTGCGTTGGGTTTTGCTGCTGCGTTGCTGTTAGCTGTTTGCTGTCATGTTGCCAATGATGCGGGTGGCGAATTCGCTGGTTCCGACCTTCGTCGCCCCGGCCGTCTGCCTCTCAAAATCGTACGTGACGAACTTCTGCTGGATGGTTTTCTCCATCGACGTTTCGATCATCGCGGCGGCTTCCTTCCAGCCGATGAACTCCAGCAGCATGACGCCCGAAAGGATCACCGATCCGGGATTGATCATGTCCTTGTCGGCATATTTCGGGGCGGTGCCGTGGGTGGCTTCGAAGACCGCGAAGCCGTCGCCGATGTTGGCTCCGGGGGCGATGCCGAGGCCACCCACCTGCGCGGCGGCGGCGTCGGAAATGTAATCGCCGTTGAGGTTGGTGGTGGCCAGGATGCTGTAGTCCTCGGGGCGGATGATGATCTGCTGGAAGATGGAGTCGGCAATGCGGTCATTGACCAGAATCTTCGACCGCCACGCGCCGTTGCCGTGACTCTTGCCGATCGCCGCCAGCACGGCCCGGATTTCGGTATAGACCGCCTCACGGTAAGCCGGCTGCGCAAACTCGATGCCCGGCTCAATCAACGCGGCGTTTTGCTCCACGGTAATACCGGGATTTGCCTCCACGTTGCCCAGAATCCAGCTTTCGCGCTCGGTGACCGTCTGCTCGCGGAACTCCTGGGTGGCCACCTCATAGCCCCACTCGCGGAAGGCTCCCTCGGTGAACTTCTGGATATTTCCCTTGTGGACCAGGGTAACCGCCTTGCGGCCCGTCTCAAGCGCGTGCCGGATGGCATAGCGGACCAGTCGCTTGGAACCAAAGATGGAGATGGGCTTGATGCCCACGCCCGAGTCGGCGCGCACCTTCTTCTTGCCGCCCTTGAGCAGGTCGTCGTTGACAAACTGGATGAGCCGCGCCGCCTCTGCCGAGCCTTCCTTGAACTCGATGCCCGCGTACACATCCTCAGTGTTCTCGCGGAAGATGACGACATCCAGTTTTTCGGGGCGCTTCACGGGGCTGGGCACACCCTGGTAATACTTGACCGGGCGCACGCAGGCATAGAGGTCGAGCAATTGCCGCAGCGCCACGTTGAGCGAGCGGATTCCGCCGCCCACCGGCGTTGTCAATGGTCCTTTGATGGAGACGCGGAGATCCCGCGCCGCCGCCACCGTTTCGTCGGGCAGCCATGTGGCAAACTGCCGGAAGGCCTTTTCGCCGGCAAAGACCTCGAACCAATGAATCCTGCGCTTACCGCCGTAAGCCTTCTCTACCGCCGCGTCAAACACCCGTTGCGCGGCCTTCCAGATGTCGCGACCTGTTCCGTCGCCTTCAATAAAAGGAATGATGGGGTGGTCGGGCACCTTGAATTGCCCATCAATATAGTCAATCGGCTGGCCGTCCGCAGGTAACGCCAGTCCGTTATATGTGCTCTGCATGGCCTTTTCAGAATCCCTTTCGATACGAACTCTTGCAAGAGGCTAACACCTGCGATTCAGGGGTGGCAATGACGGGCGGGTCCGTGGGCGGGGCAAACGCATTTGGATTTCAATTCGCGAGCAGAAGCAACTTTGAAAGGGCGCGACTTCAGTCGTACGGTAAGATGGTCCGAAAAACGGATGGGCTTTAGCTTCTGGGGGAAGTTTTGGGGATGAAAACCCATCCCTCGGGGCCTGAAGGCCAGAGACATGCATCTGAATCTATCTGCGGCACGACTGAAGTCGTGCCCTTTCAAAAACAGAATCATCCCGCAACTTGAAATGCGTTTGCCCTAGGTCCGTGGCCGGGTGTGGCCGGCCCTGGCGCATGAAACCGCGCTACCGGGCCATCAGGAATGCAAATTGCCGAGTCCTGGCAAAAAACTCAGGCGGCCCATTGATAACCGAGAGAGCACCGGAGGTCTGGTCGATCTGGTAGATCGCGATTCCACTTTCGGGTCCACCCACATAGAGGTACTGACCTGATGGATCGACGGCGAGCGGGGCGGTTTCGATTGGTCCTGGCGGCCCCATCGTGCCAGGCTCAGGTTGCCAGCCACTGTCACCGGCTTCATGCCGTGCGGCGTCAGGGCCAAGAACCCTCGGCCCGTGGGGGCAGCGCCAGAAAACAGTTCTCCGGAGGCAAGAACCGGGCGGAGGCATCCCGCACGCGGATAACACCCGGCGCCGGAGCCTGCCTGGCGGAGGAATTCACGCGAGAAAATCTCGTTCAGCCCGTCCAGATGCGATAGACTCAACCGGGAACCCGGCAAAAAACGCCGGATCTTCACACAGAGGGAGGATACATAGAAATTGGGAAAGAGCATGGTCCCGAAGAAGATTTTCTTTACCAAGGGCGTTGGCAAGCACAAGGAGCGCCTCACCTCATTTGAATTGGCCCTTCGGGATGCAGGCATCGCCTCGCAGAATCTGGTGCGCGTCTCTTCCATTTTTCCACCGCAGTGCAAGGTCATCACGCGCAAGGAAGGCCTGACGCATCTCAATCACGGCGAGGTTGTCTTCGCCGTGATTGCCGAAAATTCCACGCGCGAGCCGCACCGGCTGGTGGCAGCCAGCATTGGCGTTGCCATTCCCGCCGACCGCAACACCTACGGTTATCTGAGCGAGCACCACAGCTTTGGCGAGACCGAGGAGCAGGCGGGTGAATACGCCGAGGAACTGGCGGCCGAGATGCTGGCCACCACGCTGAATCTCGACTTCGATCCCGACACCAGCTGGGACGAGAAGAAGGAGATTTACCGCATCTCCAACAAAATCGTCCGCACCAGCAACGTGACCCAGTCGGCGGTGGGCGACAGGCGCGGCAAATGGACGACCACGATCGCGGCAGCCGTGTTGATTCTGGAGGAGTAGCCGCATGGGGTGGCGTCCTTGAGGTCAACCCTGCGCGCAGACGGGGTTGGCGTTTCTGCATCCACAACACAAACCACGGGAGAGACTGTCCCGCGCCATGGACAACGCACGCAAATATAACCTGGGCCTGGTGCAGATGCGCATGGGCTCCGATCCGGAAGCCAACTTTGCCGCGGCGGTTCGTCACATTCGCCAGGCGGCCCGGCTCGGCGCCAACATTGTGTGTCTGCCGGAGCTTTTTCGCACGCAGTATTTTTGTCAGCGGGAAGACCTGCGGCTTTTTGACCTTGCCGAGCCCATTCCCGGCCCCTCGACGGAGAAGCTTTCCGCGCTGGCCCGCGAACTGCGCGTCGCCATCGTTGCCTCGCTCTTCGAGCGCCGCGCCGCCGGTCTTTATCACAACACCGCGGTCACGCTGAATGCCGATGGCGCGCTGGCGAGCGTCTACCGCAAGATGCACATTCCAGACGACCCGCTCTTCTATGAGAAGTATTACTTTACGCCCGGCGACCGCGGCTTTCAGGCCGTGGATACGGCTTTTGGCTGCGTGGGCACGCTGGTGTGCTGGGACCAGTGGTATCCCGAGGGCGCTCGTCTGACCGCTCTGCAGGGCGCGGAAGCGCTCTTTTATCCCACCGCTATCGGCTGGCATCCGGCCGAGAAGGCTGAGTTCGGGGCCGCCCAGTACGACGCCTGGCAGACGATCCAGCGGGCGCATGCCATCGCCAACGGCGTCTACGTTGCCGCCGTCAACCGCGTGGGGCACGAAAACGGCGATGTGCTCGGCAATTGCGCCGAAGGACGGGGCATCGAGTTTTGGGGTGGCAGCTTCCTCGCCGATCCCTTTGGCCGCGTTCTAGCCAAGGCTTCGCACGACAGCGAAGAGATCTTGATGGGCGAAGTGGATCTGAGCCTGATTGAGGAAACGCGGCGCAACTGGCCGTTCCTGCGCGACCGGCGGATTGACGCGTACGCGCCCATCACGCGGCGTTTTCTCGACCGGGCCGACCCATGGTCACAGGATGGAGACTCGAAGTAAGCATGTCCGCGTCTCTTCCGGTTCACGGCACACCGCGCTCCCTCGGCTACCGCATGCCCGCCGAGTGGGAGCCGCACGAAGCCACCTGGCTCGCCTGGCCGCACAACCGCGAGGACTGGCCCGGCAAGTTCCATCCGATCCCATGGCTCTATGCCGAGATTGTGCGCCTGCTGGCCCGGCATGAAACTGTACGCCTGCTTGTGCAGGGCGAGCAGGAGGAAAAGCGCGCCCGCGGCATGCTGCGCCGCGCCGGCGCCAATCTCGACCGGGTTGCATTTCATCGCTGGCCCACGAACCGCGTGTGGACCCGCGATTCCGGCCCTCTCTTCGTCCGCAACGCCGCGGGCCAGACAGGCCTCACGAACTGGCGCTTTAACGCCTGGGCCAAGTACGACAACTGGAAGCTCGACGGCCAGATTCCCGGGCGCGTGGCCGAGCTTCTTCGCCTGCCGATGTGGGAGCCTGCCGTACCCATGGAGGGTGGAGACCCGCGCCGCCTGGTTCTGGAAGGCGGCTCCATCGACACCAACGGCAGGGGCGCGTTGCTCACCACCGAGGAGTGCCTGCTGAGCGAGGTGCAACAGCGCAATCCTGGCGTGAGCCGCGAGCGGCTGGAGCAGGCGCTCGGCGACTATCTCGGCATCGACCAGGTGATCTGGCTCGGCTGTGGCATCGCCGGCGACGACACGCATGGCCACGTGGACGACATCTCGCGCTTCGCCGGCCCCACCACCATCGTCACGGCCGTGGAGCCCGACACGCGCGATCCCAACCACGCGCCGCTCGCCGACAATCTCGCCCGTCTTCGCGCCGCCCGCACTTTGGACGGCAAGCGGTTCGAAGTGATCGAACTTCCCATGCCGCGTCCGGTCGTCTTCCACGGCCAGCGGCTGCCGGCCAGCTACGCGAATTTCTATATTGCCAATGGGCTGGTGCTTGTGCCCACCTTCCACGATCCCAACGATCGCGTGGCGCTCGAGATCCTCGCCGGCCTCTTTCCCGATCGCGAAGTCATCGGCATCCATGCGGTCGATCTGGTGTGGGGGCTCGGCACACTGCATTGCATGACCCAGCAGCAGCCGGCGGCTTTACCATCGGAGGCATGATGAACGACCGCGAAGCCATGCAAGCCGCTCTGGCCGAGGCGCGACTGGCAGGCGAGGCCGGCGAAGTCCCCATTGGCGCGATTGCCGTCCGCGAGGGAACCATCGTTGCGCGCGGACAGAACCGCGTGCTGCGCGACAACGACCCTACAGCCCACGCGGAGATGGTGGCTCTGCGCGCCGCTGCCGGTGTTCTCGGCAACTACCGCCTGCCCGGCTGCACCCTCTATGTCACTCTGGAGCCCTGCGCCATGTGCGCCGGCGCCATGATCCACGCCCGTCTCCACCGGCTGGTCTTCGCCGCCTCCGACCCTAAATCCGGCGCCTGCGGCTCCGTTCTCGCCGTCCTCAACCATCCGCAACTCAACCACCAGATGCAGGTGGAGCAGGGGATCGCCGCCCAGGAGGCATCCGAGTTACTCCGCAGCTTCTTCCGCGAGCGGCGATAAGTGTTTCCCGGCAGTTCGCTAACTTCGAGTCAGCTTCCGAATCCGGTTTTTCTCTCCCGGCCACTTCGCGGCCAGCTCCGCATAGCTGCCGCCGTGGTAGTCGGCATAGTCGAACCCCGGCGCCACGGTGCAGCCCATGAGGGCCATGGTTCCATCGCCAATCAGGCGCGTGCCTTGCCAGATCCCGGCCGGCACCACCACCTGGACTTGTTGGCCCGCGGCCAGATCCGGGCCCAGGGTGACCACAGTGGAGCTGCCATCAGGATGGAGTTGGAGCATCTCGACGGGGTCGCCGAGATAGAAATGGAAGACCTCGTCCGACTCCAGTTTGTGCATCTCGCTGAAGGCGCCCGTTTCCAGCAGGTAGTAGATTGCCGTTCCATAAGCCCTGCGGCCGCGCGGCAGCTCCACCGTGGCGGCGGAGATGTAGGTCTAGCGAAAGCTGCCGCCCTCGATGGGGTGCGGCTCCAGACGGAGCAGGTTCCTGATCTCGTGTGCGGTCATCGTCACCGATCTTAGCAGCAGGACGAGGGTACAATGCACCCATGAAGATCCAGCTCTACTGCACCCGCTGGTGCGGTGACTGCCGCGCCGCCCGGTATTTTCTCGACTCCCACGGCATCGCCTATACGGAGATCAATGTGGACAACGATCCGGCCGCCGAGGCCGAACTTCTGCGCCGCGTGGGCAAGCGTGCCGTTCCCCAGATGGTGATTGACGGCGAGTGGTTCCAGCCTTACAGGCCGGGACGCGGCCTGCTGATTGAGGAGCTGGAAAAGCGGCTGGGGCTGGTTCGCTCCTAGGCGGCGCTGCCTCGTACAATCAAGGGTTGGCGGCCTACACGGCCGGCCTCATTGAGAAGGAGCAAATCCCTTGATTGAACGCTATACCCGCCCGGCCATGGGCCGCATCTGGACCGAAGAGAACAAGTATCGCTGCTGGCTTGAGGTGGAGTCGGCCGCCAGCACCGTTCTCGCCGAGGATGGCGTGATACCCGCCGCCGCAGCCGAGGCCATCGCCACCCGGGCCAGTGTCTCCGCCGCCCGCGTTGCCGAGATCGAAGCCGAGGTGAAGCACGACGTGATCGCCTTCACGACCGCCGTTGCAGAGAGTCTTAAAAGCCAGGGCCTGGACGGAGAGTCCCGCTGGCTGCACTACGGGCTGACTTCAAACGACATTGTGGATACCGCACAGGCGCTCCAGATCAAGGAGGCGTCGGAGCTGATCCGTAAGGGCCTCGATGCCCTGCTGGCAGTGCTGAAGCGGCGCGCGCTTGAGTTCAAGCACACCCCCATCATTGGCCGCACCCACGGCATCCACGCCGAGCCCACCACCTTCGGCCTCGTCATTCTTAACTGGTATGCCGAGATGGCCCGCAACCTTGCGCGTTTCGAAACGGCCGCCGAGGACATGCGCGTGGGCAAGCTCTCGGGCGCGGTGGGCACCTTCGGCCATCTGAAGCCGGAGCATGAAGAGCGCATCTGCGCCCGGCTCGGGCTGAAACCGGCCCCCGTGGCCAACCAGGTAATCCAGCGGGACCGCCATGCCGCCTATATTTCCACTCTGGCTTTGATCGGCAGCACTCTGGACAAGATCGCCGTGGAGGTTCGCCACTTGCAGCGCACCGAAGTGCGCGAAGCTCAGGAGTACTTTTCAGAGAAGCAAAAAGGCTCCTCCGCGATGCCGCACAAAAAGAATCCCATCACCAGCGAGCAGATCAGCGGCCTGGCCCGCGTTCTGCGCTCGAATGCCCAGGCGGCTTTCGAGAACATTGCCCTGTGGCACGAGCGCGACATCTCGCACTCCTCGGTGGAGCGCGTTATCTTCCCGGACTCCACCATCCTGACGGATTACCTGCTGGCCAAAACGACCGGCCTCATTGACCGCCTTCTGGTTTATCCCGAGCGGATGAAGAAGAATCTCGAATCCACAGGCGGCCTCATCTTCAGCGGCCAGTTGCTGCTGGATCTGGCCGAAGCCGGGATGCTGCGCGAAGATGCCTACCGGCTGGTGCAGTCACACGCCATGCGCGCGTGGAAGGAAGAGCTGGTGTTCCGCGACGAGGTGGCCAAAGAGGAAAAGATTACCGCGCTGCTGAGCCCCGAAAAGCTGGCCAGGACCTTCGACTACACTCGCCAGTTGAGCAACGTAGACGCCATCTTCAGGCGGGTGCTGGGAGAGTAGCACGCTGTCCGGTATTTGCCCCGCCGGGACTGCCTGCGATTGCAGTTAGTCTCGTGTTTCAGAACACATGCATTTGGACTTTTACATGTGCCTCTCCGGGGCGTGAGGCCGAGGTCCGAGTATGCGCGTGAAGGCGCTTGCGCCGCCGATTCCTCTTTTTCAATTTCGAGTTTTGCTGCCGGGAACAATGAGGCGGATGCTATGCGGCTTTTGCCTGGTTGAGGCGGCGGATGGTGAGGACGGTGATGTCGTCTTCCTGGCCGAATGCCCTGGCGGCATCGGCGATGTAGAAGGCGGATTGGTTGGAGAGGTTGTGGACGCGGTCGAAGCCGAAGATTTCGCCGGTGGGGTTGCGGGCTTCCACCACGCCGTCGGAGAGCAGGAGGATGCGGTCGCCGGGGTGGAGGTAGAGGCGAACTTCGGCGTAGGTGGTGTCGGGAAGGACGCCGAGCGGGAGGTTGCCGGGGAGGTTGACCTCCTGACTGTTGAGGTAAGGCGGCAGATGGCCGGCGTTGGCGACCACGAGCTCGCCGTTGGGGCCGAAGAGAGCCGCCTGGCAGGTGGTGAAGCTGTCAGGGCCAACAAGGACGCGGTTGAGAGCTTCGAGGATTTTGGCGGGGCTGTGCTCGGGAATGCGGCGCAGGGCGCCCATGAGCATGGAGACGTTCATGGCGGCTTTGAGGCCCTTGCCGGCCACGTCGCCGATGACGACGAGGAGGCCGCCATCGGGGGTGCTCTGGAGGTGGAAGAAGTCGCCGCCCACCTCGGTGGCGGGGTTGTAGACGGAGTCAACTTCGAAGCCGGGCGTCTGGAGCTTCTCGTGGGGGATCATGAGCTCCTGGACGCTGCGGGCGGCGGCGAGCTCGCTGGCGGCGCGCTCCTGGTCTTGCTGGATGCGAAGGAAGCGGAAGAAGACGATGATGACGATGCCGAGGATGCCGGCAAAGTCGGCAATGGCGGAGAGGTGGATGGGGATGGGGCCAGCCTGAATGGTGAGGGTCGAGTGGTAAGTGCGGCCGCCCCACTGATTCATGTTGCCGAGGAGCATGGGCTCGATCCAGCCGACCATGCTGAGCAAGAGAGGAAAAAGGAGGAGACCGGCCTCGAAGTTGCGGCGGAGGGTGGCGCGGAAGAGGGTGGTGAGGACGAAGGTGAGCCAGCAGACGACCCAGATGAGGGTGCCAAGGGCGACGACGAGCAGGAAGATGCCGGAGGCGCGGCCACGGCCAAGGCTGAGAAGCGCAGGCGCAACGCCGGCGAGAATGGGAGCGCTGAGACGAAGGATGGTGATGTACCGGCGGCGCTTGAGGGAAAGAAAGCGGATGAGGAATTCGAAGTAGAGATAGGCGGAGAGGACGAGCAACTGGAGAACGATGGCCCCGTAGAGGAGGCGATCAAGGTGGCCGGAGCTGCCGGCCTGGTCGATGAAGCCGACGGGGGCTTCGGTGAGCTCGTAGAGGGCGAGAAGCAGGTATTCGAGGTGGCCCTTCTGAGTGAAATAGAGGGCGAGAAGGAAGAGGGCGAGGACGACGAGGAGGATGGAGTTGACGAGGCGGGGCAAGCGCTCGAAGAGGCTGAGGTCGCTCCAGACATCGAGCCGGACGGCGAGGTCGTCGGGGTTGCCGAGACTGAGCTTGCGGTTGCCGAAGAAGGTGGTGTAAGCGCCGTAGCCGACGGGGATGTAGACGCTGCGGACGACAAGGGTGAGAGAGGTTTCAGAGGAGGGGATGTCGAGGTCGTAGATGCGGGAAATCTGCTGATAGGGCCCGGGGGAATCGCCGTGGGGCCCGCCGGCCTGAATCTGTTTGCCGTTGGCGAAGACATCGACGGAGAAGACCTGGGAGCTGAGGGCGAAGGAGGCGCTGTGGGAGACGGGCATCTCTATAAGGAGCGCGACGGGTCCGTGGTTGGGGGCCAGGCGGATATGGATGCGGAACCACGCGAAGGGACGATGGTGGCCGGGCTGCGGCGGACCTTTGTGTTGGGGAAGAGGCGTGCCCGCGGGGTGGTCTTCATCGGGGACATCGTCGATGGAGTCGCTGGCGTTACGGATGGCCCAGGTGGAGTCGTCGAAGGCAGGATCGGCGACGGCGGGATTGGAGGAGACGCCCACGCGCCAGCCTTTGTCGAGGACAAGAGGAGAGCCCAGGCGGGTGGCGTCGAAGATGGTCTCCGGAGTGCGTGTGGCGTTGGCGGGCGCAGGGGGCATATGGGCGTGGAGGTGAAGCATCTGCGCCAGGGGATTGGGCGGAGCGGGGTGCTGGGCGGCCAGGAATGGCGCGCCGCAGAGAACGAGCATAGCCAGTGCAGCTTTCTTTCCGAACAAGGTGCCTCCCGCAGCCCCGTGTGTTCTTCACTCTAATTCATCCGGATGGAGGCTCCAAGGGGCCAGAAACAGCGCTGGAGAGACGGGATTCTGGATGCGAAGAGGATGAAGGCGGCGGAACGATTCTGGATTGCAGAGGTTGCCGAAGGAGAGGATGATAGCGTCTAGGGAATGGAGTGAAGCGGCGCTCGCCGCCGGGCGCGGTTTTGCGCGGGAGGCATCCGATGAGCATGCCCGGGAAAGCATGGAGGACGGCCGGTTTGGCCCTGGCGCTGGCCACGGCAGCATGGGCGCAAACGGCGCCATCGACTACGCCCGCCGCCCCGCCTGCTCCGGAATCGGCGCCGGCGGGCGGGGACGTTCCCGCGACGCCGCAGGAGAAGAACGCTACCGCGCAAAGCGCGCCGGCGGCGCAGGTTGCGGCCGGCCAGGAAAAGGACAAGCGCAAGGACAAGAAGGACAAAGCGGCTCCGGGGACGGAGCCGGTGGGCGGGGATGTGCCGAAGGTGGACGTGAACCCGGAGAAGGTGGTGGAACCGGGCAGCGAGATGATCAAGGTGAAGCACGGCTCGATTGACGATGTGAACGCGGTGGGGAACCGGAACATCGGCGGCCGGGGCCTGGGGAACTGGTACTCGACGGACACCGAGATCAAGATGGGCAGAATGTATGCCAGCGAGATCGACAAGAGCACGCGGTTTATCACCGATCCGGTGGTGACCGAGTATGTGAACCGCATCGGGCAAAACATCGTGAAGAACTCCGATTGCAAGGTGCCGTTCACGATAAAAGTGATCGATTCGGACGAGATCAACGCCATGGCGCTGCCGGGCGGGTTCTTTTATGTGAACTCGGGACTGATTCTGGCGGCGGACGAGGAGGCGGAACTGGCGGGCGTGATGGCGCACGAGGTGGCGCACGTGTGCGCGCACCACGCCATGCGCGAGCAGACGCGAATGAACTACACGCAGATTGGCATGGTGCCGCTGATGGTCATGCTGCCCTACGACTGGACGGGATTGGGCATTTACGAAGCGGCGCAGTTTGCGGTGCCGGTCACGTTCTTGAGGTTTTCGCGCGAGTTTGAGGCGCAGGCAGACTTCCTGGGGGTGCAGTATATGTACCGCGCGGGGTACGATCCGCAGGCGTTCATCACTTTCTTTGAGAAGATTCAGGCGCTGCAGAAGCGCAAGCCAGGGCTGGTGTCGCGCACCTTCTCGGACCATCCGCAGACGCCGGAGCGGATTCTGCACTCGCAGGAGGAGATAGCGCGGATACTGCCCGCGCGGGACGAGTACACGGTGACGACATCGGAGTTCGACCAGGTGAAGGCGCGGCTGGCGCGGATCGAAAACAAGCGGCGGCTGATGGACGCGCGAAACAAAAACAGGCCCTCGCTGCGGCGAGCCGGCACGGGCAACGGATCGAGTGGAAACGGGACGAGCGCGGACGACCGGCCCACGCTGCACCGGCGGGACGATCAGAACTAGCAAAGGCGCAACGATTGAAGAACTGCGTGCCGTGCCTGCCGGGGCTGAGTTGTGTTTGTCCAGCAGAGGCTATAGATTGATTGCGGAAGGTCCGCGTGGCGGCGCACGCCGGTTGGGAGCGCGGCCAGCCGCGGACGCGAAAAACGCACACAGGTCATGAAGAAGATTGTCATTGTCGCCGCGGTGTTCGTATTGGTCCTGGTGCTGACCAAAATAGCCAACCAGATGCCGCCCGATCCGCTGCCGGGGACGACGTTTGCGCTGAAGGCGCAACGGGTGGTGCAGTGCTCCCCGACGGAGATTACGCTGGTGGACAGCCGCCTGGAGGCAACGCACCTGATGAAAGACGAGAGTTGGCCGGATTGCTCGGTCTTTCAGGCGGACGACGTGCTGGATTTTTATCTGGCGCGCGGGGGCAGGACGAGGCTGCTCAACTACGAAAAGACGGCGTGGTGGCGCAAGACTTTTTGAGCGGGGATGGGCAGGAAGCGGTCGTGGATGCGGTGGCCAAGATACTGCACGAGGATGGGTTGAAGTGGACAAGGAATTGTCGAGCAGGAAGCCGGTCAGGAGCGATGGAGGAGAAACTGCTCGACTTCGGTGCGCGTGGGCATGGCAGCCTGAGCGCCGTGATGGGTGACGGAAAGGGCGGCGGCAGCGGAGGCAAAGCGAGCGGCGGAAAAGGGGTCGTGGCCTTCAAGAAGGGCGACGGCAAAGGCGCCGTTGAAGCAATCGCCGGCTGCGACCGTATCGACGGGCTCGACGTGGAAGGGCGGCAGGGCGGCAGCAGCGCCGGAGATGGCGACGTAAGCTCCGTGGCGTCCGCGCTTCAAGACGACACCCTGAAGGCCGCGGTCCAGCAGCGCTGCCGCGCCCTGTTTGGGAGTCGTTTTGTGGCCGAGGTAGAAAGCGGCTTCGGTCTGGTTGGGTGTGAACCAGGCGGCCTGGCGAAAGACGGCATCGGGCAAAGCGGCGGCGGGGGCGGGATCGAGGATGACGGGGACGCCTGCCTGGGCACAGAGGGCGAGCAGATACAAGGTGGCGGCAAGGGGCAGTTCCAACTGGCAAAGGACCATGCCTGCCGAGCGGATGAGCGCGGCATGGCGGTCGATGAGTGCCGGTGTGACGCGGGCATTGGCGCCGGGGACGACGACGATGGAGTTTTCGCCGCTGGTGGTCAGAAGGATGACGGCGACGCCGGAAGGACCGGAGACGCGGGCGGTGGCGGAGGCATCCACGCCTGCGGCGGAGAGGTTGTCGAGGAGGGATTGCGCGAAAACATCGTCGCCGACGGCGCCCACAATATGCACAGGATAGCCAAGACGGGCGGCGGCGACGGCCTGGTTGGCGCCTTTGCCGCCGGGGGTGGTGACGAAATCCGATCCGATGAGGGATTGGCCGGCAAGAGGAATACGCGGTGCGTGGGCGACGAGATCGATGTTGATGCTGCCGACGACGACGATGGGCTTGCGAGTTGCGGCCATGGCAGACCTCAGGAGCGGCAGGGGAGACGGGGGCCCGATGGACTCGCGGCGGCCGGAAGCGGCTTACCTTCCGGCCGGTTGGGGCTTCTACCTTGCGGCTTTGATAGCCTCGGTGAGCGCAGGGATGACTTCGAAAAGGTCGGCGGCAATGCCGTAGTCCGCGACTTCGAAGATGGGAGCGTCAGGGTCTTTATTGATGGCCACGATGCACTGGGAGCCTTTCATGCCAACCAGGTGCTGGATGGCTCCGGAGATGCCGGCGGCGAGGTAGAGTTTGGGGGCAACGGTTTGGCCGGAACTGCCGACCTGCCGCTCCATGGGGAGCCAGCCGTTGTCGCAGATGGGGCGCGAGGCGGCCAACTCCGCGCCGAGAGCGGCGGCAAGGTCGCGGACGAGGGGCATGTTGGCCTCTTCCTTGATGCCGCGGCCGACGGCGACGATGGCCTGGGCGGAACCGAGATCGACGGTTCGGGCCGAGGCGCGGAAGGGCTCGCCGGGATGGGTGCGAATCTGCGCGGCAATCATCTCGGGAACGAAGGGATGGATCGTGGTGGCGCCAGCGGTTGCAGAATCCGGCGGAAACGCCCCGCTTTGGATCGAGATAAAACAAGGTCCATCGCCCGCATCGCGATACATACCGTTCACTCTTCCCTGGAAGAGCTGGCGCACAAACGTGGGTCCGGCTTCGATGGCGGTTACATCGCCGATGAGTCCTTTGCCGAATCGGGCCGCAAGACGCGGAACGAAATCGCGGACCTGGTAGGAGTGCGGAAAAACAACAAATGCGGGCTGGAGTTTACGGATCAACTGCTCAAAAGCGAGCACGTAGCCGTCAGAGGTGTAGGTTTCGAGCAACGGATGCTGGACGGCGTGGGCTGCCGCCGGCGGCGGTCCGGAGAATTCGGCCAGAACGCTGCTGTTGGGATTCCCGATAGCCGCCGCTTCCAGGGGAAGACCCGTCAAGCCGGCAAGGATTCGGCCCGCAGCCAGAGACTCCTGAAAGAAGCGGCTTTTCCCATCCGCGCGCGCTTCCTGCACGACCAATACGCTGCTCATAGGGCCCTCGCTTCGAATTTCAGTTTTTCGACCAGGGCCGCGGCGGCTTCCTGGGGAGAGCCGGAGAGCATCTGGGTGGTTTTTTGCTTCTGGGGCAGGGCGATGCGGTCAAGAAGGACGACGGGCGCGGCGGCGGCGGCGAGGCTGGCGGCGGCTATGCGGCGGACCTCCTTGGTCTTGGCGCGTTTGATGCCCATGAGGGTGGCGTAGCGAAGCTTGTTGCCGCCGGACTGAATGGTGAGAACGGCGGGAATGGGAAGCTCGACGTTCTGGAACCAGCCCTCCTCGAGCTCGCGCTTGACGCGCAGGCCGGATTCGGTTTTTTCGACATGGAGAATGAGGGTGGCGTGGGGCAGACCGAGCAACTCGGCAAGGATGACGCCGGTTTGGCCCAGGCCGAGATCTTCGGACTGGAGCCCGGTCAGGATGAGATCGGGACTTTCAGGCTGGATGGCGGCGGCAAGGAGGCGGGCGATGCCGAGGGCATCACGGGAGGCGAGGTCGTCGCAGTCGATATGGATGGCACGGTCGGCGCCCTTGGCCAAGGCTTCGCGGATGGTCGAGCCCACGCGCTCGGGGCCGGCGCAGACGGCTACGACTTCACCGCCATGCTTTTCCTTTTGCTGGAGGGCCTCCTCGAGGGCGTAGGCATCGGATTCGTTCAGAGCCCACTGGAGACCCGACTCGTCGATCCACCTTCCAGCGGCGTCGATACGAATCTGGGCGTCGGGCGCGGGAACCTGTTTCATGGCAACGATGATCTTCATACGGGTTTGTCCTTGAACATAGTACGGCCAGAGGGCGGGGATTCGCCATGACGAAGGCCCGGGTTGGAGAAGGCGCGGAAGGCAGTGTGCGGGAGAGGCGCACTGCCTTCGAGAATCTACCTGGCCGGCGGAGCGGTGTCGGCGTCGAGAGCCTTGAGACGCATCTGGGCCAGCGTGTAAGTGGAATCGGGTATGGCGAGGACGAAGTCATTCTTGATCCGGCCCCAATGGATAAGACATCTACGGGTGTCCCACCCCCGCCACGCCTTTGTGGCCAGGGTGGGGCAGGTAAGTCTCACCTCATAGGGCCGGATCAATATTTACGGTTTCTTCACTGGCGGCAGGGCGCGGGCGAGGATCTGGGCAATGTCGAGGAGTTGAGGCGCGGGAGTGGCGGACTCGCCAAGAGCGTCGCGGAACATGGAGTGGCAGAAGGGGCAGGCGGTGGCGATGGCCTGGGCGCCTGTCGAGACGAGCTCGGCGGCGCGGACGCGGCTGATGCGCTCGCCCTTCTCTTCGCCAAGGAAGGTGAGGCCTCCGCCGGCGCCGCAGCAGAAGCTGCGCTCGCCGTGGCGGGGCGCTTCGACAAGCTGGCCGGCGCGGCGGAGGAGCATGCGCGGCGGATTGTAGATATTGCGATAGCGGCCGAGATAGCAGGGGTCGTGGTAGACGATGCTCTCCGAGCGGAAAGCTATGGGAGGGAGTTTTCCGGCCATGTGCGCCAGGAATTCGGTGTGGTGCTCGATGGCGGGGGGCGTGCCGTATTCGCGCCAGTCCTCCTGGATGGTGCGGACGCAGTGGGGGCAGATGGAGAGCATTTTTGTGACTTTGGATTGAGCCAGGTTTTCGAGATTCGCCTCGGCAAGCTGCTGGAAGAGGAGGTCGTTGCCCAGGCGGCGGGCGGCGTCGCCGGTGCATTTCTCTTTGCGGAGGACGCCGAAGTTGACGCCGAGATGGCGGAGGATGCGGGCGAAGTCGGTGACGATCTCGCGGCCCTGGGGGTCGTAGGCGCCCATGCAGCCGAGCCAGAGACAGTATTCCTGGCTGCCGTCGAAGAGCGGCAGGGCGGCGCGCTCGATGAACTTGTCGCGGTCGGAGGCGGGCATGCCCAAGGGGTTGCCGCCGCGCTCCAGGGCGAGAAAGAGTTTGGCGCCATAGTCGTCTTCCCATGCGCCGGTGTTGACGGCGCCGCGGCGCAGGCCGACGAGGATGGGCAGATGCTCGATGCCGACGGGGCACTGGAACTCGCAGGCGCCGCAGGTGGTGCACTGGAAGGGCGCTTCGGGCGGGTTGTAGGGGCCCAGAAGAGGCTGATCGGTGGCAGGGCCGATGTCGTTGAGGTAGGCGCGGAGGCCGAGGATGACTTCCTTGGGGTTGAGGAGCTTGCCGGTGGCGGCGGCGGGGCAGTGCTCGGTGCAGCGGCCGCACTCCACGCAGGAGTAGGCCTGGAGGGCGGCGATGCGGGTCAGGTCGGCGCCGGCGACGAGGCCGAAGTCCTCGTCGCCGGCGAGAGGCGGGATGCGGCTGAAGCTGCCGCGGGAGAGGAAGACGGTGAACGGGGCGAGGACGAGATGAAGGTGCTTGGTGTGGGGAATGATGGGGAGAAAGACGAGGATGGCCAGGGTGTGAATCCACCAGAGAATGCGGATGGCGGGGCTGGAGTCCGTAACGAAGAACGCGGCCAGGTAGGTGGCCATGAGGAGGAAGATCAGCAGGGCGATGAAGCCCGACTCCCAGGAGATTTTTTGACCAAGCCAGCGGGGACGGACGAAGAAGCGGCGGACAAAGAGGCCGAGGATGCCGATGGCGCAGGCGAGGGCAAAGAGGGCGGCGAACCAGAAGTAGAAGCGGCCAAAGAAGCCATCGGGCGAGAGAAAAGCGAGGCCGAGAGCGGAGGCAAAGTGGTTGACGGTGACGAGTGCGAAGGCGCAAAAGCCCCAGAAGACAGCCGCGTGGGCAAGGCCGGGGAGTGGGCGCTGACGGATGACCTTGGACTGGAGACCGACTTCGAGGATGAAGTCGCGGATGCGCGGCCCGAGCGGCGAAAGCGAGAAGGCCGGGTCTTTTTTGGCGGCGAGGATGGTGCGGAGAACGGCTCCGAAGCGTCGCCAGAAGAGGACGGCGGAGGCCGCGGTGAGCGCGATGAGGAGGAGCTTTTCAAGCAGGGAGAAGTGCGACGGTTCGGCGAGGGTGAAGGATAGCAGAGTCATAAGAGAACGCAGTCAAGATACACGATGGACTCGGGGGATGTCGCGGGCGGAGAACACGGTTTTGGAGCGTGACGCCGCCTGACTCTGGACAGAGAATGAACACGACGGCCAGGGTTTTTCAGGCCCGTGTACAAAAAAGACAAGCCCGCGCGCCTGTGCTGGCATGGAAGGAAGGATGGATGGACGCGCGCTAACAGCGGACGATGTTGGGGGCCTGGATGCCTTTGGTGGCGTTGCGCGTATCGACGACAAGTTGCGACTGTTGGACGATGGCTTTGTAGTCGTAGCTCGAATGGTCGGTGACGATGAGGACGGCATCGTATTGTCCGAGGTTGTCGAGCGGCGTGTTGGTCATATTCAGGTCGTAGTGACGTCCGCGGCCCACCTGGGCGAAGAAAGGGTCGTTGTAAGCGACCATGGCGCCCATTTCGCGGAGCATCTCGATGATGGCAAGCGAGGGCGATTCGCGGAGGTCGTCGATGTCGCGCTTGTAGGCGAGGCCGAGAACGAGAATTCTGGAGCCGTTGATGGATTTGCGGCGCTGGTTGAGAGCGGCAGAGACGTTCTGAATGACAAAGGCGGGCATGGCTGTATTCACTTCGCCGGCCAGTTCGATGAAGCGGGTGCGGAAGTCGAATTCGCGAGCCTTCCAGGAGAGATAGAACGGATCGATGGGGATGCAGTGGCCGCCCAGGCCGGGGCCGGGATAGAAGGCCTGGAAGCCGAAGGGCTTGGTTTTGGCGGCGTCGATGACCTCGTGGATGTCAATGTCCATGCGCATGCAGAGCTGCTTCAGCTCGTTGACCAGGGCGATGTTAACGCAGCGATAGATATTTTCGAGCAGCTTGGTCATCTCCGCCACGGCGGGGCTGCTGACGGAAATGGTTCGGCGGAAGATGGCGCCATACATGGCGGCGGCGAGCTGGCTGGCCTCGGGGCTGCATCCGCCCACAACCTTGGGAATATCGTGGCGGGCAACGCTCTCGTTGCCTGGATCTTCGCGCTCGGGCGAGAAGGCTACGAAGAGGCCGGATTGGCCGGTGGAACGGATGGCCTTCAGGCCGTGCGGATTACCGTCTTCGAGGAGGGGAACGACGACTTCCTCGGTGGTGCCGGGATAGGTGGTGCTTTCGAGGACGATCAGATGGCCTTCGTGGACGTGTGGCGCGATGGAGCGGACGGTGCCAGTGATGAAGCTCAGGTCGGGCTCATGGTGGTCGTCGAGCGGGGTGGGGACGCAGATGATGACGGCGTCCATGGATGCGATTTCAGAGTAGTCGGAGGTGGCGCGGAAGCCGGCCTTTTGCGCCTGCTGGATGGCCTCAGGGGCGATGCGAACAATATAGGATCCGCCGGCGTTGAGGGTGGCCACCTTATCCGGCGCAATGTCAAAGCCGGTAACGCGGAAGCGTTCGCCACTGAAGAGAAGGGCGAGAGGCAGGCCCACATAGCCCATGCCGATGATGCCGATGCGGGCGTCGCGGGTTTCCAGTCTTTGTTTCAGCTCGGCGTACGTTCCACCATTGGCGGTAGTCATGGACATGATTGTACGGCGCGGAAACGGAATGAAAAGTTGCAAGTGAGATTCGTGGCCGAGAAGGGTTCTGGGATTGCGGCTGGCGCAGGGCAGCCATGGGGAACAGGCAGTGGAGGGAGTATGCTTTCCGATGAAGGCGGAGCGATGCGCCCGCCGGAAGCACCAAGCGGGAGGATAGACATTGGCAAGGTATCTGGTGACGGGAGCAGCCGGCTTTATTGGCCGTTCAATTGCCGCCGCGCTGCTGGCGCGGGGCAAACAGGTGAGAGGGATCGACAACTTTTCGACCGGCAAGAGGGCGAACTTGGCCGGTCTGGAGGCGATGGAGTTCATCGAGGGCGATCTGGCCGATGCGGCGGCCTGCGCGCGGGCATGCGAAGGGGTGGAGATTGTGTTTCACGAGGCGGCGCTGGCCTCGGTGCCGCGGTCTGTGGCCGATCCGGTGGCGACCAACGTAAATTGCGTGGACGCGACGTTGAACGTGCTGGTGGCGGCGCGCGCGGCGGCAGTGCGGCGCGTGGTGTACGCGGGGTCGTCGTCAGCCTATGGCGAGTCGCCGACGCTGCCCAAGCACGAGCAGATGCTGCCCGACCCGATTTCGCCCTACGCGGTGGCGAAGCTGGCGGGGGAACACTACATGCGGGCGTTCCGGCGTGTGTACGGACTGGAGACAGTGACGCTGCGCTACTTCAATGTTTTCGGGCCCTACCAGGACCCGACCTCGCACTACTCGGGCGTGCTGGCGATCTTCTGCCGGAAGATGCTGGCGGGCGAGCAACCAGCCATCTACGGAGATGGAGAGCAGAGCCGGGATTTTACCTACATTGACAACGTGGTGGAGGCGAATCTGCTGGCGGCGTCGGCGCCGGCGGAGAAGGTGGCCGGGCAGATGATGAACGTGGCCACGGGAAAGCGCATTACGCTGAACGAGACGTTCAGGATTCTGTGCGGGTTGACGGGATTCAAGGGGCAGCCCGAGTATGCGGCGCCGCGGAGCGGGGACATACGGGATTCGCTGGCTGACATTCGGCTGGCGGGAGAACTGCTGGGCTACCAGCCCCGGGTGGACTTTGAGGAGGGACTGCGGCGGACGGTGGCGTGGTACCGGACAGGGGCAGGCGACTGAGACACGTTGGATTTCCACAGGCAGTTTGCCCGGCAAAGAGGTCTATTGACGGATTGGTCTCGATGAGGGACACTGAGCCATACTTCCTCCGCACAGGCGTTTCGCAGCTAAATCCAGGGATTGCCCGCCGGAGAGTCTTTTGATGTGTTGAGGTTCCGAGCCTTTGGCGGACGCGACCACAGTTATTCCAGACGGAAGACGGCGAGGAAACAGCCAGACGGAGCCAAGGCTATCGCTCAGGGAAGTGGCAGGTGTTCTAGGCCGCCGGCGGCGCATGATGGCGATTGTGGTGGGCGGACTGCTGCTGGTGTGCCTGCTATATTGCCTGATTGCACCCAATCAATACGATGCCAGCGCGGAAGTGGCGCTGCGCACCTCGCCCGCCTCGCCGTTAAGCCTGGAAAGCAGTCAGGAGCCGTATGTTGCGGCTTCGCTCTTATCGTCGCCGGTGCAACAGGAGACGCTTGCGGATGTGCTGCGGAGCGGCCGGCTGGCATGGCGGGTGATTGGCGATCTGAAGCTCTACCAGGCGGCGGGATTTAAAGGTGATTTTGCGCAGCGGTTTCCGGGATTCCGGATGGAGTCGCCGGGCGCGGAGGCGCAGGCGTGGCTTCTCGAGCGGTTCGCGTGGCGGCTGCACGTGCAGACCATTCCGCGAACGATGATGGTCCGGATCCGGTTCCGGTCGCGGGATGCGGCATTGTCGGCGGCGGTGGTGAACGGCCTGATCAAGGCATACGCGGACGAGGACGGCGAAGCGCGCATGCGGGCCACGGCGCAGGCATCGGTGTGGCTGGAAGGGCAGCTAAGGGATCTGAAGGCGCGGATGGACCGGGACGATGCGCGGCTGGCATCGTTTGAGAGCGCGCATGGGATTCTGAGCGCGCCGGAGACGCTGCCGAACGGGCAGCAGGGCGAGGCGCAGCACGTTGCCGCAATTGAGGAGGCAGACGCACTGGAGCGGGAACTGGTGGCGGCGGCCGCAGACCGAATTTTGCATGAAGCCGAGTATCGGGCGGCCTTGCAGGGAGATCCGGAGCTGGTGGTGGCCTCCGACCCGCGGTTGCAGACCGAAGGCGGGAATTTTGCCACCTCGCTGCTGAAACAGCTCCATGCGCAGCAGAGTGCCCTGGAACAGGAAGAGGCACAACTGCGGATTGAGCACGGGCCGAATTTTCCGCGCGTGGTGGAGATCCGGGGACAACTGAAGGACCTGGAGCGCCAGGTGAAGGCCGAGGATGCAAAGCTGGTGGGGAGCTTCCGCAGCGCGTGGAAGATGGCGGCGGACCGCGAAGAGATGGTGCGCAAGAGCCTGCAAGAGCGGACCGGCGAGGGGACGAGTCTGAACCAGGCGGCGACCGAGTACGCGACGATGCGGCAGGAGGCCGACACCAGCCGCGAGCTATATGTGCGGGTGCTGGAGAAGGTGGAAGAGGCGGGGCTGTCGGCAGGGGTTCACGGCTCGAACATCGTGGTGGTGGATCCGGCGCGGACACCGGCCAAACCGGCGGCGCCGAATCTGCCGTTATACATGGCTATCGCACTCTTTGTGGGCATCTGGCTGGCGGTAGGAGGCGCGCTCTTGATGGAATCGCAGGGATGGGGCGCAAAAGGCGCGGCGGCGGTGGCGCTGATTCTGGTTCTGGCTGCGGCGACAGGCCGGGGGCAGGCGCCGACGCCAAGCACGTCGGGACTGCCGACGGGCGTGGCGCACTATCCGCTCTCGGAGGATCGCCGGAACGTGCCCAACCCCAAGGAGGCGCCGGCCATCTGGAACGGGGAAGAAAGCGGCCAGACGGGGATGCCTTCGATGGCGACGGCGCTGAGCGCAACGCCCATGCCGGCTCCGATTGGACCGGGCGACATCCTGGAGGTGAGCGAGTTTCATACACCGGAGTTCCGTACGCAGGCGCACGTGGCAAAAGACGGCACGGCGATGCTGCCGCTGATCGGCGAGATCAGGCTACAGGGGCTGGATGAGACTGCGGCGGCGAGGGCGATCGAGAAGGCGCTGGTGGCCAAGGGCATGCTGCTGCATCCCGCCGTTTCGGTGCTGGTGGTGGCGTACGCGGGGCAGGACGTAAGCGTGCTGGGCGAGGTGGCGCGTCCGGGGGTCTATCCCTACACGATGCACCACCGGCTGCTGGATCTGATTTCGGCGGCTTCGGGGCTGACACCGACGGCTGGCCGACTGGTGAACATCTTCCACCGCGGCGATCCGCGCACGCCGCATCCGGTGGTGCTGGATCCGAGCGGCACGGAGAGCGGAGGCAATCACAACCCCGAGCTCGATCCGGGCGACACGGTACAGGTGAGCCGCGCCGGGCTGGTGTATGTGATCGGGGACGTGGTGCGGCCGGGCGGGTTTCCGGTGGATCCGGCGCAGGGGCTGACGGTGGTTCAGGCGCTCTCGCTGGCCTGGGGACCAACACGGGATGCAGCGGCGACCAAAGCCCTGCTGATTCGCGAGCAGAAAGGCGGCCGGACGCTGACGAGGCTGAATCTGAAGCGGCTGTTGCACGGCCAGGAGCCCGACCAAGCGATTCACGACCGGGACATTCTGTTCGTGCCGGATTCGCAGGCCAAGAGTCTGCTGAACCGCAGCATGGAATCAATGATCCAATCGACGGTGGGCGTGGCGATCTACTCCGCGCTGGTGTACTCGCAGAGGTACTGAGAGTGCGGCGGATGGCGTGGTGGCTGCTGGCGCTCTACGCCTTCACGATCCCGTGGGAGTATTCTCTGGACCTGGGCGAGCCGCTGGGCAACATTGCCCGGGTGGTGGGTTTCGTGTTGCTGCTGGCGGCGATCCCGGCGGTTTTCGAGGCAGGCCGGGTGCGCGCGCCGGGCGTGCTGCCGTGGATGACGCTGGCGCTGCTGGTGTGGTTCTGCTGCACGTATTTTTGGACCATCGACGGGACAGAAACCCTCTACCGGATGCGGGCCTATTTTCAGGAGATGATGGTGGTGTGGCTGGCGTGGGAACTGGCAGAAAGTCCGCAAGAGTTGCGGACGCTGTTTCGCGCGACGGTAGCCGGCTGCTGGGTGCTGGCCTTGCTGACACTGGCCAACTTCATATCGCCTGAGACGATTGCAGCGGAACAGGTGCGCTTTGCGGCTACCGGCCAGGATCCCAACGACGTGGCGCGGTTCCTGGATTTTGGTTTTCCTTTGGCGGCCCTGCTGTTTGACGGCGAATCGGGCTGGGCGGGGCGCATGCTGGCGGCCGGCTATCTGCCGCTGGGCGTTGTGGCGGTATTACTGACGGCTTCCCGCGGCGGAGTCGTCGCGGCGTCCGTTGCTCTGGCCGGCAGCGCCCTGCTGCTGTTGCGGGGCCACGCCGGGCGGACACTGGCGGTTTTTTTTGCGCTGCCTGCCCTGATCGCGGGATTGTGGTGGTGGATTCCCGCGGGGACGTTTGAGCGGCTGGCGACGATTGGCGAACAGCTCCATGGAGGCGACCTGAACCAGCGATGGAATATCTGGGAGGCGGGTTGGCGTGCCTTTGCGCAGGCTCCGGTGCTGGGGCACGGCGCCGGCAACTTTGTAGCGGCGGCGGGCACCGCGTCCATGGATACGGCGCACAACACGGCGTTGTCAATTGCGGTGGAGAGCGGGCTCGTGGGACTTTCTCTGGCCACGGCCATTGTGGTGCTGGCTGGGTGGGCCGTGATGCGGACCCGAGGCAATCTGCGGTTGGGCCTGGCGACGGCTCTGGCCACATGGCTGGTGATCTCGCTGGTGGCAACGGTGGAGGAAAGCCGCACGACATGGCTGCTGCTGGCGCTGATGGCCGTGGCGGGACGGCTGGCGGACGAGGATGCACAGGGACTGGAGGCGTGCTTTGCCCCCGTGGAGGAGGCGCAAGCGGAAGACACGGCCGTCGCGCAGGCGTGATACAAGCCGATCAGGCGGGCAGGGGAAGCGCGTGGTCAAGGCCCTGGGCGACGAGATCCGCGCGGAGCTGCGGAACGGAGGTAAAGCGGAGGGCCAGGATGCCGAGGGCGCGGGCAGCATCCACATTGACCTGTTTGTCGTCGAGGAAGAGGGTTTCAGAGGGCTGCGCGCCGAGCTTGTCGAGGGTGTAATGGAAGATGGCCGGGTCGGGCTTGGCCATGCGCAGTTGGAAGCTCCAGACAAGGACGTCGAAGCGGGGCAGCCAGTCGAACTCGCGCTGCATGTTTTCGAGCACATTGTCGCCCATGTTGGAGAGGATGGCGGTGCGGAGGCCTGCTTGTTTGAGCCGGGCCTGCCAGGAGAGCATCACGGGGTCCTGGGTGGTCCACATGCGAGCGTCCCACTGGTTGAGCTCTTCCACCATGGCCTGGTTTTCAGGAAGCGCGGCGTTGCGCAGGAACTCCTTCCAGAAGGCGATGCCGGTGAGCTTGCCCTCGTCGTAAGCGTGGCGGTTGAGCCAGTAGAGGGTTTCGAAGCGGTCCACGGGCAGGCCGGTGATGCGGACCATGGCGGCGTGGGCATCCTGCCTGGGTAAACCTGTAAGCACCATTCCGTAGTCGAAAACAACCGCGCGCAGGTCCAAGCCGCCTCCCTGGTGGCGTCCGTGTATGGTTGGAGAGGACGCCTGCTTCTATTGTGCATGAGGGAAGCGGGAGCGTCTGCAATGGGCGAGGCGATGCGGTTTTCGGCAAGGACAAACTGGAATACGGAAGAGAACGCGCTGGCGCGGGCGCACCGGCTGCGCATGGAGGCGGGTTTGCCGGTTGCGGATCTGACGGCCTCCAACCCGACGCGGTGCGGGTTCCGGTATGATGCGGAATCGCTGGCGGCGCTGGCGAGTCCCGAGACGCTCGATTACGACCCGCAGCCGCGAGGAAGCCTGCGGGGGCGCGAGGCGGTGTGCGCGTACTATGCGGAGTTGGGCGTGAAGGTGGCGCCGGAGCAGATCATTCTGACGACGAGTACCAGCGAGGCATACAGCTACCTGTTCCGGCTGCTGTGCGACGCGGGAGACGAGATTCTGGTTCCGCAGCCAGGCTATCCGCTCTTCGATTTTCTGGCCGCCCTGGACGATGTGCGGCTGAAGAACGCGCCGCTCGTTTACGACCATGGCTGGCAGATCGATCCGGAAGGAATCCGGCGGGCGATTACGCCAAGGACCCGGGCCATGGTCCTCGTGCATCCCAACAATCCAACCGGACACTTCACGAAGGCGTGGGAGAAGAAGGAGCTGGCCGCGCTTTGCCGGGAGTTCGACCTGGCGCTGGTGGTGGACGAGGTGTTTTTGGATTACCGGTTTGCGGGAAGCGAAGCGGTGACGAGCTTTGCGGCAGGGCTGGGGGGCGTGCCGGTCTTCGTGGTGAGCGGGCTGAGCAAGATCGCCGGGTTGCCGCAGATGAAGGCGGCGTGGATTGCGGTCACAGGCACGGAGAAAGCGGCGGCGCTGGACCGGCTGGAGGTGATTGGGGATACATTTCTGCCCATGAACGCGCCGGTGCAGTGTGCGCTGCCCACATGGCTGGCTGGGCGCGGGGCGATTCAGGCACAAATCCGGAGACGGGTCGCGCGGAATTTAGCGGAATTGGACCGGCAATTCGCTGGAGCGCCAGCCGTGAGCCGGCTGAAGGCGGAGGGCGGCTGGTACGCCGTGCTTCGGATTCCGGCGACAGAGCGGGACGAGCGGACGGTGCTAGAACTACTGGAGCGTGGGGTGTGGGTGCATCCGGGGTACTTCTTCGGGATGCCGGAGTCGGGATGGCTGGTGGTGAGCCTGCTGGGAGAGGAGCAGGAGTTTCAGCAAGGGGTCAGGCGTCTGGTTGATTACCTGGCGAAGAGCGGCGTTACTCGAGATGCAGTTATCGATCAAGATCCACTATAGGTTTGGAGATTTAATGGATTGATAAAGAATGAGATAGCGCTTGAGGAGCGCAACTCTACCGGCCTTGCAGGAAGGGGTTGGTGCGGCGCTCTTCGCCGATGGTGGTGTGGGGTCCGTGGCCGGTGAGGACGCGGGTTTCGCCGGGCAGTGCGAGCAGGCGGTCACGAATGGAATCGACGATCTGCGGATAGTTGCCGCCGGGCAGGTCAGTGCGCCCAATGCTGCCGGCAAAGAGAGTGTCGCCCGCCACGAGGAGGTTGAGCGGGGCGAAGTGGAGGCAGACCGAGCCCTGGGTGTGGCCGGGGGTATGGAGGACCTGAGCGGGATAGCTGCCGAGACCGACGATGAGGCTGTCGGCAAGAGACTCATCGGGGGGCGCACTTTCCGGGACGGCCATGCCGAGCCAGGCGGCCTGGGTATCCAGAGTCTGGAGTAAAGGCAGGTCGTTTTCGTTGAGATAGATGGGCGCTCCGGTGAGGCGTTTCAGACGAAGCGCGCCGCCGATGTGGTCGATGTGGGCGTGCGTGACGAGAATCTGCCTGAGCTTGAGGCCAAGTTCGGAGAGGCGATGATGAATGCGGCCAATCTCGTCGCCGGGGTCGATGACGATGGCTTCGCCGGCCTGTTCATCGCCAAGCAGGGTGCAGTTGCATTGCAACGGGCCCACCGGGAAGGTCTCAAGAATCATGATTCAATTCTAGCGTTGCGTACGGAAAGACGCTTGCGGGATCTTGCGCGCGACCAAGGCGCGTGACCGAACGTTAAGAGAGGCCCAGAGGAAAAAACGAGGCACGTCAGGCAAAGGCGGCAAGCCGAAGGCCTGCCGCCGGGAGGAACGGAAGGGTGAAAGCCTGCTAACTACTTGCCTGACTTTGCCGGCGCCGATGAGTGCGTGGACTGATCGAGGACCGAGTGGGAGCCGGTGGACTTCTCGTAGAGGATGGTGAGGGTAATGGAGGTGACCATGAAGATGACCGCCGACCACGTGGTAAGGCGGGTGAGCATATTGGCTGCGGCGCGCGGGCCAAAGGCCGTCTGCGAACCGGCTCCACCGAAGGCTCCGGCCAGGTCGGCCGCCTTGCCCTGCTGAAGCAGAACCACACCAATCAGGAAGAGACAGACAATCACATGCACGGCAATTACGAAATAAACGAGAAAATTCATCTTGTAGGCTGCTTTCCAGACTCTCGCCCGGCAGGCCGGGGGAGAAAAATCCTTGGTGCGGAGGAGGGGACTTGAACCCCTATGCCTTGTGAGGCGCTAGCACCTCAAGCTAGTGCGTCTGCCAATTTCGCCACCTCCGCCTGGGGTGAACTCTAAAAGTATAGCAGAGGCGATGGGGATACAGATGTGGGTATGGAATTGATTGGATGCGGGCTCAATGCCTTGATTTGCGCGCCAGAGGCGCAATTCGTGCTCCCGTTCAGGGATGACGCCATCCCGTACAATGATGGATGTTCGGCAATCAGCGCTTGGTACAAGCAGCCGTAACTTTGCGGGGATGAGAGGACCGAGGCTTCGGTAGCATCCTCTAACCTTGCGGGTCGAAGGTTCGTGAGTTTCAGGAGAGAAGTCTCGTCAAGCTTCACTCCCGTGAAAGATGGCGAGGTGATGGAATGAGAGTTTGCCAGTCCATTGTCCTGATGTTTTGTTTGGGATTTCCGCGGTTGGGGTTACCCCAGCAGCCGCCTGACGGCGCTGGACTGACGGCGCAGCAGGCATCCCCATCCAGCCCCATCACGGCTCAAAGTGCTGGGCGCACTTCTGTGGGAGCCGAAAAGAAGGAAGGCCGCATCAAGTTGGACGTGGTGGTGACCGATAAGAGGGGCCATCCCGTGAGCGGACTCGACCTTGCCGACTTCACTCTGCTGGACAATCATCATCCCACGCCCATTCTCTCTTTTCACCCATTTCACGGAACCCCTCAAGCTGCCAACTCGCCGGTGGAGGTGATCCTCCTGGTCGACGCCCTGAACTTCAGCTACCGGGACGTTACCTTTTTCACGCAGGAGATGGAGAAATTCCTCCTCCAGAATGACGGCCATTTGGCCGAGCCGGTTTCCGTCTTTTCGCTTGTCTACGACGGAGTGAGCGCGCAGCCAAGGCCTTCGATGGATGGCAAGGTAGAGGCCGCGGAACTGGAGAGCATGGACCGCATTTTACGCAGGACCGCGCGAGAGGGCGCCGACGGCTGGGATAGCTTTCTGCAATCGATCCAGTTGCTCGACCGCATTGCCCAGGCGGAAGCGCAAAAACCCGGCAGAAAGCTGCTGATCTGGGGCGGGCCGGGCTGGCCGCTCTTCGATGTGCAGGCGATGGGCGGCATCCTGCCTCCCAAGATAGAGGAGCAAGTATTTGCCTCGATTGTCGAGCTTTCCACCAGGCTGCGCCAGGCGCGCATCACTCTCTACAGCGTAACCCTGGGGAATTATGTGAGGAACGATTACTTCGAGATGTTCCTGAAGGGCGTGACAAAGCCGAACGACGCTGCGCCGGCGAATTTGACGCTGGGCGTGCTGGCGGAGCAGAGTGGCGGATTGGTTCTGGGACCAGATAACAACATGACGGCACAGATCAACCGCTGCGTGGCTGACGCCAGCGCCTTTTACACCATCACGTTTGATCCGCCGCCCGCGCACAAGCCCAACGAGTATCACGATCTGGAGATGAAGATCGACCGGCCGGGGCTTAAGCTTCGCACCCGCACCGGTTATTACAACCAGCCTGGGAAGTGACGGCGAGAGGGTCAACCGGGCAAGAGGTGCTTTGTGCGCAAGATCGTCTTTCTGTTGTTGCTGGCAGGGTTGACTCCGGGGGCGCTGGCGGCCAAGCGGGTGAACGTTCAGCAGGTGGAAGAGTTGCTGGCGCAGGAGCGCGGCCAGCCGGATGCCAAGGCCGCAAAGATGCTCGCCGGCCTGGAGTTGACCGAGCGGGCAAGCTCGGCGCGGCTTGCCCGCTGGCAGGAGAGCTTTCCGGGCTCGGAGACCCGCACGGCGCTGCTGGCCTTGGCGGACGCTTCGGCCTTTCTCCATCTGCCCGCGTCCGAGATCCCCGCACTCGCAGCGCCCGATGCCGCAACGCAGAAACAGATCGTCTCCCGGATGGTTGAGTATGTGAAGACAACGGTGCCCCGGCTACCCGACTTCTTGGCCAAACGCACCACCATCCACTTTGACGACCAGCAGCAGCGAAGGACCAGGCACGGCAGGCACAAGGGGTTTCTTCAGCCTCTCATCGCCGACCCGGAAACACCTTCCACGCCGGGGTTGTTTCACGCGGTGAGCAGTACGGCCGTCGTGGTCACGGAGCGGCATGGATGGGAGGTTGCGGCCGATGGAAGCGGCGGGGGCAAAAGCGGAGATGAGACAGACGGCCAGTCTGACTTGCTGACAGCTGGGCTGACCACTTCAGGCGAATTCGGGCCCATCCTGGCGGTGGTCGTAGGCGATGCGCTTCACAGCCGGATTTTCTGGAGCCATTGGGAGAAGGGCGCCTCCGGCCCCCTCGCCGTTCTGGGCTATGCGGTGCCCGCGGAAAACTCGCACGAGAGCGTCTCGCTGACGCCGCTGGGAGACGAAGTCGAGCCCCAATCGCCTGCCTATCACGGGGAAATCGCCGTGGACCCGGAAGATGGAACCATTCTGCGGCTGACGGTTGAATCGGACACGGACTGGTTGGGCAGAGGATTCCAATCGGGCATTGCGGTGGAATACGGTTCAGTGACCATCGGCGGCCGTCCATATATCTGCCCGGTAAGGGGAGTGGCTCTTTCCCGGGCGGCCGGCTTCCACGGCGTGGACTCCGCGGGAGCGCGGATCGACTTTCCCGCCCGGGAGTTCCTGAATGACGTCACCTTCACTGACTTTCATCTCTTTCGCGCGGAGATGCGGGTTCTGCCTTGAACGGCAGTCAGAGCGTTGCGGCCCATATCGACCTGAGAGGCGGGAGAAACGATGGCCGGAGCGGCGGGTGTGACGAAGAACACAGCATCTGAGAATAAATCTGCTGCGCAGAACTGGTTTGGAGGTAAAACAGTCCAGGAACCACTGTGGGCGGTACGAAAGGGGACAGCATGAGTGAGAACAAGAAGAAGTGTGCGAACCCTGTCTGTAGCTGTGTTCCAACCGGGAAGAACAAGTATTGCAGCGCGTATTGCGAGGGTACGGCGGGGCAGACGGTGATGATTTGCCACTGCGGCCACGAGGAGTGCGCGGGGAACGCCACGAAATAGTGAAGATCATCGGAGCCGCGGCCGTGGATGCGCACGCGGGCCGCGAAAATGCTCTTTGTGCGCGGAAGAGAGAGGTCTGCTGCGGCGTCTGGGACGGCCTTCCCTGTCAGGAGCGCGTGTGCCTGCCCGGGCGTTGAGGCGGAAGGAGGGATGGGCGCGCCGGATTGCCGTGGAGAGTTCTGCGCGCGGCTGGGAAGGGGAATTCTATACTTGCGCTAGCAAAAATCCAGAGCGGGCAGGAGAACGGAGATGAATCTCGGACTGAAGGGGAAGGTTGCGGCGATTACGGGCGGAAGTGTGGGCATTGGGCTGGCGGTGGCCGAGGGGCTGGCGGCCGAGGGCGTGGACCTGGTGCTGGCGGCGCGCAATAGCGAGCGGTTGAGCGCGGAGGCGGCACGGATTGCGAAGGCGTTTGGGGTGAAGGCGGCGCCGGTGGCCTGCGACGTGGCAACGGCGGAGGGGACCGGGGCGCTGATCGAGGCGGCCAAGAAGGCCGGTGGGGTGGACATTCTGATCAACAACGCCGGGACGGGATCGAACGAGACCGTGCTGGAGTCGGAGGACGCGAAGTGGCAGTACTACTGGGAGCTGCACGTGATGGCGGCGGTGCGGCTGGCACGAGGACTGGCTCCGCTGATGGAGGCGCGGGGCGGCGGCGTGATCCTCCACAACGCGTCCATTTGCGCGGCGCAGCCGCTGTGGTATGAGCCGATCTACAACACGACGAAGGCTGCGCTGATGATGTTTTCAAAGTGCCTGGCGACCGAGCTGATCAAGAAGAAAATTCGCGTGAACACAATCAATCCCGGACTGATCCTGACGCCGGACTGGATCAAGACGGCCAAAGCTCTGACGGCGCAGAAGGGCGGCGACTGGGAAGGGTATCTGCAGTCGGTGGCCGACGAGCATGCGCCGATCAAACGCTTTGCGACGCCGGCGGAGCTGGCGGACTTTTTTGTGTTTCTGTGCTCGGAACGGGCGTCGTATTGCGTTGGGGCAGCGTACTTTGTGGATGGCGGAATGCTGAAGACAGTGTGAGCGCCAAGTCGTGGCCGTGCGGCCCCGCACGTTCCGCGTGGGGCAGGGGAGTGCTGATGACGGCTCTCCCCTTGCTGATTTTGTCTCCTGCTGCTGCGATTGCTCTTCGTGATAGCTGCCTGTGGCCGCACTGTTCATTTTCGTAAAAAACTGGCCGGAAGCGAACGGCGTGGCGGTCGGACGAAATCGCGTATCCCTCCGTAACTTTATGAAAACAAGGCTAACTTCCCCCTTAATCGTCTGGCATGCCGATTGCTACCAGATAGCTGGAATCCCGGTACGTCCGTCCCGCGTGCCAAGGTTGGAGGAAGGCTTAGGCTGATGATGAACTTTCTGAAGCAAGACGCGCTCTACGCCGCGCGCCAACTGCGCAAAAGTCCAGCATTCACCACCGTGGCCGTGGCCACGCTCGCCCTGGGCATTGGCGCCAACACGGCCTTCTTTGGGGTGCTGAATGCGACGCTTTTTCGCGCGCTGCCATACCCGGATGCGAACCGGCTCGTGCACATCTCGGAGGCTCCGCTCAAAGCCAGTGGCGCCATGCCGGTGGCGTATCCGGATTTCATCGACTGGCAGCGTCAGCAAACTGTGTTTTCCGCCCTGGCCATCTATCGCACCAGCAACTCTGTGAATATGACCACGGCCGCAGGCACGGACCGGATGGCGACCGTTCTGGTGGATCACGATTTTTTGAAGGTGCTGGGTTTGCAGCCCATGCTGGGGCGCGACCTTACGGAGGCTGACGACCGCACCGGCTCTCCGCTTGTCCTGCTGCTCCCTTACGACACCTGGACCCGCCGCTTCCATGCCGACGCCGGCGTTGTGGGCCGCTCCGTGAGCATTGACGGCAAGGCTGCCACCATCGTGGGCGTTCTTCCGCGCGCCTTTGTCTTCTACGACCATGCCGATCTGTTTTTGCCGCTGGGTCCGTTTGTCGATCAGCTCTACATGCAAACGCGCAACAACCACAGCAACGCAACGGTGGTTGGCCGATTGAAGGCCGGCGTGACTCTGGCCGCCGCGCGCGGCGACATGGAGTCCATCGCGGCCCATCTTGCGCAGCTTTACCCGAAGAGCAACAACGGCGTTGGCGTTACCGTGATGGGGCTGCACCAGTACCTGGTTGGCGACTCGCGGCAGCAGCAGCTCCTGCTGATGGCCGCTGTGGGCATGGTGCTACTGATTGTCTGCGTGAACATCGCCACGCTGTCACTGGCGCGCTCGCTGGCGCGCGAGCGGGAGATGGCGGTGCGCATTGCCCTGGGCGCGGGCCGCATGCGCCTGGTGGGCCAGTTGATGGTCGAGAGCCTTCTGCTTGCCGCCCTGGGTGGAGGCCTGGGCCTGCTGCTGGCCAGCGCGCTGGGCGCTACGCTGCACTCGCTGGTTCCTTTCGCCGTTCTGCAGCTTTATGCCGGAGCGGGTTCCTTCATCAGTCTCCGCGTGGAGGCCTTCGCCGTGCTCATTACGCTGCTCACGGGCGCGGGTTTCGGACTGGTTCCCGCCTGGCAGCTTTCGCACGCCAGCCCCAACGATGTTCTGAAGGACCGCAGCGCGGCCAGCCTCTCTTTCCGCTCCCACAGCCGCGTGCCTGGATTGCTGATTGTGGCCCAGGTGGCCTGCGCCACGCTGCTGCTCGTTTCTGCCGGGCTCCTTCTGCGCAGTCTCTGGTCTCTGTCGAACCGGACGCTGGGCTACGAGCCGGCCCATGTGCTGTCTCTGCATCTGGCTTCCCCCAAGGCGCGTCTGGGCGGATCGCCGTCGCAGGTGGGCACCTTCTACGAGACCGCCGCCGAGCGGCTGGCCGAGCTTCCCGGCGTGGAGTCGGCCGCGGCCACCAGCAATCTGGCCTTCGACTTCAACGACTCGCACAATCAGTTTCATCTGCCGGATCGGCCCACGCCCGCGCCGGCCGATTTTCCCACGGCCTCCTTTCGCGTGGTGAGCCGCGACTACTTTGCCGTGATGGGCATTCCGCTTCTGCAGGGGCACGTTTTTACCGGCTCCGAGCCGATGCCGTCTTTCGCTTCTCAGAATCCCGGCATGGCGGAGATTATCGGGGCGTTACAAAAGATTCCTTTCGACGTTGTTGTGACGCGCAGCTTTGCCCGGCGCTACTGGCCCGGCCAGGATCCCATCGGCAAAGTCATCCTGATTGGTCCGCCGGACATCGAGGTCGCGCACGGCACGGTCATTGGTGTGGTGGGCGACACCACGCAGGACAACCTGGGACAGTCCGACTACGAGGAGTTCTATCTCTCGCTGCGGCAGTTCCCGGCCTTCCCGGAGTTTTCGCTGATCCTGCGCACGCGCGGCAACCCCGCGCTTTTGGTGGAAGCGGCCAAAAATCAGCTGCGCCGCATGACCACCACGGAGGCCGTCTACGACGTGGAACCGCTGGCCGCGCGCGTTTCGGCTTCCATCGCCACGCGTACGTTCCAGGCCAGGCTTTTGAGTGGCTTCGCTGCCGTCGCGCTCATTCTGGCTTCCGTGGGGCTGTATGGGGTTCTGGCGTTCAACGTGGGCCGGCGCTCGCGCGAGATCGGCATTCGCATGGCGCTGGGCGCGTCGCCGCGCAAGGTGATTGGCAACGTTTTGTTGCGGGGCCTGGCGCTGGTCGTTCCGGGAGTGGTCGCGGGCCTGTTGGGAGCGTGGGCGCTGGGCAGTTCTCTCGAAAGCCAGCTTTACGCCGTCACCGCCACCGATGGGGAGACCTACGCTCTGGGCGCGGCGGCGCTGCTGTTTGCCGCCCTGCTGGCCTGCTGGGTTCCGGCGCGCCGCGCCGCGAAGGTCGATCCGGTTGAGGCTTTGCGCGCCGAATGAGCACACCGCCCCGGTCTTCCTGGCAGGAAGAAAAGCAGGCGCACGGCCGCGTCCGCACTCTGCCCGCGCTGGTGTTTGCTGCCATGCGTCATCTCCGGGGCGGGCATTGAACCGGCTGGCCGGAATGGACGTATATGCTCCCAGAAGCCTGATTCTCTCATCCACCAGGATGGCTGGCGGGCTTCCACAAACATCGTATTGAACATTCTCGGCTCGTTGCCGTGCGGGGATTCTCGATGCAGAAGCTTCTTCTCGATTTACGGCTTGTGATGCGTCAATTGCTCCAGTCGCCCGGCTTTGCGCTCACCGCAGTGTTGATGCTCGCCTTTGGCATCGGCGCCACCACCGCCATTTTTTCCATCGTTGAGGCCGTCCTGCTGCGCCCCTTGCCCTTTCCCGATTCCAGCCGTCTCGTGGTGCTCTCCGACAGGCTTGCCGGGGTCAACGTTGGCGGCAGCAACGAGGTCGGCGTGACCGTGCCCGACATCCGCGCCTACACGCGCGACACCCGCGGCTTCAGCGCCCTGGGCGGTTATCAGTACACCGGCTACGAGCTCTCCGGCGTGGGAGAGCCGGCGCAGGTGAGCGCCGCGCGCATGACGGCCGGCGTCTTTGCGGCTCTGCAAGTCCAGCCTCTGCTGGGCCGCGTTTTTACCGCCGGCGAAGTGGAACATAGCCAGCAGGTGGCCGTGCTGGGCTACGGAACCTGGGTGGAGCGTTTTCATCGCGACCCGCATGTGCTCGGCGCAAAGATACTTCTGGATCGCAAACCGTTTGTGGTGATCGGCGTGATGCCGCGCGGCTTCCAGTTTCCGCTGGCCAGCGGGCTACAGTATCACACGGCCGTGTGGGTGCCCATGAGCTTCACCCCCGACGAGCTTTTGCCTGTGGCCGGGGCCAACTGGAGCTACCAGATGGTCGGCCGGCTGAAGCCCGGCGTCACGGCGGCGCATGCGCAGAGCGACGCCGAGAGGGTGGCCCAGGAGATTATGCGCAACTATCCGGCGATGATGGCCAATTTGCACATCAACGCCATGGTCCGGCCGCTCCGGGAAGACACCGTTGAGCAAACCAGGCCGCTGCTGCGCACGCTCTTCCTTGCCGTCGCGGTGGTGCTGCTGATCGCCTGCGTGAACCTGGCGGGACTGATGCTGGTGAGGGCCATTCGCCGCCAGAAGGAAATTGCCGTGCGTCTGGCCCTGGGAGCGCGCGCCACGGCGCTGCTGCGGCGCGCCATTCTGGAGAGCCTTGCTTTGAGCGTAACCGGAGGCGCGCTGGGCCTGGCCTTTGCCGCTCTCGCCTTGCGCGTGGGCAAGAGCATGCTGCCCGAGAGCCTGCCGCGCGCCGCGGAGATCGGTCTTGATTGGCATGTGGTCGGCTTTGCGCTGGCGCTGGGTATCGTTACCGGCATGTTGTGCGGCCTGGCTCCCGCCTTCGCGGCCCTGCGCACCAACGTGAACGCCACCCTGAAGGAAGGTGGCCGCACGGGCACCCAAGGCAGCGGCCACGCCTGGCTGCGCTCGGCGCTGGTGGTGACGGAGATTGCCGTCGCGCTGATTCTGCTGACGGCCTCATCTCTACTGCTGCGCAGCTTCCAGAAGATGCGGTCCGTGGACGTGGGCTACCGGCCAGACCACCTGACCACGGCGCTCTTCTCGCTGCCGCAAAAGCAATACAAGACGCAGCCCCAGGTGGATACCTTCGATCGCGAGCTGCTGGACCGCCTGAATCAACTGCCCGGCGTGACTGCCACGGGGCTGAGTTCGGTGATTCCCGCGGGCAGCAACAACAATAATCAGACCTTTGTCGTCGAGGGCTACGCCCCGCCCAAGGGCGCGGATATGAATCTGGCCACCGTGTCGCAGGTCAAAGGCGACTTCTTCCGGGCCATGGGCATCCCCCTGCTGCGGGGCCGCACTTTCACGCCCGACGACCGGGCGGGCAAGCAGACCGTCATCGTGGTCAATCACCGGTTCGCGCAGCACTTCTGGCCCGGCCAGGATCCCGTCGGAAGACGCATCCGCCTCGGCACGCCCGAGATGCAAACCCCATGGCTTACCGTGGTCGGCGAAGTGGCGGACGTCAAGCTCAACTCGCCCGACGAGCCGTCGAAAGAGCAGTACTACATGCCTGTCGATCAGTCCGAGGACGCCGCCGGCTCCCTGGCTTCGCCCACCGACCTCAACGGCAACGGCGGCTACATCGTGCTCCGCTCGTCGCTGCCTCCCGAGCAGATGGAGAACGCGCTTCGCGCCACGGTGCGCTCCATCGATCCGCTGCTGCCGCTTACCCAGGTGCAGAGCATGGAACAGGGCCTGGCGCAAAGCGAGGCGCCGCGCCGGTTCAACACAGTTCTGATCGGCAGCTTTGCCTTCGCGGCGGTTCTGCTGGCGGTGCTGGGCATCTACAGCGTCATTGCCTTCTCGGTCGCCTTCCGCGTGCAGGAGATGGCCATTCGCATGGCGCTGGGCTCGCAACGCGCGGCCATTGTCGCGCTGGTGCTGCGCTCGGGCGCCAAACTGGCGGCCCTCGGCTGCGTACTGGGGCTTGGCGGAGCCGTGGCCTCCGCGGGCCTTTTGCGCTCGCTGCTCTTCGGCGTCAGTCCGTTCGATCCTGTGGTGCTGACGCTGGCGGTGGTGGGCGTGATGCTGCTGGCGCTGGCGGCGTCGGGAGTGCCCGCTCTCCGCGCGGCATCGATCAACCCCATGCAGGCTCTGCGGGGGGAGTAGCGCCGGGTCAGGCGGGACTGGCCGGCCCGCGACGATGCGGGGCGCCGCGGGGGCCGGGCTGGCCTGCGTGTTTTTTCGCTCATACGCGTGGACGCTCTTCCGATGCGATTGCAGTGACGGCCGTCACACTGCAACACGCCCGCACCATTCAGGTCCAGCCGGCCGTTCCCGCTCCCCTGCTGGGACGGCCACCATTTCTTTCGCTTCGCCATGGTTGATGTCCCTCTTTTCCTGCGCAAAGGTAGAGAGAAGCCGCTTCTTAGCGAACGCTAAAGTTGTCTCTGTGAAAACAGGGAACGACGGCGCGCAGCGCCGAAGCCGCTCAAGAAAGGTCACCATGAGGGTATTAATCGGCGAAGACGACAAGGCGTTGGGTATGTTCCTGAGCCGCGGGCTGGAAGCGGACGGGCACCGCGTACGCACGGTTGGAGACGGCGCGGCGGCGGTGGAGGCATTTCGCGAGGAGCGTCCGGACCTGACGATTCTCGATCTGAACCTGCCGCTGAAGGACGGGGAACAGGTGCTGGCCGAGGTACGGGCTCTGGATGGCGATCTGCCCGTGCTGGTGCTGACCGCGCGGCAGGAGGTGGAGACGCGGGTGCGGTGTCTGGATCTGGGCGCCGACGATATGATGACCAAGCCCTTTAGCCTGCACGAACTGCGGGCGCGCTGCCGCGCCCTGCTGCGGCGCAAGCGGGAGGCGCGGCTGCAACTGCGGGCCGGCGATCTGGAATTGGACCGGCTGGAGCACGCCGCGCGCCGCGCCGGACACGCGGTTCTGCTGACGAACAAGGAATTTTCCCTGCTGGAACATTTAATGCTCAACCGCGGGCAGTGCGTCTCGCGTGTGGATCTGCTGGAGTCGGTGTGGAATATGGAGCCGGCCCAGACAACCAATATCGTGGACGTTTATGTGAACTATCTGCGGCGCAAGCTCAACGATCCGCCCCCGGGAAAACTGATCCGCACGGTGCGCGGCAGGGGATACATGGTGCCGGCGGAGGCGGAGTTCGACGTGGCTTCGCTGGCCCGCACTCTGGTCATCCCATCCGCGCCCCCCGCGCCGCTTGAAGCGCAATAGCGCCGCACCTGCGATTCCGGTCACTGAGAATTGCGCCCACCGCCGCCTCCAGGAGAAGCCGCCATGCCGACCGTTCTGACCCACGCCACCCCCTCTTTCTCTCATGCCCGCACACGCAGCGCGCTGGTCGCCAGCGCCGACAGCAGCTTCCGCCACAGGCTCTCGGAGGTGCTAGGCGGCCTGCGGTGGCAGGTGCGCGAGGCGCGGAGCGGCGCCGAAGCCTGGGCCGAGGCGGAGAACGCCCGTCCCGAGGCGATGGTGGTGGACTCCTGGCTGCCCGATCTGGAACTGGAGGAGTTTCTCTGCGATATTCGACGGCGCTTTCCCGACGTGGATCTGGTGACGGTGGGCGAGGCCAGCCCGGTGGAGAGTCCGCGGGGGCCTTACCGGCAGGAACTGCTCTACGCCCTGCGCCACAGCCAGGATACCGACACGGCGGCCTGGAACGCGGCGCCGGTCCTGGGCGCGCCGGTTTCAGCGGTCCATTCCGCGCAGGAACGGGAATGCGCGGCCTGCGCGGCGCCGGCAATCGTGGAGCCGATGGCCGGGCCGCAAACAAGGGTGGCGCCGGAACGAAGCCGGACAACGGCCGCCTGCGAACGGATTCCGGAGTTGATCGGCAATGCGGGCTGCATGCTGGAGGTGAGCCGCCGTATCCGGCTGGTGGCGCCCCGCACGACGCCGGTGCTCATCGAGGGGCCCACGGGATCGGGCAAGGAACTGGTGGCCCAGGCCATTCACCGCCTGTCGCAAAGAAGCCGCAAGCCCTTTGTGGCCATTAACTGCGCGGCCATTCCCGAGGCGCTGCTGGAGGCCGAGCTGTTTGGGCACACGCGCGGCGCCTTTACGGGAGCGGTTCAAGGGAGGATGGGCCGGATCGAGAGCGCCGACGGCGGCACGCTGTTTCTCGACGAAATTGGAGAGATGCCCCTGGGGTTGCAGGCCAAACTGCTGCGCTTTGTGGAGTGCGGCGAGCTGCAGCGTGTGGGCGACAACGAGCATGTGAAGGTGGACGTGCGGATTGTGGCCGCCACCCACCAGGCCCTGGCGCAGCAGGCGTTGAGCGGCAGTTTTCGCGCCGATCTGTACTACCGGCTGGCGGTTTTCCTGATCCGGACGCCGGCCCTGGCCGACCATCTTGAGGATCTGCCTTTGCTGGTGGAGCACTTTGTGGAGCGGATGGGGCGCGAGGCGCCGGTCAAGCAGGTGGATGCGGCGGCCATGGCCAAGCTGGCGTCCTACGACTGGCCGGGCAATGTGAGGGAGCTGGAGCATGTTCTGGAGCGCGGAGCGATTCTGGCCGGCGAGGAGGCGGTGCTGACGCCGCAGGAGATCGACTTTGGGCTGGCGCTGGGTTAAGGCCCTCCCGCGGCCGTTCCGGGGGAGGGGAGGGACAGGGATTCCTGTTTGAAGGAGGCGCGAAAAGTCATGCAGATCGAAACCCGTTTGTGCGACGAACTGAACCGGTATCTGGACCTGGCCAGCAGCGAGGCAAAGCTGACGGCGGCCAACATTGCGAACATCGACACGCCGGGATACCGCACCGTCGGTATGGACTTTGAAGCCGAGATGCGGAAGGCGATGACGGCGACCGATGCGGGAGAGGCCGCCGGGCCGGTGCGCGTGGAGACGGTGGATGGACTGATCGCGCGGCCGGATGGAAACAACGTTTCCATGGACAGGGAGGGGTTGAATCTGGCTGAGGCCCAGTTGAGGTTCCGCACAGGCGTGGCCCTGCTGCGCCTCGAATATCAGAAGGTGATGGATGCGATCCATGCGGACAAGTAACGCCGGGCGGAAGGGAGGGAAGCGATGAATCTCTTTGGATTGATGGATACCTCGGGCGGGGCCATGGAGGCCGAGCGGATGCGCGCCGAGGTGGTGGCGGCCAACATGGCCAATGCCGAAACCACGCGCACCGCCGAGGGCGGTCCGTATCGCCGTCAATATGTGGTTTTTCGCGCGAACCCGGACGACCCCCGCTTTTTGGATTCGCTCTCCGCCGCTTCGGGAATCTCGACGGCCCCTGCCGCCGCCGCGGCCCTGCCGCCGCTGCCGGGCGCATCGGTCCAGGTGGCGCCGGGGGTCCGGGTGGCGGGCGTGGTGGAGGACCAGTCCGCTCCGCTCTACCGCTACGATCCGGGCCATCCGGACGCCGGACCGGACGGCATGGTGGCTTATCCGGACATTAACCCCATCACAGAGATGGTGGACCTGATGGGGGCTACGCGTGCCTACGGTTTGAACAGCGCAGCCGTGCAGGCAGAGAAGGGCATGATCAGTTCCGCTCTGGAGATCGCCAAGACGTAGGGCCGCGCGGAGCGGTGGGGCAGTGGAAGGAGAAGAGGCCATGCAGGCAGGCTGGAGTGCGGCGAGCGCCGCTTTACAGGGAACGAATTCGATGACGGCCGCCAGCGCGACGGCATCCGCGGCCCGCCCGGCCGCGGCGTCAACTCCATTTGCGGAGCTGATCACCGATGCGGCGGCACAGGTCAACGCACTGGAGGGCCAGGCCCGGACGGCCATCTCCGGGCTGATGACCGGCGCCGGCGTGGACGTGCATCAGGCCACGATTGCCGCGGAAAAGGCGGAGATGGCCTTTGAGTTGGCGTTGTCTGTGCGCAACAAGGCGGTCCAGGCCTACCAGCAGGTGATGGGAATGCAGTTCTAACAGCGGGGACAGGCCGGCGCTGAAGGGTGGCGCGGGCAGCGGCAAACGGCGGGGAAGACGAGAAGAGGCGGAGAAGGCCGCAGGACGCGACGATCATGGCCGGCGGAACACAGATGGAGAAGAGCGCGCTGGGAGTGCCTGGACAGCCTCAATGGACGGACCGGCTCGGCAGCCTGTGGACGGGCGCGCAGCTCCGCTGGGCAGGGATGCAGCCGGGGCAGCGGCGCTGGATGCTGGCGGCCGTGGGCATGCTGTCGGCGGTGATGGGATTTCTGCTGTGGTATGGGATGCGCACCGACTGGCGCACGCTCTACGCCAACCTGAATCCGGACGACGCGCGCCAGACCAGCGTGGTGCTGACGCAGGCGCAGATTCCCTTCGAGCTAAGCCCGGACGGCACGCGTATTCTGGTTCCCGCCGCGCAACTGGATAAAGCCCGGCTGGCGGCGTCGAAGGACGGGGTGAAGAGCGGGCGTCTGGGCTTCGAACTGTTTGACAAACCCAACTGGGTGGGGTCGGAGTTCGACGAGCAGGTGAACTACCAGCGGGCGTTGGAGGGCGAGCTGGAGCATACCATCGGCACGCTGGCCGATGTGGAGTCAGCGCGCGTGCACCTGGTTCTGCCCCACGATTCGCTCTTCCGCGAGTCGGAGCGGCCGGCCAAGGCATCGGTGGTCCTGAAGCTGCGCTCCCGGTCCCTGGGCGATGGCGAGCCGGCGGCCATCCGCAATTTGGTGGCGTCGGCGGTGGATGGACTGACCCCGGATCATGTGGTTCTGGTGGACGCGGATGGGCATCTTCCGCTGGGACCGAAGACGGCCGAAGCCCTGCGGCTGAGCGCCGAGGAAGCGCTGGAGGAAAAGCTGATCGGGACTCTGGAGCCAGTGACGGGGGCGGGCAACGTGCGCGCCTCGGTAACGCTGGACTACGATCAGACGGCCGTCGACGAGACGGATGAGAATTACGACCCGGACAAGACCGTTACGCTCTCGATGCAGCGCACCGAGCAGACGACGGGAACGCGGACGGTGGCTTCGGGAGTTCCCGGCACCGCCTCGAACGCGCCCAACTCGCAGTCGCTGCCGGTTTATCCGCAGCAGACCGCGCCGCCGGAGTCGGCCCGGAGCGAATCGGGAACATACGGAGCTTCGAAGACCGTCCGGCATCTGGTGGAGAGTCCGGGGCGGGTGCGGCGGCTGACCGCGGCCATTGTGGTGAACGACCGGCTGTTGCAACCGGCCAGCCGGAACAAGGCCGCGCAATGGCAGCCGCGGCCGGCCGCCGAGATGAGGAATCTGACGGCTCTGGCCGAGGCCGCGGTGGGCTTTGATGGAACGCGCGGCGATGTGCTGACCGTTCAGGATCTGCCATTTGAGGAGAATCGCACGCAGCGGACGCCGGGGCCCGTCGATCAGGCCTTATCGGCAGCCGAGGGCTTTCCCGTGCTGATCAAATATCTGGCCCTGCTCCTCGGATTAATGCTTGTAATTGGCCTGGGAGTGCGGCCGGCGCTTGCGCAGGCGCGGCGCAGCTCCGCCGTGGCGCAAAAGAAAGGCAAGGGAAGGGACGCGGCAGAGGTGGCGGGCGCAACAACGCCGGTTCTGAAGGAGCCCGAGCCGGCGGAAAACGATCCGGACCGGCTGCGCGCGGTGGAGATCTTCGATCAGGTGACGGGACACCTGAAGCGCGAGCCTACGCAGAGTTCGCGTTTGCTGCAGAGCTGGATTCATTCGGATTGAGTCTTCGGGTTGGGGCGGAAGCCGCCGAGGCGCGGCGGGCCAGCCGGGAAGGCGCGGAGCGGAGAATGAGGGACGCATGGGAATCTTGGCAGAATCGGGCAGCCAAAGCGGGGCTCAACGGCGCAAGCTTTCCGCCGGCCTGAGCGGCGTGCGCAAGGCGGCCGTTTTGCTGGTGGCCGTGGGCGAGGAGCTGGCCAAGGAGATTCTGCGCGTACTGCCCGACACGGATGTGCAGCGGCTGACGGAGGAACTGGCGGACCTGCGCGGCGTGACGCCCGAGCTGTCGGCCGAGGTTCTGGAGGAGTTCTGGGAACTGTTGGAGACCCAGAACTTCATGATTCATGGAGGATTGGATTACGCCAGCCGGCTGCTGGTCGAAGCCTTTGGCAAGGACCGCGCGGACGATCTGCTGCTGATGGTGCGGCGTTCGCAGGAGGAGGCTCATGGCAACCTGGCCAAGTTGCAGCGCACCGATCCGCAGCAGTTGGGCAAGCTGCTCGATTCCGAGCATCCGCAGACCATCGCGCTGGTGCTGGCCCACCTGGATCCGCGGCGCGCCTCGATGGTGTTGGACAACCTGAGCGAAGACCACAAAGTGGTTTCCATTCAGCGGCTGGCCGAGATGCGGCAGTTCTCGCCCGAGATGGCGCAGAAGGTGGCGCATATTCTGCACCGGCGGCTGGAGAGCGTAGGCGATACGGCGCGGAAGAGCTATTCGGGCTTCAAGGCCGTGGCCGATCTGCTGAACCGGCTCAATGCCGAGGAGTCGAAGAAGATTCTGGAGACGATTGAGGAAGGGCAGCCGGAACTCGCGTTGAGCATTCGCAACCTGATGTTCACCTTCGAGGATCTGGTGACGGTGCCGGCGGCGACGATCCGCGAGATCGTCTCAGGGGTGGACAAGCGGCAACTGGCGCTTGCCCTGCGTGGCGCCAAAGACGAACTGCGCGCGCAGATCTTCAAGGCCATGAGTTCGCGCGCGGTGGAGATGCTGAAAGAAGACATGGAAGTGCTGGGCCCGGTGCGCTCGCGCGAGGTGGCGCAGGCGCAGCAGGAGATTCTCAACCTGGCGCGGCGGCTGGAGGCCGAGGGCAAGGTGATTCTGAAGCTGGAGACCGGCGACGAGATGCTGGCGTAACCGCGGCCGCGGCGGGCCGCCAGGGATCGGCGGCGCGCTCCCGGCGGGAAGAGCCGGACGCGGCCGCCAGGAGACGATGTGCACACGCGAAGGCCTGGGCAAATGGGCGAGCGCAACAAAACAGAGGCATTTGAGTATCCCGCAAGCGCGGAGGGCCGGCAACCCCCGTGGGAGGGTTGGGCGGCGGCGCTGATCCACGAGGAGCCGGAGGGGGAACCGCATCCGGCAGCGGCCATGCAGCCCCGGGAGAGATCGCCCGACGCCCCCTTCGAGAGGCAATGGACCGAGGAACGGCAGCGCTGGATAGAGGAGGGAAGAGAGGCGGGCCTGCAGGAGGGGCGCCAACTGGAGCGGGAGGCTCAGCTTGCGGCGGCAGCCGCGCGGGAACAACGGCGCCAGCAGCAGGCCGCCGGGCTTCTGGAAAGCTTTGCCCGGGCGCGGGAGAGCTATTTCGCGGCCGTTGAGGGCGAGGTGGTCCGGCTGGCGCTGGCAGTGGCGGCGCGTGTTTTGCGCCGGGAAGCGCAGATGGACCCCCTGCTGCTGACGGGCGCGGTGCGCGTGGCGCTGGGGCAACTGGCCGGAACGACGGAGGTGAGGCTGCTGGTTCCCGAAGCCGATCTGGAGATGTGGCGCGAGGCGGTGCGCCTGCTGCCCAACCTGGCCCTGAAGCCGGCGGTGGAAGCCGGCGCCGGCATGCAACTGGGCGAGTGCCGGGTGGAGACCGCCATCGGCTCGGTTGATCTGGGCATGCAGGCGCAGATGGGCGAGATCGAACGGGGATTATTGGACCGCGCGGGAGGCCGCACGGCGGAATCTGCCGCGGGTTCCGGAGATTTTCTCCATGGGGTTGCCTCATGAGCGTGCCGGCGGCCAGCGATTTGGCGAAGTACTTTCGGCGTCTGGAGCGGGTACAGCCCTGGCGGTGGCGCGGCGAGGTGCTGCAATCGGTGGGCTCGACGCTGGAATCGAAAGGGCCGCCGTCCCCGGTGGGCGAGTGTTGCGAGATCGTGGACCGGCTGGGCGGTCATCATCTGGCGGAGGTGATCGGGTTTCGCGGAGCGCATGTGCTTCTGATGCCGGTGAAGAGCAGCGACGGCATCCAACTGGGAAATCCGGTGACGGCTCTGGGCGTGCGGGCGGAGATTGCGGCGGGCCCGGGGCTGATGGGGCGCGTGCTCGACGGGCTGGGCGAGCCCATTGACGAGGGCCCCCGGCCGGCGGCCGTGGCGGCCCTGCCGCTGGAGGGAGCGGCACGGTCCCCCATGGAACGGATGCCGATCCGCACGCCGCTGGGAACCGGAATCCGGGCCATCGACGCGCTGCTGACGGTCGGCCGCGGGCAGAGGGTGGGGATATTCGGGGGATCGGGAGTGGGCAAAAGCACCCTCATCGGCATGATGACGCGCAATACCGAGGCCGATGTGACGGTGGTGGGTCTGGTGGGCGAACGGGGCCGCGAGGTGCGCGAGTTCCTTGAAGACGCGCTGGGAGCCGAGGGCCTGGCCCGGTCGGTGGTGCTGGTTTCGACTTCGGACCAGTCGCCGCTGCTGCGCATGCGGGCCGCCATGGCGGCTACCACGGTCGCGGAGTATTTTGCCGGGCAGGGTAAGAATGTGTTGCTGGTGCTTGACTCGCTGACACGCTTTGCCATGGCGGCGCGCGAGGTGGGACTGGCCGCCGGAGAGCCGCCCACGGCCAAGGGCTACACGCCCTCGGTCTTCACCAGGCTCGCCAAGCTGGTGGAGCGCACAGGCCAGTTCCGGACGGGCTCGATTACGGCGTTCTATACGGTGTTGATGGAGGGCGACGATCAGCAGGATCCGCTGGTGGACGCCGTGCGGTCGCTGCTGGACGGCCACGTGGTGCTGTCGCGGGCGCTGGCGGCGGAGGGCTGGTACCCGCCCGTGCAGGTGCTGGACTCGATCAGCCGGCTGATGCCGGCCGTGGCGATGGAAGAACACTTGAAGTGCGCGGAGTTGGTGCGCCGGCTGCTGGCCGCCTACGCGCGTTCGGAAGACCTGGTGCGGATTGGCGCCTACAAGCCCGGCTCGGATGCGGAACTGGACCGCGCCCTGAGCGCGCGCGAGCCGCTGCGGGTGTTTCTGACCCAGCAGGCGCGCGAGCAGGTGCGGTTAAGCGAGTGCGTGCGCGATCTGGCCCGCCTGGCCGCGGAGATTTGAGCCATGGCCATCGCGCGCGCCTTGCGCCGCCTGCTGCGCATCCGGGAGATCGAGGAGGAGCAAAGCCTGCAGGCCCTGGAAAAGACGATGGCCGAGCTGCATCGTCTGCGGCAGGCGCTGGCGGCGGCATCCGCACGGGAACGGAGAGGGCGCACGCTGGTGAGCGAGAGCGCGCAGACAGGCGAAACGGTGAGCCGCCTGGCCGGGATCGAGGAATCGAGGCTCGCCGCGCGGCAAGCGGTGGCGCTGCGGTCGTGGATTGCCGAGATGGAGATCGAGGTAGCCGAACGGCGGCAAAAGTTTCTTTCCAGGCGGGTCGAACGGCGGCAGGTGGAGACGCTGCTGCAGGAAGCGGCGGCACGCCAGGCGGTGGAGTACGAACGGCACGCCCAGCAGGCCCTGGACGAGTGGCACCGCAGCCGCCGCAGACGGCGGCAGAGCGGCGGGAGTCTGACCGATCCGGCCGAAGCCGCAGATTGCCTCCAGCGGCAATCCATTCCGGAAACCGTAAGGCCACAGGAGACTTGAGCGTGTATTTTGCTGGAGTCGGATGCCGGGAACCGATTTGGGAATCTGGTACCAATCCTGACAATGCTCTAACCCGCCCACTCTCGTCTTTGGCACGCTTTCTGCTTTCTTCCGCCGCATGACCGTCGCAGTTGAGCTGAAGATAGGATTTCCGGAGGCAGCGGCGCCCCAGGCGGGCGTGCTCTTTGCCAGAACGGCGGGGACGGCAAGCTTTCGCGCCGGTTGGGAAACGCTGCTGGCCGCGCTTGGTGCGGGGATGCAGCAGGAGCTTGCCGGGGGTCAGGACGCCGTGGCGCAGGGGAAGCCAATGGCAGGGGCGGCGGAAAAGGGTACGAATGGGTCCGGGACAGGGATGGCATCGAAGACAGGAGAAGCGGTGCCGGCGCCGGTCACGGGGCAATTTGCGCGACAGAATCTTCCGGCAAGTGCGGCGCCGCAGGTCGTTGCGGGGGAAAGCGGCTTGGTCCAGAACCTTCCCGACGCGATGCCGGGGGCTGGAGCCCTTGCGGAGGGCAAGGCCGCAGGTACGCCGGCCGCGTCTGTGGGGACGGGAGAGGCGGCCGCTGATCCACTGCCAGGCATGGGAGCACGGAAGACGCGAGCGGACCGGAGCGCTTCGATCCGGCCTCCGGCCGCGGCGCAGCGGACAGAGAGGGAAAGCCACACGCAAAACTCCACGGCGGCAGCCGTGGCGGCCGCGGCGCAGTCCTACGTTCCACCCTCCCCGATCGAGGTTCACAAGATTGCCGAGACCGGAGAGAGCAAGGGGAGCGCGGACAGAATTTCAGTTGCAAGCCGAGGACGCCAGGGGTTGGAGGAGCTGACGCCGGGGAAAGAGACACAAGTGCCCTCGGGTGGAGAACAACTTGCCGCCAGGGAGTCCGTTCCTGATGGCTCCGGTGGAACCTTCGCTGAGATTGGTCCGGCGGAAGGCGGCCAGGATCAAGCGGCCGCAATTCCAGAAGAAGGACCGGCCGCCGCGGCTGGCGAAAGCGCGCGGAAGAGCGGCCAGCACGCAGTACAAGGTCTGGATGCCGCTCAGGAAGCGTTGCCGGGCGGGAAGGGGATGGCCGTTTCCGCCGCCGTGCCGGAAAGGCAGGGAAGAGTGGCAACGTCCGGTGTTGCAGACCTGCAGGGCAACACGGAAAGAAGGACGGGCGGGAGCGCCGCAGCCGATGCGGCAGTGACCGCGGGCGCCTCGGCAAGCGCGCACGCGCAGAGCATGGAAGAGACGCGGAATATTGCGCGGGCCGGGGGAACCGAGCAGGCCGTAACGCCTGGCAAGCCGGTCCAGGCCGTGGCTGAGCCCGCGGGCCGGAAGGACCAGGCCGTTCGTTCGGCGCCTGCCGGGAAAGGGACCGGCAGCCCTGCCGCCACGCATCCGGAGGAACCCGCCTCCGCGGAGAGCCCGGCAAAGCCCATCGAAGCGGCAGACAGAACAACACACACAGGCCGTTCGTGGCCGGGCAGCCATCTGCAAGAGACGCACCAGGCGGCGGTTCAACCGGCGGCACAGCCGGCGATCCTTTTCCATCCGGCACAGGCGCAGAGCGGGGGGATGACGGTGGGCGGAGCAGGTGGGCAGGGAAGTTCCGTCTCTGCTGCCTCGGCCAGCGCGGGAGGCGCGCATCCGGATGCGTTCTCCACGCTGGATGCGGCGGCGCCGGCAGCGACATGGATCCACGGGACCGCGCCTCGGGCGGAGGCCGGTTTCCAGGATCCGTCGCTGGGATGGGTCAGCGTGCGGGCAGAAGCGGGAACAGGCGGGATTCACGCCTCGGTCGTAGCCTCGACGGCCGACGCGGCGCAGGCGCTGGGCGGTCACATGGCAAGCCTGGCCACGCATCTGGCGGAGCGGCATCTGCCTGTCGAGACGCTGACTTTCAGTTCCTCCGGCGGGCAGAGTTTGGGCGCAGGAGCGGACCGGGGCGCGAACCAGAATTCGCAGCAGAACGGGGGGCAGGCTCCTTATGCAAACCAGAGGGAGCAGCCGGCATCAGGACCGGTGACGGAGGCGCGCCCGGCGCCGCGTTTCGCGGAGGAAGCGGTCCGGACGCCGGTTTGGAATGCAGTATCCGGCGGCGGACGCATTTCGGTTGTGGCGTAACGGCAGGTTCCGGCGGCGCAATGCGGTGCGGCCGAGAGGAAAGCAGGAGGCAGAAGATGGCAGCAGCAAGCGGAGTTTGGAGTCCGTACCCCACGGCGCACGCGCAGGCGGCGTCGAGCACGGCGCAGACAGACGGAACCAGCAGTGGCAGCAGTGACAACTCGGCCACAATCTCGGCGAACGACTTTCTCACCCTGCTGGTGACGGAGATGCAGAACCAGGATCCGACGGCTGCCACCGATCCCAACGAGTACATCAACCAGTTGGTGAACGTGAACAGCCTGGAGCAGTTGATTTCGATTAACCAGAACCTGCAGACCGCGCTGGGCCAGACGATGTCGCCCACCACGACCGCGAGTGCGAGTGCAACCGGCCAGAGCGGGCAGAGTACCAGCCCGCAGGTGACCGCTACGGCGCAAGCGGCGAGCAGCTCCGGCGCGGACAGGCCGGCGCCAGGCGTGGCCGGAGCCGCAGCGCATGGAGCCAGGATTGTCTTGGGCAATCTCAATGTGCCGGAGAGCTCGGCGGCCGCCAACCATGTGGCAAGCGCCTTGAATGGCCGGCCATAGCCGCAGCCAAGCACGGCAGAAGCGCAGGCGGCGGGATGCCGCGCAGGATGTCAGGCGGCCCACGGGGCCGGAACGGATTTTGGACGAGACGCAAAGGAGACGCGCATGGCAAGCTTTTACATCCCACTCACCGGCCTCAACGCCGATTCGAAGGCTCTGAATACCATTGCCAACAATCTGTCGAACATGAACACGACGGGCTTTAAAGCACAAACGACGAGCTTCAGCGATCTTCTGTATCAGCAGATGGGCACGGAAGGATCAGGAAACGCCATCCAGGTGGGCTCGGGCGTGCAGGTGGCGGCGAACACCACGGATTTTTCGAGCGGCTCGATCTCCTCCACCGGCCTTTCGACCAACGCGGCGATCAACGGATCGGGATTTTTTGTTCTGGATGCCGGCGGCGAACAGCTTTATACGCGCAACGGCAACTTCCAGCTCAGCTCGGACGGCGTGCTGGAGAGCGCCGACGGGCGCGCGGTGATGGGCTACGGCGCAACGAACGGCACGGTGAACACGGCCGGCAGCCTGAGCGACATCACCATTCCTGTTGGCCAGGTAATGAAGCCGTCGGCCACGACGAATTTCAGCTTGACGCAGAATCTGAATTCGGCGGCGGCGATCGGCGACACGGCGACGGGACAGGTGAAGGTATACGATTCGCTGGGCAACAGCTACGAGGCGACAGTGACCTACACCAAGACGGGGACCAACGCCTGGTCCTACAACATCTCCATGCCCGACACGCTGGGGGCCAATTCGAGCTACGCGGGCGGAGTTTCAACCATCCATTACAATTTCGGATCGAGCGGCGCGACACTGGCCACGGTCAACCCGGCAACCAACCTGACGATTACCGGACAGACGGCGAGCGGCGGAACGGCAACCATCACGCCGCCCACGGCAACGGCAGGAGAGACGGTGAGCGCTTATGCCACGGCCCTGCAAAACGCGATCACGGCGGCAGGGATTACGGGCGTAACCGCCAGCTCGTCGGCGGGCGGGCAGTTGACGATTACCGGAACCAATCTATCGACGACCGGCAGCGTGATTCAGGATCCGGTGGCCTCGGCGTCGGCAAGCGGGAGTTTAACCTTCGATGCCAGCGGCAACCTGGTAAGCCCGGCGGCCGACGTGAGCGGCATCTCGTTTGCAGGACTGTCGGACGGCGCGGCGACGATGACCCTGAACTGGCAGCTTTTTGGCTCCAACGGCGCGGGCGATCTGAGTCAGACCGTGAACTCGGGTTCGTCGGCTCCTTCGTCAACCAGCCAGAATGGATATGCCAGCGGCCAGTACCAGGATTTTTCGATTGGATCGGACGGCACCGTGACGGCGAGCTACTCCAATGGAGAAACGCAGGATGTGGGGCAACTGGTGATAGCCACGGTGAATAACGAGCAGGGCCTGCAGGCGGTGGGCTCCTCGGAGTATGCGGCGACGACGGCTTCGGGCAGCGCGTCGGTGGGTGTGGCCGGCTCGGGCGGGCGGGGCACGATCGAAGGCAGCTCGCTGGAGGCCTCGAATGTGAACATCTCCTCTGAGTTTTCGAACCTGATCATTGCGCAGCGCGCGTTTGAGGCCAACTCGAAGGCGGTGACTACCTTCGATACCGTTACGCAGGACACCATCAACATGATTCATTGAGGCTGATGCGGGCAGGGGCAGCCAAGGCCTTTCTTCTTCCGATCCAGCCCCGCGCGTCCGCACGCGCGGTCGCGCTTGCCCGGGAGAGAGTGGTAACGCGAAAGCAGCGGTTTCGGCGCGGGGCAGAAGGCACAATGCCTTAGGGAACGCGCACGGCGATGAACAAGCCCGTGCCGCGGGACAGTTCCGCGCCGGTCTCGTCCTTTATCTCTGCTCCAACCCAGTGCTTGCGGCCTTCCCCGCGAAGATGGCGGCCTTCGATGCGCAGCGTGGCTCCGGAGGGTACGGGACGAAGGTACTCGATCTCCAGCTTCCGCGTCATCGCCGTGACACCGCGCGCGCGCACGGCCTTGCTCATGGCTTCGTCGAGCAAGGAGGCAATGATGCCGCCGTGAAGATAGCCTGGATGGCCTTCGAAAGCGCTGCCAACGCTGGTCTGGCAGACAACGGTGGCATCTTCCGCGATCTGGAACTCAAGCTGGAGTCCGGTGGGATTGGCCGGGCCGCATCCAAAGCAGCGATTCTGCGCGGAATGAGAAAGGGGCCTGAGCGTTTCGCGCCGATGGGTCATGCTTTCAGATTACACAGGGGTGCGATCGCGGGTCTGCGCCGCCGCGCGGCTTTCTTGCGGAGCCGTAGAATGAGAGGAACTGCACGGAGGCCATTCGCTGAATTCTCTGCGAGATGTCCGCATGCTCCTATGCTGCGCCGCGATGACCGCGGGGATCACTTTCGCCCTTACCGCCTGCCACCGGCAAGGCGAGCTGACCCCGCAGGAAAGGGAAGGAAAGCAGCTTTACACAGTGCGGTGCGCGCACTGCCACGAAGACAACGATCTGGCCCTGAAAAAGGCGCCGCCGGACCTCCATCGGCTCTTTCAGCGCAAAGCGCTGCCCAGCGGGCTGCCGGCCACAGACACCGCGGTGCGATGGACCGTGCTCGGAGGAAAGGGAATGATGCCGTCGTTTGCAAGGCGCTTTACAGAAGACCAGATGCAGGCGCTGTTGGCTTATCTGCACACGGGTTTACGTTAAGCGCAACACGGTCGAGCTTCCAAAATACAGCAGAGATCACCCCGGGGGTGAACTTCCCATGATGGCGAATCAATCACGGCCAGTTGGAGGCCGCGCGCAGAGCCGTCGCAGTTGGCTTTCGGCTGCTGGGACAGGGAACCGCGCGCCGGCGAAATTCCGGGCGCGGTATACTGGGGATGGCTATGGCAACCGACAGAACCTTTTATCTTGAGACCTTCGGCTGCCAGATGAATGCCCATGACTCGGAAAAGGTCATTGGCACATTGGAGCAGCAGGGCTACCGGCGGGTCGAGAGCGAGGAAGAGGCCGACCTGATCCTTTACAACACCTGTTCGATCCGGGATAAGGCGGAGCAGAAGGTCTTTCACCGCCTGCAGGATTACAAAACACTGTACAAGGCAGGCAAACGCTTTGGCGTGCTGGGCTGTGTGGCGCAGCAGGAAGGCGAGAAGATCTTTGCGCGGGCGCCGCATGTCTCGCTGGTGTCTGGATCGGCCTCCTACCGGCGGCTGCCGGAGATGTTGAGCCGGTTGGAGGCAGGCGAGAAGCGCATCACCGGGCTGGACGACCGCCAGACCGAAGAGACCTTCGAAACCGAGTTCACGGCGCGGCAAAACCCCTACCGTGGTTACATCACCATTATCGAGGGATGCGACAAGTTCTGCGCCTACTGCGTGGTGCCGTACACACGGGGCAAGGAGCGCAGCCGAAGGTCGTCGTCCGTTCTCGATGAGGCCAGACGCATCGCGGACCAGGGGTATACGGAGATCCAACTGCTGGGCCAGAACGTGAACAGCTATCGCGACCCGGAAGGGAAGCGGAGCTTCGCGGAGTTGCTGGCGGCAGTGGGCGAGACCGTGGGCATCCGGCGGGTGCGTTTCACCACCAGCCATCCGCGCGACTTTACGCGCGACATCGTGGAAGCTATCGACGCCGTGCCGGCGCTGTGCGACCACGTGCACCTGCCCGTGCAATCGGGCTCGTCGCGCATCCTGAACGCGATGCGCCGCGACTATACCGCCGAAGAGTACCTGGAAAAGATCGCATGGCTGAAGGCAGCGCGCCGGCCGATCTCGCTTTCCACGGACATCATTGTGGGTTTCCCAGGCGAAAGGCCAGACGACTTTATTGAAACCATGGACTTGCTGGCGAAGGTTGAGTACGATTGCGTCTTCGGATTCAAATACTCGGCGCGGCCGAATACCCCGGCTTTGACGATGATTGATTCGATTCCGGACGAGGAAAAGGCGCGCCGGCTTCAAGTATTGCTTGAGCGCCAGAGGGAAATTCAAAGAGTCAATTACGCCAAGCATTTAGGCCAAACTGTGGAAGTAATGGTTGAAGGGTTCAATCCGGCGAGAGAGCAGGTGGTCGGACGAAGCAGCCAGAACAAGCCGGTCAATTTCTCCTGCGCGCAGGCCATTGCTCCCGCACCCGGCACTTACCTGAACGTGAGAATCACCACTACGCATCCAAACAGCCTGGTTGGCCAGGCGGTCTAAGATCGGTGTCACGGGGAGAGGGAAGTCATGGATATCGAGGTGCGGATACGCGGACTGATGATGGACCCGGCCACGAACATGCCCATCGTGGTTCTGAAGGATGTGTCTTCAGATACCGTGATGCCCATCTGGGTGGGGATTCCCGAGGCCAATGCCATTGCCTTCGAGATCGAAAAGGTGGCCGCGCCGCGCCCGATGACGCACGATCTAACCCGGAACCTGATCCGTCACCTGAACGCCAAATTGGAGCGGGTGGTCATCAGTGAATTGAAAGATGATACGTTCTACGCGGTTTTGTGGCTCCGTCAGGGCGACGAACCACTGGCCGTGGATGCCAGGCCGTCGGACGCGATCGCTTTGGCTCTGCGAGCCGACTGCCCGATCTTTGTGACCGAAAAGGTGCTGCAAACGGCCAAGCTGAATACGGCCGGCCCGCCGGACGGTCCGACCGCAGAGCAGTTGCGCGGCTGGCTGGAAGGCCTGAATGACGAGGATCTGGGACACTACAAGATGTAGCGGAGGCCAAAGCCGCCGGAGAAGTTGCGCGCGGCAAGAAGTCAAGATTGACACCCCTTGCCCGGGCCGACTAGGATGCGGGCATTGCGGAGCGGAGCGTCGATTCCCCAGAGTCCTCCCCGGTGAAGCGATCCAAGACCAGCCGAGCGGCAGATTTCCCCTGTTGAGCATGCCAACCGCTCTGGCGGTCTGCCGTCGCGCGTTGGGAGCAGACGCCGCAGACCCGCAAGAGCGAGAGGTCGCCTATGGCAGAGATGAGTACGCTTCGCCTGTCTGCGGAGCAGGTGAATGAGTATCGCAGTGAAGGTTTCCTGGTTTACGAGGAACCTGTCTTTCCAGAAAAGAAGTTCGAGGCGCTGAAGGAGCATTTCGAGGCGGAGCTTGCGCAACTGCCCGAAGACGTGCGGCCGGAGAGCATGGATGTGCCGCACTTTGCCGACACGAAGCTCTTCGAGTGGCTCTTTGCCGACGAGGTGCTTGACCTGGTGGAGCCGATTATCGGTCCGGATATTGCGCTCTTTTCGAGTCACTTTATCTGCAAGCCAAAAGGCAACGGCAAACGGGTTCCCTGGCATGAGGATAGCTTTTACTGGAGCCACATGATGTCGCCGATCCAGGTGGTAACCGTGTGGCTGGCCATCGACCCAAGCACGCGAGAGAACGGTGCCATGCTCGTGATTCCACGCACGCTGGCGGGAACCAGCGAGCATGAGCAGGTGGATCCGGACAAGAACGTTTTGCCCTGGGAGGTGAAGCGCAAGCCGATTGACGACGGCAGAGCCGTGCTGATCGAACTGCAGCCGAACCATGCCAGCCTGCACGACGGGCGGCTGCTGCACGGAAGCCCGCCGAACACCAGCGCAATGCGCCGGTGCGGCTACACCATGCGCTACATGCCGTCGTCGGTGAAGATGAGTCAAGAGGCCTATGCGGCGCACAACATCTACCTTGCTCGCGGCAAGGATCTGGCAGGGAATCAATACGGCGACCCCAGCAAGAGTTACGAGGAACTGGCGCGCTACCGCCGCCGGCAGGGGAACGGGCACTGAGTTCCGGCCGGCATATTCCTCCATCGAATGCAGCACAGCCCCGAGGAGACGTTGTCATGGGCAGCTTTGCACTCAGCAAGGAACAGAAGGAGTTCTACGGGCAATATGGCTATCTGCTCGGCCTGCCGCGGATCTATACGCCGCGGGAGATGGAACGTATCAATGCGGAATTGCCTCGCCTGCTGGCCTTGCTACGACCGGGTGAGACCGCCAAAGATATACGGGAGTGGCACGAGACCAGCACATACCTCTTCGAGATCGTGATGAATCCCCGCATCCACGACCTGGTGGAGGGAATTCTGGGGCCGAACTTCTATTGCTGGGCGAGCAGCTTTTTCATCAAGGAGCCGTTCAGCCAATCAACCGTAGGCTGGCACCAGGACGCGTATTATTGGCCGATGGCGCCGCACCATACAGTAACCGTGTGGCTGGCCTTTGACGACGTGGATGAGGAGAACGGCGGCATGAAGGTGATTCCGGGTTCGCATCTGCACGGTTTGCTCAAGCACAGGCGGTCCGTGGAGACGACCTCCGTTCTGACCCTGGAACTGGAGACGGGGATCTTCCAGGAATCGGATGCCGTTCAATTCCGGCTCAAGGCTGGAGAGGTTTCGTTGCACGACGATCGCTGCGTGCACAGTTCGCCGGCCAACCCGTCGGCGCGCCGCAGGGCTGGCTTGACGATTCGCTACTCGGGCACGGAGGTAAAGAACGACCTGGGCGTGAATCCGAATTTCAAGGCATACCTCTGCCGTGGCGTGGATGAATTTCATCTAAACCCGGCGGGAACGCCGCCGGTCGAGCGATATGGGCGCCCGGCGTTCAGCGCCATAAGCATTGAAGAGGCCGGTGCGGCGCGGTGAAGAGGGCAGCAGAAGGATTGGCAGCAGAACGGGATAAGAGGCACGCAGGCAGGCGGCTTCCGTAATAACAGAATATCTGTTATCGGACATAGCGTCCCTGGAGCATCCTTTCGCCGTCTTGCCCGTAACCCTGTACCCGCGGCCCCCGCAAACCGCCCAACAACTCCGATCGGGCGTGCGCAGAGAACGGCCCCGGCCTGCCGACTCGGCAGCGGACGGCAAACCTGGCCAACGCGCCCGGCCCTTCTCGGGCAAACAGGCTTCCGCTTCTACCCGGCCAGCGGCTCAAAGCGCGCCTGGAAGAAGCGCAGGTATTTCGGCTCGTAGGTCATGCGCAAACCACAAATACTCTCGCGCTCGCTGAAGACGGACTCGACCGATTCCGCCACCACATCCATGTGCGCCTGCGTATAAACACGGCGCGGAATGGCGAGGCGCACCAGTTCCAGCCTGGGCTTGTTCTCTTCTCCGCTTTCCTTGTTGCGGCCCGCCGAGACGATGCCGCGCTCCATGCTGCGCACGCCGGAATCCAGATAGAGCGCCGCGGCCAGCGCCTGCGCTGGATATTGCTCCTGCGGCACATGAGGCAGGAAAGCGCGCGCATCCAGGAAGACGCCATGGCCGCCTACCGGCTTCACGATGGGTACGCCGGCGTCGATGAGCTTCTGCCCCAGGTAAAGAACCTGCCCCACCCGCGCGCGGATATGGTCTTCGTGGAGCGATTCCTCGATGCCCGTGGCAAGCGCTTCCATGTCACGCCCGGCCATGCCGCCGTAGGTGTGCAGGCCCTCGTAGATTACGGCGAGATTTGCGGCGTCTTCGTAGACTGCGCGGTCGTTCACGGCGAGAAAGCCGCCAATATTGACCAGAGGATCCTTCTTGGCGCTCATGGTGCAGCCATCGGTATAGGAACAGAGTTCCTTGACAATGGCGGCGATGGTGCAATCCTGGTAGCCGGGTTCCCTCTCCTGGATGAAATAGGCATTTTCCACCACGCGCGCGGCGTCGAGGATGACCCGAATGCCGTACTGATGCGCAAGCTCTCCAACTGCCTTGATGTTGGCTAGGGAGATAGGTTGACCGCCAGCCATGTTCACGGTCGCTGCAATGCTGATGTATGGAATGCGCTCGCGGCCGTAAGTCTTGATGACTTGCTCGAGCCGGACGAGATCCACATCGCCTTTGAACGGATGCGTGTTGACGGGATCGTGCGCCTCGGGGATGATCACATCGACAAACGTGCCGCCCGCCAGCTCCTGATGGAGGCGCGTGGTGGTGAAGTACATGTTGCCGGGCACAATATCGCCGGGCTTGATGAGCGACTTCGAGAGCAGGTTTTCAGCGCCGCGGCCCTGGTGCGTGGGAACCACATATTTGTAGCCGTAGAAGGTTTGGACCGCGCTCTCAAGCCGGTAAAAACTGCGGCTGCCGGCGTAGGCTTCGTCCCCCATCATCAACGCGGCCCATTGACGGTCGCTCATGGCGGAGGTGCCTGAATCGGTGAGCAGGTCGATATACACATCCTCGGAACGCAACAGGAAGGTGTTGTATCCGGCGTCGCGAATAGCCTGCTGGCGCTCGGCCTGGCTGGACATCCGGACAGGCTCGACAACCTTGATCTTGAAAGGCTCGGCCCAGGTTCGTTTTTCAATGGCCATAAGGTTCTCTCCGGATTGGGGATGGGTGCAACAAGAGAGCATAGGGTATCTGGTGGGCAATTCCAATACACGATCGCTGGTATTTCAGGCAGAATGAGATAGGGTATAAGGAGAATCGCCTGCGCACTTTACGTTCGTTAATACAAGATCGTCAAATGGGAGCGAATGAGCACACAAAGACAGGAAAAGCTGCTCGATCCACTGGGCTGGAAACTGCTGACCGAACTGCAGAATGACGCGCGCATCTCCTTTGCGGAACTGGGACGCAGAGTGGGCCTGTCCACTCCCGCCGTGGCGCAACGGGTGCGCCGGATGGAAGATGAGGGGATCATTCGCGCCTATCGGGCTGAGATCAGCCCCCAAAGCGTCGGATTGCCGATCACCGCGTTTATCCGCATGAGCGTTGTGGGCGATGTGCTGAAGAGACTTACGGCGCGCGTTCACGCCATGCCGGAGATCCGGGAGTGTTACCGGGGGACAGGAGAGGATTCGTTCATTCTGAAGGTCAGTGTCATGTCTGTGGAGCACCTGAGGGACGTGATCGACCAACTCACGCCTTACGGCACCACTTCGACTTCGCTTGTGCTGACATCGATGATCGAGAAGAGTCTGCTGGGGCCGGAGAATCTGGAGTGGCCCAGGCCGCAAGCCAGGAGTTCCCGCCAGGAAAAGTGATTTGCGAGACGTAAAGCCGCGCCCCTGCACGACAGGGCGCAATTACGGCTTGCTTTCGACGCAGGCGGCGCAGTTCCCTGCCCTCTGCCGGATTCAGAGACCGGAATCCGGCTAGCTGCGTATGGTGGCGAGAAGCGTCTCGATTTCAGTCTTGTTGCCGGCGGTGAGAGGGAGCTGCGGCGCGCGGCAAAGGCCGCCGTAGTATCCGTTGAAGTCGCAGGCGTATTTGACGCCGTTGATGCCCAGTTGAGCGACAATGCGCTGGCTGGGAGCGAGGATGCGCTCCTGCTTTTGCTGCGCAAGCGCCAGATCGTGCTCCTTCCATGCCGAGTACACTTCGCAGCAGGCCTGGGGGGCGCAGGCCGCAAAGCCGAGAATGGCCCCGCAGGCGCCAGCTTCGAGCGAGTCGAGGAGGATGGAGGCCGAACCGGTGAGCACCTGAAAGCCAACCTCTTTGGTGCGTGTTTTCAGCGCCGGCGCGGGAGCCGCGGCGGCCTCGGCCGGTCCGCTGGTCAGCTCGCTGGCGGCGATGAAACTGCCGGCGGATTGCGTCTTTGGGGAGAGCATGCGCGCGGTCACCGCCGCGAAGACATGCGTGACGGGAACAGTGCGCCGGGGGGCGTTGCGCGTCAGCTCAACCTGGGCTTTGATGCGGTCGAGGCTTCCGCTGGAGTCCTTGATGCCGATGATGTTGGGGTGGTGCGCCAGCTCGGCAACCAGTTCGACGGGGATGTTGTAGGGGGCGCATTGAGGAATGTTGTAGAGGATGACCGGCAGCGGAGAGCGGTCGGCGACGCTGCGGTAGTAATGGAGGACCGCGGCGGGCGTCATCTGGGCGGCAAAGTAGGTGGGCGTGCGAACAAGGACCGCGTCGTATTTGTATTCGGCCGCTATTTCCGCCATCTCGACGGTCCCGCGGACGCTCTCCCGGGCGGCGCCAGCAATGAGAACCTTATCCGGGGCGGCCGCTTCGGCGGCCACGCGGAGGATGTCGCGGGATTCGGCGTCGTTGACGGAGACGGCCTCGCCCGTAGAGCCGAGGATGAGGATACCGGCAAGGAGGGTGCGGGAGTAGTGGGCGGTGTTGGCCTCGACTTTGCGGAGGTAGACGCGCTCATCGGGGTAGAAAGGCGTGGGAACGGCAGCGAAGATTCCGTCAAGGAGCATGGGGTCATTGTAAAACTTCAGGCGGAAGCCGAGGGCAACGGGCTGCGTAGCCGGCGCAGAAAAATTGTTCGCCACTGGCGCAAGGTGATATTTATAAAGCAGCAAACAGCGCGCGAAGACCTGTACCTGAGGAGCCGGAGCCATGCACTCGTCCTTGTTTACGGAAGAAGAGCGGAGTGAGGCAAAACTCTGGCGGCAGGCGGTTCAGTTTCTGCTGCATACGCTGGTGGCCCTGGCGGCGTGGGCGGTGCTGATGAGCATCGGCTATGCATTGAATCCGCGCGGAGTTCCGCAGATTCTGATTCTTCTGCTTTCGATGTTCTTCCCTCTTCTGGCGGGTTTCCTGTTCAACAAGTTCCGGCAGGACGAGATGGCGCCCCTGGTGTGGCTGATGGGGCTGATCTGGGTGATGATTGTCTGCCTTTGGGTGCTGGATATGCCAACAGGACCGCATCAGTGCCTGCAGTGCGACGCGACAGAGAAACTGACGCGGACGTTCCTGAGTTTTCCCCAGCCGAGCGGACTGATCGACGACGACGGGCCGTTTGTTGGAACGTGGCCAGCCATGGCGCTGGTGGGCTACTCGATTGGGGCGCAGTTGGCTGCCAAGCGCCGCAATGCCGAAGGCTGACGGGACCAGGGAAGCCGGGCGCGCGCGGGCGCGGTTTGCACGGCGCGGTGCTTCCCTAGGGCTTCCTGCAGGCAGCCAAAGCGCGATCTTTAGTTAACATCCTTCAAAACGTCCTGTGTATTCGTGATTGACGGCAGCCTGTGTCTATTCCCGCGAAGAAGAGGCCGGCAAGACGAACACAGCGGCATCCGCGTGGCGCATGACCGCTTCCGTGGTGCTGCCGATAACGGAGAAGTCGAGCAGGCGGCGATGGCGAGCGGCCAGGACGATGAGGTCGGCCTGATTCTCGCGGGCGGCAAGGAGAATCTGCTCGGCGGCATTTCCCTGACGGACCATCTCCGCAACATGGCAGCGAGTCCTGACATCGTCGGGCACAAACGCACAGAGGCGGTCGCGATGGACGGACACGGAGACGCCGGGTTCTTCAACATGGAGGGCAACAAGGCTGGCGCCTGTGGTGGCGGCAAGGCCGGCCGCAACGGCCATGCCCGGATCGGGCTGCTCGTCCATGGCGACAGGACAGAGGATGCGGGTGATGGTGGCGGGCGCCTGGCCGGATTGCGGAGCACGGACGACCAGGGTAGGAACCGTGGTGAGGCGGACAACGTTCTCCGCCACGGAACCCATCCGGAGGCGGGCAAGTCCGCTGCGGCCGTGGCTGCCCATGACGATGAGGCCGGGATTGTGAAGACGGGCATCTTCGAGGATCGTTTCGATGGGGTGCCCTTCCACCACGGCAACCTGATGCGGAATGCGCGCGGGAAGGTGTTCGGCGACCAGGGAGCCAAGGGCGGCAACGGCGGCCGAACGCGCACGAACCGAGACAGCGGCCAGTTCAGCTTCCTGCGAAGGGAGAAAGTAGCGGGGATAGTCGATCCACTCGGCATGGAGGATACGCAGCGTGGCGTGATATGCAGTTGCGAGTAAAGCGGCCCAGCGCAGTACGCCGGCCGAAGCTTCACTGAGATCGAGGGGGCAGAGAATCGAAGCGGGCTGGAAGTTCGGCATGGGATTGACTCTCCTCTTTCTTTGGTGGCAGCGCAACGCGGGACAAGCCCTTTGACGCGGCTGCGGAATCATCCAACTTCGGTACAGACGGCCGTTGCCGCGGTGACCGGTTGACGGATCAAGGACGCAAGCCTCTGGCTCAGTTCCGGGCTCCGGGCGTGAACCTGCGCAGGACAAACTCCTGAAGCGCAGCATTCATCATACGGCCGCTGGAGGTGATCAGGAAATTCTGAAAAAGCAACCCGGCGCCACGATCGGCGGCGGGATAATACGCATTGGTGAGAGCGCCGGCGGCTAGATCGCCGCCGATGCTGGAAACGTTGGGTTGCAAACGGCCGTTGTCGCCTTTGCAGAGGAAGGGGCTGGCGATGGCATGGAAGAGGCGGGAATGGGCAGAACCGGTGCCTTTGTAGTAGTAGCGAGGGTCCTGGTGGAGAAGCGAGGGCAGAACAGCGCCACCAATGAGGATGCTGGATGAAGCGTTGGCATAGCTGGCGCCCAGACGCTTGGAGTACGCCGCAAAACCCTGGCCATAGTCGAGACGGTTGGAGGCCTGGTAGGCGGCTGCGACGAAGGCCGCGCCAGCGAAGATGATGGGGTCTGTGGCAGCGTGGAAGGCAAGCCTGTATTTGAGCCGCGCGGTGAGTGGAACGGGATGAGAATCATAGACAGCGTAGAAGTTAGGAATAAAGCCAAAGACGCGCTGCTGCTCGGCAACCATGACCTGCTCTAGCGCAATCTGCTGGGGTGAAGAGTAGACGGTGACGGAAGTTTCGCCCCCGGCGATGTGAAGCTTGCTTTCCTTGAGGAAGAAGAACTGCCCAGGAGCAAGAATCATGGGTGGCGATCGCCAGGAGACCAAACCGCGGGCGCTGATGACAACACGGTACGGGATTCCCGGGCGGAGGCCGGTGAACTGAAAAAATCCATTGTCGCCGGAGAGCACAGAGCGAGTGTGAACCGAGTCCGGACCTTGTAGCAGGACCGTTGCGCCGGGGACAATCTCGTCGTCCGCATCGGTGACTGTACCGCCGATGGTGGCGGGCCGGATGTCAGTGGTTTCGGCCGGAGCGGGCGCAGCAGACAGGGAGGAGCCGGCGCCTGGCGTGGGCAAACCGGCCGTGGCAATCTGCTGCGCCCCTGCCCAAGCCGCAACAGAAGTATGGAGCGCAAGAATCAAGAGCGGTCTTGCGAGCCACCTGGCCATTCCAGGGCGGGAGGAAGGGTCGCGTTGCTGTTGCGGTGAGCGGTTCATGTTTGCGCTTACGTTCGTACCGTTTGCCAGCCTGGGGCGAAGAGAGCGCGCGACGATGAAAGAGAGCGCTCGGCAGCGCGCTCCTTAACTCCACGCCGACAGACCTCAGCCCGCTCCGAAGCCGCCGGCCAAGCCTGAAAGTGCAATCGGAATGCCAAAAAGTGGCGACGTCCACTCCGTTGTTATCTCCTGTTTTTTGAATACAATACATTTTGAGAGACCTTTTGGGGTGGATGAAGTGTCGGAATCTTCGACAGAAATATCGACAAATGTCGGAGTTGTGCGACACTTAGGGCGTCAGGAGAATGGCCATGCCTTCGACCAGGGAGCCGGATGGAGCGGGCCGTGGAGTCGCGGCGGCGAGGAACGAATTGCAGCGGGAAAGCAAGCGGCTGCGGCTGCTGCTGGAGCTGACCAATGCGCTGGTATCGAACCTGGAGCTTCGCGATCTGCTCCTGGCAATTTCCGAGAGCATCCGGGAGTGTATGCACTGCGATCTGGTGTCGGTGTGGCTGCCTGACGAGGAGCAGCGGCAACTGCGGTCCGTGACCATGGACTTTCCTGAAGGGCGCGGGTTTGCGCGGGAAAATCTGTTGCAGCAGGTGGATGGGTCGGGGGTGGGCAAGGCGTTCAAGACAGGCAAGCCGGTAGTCTCGGCCAGAGCCGCGGAGATGAACGCGCCGGAACATCAGCTCGCCGTGCAGGAGGGAATAGGGTCGGGCTGCTGCCTTCCGCTCACCAGCCACAACCGGACGCTGGGAGTTCTGGGTCTGGGATGGCGGGTGGAGAATGCCTCCAACGCGGAGGATGTGGAGTTTCTGATGCGGGCGGCCGGCCAGGTGGCCATCGCGATTGAAAACTCGCTGACATACCAGGAGATTCAGGAACTGAAGGATAAGTTGACGCAGGAAAAGCTCTACATGGAAGAGGAGATCCGGAGCGAAGCGGACTACGAAGGGATGGTGGGACAAAGCGCGGCTCTGCATCAGGTGTTGCAGATGGTGGAGGCCGTGGCGGCAAGCGACTCCACTGTGCTGCTGCTGGGGGAAACAGGCACGGGGAAAGAGTTGATCGCGCGGGCCATTCATGCGCGCTGCCGGCGTAAGGAGCGGACGCTGATCAAGCTGAATTGCGCGGCCATTCCGGCGGGGCTGTTGGAGAGTGAACTCTTTGGGCACGAGCGCGGCGCGTTTACGGGCGCGGTGGCGCAGAAGGTCGGGCGGCTGGAGTTGGCCGACCACGGCACCCTGTTTCTGGACGAAGTAGGCGACCTGCCGTTGGAGGTCCAGCCGAAGTTGATGCGCGTCCTGCAGGAGCGGGAGTTTGAACGCGTGGGCGGGACACGGACGCGGAAGGTGGATGTGCGCCTGGTGGCGGCCACCAATCGCGACCTGAAGAAGATGGTGGACGAAGGACAATTTCGAAGGGATCTCTACTACCGGCTGAACGTGATCCCGATCCGGGTTCCGCCGCTGCGGGAGCGCCCCGAGGATATTCCCCTGCTGGTGAGCTACTTTACGCAGAAATATGCGCGGCGCATGCAGAAGAAGATCTTGCATATACCGGCGGCGCTTCTGCGCCGGCTGGAGCGCTGGCATTGGCCGGGGAACGTGCGCGAGCTGGAGAATCTGGTGGAGCGGGCAGTTGTGCTGTCGCCCGGCGAAACGCTGGAGATTACGGCGCCCGAGCTTGCCGACTACGCGGCGCCCGTGGCGGGACGCGGCCGGAGCGCGGAAGAGCGGGAGCGCATTGTGAGAGCCCTGAAGGAAACCAGCGGCCGCGTCGGAGGGCCAAACGGCGCGGCAACGCGGTTGGGATTGAAACGGACAACCCTCATTACTCGAATGAAAAAGATGGGAATTGAGCCGCGGAAACTGGGTTAACCGCACGTGTAGTGGAAGCTCGATAGGCCGCGGTTGCGTGTGCGCGCAGGCTCGGAAAATCCAGGCCTGCGCATGCGGCTCGGCGCAACCTGCACGCAATCAGCCCAGAAAGGCGGCGTGTAATTGCTGAAGCGCGTAGACGGTAGTTTGGCGCTTCTGCATGGCGGCGATTCCCTCGACCGCGGCCTGGGCAGCGGCCAGAGTGGTGATGGTGGGGATGCGGGCCAGTACGGCGGCGCGGCGGATGGCCTTTTCGTCGAAGAAGGTGTCTTCGCCGCGTGGGGTATTGATGACCAGTTGAATGCGGTCGCCCTTGATGAGATCAACGATGTTGGGGCGGCCTTCCTTGACTTTGAAGACGCGCTCGACGGCAAGACCGCCGGCCTCGAGCACATTGGCGGTTCCCTCGGTGGCAACCATGTGGAAGCCCAGGTCCATGTAGCGGCGGGCGAGATCGAGAACTGCGGATTTGTCGTGGTCGTTGACGCTGATGAAGATGGCGCCTCGGGTGGGCAGGAACTGGCCGGCGGAGAGCTGCGCCTTGGCGAAGGCCTCGCCAAAGGTGGCGGCAACGCCCATCACTTCGCCGGTGGATTTCATCTCAGGTCCGAGAACGGTATCGACGCCGCCGAACTTGGACCAGGGGAAGACAGGCGATTTGACATAGTAGTGGGCGCCGGTCTCGAGATCCTTCCCCGCGGCGAGTTGCTCAGGCATGAGCTCGCGGAGTTTGCGGCCGGTCATGAGGCGGGCCGCCATCTTGGCCAGGGGAATGCCGGTGGCCTTGGAGACATAGGGAACGGTGCGCGAGGCCCGCGGATTGACTTCGATGACATAGACGCGATCGTTGCCCTCGCAGCCGCGCTGGATGGCGAACTGGAGGTTGACCAGGCCTACGACTTTAAGGGCGAGAGCGAGCTTGCGGGTGTAGGTGCGCAGAACTTCCAACGTCTCTTCGCGCATGCTGACGGCGGGCAGGACACAGGAGGAGTCGCCGGAGTGAATGCCTGCTTCCTCAATGTGCTGCATAATGCCGGCGATGATGACATCTTCGGAATCGCAGAGAGCGTCGATATCAACCTCAACGGCGTTTTCGAGGAAGTGGTCGATGAGCACGGGACGCTCCTGCGAATACTCGACCGCCTCCTTCATGTATTGCGTGACGGCGGCGGCATCGTAAGCAATCACCATGGCGCGGCCACCGAGCACATAGCTGGGGCGGACGAGCACCGGATAGCCGACGCGCCCGGCAACCGAGAGAGCCTGCTCGACGCTGGTGGCGGTGCCGCCGGCGGGCTGGGGGATTTCCAGTTCATCAAGGAGCTTGCCGAAGCGCTTGCGGTCTTCGGCCAGGTCGATGGAGTCGGGCGAGGTGCCGATGATGGGCACACCGGCGGCAAGCAGACGTTGAGCAAGGTTGAGCGGCGTTTGTCCGCCAAACTGGACGATCATGCCGATCTTCGCGCCGGACTGGGCCTCGTGATTGTAGACGGCGAGAACGTCTTCGAGGACGAGGGGTTCGAAGTAGAGGCGGTCGCTGGTGTCGTAATCGGTGGAGACGGTCTCGGGGTTGCAGTTGACCATGATGGTCTCGTAGCCGTCGTCCTTGAGGGCGAAGGCGGCGTGGCAGCAGCAGTAGTCGAATTCGATGCCCTGGCCGATGCGGTTGGGGCCTGAGCCAAGGATGATGATCTTCGGTTTGTCCGTCGGCGGCGCTTCGTCCTCTTCGTCGTAGGTGGAGTAGAGGTAGGGTGTCATGGATTCGAACTCGGCGGCGCAGGTATCGACGAGTTTGAAGACGGGGCGGATTCCCTTCCCTTCGCGCAGTTCCCTCACCTGCTGCGTGCCGGCATGGCCTTCGAGCTTCCACTCGGCGGCGATGCGCTCGTCGCTAAGGCCCAGGCGCTTGAGGCGGCGCAGTTGCTCCTCGCCGATCTCCGCCGGCAAGCTTTTGGAGATGGCGGCTTGCTCGAGGGTGATTTCGCGCAACTGGTGGAGGAACCAGGGGTCCATGCCGGTGAGGCGGGCAACTTCACGAACGGTCATGCCGCGCTCGAAGGCGAAGCGAATGTAACCGAGGCGCTCGGGCTTGGGCGTGACCAGCATCTGCGTGAGGCGGCGCGGCTCGAGAACTTCCGCGCCGGTCTTCTTGCCGGTTTCCAGGGCGCGCCAGGCCTTCATGAGGGCTTCCTTGAAGGTGCGGCCGATGGCCATGACTTCGCCAACGGACTTCATCTGGGGACCGAGCGTGTCGTCAGCGCCGGGGAATTTCTCGAACTGCCACTTGGGAATTTTGACAACGACGTAGTCGATGGTGGGCTCAAAGCAGGCCGGGGTTTTGCGGGTGATGTCGTTGGGGATCTCGTCGAGGGTGTAGCCGACCGCCAGCTTGGCGGCGATTTTGGCGATGGGAAAACCGGTGGCCTTGGAAGCCAGCGCCGAGGAACGCGAGACGCGGGGATTCATCTCGATGACCGTCATCCGGCCATCTTGCGGATTGACGGCAAACTGGACGTTGGAGCCACCGGTTTCGACGCCGATTTCGCGCATGACGGCGATGGCGGCGTCGCGCATCTTCTGATATTCGCGGTCGGTGAGCGTCTGGGCAGGGGCGACGGTGATGGAGTCGCCTGTATGCACGCCCATGGGGTCAAAGTTCTCGATGGAGCAGATGATGATGACGTTGTCGGCGAGGTCGCGCATGACCTCAAGCTCGAACTCCTTCCAGCCCAGAACGCTTTCTTCGACGAGACACTCGTGCACGGGCGAAAGATCGAGGCCGCGGGCCAGAATTTCGAGCAACTCCTCGCGGTTGTAAGCAATGCCGCCTCCGGTGCCGCCGAGCGTGAAGCTGGGACGGATGAGCACCGGGAAACCGAGCTTGCCGGCGTAATCGAGGCCGTCGCGGAGATTGTTGACGAGAGCTGATTTTGACACATCGAGGCCGATGCGCAGCATGGCGTCCTTGAAGAGGAGCCGGTCTTCGGCCTTTTTGATGGCTTCGAGCTTGGCGCCGATGAGCTCGACGTTATAGCGATCGAGGATGCCGGCATCGGCGAGATCGACGGCGAGATTGAGGGCCGTCTGACCGCCGACCGTAGGGAGGAGGGCGAATTTGCCGGAGCCGGGCTGCGTGGCCAGCAGGCCGGCTTCGATGCGGATGATCTCCTCAACGTAGCCGCGGGTGAGCGGCTCGATGTAGGTGCGGTCAGCCAGCTCGGGGTCGGTCATGATGGTAGCCGGGTTCGAGTTGACCAGCACGACTTCGTAGCCCTCCTGCTTGAGGGCTTTGCAGGCCTGGGTGCCGGAGTAATCGAACTCGGCCGACTGCCCGATGACGATCGGCCCGGAGCCGATTACGAGGATCTTTTGAATGTCATTTCTGCGTGGCATTTTTCTCTTGTTCTCTACCTGGGGGGGACAAAAGTCAATTAGGTTGTCGGAGCCGTTTTGAAAGGGCACGACTTTAGTCGTGCCACCCGAAGTCTCATTACCGAGCGGCTTTAGCCACTGAGGGATGGGGTCCAGTTTCCAGCCAGCATACGCCGATGAGTATTTGTATTCGGCCGGCGCATTGCAGAGGCGCCTCTTCACGGGGTTCAATCGGATGTAGTGTACGTGCTTGTCGTAGTCTTCCGCATCGCGAATCCTGTGATCGGAGAATCCACGGTGCCAGATTTCTCCGTTGAATCCGAGTTCCTTTTTCACCCTGAACGAGAAACCGCCTTTGATCAACTGGGCAGCCCGTTCGAGGGCGGTCATCGGAGAGATTAGCAGATGGAAGTGATCGGGCATCAAGACGAATTCGTGGAGCAGATAGGATTCACAATGCGAGAGAAGATTCTTGAAAAAGAGCCGCGCCCACGTCTCGCTGCGGAATAGAGCGCGGCGTTCCCAAGTGTCGGAAGTGACGAAGTAGGTCTGCGAGTTGTTGGTTGCGTGCTCGCGTGCAGGCTTCAAAACCTTCCCTCAGCGGCTAAAGCCGCGGCCTCTTTTCCTCTTCTACGGCACGACTAAAGTCGTGCCCTTTCAAAACAACCTCTTTTCGGCTGAAGCCGTGCCCTTTCAAAACCACACTCTTTTCGCCATTTCGAAAGAGCTTACCTTGACCGCTGGTTCCTCGCATCGCCTCGAGCTCTGCGAGAGTTCTGGATTTGCCCGCGCACGTGCCATCCATCGGGTAGTACGACTTCCCCGTTTTCATCCCGGCGCTCATCCTGAAGCGGAGACTGGAAATAAAAGGGGATGCGGCGCGCAAGATTGCCGGATTCACCGGCGTAGCAAGGCTGATGATAGCCGTGCCCATCTTTGAATTCTGGAAAAACAAAGCGGTAAACGCCAGGAACAGAAAAGCGGTTCTTCAGAGAGGCAGGTTGCTTGTGGGCTGTGAACCAGGTCAGGATTTCATTCGCAGAAAGTAATTCCTGCCAAGCAAACCTACCGGTGGAACTTGCCGGGCCGCTCATGCTTTCCACTCCTCCATCATTTTGCGGAAGTCGCGGAAGAGGTAGTGGGAGTCGTGAGGGCCGGGGGCGGCTTCGGGGTGGTACTGGACGCTGAAAAGCGGGAGCGTTTTGTGGCGGAGGCCCTCGAGGGTCTGGTCGTTCAGATCGACGTGGGTCAGCTCGACCTCGTTGGCGTTGATGGAGTCGGGATCGACGGCGAAGTTGTGGTTGTGGGCGGTGATCTCGACCTTGCCGGTGCGGTTGTTGCGGACGGGGTGGTTGCCACCGTGGTGGCCGAATTTGAGCTTGTATGTGCGACCGCCCAGGGCGAGACCGGTGAGCTGGTGGCCGAGGCAGATACCGAAGACCGGCACGCGGCCCAACATCTGGCGGATGGCGCGGACGGCGTAATCAACCGGTTCGGGGTCGCCGGGACCGTTGGAAAGAAAAACGCCGTCGGGATTGAGGGAGAAAACATCGGTAGCCGGAGTCTCGGCGGGGACAACGGTGACACGGCAACCCTCGCGGGCCAACATGCGGAGAATGTTGAGCTTGATGCCGAAATCGTAGGCGACAACATGCAGAAGCTTCCGGTCTTCCGCCTTTTGGACCGGCAGCAGAGGCTCGTCCGACTGGTTACGATTATCGGCGGAGTCGAAGGGGTAGATGGATTTGGTTGAGACCACGCGGGCGAGGTCGGTGCCATCCATCTTGCGGATGCCGCGGGCTTTTTGAACGAGCTTGTCCGGATCGCTCTCCACCGTCGAAATCACGCCGCGCATCACGCCATGGGTCCGCAAATGACGAACCAGGGCGCGCGTGTCGATTTCGGCGAGGACAGGAACGGAGTAGCGTTCCATGTACTCGTCGGTGACCTGTTCGGAGCGCCAGTTCGAACTGATGGCAGAGAACTCGCGGACGATCAGGCCTTCGATAAAGGGTCTGGCCGCCTCGTTGTCTGCCTGGTTGGTGCCGTAGTTGCCGATCTGGGGGTTGGTGAGAACGACGATTTGTCCGGCATAGGAGGGGTCTGTTGCAATCTCCTGATAACCGGTTAGGGAAGTGTTGAATACGACCTCACCGTGGCATTCGCCCGGGTGGCCATAACCGTGGCCGCGGAAGATGCGCCCGTCTTCGAGCGCCAGGATCGCCTGCATCGCCTCTCCGAGGAGTGGATTCAATCGATTCTAGCAGGACGGAAGGGTTTTTCCCAGTGGATTCCTCCCGATTCAATGACGCGGCCCGGAATAACGTCCATCGTCAATGCACGACGCCGGCATCTTTGGCAGGCCAGTAGACGAAGACGGCTTGGCCATAGATGAGGGAGCGATCCACGGGACCGAATTCGCGGCTGTCGGAGGAGATGGAGCGGTGATCGCCCATGACGAAGTAGGCATCGTCGGGAACAACGATTTCGGCCATGGAGCGGTCGTCGCGGTATCGCTCGGGGACGTATTTCTCCACCAGGCGCCTGCCGTTTACGTAGACCGTGCCGTGGTCGATGCGGAGGTGGTCGCCGGGCAGACCGATGACGCGCTTGATGTAGCTCTTGGATGGGTCGCGGGGATAGTGGAAGACAACAATGTCATCGCGCTTGATGGGCGAGACGCGATAGACAAACTTGTTGATGAAGAGGCGGTCGCTGTCCTCGAGACGAGGCAACATGCTGGTGCCCTCCACGCGGACAGGCTGGTAGAGAAAGGTGATGATGAGGACGGAAGCCGCGATGGAGATGAGCATGTCGCGGACCCACAGGCCAAGGGTGGATATCTTCTGAGGCTGCGCGGGCTCGGGCTGAGACGCGGGATCGTCCGCGGCGGGCGTGGAAGCAAGGTTCTGTTCAGCGACAGGAGAATCGGGCGGTAACGTTTCCATCTCACTCCATTATCGATCTATTCACAGCCCAGATCCCCAAGGGGACAAAGGATATGCGTGCGATGCGGCTTGCTCATGGGTTTCGCCTGTTCCGCGACGGGCACGACCGGCGGCATGGCGCCCGGTTGCGCGGCAGGGGTCAGGTTTTGGTCTTCGACGATGAGAGGGCGCTGTAGAATCATTTCCACTTGGGCACCGCTTGGGATGGTGACATCGGCCCCCCGGGTGAAGAGAGAGGCAAGGCCTGCAGCAGCGAATCCGGCGCCAACCCCGGCAATTCCGCCCGCGAGGGGATGGCCGGAGGCGAGGCCGCCAATGGAGCCAACGGTAGCGCCGGTGGGGATGGCAATTTCAGCGGTTTTGCCCGCGTTGCGTCCCTTGTTGGGCGCCTGCTCGATGGTTCCCTCGCCGTTGTCTTTGACGGACTGGTTTTGGGCGCCGGGAAGGCTGTTCACAACGCCTGGGATTTCAACGACGGTGCCGTTGGGAAAGATGATGGAGGTGAAGTGCATGTTGAGCTGCGCCTTGCCGTGGAAACGGCCGGGGCGGACGACGCGGTCGATAACACCCTGCACGTAAACGCCGGCCGGAATCAGGACGCGGCCCCCGACGACAACAGGAAAGCTGGAGGAGAGATAGACGCCGTCGCCCGGGCGGGCGCTGCGGGTGTTGATGCCGCTGCGAAGCTCGAGGAGAACCCTGGTGCCGGCGGGGACAATGTACTGCCTTGGAGCGGGCGCAGGCGATGGCAAAACAGAAGAAGCCGGAGCGGCGGCGGCGGGATTCGATTGCGCATTGGCAGGCTCTTGCGTCAGTGCAATGCCCGGCGCGCACGCCAGCACGGCAAGCAGAACAGGCCCTCTCCCGCGCGCGCAGGCTCGATGCATCGCTCCTCCCACTTTCTTGTTTTGATAGACGAAGCAGCTAATGACAGGATAGCGCGGGCCGTGTGCGCGCGCCAGAAAGACCAATAGGAAGAACGCGCCGCGAGAAAGCGCCGTTCGCGGTAGGATGCATTAGAGCCATGGAACGCGAAGACAGAAGCGGCGAAGCGCGCGCCAACCGGTTCGCACGAGCGCGGCGCGTACTGGAGGAAGGTATCCGCGCACGGGCATTCCCCGGTTGCGCGTTCGGCGTGCTGGCGGGGGGCGAAGTGGTGGCGCAGGAGGGCCTGGGCGGCTTTACCTATGAGCCGGACGCCCCGCGGGTGACGGCAGAGACGGTGTTTGACGTAGCCAGCCTGACCAAGGTGGTGGCGACGGCGGCCATGGCGATGCTGCTCCATCAGCGCGGCACACTGCGCCTTGAGACTCCAGTGGGTGAGCTTGTGCCGGAGTTTGTGGAAGGGCGAAGAGCAGACGATCCGGCGCGACGAATCAGGGTACGTCATCTGTTGGCGCACAGCGCGGGACTGCCGGGCTACGTGGAGTTTTTCCGGACGGCTGCAAGCGCAGCGGCGGCACTGGAGGCCTTGATGCGGCTGCCTGTGGAAGCTGAACCGGGAACGCGGGCGGAGTACTCCGACCCTGGATTCATGCTGCTGGGGAAGGCGCTGGAGGCGGTGACAGCAGAGCCGCTGGCAACGTGGGTGAAACGGGAGATCTTCGAAGCGCTGGGCATGAGAGCGACGGGATTCTGCCCTGCCCCTGAGGCGCGGCAGGCGATCCCGCCCACGGAGCAAGACACATGGCTGCGGCACAGGCGGATTCAGGGTGAGGTGCAGGACGAGAACGCCTGGCTGCTGGGCGGCGCAGCAGGACACGCGGGCCTGTTCTCGCATGTGCCGGATCTGTTGCGCTTTGCCGGAGAGATTCTGGCCGCGGAACGGCTGTTCGAGCGGACCACGGTTGAACTCTTTGCGCAGCGGCAGATGCCGGAGGGCAGCGCGCGCGCGCTGGGGTGGGATACTCCGTCGGGAGAGTCGTCGGCGGGGTGTCATTTTTCGGCGGGATCGATTGGCCACCTGGGGTACAGCGGCTGCTCGTTGTGGGTGGATCGCGCGGCGGGGATTGCGGTGGCGCTGTTAACGAACCGCACCTGGCCTGACCGGAAGAACCCGTTGATTCGGAAGGTAAGACCGGTTTTTCATGATGCTGTGCGGGAAGAAATCTGAAAATCGAGGATACCAAAATGCATTGTGACGGAGGCATCTCCGCGGAGAATTCTGGCGGGATTTGACCTCTTTGCAGATACAATTAATTATTGGGGACATCCGCGATGCTAACCAGCACAACGCAACCGGGAATGGCTGCCGCCCAAAACGGAGAGACCAAGATCGACACCGCCGCTCTGCTCGAACAATTGACCACAGAGAGGCCCAACGAGGCTTCCCAGGGGTTTGACACCAAGTCGGCTCTCGATATTGCACGCATCATCAACCATGAGGACGCCAAAGTGGCGGCAGCGGTGAAGAAGGCGCTGCCGGAGATTGCCCAGGTGATCGACCAGGTGGCGCGCTGCCTGCGAGACGGCGGGCGGCTGATCTACGTGGGGGCGGGAACGAGCGGGCGCATTGCAGCGCTGGATGCGGCGGAGTGTCCTCCGAGCTACTCGACCGCGCCGGGGCAGGTGCAGTACATCATGGCAGGCGGACCGAAGGCGCTGGCTTCGGCGGTGGAAGTGAACGAGGACTCGGAAGAGATGGGGCAGCGCGACATTGCGCGGCGCCGGCCGACACGGAAGGATATGGTGATCGGGGTTTCAGCCTCAGGGCGCACACCGTACGTGGTGGCGGCGGTGGCCTATGCGCGGGCGCGTGGAGCGCATACCGCGGCGGTGACGTGCAATCCTGAGACTCCGCTGGCAGCAGCAAGCGATACGACGATCCTTGCGGATGTGGGCCCGGAGGTCGTGTCGGGCTCGACGCGAATGAAGGCGGGGACGGCGCAGAAGATGGTCCTGAACATGATCACAACGGGCGCCATGACGCGGCTGGGGTATGTGTACGAGAACCTGATGGTGAACGTGCACATGCAGAACTCGAAGCTGGTGGAGCGCGGCATACGAATCCTGATGAGCGCCTGCCGGATCGACCGGGCGACGGCGGTGGAGACGATCAAGAGCGCGGGGCGGAGCGTGCCCGTGGCGCTGGTGATGCTGAAGGCGAAGGTGGATAAGCCGGAGGCGGTGCGGCGGCTGGCCAAGAGCGACGGGAATGTGCGTCTGGCGATTGAGGATAATGTGCTGGAGCTTTAGCCGCGAAGGCGCGGTTTCCGCAGTCAACCCCCTTCGCGCATGGCAGAACAGAAGCCCTCTGTGGACCTGGGTCAGGCCTGCTCGGCCCGATTTACACTAACAGCGTCTGGGATGAGTCGAGGGTTTCCAAAAATGCATCCCTCAGGGGTTAATGCCGCGTCGAAGCTGGGAGTGGACGGCACGGCTGAAGGCCTACCCTTGCAAAACAGGACTTGCACCACCGGCTGCCAAAGGACCAGGAGTTCCTAAGTTTCCATGGATAAGTACGTGATTCGCGGCGGAAATCCGCTGGTGGGCACCATACGCGTGTCGGGAGCAAAGAACTCCGCGCTGCCGTGCATGGCGGCGGCAATTCTGACCGAAGACGAAGTCACGCTGGAAAATCTGCCGCAGGTGCGGGACATCGAGACGGAGCGGAAGCTGCTGGAGTCGATGGGAGCCGCGGTGCAACTGGAAAATGGCGATGCGCGCCACCGAACGACAATCTGCTGCCGGACGCTCTCGGAGCCCGAAGCAAAGTACGAGATCGTGAAGACGATGCGGGCGAGCTCTCTGGTGCTGGGGCCGCTGGTGGCGCGGGCAGGCATGGCGCGGGTGGCGATGCCGGGCGGGTGCGCGATCGGCGGGCGGCCGATTGACCTGCACCTCAAGGGCCTGGAGAAGATGGGTGCCCGGATTACACAGGAGCACGGGTACATCGAGGCCCGAGCGGAGCGGCTGAAAGGCGCGCACCTGGTATTTGACCGGATTACGGTGACGGGCACCGAGGATCTGTTGATGGCCGCGGTGCTGGCCGAGGGCGAGACGCTGATGGAGAACTGCGCGCGGGAGCCCGAGGTGAGCGACCTGGCCGCACTGTTGACCGCCATGGGAGCAAAGATCGAAGGGGCGGGAACATCGACCATCCGCGTGGCGGGAGTCGAGCGGCTGCGCGGCGCGCGGCACAGGATTCATCCGGACCGCATCGAGGCGGGAACGTTTCTGGTGGCAGGCGCGATTACGGGCGGAGACCTGATTGTGACCAACTGCGATCCGGGCCATCTGAGCGCGGTGATGGAGAAGCTGCGCGAGACCGGCGCGCGCGTGGATGTGCTGGGCCCGGACACGATACGGGTGCGCGCGGAGAAGCGCCTTTATGCGGCGGACGTTTCGACCGAGGAGTACCCTGGCTTTCCCACCGACATGCAGGCGCAATATATGGCCCTGGCAACACAGGCCAAGGGCGTGAGCCTGGTGAAGGAAAATATCTTCGAAAACCGGTTTATGCATGTACAGGAACTGGTGCGGATGGGCGCCAACATCAAGGTGGACGGGCATACGGCAACGGTGCGCGGAGCTACGCAACTCTCGGCGGCGGCGGTGATGTGCTCGGACCTGCGGGCCTCGGCATCGCTGGTGCTGGCGGCGCTGGTGGCCGACGGAGAATCCATTCTGGACCGCGTCTATCACATGGACCGCGGATACGAGCGGATCGAGGAGAAGCTGGCCGGAGTAGGGGCGCAGATTCAGCGCATGGGAAATATCTTTCCAGCGCGGCCAGCCGGGCAGCCATGAATGGCGAACGGCTCTAACGCCAACTGACAGCGAGATGCCAGGGTAAACCGCGCAAGGCAGTCTTGTGCAGAACCCGCTCGTACTCGCTGAGCTCGCGCAGAACCGCCTGAGTCTCAGAGCCAAGAGCCGCGGGATTCCCGCCGAGGTATGCGGCCAGGGTGCGAACCGTCAGGAGCCCGTCGGCGGCGGCAAACCATTGGGGTTGAGGCAGATGATCCGCCCACTCCCGGCTACCGGCTCCCTGTTCGAGGAGCAGCGCCATAGAATTCTCATCGGCGGAGAAAAACTCGAGAAGCGGGCTGACCTTAAGGCTTTCAGCCAATTTATCGAGGGCGTCTTCGTTGCGGGCAAGGGCTTGCCCATTCACGAAGATGTCGAAGCCCGGATCTTCACCCTTGACGACAATATAAAGGCTGGCAGACATAGCCCTTTGAGTTTACGCGAGGTTCTCGGAAACCTGACGGAATCCTTGCCCGCGGTCATCAGAAGAATAACGTCCTGAAAACGTTCTCATGCACCCATTATGCCGCGCAAGCAAGTTCGTGCCGCGCCGTTCGCGACGCAGAATTATCTCCGCGCTGGCCTCCTGTCATGGGCAGGGTTTGTTCGAGTCGATGAGAGGTTACTCTAGTTCAGACTGAAGTTATCCGCACACTTCACAAAAAGTTATGGCGTACAGTTATGGTCAATCAATGCTATAGTATGGACTTCAGATCCTCAGGAGCACGATTGTGGATTGGAGCAAGTTGCCTGATCTCATTGCAGTGACTCTGCTGACGTGTGCCTTCGCGTCGGTGGCGCTGCGCAGTCATGCGCGTGCTTCTGCCTTCTGGCTGATGGGATGGGTGCTGATCGGGCTGCACTTTGCCGCCTCCCTGTTTTTTAGTGTGCCAACCATGTGGGGAACGATCGCATTGTTCGCCGGACTGACCGCATTGGTGTGGGCCGGGGAGTTATTCCAGTGGGCATGTGTTCCCTCTGGGCAGCAACGCTCGAGCCTCTGGCTGCTGAGCGCGCTCCTGAGCGCCAGCCTGCTTTACATTTATGTTCTGATTTTGACGTCTGCCCGCCCGTGGATGCTCGACTTGGCGGCGCCGTTGTTTGGCCTGCTGCCCGTGGCCATCGCGCTGCTAACGAGGAAGAAGTTCAACCATCCACTGCTCTGGACAACCGTGATCCTCTACGGCACCCTTTCGATTTTCCTGCTGGTCTTTCAAAACAGGCCCCAGAATGGCGGGGATCTGGCGCTGAACGCTCTGCTGTTTACGGTCTATTTCGCCTGCGGCATCAATTTTGCGTTCATGTACCGGCGGGCGAGCAGCGGTGCGCTGGTGACGATTGTCGGGTTTTTTACATGGGCCGCAGTGTTTGTGGTGGCGCAACTGATGGACGCGTATTTTCCTGCAATAAAGATTGAGAGCGAAGTCTGGAATCTGCCCAAGTATGTGGTCGCCGTGGGTATGATCCTGCTGGTGCTCGAGGATCAAATAGAGTACAACAGGCACTTGGCGCTACACGATGAGCTCACAGGATTGCCCAACCGGCGGCTCTTCCATGACCGGCTCGCCAATGCGCTGGAGCGGGCGCGGCGCAACAAGACGGAAGTGGCGCTGCTGCTGCTGGATCTGGACGACTTCAAGCTGGTGAACGACAGTCTGGGGCATCACACGGGGGATGAGCTTCTGAAGAAGGTAAGTGCGATTTTTCTGAGCCGGATCCGCCGCTCCGACACGGTGGCACGGACCGGCGGAGATGAGTTCTGTTTCATCCTGGAGGGACCGAGGAGCCGGACAGACGCATCGCATGTGGCCGACTCGCTGATTCGGCTGATGGATGAGCCTTTGGAGATCGACAGTCGCATGCTGCGCATTGGGGCAAGCGTGGGGATTGCGCTGTTTCCGGAGGATGCGGATGACTCAGAGGCCATGTGCATCGCCGCTGATATGCGCATGTATGCCAACAAGCACGCAGGCAAAGTGCAAAGTAACGGGTTCAGCAGTGAGAGCCCTGTGGAGACGCCCATGACGGGAGTAAGGCCTGATATGCATCGCATTGCGTGAGGAAACCCACATTGTGAGGCCGACAGCGCGTGACGCGATGACCGGCAGGCTCGTAACAACAGAAACCAGCGATCATGAGAAAAGGCCCGGGGGCATTCCGGGCCTTTTCTCTCTGGTGCAAAAGCGGATGTGAAACCGCCCTACTGCTGTCCACCACGGCTGCCCCCAGGACGGCGGCGGCGGCGGCGGCGATTGTTGGTCTGGTTGGTCTGGGGTCGAGTTCCGCCTCCGGCAGGTCCGGTATGGACGGGCGCGCTGTCGTCGCGGTTAAAGTTGGGCTCGTTTCCCTCGTCAAATTCCGCTGGATCATCCCCATCGAAGTCGTCGCCGCCCTCGATCAGGATGGTGCTCTGGTTGGAAGCCGGCTGCCGCTCGTCGAACTCGTTGCGAGGACGGGCGGGCGGCGGCGGCGGAGGCGGAGCCGCTGCGGCTTCGATTTGCGCAGATGCCGGAGCCATCTTGGCTTTCTGCTCTTTGATGAGGGCCTTGCGGCTGAGCTTGATGCGGTTGCCCTCGATGGCCAGTACCTTGACCATGACCTGATCCCCCTCGCGGAGCTCGTCTTTCACTTCCTTGACGCGATGCTCGGCGATTTCGGAGATATGCAGAAGGCCATCGGTGCCAGGAAAGAGCTCGACGAAGGCGCCAAACTCGGCCAGCCGAACCACTTTGCCGAGATAGACCTTGCCGACTTCAGGAACGGCAGTGATGTTGCCGATGATCTCAAGGGCCTTCTTGAGGCTATCGCCGTCGGAGGAGGCGATGGAGACGCGGCCATTGTCATCGACATCGATCTTGGCGCCGGTCTGCTCGACGATGCCGCGGATGGTGGCGCCACCCTTGCCAATGAGATCGCGAATCTTGTCGACCGGGATCTGTATGGTTTCGATGCGCGGGGCATAAGCCGAGCGCTCGGTGCGGGGACCGTCGAGGACGGCGTCCATCTTGTCGAGCAGGAAGATACGTCCCCGGCGAGCCTGTTCCATGGCCTGCTGGAGGATCTCGCGGGTAAGGCCGCCGATCTTGATGTCCATCTGCAGGGCGGTGATGCCGTTGCGCGTGCCCGCGACTTTGAAGTCCATGTCGCCGTAGTGATCCTCAGCCCCGGCGATGTCGGTGAGGATGGCGTAGTCGTCGCCCTCCTTGACAAGACCCATGGCGACGCCGGCGACTGCTCCCTTCAGAGGAATGCCCGCATCGAAGAGCGCCAGGCTGGCGCCGCAGACGGTGGCCATGGACGAAGAGCCGTTGGACTCGAGAATGTCGCTGACGATGCGGATGGTATAGGGCGATTCGTCCGGTCCTGGAAGCACGGCGGTGATGGCGCGCTCGGCGAGAGCGCCGTGGCCGATTTCGCGGCGGCCGGTGCCGCCCATACGGCCCACTTCGCCCACACAGAAGGGCGGAAAGTTGTAGTGGAGCATGAAGGGCTTCTTCTTTTCGCCCTCATAGCTCTCCAGGCGCTGGCCGTCGTCGGTGGTGCCAAGGGTGGCAGTGACCAGGGCCTGGGTTTCGCCGCGGGTGAAGAGAGCCGAGCCGTGGGTACGCGGCAGGACGGCGTTCTCGATGGTGATGGGACGAATCTCATCGAAGGCGCGCCGGTCGGGACGGATGCGGTCCTTGGTCACCTGCTCGCGGAAGATGCGCTCGCGTAGCAGTTCGTAGTAGTGGGCCAGCCTCTTGCGGGCAGCGGGATCATCCGCGGGCAGCCCAGCGGCCAATTCATCCTTGATCGCCTTGACAAGGTTCTGGCTTTCAAGCTTGGGGTGCGTCTTGGTGTCGAGGGCGTCCTTGAGGCGTTCGCCAATGCGGGATTGGAGATCGGCGTAATAGGCCTCATCGAACTCCGGCGGGGTAAAGGGCCTCTTGGCTTTGCCGGCAGTCGCCACAAGACGGTCAATGGCGGCGACAATCTTCTTGATTTCGCCATGGGCGAACTCGATGGCCGCCAGAACCACTTCCTCGGACTCTTCCTGGGCCCCGGCCTCGATCATCACGATGCCGTCGTTATGGCCGACGACCATGATGTTGACGGTGGTGGAGGCGCGCTCGGCATAGGTGGGGTTCACGATGAACTCGCCGTTGATGCGTCCCACGCGCACTGCGCCAATGGTGGCGCTGAAAGGAATGTCAGAGAGCGCCAGGGCGCAGGCCGCGGCATTGATGGCCACCACATCGGGATCGTTCTCTTTGTCCGCCGAGAAGACCAGGGAGATGATCTGGGTTTCGTTGCGGAAACCGTCGGGGAAGAGGGGACGGATGGGCCGATCAATCTGGCGGGAGGTAAGAATCTCTTTCTCGCTGGGACGGCCCTCGCGCTTGATGAAGCCGCCGGGGATGCGGCCACCGGCATAGGTGTACTCGCGGTAATCGACCGTGAGAGGGAAGAAGTCGATGCCTTCCCTGGGTTCAGCGGAGGCCACGGCCGTGGACAGGACGACGGTTTCGTCCATGGTGACCAGGGCGGCGCCAGACGCCTGCTTGGCCATGCGGCCGGTTTCGAAAACCAGCCGCTTGCCACCGGCAAGCTCAACAGCGATTTCTTGTTTCGGCATAGAGTCCTCGTTTCATTAGATTCACTTGGGAAACTTGTGCGGGGGAAGGCGCCGGAGCGCGCGGAAAGCCGGCGCAATGGGACCGATGGAAAGTGGCAGGGCGCAAGCGCGTGTGTGGCGCGCGGGGAGAGCAAAGTCTCCTGGGATTGCGCTGCTTTCCGCGCGCCCTACACGCAAGCCGCAAGCAGCAGCGTGGCGCACGGAAGACAGTCCGCATCCGCCAGATACACCATGGCCCCAGGTCCGGAATCGAACGGGGGCCGTGACCAGTTTCCGGTCTGGGCGCTTCCGGTTCAAAGTGTTCTTTCGGGTTACTTGCGGATACCGAGCTTGCCGATGACGTCGCGGTAGCGATCGGTATCGTGCGTTTTCAGGTAATCCAGAAGGCGGCGGCGCTTGCTCACCAGCATCAACAAGCCACGGCGCGAGGCGTGGTCCTTTTTGTGCGTCTTGAAATGCTCGGTTAGTTCGCCGATCCGTTCGCTCAGGATCGCAATCTGAACTTCCGGGGAACCGGTATCCGATTCATGCGTCCGGAACTTTTCAATCAGGGCAGTCTTCTTGGCAGTCGCCAGCACGGCGTGTGTTACTCCTCTTGTTTTCTCAGGTCCACTCTTCAGTGTCTAGTGTGAGATTACCATGAATGCCCGCCGGGCGCTACGCAGTCAAGCGGATAGAACAGGGCAATCGCACTTGAAATTGGCCTGAACCGCCGGAGCCGCGGATCAGGGTTGGCACTTACGTAAGTGTTTGTGCGGGATGAAGTTCCTTTCAGAAGGTGGCGCGGAGGCGCGAAACGGCGCACAAAACCACCGCCGAGACGGCTTACTACCTGCTCAGTTCGGAACTGTCGCCGGAGCGGTTCAACCAGGTCGTGCGCCAACACCGGGGGGTGGAAAACAGCCTGCGCTGGCGATTGGACGTGGTGATGAACGAGGACCAGGACCGCACCCGCATGGGGCATGGGCCGCACAATCTCGCACGGTTGCGCCACATGGCCATCAATGCCATGCAAAAAGAAGCTTCCAGAGGTTCCCTGCGCGGCAAGTTCTAACGCGCTGGATGGGACAATGACTACCGGCTCCGCCTCCTGGAGCTATTTTGAAATGCGATGGCCCTGGGAGTGGACCAAGCAGACTTGACTCTTCCGGCTGCCCGCCTCGCGCTCCCCATCCCGCCCCAAAAACAAACAACTCCGGCGCACACTCGGGGGAGAGATGCGCGCCGGAGTTGTACCAGCTTGCTCTGCAGGTTGATTCGAGCGCGCTTCAATGCCCTTCCGCCGCGCCCACCTGTCTTGCCGACCGGCTAAAGATCGTTATCTTCCGAATGGGTCCTCTGCAAAGAGGCCACGATCGCGGGAGTCACCACCATCGCCACAAACGCAAGACCAATGAGGAAATCCGTCATCTTTCAAAACTCCTTCCGGCAAACAGGGCCCACACTCGTTCGAGCCACCATGGCCGCGGTCCCTTCGGGCCCATACGGCCTTTTCGACCACAACCACTCCTCCAACGTAGAGCCGTGTGCCTGGATTGGAAATGCCTCATTGGTTGGCCTGCGATCACCCATTAGTGGGAGCCCATGGCCGCTCCGTAATCTCTCCGTGGTAACCAGACCCGGCTCCCAGTCCGTCTCCGCCCTCCAGGGCTGGATAAACCGGGCGCAGCCCAGCTCTGCGCGCCTCCCCATCGGCCGCCCCGCAGGGCGCGCCTGTCCATCTGCATCTTGCTTAAAAATTGGATCTTGGCCGCCCCACCGCTTCGGCGCAATCGCGGCAGTCCGCAGCAGCGCCGGGGAACTGAGGCCTCCGGCCCCGTCAGCAGGCCGCCGGCAATCCGGTCTTCCACCGGCGCGGAACCAGCCCAACAACCAGTCCGTTTCTATGGAATTGATCGATAAGGGATGCGGCTCCATCCCTGCCCGCGCCTTCAGTGCGAAGACGCACGGCATGCGGAGAAGAACGGCCCGCGTGGCCGGTTTCCTCGGCCTCGCGCCGCGCCCGCCTGCCCCGGACCAGTGCCTTTCAGCGTCCCTATTCAGAGGAACGATGGCTGAAATACCAAGCCATCACGCCGGGCCCCACCACCATCAGAAAGAAAGCCAAGCCGATCAGGAAGTCCACCATGTGCGCAGCATCCTTTCCGAACGGTTGATTCAGACCCGCATGAAACTGGACGGATCATACCTGAATTCAGAAGCTTGGTAAAAGTACAAAGGTAATGGAACGGCGCCGCGCTTGTGGAAAAACCCTCCCGCGGCCCTCCTCAAATCCTCGACCGCCCTTGTTCCTGTTGCCTTTGCCGAAGAACGGCGGAGTTGCGCCGCGCCGTTCCCGTTTACCGCCTCCTCTCTCTACTGCGCTTTGTTCAGCGTCGCCGCCATCCGCTCCAGAGCCGCCGTCAGCGCACTCAGTTGGCTGGCCGCGCGGCGGGTGTCTCCGGCGTCGATCGCCTCGCTCACCCCGGGCAGCAGCACCGCCGCGTAGCCCGTATATTCGCCCGGCGCAAAAATCGTGTGCTTGTACCACGGCCGGTTGGGCAGCCCCGCCGGATTCAGCAGCCCGGTCTCGGCCTGACGCAGAATCGCATTCAGCTTTTCCATGTCGCCCGTGGGCTGTGTCTGCATTCCGTGCACCCGGATCGCCACTGCGGCCACTTCGGCGGCGGCTGTCTCCGCCGGCGCAAAGTCCAGTCCGCTCATGCCACCGGCCTTCGCCTTGCCCTTGGCGGCTTCGATAAACTCCGCCAGCTCGCGGGCGTAGGTCACGTAGTCGTAGGGCAACACGTCGCTGTCGGCCATGCGCAGCGTCTCCAGCCCGAAGACCCGCGCCATCTCCTGGAGGTAAACAAACTTGGGGTCGGCGTTCAGCGTGTACCACGCATAGTTGTCAAACACCGAGTGGTAGACGCCATACGGTCCCTCCGACCCTACATCCGTCGAAGGCACGCCGGCATGCTGCAGGAAGGGCGTAAAGTCCGAACCCGATCCCAGGTCGCCCACATGCACGCCAGCGCCGGTCTGCGCCGCGCCGTCTCCTTTCTTTCTCGCCTCCTCGCTCTCTTTCTTCCACTGTTCGTAGACCGTACCGCCCTGCGGGCTGGGCGTCGAGCGCGCTACCTCCTCCACAAACTCCTTCAGCGAAGGCACCGCCGAGGCCGAAAACTTCGGTCCCGCCACGCCCACATCCATGTTGAAATACGCCACCGCGTGCCCCATCTCCGCCATGTGCGCTTCCACCCACTCCGTAGACCCGACCAGTCCCTCTTCCTCGGCATCCCAACTGCAAAAAACCATCGTCCGCTTGGGCCGCCAGCCCTGTTTCAGCAGCGCGCCTACGCCGTGCACCGTCTCCAGCATCGCCGCCGTGCCGCTCGAGGGGTCCACCGCCCCGTAGATCCACGCGTCGCGATGGTTCCCTGCGATCACCCACTCGCCCGGATCCTGCGTGCCCCGGATGGTGCCGATCACATCCCAGATGATGCGCCGCTTGTACTCCTGCTGCGAAACCAGGTGCACCCGCGTCCCGCCCGGCCCCAGGTGATATTGGATCGGCAGGCCGCCCCGCCACGCCTCCGGCGCCTCCGGGCCCGTCATGCTCTTCAGGATCGGCTCGGCGTCGTGATAGCTGATGGGAATCGAAATAATCTTCGGCTGGCTGGTGGCCTTCTCGTCAGCCACTCGAGCCGAATCCGGCAGCTGCACCGTCGAGGCCACCCCCGGTGTCTCCGGGTCGCCGGGATACTCGAAGAGGTACTGCACCGAGCCGTACTGGATCGCCGTCTCCGGCCGCCATGGCCCCTTCGGGTAGGCCGCACCCTTGGCGTAGCCGTCGTCTTTGGGGTCCGAGTAGAGCAGCACGCCCGCCGCGCCGCGCTGCTGGGCCAGGTACACCTTTACGCCGCGGAAGTTCGCGCCGTAGCGGCAGAGCACAATCTTGCCCTTCACGTCGATGTGCCGCGCCTCCAGAGCCTTGTAGTCCTCGAGACGTCCGTAGTTGGCATACACCACCTCGGCCGTCACGTCTCCCGACCACGATGAGCCGTTGAAGGGGATCGCGGCGCGCGGGTTGCTCTCGTAGGGATCTCCGTCCACATGCTCCGGCGTGGGCCCCTTCATCAGCAGCCGGCCCGCCGCATCGTAGGCCTCCACCCGCACCACCTTGGGCTGGTTCAGCAGCACGCGGTAGGGGACCACTTCCGTATCCAGGCCCGCTGCTTTGAACTCCCGCTCGACATAAGCCGCGGTCCTGCGGTCGCCCGGAGTGGCCGCCATGTGCGGTTCGACGGTCAGAGTCTTCAGGTGCTCACCCGCCAGTTGCGCGCTGGGCACGGCCAGAAACTCGGCCTCGATCCGCGCCTCTTTGCTGAAGTCCGTGTAACCGAAAACCTGCGGCGCCGATTGCGCCTGCAGCAGGGCGATCGAACCGCCCAGAAGAAGCAGAGAAGAAGACGCTGTTCGAAGGTTCATGGGTGCTATCCATTTTAGCCGCGCGGAGCGGCCGGCCGTTGCGGCTTTCCACTCAACCCGGCGGTGAACTACCCTCCACCGGTTTGCGTACCACCACGCAACGCTCGAAAGAGACACTCCGCACAGCACACCATCGGCCGGAGGTTTTGCGCATGACGCTCATTGTCGACCAGTTCAAGCAGGTGCTCCGGCGGCTCGCCCGGGCGCCGTTATTCACCGCCATCGTCCTCATCACCCTGGCCGTCGGCGTGGGCGCCAACACGGTGATCTTCAGCGTGGTGGAGAGCGTCCTGCTCAAGCCCCTCAGCTATCCCGACGCCGGCCGCCTGGCCGGCGTCTGGTACCACATCCCCGGCATCGAGATCGAAAACATGCCTATGGCGCCCTTCCTCTACTTCATCGAGCGCGAGCAGAACACCGTCTTCGAGGACATCGGCGTCTACACCGGCGACTCGCTCAGCGTGACCGGCGCCGGCGAGCCGGAGCACGTGCGCGGCCTCGACGTGACCGACGGCACGCTGCCCATCCTCGGCGTCAAGCCCGCCCTGGGCCGACTGTTCACGCGCCGCGACGACAGCCCCGGCGTTGCCCCCACCGTCATCCTCTCCTACGCCTACTGGCGCAGAAAGTTTGGCGGCAACCAATCGGCCATCGGCCAGTCGATCCTGGTCGACGGCAAAGCGCGCGAGGTCATCGGCGTGCTGCCTCGGGATTTTCACTTCCTCGACCGCGAAGACGCGGCCCTCTATCTGCCCATGCAGTGGGACCGCTCCAAGACCCGCCTGGGCAACTTCAGCTTTCCCGGCGTGGCGCGCCTCAAGCCCGGCGTCACCCTCGCGCAGGTGCGGGCCGATATGGCTCGCCTGGTTCCCATCGCCGCGCGCAGCTTCCCCGCGCCCGACGGCTTTCCCCTCAGCCTCTTTGAAAAAGTCCAGATCAACCCCACCCCGCGCCCGCTCAAGCAGGACGTGGTGGGCGACATCGGCAACATGCTGTGGGTGCTGATGGCCTCCATCGCCGTGGTGCTGCTGGTGGCCTGCGCCAACGTGGCCAATCTGCTGCTGGTGCGGGTGGAGGGCCGCCGGCAGGAGCTGGCCATTCGTTCCGCGCTGGGGGCCGGCCGCGCCCGCATCGCCGCCAGCTTGCTCTTCGAGAGCCTGGTCCTCGGCTTCACCGGCGCCCTCATCGGACTGGGGTTTGCCTTCGGCGCGCTGCGGGTTCTGGTGGCCATGAAGCCCACCGGCCTGCCGCGGCTCAGCGAAATCGGCATCGACGGTCCGACGCTGCTCTTCACCCTGGGCCTGGCCGTCTTCGTCAGCCTGGTCATCGGCCTCATCCCCGTCGTCAAGTTCGCCGGCGTGGGCATGCACACCGGGCTGCGCGAAGGCGGCCGCGCCCTCAGCCAGAGCCGCGAGCGCCACCGCGCCCGCAAGGCGCTGGTGGTGGTGCAGGTGGCGCTCGCCCTGGTGCTGCTCATCTGCTCGGGTCTGATGATCCGCACCTTCCAGGCTATGATGCGCGTCTCGCCCGGCTTCAGCGATCCCCAGAGCCTGCAGATCTTTCACCTCTACATTCCCGAGTCCCGCGTGCCCGATACCGACCGCCAGGGCGTGGTGCGCATGGAGCAGGAGATCGCCGATAAGATCGCCGCCCTTCCCGGCGTCCGCTCCGTCAGCTTCGCGTCCAGTGTTCCACTGGAGGGCTTCAGCCAGAACGATCCCATCTTCGCCCGCGACCGCGCCTACAAGCCCGGCGAACTGCCGCCCATCCGCCGCTTCAAATACATTGCACCCGGCTACCTGGCCACCCTCGGAACTCCGCTCGTCGCCGGCCGCGACCTCACCTGGGCGGAGACCTACCAAAAGCTGCCCGTGGCCATGATCTCGGAAAACATGGCCAAAGAACTGTGGGGTGCGCCGGCCCTGGCCCTGGGCAAGCAGATCCGCGTGGGCACTACCGACGACTGGCGCGAGATCGTCGGTGTGGCCCGGGACGTGCATGACGACGGGGTCAACAACCTCACGCCGCCGACGGTCTACTGGCCCGTCTTTCAGGATCGCTTCGAGGGCCAGAAAGAGACGGTGCGCCGCAACGCCGCCTTCGTCATCCGTTCACCGCGCGCCGGCTCGGCGGCCTTCATGAGCGAGGTACAGCGCACCGTGTGGTCGGTCGACTCCGACCTGCCCCTCGCCGACCCCACCACCCTCGGCGAGCTCTATACCCGCTCCATGGCCCGCACCTCGTTCACGCTGATCATGCTCGGCGTGGCCGGCGCCATGGCCCTGCTGCTGGGCATCGTGGGCATCTACGGCGTTATCTCCTACGCCGTCTCGCAGCGCACGCGCGAGATCGGCATCCGCATGGCGCTCGGCGCGCAGCAGAACAAGCTCACCGCCATGTTCCTGCGGCAGGGCCTGTGGCTCACCGCGGTGGGCGTGGTCATTGGCCTGGTGGCGGCGTTCATCTCCATGCGGCTGATGTCCTCGCTGCTGTTCCACGTCAGTCCGCTCGATCCGCTGACCTACGTGGCCGCTTCGCTGTGCATTGTGGCTGTCGCCGGGCTGGCCTGCTATCTGCCCTCGCGGCGCGCCGCCGCCGTCGATCCCACCCTCGCCCTGCGCGCGGAGTAGCCGCGCCGTCCCCGGTTCAGCCGCCGCGTCTTACACTGGATCCAGGAGGAAACGGATTCTGGACGCTGGCGGCGAGGGCAACGAAGATCTGAGCTTTGCGCTCGACGAGGCCGTGGCCCTCCCCGGCCGGCGCGATCCCCGCTTTCCCCCCGTCGTCCGCGCCCTTGCCAACCCCGGCTTCCGCCTCTTCTGGGCCGGCAACTTCCTCTCCAACATCGGCACCTGGATGCAGAACGTCGCCCAGGGATGGCTCGTTCTGGTCCTCACCAACTCCGCCTTCTGGCTCGGCTTCGTCGGCTTTGCCGCTTCCATCCCTTTCCTCTTTTTCACCGTCTTCGGCGGCGTCATTGCCGACCGCGTCAACAAGCGCCGCCTGCTCATCATCACCCAGACCGCGATGATGCTGCTTGCCTTCCTGCTGGCCGCGCTCGCTTACTGGCACATCGTCACGGTCTGGGAGGTGGCCGCCATCGCCTTCCTCAACGGCCTGGCCATGGCCATGAACCAGCCCAGCTACCAAGCCTTCTGGCCCCACCTCGTCGAGCGCGAAGACTTCACCAACGCCATCGCCCTCAACGCCGTCCAGTTCAATTCCTCGCGCGTCATCGGCCCTTCGCTCGGCGGCTATGCCATGGTGGCGCTGGGCATGGCCGGTAACTTCTTCCTCAACGGCCTCAGCTTCCTCGCCCTGCTCCTCGCCCTCTTCCGCATCCGCCCTCCCCAACAGCAGCCCGCGCCCCGCGAAAGCATCCTCGCCAGCCTACGCGCCGGCCTCCGCTACGTCCGCCATCATCCCCAGATGTATGTCCTCGTCTGGATGATCGCCATCGCCAGCTTCATGACCATGGGCTTTCTCACCTTCATCCCCTACTTCGCCCGCGACTGTCTGCACGTGGGCGAACGCGGCCTCGGCTGGCTGATGGCCGGCTCCGGCGCCGGTTCCGTGCTGGGCGCTGTCACCGTGGCCTCGGCCGGCGTCATCCGCCGCCGCGGCGCGATCATCGCCCTGGGCAGCGCCCTGGTCATGGCCGATATCATTGCCTTCTGCTACTCGCGCAGCTTCGCGCTGTCTGAGATCCTCATGATCGTCGAGGGCTACGGCATGATCCTCACCATCTCCGCCGTCAGCGTTGCCCTTCAGCATCTGTCCAGCGACGAGATGCGCGGCCGCGTCATGAGCATCTACGGCACCTGCTTCCTCGGCCTGCCCCCCGTGGGCGCGCTGGTGGCCGGCGAGCTCTCCCGCCACATCCCCACCAGCCTCGCCCTGGCCCTCATGGCCGGCGCCTGCCTGGTGGCCTTCCTCGCCTTCTACGCCTTCTCCCGCCCCCTGCGCGAGCTGGACTGAAGGCCCGCCCTACCCCACCGGCTGCCCGCAGTGCGCACACCGCCGCGCCGCCAGCGGAATCGCGCTCAGGCACTCCGGGCAGACCTTCGTCGCTGGCGCTTCCGGCGCAGGCTTCTTCAGCCGCACCTGCAGCGCGTTCAGCGGCAGCACAATGGCGAAATACACCACACTGGCCACAATCAGGAACGAGACCACCGCGTTCAGAAAGCTGCCCACCTTGATGTGCCCGCTGCCGATCGTCAGCACCGCCGCGCTGAAGTCCGGCTTGCCCACTGTGGCCGCAATCAGCGGATTCAGCACGTCGCCCACCAGCGATGCCACAATGCCGTTGAAGGCCGCGCCCACAATCACCGCCACCGCCAGGTCCACCACGTTGCCCCGCAAAACGAAATCGCGAAATCCCTTCAGCATCGCTCCTCCAGCGGCAGCCCTCGGCGCTGCCCGGTTCCTGCTCATTCTCCACGCCGCGCCCCGCACTGCGCCGGCTTGCCTCCGCGCCAGCGTGTCTTCATGGATACACCCACAAAAACAACGCCAGCGCCAGAATCATCAGCTCCGCATAGAGCAGCACCAGAACCCCGGCGTGACGCAGGCTCCATGCGCGGCCCAGGCAGCGCGCCGTCTCGTACATCGACCAGCACGCCGTCAGCGCCGCCGCCAGTTGCCAGTTCGACGCCCGCGGCGCATCCGGCGCCGGAAACCCTGCCACCTTCAGCGCCGCCCCCAGCGCCGCCAGCGCCAGCGCGATCCCGCGCCCCAGCGACGGCTGCCGCAGACGCGCGAGCCATCTTCTGCAGGCCATCCACGCCTCCTCTGGCCGCCTGCCCGCTCCGCGGCGCAAGGCCCTGTGCCTGGCAATGAAGTATATCCTCCCCGGGGCAAGCGCACTTGGAATTGGTCTGAACCGCAGCAGCCACGGATCAGGGTTGGCACTTACGTAAGTGTTTGTGCGGCATGAAGTTCTTTTCAGGAGGAATTTCACGTCGAGGAAGGAGACGCTGGAGCAGTTTGGCGCCTGTTGGGAAGGGCTTGCAGACCCGCGGGCGGCTTTCTTCTTGGGAAGCGGAAAGAGAAGAAAATTGAACGTGCTGATAGGCTGTGGGCTGGGACCGATGAAAAAGATGGTCCGCATGCTGCGGGCTCACGACGATCTGCCGATGAACTGGTTCCGCGCCCGTGGCGAGCGATCCAGCGCCGCCGTTGAAGACCTCAACAACAAATGCCGAGTGGTCAGCAGACGATCTTACGGATTTCGCACCTACAACGGCATCGAATTCGCGCTCTATCACACGCTTGGACGATTACCCGAACCTGAGACTACCCACAGATTTTGCTGACGAGGCTGAATTGGCTCCCCGGCATGTCGGTTTGTCTCATCGGACCAGGCCTGTAAGCACATTACAAGCCGGTCTGCCATTACCTATCGGCGCTCAAAGCTATTAACAGCATCCGTGCTCCTGCTGCATGGGCGGGCACTTCACAGAGCCGAACGAGCAGAAGACGCAGCAGTCGCCGGGATTCGGGCGCAACACAGTCCTGCAATTCTCGCACTCATAGTAGAACTGGCAGGCATCTGTCGGCATCGTTTCACGCTTGGCAAAGCCACAATGAGGGCAGGTCAGTACGGATTCGAGAACAATGTCACTCATGGAAGTCTCACTTCTCTACCGTGGAGGGATAGCCCGCGTTCGTGGTCGCGCGGGTCAGCGCCTCGGGCTTTGTTTTGTCAGGATCATACGTCACAATGGCCGTCTTCTTCGCGAAATCGACCTTGACTGCGCTCACGCCGGCAACTCTTTCGAGCGACCTCCTGACCGTAATCGGACAGACCGCGCAAGTCATGTTCTTGACATCGAGCGTGACCGTTTTTGGTGTGGCAGCCATCGCCATCAGTGGCAGGACGGCTATTGCGGAAATCAGCAGTTTACGCACCAGAGACTCCTTTCAATAGAACAGCGGGGCGAACCATGGCACGGCCAAAAGAACGAGCAATAGCGTGGTAACAATCCAGAAAGTGATGCGCTGCCGCTTGAGCGTGCGCGGATCGGCGCAGGGTGTACCCGGTGCGCAGACTCGCGGAACCAGGTACAGCTTGCGAAAGGCCAGCCCCAGAAACAACAGCGTCAGGCCTATGAACCACGGCCGGAATGGCTCCATTGCCGTCAAGCTCCCGACCCATGTGCCGCCGATTCCGAGCGCCAGCAAAACCAGCGGTCCCACACAGCACACCGATGCTCCAATGGCAGCGAGCGCCCCGGCCATCAACGATCCTCTACCTGGGAGTTGCACCAGACCGGCCCCTCCGCTCCAGTATAGTCCGCCACACAGATGGTCATTTATGAAGCGCGGCTCGAGCGCGGGTAACCTTTTCCAAGATGTCTGAAGCCTTTGCGGCCCAGATGAAGGGTTTTGGATTGGCGTTGTGGTGGTCGATGTAGTCGCCGATGGCGGTGATCAGTTGTTCGAGATACTGGAAGACATCGCGCCGGATCTGGTTCGCGGTTAGATCGCGGAAAAAGCGTTCGTCCTGTTGAGCCACCAGGCCGAGGCAGGCGTGAAGCGTTAAGCGAGGATCGCGGATCGAACGGAGCGGAATCGACCCCCCTGACGCGGTGACGAATCTCCGCGAATGCAGCGCGCCGGTTCTATGTTTCCGGACGCAATCAGACACGATTGCGACGTTACTGAAAGCTTTCGGGAGTTGGCGGCAGAAGAGCGAATTTCTCCATCCGGTAGATCAGGGTCTTCCGGCTGATGTTGAGGTATCTTGCTGCCTGGCTCTGATTCCAGGAGTGTCTTTCCAGAGCCTGAAGTAAAATCTCCTTCTCAACTTGTTCCAGGTCGATGCCCTCTTCCGGAAGTTTGAGGCTGATGTTGGCGATTCGAGGCGAAGAGATGCGAATTTCAGAGGGTAGTTCGTCGGCGCCGATTTTCTCGCTCTTCGCAAGCACCAAAACTCGTTCGATCACGTTCTGCAGTTCACGGACATTGCCCGGCCAGTTGTATTGCGCCAATTTCTCCAAAGCTTCGTCTGTGAGGGTCAAACCCGGAATCGCGTACCGTTCGGAGAACTGCTTCGCAAAGTGCTGGACAAGCAAAGGTATATCTTCCTGCCGTTCGCGCAGCGGCGGCACTTCGATGGTCACGACACTCAGCCGGTAGTAAAGATCTTCTCGGAACTGACCGTCCTCGACAAGGTTCTTCAGGTTCCGATTCGTGGCGGCGAGGATGCGCACGTTCACCTTGATGGAGTGCGCATTGCCAATTTTGTCGATCTCCCGCTCCTGGATGACCCGCAACAGCTTCACCTGGAGGGGAAGCGTGAGTTCGCCAACCTCGTCCAGAAAAATCGTACCCTCGTTGGCAGCCTCGAACTTGCCCGTCCGATCCGCGATGGCGCCGGTGAAGGAACCTTTGCGGTGGCCAAATAACTCTGACTCCGCAAGACTCTCCGGGAGGGCTCCGCAATTCACGGTCACAAAAGGCTTGCCCGCTCGAAGGCTGTTTTGGTGGATGGCTTTCGCGAGCAGTTCTTTGCCTGTTCCTGACTCGCCTGTCAAAAGCACGGTGGAATCGCGCCTGGCGACCTGCGCTGCGATTTCGAGAATGCCGCGCATACGGCGAGATTGCGCGAGGATGCTCTCAAAACGGAAACTGTCGCCGGCGAAGTCGCGGAGCCGCCGGTTTTCATCCACGAGCTCCTTTTGCTGAAGGGCGCGGCCCACGCTGAGTTTAACCTCATCGGACTTGAGAGGCTTGAGGATGTAGTCGGCTGCGCCAAGTTTCATGGCCTCTACCGCATCGTCCACGGTAGCAAACGCAGTAATCAGAATGAAGGGGATATCCGGGTTATCGCCCTTAATCCGTACCAGCAAATCGAGGCCGCTCATGCCCGGCATGCGCACGTCGGTGATGACCAGAGCGGGAGAGTGCTGCTCAAACGCACGCAGACCTGCCATGCCGTCGTCGGCCGTGATCGTGCGGTAACCGTCTTCCTGAAGCCAGAACTCAACCAAGCGGCGCTGGCTAGGATCGTCGTCGACAATCAGAATCGCCGGTTTCGTCATTCGAAAACCTTCACGTTCGGGCTCGCATCTGGCGCAGCGACTCCCAGAGGCAGGGTGATGGTGAATGTGGCACCGCGGTCGGGATTATTGCAGACTGACAGCGCCCCTCCATGAGCATGCACAATCTGATAAGCAATTGAGAGACCAAGTCCCGTGCCCGTGGGGCGGGTCGTAAAGAAGGGATCGAAGATGCGTTCGATATTCTCGGGAGCAATTCCCGGTCCCTGGTCCATAACCTCCAGAAGGATGGAATCATTTGCCTGACGCGAGCGCAGGAGAATCCGGCCACCGCCCGGCATGGCCTGAACGGCATTGAGCACGAGGTTGAGCAGCACCTGCCTGATCTGCTCCGAGTCGATTGCAATCGGCTCCGTCTCCAATTCCTCTACACGGATCTCGACCCGGGCCAGCTTCGCCGTCTCGGCCGCCAGGCTGGCAATGGAGTTGAGCAATACGCGGGGCTCGGTAAGAATCCGCTGGGGCGGCTGGGGCCGGGCGAAGTCCAGAAATTGCGTGAGGAGCGATTTGAGACGACCGACCTCTTTGCCGGCCATCTCCGCGAATTCCTGGCGGGTCTCCGGCGGCAGTTCAGGCCGCTGCAGGATCTGGACTGCACCCTCCAGTGCGCCGAGCGGATTGCGAATCTCATGAGCCAAGCCTGCGGACAGCTCTCCGAGCGCCGAGAGGCGGTCGGCGCGGCGAACCTGCTCGACGGAAGCCTGAAGTTGTGCGTAGGTCTCGCTCAATTTGACAGCGGTTTCCTGAATCTTTTGCTTCTGCCTGCGTTCCACATCGGCAAGTACGCCGAGCAAGGGAGCTATGACAAAGAACATGCCAATTTCGACGTACTGCGCAATGCTGTACTCCTCGTTCCATCCCCACGCCATGACGATATGAGGGAGGTAGAGAAGGCCCGCGATCGCTGCTCCGAGAAGGCCGCCGCGCCACCCAAACCACAAGGCCATCAGCAGAATAGGTATGTAATAGGCGCGTTGCAGGAGCGGGTGCAGAATGGCGTGGCTCGTCGGGGTGAGATAGTGCAGCAGGGACACCACCACGATGGCGCAGATGAGGACGACTGCGCGCAAACGTCGCTGACCACCGGCATTCACGAGCGCACTCCTCCTGAACTTATCTTCGCCTATCGGACCGGCGATTTGGGCTCTGCGTTACAAAATCTCACATCGGCTCATCCCGGAGACTGTGAGTGATGACAACGATTGCGGCCGTTGCTGAACCCGCCTTTGAGAGCGCCTTGTCCTGAAAACGCCCGGGGAAGCGCAATGGTGGTTGCCTTGAATGCTCCAACCTCTGCCCGAAATGAGGCAACGCGGCAAAAACCGCTCGGCGCAAGTGAGCGTGCAATGCCCGGTAAGAGTTCATTTCTGAAGTCATTTACTGGATTTGAGGGAATGGCAAACGAGATGCTTCGAATGTGGCGTATGACGCACACGACCACACTGTCCGCTTTCCATCTGCTGGTGAGAAACCATTCTATAAGCGGCAGCAGGACCGGACGGCCAGCCAAGCCTTTTGCCTGAGCCGCAGTGCTCGCACTCAAACAGCTACGTCAACATGCCCGCCCAGGCGGGCGAAGAGCACCCGAATGCGGAGACTCTGCTTATGTTTTCTGGAGTTGGGACACGATACAAGAGCGTCATCCTCCTGTCGGCAATCGCCACAGCTCTCAGCGGGATTGCGATGGCCGCGCAGGCAGCACGACCGCCTGGATCGCCGCTGGATCATCCCGTGGCGGCCTCGCTCCATTGGGAAACTTCCGCGCGTATGCATCGCGCCGCCTTCGCTCCCAGCAACCATGGGACTCTTCTGATTGACGGGACCGGAGTGGAGTTCCGGGGCGAGAACAAACGCAGCCAGCGCTGGGCCTTCAGTGAGATCCAGTCCGCCTTCATTGCCCCTCATCGGCTGACACTCAAAACCTATCTCAATCGCAGCCTGCATCAGCCTGGCGAGCGCACGTACCGGCTCAGCCTGGCGCAAGCCGTACCCCCGGCCGTAGCAGCCAGACTCGCAGAAGCTGTCGCGCGGCCCTCGCAGAATGCCGACCCGGATCCAGACGCTCCTGCGATCGCCACGATTCCGGCCCGTCACCGTGCGCTCGCTTCCGGCACAAACGGCGTGTTGCGCATCCGGCGGAATGGGATCGATTACGTGACCTCTTCAAAAGACGACAGCCGGAGCTGGCTCTGGACCGATCTTCAAACTGTGTCGAAGCCAGACCCGTATCACCTGTTTGTTTTTGGATTCCGGGACACCTATACCTTCGACCTCAAGGCGCCGCTCTCCGGCAAGCTGCTCGACTGGGCGTCCGACGAGATCTTCGCGCACAGCGAATCGGCGAACGGACCAACAGTCACCACGACGCGCGAAACTGAGCAGGGCGCGGCGGGAGGCCGCCATGAATAGCCGCTGGGGATCACTTTCGTGGCTCCTGGCCGGAGCAATGGTACTGGGCGCCGCGTCAGCCGGAGCACAGACGCCTCCGAACGGCTCAGGCATCGTTGACGCCCCTCTTGCCAATTCAAGCGCTGCGGCGCCATCTGTACCGGCTGACCTTCCTTCCGGGCCGACGGTTCATGACGCCACACTGACCGCCCAGGAGATCACGCTCCAGCAGTTGGTGGCGATTGCGCTCGAACGAAATCCGGCGATCAAGAGTGCGGCAGAGCGCTTTCAGGCGCAGCGGGCCCACGCTCCCCAGGCCCGCTCGCTGCCCGACCCGATGGTTTCCGGCGGATGGATGGGCAATATCACGCCGTTCAGTGTCCAGCGGGGCGATCCGTCAAGTTACCGGGGACTAACCGTAAGTCAGGCATTTCCATTTCCCGGCAAACTGGGTTTGCGCGGCAAGATCGCCGGCCGGGAGGCCGAAGCGGGACGGTGGGAGTACGAGCAAACGGAACGCCAGGTCGTAGCCGAAGTGAAGACGGCATATTATGCGTACTTCTATGACAGCAAGGCAATCGAGATTACGCAGAAGAACAAGGACCTCCTTCAGAAACTCGAAAGCATCGCCGAGGCGCGATATCGAGTCGGCAAGGGCATTCAGCAGGACGTGTTGCGTGCGCAGGTCGAGGTAGCAAGAATCGATCAGAAGCTGATCGTCCTTGAGCAGGAAGAAGGCGCCGCGCGCGCCCGCCTGAATACCCTGCTTTACCACGACCCGGAATCTCCGCTGCCATTGCCCGCGCCTGTGAATGCGGCAGATTTTCACGATTCTCTCCAGGAACTCTATGCGATGGCACATGCGAATGACCCGGGCCTTGAACGCGACAAGCGCATGATCGAGAGCAATCAATACACGGTGAATCTGGCGCAGAAGGCTTACAAGCCGGACTTCGATGTGGCTTACAGTTACGAGCAGCGCCCGGATATGCAGGACATGCATGGTGTCATGGTCGGCGTTAACATCCCAGTTTTCTTTCGCAGTAAGCAGCGCCAAGGAGTGATCGAAGCCAGTCACGGGCTGAATGCAGCCCGCCGCGAGCTCGACGACCGCATGACTGAAGTCAATTTCGAAATCAAGCAGCAGTATCTGGCGGCAAGCGCGGCGCGCAACCTCATGAACCTCTACTCGAAGGCCATCGTTCCGCAATCGTCGCTGGCGCTGGAGTCCTCGATGTCGGCGTATGAGGTGGGCAAGGTGGATTTCCTCTCCATGCTCGACAACTTCATCTATGTGCTCGATTACGAAGTGAATTACTACCAGGAACTCAGCAACTTCGAGACCGCGCTGGCCCGGATGGAACCGCTGGTCAACACGGATTTGACGGAATAGGAAGGAACCGCCATGAAGCTTACTTTGACGGCTCGCGCGCTGGTTGTCGGAATTGGGTTGCTGGTTGCCGGGATCCTGCTTGGGGGCGGGAGCGTGTATTGGTACGCGCAACGCAAACAGGCTGCGGTTGCCCACCAGAACGCCGCAGTAGCGGCGCAGCAGGCATCCGCAAAATCCAGTGAGATGGCAGGCATGCCAGGGATGGACATGTCGGGGAAGCAGAACAAGGCAAACACCTCCGGCGCCGGTCAGGACATGGGCAATATGCCGGGCATGGACATGTCTGGCAAACAGCCTCAGGGAAGCGCTACCGCGCCTAATCAGGCCATGAATAACATGCCCGGAATGAACATGCCGGAAAGTTCCGGCAGCGGGACGGCGGGCATGGAGAACATGACGCCGGGAACGGTGGTGCTGGACGCGGCCACCCAGCAAAAGATCGGCGTGACCTTTACGACGGTTCGCCGCGCGCACCTGAAGCGCACCATTCGCACAGTCGGTCTGCTGCAGATGGACGAGGAAATGATCTCCCGCGTCCATGTGAAGGTTGCCGGCTGGATCGAGAACGTCTATCTCAATTATGTCGGCAAGCTGATTAAGAAAGGTCAGCCACTCTTTACGCTGTACA
>JAJZVX010000019.1 GCA_021846985.1 Acidobacteriota bacterium | reverse complement strand
AGCTTCTCCGCTACGCTCCGAAGCTGCCAACGCAGCCGAAGAAGTACTTGTCTTGATTGTGCTCATTAAAGTGAGATTTCTTTCCCCGCCCTACAGTAATTGTTGAGGGGCTACTTGTCTCACTGATGTTGGCACAGAGGGCGCCGATCTGCCAGCTTGCGATCGCGAAGGTTGGCATGTCCTTGTCATGGAGACGTTTCGATGACGTCCTGACGCGGCTGATTGCATTGAAAGTGAGCCATTCATACCGGATGGCGCGGTTGTACAGCGTCGATAGAATGCTCTTCAGTTTCGCCTTCGAACCTGGCGCCAGCGCAAGAGAATCCAGCCATTCCTCGACCTGAATCGTTCGAACAGCGCCGAGCCGGAAGTGTCCCCAGCGAGGTTTGATGTAGCGATTGAACGACTCCGGCCACCCCGCGCCGCCGCGATCGGCTAGATTGAATTCAGAGCAGCAGAAATCGCATGAGTATAGCCCTTTCCATTTCCCCGCATGGCCGGTTGCTGGTTCTCGATGTAGTTTCCGAGCCGGCGCTGCCGGACGGTTCCTGGCGCGAACGAGTCCGGCTGACATTCTCGGAATCGCAGGCGCGAGGCCTGCTCGAACTGGGAGCGCGCGAACTCGCGTCTGCGTTACCGCCGGAGTTCGCCTGGGCGCGCGACTTCGCCTGCCGCTATCTGACCGCCGTCTGCCACACCCCGGAGATCTCCGGCGCGTCCGAACTGCCTGCTTTGCCGGCGCCTGCCGCGGAAGAGTTTGCGGCCGCGACGTTACAGGCCCCGCCCATGCGCGGGCTGGAGTATCTGAGCCCAGACTGCCTTGTCGAATGGTGGCAGGAGTTGGACCGCCTGGTTCGCGAACAGGCGCGCGCCTCCGGGCTGAGCGCCCGGGACTACTTGCACCAGCTCAATCCGGCCTGGCGGACCGTAGGCCGCGTGACCTTTCACCTGGCCGAGAACAAGCGGGATCCGGAGGCTCCATTTGCTTTTCTTGCTACCTATGCCACGCGGCTCTCCGCGCAGGGCAAAGCGCAGCACCTGCCGCTGAACCGCGCGCTCCAGGAGTACGCAGGCGCGAGGAACCGAGCGGCGCTGCTTGCCCTGCTGCAGCCGATCCAGCAGGCAGCAGAATCCGTGGCCTGGGTGAAAGAGCTGGCTGACTCAGGCGGGATCTATCAGCCGCTGGCCTGGTCGCCCAGGGAGGCCTATCAATTCCTCCAATCCATACCGGCGCTCGAGTCGAGCGGCCTCATCGTTCGCGTGCCCGATTGGTGGAAGGCGGCGCATCCTCCACGCCCGCGTGTGAGCGTGAAGATCGGCCAGCAATTGAAAGGGAAGCTTGGCGTGGATGCGCTGCTCGACTTCTCGGTCCGGGCGGTGCTGGACGGCGACGAGCTCAATGCGCAGGAGATCGAGCAGCTCCTCGGGGCGGAGAGCGGACTGGTTCTGTTGCGCGGCAAATGGGTGGAAGTGGACCGGGAGAAGTTGGCCGAGGCGTTGAAGCAGTGGAAGAAGGTGGAACGCGAGGCGCGGGACGGTGGTCTCACGTTCTTTGAAGGGATGCGCCTGCTTGCCGGCATCCAACTGGGACCAGATGCAGTGCAAGAACAGGCGGAAGCTGCGCGCGAGTGGATGGGCATCTCCGCCGGTAACGATCTGGAGCAGTTGCTCCGCGAGTTGCGCGAGCCGGGCGTAGGCCCCGATGTCGTTCCTTCGGATCTTCGCGGCGATCTCCGCCCGTACCAGAAGGCCGGAGTCCATTGGCTCCGATTTCTCACGCGGCTGGGCCTGGGCGCATGCCTTGCCGACGATATGGGGCTGGGCAAGACTGTGCAGGTGATCGCGCTGCTGCTACATCTGAAGAAAGAAGCAAAAACTACACGCAAAGCCAGCCTGCTGGTGGTTCCAGCCTCGCTCATCGCCAACTGGAAAGCGGAGCTTGAACGATTTTCGCCGTCGCTATCGATGCTCATCGCGCACCCTTCGGAGGGCGTTACCGACGCCAGCGATGCGGTGAACGATTGCGACCTGGTGATCACCACCTACACGATGCTGACCCGGCTGGAGTGGCTGCGCGGGCGCGAATGGCGGCTGGTGGTTCTCGACGAAGCGCAGGCGATTCGCAACTCCGGGACGCGCCAGAGCCGCGCGGCAAAAGAACTCCGCGCCGAAGGCCGCATTGCGCTAACGGGCACGCCGGTGGAGAATCGTCTCTCCGACCTGTGGTCACTTTTCGATTTTCTCAATCCCGGCCTGCTGGGAGGCGCCAAGGCCTTTGGCCGCCTGGCAAAACAGTTGGCCGAAGGAGCTACGACAGGCGGCTCCAATCCCTATGGTCCGCTGCGCACGCTGGTGCGGCCTTATATTCTGCGCCGCCTCAAGACCGACAAGCGCGTGATCGCCGATCTGCCGGAGAAATCCGAGGTGAACGCCTACTGCGGATTAAGCCGGCGGCAAGCTGTGCTCTACGAGCAGGCAGTGCGAGAGCTGGCCGCGGCCGTCGACGGGTCCGACGGAATCAAGCGCCGCGGCATCGTGCTGGCGTCGCTGATGCGGCTGAAGCAGATTTGCAACCACCCTTCGCAATGGACCGGCGACAACGGTTATGAGGCGGACGATAGTGGAAAGTTCGCGCGCCTCAGAGAGATCTGCGAGGAGTTGGCGGAGCGGCAGGAGAAAGCGCTGGTCTTCACGCAATTCCGTGAGATTACGGCGCCGCTGGCCGTTTTTCTCGCGGACATCTTCGGGCGGCCGGGACTGGTCCTGCACGGCGAGACTGCCGTTGGCAAACGGCGCGAACTGGTGGAGGCTTTTCAGCGAGACGACGGACCGCCGTTCTTTGTGCTTTCGCTCAAGGCGGGCGGCACGGGGCTGAATCTGACTGCGGCGTCGCACGTGATTCACTTTGACCGCTGGTGGAATCCCGCCGTCGAGAACCAGGCAACGGACCGGGCCTTCCGCATTGGCCAGAAGCGCAACGTGCTGGTGCACAAATTCATCTGCCGCGGCACGGTCGAGGAGAAGATCGACGCGTTGATTGCACAGAAGACGAGCCTGGCGCACGATCTGCTGGATGGCGGCCCAGAGGCGCTGCTCACGGAAATGAGCAATGCCGACTTACTGCGCTTTGTGGCGCTCGATATCGGCAAGGCGACGGACAAATAGCTCTCTTCAGCGCCGCTTTCACCGCGCAAAGCCCCATGATCGCTTCAGCTCTTCGATCACCTCATAGACGATTGGGCAGGTGAATGTCCGTTCAATCATCGCCATTGTGCGCGACGAAAACCCCGGCTCATAGAGATACGGATACCCTTTGCAGTCGGCAGGACGGTCTTCATACACGCTGCAGCGGTTGTCCTTTAAGAACGGGCATGGGCTGGTCCGCGTTTGCCAGGGATTATCGTCATCTCCGTTCGGCTCCAGATACGTATCAATCAACTGCAGGGGCGTCGTTCCCAGACGCGCAGCGAGGCGGTTCACCTCTTCCTCGCTAAACGTCGGCCGGACCTCGCGGCAGCAATTGGCGCAGGCTGTGCAATCGATGCCGGCCCAGACGCGCTTCGTGGTTTCCCAAACCTGCCGGTCCATCTCTTTCTCTTTGAGCTTGCACCCGAATTTTACGAACTGGCGAAACTTCCAGTTCTCCTCTTCCTTTCGCTCTGCAAGCGCACGGATTTGAATGAGATCGACGGCCATACCGACAAGATGGCTCGCCCTGCAGCGGAATGCAAGCCGAATTCCAGCCGTGTTTTCCTCATGCTCCCTGCGCGCGCGATGTACAAAGTTCTTAGCGAGGGTTTTTCGATGGGTTGGGGTGGTGGATGGGGGTATCGCCCGTATGTTCCTGTAGCGAAGCGGCGGGCCAACGCGCTACGCGAGGTTAGGCGGATGGCTGCAAAAGGCAGGCAGGTGTCGCCGGTCGAGATCGCGGGCCGCGCCATCGCTTCCACCTTCTGGGGCAAAGCCTGGTGCGACAACCTGGAGTCGTACAGCGATTTCTCGAATCGTCTGCCGCGCGGTCGCACCTACGTTCGCAACGGTTCGGTGGTCGATCTCCAGATCGAGCCGGGCAAGATTACGTCCATGGTCAGCGGATCGAGCCTCTATCGCATCGCCATCAAGGTTCGGCCGCTGGCCGCGCCCCGCTGGAAGAAACTCAAACAACAGTGCGGCGCCGGGATCGGCACGGTGGTGGAGCTATTGCAGGGACGGCTCTCTACAAGTGTTATGTCCGTCGTGACCAGCCGGGACTGCGGCCTCTTCCCGGCGCCCGCGGAGATCGAGATGTCCTGTTCCTGCCCCGACTGGGCAGGCATGTGCAAGCATATCGCCGCCACGCTGTACGGCGTTGGCAACCGCCTCGATCACGAACCCCAGCTTCTGTTCAAGCTGAGGCAGGTGGATCATCTTGACTTGATCGCACAAGCCGGCCAGCCTGCGCCCAAGTTGAAAGGCGCGGGCAGGAAGACGATCGCCAAGGATCAATTGGCCGATGTCTTCGGCATCGAACTGGAGACCGAAGGCGAAACGGGCGATGCCCAGCAGCGAATTCCGGCTAAATCGCCGCGCAGCAAGAAGGCCGCCGCAACTGGGACGAAAAAGAAGAAAGCAGTCCCCACCGGCGTTGGGAGCGCGTCAGAAATAAGGCCAGCGGTCAGAGGCCAATCTGCCGGATCACGGCGCAAGACGCTCACCGCGGCGGCGAGGAGACGCATCGCGGAGGCGCAGCTCAAGCGCTGGCGGGACGCCAGGGAGAGAATGCGGTCACAGGATCGCAATGGCAATCAGCTTCCTCCGAAACCTGTGAAGAAAACCGCGAAGGCAAAACTGGCTCCATCCGCACATGATAAAGCTGCGCGTCGAAGTCGCGGAGTGTGAACACTCGGGTTACGATTTCGTCTTGTCCGCCCACCGCTGGCGCGCCCGATCGAGGAAAGACGGCCAAGCCGAAACGGGACTTGCGAGAAGGATCCGTTATTCGGACCATAGGCTCTTCAAAGGTACTCCGTGCAGATTGGCGGCAAACGGAATGACCTCGGTTCCGGGATAGAGCACGACTCCGCGGACCCAGCTTTTTCCGACGGCGTCTGCCAACGCCTTTAAGCCGCGCACGTCGTTGCTTCCCAGCGTTGCCGCCGGTTTCACATCGATTCCCACCACTTTCCCCGTGCGATCCTCGATGACGAAATCGACCTCCTGGCCGGACGCTGTCCGCCAGTAAAATAGCTCCGGCCGGATCGCGCTCCAACTGCACTGCTTTCGCAATTCCATGAGCACGAAATTATCGAGAACCGAGCCTGCCAAGCTGCCTTCTGTCTTCAGGCGCTCGATGGCGGCTTTGATCACGGGGAACAACTCGGGAACGTGTTGAATCTCGTCGAGTGTGACCGGCAGGTTCAGGCCGGCGATGAAGCCGTTGGGATCGCGTCTGGCGGCGGCAACGATGCCGGGATCATCGAAGGTCAGATACTGTCGATCCTGTGAGGCCAAGTCGGTTGATTGGACCAGAGTGCTCTTTCCCGTCTGGCGAGCACCGTTGATCAGCACGGCTGGCGTATCGGCGAGCGCATCTCGCAAGGGGCCGGCAAGGTGGCGATGGATCATACGCCCATAATCAGCCATCGTTCGGATGATAATTAACCACAAAGAGGATGATTATCATTCCTACCAGGAGCGGGCACTTCCTGAAAAGGCTGCAACTTTGATTCGCGGCAACAGAGGGTAGGGATGGGGCTGATCCCGCCACGTTTCAGCCCGCCCAATCAAGCCCAATCTGGTAAGAGAGATTTTTGACACTTGGGCCAGCCCGTTCCCCACCGGAAAATCGCCGTTTTACGGTGATCCTGAGCCTTGTCGCGGGGGAGCTGCATACCCTTTGAGACCGGATTGGCCGCGCTCATGCGCGTCCCGGAACCTTCAGTCCCAGCTCCTTCATGGCAATCTGCAGGTCGGCCCAGGCTTCTTTTTTCTGGCGGGGGTCGCGGAGCAGGTAGGCAGGGTGATAGGTAACGATGAGCTGGGTTCCGCGAACTGCGTGAACGTGGCCACGGAGGCCAGCCAGCGGCTGGCGCGAGCCAAGCAGATACGTTGCCGCCGTGGCGCCGAGCGCAACAAGCACCTGAGGGCGAACAATGTCGATCTGGCGGAAGAGGAAAGGCACGCAGGTGTTGGCCTCTTCCGGTTCCGGCGTGCGATTGCCCGGCGGGCGGCACTTGACAATGTTGGCGATGTAAACCTGTTCGCGGCGCAGACCCATGGCAGCAATCATGTTATTGAGGAGTTGGCCGGCACGCCCGACGAAGGGCAGGCCCTGCGCGTCCTCGTCGGCACCGGGGCCTTCGCCGACAAACATGAGGCGGGCATTGGGGTCGCCATCGGCAAAGACGAGCTTGTTACGTCCGCGGTGCAGCGGGCAGCGGGAACAGTCGCCTATCTCGTCGCGAATGAGCTGAAGGGCGGCGCTGCGATCGGCCGGCGCAATGGGGGCAGCGGGCTGAGGAGGCGCGAAAAAGGGTTTGCGGGGTGGAATTTGAGGTTCCTCCAGGAAAATGTGGGATGAAACACTGCTGGCTGCGGGCTGCTCAGGAGCAAACACGGCGGGCGCAGAGGCCGTGGCGCCTTGCGCGAGCGCTCCATCCCCTTCCCCGCTGACCGCGGCCTCCAAAAGCGCCTGCGGACCCGAGGCCGGCACAGTGAAGCGCGCCAGGAGGGCAGGATCGAGGGGACGGCGGTAGAAATCGGCGATGCCAAGCTCGCGATAGAAGCGGATGCGCGCCAGAAGAGCCTGCTGGAAAACCGGGTCGAGCGGAGACAAAGCTAGCTCTCCATGACAATCCGGCGGGCAGAAGCCGGGCCCGACGAATGAAGAGAGAGGTCCTGGCGAGATTTCTGGTCTTCCTTTTCGTCGATCTCGACGAGAACCTGACGAGGACGACGGAGGGCGAGGATCTCGTCGAGAATACGGTCGGCGAGTTGGCGCTTGGGCATCTCGGGCAGTTCGACAGCGGTGGAGAGCGTCAGAAAGGTAGCTGCGTTGGCGTCCGCTTCAATGCCGATACGGTCGCCGGAAACGTCGTTGACAACAATGGCGTCGGCACCCTTGCGGAGAAGCTTGGCGCGGCCATTTTCCATGCGGTTCTCGGTCTCGGCCGCAAAGCCCACAATGAGCTGACCCGGACGGCGGCGGCGAACGACTTCGGCAAGAATATCCTCGGTGGGCGTAAGCTCCAGAGTGAGAGAACCTGTGCGTTTGAGCTTCTGCTCAGAGACAGCGACAGGGCGGTAGTCGGCGACCGCCGCTGCCTTCACGACCAGAGTCGCGTCGCAGAGGCGGTCGAGAACAGCCGTGCGCATCTGATCTGCCGTGACCACCTTGACGAGCTCACAATGAGCAGGAGGATACAGACTCGTCGGACCGCTGACGAGGATAACGCGCGCGCCGCGGCTCTGGGCCGCGTCGGCAATGGCATAGCCCATCTTGCCGCTGGAGCGGTTGCCCAGGAAGCGAACCGGGTCGAGGGCTTCGCGCGTGCCGCCGGCAGTAACAAGGATGACTTCGCCGGCAAGGTCATTGCGGTGGCCCAGGACGCCGAGGACGGCATTGGCAATGGACGCGGGCTCGGCCATGCGCCCGGCACCCACCATGCCGCAGGCAAGCTCGCCGGTGCCGGGCTCGACGATGTGCACGCCGCGGTCGCGCAGAATCGCCAGGTTGGCCTGGGTGGCGGGATGCTTCCACATATTAACGTTCATGGCCGGCGCCACGAGAACAGGCGCCGCAGTGGCAAGGTAGAGGGTAGAGAGAAAGTCGTCTGCCATGCCGCGGGCAAACTTGGCCAACGTGTTGGCGGTGGCCGGAGCAACCACGAGCGCATCGGCCCACTGGGCTTCGGCAATGTGCTCAATACCATTTTGATCGGTCGTGCCGTAGGCGGTTGGTCCGGTTCCCGTGTCGTCCCAAAGACTGGTGAGGACTTTGTGGCCCGTAAGAGCGGCAAAGGTAAGAGGTTGAATGAAACGGCAGGCCGCCTCCGTCATGACCACATGGACTTCAATGGCCTGGCGCTGCAGTGCCCGTACCAGTTCAGCCGCCTTGTAGGCCGCAATGCCGCCGCAAACGCCGACAATAACCCTCATGGCTCGATTGTAGCGTCTTTTGAGGCGCTCAACTCATCAGAATGGGCACGGCAGGACCCTCGACGAGGGGCTTGACGACTTCATCCTGAGTTTTGACGTAGGCGATTTTGCCGGCATCGATCTCTTCCTGCGCGATGCGGCAGGGTTTGTTCGATTGGGAGGACACCAGCGCGGTAGATCCGCTCTGAATCTGGCGGGCACGCCGGGCAGCGACCAGAACCTTGCGGTAGTTCGAATCGAATTCGGTTTCAATCGTCATCGTGATCCTCGTCAAAGTTCAGCTGTGGCTGGCCTTCGGATGAGATGATGCCGAATGCCTCCAGCACGGGTTGAAGACGGTCTTGCGCATTGGACTGGCGGCAAGCCGCAGCTACCTCCAACACCCGTCCCGGGCGGTAAGCGATGGGCTCGCCATTGCGGTAGAAGCGTTCCGCCTGCACAATGGCCTCCAGTTGCGCCACGGCCCGGTCCAGAATGTCGTTGACCAGAATATAGCCGTATTCCTTGTAATTCTCAATCTCCTTGCTGGCTTCGGAGAGACGGCGGTAGAGTTCGGCTTCGTCTGCATGGCCCTCGGCCCGGCTGCGATTGCGAAGGCGGGTACGAAGAACCTTGGGATTGGGAGGTAACACGAATATGCTGACCGCCTCGGCCAGGGCGGCGCGCACCTGGGCGGCGCCTTGAACGTCGATGTCCAGAAGCAGGTCGTGATGGACAGCGCGGGCCTGTTCGAGCGAACGGCGCGAGGTGCCGTAGAAGTTGCCAAAGACTTCGGCATACTCGAGGAACTCCCCGGCGGCGATCATCTGGAGAAAGTTTTCCCGGGTGGTGAAGTGATATTCGCGGCCGTCCTGCTCCGAGCCGCGGGGGGCGCGCGTGGTCCAGGAGACAGAGAAGTCGATGCCGGTCAGTTGCTTGCGCACTTCACTCACGAGCGTGCTCTTGCCCGAACCGGATGGCGCCGAGATGATGAAGAGAATACCTGCCAAGTGGCTGCAACCCTCCGCTATGCGAATGAACGAGACGTTAGACTCCACTATAGCCCACGGACAAGGCGAATCGGCGAGGCGAACCCTGTTTATCGCGGGGGGGAGTGAGACACCCCCGGCCGGACCGGGGCTTCTCGATGTGAGCCGCCTGACAGCGGCCGGTCATGGCCGCAGGTTCATCTGGTCCACGCGCTGGTCTTCCTGCCCCCGCGTGCGAATGCAGTCGCGAATCGTTGCTTCATCCCGGCCCACGGTTGACACAAAGCGGCCCCGAACCCCGAAGTCTTGCCCGGTGTGATCTTGCTTCCGCTCTCCATGTACCCGCGCCTAGGGCATCACGCTCTTGCTCTTCATGAACCCCGCCACTTGCGGCAACGCATACTGGGGCCGGATCGCGATCGACAGGCGCACATGGTCGGCCCGCGATGGCCTTCTGAAATCCGGCTCGTTTTTCTGCCCAGCCGGCTTGCGCCACACCTCGCCCTAGTGCCTTCGCAACGGTCCGCACCGTACCTTGCGGCGGCATTCGGAGATGAAAACAACGTGATACAGATTGCCGAATCAAGTCAACAATGTGAATAATAGTGAGCAGGATCAACCCTCACGCGGTACCGCTTGCCAGCGCAAGCGCGTCGCGCTTCCTCATACTTCAAGGAGAGTCCCATGCGATTGCTCGTGTTCAGGATACTTGTCTTCACGGCTGTTGCGCTCGCCGCGATTTCGGTGGCCGGTTCCATGGCAGATCGTCAAGGCAATTCCGTTTCTGCCTCGAGCGCCACCGGTTCTGTCTGTTCCAGCCAAGACAGCGGCCTGAAGCTGCCGCCGGGATTTTGTGCCACCGTTTTCGCCGATGGAATGGGTCACGCCCGTCATCTGGTTGTGGCCCCGAGCGGAGTGGTATACGTGAACACCTGGTCGGGCCGCTATTATCCTCCGAACCAACCCGCACCGCCAGGGGGTTTTCTCGTCGCGCTCCAGGATACAACCGGCACGGGGAAAGCACCATCTCCATATTGATGACCCCGCCAATGGCGCTGGAACCGTAGAGATCACTCGCGCCTCCACGGACAACCTCGACACTTTGCACAGCGAGATCCGGCTGCTCTTCCCAGTGGATCCAACCACCGACGGGATCGTTCAGGGGAACGTCGTCGAGGGTAAGCAAAGTGCGGCTGGCCGAAGTGGAGCCCAGACCGCGCAGACTGATACCCTGTGAGGTAGGGTTGGCGACCAGTGAACTGGACCGGCGGAATAGTTCCACGCCCGGAAGTTCCCGCAGCTTGTCATCCATCGTCACGGCGGCAGAGCTTCTGAGCGCGATTTCCATAAGCAGGCGCGTGGAAGCGGGGCTCTCCAGGTCACCCAGAGGCGTGCGGTAGGCTGTTACTGTGGTCTGTTGAAAGGACGCCGCAACACCAAGAGAGACGGATGTATCGCCGGTCATCATCAGCCTTCCAGAGGCAAACCCCTCTGCTCGAATAAGCGTGTGGCATGGAACGACGCAGAAAAAGGTCGCCCGCCCATCTGCAGACGTGCGCCCCAACAGCGTGCCCGCGGCATTCAGAACCCTTGCGCCGGAAATTGGCGAACCCGAGCTGTCAGTCACCCTGAGAGTCAGCGATGTAGCGGCCTGCGCAATGGCCGAACGGCCCCAACACAACCCTCCAACAAGCATCAGCGCGCAACCCATCCAAATTGCTACATGTCGCCGCAACAAATCTCCTCAAAGGCACTTCGCTCACATCAATCGTTTGAAGTTGTGTCCCACCTGATTTCTATTATCGTTTCTGGCGGCGCGCGCTGTACCCGCATACCATCTCCGGACGCGCGCTACGATTCGTCCCCGTGGTTGCTCTGCGCGACTGCGCTGAGATGGACTGACGCATTTCCCTTGCTGTTTTTCTTCGGTGTGGATCGCTCTTCCACAAACCGGCATGCGGAAGATGGACCGTGCGCAAATACCGGGCGGCAAAATTTGCAGTCGAGCCGCACCGGCGATTTGCCGGAGTCGAGCGGATGCACAAGGCTCTCCCGGAAGAAAGAAGGTTGTCATGCCTTGGCGCGAGCGCCAACCGGCCCCGCCGCGAACAGGCTTGTACCGCCCCTGGCTGCTGTTGTGTCAGTCCCCGCGAGGTGGGCACCACGCGCCATTCTCGTCCCATCGGCCCCGGCCACACCTTTCCCTCGGCCTCGCCGCACGTATGATACGGTCCATATTCCCCCGGGGATGAACCTCGCATCTATAAGATAAATCATATCTTATCGAACTTAGCGGGGGGCGATACCCGATGAGCCTTCTTCCATCCCGGCAAACTGGTTGATTCTATACAATCTGCCATACTTTGCGGCAAACGAGCAGGGTTCCTCTCGGTGAAGGGCATGGTTGAGCATGTGTCCGGCGGGCACTCATTACAGGTGCGCGCCGCAGGAGTTGAATGCGCTCGATAAGCCGTCGAGCGCCAATGGCACAGGCGCAACTGCAAGACTGGCCGCCTTGGGCGTTACACTGCGAATCGCACATGGGCCTGGAGCAGAAAATATGAGGCAAGCTGTTTGACGGGCGCAGGCGGCAGGTCCATCGCCAAAGAATGTGAGACGAGTAAGGGGATCGAGTGATGCACTGCCCGTCCAGGTGGACTGCCTGATGAACTTCTGGATCGAGGCGCCGCTGGCGCACCGCGGCACATTCATGCCCGCCCCTGAAGCCCCTCGACGGACGAAAACCAGGCGCAAGATTGTAGCGAGCGATTGAACGATTGTGGACTCGAATCAGCGGAATTGAACCGGATTGTTCCAAAGTGCAAGGAGACAAACGATGCATTTGAGAAGGAATTTCGCATTGGCGTTGTTCGCTGGAGGGCTTCTGGCGGCAGCCGGCACGCCGGCCGGCGCACAAGCCAGATTGTTCAGCCCGGCGGCAAGGCAGAAGGCCGAGGCTCTGTTAAAACAGATGACCCTGGACGAGAAGATTGGCCAGCTCAATCAATCAGCTGGCATTGTGATGCCGGGGGTCTCAACAACAAAGCCAGACGACATGATTGCCAAGGGCGGTGTTGGGTCGATCCTTTGGCAGATGAATGTGAAGGAGATCAACCGTCTGCAGCACATCGCGGTGGAAAAATCGCGTCTCCATATTCCCATCCTCTTCGGGTTCGACGTGATTCATGGCTATCGCACCATATTTCCGGTTCCGCTGGCGATGGCGTCTTCCTGGGATCCATCCGTCGAAGAACAGGCACAGCGCCTGGCTGGGCAGGACGCACGCGCCGCCGGCATCGAGTGGACCTTCACCCCCATGGTTGACATTGCCCGCGACGCGCGGTGGGGCCGCATCGTGGAGGGCGCCGGCGAAGATCCCTTTCTGGGCTCGGCCATGGCGCAGGCGCAGGTCCGCGGATTCCAGGGCGCAAAGCTTGGGCCAGACAGCGTCATGGTCTGCGTAAAGCACTTTGCCGGCTACGGCGCTGCCGATGGCGGGCGCGACTACGACTCGTCCTACGTGCCGGAAGAACTGATGCGCAACGTCTACCTCAGGCCGTTCCACGCCGCAGAACAGGCGGGAGCGGGCAGCTTTATGAGCGCATACATGGATCTGAACGACGTGCCCGCAAGCGGGAACCACTGGCTGCTCACCGATGTGCTGCGCAAGGACTGGGGCTTCCAGGGCCTGGTGCTCACCGACGCGTTTGCCGTGAAGAGCCTGCAGACGCACGGCTTCGCAAAGGATCCGGAAGACGCGGCCTACAAGGCCATCTCCGCCGGCGTGAACATGGATATGGCGAGCCTTACCTACTCCCAGAACCTCGCCCAACTGGTGAAAGAGGGCAAGGTCAGCGAGGCTTACATCGACCAGATGGTCCTGCCGATTCTGGAAGCCAAGTACGATCTGGGCCTCTTTGAGCACCCCTATGTGGACGAATCGAAAGTGGAAGCCATGCTGAATCGTCCCGAGGGTCTGGCCCTGGAACGCAAGCTGGCTGGCCGCTCGATGGTGCTGCTGCGCAACCAGAACCGCGCCTTGCCCCTGTCGAAGGATCTAAAGAAGATTGCCATCATCGGCCCTATGGCCGACTCGACTCGCGACATTGAGGGAGGATGGACCGTGGAGGGACTGTTCGGGCCGGGCGGAAAGAACCACCCCGTGACCGTGCTTGCCGGAATCAGAAACAAGCTTGGTCCCGGTGCGCAGATTACTCTGGTTGCCGGCCCCCAGCCCTCCAAAATCTATCCCGGCCTGGTGGACTCGATCACCGGCGTAAAACCCACTCCGCCGCCGACTCCCGAGGAAACCGCCAATTGGATTGCAAAGGCCAAAGCCGCGGCAGCCGATGCCGATGTTGTTGTAGCCGTCATGGGCGAGACACCCAATATGAGCGGCGAAGCCGCGTCGCGAGCCACGCTCGATCTGCCCGGCATTCAGGAGCAGATGCTGGAAGCCGCGGTCGCCACCGGCAAGCCGGTTGTGCTGGTGCTCCTCAACGGCCGTCCGCTCGATATGCGCTGGGCATCCGAACACGTGCCCGCCATTCTGGATGCATGGTATCCGGGCACGGAAGGCGGCAACGCCGTTGCCGACGTGCTCTTTGGCGACGTGAACCCGGGCGGCAAACTGCCGGTGAGCTGGCCGCGCGTGGCCGGCGCGGAACCCCTCTACTACAACCACAACCTCACCCACGAGCCCGAAGATGCGCCCGAATTCACCTCGCGCTACTGGGACATGAATTCAAAGCCGCTGTATCCCTTTGGCTATGGGCTTAGCTACACGACGTTCCAATTCGCCAATCTTCGCCTGAGCAAGACCCGCATGACGGCAGCCGATACAAGCGAGGTGAGCGTGGACGTCACCAACACGGGCCCGGTTCCGGGCGACGCCGTTGCGCAGATCTACATCCATCAGCGCTACGGATCGGCCTCACGCCCCGTGCGCCAGCTTGAAGGGTTCAAACGGATCGCCCTGCAGCCCGGAGAGACGAAGACCCTCACCTTCCCGCTGGGACGCAACGAGCTGCAGTTCTGGGATCCGCAGACGAAGCGCTGGCTCGTGGAACCCTCGGCGTTCGATGTGTGGGCCGGAGGAGATTCGACCGCCAGCCTGCATGCCGATCTCACCGTTACACAGTAAAAGAAACCCGCGCGGGCCCGGGTCTTTGCCGATCCGGGCCCCACTGCCTGCACAAGAAAGCCGCGATCCCCAAAAGCGCAAACGCGGCGTGTGAACGCGAGTGCGGCGTGGGTCAGGTTCGCTTCGGCCATCGGCGCTCCGAACCGCGGAGATGCCACGTTTTTTATTACCGCAAAACGGCATGGCAACCAATTGCTTTCGTGCTGCCCGGCAACAACGATGGAGCCATTCTTGCGGCGCCGGAACCGCCTACTGCGTGCGGGTACTGGTGTAGTCCATCAGAAATCCTGGCTATGACGCGGCAGGTGGAGAGAACAGAGAACCGCTGAGAGTCTGCTTGCCATGCATTGTCCGGAATCATGCGCCCGCGCTTCAGATGTGCCCGGCTGCTGGCTGGCGCTGCGGCCGGCACAGCTTTCCCCGCCTTGGGATGGAAAACTGCGCAATGCCGGGCGTTGGCTCCGTTTGTCCCCGCGCGCGCAACCCATGTAGCATCCTCTATGTGCCCGGCCTCGACACTCCGGTCAAGTTCGTACGCGGTGTTGGACCGCGCGTGGCGGAGATGCTCGCCGCCAAGGGCATGCAGACCGCCGAGGATCTGCTTTACCACCTTCCCTTCCGCTACGAGGACCGGCAGAACCCGCGTTCGCTGGACGAGCTTGTCGCTGGCGAAACCGCCAGCATCATTGCCGAGGTGCGCGGCGCAGCCCTGCTGCGTACCCGCCGCATGCCCATCTTCGAACTCACCGTGGGCCAGGGCAACCGCGCGCTGAAATGCATCTGGTTCCACGGCAACCATCTGCAGGGCAAGTTCCAGCCGGGACAAACTGTGGCCGTCTATGGCCGCATCGAACCGTCGCGCTCCTCCAGCAACTTCAAGATGATTCAGCCGCAGTACGAGTTGCTGCCCGACGCCTCCGCCGACGCCGAAACACGCCTCCTCGAAGTGGGCCGCATCACGCCGGTCTATGAATCGCTGGGCGGCTCCCACCTCGCCTCCCGGTGGCAACGCAAAACCATCTTCAATCTCCTGGAAAGCCTGCACGGCGAGATTCCTGAGTGTCTGCCCACTCCCCTTCTCGAACGGCTCAGCCTGCCCGGCCGAGAATCGGCGCTGCGCGAGATCCACTTCCCGCCCGAAGGCACGCCCTTTGCCCTCTTGCAAAGCTGGTCCACGCCCTCGCACCGCCGGCTCATCTTCGAAGAGCTCTTTTTCCTGGAGCTCGGTCTGGAGTTGAAGCGGCGCCGGATGCGCGAGCGCCACGGCATCAGCTTCGCAACCACGAACAAGGTCCGCGAGGCGGTCCGCGAGGTGCTGCCCTTCCACCCCACCTCAGCGCAAAAGCGCGCGCTCGGCGAGATTGTCCAGGACATGCGCAATCCCAGCCCCATGCGCCGCCTCCTGCAGGGCGACGTGGGCTCCGGCAAAACCATCGTCGCTCTCCAGGCCATGCTGGTCGCCATGGAAAACGGCTACCAGGCGGCGCTCATGGCCCCGACGGAGATTCTGGCCACCCAGCACTTTCTGGCCGCGCGCAAGCTGCTCGAACGCTCGTCGCGCCAGTACCGCATCGCCCTCCTCACCGGCTCGCTCGACGACGACCGCAAGCGCCAAACGCGCGGCCTCATTAACCGCGGCGAAGCCCATCTGGTGATCGGAACGCACGCGCTCATCGAGGAAAAAGTGGAGTTCGACCGCCTGGGCCTGGTCGTCGTCGATGAACAGCACCGGTTTGGGGTTCTGCAGCGCTTCAAGCTCATGAAGAAACCCAACCAGGCCGAGCCGGACGTACTGGTGATGACCGCCACCCCCATCCCCCGCACGCTTGCCCTCACCCTCTACGGCGACCTGGAGGCCAGCATCCTCGATGAAATGCCTCCCGGCCGCATGCCCATCGTCACCCGCCGCGTGGTCGGCGAAATGGCGCAGGATGTATGGGACTTTCTCCGCAAACAGGTTGGCCAGGGCCACCAGGCCTACATCGTTTACCCGGTGATCGAAGGCAGCAAGGACGACCAGCCCGAGCTCGATTTCTGCCATGATGATCACGAAATCAGCATTACCCCGCCCGCACCGCCCCCCCGTAAGGCAGCGCGGAAGGGAAAAACAGCAGAGCTCTTTCCCCCATCCGCGCAAGAGACCAGCCCCGCTGCCCGATCCGGTCTTAAGTCCGCCGTCGACATGTACGAGAAGCTGCGCATCGGGCCGCTGGCCGGTTTACGCGTCGGCCTCCTCCACGGACGTCTCGACGCCGATAAAAAAGAAGTCATCATGCGCCGCTTCCAGCGCGGCGAAATCGACGTGCTCGTCGCCACCACCGTGATTGAAGTCGGCGTCGACGTGCCCAATGCCACCGTGATGGTGGTGGAACACGCCGAGCGCTTCGGTCTCTCGCAGCTCCATCAGTTGCGGGGCCGCGTAGGCCGCGGCGCCGCCAAAAGCTATTGCATTCTCATCACCGGTCCGCGCGTCACCCCGCAGGGCGAAGAGCGGCTGAATGCCATGTGCCGTACCCAGGATGGATTTGAACTGGCCGAACTCGACCTCACCCTTCGCGGTCCCGGAGAGTTCTTCGGCACCCGCCAGGCCGGTCTGCCCGACTTCCGCGTCGCAAACCTGGTTCGCGACCGCCAGCTCCTTGAACTGGCCAAACAGGAAGCTGCCCGGTTTGCCGCCGCTCCCGACCCGTCAGTTACCGAGACCGAACGCACGCGCGTCTGGAACCATCTCAAGCAGGCCTGGCAGCGTCGTTATGGTCTGGTGGAGGCGGGCTGAAAACTCACTCCATTTCGCTCCGCCGGCCTCCATGCACCATCTCCACAGGAAAGGTTTGGATTTCCAGATCGACGCTGGCGATCTCCTGGCCGCGTTCCGTCTGCTGACTGCGCGTGCACTGGCACAGCTCCGTGAACCGGATGTGACCACTCTGACTCAACTCCAGACCAGCCCCCACAAGCAGACTGTAGATATCCACACAAGCCTGCCGCTCAAACTCGAAGAGCATGTTCACCGTGCCCGTGTCATTCGCCCCCCGGCTTAGTACCCACCCCCCGCACCCCAATATAGCGCCCGTCAACGTTTGCACCAGCCGTGCCGGATCTTCGGCCGAAATCGCCTTCATCTGCATCACCCACGGAATGCTCGCCGCCTGTACGACATCGAAGTCCGGCATCGTCAGCCTCACGTCGTTCTTATCGGTGACCTGCTGCGGGGCTTAAAAGCTGTTTCGGAGTCGAACGCCGCTGGTCAGCTTTGAAACACCTGCCCGTCTGGCGCCCTGTTTTTCCACGGCGCTGGTAATTGGAGCAGGCCGCGTCCGCGGATTAAAACCCCTGTCATGATGTAGCTTCATAAACAGCATGATTGTCGGCTCAGGAATCGACCTAGTGGAGATTGCGCGCATCCAGCAATCGCTGGACCGCTTTGGACAGCGCTTTCTCGACCGCATCTTCACCCCCGCTGAACAGGCCTATTGCCTGCGCAAACGCATGGCCGCGGAAAGCCTGGCTGCCCGCTTTGCCGCCAAGGAAGCCGGCGCCAAAGCGCTCGGCACTGGGATCAGCCATGGCGTGCACTGGCTGGAGATCGAGGTTGTCCGCGAGCCCTCCGGCAGACCCACCGTGCAATTTCATGGAAGGGCCGCGCACATTGCCGTGCGCCTCGGCGTAGCGCATGCGGCTCTTTCCATCACACACACCGCCGCCCTCGCCATGGCAAGCGTAGTGCTCGAAGATGCGCGATAGCGCAACCCGTTCTGCTATCCTCTAGGCGTCGGGGCAGCTATTCGAGCAAGGGGATACTGTGCCAAGCCGCAAAGAGATACAGTGGTCACAATTGAGAGTGGGCGCCCTGGTGATGACCGCCATCGCGGTCCTGGTTGGCCTCATCTTCCTCATGTCGGGCTCCTCCGGCGGGCTTTTTGCGCCCAAGTTCTTTCTGCACTCCTATTTTGAGAATGCCGCGGGACTCAAGTCTGGCGCGCCGGTCACGCTAGAGGGCGTAAGTATTGGCAGTGTGGTGCGGATGCGCGTGGTGCCTCAGCGCAATCCCACGCCGGTGGAAGTGATTATGCGTGTGGACCCAAAATACGCCCGCTCCCTCCACGTCGATTCCACCGCTTCCATCGCGCAGGCCGGCGTTCTTGGCGACAGCTACGTCGATATCAGTTCTGCCAACGCCAGCGGGCCTCCGCTGCCCAATAACGGGGAACTCAAAGCTTCCGGCTCACCCAGCATCCAGGATGTGATCCGCACCAGCAGCCAGTCCATCCTTGAGTTGGAGAGTCTTTTACACAAAGTCAGCGTCCTGGTGGATACGCTCAATTCCAAGCGGGGCAGCGCCGGTCAGTTCATCAACAATCCCCAACTCTACGGGAAGCTGAATCGCATCGCCAGCAACCTGGAGGTCATCACCAGCGACATGTCAGAGGGGAAAGGCACGCTGGGCAAACTGGTTCATGACGATACCCTATATCAACGCGCCGACTCCGCCATCGACCGCCTCGACAAGATCGTGACCGCGCTCGACGCCGGACAGGGCACCGCGGGCAAACTGCTCAAGGACGACACCCTCTACAACAACCTCAATGCCGCCGTGGCCAACACCAACCACCTGGTGAGCAACATCAACGCCGGCAAGGGCGCCCTGGGCAAACTGGCCAGCGATCCGGCCTTTGCCGCCAAAATGGACGACACTGTCTCGAATCTCGACACTATCCTGAAAGGCATCAACGAGGGCAAAGGCGCCCTGGGGCAGCTCGCCCAGAATCGCGCCCTCTACGACCACGCCGATCAGACCATGGTCGAAGCACAGCAATTGCTCAACGGCATCCGCGAAAATCCCAAAAAGTACTTCGTCATCCGGCTCAAGCTGTTCTAAGGTCGCTCAGCAAGTGCCACTGCCCGCTCCTGACGGGCGTGCGCCGCTTCTCCGCGCAACGAGAAGCGGCTTCAACAACGGCAGGCTGATTGCCATTCTCATCTCCGGCTCCGCACAGCCCCGCGTCACCTTTCCCAGTCTCCCGCCGTCGGCCCCCGCAACTCCCGCCACAATGCCACCACGCCCCTGAGGCGAACCACGTGAAAATAGTCGCTCGCTAGCAGGTACACCACCGTGGCTCCGGCGTAAACCACCCGCATGGCCCCCGCGCCCAGTTCGTCGCTGAAGGGCAGCGGAGCCGCCGCCAGAACCATCGCCACCACGATCAGCGCCAGCTTTACAATTCCCATGACCAGGTTCACCTCCACCAGCTTGGCGGTGAACGTCTTGCCCAGCCTGAAACTTTGCCCCAGCGCCGAAAGCACCGGCCGCTTTTCAAGCAGCATCAGCAACGGCGCGATGAAAAATGCCCAGCTAATCAACGCCCACAACGTGAAGAACCCCAGCGAGAGAAAGATGACCCAGATCAAGTAACCCACCAGATCCGGCTCGCCTCCGCTGGTGATGTGCGTGGCCGCGGCCCACGCCACAAGACGGAACCAGGCCCAGAACGTGGCCGCGAACAGCAACAGCCAACTCCCCTGCAAGGCCGTCATCCCCAGCGGCCGGAAACGCAGTCCGCGCTCCATCCGCTTGAGTACAAGGTTGCGCCCCACTGCCGAGCAGACCGCCCACGCAACAGCCGCCGCCGGCAGCAGCCACCGCAGCACGGCCGCCATGTGCGGCTGGTACTGGCTCCACGCATCCGCGAGTTGAACAGCCGCGATCCAGGGATTCTGCGAATCGAGGCGTGAAAGCCCTGTCACATCCGGTGGAAGCGCCGCGAAGATCCGCCGCGCCTCGCCCAGGCACACCACCATCAACGGTATGCCAAATATCCAGCGCCATGCCACTTCCATCGCGGTCAGCGAAGGACGCTTGAAAACCCAGGCCATCTGGACCACCAGCGACTGCGTTCCGCGCACCGCCTTCTTCACTTCACCACCAGGTTCACCAGCTTGCCGGGAATAACGATCACTTTCACCACGCTTTTGCCCACTGTTCGCGTCTTCACTCTTTCTCCTGCCAGCGCCGCTGCTTCCATGGCTGCGCTTGCTGCGCCGGCGGGCACACGCACCACTTCCACCAGCTTGCCGTTGATTTGCACCGGAAACTCGAGTTCGCTCTCCCGGGCCAGGTCCGCATCGCTCACCGGCCACTGCGCGCGCAGAATCGCGCCTTCCTCGCCCAGCTCTTCCCAAAGTTCAGCCGCCAGATACGGAGCAAACGGGGCCAGCAAAAGCACCAGCGTGCGCAGCAGCTCGCGAATGGCCAGAGGCGGCACCGCGCCCGAGTCCAGTTGCGCATCGGCCGCCTGAATCTCGTTCACCAGCTCCATGATCGCCGCTACACAGGTGTTGAAGTGCCATCGCCCTTCGAAATCCTGCGTGATCTTGGCAATGGTCTGGTGCAGCTTGCGCAGCAGCCCCGCCGCGGCCGCGCCGTCGCTGTGCCCGTCGCACTCCGCGGCCCGCGCCACCGCCGCGTACTTCGTCACCAGCCGCCAGACGCGCGCCAGAAAGCGGCTCACCCCCGCCACGCCGTCTTCCTGCCAATCCAGATCGCGATCGGGCGGCGCGGCAAACAGCGCGTACATGCGCGTGGCGTCGGCCCCGTAGCGCGCCACCATGTCGTCGGGCGAGACCACGTTGCCCTTCGACTTGGACATCTTCGCCCCGTCCTTGATCACCATGCCCTGCGTGAACAGCCGCGTGGCCGGCTCGCTGTTCGGCGTGAGCCCCAGATCCCGCATCACCTTGGTCCAGAAACGCGAGTAAATAAGGTGCAGAATCGCGTGCTCCACCCCGCCAATGTACTGGTCGATGGGGAACCAGTAGGCTGCCTTCGCAGGATCAAACGGCATGCCCGCGTTCTTCGCATCCGTGTAGCGGTAAAAGTACCAGCTCGAATCGACGAACGTGTCCATGGTGTCGGTTTCGCGCCGCGCCGGCGCGCCGCACTTCGGACAGGTCGTATGCAGAAACTCCGCCACGCGCCCCAGCGGCGACCCGCCCTGCTGCGTGATCGCTACCTGCGCCGGCAGCACCACCGGCAACTGTTCGTCCGGTACCGGCACCAGCCCGTCCTTTTCGCAGTGAATCATCGGAATCGGCGTGCCCCAGTAGCGCTGGCGGCTTACGCCCCAGTCTTTCAGCCGGAAGGTCACCGTGGCCTGGCCAAAGCCCGCGCGCGCCGCCAGTTCCTGCAGCTTCTTCTGCGCAGCCTCGCAACTGAGGCCGTTGTACTCCCCGGAGTTGGTCAGAATGCCGTCTTCCGAAGTGAAGGGCAGCGCGGGTTCCTCCGCGTCCGGATCGGCCGGCGCGATCACCCGGCGAATCTCGATGCCGTACTTGGTGGCAAACTCGAAGTCGCGCTCGTCGTGCCCCGGCACGCTCATAATGGCGCCGGTGCCGTAGTCCATCAGGATGTAGTTGGCCACCCAGATCGGTACCGGTTCGCCGCTGTAGGGGTTCACGGCCCAGCGTCCAGTAGCCACGCCATGCTTTTCGATGGCGCCCACATCACCGGCCTCGCGCGCCTTCTTCTGCTCTTCGATCAGGCCGTCCACCTTGGCCTTCAACTCCGCATCTGCGGCGCAGAAATCCTTCACGAGTGGATGCTGGGGCGCAAGCTGCACGCTGGTGACCCCAAAAATCGTATCCACGCGCGTGGTGAAGACGCGAATCCGTTCGCCCGAGCCCTCGATGGTGAAATCGACATCGGTGCCCTCGCTGCGACCGATCCAGTTGCGCTGCATGGTGCGCACCTTTTCCGGCCAACCGTCGAGCGTATCCAGGCCGTCGAGCAGTTCCTGCGCATAGGCTGTGATGCGCAGGAACCACTGCTCCAGATCCCGCTGCTCCACCAGCGTCTCTTCGTGCCGCCAGCAGCAGCCATTCACCACCTGCTCGTTGGCCAGCACCGTGGCGCACTCCGGGCACCAGTTCACTTTGCTCTGCTTGCGGTAGACCAGCCCCTTCTCATACATCCGCAAAAAAAACCACTGGTTCCACCGGTAGTACTCCGGCAGGCAGGTGGTCACTTCGGTCGCCCAGTCGTAGCCCAGCCCCAGCCGTTCCATCTGCCGCCGCATGGCGGCGATGTTGGCCAGCGTCCACTCCCGCGGCGGCGTGTTGTTCTTGAGCGCCGCGTTCTCGGCCGGCAACCCGAAGGCGTCCCACCCCATGGGGTGCAGCACATTGTAACCACGCATCCACATGTGGCGCGCCAGCGCGTCGCCGATCGAGTAGTTGCGCACATGCCCCATGTGCAGTTGCCCGCTCGGATAGGGCAGCATCTCCAGCACGTAATACTTCGGTTTGCCGCACGAAGCGGGCTCAGCCGCATAAAGCGCCGCGTCCGCCGCCCACCTCTGCTGCCATTTGGGTTCGATCGTTGCCGGGTCGTAACGTTGTTCAGTGTCGTCAGCCATCACTTTTTAGTGTAACTGGACGGCAAAGCGTGGAAACCGGAACTGAGCACCGGAAGCTGGGGCCGGAACGGAAATTGAGGCAATCTACTCCACCAGGCTCTTCAGCACCCGCACATTCCGCTCCTCGTCCCCTGGCTCGTCCACCGGCGTCTCCGCCACAAACGCGCAGTGCGCCCAGCGCGCATCGTTCAGCAGCCGCCGGAAGGGCTCCAGCCCCATCGTTCCCTGCCCGATGTGCTCATGCCGGTCGAGCTTCGATCCGCGCTCGGCCTTGGCGTCGTTCATGTGCCACACCTTCACCGCCTCCAGCGTCACCGTCGCCGCCGCCTGCCGCACCGTCTCTTCGTACCCCTCCGCGCTCAGCAGGTCGTAGCCGGCCACATGCGTGTGGCATGTGTCCAGGCACACAGCCACAGGAGCCGAAGTCTTCAACCGCTCAACCAGTTCGGCCACCTGTTCAAAGCTTCCACCCAGCGAAAACTCCGCGCCGGCGGTGTTCTCAATGAGGATGTGAAACGGCGTGCCCTGCACCGGCAGCCCATCAATGGCACGGCGGATGGAGTCGGCCGCGAGCTTTAATCCCTGGTCGCGGGTGAGGCCTTTCCACGAGCCCGGATGGAGAACGAGGTACTCGGCGCCCAGATCGAGCGCCCGCTCCACCTCGCCCCGAAATGCCGCCACGCTTTTTTGCCGCGTGTCCTCGTTCTGGCTGCACACGTTGACCAGGTAGCTGGTGTGGATGACAAGAGGCCCCACGTCAAGCCGGGCGCGCAGATCTTTCATGCGCTCCGCCTGCCGGGGGTCCACCCTGGGCGCGCGCCACATACGCGGGCTGGAAGAAAAAATCTGCAAGGTGTTGGCGCCGATTTCGCGCGCCCTCTCCACGGCGTTCGATGCGCCGCCCGCCGTGCCCAGGTGGATGCCAATCCGTTTTGTCATGGGCATAGTCTATACGCTTTGTATCCGCAGCCTGCGCAAGGCAATTCAGACAGACGAATACCCGCCCGGCTGGCGCGCTCCCTCAACGCCTGCTGATGCTCGTTGAGGCATAGGCGCGGAAAAGCAGTCTAGCCGTGCCTGCGCATTGCGACTATGCTAAATACGAGTGCTCCAGACATGTACTTTAGCGTTGTGTTCCTGCTGCGAGTCTTCCTTACGGCGCTGGCTCTGATCTTGGCCGTAATGGCTTTTTTTGCGTGGAAGCGCAGGCGCATAGCTCCGGAAGCGCCTATCTTCGCACTGCTTATTCTGTCCACGGCTATCTATAGCTTTGGGTATGCCGGGGAAATGGCGCAGACCACGCTCGATAGGGCGTGGTTCTGGCTCCATGTCGAGTACTTCGGCGCGCCCTGGATTCCCGCATTGTGGCTGCTTGGAGCGCTTAGACACAACAACATGAAGAGCCATCTCGGCCTGCTCTTCGCCATTCCTCTGATTACCTTTTCCGGCCAGTTGACCAACTCGATGCACCACCTCTATGACCGCTCGGTGACGCTTGTCCCCCGCGGTCCGTTCTGGGTGGTGTCCGTCGAGCGCGGTCCCATTGCATGGCTCAATATCTGCTATCTCGTTGGAGCGCTTCTTTATGGGGGTTGGATCTACATTTCGCGCAGCACAAACTCGGGAAGAAGCGCCACGCAAAGATGGATCATGGTGACCGCTTCTCTGGTTCCGCTGGCGGGCTATCTGATCTATCTCATCGGCTACAGCCCCTGGGGGCTCGACCTGGCGCCTTCCATGCTGGGCGTGACGGTAGTTCTTGGCTACATCGCGGTCTTCCGCTACGGCTACTTCGACCTTGTGCCCATGGCACAGTCACTGGTTTTCAACAACATGAGAGACGCCGTGCTGGTTGCCGATCTGCAGCACAGGCTCGTGGATTTCAACCCTGCCGCGCAGGAGCTTCTTCCCTGCCTGGCAACGGCAAAGCCGGGAGACGATCTGAAACACGTGCTGCAAGCATCGCCCGAACTGACGCGGATCATGCTTGGGCCCGAAGGCGCCCAGCGCCTCGATTATGAAGTGGGTGGAGAGAAGCAGCAGTTCCAGGTGCGGGTGTTTCCGCTCTATCGCGATAAACGCCCCTCGGGCTCCGCGGCCATTCTGGCCAACATCACCTCACAGGTGCGACTGATGCGTGAGCTGCGGCACAGGGCCGAGACGGATGCCCTCACCGGCGTGGCCAACCGGCGCTCCTTTCTGGCAGCTTTCAAAAGGGAGCGCGTCCGCTCTGCCCGGAGCCAAGAGCCATTTTCCCTGGCCCTGGTCGATCTCGACCGCTTCAAAACCATCAACGACCGCATGGGCCATCAGGCGGGCGACAACGTCTTGCTCGCCATTACGGAGAGAATGTTGCAGTCCATACGAGGGTCCGACATGCTCGGACGGATGGGCGGCGATGAGTTCGCCATTCTCTTGCCCCAGACAGGCGCAACCGGAGCCATGGAAGTCACGGAACGCATCCGCGCGGCCGTCGCCGATCATCCTGTCGAATGGGGAAGTGAGGCCGTCTCTGCCAGCATCAGCATCGGGCTTGTGACCCACGAGAGCGGAGAAGACACATCCTTGCGAGAGTTGGCAAGGCGAGCCGACATGGCTCTTTACATAGCCAAGGCGCGGGGATGCAACACGGTTGTCGCATGGAGCCGGACAGAGGATTCCTCCCATCAAAGAGAATCCGCGATCTTCCATCCATAACTTGCCGGGGCGCCACAGCATTTTCGATACTGCTCCTGACAGAATGCTGCATGCCCGCCGGCTTCCTCCTCAAGAAGAATCGCCCTGCACGCTGCCAGCGATGGCAAAAGCGAATCGAAAACGCTCCCGGTGGCGGCGAGCCGGCAGGCTGTCCCGGCTAACCGCCCGCAATCGCCCCCAGGATCAGCAGCGGCTCCCTGCCTTCGGCGACGGCCGCCGGCAACTCCGCATCCATCGGCTCGTGCGACCAATCCTCCTCGCAGGCAAAGAAACGCAGGAACGCCCGCCGCTGGCCGCTTTCGTAGGCGCGGATCGTGCCCCGCAACATGGGATAGCGCGCCTCCAGCGCATCCAGCACGCGCCGCACCGTCACCGGCGTGGTCACCGCGAGGCTTACCTCCGCACCCGATCCCGCCAGGTTGCGCAAAGGATAGGGAAGAATCACGCGCACCTGCTTCGCCGCACCTGCCTCTGCATCCGTCATGTCAGCATCTGTACCTCCACGGAAAGCACCGCCGGCAGATCGCGGACAATCGGCGCCCACGTCTCGCCCGCATCCGTCGAAGCGTACACCTGCCCGCCGGTGGTGCCAAAATAGACGCCGCACTTGTCCAGCTTGTCCACGGCCATTGCATCGCGGAGCACGTTCACATAGCAGTCCCGCTCCGGCAGGCCGCTGGCAAGCGGCTCCCATTCATTCCCTCCCGTCCGGCTACGATATACACGCAGCTTGCCTTCCGGCGGAAAATGCTCCGAATCGCTCTTGATGGGCACCACATAGAGCGTCTCCGGCTCGTGCGCATGCACGTCGATCACAAACCCGAAATCCGTGGGCAGATTACCGGAAACTTCGCGCCAGTTTTCGCCCGCGTCGTCGCTGCGCATCACATCCCAGTGCTTCTGCATAAAGAGCACATCGGGGCGCGCGGGATGCATGGCCACATGATGCACGCAATGACCCACCTCCGCCGTGGGGTTGGGCATGAAGCCCGAGACCAGCCCCTTGTTGATCGGCTTCCAGGTCGCTCCGCCATCATCGGTTCTGAATGCTCCGGCTGCTGAAATCGCGGTGTACATCCGCCGGGTATGGGCCGGATCGAGAAGGATGGTGTGCAGGCACATGCCGCCCGCGCCCGGCTGCCACTGCGGACCCGTGCCGTGGCCGCGCAAGCCCGCCATCTCCTGCCAGCTCATCCCGCCATCGGTCGAGCGGAACAACGCCGCATCTTCCACCCCGGCATAGACCGTGTCCGGTTCAGCGAGCGAGGGCTCCAGATGCCACACCCGTTTGAACTCCCACGGGCGCTGCGTGCCGTCGTACCACTGGTGCGTGGTCAGCGGCTTGCCGCTGGCCTCCGACTGGTCGTAGACAAAGCGGTTCGGCGCCTTGGCCGGAAAGCTGGGCATCTCCGGCTCGCCGGGCTTCAACCCCGGCTGGTGCCACGTCTTCCCGCCGTCGTCCGAGCGCTGAACGATCTGCCCAAACCATCCGCTCGTTTGCGACGCGTAAATCCGGTCCGGATCCACCGGTGAGCCCTTCATGTGGTAGATCTCCCACCCCGCAAAATGCGGCCCGCTCACCGTCCAATCTTTCCGCTTGCCGTCCGCCGTGAGGACAAACGCGCCCTTCTTCGTCCCCACCAGCACGCGCACACTGCTCATGCCGACCTCCAGGATTGTCTGTTTTTGCTCGCCTTCGCCGCGGTTGTGCAAGGCCGCGCCGTGCTGCGATTCTTGCCTATTTCCAGCACTCTGCACAAGCCTCTTGCGTAAATTTCGAGAGGGCCTTCGCTTCGTCAGTTGCCGGTTCGCTCGCCTTTCGCTGCCTGCATTACACTCAATGCTGGAACCTGGTGACGATGAAGCTCTTTGGCGGCAAAAAAGACACACCCTCCGCAGCGGCGCCCGAGCCGGACGCAACCGCTTCCGGTTTCTTGGGCCGCATGAAGCAGGCCGTCTCGCGTACACGCGCGTCCTTCTCGTCCAAGATCGACGATCTGGTCGCCCTTACCCGCACCGTCGACGAGCGCGCCTTTGAAGACCTGGAAGCGGCCCTGCTGTCGAGCGACCTCGGCGTCCCAACCACAACGGCCATCCTCCAAGGCCTTCGCGACCATGCCCGGCATCAGGCCATCCAGGGCGGCGCCGAGCTGCGCATCCTGCTGAAAGCGCGCCTGCGCGAGATTCTCGAAGCACCGCATCGGCCTGCAACCGCGCCCCCCACTTCGCCCCGTGTGACTTTTCTCGTCGGCGTGAACGGCACCGGCAAAACCACCTCCGCCGGCAAGCTCGCCGCCTGGCATCGCGCCCAGGGCCGCACCGTCCTGCTGTGCGCCGCCGACACCTTCCGCGCCGCGGCCATCGAACAGCTTGAAGTGTGGGCTACGCGCTGCGGCGTTGAGATTGTAAAGACCCGGCAAGGCGGCGACCCCGCCGCGGTCCTCTACGACGCCGCCAGCATCGCGCGCTCCCGCCAGATCGACGAGCTGATTGTCGACACCGCCGGCCGCCTGCACACCAAATCCGGCCTTATGGACGAGCTCGACAAGATGCGCCGCACCGCGGCCAAGCTCATCCCCGGTGCGCCGCACGAAGTGCTGCTTGTAATGGACGCCACCACCGGGCAGAACGGCCTGCAACAGGCGCGGCTGTTCACGCAATCCGCCGGCGTCACCGGCATTCTCCTCACCAAGCTCGACGGCACCGCCAAGGGGGGAATTGCCGTGGCCATCGCCCGCGAAATGAGTCTCCCCGTCCGCTTTGCCGGCATTGGCGAGCAAATGGCCGACATCATCGAGTTCTCACCGTCTGAATTTGTCGATTCGCTGCTCGAATAGCCGGGCGGCTCCCGCCGCCGTTTGGCACTTGCTATGTCCCGCTCACGCCAGGCAGCCCGGCAATAGACATGGATAAAGCCTCGCGGCCACGGCCCGTCCACGTCACGAACCAGCGTTCCACTTCCAGCGGCCTACTTCTGCTCTGCCGCGCGCATGACGCCGGACGGGACGGCAAATGCCTGCGGATGAATGCTCCCACGGTGGCAGGTGCCGCAGGTCACGGGCATGCCGGAACCTTCCACCTTGGCGATGTAGTCAGCATTGATCTGCTCCGTCATGGTGCACATCTGCCGCGCCACTTGCTTCATGGGCTTCTCATCGTCTGCGAATCGCGCCTGCGCGGCGCCGCCCGAACTCACGCCTGCCGAGTTCTGCACGTGACATGCGCTGCACCGGACACCCAATTCGCTGCTCCACTGTTCCATGAGGTCATGAACCTGGCGCCCGGTGAAATCTTTCGGCAAAACCTTCAGGTTCACCGGCGCCGGAAAGCTCTGCGCCGCAGGCGCCATTGATACGCTCGATTCGCGCTGCGCATCGCGCGGTGTCTGAGCCGTGGTGGCCGCAGCAAAGATGGCTGCCGCCATCACGGCCGCGGCCATACCAGGCGACAATTTATGGGAGAAACTCATACCCTCGGCCTCCGCGGTACAACCAGCCTCGCCTCCGCGCTGGGACGGTTTTCACGGTCCAAACGGCTCCGGCACGATCATCGCTGCTTGATGTCCAAAGCATAGCAACCATGCGGCATCTTGCTCAACAAAGCGCCAACCCGCGCGCTAAAAGCAGCTTCCCAATGCATCGGGAAAACAAGATGCATCACAGGCAGTGAGGCTCCGGCAACGCAACCCGCCACGTAAAGCGGGGCGCTTGCGCGTTGCCCCGCAGTGGAGAAATTCACAGAAACATTTGCGCTGCGTCCACCAGCTTCTCAGCAAGGCAGGGCTTTACCCGGTTTGTCCGTCCGGACAGGAGCAAGGGGCATCACAGCCTCCAGACGGCCCGGCACCGCCCATTGCGGCGATGCGCCTGCGCAACAATCTCTACGAGGGCAAAAACAAAAAAGCGACCGCTGAGGCCGCTGAAACAACTGATGGTTATGAATCATCTTGGCTGCCCCCCAGGGATTCGAACCCCGATATGCTGATCCAGAGTCAGCTGTCCTGCCATTGAACGAGGGGGCAACAAGCGCGCAGGCGTGGCCGTCAACTTGCAGCCGTGGCAGCCGCCTCCTGGCAGAACGCCGGGCAGCAAGCCAACCCTCTCATCATAAGTGGATTGCCCGCCGTGGTCAAACGCGCTGGCGCTTGCCGTGGCGCCGCAAGCCTGCTCCTACTCGTCGCGCAACACCTGCAGCGGCCGCAGCCCCAGAATCCGGTAGCTGGCGATCCATCCCGCTGCCGAAGCCAGCACAGCGGTGCCGACGAGAGTCACCGCCGCTGCGCCCCATTCGATGCGGAAAGCAATGTCCATCCGGTGCAGCAGCACGCGCGCCAGAACGTTGGCAAAGACCACGCCCACCCACCCCGCCAGCAGTCCCAACACGCTAAACTCCGCGCTAAAAGTCCGCACGATCCGCATGCGGGTGGCCCCTAGCGTCTTGAGCACTACCGCCTCCTGCATGCGCCGGAAACGTGTGCTGGCGACGCTGGAGGCCAGGATCGTCAAACCGGCAAAAATCGAAAAGGCCGCCAGGAAGCGCACCACATTCGTGACCTGGTCCACCACGCTTTCGATTCTCGACAGCACGTCGGCGACATTGATGACGGTCACCGTGGGGTAGACCGCAAAAAGCGCGCGCTCCAGCGCCCCAATTTGCTGCGGGTCGATGCGCGCGCCGCCGTACCAGACCGCCGGCTGGCCTGCGAGCTGGCCCGAGGGTAACACAAACTCTGAATGCATCCCCAGGTGCTGGCCATCGGGACGGTAGATGGCGCCAACCTTCAGCGCCAGAGTCTTCCCGCCTACTTCCAGTTCCACCGGCGCGCCCACACCCAGATGCAAGCGCTGGGCCACGCCTTCGTTCATTGCCAGTTCGGCTACATTCCCGTTGGTCCACCAGCGCCCCTGTGTCACCTTATCCCCGGCCGGTGGCGTGTCTGTCCAGGTGAGGCCGGCGTTCTCGAGCATCCGCCGCGGAAAATGCTGTTCCTTGATCTCGTCCACCGGCTTCCCGTTGAGAGAAATAAAGCGCCCCCGCACCACTGGCATCAGGTCCACCGGCTCCAGCACGCCCGGCTGCCGCTGAAAGAATTGCCTTACGCCCGCAACCTCGCCATCGCTCACATCGATCAGGAACACGTTTGGCAATTTGGGCGAGACGATTTCGCGGAGATCGCGCAAAAGCGCCGCCTGCATCAGATAGACAGTCAGAATCAACATCGCACCAGTTCCCAGAGCCGCCAGAACCGCGGCGGACTGATTGCCGGGCCGGTAAAGATTCGACAGGCCCTGACGCAGAAACGAGGGCAGCCGCAGCCTGACCCGGGTCAGCCCCCAGCGTAGCGCGCGCAACACCGCCGCAGCCAGCAGCAACAGCACAAGCAGTGCCGCCGCCAGCACCACGGCAAATGCCGAGCCCACCTTGGCCGAATCCGACAGAGCCCAGGCGATGGCGCCCAGCGCCAGAACCACCAGAGCAGCAATCCCCATCTGCAACCGCCTTGCCCACCAGCGCGCCCACCATCCCTGTACGCCCTGCGGCCCCTGCTCCACCATCCGGCGCAACACTCGAACCGGCCGCACCAGCCTTACATCCAGCAATGGCGGCAAGCAAAAGAGCAGAGTGGTCAGCAACCCAGTTCCCATTCCTGCCACTGCGGATTTCCATGGAAAGCCAAGCGCCGTTTGCACCGGAATCAACTTGCCGAACACCGCTGGCATCGCAGCCATTACACCCACGCCCGCAGCTACGCCCAGCAGGCCGCCCGCCAAACCGAGTCCGAGCGTCTGCAAAAGAAAGATGCGGAGCAGATCGCTCGATCGGGCGCCGACCACCTTCAAGATCGCGAGCATATCCATGCGCTGCTCCAAATGCGCGTGCATGGCCATGGCGACGCCAATTGCTCCCAACACCATTGCTACCAAGCAGATCAGGCTGAGCATGGCGGTGGCATGTTCCAGCCCCTCGTTCAACGCAGGATTCCCTTCGCGATAGTCCATCACCTGCGCGTCTGGCAGCGCCGCCTCCACCAACTTGCGCGCGGCCGCCGGGTCTACGCCAGCGGGCAGCTTCATCAGCAGCCGGTGGCTGGCCCGGCTGCCCGGCCCCATCAGGCCCGTCCGCTCCAGCGCCGTGTTGGAGATCATGACCCGCGGCCCGATGCCCGCCCCGGCGCTGATGCGGTCCGGCTCCTGCCGCAGCACAGCGGCGATCCGGAACGCGCGATCGCCCAACCGCAACGTCGCGCCCACATGCGCCTTCATCCGGATGAGAAACTCGTCCGCCACCACCGCCGAGTCGCCGTCGAGAGCCTGCTTCAGGCTCATTTGCGGCTCCAGTTCCACCGTACCGTAGTAGGGATACTCTCCGGGATCAACAGCCTTCAACGTGACCAGAACCGGCACCGGATCGTGAGGCACAGAGGCCATGGAAATCGTCTCCGTGACCCAGGTCCAACGGGCCTCCGCAAGCTCCCTCGCCGCAAGAGCCTGAAGTTTGTGCTCGTCCTCAGCAGACGGCAGGCGAAAGACGCGGGCGCTCAGGTCGCCGGCCATCAGTGACCGCGCTTCCAACCCCAGTGTTCGCCGGAAGCTGTCGCTGAAGCCGCGCACGCCCACCAGAGCCGCCACTCCAATGGCCACACTCAGCGCCACAAAGCCGAACTTGCCTGGCGCCGAGCGGATGTCCCGCCAGCCGATGGCCGCGGCTCGCGTCCAGCCTAATGCCTTTCTAGCCATTCACGCCCTCATCCCCAGCGCTCACGCCCGCCGCCTCCGCTTCGCCCGGCAACGTATCCTCCACCACCCTTCCATCGCGCAGCGTGATTCTGCGATCGGCGCGGCTCGCCACCTCCACGTCGTGCGTCACCAACACCAGCGTGGTGCCCGTGCGCCGCTTCCGCTCCAGCAACAGATCCAGCACCAGCCGCCCATTCGCCGAGTCCAGATTGCCGGTCGGCTCGTCCGCCATCACCATCGGCGGCTCGGCCACAAACGCGCGCGCCAGCGCCACCCGCTGCTGCTCCCCGCCCGAAAGCTGCACCGGATAGTGTTCCACGCGCTCGGTCAGCCCCATCTCGTCCAACAGCCGCCTTGCCTGCTGCAACCCGCTGCCCTCCATGTTCAGCTCGTAAGGCAACAGCACATTCTCCAGCGCCGTCAGCGTGGCGATCAGTTGGTAGCTCTGAAACACAAAACCAATCTTGCGCCCACGCACTGCCGCCAGTTCTGCCTCCGCCAGGTTGTGAATCGGCACGCCATCCAGCCAGATCTCGCCCTCGCTCGGCGTATCCAGCCCCGCCAGCAGCCCCAGCAGCGTGCTCTTGCCGCTGCCGCTTGCTCCCACAATGGCCACAAACTGCCCCGCCGGAATGCTCAGGGAGATCCCCTTCAGAATCTCCACCCGCCGCGCGCCGTTCTGGATCCACTTCTTCACACCGCGAACCGCAATCACCCGCCCGCCTCCTCGGCCACTGTCGCCCTGCCCCCGCAGATACACTGTTCTGGTGGACGTTCGCCGCCCCTTTCTCGTTTCGTTTCTGATCCTCGTCCTCGCCGCTCCGCTCGTTGCCGCCGATCGGCCGCTGCTGGTCTGCTACGGCGACAGCATCACCGCTGGCTACGGCCTCGACCTCAACCAGGCCTATCCTGCCGCCCTCCAGCGCGCCCTCGACAACCGCGGCTACCGCTACAAGGTCGAGAACATGGGCGCCAGCGGCGCCACCACCAAAGACGCCATTGCCGGCCTCCCTGCCATCCTCGCCCTGCACCCCGCCGTGGTCATCGTCGAATTCGGCGGCAACGACGGACTCCGCGGCATCCCCACCGCCGACACCCGCCGCAACCTCGACGCGGTCCTCTCCGCCCTCCTCAAAGCCCGCATCCGGGTCCTGCTCGCCGGCATCACCCTCCCGCCCAACTACGGCCGCGACTACATCCGCCAATTCGATCAGGTCTTCCGCGACCTTGCCGCCAAACACCACACGGCCTTTGTCCCCATGATCTACAAAGATCTCATCCACGTCCCCGGCGCCATCCAGCCCGACGGCATCCACCCCACCGCCAAGGGCTCAGCCATCCTCGCTGGAACCCTGCTCCCCGCCCTGACGCCTCTCCTGCGCAAAGGCAAGTGACGGCCGAATCCCGCAATCCCACGCCCAACAAGAAACTGCGCCCCGCATCGTCAAGAAGCTGACAAGGGATCACTGACCACTGTCGTTCATCACCACCACCGGCTGAAAGAGCGTTCCCGCCACGCGCCGCACAATCCCTGCCAGCTCCGTCTGCCCGGCAAAAACCTTCACCAGCGGCGCCGCCGAGAACTCCGGCAAATTCGTCTGCGCGCCATTCCGCAGCCGTCCCAGCGCCAGCGCATCGCCGGTCACCGCGGGCATCTCCGGCAGCAGCGTCCGCGGATGGACGCAGAGCCTCTCCAGCGCTTCCACGTCTCCCGCCAGCGGCTGCAACTCCTCCAACCTGCGCGCCTCGGCCAGCGTAAACACCCCCGCCCGCGTCCTGCGCAAGCTGCTCAGGTGCGCCCCGCAGCCCAGCGCCTGCCCCATCTCGTGCGCCACCGAGCGCACATAGCCCCCAGCGCTGATGGCCATGTTGAAGCTCGCTTCGGAGCCCTCCACCGCCACAATTTCAAAGGAGGCGATGTCAACCTTCGCCGGCTTCAACTCCACAGGCTTGCCGGCACGCGCCAGCTTGTAGGCCGGCGTGCCGCCAATCTTCTTGGCCGAAAATGGCGGTGGAAGCTGCTCCAGCTCGCCGTGAAAACGCGCCGCCACGCTGCGAACCTGCTCCAGAGTGAGCGCGGGCTGCACATCCACCCCCGCTGCCACGCCCTCCGCGTCATACGTGTCGGTCGCAAATCCAAACCGGATTGTCCCCGAATAGCTTTTCTGCGCTGTGGAAAAATACTGCGCCAGGCGCGTGAACTTGCCCAGCAGCAGCGGCAAAACGCCGGTCGCCATGGGGTCCAGCGTCCCCAGATGCCCAATCGACCGCTCCCCCGTGATCTTCCGCAGCTTCCCCACCACGTCGTGGCTGGTCATCCCGCCCGGCTTATCGATCACAAGAAGTCCATTCACACCACAACTTTAACAGGATGACGGCCACGGCCTGTCCACGCTCCGCGCAACACACCCCACACCCCTATCCTCAATCCCCCGCCCTTCCAATTGACTATCCTTGACGATGGGGAATCGCCATGGACCTCACCCCCATCGAACGGCCGCTGCGGCAACTGCGCAAACAACTCAAGACCGTTGATCGCAACTTCGCGCCGGAAGATGTGCACAAGCTGCGCATGCGCGCCCATCGCGTCCTCGCCATCGCCACCATTGGTCCCGAACCGCCGCGCCATCTGCTCCCCTCCGTGGAGGCCATCCGCAAAGCCGCGGGCAAAGTTCGCGATCTCGACGTCATCCGCGACCATGCGCTCACGCTCGCCGGCCAATCATCCGCCACGTCCCTGTCTCGGCTGCTTCGCCGCATCGGCAAGCTGCGCACGCGCGCCGCCGCGCGGCTTGACAAAACACTCCATCGACACGGCGGCCGGCTGCGCCGCGATCTGGCCGATTACGCACGTCAGCTTGCTGCGGCCTTCCCTTCGCCGCGCGCCACCGCGGCGCCTGCCGCGTCCCACCGGCAGGGAATGATGAAGCTGCGCCGCGCCGTCGCCCAGCTGCGCCGCGAGATCGCCCAGCGGCCTGAACCCGGCGAGGCCAACCTTCACGATCTCCGCATCAGGCTCAAGCGCCTGCGCGTCCTCGGCCGGCTTCTGCCCGATCAAGATCAGGCCCGGTTCGCATCCTTCAGTACAGTCATTGCCCAGATCGGCGAGTGGCACGACTGGCGCCATCTCGCCACCATCGCGCACAAAATGCTTCACACCATCCGCCATGCGCCGCTGCTCGCGCAAATTGATGCTGCGGCCGCTCCCAGGCTCGCGCGCGCCATCGCGGCGGCCCGCTCGCTGCGCACGCGGCCTCTTGCCGCGTCTGCCCTGCCGGGCGCGAAAATCCATCCGCGCCACAACCATCCCGCCGCCTGATATGGCTCACTTTCCCGATCTCCGGCTCTACAGAACCGTCGTCCCCGGCTGCCGCGCCAGCGACAGAAACTCGCTGCGCGTCTCCTTCTGCCGGAAACACCCCACCATGGCCGAGGTCACCGTTGACGAATTCTGCTTCTCGATGCCCCGCATCATCATGCACAGGTGCCGCGCCTCGATTACAACGCCCACGCCCTGCGGCTCAATCGCATGTTGAATGGCGTCGGCGATCTGCCGCGTCAGCCGCTCCTGCACCTGCAGCCGCCGCGCAAAAACCTCCACCAGCCGCGGAATTTTGCTCAGCCCGATCACCTTGCCCTTGGGAATATAGGCTACATGCACACGGCCGAAGAAGGGCAGCATATGATGCTCGCACAGCGAGAACATCTCGATGTCCTTCACGATCACCATCTCGTCGTAGGCCACGTCAAACAACGCCCCGCGCAGAATCTTCGTCGGATCCTGATCGTAACCCTTGGTCAGATACTCCAGCGCCTTCGTCACCCGCGTGGGCGTGGCCAGCAAGCCTTCACGCTTGGGATCTTCGCCCAGCCTGCCCAGAATCTCGCGATAAAGATCCTCCATGCTGAACTCGCTCAGTCCCTCGTCTCCTCCTAGCGTCCGGCGGATAGACTTGCTCACTGCGATTGGCTGCGCCATGCTGTTTTTTCCTTTCGCCCCGGGAAAGTGGGGCGGCTCTCATCCCTGTTCAACTGCCCATGCCATTGTGTGGGCTCTCTTCCGCTCAAGCCTCATAACACTGAAAGAAATTGCTCTCCGTCTCTTCTACGCGCACATACTCGAGATCCCCGTCCGGCAGTGCGTCCCGCAGCAATCCGAAAACCGTCCTGCATAGATTCTCGGTCGTCGGCACGCTCTTTTCAAACAGCGGGTCCAGGTTCAGGTTGGCGTGATCGAACCGTTCCAGCACCCGGCTCCCCACCACGCGATCCAGCGCCGCCAGGTCGATCACCATGCCCGTCTCTGGATTCACCGCTCCGCCCACCACCACTTCCACTACATAGTTGTGCCCGTGCCCGCGCGGATTGTTGCACTTTCCATACGCATCCACATTCGCCTCCGGCGACAACTCCTCCGAGTGCAGCCGGTGGCTGGCGCTCAGCAGGTAGCGCCGTCCAAAATACGCCTTGCCTGCGCCGTTCATGCGCCTCCCCGGTACTCGGCGAAGATCTCCGGCGTCTCATAAACCCGCACAGAGCTGAGCCGCGCCCCTTGCGCCGCCGCGATCGCCGGCTCCAGCCGCTTCCATGCCGCAATGGCGATATTCTCCGTGGTTGGAATCGTCGCGCTGCTTTCCGTTGTCGCAAATTCCGGCACATCCAAATTCAGATGCCGGTGATCGTAGGCTTCCAGAACCTCACATTCCATCACGCCTTTCAGCCACTTCAAATCCACCACAAAACCCGTTACCGGATCAGGCTCTCCAGACACCGTCACTTCAATCGTGTAATTATGGCCGTGCCCGTTTCGATTCGAGCAGCGCCCAAATACCTGCTCGTTCTTTTCCGCATTCCAGACCGGGTTCCAGTAATAGTGCGACGCGGAAAATGTAGCCCGCCGCGTAAGAAAGACCATGTCTGACCCCTCCTCTAAAAGATGCGCAAACAAGCGCCCGCGCTTCACCCGATCCTCTTGAATTCCACATCCCCAAGAGTCCGCCCCATTGCGGCAGGTTGCCAAAATGATCCTCGGCAACGCATGGCTTCGAACCTTTTACCGTTCGCCCGCGCCTGAAATCTGTTACCTTCGGGGACGAAGGTCCGGCTGGAAACCCTGCGCGCGGTCCACGGCAATCCTCTTGAATCCTCTCGCCGCTTCATTCGCCCCCGGACCGGTCCGGTGGATCATGAATATTCTAAAGGAGATCAGAACCAGTGCATTCGTCACGGAAGATTCCGGCCGCGCGGCGCTACGCGGCCGTTTTTCTGGCATGTGCCCTTTCGATCTCCTGCTGCGCACACGCTCAACAGAGCACCCCTGAACCGATCTCGCCAGTTCCTCTTTTGCACATCTCCAGCAACTTGGTGTTGCTCGATGTCCTCGCCGCCGAACGCAAAACGGGCTGGCTGATTCCCCATTTGACGGCCAACGACTTCATCCTCCGGGAAGATGGCGTCCCCCAGAAAATCAGCTACTTCTCCCAGAACAAGCTGCCCTTGTCTATCGTTCTATTATTCGACCTTACGGAAAGCGTGCGGCCGGAGATGAAGGATCTCGCGGCGGGCGCCCTCGATGCCTTGAAGCATTTGAAGCCGGAAGACGAGGTGGCTGTGATGGTCTTTTCCTCGTCCGCGCGCATGCTCCAACCCTTCACAAAGGATCGCGCCGCCGTGGCCGCCGCCATTCAACAAGCCGCCCTGATGAAATCCGGTGAAGCGACCTTTCTTGACGAGGATGTCTACGAGGGGGCGGAAACAGCTTTGACGTCCACCATCCCTGATAGCCGCAGGGTACTGGTCTTCTTCACCGATGGCACGGCGAATTTCGTCAACCCGCTCACCCGGAAGTTTTATGGCAAACAGGCGCCGGCCCGGCTGCATTCCGAGTCCGAGGCGCTGCAGAGACTCCTCGAATCCGGGGTCGTTGTATCAGCCCTGATCGACCGATGGGCGGCAACCGATGCCATTATCGCCACGGAAGCCGTGAATCCCCTCTCGTACCTCTTCGGCACGGCTCCCCGCCTGAACGGAATCGAGCGCTATGCCACCCAAACCGGAGGTCCGGTTCTTCACGGAAGCGGTCATCGCGTAGCGGAAAAACTCGCCGCCTTGATCGAGGAGATTCGCGGGCGCTACACCATCGGTTATGTGCCGTCCTCCGGCCAACCGGCGGGCAAGTTTTGCCGGTTGCAGCTTAAACTGAAATCACAGGCCTTCATCACGCATCCCGAGCTCAAGCACGGCCGCTACATCGTCACAACCCGCGCCGGCTACTACCGCTGAAAGCGGTTCCGCCCTTCACTTCACACCCCGTACTCCCTGCCCTTCCAGCTCACCCGCTTCAGAATCGTGTGTTGAAACCAGCTCGCATACAGCAACCCCACGAAAAGAGGCAGCCCCAGCGGCGCAAGCGCGCAGTCCAGAAACGGAAAATTCGACTTCGCCACCCGCCCGTAAAACCGGAACAGATTCCGCACCCAGAGCAGCGCCAGCACCCAGCCCGCGCCCAGCCACTGCAGCGAGTGGGCCGCAAACTTCGCGTTCCACAGCCACACCGCCAGCACCGGCAGTCCCGCCAGCAAAAAGATGTCCAGCGCCCGCCACACGGCCAGCGCCAGCGTATTGCCAAAAAGCAGCGCCAGGTTCTTCGTCCACCCTTCGATCATCGCTTTCGTCGATCGGTACATCCGCGTCGATACGGCATCGTCTCCATAGCGGAAGCGCAGCCCCACCTTCCGCCGCTTCGCCACAAAAGCCAGATCCACATCCTCCAGCACGCTCTCGGCCACGCTGGGGTGTCCGCCCAGCCGCCGGTAGGCCTCCCGCTCCACCAGCAAAAACTGCCCGTTGGCTGCGGCCACGCGCTGTGCCGGGTCCGATACCTTGGCGGGGGGATAGGAGAGCGCCAACTCGCAAAACACCAGCGGCATCAGCGACCGCTGCGCCCATCCCTTCACAATTTGCCGCGGCGAGTAGCTCAGCATCCCTACCTTGTGCTTGGTGGCCTCGTGAATGGCCCGGCGCAGGTTCCCCGGTTCGTGAATCGTGTCCGCGTCGGTAAACAGCAGCCAGCGCCCGCGCGCGCGCCGTGCCGCCGTCCAGATTGCATTCACCTTCCCCGTCCACCCGCGCTCCAGCTTGGCGGCCTTCAGTACCGTTACCCCGGCAAAACGCCGCGCAATCTCCCCTGCAATCGCGCCTGTCCGGTCCGTCGAGTGGTCATCCACCACCATCAGTTCCCAGTCCCGGCCCAGCGCAAAAACCTCGTCCGACTGCGCCACCAGCGACTCCAGGCACGCGCCCAGGCAATCCTCCTCATTCCGCGCCGGAACAATCACCGTCAGTTCCAGAAGCGCCTCCGGCTCCGGCTGATCAAAGACCGTTCCCGGCCCTCCTGTCCTTTGTCCCGGCTCCTGGCCGCCACGCTCCGACAGTCCAAGCACCGGTTGCCATTGCTCCACTCCCGCGGTTTCGTTGCCGTCCGGCTTCTCGCTCCCCATGACGTCCTGCCCCTTCGCTTCGTATTATATGAATGTGCGGTTTCCTCGTTTACTCGCTCTCCTCACGCTTCTTCCGCTGGCCCTCGTTCCCGGCTGCGACCGCGGTTCGCATCCCGCGCAAACCGGCCGTGTCGCGCCCGACTTCACCGTCTCCGACGGAACGAACACCGTCCATCTGGCCAGTTATCGCGGCCAAGTGGTGCTGCTCAACTTCTGGGCTACCTGGTGCCCGCCCTGCGTCCAGGAAATGCCGTCGCTGATCCAACTCCACCACAACATGCCCAGCCTTGTCGTCCTCGCCGTCAGCATCGATGAGGATCCGCAAATGTACCGCGAATTTGTGGCCCGGCGCCACGTTGACCTGATCACCGTCAACGATCCAGACGAAAAGGCCGCCAGCCTCTACCACAGCGACATGTGGCCCGAAACTTACATCATCGACCGCAACGGCATCATCCGCCGCAAATTCATCGGCGCCCAGGACTGGACCAACCCCGAGATCCAGAAATACCTCAAAAGCCTCTAGAAATCTGGCTGTTGACGCGCCTTCGCAAATGGATGGAGAGAGGCCGCCTTTCTTCAGGATCTGGAATATGGACGCGATTGGCTGAAGAGTCTCCTCCCGCGACCGCCGCTTGCTATCATTGTCCGTATGACGCCGGTCGAGATCGTATATCGCTACACCACCCTGCCCACCCAGCAGACCGCGCTTGCGCTGGCCGCGGTCCGCGACGTCTATGGCATCCGTCATCTTGCCTTCAACCAGTCCGAGCGCACGCTGCGCATCGAGTACGACGCCACCCGCCTCAGCGCCGCCGCTGTCACGCGCCTGGTGCGTGAAGCCGGTTTGGACGCAGAGCAACAAGTCGTGGCGCCGGAGCCTGCGCCTGCCGCCTGAACTTGTCCTGCATCTGCCGCGCACTGCCGCTAAAATAGGGGTATCATGCGCGTTCTTCGTCCTATCCCTGTGGAAAAGCTGAAGCTGCTCGTCTTCGATCTGGACGGCACATTGATTGATTCCGCACAGGACCTGTGCAACAGCGTCAACGAGGCGCTGGACCATGTGGGCCTGGAGCGCCTGCAGGACGATGTGATCGCCAGCTACGTGGGCAACGGCGCGCCCTTGATGATGCGCCGGGCGCTGGCCGCGAGCCGCAAGGTCGCGCCAGAGCAGATCGGCGAAACGGAGCAGGCAAAAGCGTATCAGTTCTTCCTCGACTACTATCGCGCGCACAAACTGGACTTTACCTACGCGTACGCGGGAGTTCTCGAGGCGCTCAAGGCGCTGCACGACCTGCACGATTTCCCGGGCAAGCCGGCGCGCGCCATGGCCGTGCTCACAAACAAACCGGTGCGGCCGGCACGGGGGATCTGCGAGGGACTGGGCCTCGCGCCGTACTTCCTGCACATCTACGGCGGAGACAGCTTTCCAGTGAAAAAGCCCGACCCGCTCGGCTTGCGGTCGCTGATGGAAGAAACCGGAGCGCGCCCTGAAGAGACGGTCATGATCGGCGACAGCAGGGTGGATGTGGAGACGGCGCGAAACGCGGGCGTGTGGAGCGTGGGGTGCGCCTTCGGCTTCGGACCGCAAAACTTGATGGAAATGCCGCCGGATGTAGTGGTGGATACAGCAGCGGAGTGGACCCTTGCGCTGGCGCCGGACCGCCTCCTGCAGGGAAAGTAATACCGCCGGACCGGGAAGGCGGAGCAGCGGGGAAACCTGTATTCTGGTTGGCGCGTATCCTCGGAAAAGAGACAGGCATCATGATTCTGCGAAAACTCGCATTGTGCATACTGGCCACAATGGCCGCCGCAGCGGCGCCGGCCTGGGGTGAACATGACAACGTCCAATTCGGAACCAACATTCACGTGACGCCCGGGGAAGAGATTCACGACGCGGTGTGTTTTTTCTGTAGCGTACGCGTGGACGGCAAGGTAACCGGCGACATTGTGGTATTTTTCGGAAACGTTCACCTCTACGGTGACGCGCAGCACGATGTAGTGAACTTTTTCGGCGAAGTGACGGCTGGAAACAACGCGTCGATCGAGAACGACCTGGTAAGTTTTTTTGGCGGAGTCCGGCTGGGCGAGAACGTGTCCGTGGGCAGGAACCTGGTGTCCATGTTCGGCAGCCTGCAGGAATCCGATTCCGTGAGGGTGGGCAACGACCGGGTGGTGCAGCCCGGATGGGTGCTGTGGGGGCCCCTGCTGTTCCTGTGTCTGATGGTGTACCTGGGGGTGCACGAGTACCGCTCCTACCGTCAGCGGCTGATTGCGCGCGGCTATCCATTCCGTCCGAAACAGTAAAGCCACGATTCCAGGCGGCTGTGGCGAGGTAGGCTGGAGCCATGGAGAGAGTGTCGTCCATGCAGCCGGGGCGGCTGCGCGTAGTGATCCCCGGCGGCAGCGGCGAGCTGGGATGGGTGCTGGCGCGGCATTTTCAGGGGCGGGGACATCATGTGACGGTGCTGACCCGTAGCCCCTATACCGCTCCATGGCGGACGGTCTACTGGGACGGGGAACGCACGGGGCCCTGGGTGAACTACCTGGAAGGCGCGGACGTCTGCATCCATCTGGCGGGCCGCAGCCTGCGCTGCCGCTACGACAAGACGTGCCGGGAGGAAATTTACCGTTCGCGGGTGGGCTCCACATGGCTGCTGAACCGGGTGCTGGCGGGGCTGGCGAGCCCGCCCCGGGTCTGGCTCAATGCTTCAACAGCCGACATTTACAGGCACACCATGGACCGCGCCGGCGTGGACTGGGAGATGAACGAGGCCACCGGCGAGTTGGGCGGCGGAGAGCCAATCTCAAAATGGCGGCACGCGCCGGAAAGCTGGAATTTTGCCACGCGCGTGGCAAAGGATGCGGAGCGGACCTTCTTTGAGGAAAACCTGCCGCGCACGCGCAAAGTAGCCCTGCGCAGCGCGGTGGTAATGAGCACAGCCGCCAGCGGCATGTTCGCCCAACTGTCGCGGCTGGTGCGGCTGAGCCTGGGCGGAGCGCAGGGCGGCGGCCGGCAGTTCGTTTCCTGGATTCATGAGGATGACTTTGCGCGAGCCGTGGAGTTTCTCGTCGAGCGCGAGTGGCTGGACGGACCGGTGAATCTGGCGTCGCCCAACCCGGTGCGAAACCGCGAGCTGATGGCCGGACTGCGCGAGGCCTGGAATGTGCCAAACGGGTTTCCCATCCCCACGCCGTTGGTCGAGCTGGCGGCGCTGGCCCTCCAAACCCAGGCGGGCATCGTTCTCAAGAGCCGGCGGGTGGTTCCGGCACGCTTGCTGGAGGCGGGCTTCCGCTTTGAGTTTCCAGAGTGGGCCGAGGCGGCGGAGAACTTGGTGAGAAGGTGGAGAGCCAGGGATGAGTAGCCCGCGGCCAAAGTCCCGTTTTGAATGGGCGCGGCTTCAGCCGTGAACCTCGCTATGTCCATGCGGCTTGAGCCGCTGAGAGATGCTTCTTCCCTGATTTCGGCTTCCACCCCAGGCTCTTGGGCCCAGCAGGCTGGGGGCCCGGGTGCTATGCTCACAGGCGAGATGCACGGGCTTGCGCTGCTTGAATTTGTCGCCGTGGCCATGCTGATTCTGGGCAATGCATTTTTTGTGGCCGCAGAGTTTGCGCTGGTTTCGGTGCGGCAAACGCGCATCGAGCAAATGGTGGCGGCAGGGGTGCCGGGAGCGCGGGCGGTGCGCCGCCTGCAGCAGGATCTCGATGACTTTTTGCCCGCCGTGCAACTGGGCGTCACGCTGTGCTCGCTGGCCTTGGGCTGGATTGGCGAGCCGCTGGCGGCGCGGTTTTTCCTGGGCTGGATGAAGGCCCTGCCCCACCCGCCGGCGCATGCGGCGGCGCTGGCGCACATGGGCGCGATTGCCGCCGTGACGGCCGGCTTTGCGCTCATCACCTATTGCGATGTCGTGTTGGGCGAACTGGTGCCAAAGTCCCTGGCGCTGCGGCGGGCCGAGGCGCTGGCGCTGGCCGTCTCGCCGCCCATGCTGCTGTTCATGACGGTGGCGCGACCGGCCGTGCGCCTGCTGCGGCGGTCGGCGGCTCTCATTCTGCGCGCATTCGATGTCCCGGTCACGGATCGTGCGGCCGTGCACTCACCGGAAGAGCTCAAGCTGATTGCAACGGCGGCGCGGCGCATGGGCGTGCTCCCCGTCTTTCAGGAGCGAATGGTGCATCGCGCGCTGGAACTGGACGACGTGCCCATCCGCGAGATCATGACGCCGCGGCAAAAAATCTTCTCGTTGCCCTCCCACATGCCGCTCGTCGAGGCCAGCGCGCAGGTCATCGAACGGCACTTTTCGCGCGTGCCGGTGTACGACGAAACCCGCGGCCCCGAGCACATTGTGGGTGTGGTCTATGCCAAGGACCTGGCGCGCCTGATCTTTTTTCTGCGCCCGGCGCGGGGAACAGACGCGCTGGTGGAACTGAAACTGTCCCAGGTCATGCACGACGCGCTGGTGGCGCCGGAAACCAAGACGGTGCTGGACCTGATTCGGGAGTTCCAGCAGCGGCGGCGGCAGATGGCCATCGTCGTGGACGAATACGGCTCCACGGTTGGCCTGGTCACGGCCGAAGACGCAATCGAACAGCTGACGGGCGAACTGGAAGACGAGTTTGACCAACCGCAGCGACCGCTGCTGGCCGCAGCACCCGGCGCCCTGACCATGGATGGCGGCGTAAACCTGCGCGACCTGGAAACGCAGACGCAGTGGCGGCTGCCGCGCGACGGCGGCGTGGAAACACTGGCAGGATTCCTGCTGATGCGGCTGGGGCATATTCCCCAGCCCGGAGAAAGCTTGATCTACGAAGGACGAAAGATGACCGTGATCGAGATGGACGGACTGAGGATCGGCAAAGTGCGGGTGGAAGCGGCAGAGGAAGGATCAGAAACAGAGGGCAATTGAGAAAGCTACCCGCGCCGGGCGCCGGAAAAGATCATTCCCTGCCAGGCGCGCGGAACCGGACGGCGGCAAGGTAATATCAGTGAACAGCCAGCGCATGAACAAAAACGGCAGCGCCATAGATACCAAGCGGCGCCTGCTGCCGGGACTGAAGGTCGCGGAGGGCTACACGCGCCACCCCTTCGATCTGGAGTTCGGGGTGCGGACCAGCGGCCTGGTGGCGGGACGGCATCTCGCCACCGGCCACCGGCACGACCGTCACAACACGGCCTACTACGCAATTGCGCCTTCGGTCTTTCAGGCCATGATCGTGCGCTGGCGAAGCAGCCACCCGGCGGGACCGATCGACGCCTACACGTTTGTCGATCTGGGCGCAGGCATGGGACGTGCGGTGCTGCTGGCCTCGCAGTTGCCTTTTCGGCGCGTGGTGGGGGTGGAGCTGAATCCCACGCTGGCGCGAATTGCGCGAAGAAACCTGGCGCTGTGGCGGGCCGCGGGCCGCGCGGCGGCGCCTTCGCATGTGCTGTGCGGCGATGCGGCAGCGTTCCGCTTTCCGCCCGGGCCGTGCGTGGCGTTCCTCTTCAATCCGTTTGGGGCCGCGGTCATGCGGCGCCTGCTCCAGTCCATGGCGGCGCGGTTTGCCGCCCGCGCCGGCGAACTGGACATCCTGTATGTAAACAACGAACAGGAAGCGGTACTGCGCCGGCAGCCGGGGCTGGCGCGGCTGTTTGCGGGACAGGTCAAGCGGTCGCGGGACGATGCGATTGCCGACCACCGGATCCTCGCCAACCAGCCCGACGGAGAGTACGCCTCGGCCAACTATGAGGACTGCTCGCTCTACCGATGGATCGGAGTTGCGGCGGGGACGAAGAGGATTTGACGGGAGCGTATGGCAGGTAGAAAGCTGTTACGAGAGCAGCCCCGGAAGTCCCGCAGTCGAGGGGGACAAACCGCCGGCCTGGGTGACCAGGCGCGTCAGGGAACGGACTGCGCCGGAGCACAACGTTGAAGGAACAACACCTGATTCTGGGAGTAGGCGAACTGCTGTGGGATTTGTTGCCAGAGGGCGCGCAACTGGGCGGCGCCCCAACCAACTTTGCCGTGATGGCGGGACGGCTGGGCAATCATGCCGTGATTCTGAGCCGCATCGGGCGCGACGAGCTGGGACGGAGAGCGGTGGATATCCTGGACCCTCTCCCGGCCGATACCGCGTACCTTGAGGTGGACGCCACACACGAAACCGGCAAGGTGACGGTGGTTCTCGAAAATGGCCAGCCGCGCTTTACCATCCATCAGCCCTCGGCCTGGGATTTCATGGAGCTGTCGGACCAGTGGCTGAGCGTGGCGGAGCGCGCGGATGCGGTCTGCTTTGGAACACTGGCGCAGCGGGCGCTCGAGTCGCGCCAAACCGTGCAGACGCTGGTCGCGCAGACGCCGGCTTCGTGCATCCGCGTCTTCGACGTGAACCTGCGCGCGCCCTTCTATTCGAGTGAGATCATCCAGGAATCGCTGGAACTGGCGACGGTGATGAAGATGAACGACGGCGAAGTGCCCCAGGTTCTGAGCCTGCTGGGCCTGCCGGAGTACGAAGGCTCGCCGCGCGACCAGTTGCTGCGCGGCGCGGAGAGGCTGCTGGACGAGTTTCCCATGCTGCAGATGGTGGCCATTACCCGGGGCGGAAACGGCAGCCTGCTGGTGCGCCGCGACGAATGGAACGAGCACCCGGGATTTCCGGTAAAGGTCGTGGACACGATCGGAGCGGGCGACACCTTTACCGCCGCCATGACGCACTATCTGCTGCGCGGGGCGAGCCTGGCCAGGCTGAACGAGGCAGGCAACCGCTGGGGCGCCTGGATGGCAACCCAGCCCGGTGGCACGCCGCCGCTGCCCGAGACGATCAGGGCAGGTATCGCGGCGGCCATCGAACAATGAGCCGGGTTTACTGGCCGGCCGGCGGCGGGGGCGCCGGCTTGTGCCGCGCGCGAAGATAGGCCACCAGTTCCGCGGCCTCCGCGTCCGTAACCGAGTCGCCAAAGGCCGGCATCTTCTTGCCGCCATACAGGATTTGATGGGTGATGCGGGCGGGGGACCATTGCCTGTCCCTGTAAAGGCGGGTGAGCGGCGGCCCCTTTTTGCCGCCAATGCCGCCCTGCCCATGGCAGTGGTCGCAACCACGATCGTGGAAGAGAAGTGCTCCAGCCCTTTCTGCGGTCTTCTTCTTGTTGCCCAAAAGCGCGGAGACGGGCGGCGGCACTGCAAGAAGGGCCACCAGCACGCCCATGAGGGGAAGTTGCAGCCGAGTCGTCACGAGGGCGATTCTCTCATAGGCAGAGGTGCGGGTTCCTCCACCTTTGGGATGGCAATGGACGGTGTGAAACCAAAATGAAAAACAGCCCTTATGCGGCAGCATTGCGGCAGGAGATCGGAGCACGCACCCGCGCTTGGGCGCGGCGCCGCCCGCACGTGGAGAGCTACGGCGATCCGCCCGTGATCGTCTTCGTGCCCGAAGAAGCACAACACGGAAACTTCTTTCACGCGGCCTATGAGGCCATCCTGGCGCGCCCGGAGTGGATGCGGCGTTTCGACAAGGTTCATGCCCAGAGCCGGTCGCTGCCTAAAGCGGAGCCGGGAAGAAAGTGGCGCGAGCTGGACTCCTCGATGAGTTCCGACGCGCTCCTGATGAATGTGTTCTGCACGCCGGGCATCGCCCAGTCTGCCGCGGTGCGGGGCGCGCTGGGTGTGGATGGGGACGAGCCCCTGGAGTTTGGATGGAAGGCGCGCGTGCCGCTGGCAAACGGACGGTTCGACCGCACGGAGGTTGACCTGCGCTGGGGTGATTTACTGATCGAGGCCAAGCTGACGGAGGCGGACTTTCAAACGCGCGCCGCCTCCGTCGTGGAGGGCTATCGCGACTTCGTTACGGTGTTTGACCGCGAGGCCCTGCCGCGGGTAGAGCTGGCCACGCGGCGCCGCAGAGAGGCAACAGAGTTTCTCGAGGAGATTTCGCAGGAGTTCGAAAGCTATGTGGATGCGCGGGAACGCGAGCCCGGACTGTTGCCGGGAATGGAGGCCTCGGCGGCCGCGGCCCTGGCAAGTTCGGCGGCCCAGAGCGTGGCGGGCTACGCCGGTTACCAGTTGATCCGCAACGTGCTGGCGGCACATGCGTCGGGATGCCGGTTCTGCGTGCTGCACGACGCGCGGCGGCCCGACCTGCGCGAAGCATGGTTTGCCGTGATGCGGGCCGTGCGGCCTGCGCAGTTGCGCGTGCGCCTGGCGGTCATGACATGGCAGGAGCTGGCTGCGGCGCTGCCCGAGCCGTTGCAGGGGTTTCTCGACGCCAAGTATGGAATTGTGGCTCCGGGCCGCCCGGTTTCCCCCGCCGGTGCGTAACCCATACAATAGACAGAGAAACTTCTACCTCCCAAGGAGCCCCATGCCGCTTTCCGGAGAAGCGATCCGCCTGATGAACTATATCGATGATGTCGCCGTGACCTTGCGCCGGGTGCTGGCGATAATTCCCAGCCTGAATGCAGAAGAGAGAGCGCGCGTGGCCGAACATCTGGTGCAGGCGCGGCCCAGCGTCGAGGACCTGCTGCAAGCGCTGAACGCCAAGTAAGGACCCGGCTTGAACCCGACAATCGCCATTATCGGAGCAGGTCCACTGGGACGTTGGCTGGCGCTGGCCGCCGCGCAGGCAGGCCATCGCGTGCTGCTGGAAGACGTGATGCCGCTGAACCTGCGTCACGCACAGGAGGAGCTGCGCCAACGGCTCACCGCCGAAGCGCTGCCCCATGTGGAGTTCGTCTCCACCCTGGAAGACGCGGTGCGCGAGGCGGACCTGGCCATCGACTGCGTGCCCGACGAGCTGGAGTCCAAACTCGAAATTCTGTGGCTGCTCGACCGCATGGCGCCGCCGCGGACCGTGCTGGCCACGCCCACAATGCGGCTCTCCATTGCCGACTTGGCGCACTGCACCTACCGTCCGGAAAAGGTGATCGCGATCGCCGCCGAAGTCGCGGCGCTGGAGGCGGGCCGCGGCGAAATCCTGCTGCGCACCACGTCCGCCAGCAGCGCGGAGACTGTTGAACTCGTCCGCAGCTTCTGGGAACGGCTTGGTTTCAGGCCGCAATTCGACAAAGACGGCGGAAACTAGACCACCCTACAGTTCGCCGTGGACGGACACGTGCGGATGGACAGCAGCCGGGTTGGCGTTCAGAACATACTCGTAATAGTTGATGTAGCGGGGCACCACAAGATCGGAGCAGAATCGCTCCTGCGCGGTTTTGCGGCCCTGGTCGCGCATGGCCTCAAAGCGGTCACGGTCCTTGAGCAGGCCGATGGCGCCGGCCGCCATCGCTTCCACATCGCCCACCGAATACAGAAGACCCGTGACGCCGTCGTCAATGAGCTCCGGAACACCGCCCACACGGGTAGCGATGCAGGGAACCTTGCACGCCATGGCTTCCAGCGCGGCCAGACCAAAGGACTCGAGCGTGCTGGGCATCAGCATCAGGTCGGCCAGCGGCAGCAACTCGTTGACGCGGTCCTGCTTGCCCATGAAGTGAATACGATCGTGGATGCCGAGATCGCAGGCAAGCCACTCGGCAGTGGAGCGGTCCGGCCCGTCGCCCACCAGCAGCAAGCGGGCCGGAACTTCGCGCGCCACCAGCGCGAAAACCTTGACAACATCCGTGACGCGCTTCACGGGTCGAAAGTTCGACAGATGGATGAGAATCGCCTCGCCGGGATGCGCCAGCCGACCACGCCCCGCCTGCCGCAGCGACTCCTCGCGCACGGGCATATAGACATCGCAATTGACAAAGTTCGTAACCACGTCGATGGGGCGGCTGATGCCGAAGTGGCGCACGGTTTCGGCCTTGAGGTAATCGGAGATGCTCGTCACCCCGTCGCTTTCCTGAATGGCGTAGCGCGTGATGGGCAGGTAGCTGCGGTCGAGACCGACAAGCGTGATGTCGGTGCCGTGAAGGGTGGTGACAAACGGCAGGCGGCGGCCTCGAGCAGCGAGCATCTGGCGGGCAAGCAGGGCGCTCACGGAGTGAGGAATGGCATAGTGGACGTGGAGCAGATCGAGATCGTTGAACTCGGCCACCTCGGCCATGCGCGAGGCCAGGGCCAGATCGTAAGGAGGAAACTCAAAAAGCGGGTAATTGGAGACCGGCACTTCGTGATAGTGAATGCCTTCGTCGCGGCCGCTGAGGCGGAAGGGCTGCGAGTAGGAGATGAAATGAACCTCGTGGCCGAGATTGGCCAGTTCAATGCCGAGTTCCGTGGCCACCACGCCGGAGCCGCCGTAGGTGGGATAACAGGTGATTCCGATGCGCATGCGACCTTCTTTTCGGCAGAGGATGTGGTGTTGCGTGCGGCGTCTTTGTTGGTATGACGCCGCCAATCGCCGCCAGGACTCCTTTCGTTAGGGTAACGCTTCAATTTCAGAGCCGCGCAGACTGTAGGGCTGCAAACGACACCAGATCAATGCCGGGAAAGTTCTTCACCGCCGGCAGAGCCAGCCGTTCCCCGTTGCGCGAGGCGCGCAGGCGGGTGTGAATCTTGTCAAGATCGGCATCGTTGTAGCCGGGATGGGTCACCAGTTCCCACACGCCCGGCTGCAGGCTCCCCAGCAGCGCGGCGAGAGCGGCGGCATCAAGATGGCCCGTGCCGAGAACGGCGACGGTGCCGCCGGTGGTCACGAATCCCTCCTCGGCGATTATGCGCCGGCAGATGGGCGCCAGGGTGCGAAGGGCAACCACCTCGGCGAAGCGGATGAACGACGGCTTGGGCGTGGCGCGCACCGCCCAAAGAGGCTCAAAGGGATTGCGGATGACGCGAATGCCGGCGGCGTGGGCGGCGCGCAGCACGGGACGAAGCACCGAGGGAAACATGTGCAGGTGCTTGTGCGTGTCGATATGGGTTAGGCGCACGCCGCGGCTCTGGAGCAGCGCAATCTGCGCGGCGGTTTCGTCCTGGATTTCGCGCACCATGGCGCGATGCGCGCGCGGACCGCGGCCGAGCGCCAAGAGAAAGCGCGCGGTCGAAGCATCCATGCTGCCCGTGGCAGGATTGGCAAGATGAGGAATGGCCTGGGGCGAAAGCACGGGCGTGCCGTCCGCCAGCACAACGTGGCAGCCCACGCCGAGCGAAGGCGTGCGGAGAGCGATCTCGATGGCATCGTCCACGGCGGCGCCGCGCGCCATCAGGCTGGCGCTGGTGACTGCGCCTGCCGCATGAAGTTCGGCAATCGCGCGGTTGACGCCGGGCGTGAGACCGAAATCGTCGGCATTGACTATCAGTTGTGTCACGGGGCGAGTGTATCAATTCCGCCTTCTGCCGCGAACCGGCGAGCCCGTACGCTGCTATGATGACAGAAGGCCGCAATGGCCATGCCGCATGATGCGGGCGGCTAGCTCAGTTGGTTAGAGCGCCTGCCTTACAAGCAGGAAGTCGGGGGTTCGAGTCCCTCGCTGCCCACCATGTTTCCCTTGCCACTCAGGCGAAAAGGGGATTCAAACGCCCAGCAGGACATGAGGATCCTCAATCAGGAAGCCGTCCGGAAGGGCGTCTCTGTCATTTGACCCGGATAGGCCGGTTGAGATCGGGACGGGTAGGGTCTTTAACGACTTTGCCGCCCTGCATCACAAACGCCACGTGCTCCATCACGGTGATGTCGCTCAGCGGATCGCCTTTGACGGCGACTATGTCCGCGTAGTGGCCGGGCTCGAGGGTGCCGGCTTCATTTTGCTTGCCGAGCAGCTCCGCCCCGTTGATAGTGGCGGCCTGGAGAGCGCCAAGAGGCGTCATGCCGCCGCGGACAAGCGCGCCGAACTCCTTGGAGACCGCTTCGTCGATATCGTCGTCGTCAGTGCCGTAGGCGATGCGGATGTGATGGGCCAGAGCCAGACGGAAGGCCGGTCCCTGCGCGGCAATGATCTCCTCCCCCTTGGCCCACGAGGCCGGATCGCGGCCCTTGGAGAGGCCCGTCTGCATGTCGTGCTGGAAGCAGTAGAGGGTGGGGACAAGCCAGGTGTGGTGCTGCTCCATCAGTTCGGCGCCCTCTTCGTCGAGCATGGTGCCGTGCTCGATGGAATCGACGCCGGCGCGCACCGCGGCCTTGATGCCGGCGGCCCCCTCGGCGTGGGCCATCACCTTCTTGCCGGCGCGATGTGCAACAATGACAGCCTCGGCCATCTGCGCTTCACTCAGTTCCTGAACGTGAAAGTCGGAGATGGGGTCCATCACGCCGCCCGAGGCCATGAGCTTGATCCAGTCGGCGCCGTACTTGATGTCGCGGCGGACTACGTGGTCGATGTCATCGACCGTGTCGGCCACGTTGTGGGGACGCGGCAGGTCAATGTCGGGCGAGAGCGGCAGTCCGTCGCCATGGCCCCCGGTGAGCGAAATGCAACTGCCCGCGGCGACCATGCGCGGGCCAAGAACTAGACCGCGCTTCTGCGAGTCGCGCAGGGCAAACTGCGGGTAGTCGGCGGGACCTTCGCAGGCGTCGCGGAGCATGGTAAAGCCGTGATCGAGCCAGAGGTGCATGTTGTAGATGCCCCACACCGTGGACTGGGGAATCGAGGTGCGCAGTTCAGAGGCAAAGTTCTGCGTCGTGGGATTCGAAAGAACATGTCCATGCACGTCGATGAGGCCGGGAAGGACGGTGTAGGCGGAGAGATCAAGCACGGGGACGCCCCGCGGCTCGGCATCAGCGATGGACTGGACGCGGTCGCCCGCAATGAGGATGTACGCGTGGGTGCGAACCTGGCCGGTGCGGACGTCGATGAGCCGGCCGGCGAGAACCGCCCCGGTCACGGCGGGCTGGACGGGGGTCTGGGCCGGAGCAAGCAGACCCGGAAAAACGAGGACGGCGGCATAGAAAACTTCGAAAATAGGGCGGGGCATCTTGGAAATAGAAGATAACATCCCGGCGTGCCGCAAACATAAAGATTCGTCCTGAAGTTCGCCGGCGGACAGGCAAAGCGCAGGGCCGCGGCGATTCCTCCGCGGCCCTCCACTCTACTGGAACAGAAGGAAAGCTAGGATTTTGGCCCCGCCGCGAGCCACTTTTCCAAATTCGGCTCCTGCAGCCCGCGCAGTTCGGTGCAGCCGTTGATGTGCTCTATGGCGTGGCGAAGAGCGCGGTTAGTGGCTGGAACCTGGTGGCCGGCAAAGAAGCTCTGAACCTGGTCGCGCGCAGCGGCAGTGCAGAAGTTACTCGTCGAACGGACCAGGATGGAACCCATCTCCGGGGTGAGCTCTGTGCGCACCTTGTCCCAGTTGGATTGGATGAAGCTCCATGCCTGGTCGCGGTTTTCGCTCTCGTTCATGGCGATGGCCAGCATAAATGCAGCGTCCTGGCTGCGGACCTTGCCGGAGACGGAGTAGGCGAGCGCGCGCTCAAGAAGCTTCGGGTCCTGGAACTCGGCGAGCATGCGCAGTGCCCCCACCTGCAACTCGGGATTGGTACTGGTTTCGGCAATGTGCTGGAGCGAGTCAAACAGTGCGGCGTCACCGTGGCGGACGGAGATGGAAAGAGCGGTGAGGCCCATGGTGGGATCGACTGAGTCCGTATGAGCGAGGTACCGCCTGGCAATCTCGCGCGCTTGGGCGAGCACCCCAGGATCGTTGCCGTAGATACCGAGAATGCCAAACAGGCCGGCGCGCAGCTCGCGCATGCTGGCCGAGTCGGAAGGCGAGGCTGCGCCAAGACGGGCAAGTTGAGGCGAAAACGTGCGGCGAATCCATGCGGAGAGGCCGGCCTTCTCACCGGGCGACGCGGCAATGCGGTTGTAGATCGATGTGACGCCACCGAGCGCGGTCTCCACCACGTCGTCATTCCGGTCGCCGCTGATGGCGGCAACAAGATTGAGGTAGTCGCCCACCGTGGCCTTGTTGGCCTGCGTTTGCGCCCATTCGTCGCCAATGAGGCTGATGCGCTCCACGGCAGTGAGGCGCGTTTCAATGCCGGCGACAAGCTGCTTGTAAACATCGGCCGGATAGACGCTCCGATAGTAGCCTTTGCCCCCTGCGTTGGCAAAGAAGATGCCGCTCGAAGGAAGCTGGAACGAAGTGGTCGCCGGAGTGAGAACCTGGCAGTCTTTGGTCCCGGTTGCCGCGGCGAAGCACACGGGAAGCGTCCATTTTTCATTGCTGTCGAGCTTGATTTCGGGGCTCAGATAGAAGCGCTGCTGCGTAACGCTCACGCGCCCGCCCGAGGGCTCGCCAAAGGTAAGCACGGGCACGCCCGGCTGCGTGACCAGGCTCTCCATAATGGCGTCCACCGGCTTGTGGCTGACCGCGGTCTGCGCGTTCCAGAAATCCTCGGCGGTGGCGTTGCCGTATTCGTGGGCCTTGAGATACTTCTGCACGCCCTGGCGGAAGGTCTCCGCGCCCAGATAGTTCTCCACGGAAAGCAGGACGGCGCCCGCCTTGCCATAGGAGATGCCATCGAACATCTGTTCGATTTCCGCGGGGGTGTCTGCTTGGGCGCGGATGGCCCGGGTCGTGGGCTGAGCATCGAGATTGAGCGTGGAGTTGAGGCTGGCGGCTTCGCTCTGATCCATCTTCCACTCGGGGTGCATGGCGGCAACGGCCTTGGACTCCATCCAGGTGGCGAAGCCCTCATTGAGCCAGATGTTGTTCCACCACTTCATGGTCACCAGGTCGCCAAACCACTGGTGGGCCATCTCGTGGGCAATAACCAGCGCAACCTCCTCCTCGGCGCCAGCGGAGGCGGTTTGGGGATCGATGAGGAGATCGGTTTCGCGGTAGGTGATGGCGCCGAAGTTTTCCATGGCGCCGGCCTCGAAGTCAGGCAGCGCGATGAGATCGAGCTTCTTCAGCGGATAGGGAATGTCGAAATAGTGGTTGTAATAGTGGAGCATGTATTCGGCCACGCCCACGCCGTAGCGCGTCAGCGTTACTTTGTCGGGCGTGGCGCAAACACGGATGGCAACGCCATCCTGCTGGCCCGCCGAGCACTGAAAGTCGCCCACCAAAAAGGCAACAAGATAGGTGGACATTGGGGGGGTGCGGAAAAACCGCAGGGTGTGCTTAGCGGCCCCCGGACCGGGCGTGTCGGCCTCGATGGGGCTGTTGGAGATGGCGGTATCGCCCTTGTCCACAACCAGCGAAACGCTGAAGGTGGCCTTGAAGGCGGGCTCGTCGAAGGAGGGAAAGGCGCGGCGCGCGTCGGTGGATTCAAACTGGGTGACAGCGTAGTTACGGCGGGAAGTTTTGGAAAGATAGAAGCCGCGCAACCGGTTGTTGAGGATGCCTGTGTAGGCAATGTGAAGGGTAGCCTTGCCGGCGGGAATCTGGTTGGGAAAGGTGAAGGTGGCCTGCTCTTTGTCGTTGTCGAGAGAAACCGTGGCCGCCTGCTCCTTGCCGGCGGCGGTCACGGTGACGCTCTGGAAGGCAATCTGAACCGCGTTGAGAGTGATAACGTTTGTCGGCGAGGAGGTGTCCACGTCAATGGATTCAACACCGGAGAAGGTGGCCGCCTGCAGATCGGGGGTCAGGGTGAGAGTGTAGTGGGTGGGACGCACGGTTCGCGGGAGACGCTGGGCGCATGCAAGAGATGTAAGAAGGCAAAGAGTAGCAGCCAGAACCGCGAAAGATGCGCCTTTCCAGGCAACAAAGGGATTGGTCTTCATTGAATCCTCGTTAGATTGTGCGGCTAACTGGCGTCGTGCTTCTTCGGCAGCAGCGAATCGAGAAGCAGCAGGCAGGCGCCGGTGACGATGGAACTGTCGGCCACGTTGAAGTCGGGCCAGTGATAGGTGAAGATGTGAACCTCGATGAAGTCCACGACCGAGCCGTAGACGATGCGATCGTGGACGTTACCCAAGGCCCCGCCCAGAATAAGAGCGAGCGCGAAGGTGACGAGCGTGAAACGGCTGCCCAGGCGAACCAGAACGCCGAGGACAACGACAGCGACAAGAAGATTGAAGGCGACCAAAACGTGGTTGACGAGATGTGGCGCAGCGGAGTCGGCAAAGAGCGAGAAGGCCGCGCCCTCGTTGGTCCAGTGGCTGATGCGCAGAACGTGGTCGAAGATGGGAATGGCGCCGCCAAAAGGAACGTGCGCAGACACCCAGGTCTTCGTCACGCGGTCCGCGGCAAGGATAGCGGCAGAGATGAGAAGCAGCCAGGGAAGGCGGCGGGGCGCGATGAACCTCACAGGGCTGCCCCCGCGGCTTGGGGCGGCTCGATGTTCATCTCCCTGAGGGCCGACTGGCAGCGGGTGCAGACGTTTTCCCAGATGCCGTAGCTGGAGACCGCCGGCATGAAGTTCCAGCAGCGGGCGCACTTGTGGCCACTGGCGGGCAGCGCCACAACAGCCAGTTCTGGATCTTCGACGAGGCGGACGGCGGAGACATTGATGATCTCTTTCAGACCAGCCTCATGGCAGCGGAGCAGATCGAGCAGGTGGCCAGAGGCAGAGATTTCAATCTCGGCTTCAAGACCCTTGCCAATGCGCTTTTCCTTGCGCGCCTCTTCCAGTACGCGCAGCGCCTCGTCGCGCACGGCAAAAAGTCGTTCCCACTCCTCCAGCAGCTTGGCCGGACTTTCGGCGTAAAGCTCCTCGGGCCTGGGAAAAAGAGCGAGGTGGACGCTGGCTTCACGGCCTTCAACCTTGGGCAAATGCTCCCAGACTTCGTCGGCGGTGAAGCTGAGGATGGGCGCGACAAGACGAACGAGAGCCTCGGTGATCTTCCACAGCACGGTTTGCGCGGAGCGGCGCTCGGGGTTGGAAGGCGCAAAGGTGTACATGCGGTCCTTGAGCACGTCCAGATAGAACGCGCTCAAATCCACAATCGCGAACTCGTTGATGGCCTGATAAACACGGTGGAACTCAAAGGCCTCGTACCAGCCGAGGATCTTCTCCGTGAGGTCGCGGGTGCGGGCAAGCATGTAGCGGTCGAGCGGCAGCAGCTTCGCGGGATCCTTGATCTGGTCGGTTTCCGGGTTGAAGCCCGCAAGGTTGCCGAGAAGAAAACGAAAGGTATTGCGCAGCTTGCGGTAAATGTCGGCACAGCGGGCCATAAGGTTTTCGCTGGCGGCCGTGTCTTCGCGAAAATCAACGGAGGCGACCCAGAGACGGACGATTTCGCCCCCCATGCGGTTGGCAATGTCGATGGGATCAACACCGTTGCCGAGCGACTTGGACATGGCGCGGCCTTGTTCGTCGAGTGTCCACCCCGCCGTGGCGACGTGGGAGTAGGGAGCACGGCCGCGCAAGGCAACCGAGGTGAGCAATGAGGAGTGGAACCAGCCGCGATGCTGATCGCCGCCCTCCAGGTAAAGACACTCCACGGCGCCGCCCTTTTGGAAAGCGCGATAGGAGGATTCCAGGTCCGGGTCCGATTCGCAAACGGCACACCAACTAACGCCGGAATCGAACCAGACGTCCAGAATGTCGGACTCTTTGCGGAAAGTTTTGCCGCCGCAATGCGCGCACGCCGCGCCGGCGGGCAGCAGGGCGCCTACATCGCTGGTGTGCCACGCTTCGGCGCCTTCGCGCTCGAAGAGATCGACAATGCGGCGGTTGAGCGCGGAATCGATGATGGGCCGGTTGCACTGCTCGCACAGGAAGACGGCGATAGGCACGCCCCAGATGCGCTGGCGGCTGATGCACCAGTCAGGGCGCGTTGCGATCATGTTGGTGATGCGCTCCTTGCCCCAGCCCGGATCCCATACCACTTTGTCAATCTCCTCGATCGCAAGTTGACGGAAGGTCTTTCCCCCGCTTTGGACCGGAGTATCGAGACCGATGAACCACTGCTCAGTGGCGCGAAAGATGACGGGGTGGTGGCAGCGCCAGCAGTGGGGATAGGAGTGCTCGAGATCGAAGACGGCCAGCAGCGCGCCGGCCTCTTCCAGCATGGCCACGATGACCGGGTTGGCGGCCCACACCAGCTTGCCTTCGAATGGAGGCGGCGCCGCAAGATCCCACGCCGCGGGATCTACGTGAACATGACCGCCAGGATCGACGCGGCAGGTAGGATCGATGTTGTAGCGCTGGCCGGTATAGAAGTCGTCGGCGCCGTGGGCGGGCGCGGTGTGGACTGCGCCGGTGCCCTGATCGGCAGTCACATAGTGTGCAAGAACACCCAGAATGGTTCTTTCCAGAAAAGGGTGCTTGAAGCGCGTATCTTCCAGACGCGCGCCCTTCAGGCGCGCGATTTCCACCGCCCCCTCGAGCTTGCAGGCCGATTGAACCGATTCCGCCAGATCCGCCGCCACAAGATACACGTCCGGCCCGCTCTCAAGAGCGACATATTCGAAATCCGGATGGAAAGCGACCGCCATGGAAGCGGGAATGGTCCACGGCGTGGTGGTCCAGATGATGGTGAAGACGCTGCGACCGGCGAGGATTGGAGCGATCTCCGCCGGATCGGAGGTAAGACGGTAGCGCACATAGATGGAGGGGCTGGTGTGCATCTCGTACTCAACCTCGGCCTCCGCAAGAGCCGTGCGGTCGTGCGTACACCAGTAAACAGGCTTGAGGCCGCGGTAGATGAAGCCCTTCTCCAGAAAACCGTAAAAAGCCTCGAGGGTGCGAGCCTCGTAGTCCCGCGACATGGTGCGGTAGGGTGTCTCCCACCGGCCAAAACAACCAATGCGCTGAAACTGCGAGGTTTGCAGATCAATGTACTTCTGGGCGTATGCCCGGCAGGCTTCCAAGACGGCGGGCGCGGGCATCTCGCGCTTCTTGTGGCCCAGGTGCTCGTCGATCTTGATCTCGATCGGCAGACCGTGGCAGTCGAAGCCGGGAACATAGGGAGCGTCGAAACCTGCCATGGTCTTGGACTTCACAACAAAGTCCTTAAGGCCCTTGTTCAAAGCATGGCCAAGATGGATGGGACCGTTGGCGTAGGGCGGACCGTCGTGGAGAAGGTAGGCAGGACGGCCGCGGCCTGCCTTGCGCAGTTCTTCGTACAGGCGGATCGAGGCCCAGCGGACAAGGCGAAGCGGTTCATTCTGTGGCAGATTGGCCTTCATCGGAAAGGCCGTCTGTGGCAAGGTAAGGGTCGCCTTGAGTTCCGGCGGTACAGGCATTTTCACTCCCTGAAATGGTGCAAACTGACTCATTCCATAGTGTAAATCGCCACGCCCCAATTCCTTCGTGACAACGCGCTGCCACGGCCGTCTATTCAATACAGCGATCCTTTGTGATCTCCGGTTTCTGGGTTCCGGATGGACGAGACATAGCCGGGTGCCGTCAAGCATAATGAGAGAATGGCCGGGGAAGTGAGCGGACTCCTATCGATGCGGGAGAGTGGGCAGCAGGAAGTTGCAGAGCCAGAATTAGATATGGCAGAAGAGATCCTGACACAGGTGGAACCGGAATTTGAGGTCGCAGCCGCGCCGCTGAGCAACCATGATCTGGATGCTTTTCTGGGCAAGGCGTTTGAGGAGAAGTCCCTGTGGGCAGGGCTCTACGAGAGCATTCGCGACATTTTTTTCCCCCGTAAGCTCCCGCCTCTGAAGTTGACCTCAAGGCCCATTCCGGTCCCCGACCGGATGGCCGTCAAACCCAATCCCTGGGCGATCGGGATTTCGACGACGGTCAATGTCTCCATCCTTTTGATCGCGCTATTTTTTGTAGGCAAGAAGATTATCCAGACGGTGAAGCCTGAACTGACCGCGACCAACATCGATGTGGGCGAATTCACAATGCCGAAATCGACGGTGGCCGCCGGCGGCGGCGGCGGCGGCGGCGATCACAGCCTCGAAAGTCCCATCAAGGGACACCTGCCAAAGATCGAGAAGAACCCGGTTGCTCCTCCGCAGGTGCAGACGGTCGATAAGCCTAAGCTGGCGATGGATCCGGCCATTGATGTGCAGAAGGACATCGTGCTGCCGGACAACATGGCGATCCCGAACATCGGGGTGAAGGATTCCACCAATGTGCGCCTGGCGTCGAACGGAAGCGGGGCAAGCGGCGGCATGGGTTCGGGTTCCGGCGGAGGCCTTGGTTCCGGATACGGAAACGGCTATGGGTCGGGACGGGGCGGCAACGTGGGTGGAGGGCTCTACAGAATTGGCGGATCGGTAAGCGCCCCCGTGCCGTTATTTACTCCCGAGGCGGAGTTCTCCGACGAGGCACGGCGCGCCAAGTACCAGGGCGCCTGCGTGATTTCGCTGATCGTGGACGCGCAGGGGAACCCGCAAAATCTGCGGGTGGTCCGCCCGCTGGGGATGGGCCTGGACGAGAAAGCGATGGAAGCGGTGCGGAAATACAAGTTCAAACCGGCCTTGAAGGACGGCAAAACCCCGGTGCCGGTGATGATTAACGTGGAAGTGAACTTCAGACTCTATTGAGAGGACAGCTCGCGGCCAGTGAGGGGCGGAGTGCGAAGGCGCTTCGCCTTTGTTGTGTGGCCTTGCGCCGGCACAACAGCGCGCCCGCGGCTGCCGCGCGGAAAGGGCATATCGAAGTTGGAAGCAAGCGGGCCAACAACGGAGCATCTTGACAGCGCCTGGCAACCCCACCACAACGTTTGGCTGATCGCCTTTTCGGTGATGCTGGCCACCTTCATGGAAGTGCTGGACACCTCCGTGGCCACCGTGTCGCTGCCGCACATTGCCGGCAATCTCTCCGCCACAAACGACGAATCGACCTGGGTTCTCACCAGCTACCTCATCTCCAACGCAATTATTCTCCCCTCCTCCGGATGGCTCAGCAACCGCCTGGGACGCAAACGCTACCAGCTTCTCTCGGTCGCCCTGTTCACGCTGGCGTCCATGTGGTGCGGCGCGGCCACCAGCCTGGGTATGCTCATTGTGGCGCGCGTACTGCAGGGCGCGGCAGGTGGAGGCTTGCAGCCCGTCTCCCAGGCGGTGCTGCTGGAAAGCTTTCCAGTGCACAAGCGGGGCCAGGCCATGGCGGTGTATGGCATGGGCATTATTGTGTCGCCGCTGCTCGGACCGCTGATCGGCGGATGGATCACCGACAACTACACCTGGCGTTGGATCTTCTATATCAACGTACCCGTGGGCATCTTGGCCCTGCTCATGATTCACCATTTCGTGGAAGATCCCCCCTACATCGGACGGCAGAAAGACACGGGGATCGACTACATCGGCTTTGGCTTTCTGGCCTTGGGGTTGACGGCGCTGCAGGTGGTTTTCGACAAAGGCCAGGAGGCCGACTGGTTTGGCGCCGTCTGGGTGCGCTGGTTCGCCGCCATTGCCGCCGTCTCGCTGCTGGCGTTTGTGATCCGCGAACTCACAGCGCGATCGCCGATCGTAAACCTGCGCGTGCTCGTCAACCGCAACCTGGCCACGGGCACATTTCTGATCGGCCTGCTGGGCGTGATCATCTACGGGACAACGGCCTTGCTGCCGCTGTTTCTCCAGGAGTTGATCGGCTACTCCGCCTATGAGAGCGGCATGGCTGTGGCGCCGCGCGGCATCGGCGCCATCCTTTCCATGATCCTGGCGGCCCGGCTCGTGGGGCGCGTGGATGAGCGCCTGCTGATCGCCATCGGAGTCCTGATCCGCGGCGCCTCGTTGTTCATGCTGGGTAACCTGAATTTGAGCATGAGCATGAACAGCGTGATCTGGCCGAATATCGTGAACGGCTTCGCCAATGGATTCCTCTTCGTGCCCCTGACAACAATGACCATGAAGACCCTGCCCAAGCACCTGATGGGCGCCGGAACCGGGCTCTATAATCTGCTGCGCAATCTGGGCGCGAGCCTGGGCATCTCCATGGTCACCACGCTGCTCACGCGCGGCGAGCAGGCCCGCCAAAGCTTCCTCGTGGCGCACGAGAACGGAAGCAATCCGGCGTACTGGACCACCCTCCAGGGACTGACGCACATCCTGACCGTGGCCCGCGGCGCGGAGGGCGCACGCCTGGCGCTGGGCGTGCTCTACAGGAGCCTGCTGCAGCAGTCCGCGCTCTGCTCCTATGTCGGCGACTTCAGACTGCTGGGATACCTGAGCCTGCTGTGTCTGCCGTTCCTGCTGTTCTTCCGCAATGCGCAAACCCGGCAGCGGCCTCAGCCGCGCAGCGCAAAAAAGCCGGAGAAAACCCTGCAACCCGCCGCGGCACGCTTGCCAGCAGCCTGAGAACCCGCCTCTTGGCTCGCCGATGAACGCAACCCGGAGCCGCCGCTGGTTAACTTTGACCGGTTTACGCTCCAGATGCATGTCAGCAAGCTTGCAGAGTCTTGCTCGAAGGATACCGTTCTTCAGATCCGCGCGTACCTGCGCGACATCTTCGAAGAAGCGGTGGATCAGGACTTTCTGTACAAGAATCCGGCGGCGCGGGTAAAGGTGCCAAAGAACCTGCGTGAGACGGATACGACGACGCTCACCTGGGATCAGCTGCGCATGGCGCTCGAACTGCTCGATGAAAGCGATCGCATTCTCGTGGAGTTGGACATGACCGACGCTCTTCGCCCCAGCGAGCTGTTCGCTGTCCGCTGGAAGTGCTTTGAGCCTGAGAACTCGCGGCTGGTCATCCTGGAGACGGTGTACAAGGGTAAAATCCGGCCCTTCGGGAAGACGAAAAAGAGCCTGGCGCCAGTTCATCTGCCGCCGGTACTGGTCTCAGATCTCCTGGCCTGGAAAGCAAGGTGTCCGGATTCGTCACCGGAGGCATTCATCTTTGCGAGCCAGAGTGGGGGCTTTCTCGACACCGGCAATTACCGCAAGCGCGTGCTGAAGAAGCTGGCTGAGACTCTGAACCTGCCGAACCTGACGTTTCAGATCATCCGTCGGACCATTGCGACTCTGAGCCAGACCAAGGGGCATGCGAAAGCCACGCAGGGGATGATGAGGCATTCCCGCGTTGCAACGACCACCGATGTATACCAGCAGGTCATTCCGGAAGGCGTCGAGAACATGGTCGACTCAATCCATGTCGAGCTTCGGAAGCCGAGCACGGCAGCAGCAGAGACGAGCAGGATCGCCGCAAGCCTGCGCGCGAAAGGCCGGCGTCGTTCCGTGCGCAAAAACGCAAAATTGACACCAATTGACACCAAAAGCGGCGGATACCCAGTGGGGGTATAGTGAACTAAGCTTTTGATTTTTTAATGGTTTATTGGTGGACCTGGTCGGGATCGAACCGACGACCTCTTCCATGCCATCGGAGAGTGTAGTTTCAATCAACTGGACTGGAAACACAGTGCAAAATGCAGTCTTAGCCAATGTTTATAGGTATTTTATCGCTATTGAATGGCTGTATTGTCCGGCCTTGAATGGAAGTTGAATACAGCAATTTATGTAGATTTTTGCTCCGTTGTTGCATAAAATTTAGATATGGAACAGACCGCCACCCAATCCCGCAAGTCCGATAGCTGGTTGCCCACAGGTGAGCCAGCTAAGAAGTCAAAGCTGTTGCCGCTGAAGGCTGTCAACATCGTCAGCAAGCAATCCCGGCAAAAAGCGAAGGCTACCACCTACAGCAAGTACGAGCGCATACGCAAGGGGCTTGCAATCGGCTGGCGCATGAACACCAACAGGCAGGGAAGCTGGACGGCGCGGCGCATGACGGCTGACGGCTACCAGTTCGGCGTGATCGGCCACAGTGACGAAGTGACCCCGGCTGACGGCGTGACCGTGTTCAGCTATGACCAAGCTGAATCGGCCTGTGTCGCGTGGGCAGCAAACGCCGATTCCCGCCCCTCTGGTGGACCGTGGCGCGTTCGGGATGCTGCGAAGGACTGGTTGGATATTCCTAGCACCAAGGGCGGCTCTAAGGACGCAGGAAGGTCCAACGTCAAGAACTGGATTAACCCGATGCTTGGTGACGTGCCTGTTGTGGACTTGACCAAAGCGCAGTTGCAAAAGTTCCTGCATGACATTGCCAACAGCCCATCCAAGAAAAACACCAAGAACTATGACGCCACTGACGCGGAAACAATACGCCGTGGACAGGACCGCGCCAATCGCATATTCCATGACCTTGCTGCGTTGCTCACCAAAGCGTTCAAAGACAGGGATGAAATCACATCAAACGCCGCATGGGAGAAGGTAGAGACGTTCAGCGGCGTAGCAAAGCAAAGCGATGAATTCTTGGTAGCCGATGAAGTGCAACTTGTGTTGGATGCTTGCGAAGACGATTTCAAAGCGTTGGTGTTCGGCGCTGTAGTCACCGGATACAGGTACGGTGATCTTGCTTCCATCCTTGTCAAAAACTTCAATTCCAACAATCGCAGTGTAGGCAAGACGCAACGCAAGACAAAGATGGTCAATCACGTCTTTCTCAGTGACAGTGAAACAGAATTCTTTGCTGGACTGGCCAAAGGTAAGAAGCCCTCAGACAAGCTATTCACCAAGGCTGACGGTACAGCTTGGCTAAAGGATGACCAGCGTTACAGGCTTGCAGCGGCGTTGAAAAAGGCTGGCATCCAAAGACACGTCAGATTCCATGACCTACGCCATACAGCAGCGTCGTTGCTTGCCGCTGGCAAAGTTGACCTTGCCTACATATCCAAGCATCTAGGTCACAGCAGCCAGCGCGTCACAGAGAGATACCGGCATCTGGTGGAGTCGCACCTAGCAGAGACGATTAGAGCCGCGAAACCGGCTTTTGCAACAACGCTACCTAGCAACGGAAGAGTAGCCAATTCATAACGTTGGACTTGTTGAAATTTATGTAAGTTCTTTATGCAATTTGAAGTGAAAACGGCCAGCGTTGCAGTCTTGGGCGCTGGCCTTGCTGTTTATGCTCCCACAATTAGCTAACAATGCCGTTGAACTTTTTGGACTTATATCATAGAAAAGTTGTAATAGTGTAGCTTGTTGATTCTACAGGTGGTTAGAAGATATATAACACATATAATAAGAGACTGTCCCGGAGAGCGGCATACCCCCCCCCGGTATACCGCCAGAGGACACCCCCCCCATTCCATGATATGCGCTTATATGTTTACTAACCGTCTTATTATCAACCACTTACGGGACGAAAATTTTCATAGAATATATTTTGACCCCTTTAAATGGTAACGTTATGCCTATTGTTATACTTATGTCAAAGCCTCATGTTAGACACCACCAGCAGGTTAGTTTTGGCTCTAGTAATGCCGGTATATAGCCAATTCCTATAGTTATCCGATTTTTTGGACCAATCATCAATAACTACAACAGTATCCCATTCGCTACCTTGCGCAGTGTGAACTGTTTGAGCATACGCATATTCAAGCTGTAGACACTCGCGTATATGTGTGGGAATTGGATAACTGCGATGATTCTTCGGGGTGTTGTTTTGCAAGAATGGCTCTTTGAAAATCTCACTCTTAAACTCTTTTCCCCGGAATCTCAACTTCACAGTAAGATAAGTGTGCAAAAAGTAAGAGTCTTCAACACACTCACATTCTGTACCTGCACCCCTTCCAGTTACTCCG
>JAJZVX010000043.1 GCA_021846985.1 Acidobacteriota bacterium | reverse complement strand
GTGCTCGCTTGGCGCAGGGGGTAGTTGGCGCTCCTGATCGGCGGCCGAGTCCCTACTGCTTAACACACAAAGTAGGTGAGTTCAAAGGTACAGGGGGGTGCATTGCCGATGGTACAGGTGCTGACTGGCCCCATAGTTGACCTATTGAACCGGGGAGATCGCCGGCACGGCCGAACGCGGCGCGAGCAGGCGCGGTTACGCACTGGTGGTTTTGCCGTCATGCATTGATTGTGCGCCGGAGCAGAGAAATGATCTGCAAGGAAGCAATCACGCCTCAATCCGTGGCTCGATGCGCGGCGCGCACGGACAAACGGGTTGGCGGGAGGCTGGGCAGGAGCGATTCGCTGTATTTTCAGAGAGAGATGGCGGTGGAGTCTTCGAAGGCTGCCAGCCCGGATGGTTGCGTCGATTGCGCTTCAACCGTGCGGGAAAGAGCCTAAGCGGCGATCCATGCGCGATGATTACGGGCGGCCGAGGCGGTCGAGGATGGAGCGGCCGGGGAAGCGGGCACGGGGGCCGAGTTGCTGCTCGATACGAATCACCTCGTTCCACTTGGCCATGCGCTCGCCGCGGGTGAAGGAGCCGACCTTGAGCTGGCCGGCGTTGGCGGCCACCGCCAAATGCGCGATGAAGCCGTCTTCAGTTTCGCCCGAGCGCGCGGAGACGACGGGATTCCATCCAGCCTGCTGCGTCATGCGAATGGCTGCCAGGGTTTCGCTGACGGTGCCAATCTGGTTGAGCTTGATGAGGACGGCATTGGCAATGTTGCGCGCGATGCCGGCGCGGATGCGGTCGAGATTGGTCGTGAAGATGTCGTCGCCGATCAATTGGATGCGATGCCTGAGCGCGGAAGCCACAATGGCCCATCCCTCCCAATCGTCGTCGGCCATGGGATCTTCGACAGAGACGATGGGATAGCGATCGCACCAGCCGACGATCAACCCGGCAAACTCGGCTGAGGTATAGCTCTTGCCGTCCAGGGCAAGCGTGTAGCGGCCGGTCGCGGCGTCGTAGAGGCTGCTGGCGGCCACGTCGAGCGCGATGGCCGCCTCGCGGCCGGGGGCGTATCCTGCGCGCGCGATGGCCCCGGTAAGAATCCGCAGACCTTCTTCATTGGTGGAGAACTCCGGCCAGTAGCCGCCCTCGTCAGCCACGCCGTGGAGGGCGCCGCGCTGGGCCATGAGATCGCCTGCTGCGCGATGCACATTGAAGGTGATCTCCATGACCTCCTGGTAGGTGCGCGCGCCGGTGGCGATGAGCAGATAGTCCTGCACGTCGGTGCGCCAGCGCGCGTGCGCGCCGCCGCCGAGGATCTGAATTTCAGGCAACGGCAGGAGGTTGCCGTTGGATTTGCCGAGCCAATCGTAGAGCGGCCGGTCCTGCGCCCTGGCAGCAGCCACGGCGGCGGCCATGGAGACGGCAAGAATGGCGTTGGCGCCAAGGCGCGATTTGGCCGGCGTGCCGTCCAGCTCAATGAGCCTGCGATCAAGGCCTTCCTGATCGCGGACATCCCACCCGGCGAGGGCGGGCGCGATCACGCGATGGATATTCTCGATGGCGCGGAAGACCGACATGCCGCCGAAGCGCGCCGGATCGCCGTCGCGCAATTCAAGCGCTTCGAATTGCCCGGTAGAGGCTCCGGAAGGCACCGTGCCGCGGCCGCGAGCGCCACACTCCAACTCGATCTCGGCCTCGACGGTAGGGTTGCCGCGCGAGTCGTAGACCTGGCAGGCGCGAATGGACTTGATCTTCAACGTCGTGTCTCCGATAGATTCAGGCTAGCAAACCATGCGGTGAAGATTTCGCCGAGCGAGGCTACGGCGGCGGCGATGCGCGGACGGGTGAAGGCGCGCACCCGCTGGCTCTGGCCGGGACGGCGCAGATACTCGAGGGGCGACTTGCCGTCGATGCGCGCCAGCAGAATCATCAACAGCAGGCGCGCCACGCGCGGCTGGAGCGCCTCGATATCAATGGCGCCTCCGGCGACTTCGCCGTAGCGCCGCCAGAAGGCGGCGGCCATGGACGCGAAGCCGAGCTCGCGCGGCGCGTGGTAGAGACCCTTGAGGAGAAAGTGCGTGAGCAGAAAGGCGAGGTCGAAGGCCGGATCGCCGTACCACGCCACTTCGCAATCGAGCAGCACCATGCGCGCGGGCGAGATCATCAGATTCTTGGGGCTGAAATCGCCGTGGACGAGACACAGGCGGGTTGCGGCGAGACGCTCAGCTTCCGCGTGAAAGAGCGGCTGCAGATCCGGATGGCGGCGGCCGGCGGTGAGCAGATAGGGATCGACGCGAAGCTGAATGAAGTTGGCGGTGGTGTCGAACAGGCGCGCGGCTTCGCTGTCTCCCGCCGAGCGTGCGTGGATGGTCCCCAGCAACTTCGCCGCATCAAGCGCGTCTTCCATCCGTACATGGCCGGCCATGAGCAGCTTTTTCCAACTGCTGAACTCCGGGCCGAGGAGTTCCATGGCAAAGTACCCGCGACCGGCGGGAACAGGGCGCAAGGCAGGCACCGCCCGCGGCATGAAGCGCGCCACGTACTGGATGTAGAGCTGCTCATAGCGATTGCGGTTGACGTCGGCAAGCCACTCGTCGCGCACGCGAAGGCGGGGAAGCGCGCGCTTGACGACAAAGAGGTCGCCGCCGTCGTTGACGCGATAGATCTCACTGGAGACACCGTCCGTGAGCGGCGTAAGCGTTGCATCGGGATGACGCAGGACGCCATCGCGCCTGAGCGTTGCAAGGAAATCAGATCCAGCGGCGTAACCGGCTTGGCTATCGATGGCGCCCACGGCCTCCTCAAGCATAGGAACCGCGGGCCGCGGACTAAGCCAGCGGCCGCGCGATGGTGAGCGGACGCATGTAGTCAAGCAGGGTTTCGTAGCTATTGACCCCGCCGCCGTGGCCGCTCTGGTTGATGGCGCGATAGGGCAGGCCGTAGGCAAAGACGTTGTGGGCGTTGATCCAGTTATTGCCGGCGTTGAGCTGCTCGGCGACACGGTTGGCGCGCTGCAGGTCTGCGCTCCAGACGCTGTTTGCCAGGCCGTAGCTGAGGCTGTTCACCAGCTTTACGGCCTCGGCCTCTTCCTTGAATTTGAGGACGTAAGAGCTGGGCCCGAAGACCTCCTGCGCGCAGCAGACATTGTCGGGCGGGCCGGCCAACACGGTGTGGCTCATATAGTAGCCTTGCTCGTAGCCTTTGGGCGCGTGCGGCTTGCCCTCGAGCAGCACCCGTGCGCCCTGCGCCTTGCCGCGGGCAAGGTGGTCCATCACGCGGTCGAAGTGGACCCTGGAGGTAAGCGGCCCCATCTGCGTGTCGGGATCGAGGCTGGGGCCGATCTTTGTGGTTTTCAACCGGGCGATGGTGGCTTCGACGAGCTTGTCGTAGATCTTCTCATGGAAGAGCCATCGGGTGGCGGTGCAGCAAACCTGGCCGGTGTTGAAGGTGATGGCGGCGGCAAGCTGGGCGGCGGTGGCTTCGATGTCGGCATCCTCGAAGACAACCGCGGCGCCTTTTCCGCCCAGTTCCAGCTTGACGGGCACGAGGTTTCTGCCGCACCACTCGCCGATTTGCCTGCCGACCTCAGTGGAACCTGTGAAGCTCATGCGCTTGAGGGCGGGATGGTTGCACAAGGCGGCGCCGACGCTTCCGCTGCCCACCACCACGTTGATGACACCGGCGGGGAAGCCGGCCTCAGCAGCGAGTTTGGCCACAAAGAGCGTGCTGAGCGGAGTGAGCGACGAGGGCTTGATGACGACGGTGTTGCCCGCGGCGAGCGCGGGAACGATGTTCCACATCAGGAGGTCGAAGGGGAAATTCCACGGGAAGATGAAGCCGCAGACCCCGTAGGCGGCGCGATGGGTGCGCGCTTCGAGGTTGGGCAGGGCGTGCGGCGTGTCGATGGGCACGTGCTGCACGGTCTCAGCAAAGTAACGGATGGAGGCGATGCCGAAGGGAATGTCGAAGCTTTCTGCGTTGACGATGGCCTTGCCGACATCGAGAGCTTCCATCTGGGTGAGGTCTTTGGTGTGCTTCTCCATGAGGTCGGCGAGCCGTTGCAACTTGACCGCGCGCTCGGCAGGGGAAGCCGCGGCCCAGGCGGGAAAGGCGGCCTGGGCGGCGGCAAAAGCAGCCTCGACTTCGGCCTCGGAACCCATGGCAACCGAGGCGATTCTGTTGCCCGTGGATGGATCGAAGACATCCGCGACCTTGCCGTCGCGGCTGGCGACCTCCTGGCCGCCGATGACGTGGCGTAGCGGCGCATGAGTAAAGCTCTGGACAACATCCGTGAGTGTGGCCAGCATAATCCCTCCCGTGGCAGAGCGAACGAAAGCGATGCGCGGCGCACGCGGGGATGGAACGGCCAAGCAGACTTACGCGCCGGCGCGGGGAACGTTTGCTCTGCAATTAGCCATGATAGCAGCGGACGGCAGCCGTGGGCAGCCTGATTTCGCGGCCGCCTGCAGGCGGGCTTCGGCGGCCAGCTCGATGCCGCCTGCCTGCGAGCGCATATGGCTTAAGCGAGGATTCCGTGGCGGACCGGGGCCGTGGCCAGACAGGTGTAGTACTCGCTGCCGCCGTAGTAGAACCACCACTTGCCGTCGTGCTGCGTGAGCCCGTTGAAGAAAACGCAGTCGGCAAAGAAGGAGATGGGGCGGTGCGGGGCGTCGGCGGCAAAGCCGTTTTCATAGGGGTATTTCTTCTCAGCAAACAGGGGGGAGCGCGGCAGCCATCCCAATGGCTTTTCGGGGTCAGCCTTGGAGAGGCGCACCTCGCCCACGCCATAAAAGTGGCCGGTGTGGGCTCCGCCGGTGAAGAGGATCATGTGATCGGGATGGGCGGGATCGTACTCGCCCAAGGCAAAGCAGCACTCGCCGCCGGGGATATGGTTCGGGTTCTGGTGCGATTCCCAATGCACCATGTCGGTGGAATAGGCGACCAAGCCGTCATCGATATACATGACGAATTTTCCGTCCACCTTGACGGCTTCATTGTGGGGATTCTGGAGCACGACGCCGTTGCGGTGCGTGCGGTCGGCGTGAGGAAAGACAATGCCGACCTTCTCCCAGTTGAGCAGATCTTTCGACGTTGCCAGGAAGATGCCGTTCACCTTGTAGTCCGTGGTTTTGCCCCACAGCCACTGATTGCAGAAAAGGTAATAGGTGTCATCGTAGCGAACGATGTTCACGTCTTCGTAGCTGTAGCGGCGATCTTCACCTTTACGGAAGAAAGGGCTGTGCCGGGTATCTTTTCTAAAGTGGATGCCGTCTTCGCTGATGGCCACGCCGATGTCGCAGATGTAGTCCACGGGCGAAGTTTGCGGGATGTCGATGGGCCGCTCGCCGCGATAGACGTAATAGAAGAGATTGTCTTTCACGATGATCGAGCCGTTGTGAACGCCGCCGGAGAAGTGGCCCTGGTCCCATGCGCCCGGGGTGGGCGCCAGGACGGGATTCCAGGGGTATTTTGTAACCGGGCCAATGGCCCAGGGATGGTCGGCGAACATGTCCATGGCGTCGGGCATGTCTTTGGGGAAATCTCCCCACCAGCGGTCGATGTTGAAGGAGTAATCTTCCCAGGTTTTCTTTTTGTCGGCGCTGGGAAACTGCCAGGCAAAGGTACCGTCGGCGCGCTGCGGGTTGGAATTGGCCGTCTGCTGCGCGCCTGCCAAGGGGCCCGAGGCGAGCAGGGCGGCCGAAGCACCAGCGAATTGCAGGAATCCTCTGCGGGAGGTCAAGGGGGGAGCAAGCTGCCGGGAGAAACGATGCGGATCAGTCATACGCGAATCCTTTCAGAACGGTTTGCTGCCGGTTTGAGAAGCATGGGGCCGCGCTGGGGCGGGCAATCGAAGACGCGCCCAATCAGTTCAGGACGCAGGACTTCATGAGGCGAACCGATGACCAATTCCTGGCCGGGAGCAAGCATCCAGACGAAGGAGAACGCCTCTTCAATCAGGGTCAGGTCGTGCATGGAGGCAAGAATGGCGATGCCGTGGCGGCGCAGGCGCTTGATGAGGCCGATGAGTTCAAGCTGCCTGCCGATGTCGAGATGCTGCATGGGCTCGTCGAGGAGCAAGAGCGCGGGCTGCTGGGCCAGGCCCAGGGCGATTTTGACGCGCTGGCGCTCGCCGCCGCTGAGCTCGTTGAAGACGCGGGAGCGGAGCGAGTGGGTATCGGTGAGCGCCATGGCGTGCTCGACGGCATGGCGGTCGGCCGGGCTGAGGCCGCCGAAGAGCTTGAGATAGGGCGTGCGGCCCTGCTCGATGAACTGCTGCACCGTAAATGGAAAGGAGACTTCGACATTCTGGGGGACCAGGGCAATGGATCGGGCAATGGCGCGCTGACTCAGGCTGGCAATTGACTCACCGCGCAGGCGGACATCGCCGCGGGCGGGCCGCAGAGATCCAGCGGCGAGGCGCAGCAGGGTGGTCTTTCCCGATCCATTCGGACCGACGAGCGCGATGCAGGCATCGGCGGGAATTTCGGCGTCGAGGGCATGGAAAAGGCGGCGATGGGGGTAGCTGAATTCGACATCGGCAAAGGTGAGCAGGCTGTTCATGCGAACACCTCCTTCTTTGCCTGGCGGAGCAGATAGAGGAAGAACGGCCCGCCGATGAAGGCGGTGAGGACGCCGACGGGCAGTTCCGAGGGCGCGATCATGGTGCGGGCCGCGGTATCGGCGACCAGCAGGAAGATGCCTCCGGCAAGGGCCGTGGCGGGCAGCAAGCGCACATGGTCGGGGCCGAGAATCATGCGCATCATGTGCGGCACGATCAGGCCGACAAAGCTGATGAGTCCGCCCAGGGCCACGGCCACCGCCGTGAGCAGCGAACCGACGACGATGACCGCGATGCGCGTCTGCTGCAGGTGCAAGCCCAGGTGCGCGGCGTACTCCTCGCCGAGGGCCAGCGTGTTGAGCTTGCGCGTAAGCGGGAGCGACGCCCCCATGCCGACCAGGACCATGCACGCCATGACGGCAATCTGAGGCCAGGTGGGCTGGGCCATGGTGCCACGCAGCCAGGAGGTGAGCACGCGCAAGCCGGTACCGAAGTCGTGGTCCATGATCTCGAGAAAGTAGGAGCAGTAGCTGAGCATGGTGCTGACGGCAAAGCCGGCCAGCAGCAAGGCCACCACCGGGGTGCGTCCGTTGACGCTGGCCAGCGCATACACCAGGCTGATGGAACAGATGGCGCCAAGCACGCCCAGGAAGGCCGTAGCGCTGAAGCCGGCAATGGAAAGCTGCGGGAAAAGGAAGATGCCTACGGCCGCGCCCAGAACGGCGCCACCAGACGATCCAATCACATAAGGATCGGCGAGCGGGTTGCGAAACAATCCTTGAAAGAGCAGGCCCGAAACCGACAACGCGCTGCCCGCCATGATTGCGGCCAAAATACGCGGCAGGCGAATATTGAGGAGAATGAGGTTCTGGTCGCTGGTGAGCGCGTGTCCACCCAGAAGGGTTGCCGCTACATTGCGCAGCGGAATGGGCACTGCGCCCAGACAGGCGGCCACGGCGACACCCAGCAACAGGGCCAGAGCAAAGGCCGCCAGCAGCATCTCATAGCCACTGCGGCGCGCGAAGAGGGCGCGCGCCAGCGCCGCCGGCCGCATAGGCTCTATCTTGCCAGCCATGCGGCGCCTCCAGAAGCTGGCGCAGGAACCTGGTTATAGCCCGGAAGCCGGACGGAGCGGGTCCGCAGGGTACGCGAGACAGCGCACAACTTCGCAATTCGAGTGGATTGCCGGCGGAAAGAAATGGAAGATGACAAGAGACCGCACACTGCTTTTCCCCCTCGGGAACTGCCAGCATGACCGGTGTCCTGACTCGCGTGTCGCCGGCTTGAGCCGCCTTCCCGGAAATCCATTTCCAGTGGCATTGTGGCTCGAGCCTCTTCGCTTACAGTTACGGGGTAGTGGCGGCTTTGCACCGCGCTTCCCGTTCATGCCGTTGTTGCTCTGCTCCGCTGGAAACGGCCTGCCCGTTTCTACGGATGCAGTTCTTTCGCCAACTCTTCCAATGCGTTGAAGGCGACAGGACTAGGATACTCGATTTGTCCGCCCACGTAATAAATTTGGTGGTGACGGATGGCCGGCAGATCACGCCATCCCGGCCGGTCCTGAATGGCGGCAAGCGACATGGCCGAGCCTCGCACCAGCAAAAGGGCCTGAGGCGCCCGCGCAAGAATGGCCTCAAGGCTGACCTGGGGCCATTCCTGCGCGATGTCGTCGGTGACGGAGCGTCCGCCGGCAATGGCAATCATCTCCGTGATATAGGCAGACTTGCCGATGGTCATGATGGGGTCGTACCAGATGGGCAAGAGCAGGTTGACGGCCGGCTTGCCTGCGACCCGCGCACGCACCGCAGCCTCGCGCCTGCGCAGGCCGGCAACCACCTCTTTCGCGGCTGCATCGCGATTCAGGACGCGCCCCAGACTCTCAATGGAGCGATAGATTCCTTCCACGCCATGCGGGCTCACCATGAAAATCGGTATTCCCAGCCGGTTCAGACTGAGGATGGTGTCGCTGTATGCCGAATCGCCGCTGCCCAGCACCAGGTCAGGGTGCAGCGAGACGACGGTTTCGATGGACGGATTGAGCGGCAGCCCTACGCTGGGCTTGGAGCGCGCGGCGGGCGGATAGCTGGTGTAGTCCGAGACGGCAATCACGTCCGCACCCGCGCCCAGCGCATAGACATCGTCAACCACGCTGGGCGCCAGGCAAATGAGCCGGTGCGGATGGTCCGGCACATTCACTTTTCTTCCCAGTTCGTCAGTGATGGTGCGCGCGAAACACACAGGAGCCGCGAGGACGAGGAGCGCCAGCGGTGCAAGGAACCGGGCGCATGCGATGACTCTCCGGCTCCTCTTTTTGTCCTGTCTTCTCTCCATGGCCGCGCATCTCTCGAAAGAGACACAGGTCAGGCCGCGCCGCTTTCCTGTTCCCGACTCCGCGCCGATCACGCTAGTTGGCTCCGCGCTGGTTGAATTCCCTGACCGCGTCGTACATGGCGATGATGTTTTCCGGAGGGACATTGGCCATGATGTTGTGGACCTGCTGGAAGACGAACCCGCCACCGGGGGCCATCACTTCGCATTGATGCAAAACATGTTCGCGAATTTGCGCCGGGGTGCCGTTGGGCAGCACATTCTGCGTGTCGCAGCCGCCGCCCCAGAAGCACAGATCCTTCCCGAAATCGCGCTTGAGCCCTTCCGCCTCCATGCCACGACAACTGATCTGCACCGGATTGATGGCGTCGAGTCCCGCCTCGATGAGGTCCGGCAACAGGGCGCGCACGGCGCCGCAGGAGTGCAGCATGACCTTCACGTTGGCCAACTGCTTGGCACGCGCCCACATCATGGCATGACGCGGCTTGAAGAATTCACGGTACATCTGCGGAGAGATCTGAGGCCGGTTCTGCGAGCCCAGATCATCGCCAAACCCAATGATGTCGATGTAGGGACCAACCGCCGCCAGGAACCGCTCCAGACGCTTCATGTAAATCTCCACGAGCGCATCAAGGAAGCGGTGTGCGCGCTTCGGCTCACCGGCAAGCAACATGAGAAAGTTGTCCATGCGGTAGTGGAACTGCCCCATCTCCAGCATGTTTCCGCCAAATCCGCCGATAATGGCGCGGCGCGTCTTCTTGCGCAGTTCGCTCACCGGGCCAGTCAATTCTTCGGGACCGGAGATCGAGGGCCCTGGAGGCGAGGGCATGCCGGGCCACATGTGCTCCTTGAACAGCTCCTGAATCTTCGTGAGGTCCTCTTCGCCATCCAGGAAAGGCCACCATGCCTGGTCAAAGGTGACCGACCACTCTGGCATGCGGGCCATGATGTGTCCCCGGGGCGCCCTGACCACCCACTCGCTTCCGTTGCGCTCCGGCTTGGCCCAGACCGGCATTTTGCAGGGCGTTCCATCCGGCAAGGTCCAGTCGGTCCACCACTTTTCTTCGCGGCAAAAGGCCCGGCCGATCTCTGTGACATCGATCCCAAAGCGATCGAGCACGTCTTCGTCGATGATCGCCAACTGCTGCACGGGGTCGTAGACGTAGACCGTGCGCGGCTCAAGGCCCAGAGCGGCGCGGACTTTGGGATAGGCAATCGCGGCCATCCCGGACGACCGATGGGCCGACAGATCGATCGGAACCTGGTCGGGCTGGCGATGGTTCAACGAAGCAAGCACTCGTTCTTGCGATGTCATCATGGCTTTCAACCTCTTGCGAATTTGCGCAGGCAAGGCCGCGGTTTCTCTTAAGCAGCAATGGCTCCCAGGATCATCGCGTCCACCTTCCTCCGTATCTTCTCGTCAGCCTCTCGCACAAAGAGAAGGTCGCACTCAGATCCGAGAATGAACGGATGCCCGCAGCCATTCATCTTATCAGCCAATGCCTGCGCCTGGCCGAGGACCTGCGCAAGCGGCATGGCCCCGTCAGAGTAGAACGATTTGGTGGCCAAGTTGCCGTAGAGAACCACATCCGAGGACACGAGCCGCGCATCCTCCCAGAGCTTGCGCGAACTGCCGAGGCTCAGCATGACGGGGCGAAGCTGCTGTGCGAATGCCTCCACCATCGCGTCTGTCAATTCACCGCAGTTGTGAAAGATGAGATCGCACCCCATCTCATCGAGCCCCGCTTTGAGGCGGCGGTTGGGCGCCATCACCAGCTCTTCGAAGATATTCGACCCGGCTTTGATTTGCCGCGGCGAAATAAAGGCCGTGCTGGCCGCCGGTTCGCAAACCATGATGGCTTTTGCGCCATGCCGCATCTGACTGCGCACCGAGCGGTGAATGGCCGCTTCAGAAAGCAGTAAACACTGGTGCAGAAGGCGCACCATGCGCGATTCTTTGGCGGCCACGCCCCGGCCCGCCCGTGCCGCGGCGGTAATGGGATCGGCCAGCAGCCGCGTGGTGAGCGAGAAGGGGCCGATGACCATGCCCACCGGCACCAGTCCGGGCTTTTTCGCAATGAGCGCAATGGCCTCATCGCGGGCCCGGCTCCTGGCGCACACGGGCACTTTTTGCTCACCGCGCATCCATTCGAACGCCTCGGCGTCGATGGGCGAGGAAAAGTGATACCGATCCGCTCTTCTTTCCGGGACACCCGCCAAGGCCAGCAGATCGGTCTTCTCCAGGCACAAGTCCATCAGCGGCAGGGCAAGCGGAGTATTCCAGCGGCGCGCCGTTCGTTCCACGACATTGACTAAAGCGGCTCCATTCCGGCGCGCCTCTTCCGGATGGGTCTCCTCGTGCAAAACCAGGTCCGTCCCGATGGGCATGCGCAATCTTTGCCTGGCGAGGTCCAAATAGAAATCCCGATGCATGCGAGCCTCCATTTCGCCACAACCTGGTCGCGGTTGCGCTTGACGCGTGAACCACATGCGGATCGAGGCAGTGCTTTCCTGTGGAGACTGCGCCCGCAGCGGCCTGCCCAGATCGGATTCGTGGTTGTACGCGGATCTGTGCGAATCCGGAATGCTGCTCCGGCAGCCAGCCCATGCGCGAGCAGGAGAGTCTTGTAGCCCGTGGGGTCCGTATCATTTGCTTTCGGAATGCGAGCAAATGAGCTTCAAGCCGGCGCGCGTGGAAGCGCACGGCCATGGCCGCCTTCCGAGCGGTGCGCCGGTTTGCAGCGATCGGCTGCCGCCCCTTCCAAAAGCCGGAAGAAGCGGCCGATTCAAGCCTTTGCTACGCCGCCACCAGCGTGCGTGCAGCCGCCACGGCCGCGCTGGCATTTTCGCTGTAGCTGTCGGCGCCAATCTCGCGCGCGTACTGGTCAGTCACAGGCGCACCGCCGATCATCACCTTGACCTTGTCGCGAACGCCGGCGCTGGTGAGTGCCTCGACCGTGCTCTTCATGGCGGGCATGGTAACGGTGAGCAACGCAGAGAGACAGACGATTTGAGCGTCCTTGGTGTTTACGGCTTCAACGAACTTTTCGGGAGAGACGTCGGTGCCCAAATCGGTGACTTCAAAGCCGGCGCCCTCGAGCATGGCCGCCACAAGGTTCTTGCCGATATCGTGCAGATCGCCCTTCACGGTGCCGATCACGACTTTTCCCGCCGGCTTGGCGCCGGAGGCAGCCAGCAGCGGACGGAGAATTTCGAGCGCGCCCTTCATGGCCCGGCCTGCCAGCAACAGCTCCGGCACGAAGTATTCCTCGGCCTCGAACCTTCTGCCCACTTCGTCCATGGCCGGGATCATGTACTTGGATACAATTTCTTCCGGCTGGATGTTTTCAGCAATCGCCTGCTTGGTCATTTCCAAAGTCGTCTTAGCATCCCCATCGACGACCGCATCAAAAAGTTTGGTCAAATCCGCCATTCTTCACTTCCTCCTGCAAATGGTTATGAACTCTGCATGATGACTTTGGGCGAGCAGGCCGTTCCATAAACTCGGCTATACATCGCGATTTGTGAATCACACGCACAGCGCTCGGTAATCTCCTTCACCACCGGTTACGCTCGGCAATCCTCTTCCATACGCACATGGCAGGCATGCAGGTACACCAGCACATGCGAGCCGCCACTGCCGATCACTGCCCGGCTCCTAAGCAAGACCGGTTACAGACCGTCTTTACGCCTTCCGATCCCGCATCACCAGCACGCTGCTCATAAGCCTTTCATTCCAATGGAATAAAAACCATAGCAGACGCTAGAGACTATATGCTGCAGAATCGACCTCCAGCAAGACAAAAGAATGGCGACCATGCAATATCACAGTACGAAACAAATCAATTGCTTTCTTGCCGGCAAGCCTTTGGATTGCGATCATTCTCGCACAAGCCACCCATCCCGAACATCTTCCCGGTGTTTTGCCAGACGAAACCTGAGCAGCGATCAATTTCCTGCGACAAGGATCCACTCGTCGTTGCTGGACACAATCTTTTGGCCGGGCTGCAAGACCAGAAAATCTTCATTCCAGTCGCCTGAAAGCAGCCTCCGAAACAAGGACGTGGAGCCATCGAACTCCTCGAATTTCCATCCCTTCTCCACAGCCTCGGCTTCGGCCCGCTGCCGGAAACTGTCATTCACTTCAAGGCCTGTACGAATGAAGGTGAGCCTCGTGTAATTCCGTTTGTAAGCCGAGATCTCCTGATAAAGATAGCGGCCGGCATCTTCGCCGTACTTTTCAATGAGCGAGTCCAGGTCGCTGTCCATGCCGATGCCAGCCACCTGCTCTTTCAGTTCATCCTCCCGCTCTACCCAGCCGATCGAGCGGTAGTATGTGCCAGGGTTGGCATTGAAGTAGTCCTGATACTTCTGGCGGCTTCCCATGAGCAGGGCGATACAGTCGTGCGCGCGGGGAATAACGACGGGGATGCTGCGCGCGCAAACACCCGCCAGTCCGGTGCCACAGAGGGCGTATCCAAGCACGATGGCGTCGTAGCTTTTGCCTTCGCCGGCGTCAATCGCCTCCTGCACGCGTTGCCGCATGAGCTTGGAGCCACTGTCATGCAGCCCGGTGGGCAGATAGACCGCATCGACCAGATGCGGCGAATGCGCAATCGCGTCACTCAACTCGCGCAACAACACCCCGCATCCCAACAACAGAAGACGCATTTCTTCCTCCTCGAGAAGAGCTTCTAGGCTTGCCTCAGTGCATCCGCATCGGCCGGGAAGGCCATGCAGGATACGAACTTGTCTTCAAACTGCGGATCCGACGCCAGCGGAACGTGCTCGATGATGTTCATCACGGGAAACTCCTCGACGCCGATGGCCAGCTTGGCCCCGCGCAACGCGGTATTGCCCGAAGGCACCAGCCGCTCGGCCGGAACCTCCAACAGGCCGATCCTGCACGCGCTTTCGGGGCGCACATAGTTGCCGAAGGCGCCCGCCAGGTAAACGCACTCAATTTCGTCCATGCGCGCCCCCCAGTGGTCAAGGAGAATGCGCAGACCCGCGGCGATGGCGCCTTTGGCCAACTGGAGTTCGCGGACGTCGGCCTGAAAGAGCTTGACGGGCTGGTGCAAGAGCAGTTCGCGCGTTCCATTGGCAATCCGCCCGTTGGGCAGAATCGATCCCATGTCCAGTCCGGCGGCGACCGCGTCGATGAGCCCGCTGCCGCAAATGCCGCGCGGCGCGGTTTCTCCGATGACGCCGCAACGCAGGCTGCTTCCATCCCAAAAGACATGGGAGATGGCGCCGGCAGCGGCGCGCATGCCCATGCGAATGGCCCCGGCTTCGAAGGCAGTTCCCGCCGCCGTGGATGCACAGAGGATCCGTTCACTATTGCCCAGCGCGATTTCGCCGTTGGTACCCAAGTCAACCAGAGCCCGCAGCTTCGGCCCCACATGCAGGCCAGTAGCCAGAATGCCGGCGAGGATATCCGACCCCACAAAACCACCCAGGCAGGGCAGGAAGCGCACCCGGGCCCGCGGGGCCAGCCGCCAGTCCAGCGCCTCCGGCTCCAGGCGCTGTTCACCCAGATGCGCGGAGTGAAACGGAACGTGCGCCAGAGGCTTCACGTCAAGGCCGCAGAAAAGATGATGCATGACCGTATTGCCCACCAACACGACTTCCACAATCTCGGGCAGCCGGTGGCCAGCCATATCCGCGATGGTCTGGCCTAGAAATTCACGGATGACGCGGGTCAACTCGGGGCTCTCGATGGAAGCCCGGACCCGGCTCATGACATCGGCCCCGAAGGCGCTTTGCGGGTTGAGCGCGGTGCGCAGGCCCACCACTTCGCCGGTTTTGAGATCGAGCAACTGGGCGACGATGGTCGTGGTGCCCAGGTCGATGGCGACCGCAAGGCCACTTCTGCCCAGCCGGGCGCCTTCGGTATCGTCGCTGAGTACGGGCATGCTCCACTGTTCCACCCGCAGCTTCAGCGGCGAGTCGGCACGCAGCCGGCAGGCCAGGCGATAGCCCGCTGCGATCTCGTCTTCCGTGAGCGCCAGCAGGTCGGCTTCCTCCGGCTCCGCCGCGCCTTCCAGAACCTGCACTTTGCATCCGCCGCAAAGGCCCGAAGCGCCGCAGGGGAATTCGACGCCGTACTCGCTCAGCAGGCTCTCCAGGGTTGCGCCTGCCTCGGCTTCCAGAACCACTCCCAAAGGATCGAGCTCGATCCGCACCTTAGCGCCCATCGCGTCTCCCGCTTCTGTTCACTTGCATACGCAGTGGCCGGTTGCACCGGCATTGCAGCCCTTCAAGTATACAAACCCAAAAGTTGTTCACGCGATTGCTTTGTGCGCAGGGCGATTCTTCCAGCGTTTTTGCCGGCCGCGACTGGCCCATAAATAAGCCGGCCCGGAACGTTTCCGTTCCGGGCCGGGTTAAGGTCTTGCTTCAGTTAACCAACTAGAATGCGAGACGCAGCGCGAACTGCGCGACTCTGGGCTGGTTCAACTGGCCGAAGCTCAATCCGACGTTCGGGTTCGGATTTGTATAGGTCTTCGAGCCATCCGGGTTGATGTTGTAGTTGGGGATACCGGTGTTCACGGTATCAAACTGGGTGCGGTTGAAGAGGTTGTAGAACTCGGCGCGGAACTCCATGTTGAACCGGCCGCTGGCGGTGAACGGGAACTTCTTCACAACCGAAAGATCCCAGTTGGCCATGCCCGGCTCCTCCAGGC
>JAJZVX010000018.1 GCA_021846985.1 Acidobacteriota bacterium | reverse complement strand
CGCACTCAACATGCTTAAACAAGAACAATCGCTCAAACGCGGAGTCAAGGGAAAACGCCTCAAGGCCGCTTGGAACCACGCCTACCTGTTGAAATTACTGGGGGTTTGATATGCGTCGGCCCTGGGGGCACGAGGTGGGGGCGGCGTCTGGCAGGAATTGAGGGCAGCGCGCGGTTCTCGCTATGGCTATAAATTATGGCTATAATTATGCCATGCAGGTGAGCACCGCAGAGGCGAAGAACCGGCTAACGGAGTTGATCCGGGTGGTCGAAGGCGGGGAAGAGGTGATCATCACCCGCCACGGGCGGCCGGTGGCGCGTCTGAGTACAACGCCGCCGGAGACGAAGCGCAAGGTGCAGTTGGGAACGATGCGGGACCGGATCAAGCTCTATCCCGGCTGGGATGAGCCGATCACGGAAGAAGAACTGCTTGGTGAAGAGCCTTGAGCGCGGCCGGAGCCGGCGCTCATCTGCTGGACACGCACATTCTATTGTGGGCTTTGCGAGAGCCGGAACGGCTTTCCGGGCCTGCGCGCGCGGCGGTGCTTGCCGGCGGGAATGTTCTGAGCGTGGTTTCGTACTGGGAAGTGACGATCAAGAGCATGAAGGGCTTGCTCGATGTGGGCGACCCGCGCGCGTGGTGGGCCGAGGCGCTGGAGAAACTGGTCGCGACTGCCCTGCCGCTTCGTCACGATCACGTTGGAGCTGTCTGGGAGCTTCCGCCGATCCACAAGGATCCTTTCGACCGGATTCTGATCGCGCAGGCGAAGGTGGAGGGGCTGGCGCTGGTGAGCGCGGATGCGAATGTGGGGCGGTATGGGGCGGCGGGGGTGAGGGTGGTGCGGTGAGCGTGCTGTCCTTCACGAGCTTGATTTAAGTTTGAATCGATAAGGATCGAGAGGGGTCTTCGTTCCTATTTTCGAAGTGTTGATGGCCAGTTTGCCTCCCTCCATTTTTAGATAACTTCGTAACTCTGAGGAGCAGGGAGACTGATCATGCAGCGTACCGTCTCCCGCGTTGCTAACAACCTGCTCGACCGTGAGTTTTAGGACCTCGTCCTTATTGCTCTTCCAAAAGCTTAGTAGCGCCATCGTCTTCCCTTATTTCTCGAACAACGCGATATCATACCGCCTTGGCTAACAGCACCTATGGTTGTCTCCAGCGGAGGATGGGCTTTCTTGCCGCGGTCACTTCGTCGAGGCGCGAGACGCGGGTGGAGTGGGGCGCGGTTTTGACGAGGTCGGGGTTTTCTTCGGCTTCACGGGCGATCTGGCGCATGGCGTCGATGAAGAGGTCCAATTCCTCCAGCGATTCGCTTTCGGTGGGCTCGATCATCATGGCGCCGTGGACGATGAGCGGAAAGCTGACCGTGTAGGGGTGGAAGCCGTAGTCGATGAGTCGCTTGGCGATGTCGCCGGTCTTGACACCGTGGGCGGCCTGGCGCTTGTCGCTGAAGACGACCTCGTGCATTGAAGGCGTTGGGTAAGGCAGATCGTAGAGGTCCTGGAGCTTGTGGCGGATGTAGTTGGCGTTGAGGACGGCGTCTTCGGTGGTCTGCCGCAATCCGTCTGGTCCATTGGCCAGGATGTAGGCCAGCGCGCGGATAAACATGCCGGTGTTGCCATAGAAGGCGCGAACGCGGCCGATCGACTGCGGCCGGTCATACTCCCAGCGCAGTCCCTTGTCTTCCTGCGCGCCGTTCCCTTGTTCTTTTGTTCTCTTGTTTCGCGCCTTTCCTGCCAGAACCGGGATGGGCAAGAAGGGCTCGAGGAAGGCCTTGCAGGCCACCGGTCCGGAGCCGGGGCCGCCTCCGCCGTGCGGCGTCGAGAAAGTCTTATGCAGGTTCAGGTGCATCACATCGACGCCGAAGTCACCGGGCCGCGCCTTGCCGACAAGGGCGTTCATATTGGCGCCGTCCATATAGAGCAGCGCGCCCTGGGCATGCAGAATGTCTGCGATCTTGTGAATCTGGCTCTCAAAGACGCCGATGGTGGAGGGGTTGGTGAGCATCAGCGCAGCGGTTTCGGAGTCCACCTGGGCGGCGAGGGCCTTGATATCGATGCCGCCCTCGGGGTTCGATTTGAGGTTCTCCACGGTATAACCGCAGATGGCCGCGGTGGCGGGATTGGTGCCGTGGGCGGAGTCGGGGATGAGCACCTTGCGGCGGGGATTGCCTTGCGACTGGTGCCAGGCGCGAACGAGGAGGATGCCGGTCATTTCGCCATGAGCCCCGGCCGCGGGCTGCAGGGTGATGGCGTCCATGCCGGTAATTTCGAGCAGGCAGCGCTGGAGCAGGTCGATGATCTCGAGGCTGCCCTGTGCCAGGGAATCGGGGCGGTAGGGATGGGCTTCGGCAAGGCCCTCGATGTGCGCAGCCAGCTCATTGACGCGAGGGTTGTACTTCATGGTGCAGGATCCGAGCGGATACATGCCCAAGTCGATGGCGTAGTTCCAGGTGGAAAGGCGGGTGAAGTGGCGGACGATCTCGATCTCGCTCAACTCCGGGAGCGCGGCGACGTTCGTTCGGTGCGCATCGCCGAGCAGCGCGCCGGCATCGACGGCCGGCACGTCAAGCGGGGGCAGCTTGTAGGCGCGCTTGCCGGGGGAAGACTTCTCAAAAAGCAGAGCTTCGTTCTGGGTAAGGTGGGGACGGACTTTGGTAGCAGGTAAAGCCGAAATCTCAGGGGTTGTCATATTTCCTGCCTTGGTGTGTGCAAGCTGTTTCGGCTGCCCCGCGAAGCGGCGCCAGATGGCGCGGGGCGGCCGCGGAGCATTTTACTCCCCGGGGCCGGGGTCGTGCTTCCCGGCGGGTACGCCGCCGATGGGAAGCAGGATTGAATCGGAGGCTGGCGTGGCGACGGGCGGGCCTGGCTCGTCAACCCATAGGCAGGCGATCCACCACACCAGGACGGCAAGGAAGACTACCCTGTTGGCGTTTACCAGCCGGGCGCCGAGTCCGACGATGCGCTCGTATTCGGTCTGGGTGTGGGGATGGACCGTGGCTGCGATGATCTGCCAGACGCCCTCGATGATGAGCCAGGAAGCGGCGAAGGTGGAGAGGCCGATAACGATGCGCTGGGTGTGGCTGCGCCAGCCGGCATGGAAGCGGCGGCCGAAAAAGACCACCAGGATGCCAAGCTGAACGGTGAGCACATCGATGAGCATGTCGCCTTTCTGGGCCAGCACGCGCATGAGGTTCAGGGTATTGAAGAGGGACTTGGGGATGAGTTGGCCGGCGGGAGGCCAGGGACCCCAGAAGGCAATGACGAGGCCGCCGACGGCGAGCAGGGCGAGAGCAGCGGCGATCCATGCAGCACGGCCAGCGCCGGCAAAGGCGCGCCGGGCCATCTCCACAAGCACCAGCAGGCCCACGACGGCAGCCAGATCGGCCATCACGATGAAGAGGATGCGCAGGGTGGGAACGGGCAGGCGGCCGAAAAGCAGCACCTCAATCAACAGCCGGAAGGCGTAGAGGACGATGCTGGCGGTGAACCATGGATAGCGCCGGATGCGGTCGCGCCCCAGCAGGACAACCAGCAGGACCAGTTGTGCGGCGAAGGTGAGCGCCCAAAGAACCTGATTGACGGAAAAAGGGAAATGGAAATGCATGCGTACCTAGTGGGGACCGGCAGGAAGCGCCTGCGGCCTTCTTCAGTCTAAACGGCAGGGGGCAGGCGTGGGACGTCGGGGGACTGCCAGCCGGCAAGGTTCAGTTGAGGCGCCAGAAGGCAGCGTTGAGAAAGGCGGCAAAGGCGACCCAGGCGAGGTAGGGGGCGAGAAGCCAGGCGGCGGCGGGAGAGACGCGCGCAAAGGCGAACGCGGTGGCGGCGATAGCGGCCCAGAGGCAGAGCACCTCAACCAGCGCCGCGCCGATCGCGTGGAAACGAAAGAAGAGGAGCGACCAGGCGAAGTTGAGGGCGAGCTGGGCGAGGAAGAGCGCCAGCGCCCAAGCGCGCGCGGACGATGGGGTGGCGAGCCAGACCCGCCAGGCGGCGACGGCCATGAGGAGATAGAGCGCTGTCCAGACGGGGGCGAAGACCCAGTTGGGCGGAGCGATGGCAGGCCGGCGAAGGGTGCGATACCAGGTGGGAATTTCGGCGGCGGTCCATCGGCCGCTGAGGAAGCCGACGGCCAGGCACAGGGCGATCCAAAGCAACAGAGCCATCCAGCGCATGTCGTTCCTCCTTCGAGATCAGGGTAAAGGATGCGCACGGCCGCGGCGATGGTGGGATGGATGGCGTGGAAAGAAAGCCGCGCCGGCAGCGATGACCTGAAATGGGCGAAGTCGCGGGCCGGCGCCAGCCGAGAAGGAAGCGCGGCCGGATGAGTTCACGCTCGTGCGAAGCGGCAACGAAGCGAGCTCGACGATGGACCGTGGATGTTGCGCCGTGAACTTCGGGTTCTGCTTTTTGAGGCGGCGAGGCCTGGCCCAGGCTGGTGGAAGTGCGGGTGGCCGGATGGACCAGCCGCCGAGAGTAGAGCAGGCCATGGCGGCGGTGGGGAACATGAACGCCCCCGGCATATTACGGCTGCCCATCCGCATCCGGCTGCAGCAGAATCAGAAGGACGATTCCGGTCACGGCAAAGTTGCGGCCGGCGGCTTCCTGGCCATTCCATACGCGCGACTGCCACATCAGGAACCACTCTCCGCCCACGGCCAGAAAGGCGCCCAGCCACATGAGCAGGGAAAGCGTGAGCGCGGCGATGGAAATTCCCTTGGCGGTATGGAACTGCGCCGCCGGGAGGCGAAGCGCGCGCAGCAAGCGCACCACGCCCCACCAGAGCAGAACCGCGGTTACGATCTCCCACGCGATAATGCCCAGGAAAAAGGCAAGATGCGCGGCGGGCGGGGTCAAGGCCCGCCACATCCCGTGATTGACCGGAAAAGTCGTGTCCATGCTGAGTACATGGCGCACGAACTGGTAGTTCGAGTTGAAGTCAGTGAGGTTATTGAAGACAACCAGCGTATTGAACAACGCAACGGCGGCCAACAGCAAGAGTTTCGCAGAACGGACGATCATGGGCGCGTTCTCACCCACCGGACCTTCCAGCGAACTGGGCAAGAGTGACTGCCCCAACCATTCATGCCGGAGAGTTTGCTCGTGGTACGGCCCATGTTAGCTTAACTGGCGCTTGCAGCAAAGAAGAAATCCGTTGGAAGCGGCCCATCCTTGCGCCCCTTCGACGGGCAAGCAAGTCAGACTGTTACGGCGGGGCTGGAACACGATAGCAGATTGGGCCGGCAGATGGTCTACACGGCGCAGAGCGGGATGGTTCCGGGTGGGGCCGGTATATCCTGAAGAGTTGCCGCGCACCGAAACCACACGGCGGCAGCGCCTTAGGAAACCCGAAGACATGAGCAAGCAGACGATCGCCGTACACCTGCCCGACGGAGCCGTGAAAGAGGTTCCGGCGGGGACGACGCCCTTGGAGATAGCCCACACGATTTCGCCGCGGCTGGCGGCGGCGGCGGTGGCGGCGCGGCTGACGCCGCTGACGGGGGCGAAGGAGAAGACCGCGGAGGACGAACGCGCCTCGGAGGCGGCGATGTATGCGGCCGAGGACGCGCATGCGGCGCGGCTGGTGGACCTGACGACTCCGCTGACGGCCGAGACGCGGCTGGAGTTGGTGACGGAGAAGGATCCGGAGGCGCTGAAGGTGCTGCGGCACTCGGCGGCGCACGTTCTGGCGACGGCGGTGCTGGAACTGTTTCCGGAGACGAAGCTGGGACACGGGCCGGCGACGGAGGCGGGGTTCTTCTATGACTTTTATCGCGAAAAGCCATTCACGCCGGAGGATCTGGCGGAGATTGAGAAGCGCATGGTGGAGGTAATTGCGCGGGACGAAAAGTTTGTGCGGGAGCGTGCGCCGCGGGAGAAGGCGCTCGAGGAGTTTGAGCGCGACGGCGACTTTATGAAGACGCACTTCGTGACGCGGTTCACGGCGCCGGGCGAGGAAGTGAGCTTCTATCGCAACGGGAAGTTTGTGGACTTTTGCCGGGGGCCGCACGTGCCCTCGACGGGACGCGTGAAGGCGGTGAAGCTGACCACGCTGGCCGGGGCGTACTGGCTGGGTGACGAAAACAATCCGCAGTTGCAAAGGATTCACGGAACAGCATTTTTCTCAAAGAAAGAACTGGACGCGCACTTTGCGCGGCTGGAAGAGGCGGCGCGGCGCGATCATCGCGTGCTGGGCAAGCAACTGGACCTGTTCAGCATTCAGGAGCTGGCCGGAGCGGGGCTGATCTTCTGGCATCCGAAGGGGGCCATGATCCGCAAGATCATGGAGGACTGGATGCGGGAGGAGTGCCTGCGGCGCGGGTACGAGCTGGTGTATACGCCGCACGTGGCGCGGGTGAACCTGTGGCAGACGAGCGGGCACGAGGGCTTTTACGCGGCCAACATGTTTACGCCGATGGAACTGGACGATGCGAACTATCGCATGAAGCCGATGAACTGCCCTTTCCACATTTTGATTTACAAGAATACGCCGAAGAGCTACCGGGATTTGCCGGTGCGCTATGCGGAACTGGGCAATGTGTATCGGTATGAGCGGTCGGGGACGATGCACGGGCTGCTGCGGGTGCGCGGGTTTACGCAGGACGACGCGCACATTTTCTGCACGCCGGGACAGATCGAGGACGAGGTGGTGGCGTGCATCGACTTTGCCGAGGCGGTGCTGACGACCTTCGGGTTCGCGGAGTTCAAGGTGGAGCTTTCCACCTGGGATCCGAACGACCGGGCACACTATGCGGGATCAGACGAGAACTGGAAGCTGGCGGTGGGTTCGCTGGAGCGTGCGCTGGAGCGGAAGGGAATCAAGCACAAGACGATTCCGGGCGAGGCGGCGTTCTACGGGCCGAAGATCGACGTGAAGCTGGTGGACGTGCTGGGACGGTTGTGGCAGCTCTCGACGGTGCAGTTCGACTTCAATTTGCCGGCGCGGTTTGAGCTGGAGTATGTGGGCGAGGATGGCGAAAGGCACCAGCCGGTGATGGTGCACCGGGCGCTGTTCGGGAGCGTGGAGCGGTTCTTCGGAGTGCTGATCGAGCACTATGCGGGGGCGTTTCCGCTGTGGCTGGCTCCGGTGCAGACCGGACTGGTGCCGATCAGCGAGCGGCACCTTGAGTACGCGAAGAAGGTGGAGGCGGCGCTGAAGGCGGCCGGACTGCGCACCGAGGTGGATGAGCGCAACGAGAAGATGAACGCGAAGATCCGCGACTTTGCCAACCAGAAGACGCCGTACATCCTGGTGTTTGGCGACAAGGAAGAGGCGGCGGGCGCGGTGAGCGTGCGCACGCGCGGCAAAGGCGACCAGGGATCCATGCCGCTGGCGGAGTTTGTTGCCAGGGCCAAGCGGCTGGTGGAGGAACGATCGACGGAGCTGTGACCCAGCGCCGCTGCGGCGAGAGGCTTCATTGCGGTTTTCTCTCGATCAGCAGATCGACGGTGGGAGCGGGGAGCGGATTGGACGAGGAGTCTGTGCCGCAGGGCGGATGAGCCACAAAGCGGAGGGTTCCATTGTCGTCTTCGAAGGCGATGCCGAAGATGGAGGAGCCGCGGAACTCGCCCCACTCGGCGGGTACCTGCGCCGTGCAAACGGTTCCGCTGCCGAGCTGGTCGGCGGCGTGGGCGGGACGGGGCTTAAGGAAGCCCTGGACGGCGAGGCAAAGCAGCGCGCCGGCGATGAGCAGAAGCAGATTCTGGACGGTTTTCATACTTTCTCCTGACGGCAAGGCTTGCGATGCCGGGATGAGGCAAAGGGAAGATGGTCCGCTCGGCGTTCGACCTTGGAGCGGACGAAGATAGGCGCGCTTCAGGCGTTGATAGCCATGGCGTGGACGGCGGCGTAGGCGTCGAGCATGGACTCGGCCAGCGTGGGATGGGCGTGGATGGTACACATCATCTCCTCGACGGTGCCTTCGAGCTCGAGCACGGCAACGGCTTCTGCGATCAGTTCTGTCGCCTGAGGTCCGAGGATGTGGACGCCGAGGATTTCGCCGTACTGGGCGTCGGAGACGATCTTCACAAAGCCGTCGTGGCAGCCGACGATGGTGGCCTTGGAGTTGCCGGCGAAGGGGAATTTGCCCACCTTGACGGTATAGCCCTTTTCGCGGGCCTGGGCTTCCGTTAAGCCAACCGATCCGATCTGCGGCTCGGTATAGGTGCAGCCGGGGATGCGGTCGCGGCGGACGGGACGGAAGGGGCGGCCAGCGATTTGAGCGGCGGCGACCATGCCGCTCATCATGCCCACGTGCGCCAGTTGCGGCAACCCGGAGACGATGTCGCCGATGGCGAAGACGCCCGGTTCGGCGGTCTCTTGAGCTTCGTTGACGGGGATGAGACCGCGGTCGAGCTGGATGCGGGTCTTTTCGAGGCCGAGGTCCGCAGTGCGGCCGGCGCGGCCCACGGCGACGAGCACCTTTTCTGCTTCCTTGACCTGCGGCTTGCCGTAGGCATCGGTGAATCGGACGCGGACGCCGGTTTCGGTTTCTTCCACCTGCTCGACGCGAGCGCCAGTCGAGACGTCGATGCCGCGCTTTTTGAAGAGGCGGGTGAGCTCTTTGGAAATATCTTCGTCTTCGACGGGAGCGATGCGGGGGAGGAATTCGAGCAGGGAGACCTCGGCGCCGAAGCTGCGGAAGATGGAGCTGAACTCGAGACCGACGGCGCCGGCGCCGATGACGATGAGCGAGGCGGGCGGCTGTGGTAGCGAGAGGATTTCGATATTGGTAAGGATGCGCGGGCCGGGCTGGAGGCCGGGGAGCAGTTTGGCCTCAGAGCCGGTGGCGAGGATGACGTGGCGGGCCTGGAGCTGCATGAGGCCGGATGCGGCGGCGACTTCGACGGTGTGTATGCCGGCCTGCGCAGGACCGGTGAGGCGGCCGGAGCCCTGGAGGACGGTAATCTTGTGCTTCTTCATCAGGAAGTCGAGGCCCTTGACGTGCTTGTTTACGATAGCGTCCTTGCGGCTGAGGACGGCGGCCCAATTGAGGGTGGGCGCGCCGAGACCCTCGATGCCGAAAGCGGCGGCATGCTGGACGTGGCCCCAGATTTCGGCGTTGAAGAGCAGGGCCTTGGTGGGGATGCAGCCCACATGGAGGCAGGTGCCGCCGAGGCGGGCGGACTTGTCAATGAGGGCGACCTTGAGGCCGTATTGGGCGCCGCGAATGGCGGCCGTGTAGCCGGCGGGACCGCCGCCGGCGATGGCAACGTCGTAAAGAGTGTCGGTCAAGGAAGACTCCAATCCGGTAGGCGGGTGCTGGCAGAGCAATGCCGCCTCATCTCGCTCAGTTTAAACGCGCCGGAGTCGAGACGTGGAACGGCAGTTTTAAGGGAGGCTGGGGGTAGGGGTGCTGTTCGCGGGTGCAGACCGGGAGGATCTCCGCATTACTGGCTGGGAGCCGTGTGTATTGCGCCACGCCGATACCGAATATTTTGTATTGTAAAGGCGGGTGAGCTGGAGGCTGGGGTCAGATGCTCTCTCTGCCTGCGTGGGGATGCTGCCCCTTGTGATGATCCAGTCACAGGCGCCCAATGGCGTACTGCTTGATCGAACGAGTATGGACTGCAATCTGATCATTCGCACAAGAGGCCAGTCTTTCTGTACTCAGGCTGTGTTTGCGCAGGGCAATTCTTTCTCCTGCTGGTCCAATATCGATTTGCCACAGACTTGGAATCCATGGACTCAGGCCTGATGCACTTCGGAACTTGTTGAAAAGTCCTTCTCGCAGGCCTGTTGGGCCACAAATTCCCTCAGGGGCTAAAAAGGTTGATGAAAAACAGGGCCGCGGCTTTGTTTTTCGACCCAGCCGGGCAAGTTTTGTGATTCCGGAGACAGATGGGGTGCAATGCCGGCCGCTGTGATTTGGGCGCAAGCGTACGCGGTAGAGTGGAGTGGGAGGTGGGGGGTTGACGGTGCAGCGGCCAGTACGAAGGCGGACGGTGAACCGGCCGGGGAGACACGGTCTTGTCCGGGGGACGCGGGGGCGGTCGCGATTGAACTGGCGGGGTTGGCTGGCGCTGGGGTTGGCGGCCGTGGCGGCGGGGCTACTGACGTGGGGAGCGGCGGCGCGGCGGCTGGCGCCGGCGGGGAATACAGAGCGGGGGCGGTTTGATGCGATTGTAGTGCTGGGGACGCCGGCGGACGCCGACGGGAATCCGACGGCAGCGGAACTGGCGCGGGTGAACGAAGCGGTGCGGGAGTACGAGCGGGGGGTGGCGCCGCGGCTGGTGATGAGCGGCGGCGCGGCGCACAACCGCTTCGTGGAGGCGGAGGTGATGGCGCGAGCGGCCGAGGCTGAGGGGATTCCAGCGGGGGCGGTGTTGGTGGAAGGCCGGTCAAAGGACACGATCCAGAATGTGTGCTACACGGAGCGGCTGATGCGGGCGCACGGCTGGCGGTCGGCGGAGGTGGTGAGCGAAGGGGAGCACCTGCCGCGGGTAGGTCTGATTCTTTGCCGGACGGGGCTGCTGTGGCGGACACACGCGGCACCGCCACTGGAGGCGGAGCCGGGATGGCGCCGGGCGGCAGGCGCGGCGCTGGAGACGCTGAAGACGGCGCGGTACCTGGCATGGACGCGGCAGACAGAGCGATGCGGGCCGTAGGCGCGGCTGGAGGGTTTGCGCCATTTCCTACGCGACGGGCAGCGGCGGCGCTTCCGCGAGGAGAGGCCGGACGGCCTGAACGGCGCCGGATGGGGCCAGGCGGGCGCGCGGAGCGAAAAAGGCGGGCAGGGCGGATTGTGGGAGTTTGGCGTGGTCCTGTAAGCTGATGGATGATGCGCCCTCAAGTACGATTTTTTGCCTCTCTAGCCGCCGTAGCCGTATTGGCCGTGTGCGTGGGCAGCCGCGCGCTGGCCCAAAGCAGCAGCTCAAGCGTTCTGAACACGGCCAACTATGTACCGAGCGACCCGCTGGCGGGGGTGCGGTACGACAACCGCTACGATCTCTCGGTGGGTATGGCGTACCGGCACATGAAGGCAGGCCCGAACCTGCTACAGGGCGCCAACCTGGGGGGACTGGATATTTCCGGATCCATGTGGCTGCTGAAGCATTGGGCTGTGGAAGCAACGGGCCGTGGCTACCTTGGGACGAGCGGCGCGGCGCCGAACATCATGGGCGTGCGGGGTCCGTTTCTGCAGGAGTACATTTTTGCGGCGGGTCCGGAGTGGCTGGGACCGCACAACAAGCACGGCGACCTGATGGCGCATGTGCTGGTGGGCGGGATTTACGGAATTTTCGAGGGCGATCTGCACCCCTCGACACTGGTTCCCAACCCGGTGCAGGCGGTGGGGTTCTATAACAACCAGGTTTCGCCGGTGGAGATTATCGGCGGGCACGTGGATCTGAACCGGTCGGCGCGGTGGGTCTTCCGGGTGACGCCGGATGCGATCCTGACCCATTACGGGACGAACTACGGCGCCAAGATTACCCAGTACGACATCAACTTTGCCATCTCCGTGGGGATGGAATACAAGTTCCAAAAGAAGCGGTAAGCCAGGACGCAGCAGCAAAGCAGGTCTGTCGCGGCAGAGGGCGGCCTGTGTCCTGCGGCGGGATTGCGGCGCGGCAGGACCATGGTTGATTGAACTGTGATATTCTCCTGCGTTCGGAAGCGCCTGGAGGGATGGGGCAACCGGAGGGATGAAGTCCCGCTTGACGGTACGCCTTGGTGGAGCCTGGCGCGGCAGGGGCGGCAAAAGCTGCAAAGACGAGGTCCCACGATATGAGAGACACTCTCGGAGTGCTGTTGGCAGGCGGAGCCGGAGAACGGCTCTTTCCGTTAACGCGCGACAGGGCGAAGCCAGCGGTGCCGTTTGGAGGGCACTACCGGATTATTGACATCACGCTGTCGAACTGCATCAATTCGGGATTGCGGAAGGTCTACATCCTGACGCAGTACAAGGCGCTGAGTCTGAACCGTCACATCCGCGAGGGGTGGACGGGGATTGTGGCGCAGGAACTGGGCGAGTTTGTGGAACTGATGCCGCCGATGCAGCGGACGGGGTCGAACTGGTACATGGGGACGGCGGACGCCGTGTATCAAAATATCTATTCGATCGGGAGCGAGCAGCCCAAGCACGTCATCATCCTGAGCGGCGACCATATCTACAAGATGAACTACAGCCGGATGCTGGAGTACCACAAGGAATCATCCGCGGAGGTGACGCTGGCGACGCTGCCCATTTCGCCGGAAGAGGTGAGGCAGTTCGGGGTGGTGGAGGTGGACCGGGAGGGCGAGGTGCTGGGCTTCCAGGAGAAGCCGGCGACAACTTCGATCCGGTCGCACGTGGATCCGAACGCGGTGGATGCGTCGATGGGCGTATACATTTTTAACACCGAGGTGCTGTTGAAGGCGCTGATTGCCGACGCGGAAGACGCGACCTCGCGGCACGATTTTGGCCACAACATCCTGCCCAATCTGCTGGGCAAGAGGAAGATGATGGCCTATAGCTTTGTGGACGAGAACAAGAAGCAGGCGCTCTACTGGCGGGACGTAGGGACGCTGGACGCCTACTACGACGCCAACATGGACCTGTGCTCGGTGTCGCCGGTGTTCAACCTGTACGACAAGAACTGGCCGATCCGGACGCGGGTGCGGCAGTATCCGCCGGCCAAGTTTGTATTTGGCGAGCCAGGCCGGTCGGGTATGGCGGTGAACTCTGTGATTACGGCAGGTGTGATTATATCGGGCGCGTCGGTGTCGAACTCGGTGCTGTCGCAGGACGTGCGGGTGAACTCCTACTCGAACGTGGACTCGAGCATCATTTTTTCGCACGTTAATATCGGGCGGCATTGCCGGATCAGGCGGGCGATCATCGACCGGCACGTACACATTCCGGAGGGGACGGTGATAGGGTACGATCCGGTGGAAGACAAGCGGCGGTACTTTGTGACGCCGTCGGGGCTGACAATCGTGACGCGGGAGGCTTCGCTGTTTGAGAACCCGGTGGCGCCGGAGTTCCAGCAACAGTATTAGGATTAGGAAGGCTCCGATTCAGATCTTGGAGCTTCGCTCGCGGGCTATAGCTTCGCTTCTCGGGGTGACGTTACAGCCCGACTCGAGCGGGGCCTTTCAGAGCTACGCGTTGTTCAAAGCTTCGCCAAGCTGGTTGACAGCCGAGGGGCGGGCGTTTCTGGAGATCAATCAGCCGCAGGTGGGGCGGGTCATGGGACGGGTATGGATGGTGGAGGGATGCGGCTTCCGGCCCGGTTTTCGATCCGGCTGTGAGGTGGGGCATCCGCGCGGTTCAGAGTGACCGTGCGTGGCGAGAGAGGAAGACGGAAAGGGCGCGCCGAAGGAGGGCGCGCCCTTTGCCGTGTGCGGGTGAGTTACGGGAGTCCGAGGCCGTCGTTCTTGTGGTAGTTGGGATAGGGCGGGATGGGGATGGCGGGAATGGGATGGGCCTGGAGCTGGTCGAGGACCATCTTGACGCCGGTTTCAAGCTGGAGGTCATGGCCGTTCATGAAATCCTTGGGGAGTATCTGGACATCGACGTCGGGGGCGATGCCGTGGTTTTCGACTTCCCACTGGCCATGGAGGCCGTAGATGGCATAGCGGGGCGCGGTGACGCTGCCGCCGTCGAGCAGGGAGGGGTAGCCGCCGATGCCGACGAGGCCGCCCCATGTGCGGGTGCCAACAAGCTGGCCGATGCCTGCCTTGCGGAAGTACCAGGGCATGCAGTCGCCGCCAGAGCCGGAGTTCTGGTTGATGAGCATGACCTTCGGACCAAAGATGGCGCCGACGGGGTCGTGGATGGGCTTGCCGTCGCGCTCGATGGCGCCGGAGAGCGGGACACGCTTGAGGGTATCGACGATGTAGTCGGCGATGTAGCCACCCTCGTTCCAGCGCTCGTCGAGGACGAGGGCCTGTTTGTCGAGCTGGGCGTAGAAGTAGCGGTTGAAGCTGTCGTAGCCTGCACCGGCGGTGTTGGGCATGTAGACGTAAGCCACCCTGCCGCCGGAGAGCTGATCGACTTTGCGGCGGTTGGCCTCGATCCAGTCGATGTTGCGGAGGCTGTCCTCATCGGCGATGGGGACGACGGTGACATCACGGGCGTCTTTCCCGTCGGGGTTGGGACCGACGCGGATGACGGTCTGCTTGCCGGCGGTGCCGTCGAAGAATTCGTAGAGGTTGCCGGCAGCGTGAAGCTCGCGGCCGTTGACGGCGAGCAGGTACTCGCCCTCCTTGACGTAGACGCCGGGGAGGGTGAGGGGCGAGGCCAGGCCGGGGGTCCAGTTCTGTCCGCCGAGGATCTTCACGATGCGATAGCGGCCGTTCTCGATGGTGTAGTCGGCGCCGAGGAGGCCGGTTTTGGGGCTGTGCTCGGGAAGACGCGGGCCGCGGATGAACATGTGGCCGATGGTGATTTCGCCCAGCATCTCAGTGGAGAGATAGGTGAACTCCGAGCGGGAGGCGAGTCCGGCGAGGTAGGGCTTGTAGCGGGCCTCGATTTTGGGAATGGAGAGGCCGTGGGTGTGGGGGTCGTAGAGGAAGTCGCGCTCGATGCGCCAGGTCTCGTAGTACATCTGACGCCATTCGGCGCGGGGATCGACGACGGCTTCGAGTCCGGCGAGGTTGAGGGGCTTGCCGGGCGAGCCGCTGCCAGGCTTGAGCTCGTCGGCCGGGGCGATGGTCCAGGTATTGTGGCGCTGGTAGAGAACCTTGGACCCGTCGGCGGAGACGATGAAGTTGTCGAGGTCGCCGAGGACCATCTCAGGGGTACGCTTTTCAAGGGTGAAGCGCCAGAGGGCGCGGATGCCGGGGCCTCCGTCCTCGTTGGAGGAGCGGCCGAAGGGTGAGGCTTCGGCAAGATAGAGGACGCCGGTCTTACCTGCGGTGAGTCCGGCGTAGTTGCGGGCAGGGATGGGAAGGGAGAGGATGCGGTTGCCGATTCCGTCGAGATCGACTTTGACTTCGACGGGCTTTTCGGTCTCCTTTTTTTCCTTGCCCTTGTCGCCTGCGCCGGAAGCTTCGTCTTTCTTGTCCGCGTCCTTGCTGTCTTTGGCGGTGGTCTTGTCGTCAGGCTTGGCGGCTTCCTTTACCTTTTCGTCGTCGCTCTGGGGCGGGATGGGCGAAGCGCCGTCTTTGGCCAGGACTACGACGTAAGGCGCGGAGGTCTGGGCGCGGTCGAGTGAGGAGAGGTCGATACCGGCGCGCGAAGGACCGTCGTCGGTGGAGGCGAGGAAGTAGAGAAACTTGCCGTTGGGATCGAAAACGGGGCTGGAGGCGTCGCTCATGCCGTCTGTGACCTGGGCGAATTTATGGGTTTCGAGCGAGTAGAGAAAGATGGCGTTGAGCTGGTTGTCAAGGTCACGCTGATAGGCGAGCCACTTCGAGTCGGGCGACCAGACGACGCCGAAGTCGGCGCCGAAGCTGCCATAGATGCCCTTGTCGACAAGGACGGGCCTGACGATTTCGCCGGGTTTGGAAGGCACATCCACGTACCAGATGCGGAGGTGCTTGTCGGTATAGGCGATGTGTTTGGAGTCGGGCGACCAGACGGGATTGTAGAAGAAGCTGGGGTCGGGTCCGAGGTCGATGACCACGGGCGGCTTGAAGCCGGTCTGGTCGTGCAGGTAAAGCTGGTACTCGCCGGAGGCGTCGGAAAAGTAGGCGACGGTTTTGCCGTCGGGGCTCCAGGAGGGGTTGCGCTCGGCCGCTCCGGGAGTTTGGGTGAGGTTGCGGATGTCTCCTTTTTCAGCGGGGACAGTGAAGATTTCGCCGTGAGCCTCGAAAACGGCGCGGGCGCCGGCGGGCGAGAGGTTGGCGTTGACGATCTCTTCGGGTGGAATGTTGGCCAGATGCGGACTGAGCTCTGGCAGCTCGCCGTGGATACGGATGGGGACGACAGTGTCGGCGCTGGTGGCGGGGTCGAAGAGGTGAATGGAGCCGAACTGCTCATAGACGAGAGCGCCGGGTCCGGCCTGGACGGATTTGAGGTCGAAGCGGGTGTTGGGCGTGGCCTGGGTCACCTGGTACGAGACCGTGTCGTAGCGGAAGAGCGAGACAGGCCCCGGACCGTCTTTGCCACGGTCGGAGAGAAAGTAGACCGATGTGCCGAACCAGACCGGATCGGAATCGTTCGAGTTCTGGCGAGGGACCTTGACGAGGTCGAGAGTCTTGAGATTGAGAATCCAGATGGGCGTGGTCTGGCCGCCGGCATAGCGTTTCCAGGCCGGCTGCCACTTGGTGAAGGGCTCGTAGGCGAGCAGGGAGCCATCGGAGGAGTAGGAGCCCTGGGCGCCGGCGGGCAGGGGCAGCGGCTCGGGCATGCCGGAGCCGTCGGCATGAATAAGGAAGAGGCGCAGAAAATGGCGATAGCTGAGCGCGCCGCTGGCGATCAGGACGTCTTTGCCGTCAGGCGACCAGCCCACAACCACGCTGCCGGCCGGGTGCCAGGTGATGCGCCGCGGCACGCCGCCGGAGGCGGGGATGACGTAGACGTCGGTGTTGCCCAGCAGGTGGGCGGAGTAGGCGATGGAGGCGCCGTCGGGCGAGTAGAAGGGCCCCGCGACGACATGGCCGTTGGAGGTGAGCCGCTCGGCGTTACCCCCCTGGCGGCTGACGGTCCAGATGTCGTCGGCATAGCGGAAGGCGATGCTGTTTTGGCTGAGCGAGGGATTGACGAGCAGCAGCGGCGGCTGGTCGGAGGAGGATTGGGCGGAAAGGTGGGCGGGCCGAGCGATGCCGAGCGCAAGCAGGGCAAGCGCAAGCAGGGTGCGGATGCGAGTCATTGTGCCTCCGGTGGGACGAGGGAATCCTCATGCGGTACGAAAACCAATGCGGAAAAACCTGCCACAGTATGGTACGCCGGCGCGGAGCGGATGGTTCCGGAAAATCGCAGGTGCCAGAGGGGTTGCGGCCAGGGAGCGGGGCCACGGAACGCGGCTGCGGGCGGCTGCGTACCTGATGGGGAGCCGGAAAACGGGAAACGGCCGCCGGCGCGGCTTGCGAGGGCGGTACCGCGTCCATAGAAAGACCGGGCTTTGCGTAGACTGGAGAGGCCGGGACCGATGCATGGCACTGGGCACCGGTTTGGGGAATCGCTGGAGAAAGCGGAACCATGCAATTTGCTGAGGCTTTTAAACTCGCATTGCAGTCCTTGTGGGCGAACAAGATGCGGAGCATTTTGACGCTGCTGGGCGTGGTAATTGGCGTTGCTGCGGTGATTATGGTGGTCACGCTAACCAACGGCGCAAAAGACTTTGTGACCAGCAAAGTGAACGCCTACGGCGCCGACGTGGTGACGATCAGCAAGATGCCGCAGACGTTCATCACGCTGGAAGAGTATTTGGCGTTCCAGAAGCGGCGGGATGTGACATATGACGACTATCGGGCGGTACTGGACGAGTGCAGGACATGCGCGTCGGTAGGAGCGCGGCGGACTTCCACGGGCAAGGTGGTTTACGGAAGAAATTCGACCACGGACACCGAAGTGCGTGGCTGGACGTGGACCATGCCTGCGATTTCGAATTTGAACATTGTGCTGGGACGCGGGTTTACGGAGATTGAAGACCAGCACAGCGCGCACGTGGCGATTGTGGGCGCCGACATTGTGGACAATATGCTGGGCCCGGGAGATCCGCTGCGGAAAGAGATCCGCGTGGACGGCGCGCCCTACACGGTGATTGGAGTAGGCGAGGCGCAGGGCAAGATGCTGGGCCGCAGCATGGACAACTGGGTGGCAATTCCGCTGACGACGTTTTTGGCCCAGTACGGAGCGCACGATTCGCTGGATATTTATGTGAATGCGGGCGGCGGCGGGCTGGTGATGGAGAACGTCGAGGACCAACTGCGAACGATTATGCGCGCGCGGCGGCACCTGCGGCCGGGGCAGCCGGATGCGTTCTCAATTGACACGAGCTCGACGTTCCAGAATCTGCTGGGAAACATCCTGAACAATTTTGGCGCGGTAGTTGCGGCGATTGCCGGCATTTCGCTGGTGGTGGGCGGCATTGTGATTATGAACATCATGCTGGTGAGCGTGACGGAGCGAACGCGTGAAATTGGCGTGCGCAAGGCGCTGGGGGCGCGGCGCAGCGACATTCTGCTGCAATTTCTGATTGAGTCCGCGACGATGTCGCTGGCTGGCGGCGTGATCGGCGTGGCGGCGGGCATTGGCGCGGCGAAGGTGATTACGCTGCTGATCGCGTTCCCGTCGGAGGTGGCGCTGTGGTCGGTGCTGGTGGGCTTGTTTGTGGCACTGGCGGTGGGCGTCTTCTTTGGCGTTTATCCGGCAAGCAAAGCGGCGCGGCTTGATCCAATCACGGCGCTGCGGGCGGAGATGTAAGCGATGGGAATCAGCCATTCAAGCGAATCGGTAAAACTGGCCCTGGATACGCTGCGCAAGAACAAGCTGCGCTCGGGGTTGACAATTCTCGGCATCTCGATTGGCATTTCCACGGTGATTTTGATTTCATCGGCCATCAATGGGTTGAATACGAACATTAATAATTTTGTTTCGACGCTGGGCACGAACAATCTGTGGGTTTTCCGGTTTGAGCCATTCGGCAAGCGGCCGACGACAGAAGAACTGAACCGCAAACAGTTGACCTATGATGATGGAATTGCGATGCGCAGCCTGCCACACGTGGCGGCGGTGGATCCGGGACTGACGGACCAGAACTTCCAGGTGGGACTGGGAAATGTTTCGCTGAAGCACGGCAAATACAAAATCATGAATACGATTCTGAACGGCGATACCTCCTCCGTGAAGGATACGTATGACATCCAGCTGAAGGAAGGCCGGCTGTGGACCGAGAGCGAGGAAGAACGCGCCGCAGACGTGGTTGTGCTCGGTAATGACGCGGCCGAGGATCTCTTCCCGGACGAGTCGCCGTTGGGCAAGGACGTGGAGTGCGGCGGCGATGTGTTCACCGTGATTGGCGTGTTGGACAAACAGGCGCAGCCGTTTGGCAGCGGACGCAACACGCAGGACAACTCGGCGTACTTTCCGTTGAAGACTTTCCACAAGATTCATCCAGAGATCATGGATTTCTGGATCGCAGTGAAGTACGACGATCCGAAGAACAAGGCGCAGGTGACTGAAGAGGTTCGCGAGCTGCTGCGGACGCGGCGCGGCCTGCGCAGCAACCAGGATGACAATTTCGCGATCTTTGGACCGGACTCGCTGACGCGGCTCTGGAACCAGTTGACCGGCGGACTGTTTCTCTTCATGGTGGCGGTTTCAAGCGTGGGCCTGATTGTGGGCGGCGTTGGTGTGATGAATATCATGCTGGTGAGCGTGACGGAACGGACGCGCGAGATCGGAATCCGGAAGGCGATTGGCGCGACAAGGCGGAACATTCTGGTGCAGTTCACGACCGAGGCCATTACACTGTGCTGCGTGGGCGGACTGCTGGGCATTATGGCGGGCGCGGTGCTTACGCTGATTCTGCATTTCGCAGTGACGTTCCTGCATGCGGCGCTTTCGATTGTGTGGGTGTCGATCTCGTTCCTGGTGGCGTGTGCGATTGGTCTCGTGTTCGGAATCTACCCGGCATGGAAGGCGGCGAACATGGACCCGATCGAGGCACTGAGATATGAGTGAAGCGGGGGTTAGGGCTTAGGAATGTACGGCCACTGTGACGCGAAGAGAGCTCGCCTGCGGACGAAAAGCCCGGCTTCGACTTTCGAACAAGGGGATGCAGATGCAATCTCCGGGCGCCACACCAAGTTTTGGAACGAAGGCCGGCCTTCCGAGAATGAGCGTGTGCCTCATCCCTGCTCCCTCTGTTCCGCTACACTTAGGCCATGATGCCGCACATCCTTGCGCTTGGAATAGAAGGGTTTACGACAGTTCTGACGCTGGCCGGGATGGGCTACTTTGTGGCCGCTCTGGTGGCGGCGCGAGTCTTTGTTCGCATCCGGCGCACGCCACAGACCCCGTTTGCGCCAGGGGTCAGCCTTCTCAAGTCGCTCAAAGGGCTGGACCCGGGAATGCTGGATGCCTTTCGGAGCCACTGTCGGCAGGATTATGCGGGCGAGTTCGAGCTGCTGTTCGGCGTCTCGTCGCGCGACGATCCGGCGGCCGCAGCGGTGCGTCAGCTCCAGACCGAGTTTCCGGAGCGGGCGATCCGGCTTATGGAGTGCCCGGAGCGGCTGGGGACCAACGGCAAAGTCAGCACGCTGGCGCAACTGGCGCCGCAGGCGCGCTACGGCTATCTGCTGGTGAACGACTCGGACATCACCGTGGGCCCGCGCTACCTCGAGCGGGTGATGGCCTGCTTTGCCGAACGGCAGCCGGGGCAGAAGCCGGTGGGGCTGGTCACGGCGCTCTATCGCGGACGGGCGCACGGCACCCTGGGCTCGCGGCTTGAGGCGCTGGGCATTGCCACGGATTTTCTGGCCGGGGTGCTGCTGTCGCGGATGATCGAAGGCGGGCTGGGCTACGGGCTGGGTTCCACGCTGGTCGTGAGCCGCGAGGCCCTCGACCGGATGGGCGGATTCCTGCCCATGGTGAACCACCTGGCCGACGACAACGAACTGGGCGTGCGCGTCTGCGGGGCGGGTTACCGCGTGGCGCTGGCGCCGGAAGTGGTGGAGACCAGCGTGCCGGCTTACCGCTGGCGCGGCTTTGCCGATCACCAGTTGCGTTGGGCGCGCACGGTGCGCGACGCCAGCCCCAAGGGCTACGCGGGCCTGGTGTTCACGCACGGGTTCTGCTGGGCACTGCTCAATGTGCTGGCCAGCGGGGCCAGTCCGCTGAGCGTGTGGCTGCTGGGGCTGAGCTTCTTTTTGCGGCTGGCGCTGGCCATGACGGTAGGGGCCAAGGTGCTGGGCGATCACCAGGTGCTACCCAGCCTGTGGCTGCTGCCGCTGCGCGACGTGGTGCACATGGGCGTGTGGGTGGCGGGCTTTGCCGGGCACGAGATTGTGTGGCGCGGGGAGCGGTTTGTGCTGAAGGACGGAAAGCTGTTGCGCGCAGGCCACCCGGAGATGACAGAACGCGGCTGAAGGGCCGGGCTGGGCGGCGATTTTCGCAGGACGGGAAGATACAGCCTGCGAGAAACTCAGAGATGGATCCCTCGGGGCCTGAAGGCCCGATTCGAGTTGCTGGACTTGGCGTGCGGGCTTAAGCCCATACTCTTCAAGCTAAGGCCGTTCCCTTCAAAACAGCGCTTCGATTCGATTTTTTGGCGGCCGCGCGGTTTCAAGCCACGGACGGATTTGGAGGCATCTCAATCGCCGGTGGTGGCGGCGGTGGGGTCCTGCGCGCGGATGGAGGGGCAGTCAATGAAGAGGCAGGCGCCCAGTTCGCAGAAGCCCTTGTCCCAGCGGGGTCGGTCTTCCGGAGCGAGGCCGGTGAGCGCGTAGCCGGAGGTGCGCAGGATCTCATACCAGACGTTCTGCGCCTGCCAGAGGTTGAGCTCGAAGGGCAGCTCGACAAGGGTACGGCTGAGGGCCAGGGCACGGTCGAGTAATTCGAGCGAGCCGGCTGACATTTGCAGCTCCAGCATGGCGCGCTTCATACGCTGGTCGGCAATGTAGGAGAGCGTGGCCGACTCCAGCGGAACCTGATCGGCTTTGGCGAGGGAAAGGAAGGAGCGCACTTGCGCCTGGTCAATGGGCTCGGCATCAAGGGCGCGGCGCAGACCGGCATTGATGGCAAAGCCCGCCGCGAGGGAGAGCGCGGGCGGCTTGGGCAGGCCGGCCTGCGAGAGATAGTGGAGCAGGCTGGCGTGATCCTCGTAGATGGTGGTGAGAGAGTTTTCGATATCCCAGAGGGTGGAGTTGAGGATCAACTGCACGATGCGGCGTTGCTCGTCGGTGAACAGAGAAGTGAGCGAGTAGCCGGCGCGGCCGTAGTAGCCGTCGAGGAGGCGGATGACCTCGGGGAAGTCGGCGCGCTGCACGCGCTCGGCGGCCTGGGCGGCGAAGACATGGAAAGCGGCGGTGGCGGCCTCGTCGAAGGGCTTGACGGCGGCGGTGATGTTCTGGTCGCCAAAGTGCAGAACGGCAAAGGAAAAGGTTTGCTGCTTACCGGTGATGGTGCTGGCCACGTGGGCGCGGCCGAGGGCGAGGCGGCCGCGGCCGGAGGTGTAGATGTCGTAAGCGAGGCGGCGGACGTGATAGCAGAAGAGCTCAGTTTCCTCGCCGAAGGATGAGAATACGCTGCTGATGGCGTAGTGGGCGGCCACCTGTTCCAGGCCCAGGGCAAGGCGGACGATCTGCTCCTTGTAGATGCGGGCGCCGTCGCCGGCTTTGGCCACGTTGGAGCGGGCTTCGGCGAGCCGGCCGAGAAAAGCGGGCTCGAGCGCGGCGGCCTGCTCGCCGAAGAGCTCGCGGGCCAACTGGAGAACGCGAGCGGCATAGGCGATAATCTGGACGGTTTCAATGCCGGAGATATCGTCGAAGAACCAGCCGCAACTGGTGTACATGAGCTGGGCATGGCGCTGCAACTCCATGAGCTGCCGGGCGCGAACCGATTCATCGGCTGTGAGCAAATGGGCTTGATGCTCGCGGAGGAAGGCGTCTGCCACTTCTTCGCTGCGGTCGAGGACAACGTGGATATAGGCGTCGCGGGCGGCCCAGACGTCGCGAAAGAGCCGGGCGCCTTCCTGCTCGGTGAGGGGCGCGACGGCGTCGCGGAGCTCGTCGAGGGCCTGGCGCAGGGGCGCGCGCCAAGCCTGGTTCCAGCCGGGGTGGCCGCCGTTGCAACCGCAATCGGAGCGCCAGCGCTCAATGCCGTGCATGCAGCTCCATGAGGTGTTGTCCACAATCTCGCATTCGTACTCCGGCGGAAACTGCTCCAGAAAGCTGGCATAGTTCGTGAGCCGGACGGTCTTGTCCTGCTCGAGCAGGCGCAGCGTGTAGGCCAGTGCCATGTCGCCGTACTTGTGGTGGTGGCCGTAGGATTCGCCGTCGGTGGCCACGTGGACGAGCTGTGGCTGGGGAGTGTCCTTGAAACCGGCCTTGAGCCGCGCGGCAAAGCTTTCGCCGCTGTTGAGCAGTCCTTCAAAGGCAATCGCCCGGGAGGCGGGGCCGTCGTAGAAAAAGACGGCGATGGAGAGGCCGGAGGCAAAGCGGACGAGATAAGGACGGGTGGTGTCGACGGAGGCCTGCGGCGTGATCGTCCACGCAGCATCGTCTTGGAGCGGACGGACGCGCTTGCACTGATGCGGAGCGAGAACCGTGAACTTGATGCCATGCTGCGCAAGCAGTTGGAGCGATTCGGTGTCGACGGCGGTTTCCGGCAGCCACATGCCCTCGGGCGGCGCGCCGTAGTGGTATTCGTAGTCGGCGATGCCCCAGCGAATTTGCGTGAGGCGGTCGCGGCGGCTGGCGAGGGGCAGAATGACGTGGTTATAGACCTGCGCCATGGCCGAGCTGTGCCCATTGAAGGTACGCCGGCTGCGCGCTTCGCCGTCGAGGATCATGCGATAGGTGCGCGGCGCGTTCTCGCGCAGCCAGCTCAGCAGCGTGGGGCCGAAATTGAAGCTGATGCGGGCGTAATTGTTGACGATGCGGGTGATGAGATTCTTGTCGTTGACGATCCGCGCGGCGCCGTTGGTGGCGTAGCACTCGGCGCAGACGCGCTCGTTCCAGTCGTGATAGGGGGCCGCGCCGTCCTGCGTCTCGACTGTTTCCAGCCACGGGTTCTCGCGCGGGGGCTGATAGAAGTGACCGTGAATGCAGACGAAACGCTTGCCGGTGGCCATGAGCTGTTGGACGCGGCTCCGATCAAACCGCCATCCTGATTATTGTAGGCTGGACCGGCCGGTGGGGGGCTTGTTCCTGGCCAGGTCGCAGGCGCGCCAGAGGTACCACGAAGCCACGGAACGGAAGGGCGCCCAACGTTTTCCTCTTTTGAGAAGGACTTCCGGCTTGGGTAGGCCGGCGGCTTCGAGAGCGCGGGTTTTAGGAATGCGCTGGAAGGTGAGTGCGAAGCCCTTGCGGACGCCGTAGTCGGTGACGGGGAGGACGTCGGGACGGCCGAGGCGGAAGATGAGGAGCATTTCGACGGTCCAGGGGCCAATGCCGCGCACCTGGGTGAGATGCTCGATGATTTCGGCGTCGGACATCTTTTTGATGGCGGCGTGGGAAGGAACCGTGCCGTCGAGAGTCTTGGCGGCCAGGTCGCGGAGAGCTCTGATCTTGTTGCCGGAGACTCCGCAGGCACGAAGGGGCTCGTCGAGGGTGTCGAGGAGGAGTTGCGGCGTGGGGTCGCCACCGAAGTAGGCGCGGACGCGGGCGTGGATGGTGGCGGCGGCTTTACCGTGGAGCTGCTGATAGAGGATGGATTCGAGCAGAGACTCGAAGGGCGAGGGCGAAGGGTCGAGACGAAGGGTGAAAGGGCCGGCGCGGTCGATGAGCGCGGCGAGCTTGGGGTCGGCGGCGCGCAGGTGGGCGAGGGCCACAGCGGGATCGAAGGGCAGTTTGCGGCTGCGGCCGTCGTGCATCATGGAACGAGTGTATCGCAGACCATGCGCGGCCCCGCCGCCGGTGATACACTTCGGTCCGATTCGCTCCCGGGAGGATTTTTGCCATGAAGCGCCGCCATTTTGTGAAGTCGATGACCGCTGTGGGAACGGGCTTGCTGTTGCCGAGGCCCTGGCCCTTGCTGGCGCAGGCCGCGCCGCCCGACACGGCCGTCAAGCGCGTGCTGGTGATGTTCAAGTGCCACTTCGATGCCGGTTTCATCGACACCCAGTACAACGTCGTCCACAAACGATACTTTGAGAAGTTCTTCCCCGAAGCCATCGAAATTGCGCGGGCGGCCAACGCGGGCGGCAAGCGGCGCTACGTGTGGACCACCGGCTCGTGGCTGCTGTTCGAGTATCTCGATCAGGCCTCGTCTGCTGATCGCAAGACGATCGAGGACGCCATTCGCCGCGGTGACATTGCGTGGCACGCGTTGCCCTTTACCTGGCAGACCGAGATGCTCGACCCCTCGATGATCGAGGGCAGTCTTGCGCTTTCCCGCTCGCTCGACCGGCGGTTCGGCACGGCAACCACCGGCGCCAAAATGACCGATGTGCCGGGGCACACGCGCGGCATCGTTCCGCCGCTGGCGAAGAATGGCGTCACGTTTCTGGAGATTGGCGTGAACGGCGGCTCCACGCCCGCGGAGCTGCCACCGATCTTTCTTTGGAAAGACCCGTCGGGAGCCAGCCTGGCCACGATGTACCACCACGAGTACGGCAGCGTGGCGCGCGTTCCCGGTTCCGATCTGGCGCTGGCCACCGAAGTGCGCGGCGACAATAGCGGTCCGCATACGGCCGAGGAGATCGAGCAGATTCACGCGCGGCTGGCCGCGCAGTTCCCTCATGCCGAGATTCGCGCGGCCAGCCTGACCGAGATGGCGAATGCGCTGGCGCCCTATCGCGCCAACTTGCCGGTGGTGACCGGGGAGATGGGCGACACCTGGATCTACGGCTGCGCCAGTGATCCGCTCAAGGTGGCGCGCTACCGCGCCATCGCCCGCCTGCGCACGGAGTGGATTGCCAAAGGGGCCATGCAAGTGGGCGATGCCACCGATCTGCAACTGCTGCGCCGCCTGCTGCTGGAGCCCGAGCACACCTGGGGAACCGACACCAAGACCTGGCTCGACTTCGACCACTACACCCCCGCCGACCTGGCGCGCATGCTGGAGACAAAGCGCTATAAGGTGGTCGAGTTCAGTTGGCTTGAAAAGCGGCAGGATCTGCGGGACGGAATCGCGACGCTGCCGGAAGCGCTGCGCGAAGAGGCGGCGCTTGCCATTGCCGGCCTGCCCCCCGCATGGCCCGTCGTTTCTCCCAAGGCCGTTGCCCATGCGCCGGGAACGCCCGTCGAGACGGAGCATTTTCTAGTGGGCATCGACGTCACAACCGGCGCCATTACGCGGCTGCGCAACAAGGCGACCGGGCGCGAGTGGGCGAGCGCGAAGAATCCCATCGCGCTGCTTACTTACCAGACGCTCTCGCAGAAAGACTATCAGCGTTTTCTCGGCGCTTACCTGATTACGAAGGCCGACTGGGCGCAGAAGGACTTTGGCAAGCCGAACATCGAGCGCTTTGGAGCACGCAGCGAAGAGTGGCAGCCAGCGGCGGCCGAGGCGCGCGTGGAAGAGACCGCAGAAGGGTGCCGCATCACGATTGCATTGCAGTTCAAGGACGATGAGGCCTTTGCGTCGGGCCGGGCGGCGTTTCCGCGCCACGCATTTGTTGAGATGTCGCTGCCCAAGGCGGAGCCGTCGATCGAGTTGGCCCTGTCCTGGTTTGGCAAGCCCGCCACGCGCATGCCCGAGGCGCTCTGGCTGACGTTCAATCCCATGGTCGAAGACCCGCGGGCCTGGCGGCTGGAAAAATCGGGGGAGTGGATTTCGCCCTTCGAGGTTGTGGCTTCAGGCAACCGGCACATGCACGCGGTCCAGCAGGGATTCCAGTTTGAGCAAGATGGGCATCGCTTCGCCGTCCATCCGCTGGATGCGCCGGTGGTGGCGCTGGGCGAACGCAGTCCGCTTCATTTCTCCAACGATCCGCCTGATCTGAGCCGGGGCATTCACTCCTGCCTCTTCAACAACGCCTGGGGCACCAACTACATCATGTGGTACGGCGAGGACACGCGGGCGCGGTTCGTGGTGCGGGCCTGAGCGCGTGCGCGCCGCGCCGTTCCACGGCTGTACCATGAAGAAAAACGGCGAAAGAGGAGCGCCACGTCATGAAGATGCGGCCGGGATCGCAAACCGGATTTCTGCTATGTGGCAAGGAGTGGGTGGACGGCGAGGCGCTGGAGGTGCGGTCGCCGTGGGATCAGGGTCTGGTGGGCCGGGTTACGCTGGCAACGCGCAACGATGCGCGGCAGGCGGTGAGCCATGCGGCGGCGAGCCTGCGCCGCACTCGCGCCCTGCCCCGGTGGAAGCGCCGGGAGATTCTGGAAGACACGGCGAGCGCGCTGATTGCGCAGAAGGAGCGGTTTGCGCAGTTGATTGTGGCCGAGGCGGGCAAGCCGGTGCGGCTGGCGCGGGGTGAGGTGGACCGGGCGATTGTGACCTTCAAGCTGGCCGCGGAAGAGGCGGCGCGGCTGGGAGGCGAAAGCCTGCCGCTGGACCTGAACGAAGGCAACGAGGGCCGCTGGGGAGTGGTGCAGCGCTTCCCAGTGGGTCCGGTTCTTGCCATTACGCCCTTCAACTTTCCGCTGAACCTGGTGGCGCACAAGGTGGCGCCCGCCATGGCCGCCGGCTGCCCTATCCTTTTGAAGCCCGCTCCGCAAACGCCCTTTACCGCGCTGGCGCTGGGAGAGGTGATTCTGAAGGCGGGCTGGCCGGAAGAAGCGCTGGCGGTGCTGCCGCTCAGCAACACTGATACGGCGTGGCTGGCGGAGAAGGAAGACCGCATCAAGCTGGTGAGTTTTACCGGCTCGGCGCGCGTGGGGTGGGAGCTGAAGGTGCACTCCGGCCGCAAGCGCGTGCTGCTGGAGATGGGCGGCAACGCCGCGCTGATTGTGCACAGCGACTGGCCGGATTTAGACGATGCGGCGCTGCGGGCGGCGCATGCGGCCTTTGCCTTCGCGGGACAGTCCTGCATCGGCTTGCAGCGGGTCTTCGTGGAGCAGGGCATCTTTCCCGCTTTTCTGAAGAAGCTGACAGACGCCGCGGCCCGGCTGGTGGCCGGCGACCCGGCGAGCGAAGCCACCGAGGTGGGCCCCCTGGTTCGTCCCGGCGAGGCGGACCGCATCGAAAGCTGGATCAAAGAGGCGACGGAAGGCGGCGCCCGGCTGGTGGCCGGAGGCGAGCGCCACGGCTCGGTGATTGCGCCGGCCATTCTGACTGGAACCCGCCCCGGCATGATGGTGCGCGACGAAGAGATCTTTGGGCCGGTCGTCGTCGTCGAGCCGTATAGCGACTTTGAAGAGGCGCTGGCCGAGGTGAACCATTCGCGTTATGGATTGCAGGCCGGGCTGCTGACGCGCGATGCCGGGCGCATCCTGACCGCTTACCGGGAGCTGGAAGTGGGCGCGCTGATTGTGGGAGACATGCCCACCTGGAGGCTGGATGCCATGCCGTTCGGCGGCGTGAAAGAGTCAGGCCTGGGCCGAGAGGGACTCCGCTGGGCAATCGCCGAGATGACGGAGCCGCGCATGATGGTGATGACGGGCATGAATTAGGAACCGCGCGATGAACGGCTGGGGCGCGCGGCCAACTTGCGCCCGCATGCTGCGAAGGATACGGCTGCGCTCAGGCCTGGGCCGTTTTGTGCAGCCGCTCGGCGGCGGTCGCTTTGAGGCGATCCTGCGCATGCAGGAAGCGGAGCAGGTACTCCAGGGGATCGTCCGCAGCGGCCATCTGACGCAGGTGATACTTCCAGACGCCCGGCTTGTTGGTGCGCCGCATGAAAGGCTTGCGGGTAACCTCGATCACCTCGCCCCGGCTGTTCACCCGGCTATACGTTGAACCGGGAACCGAAAAGACAATTTGCGAGCCGGATGACCAGAAATACCGGGCAAACGCGTGGGAAAAAATGAGCGTGTAGTAGCGGCCCTCGGAGGCCAGGAGCGTCAATGCCTGGTCGGTCCCCGGCCAGTCAGGCCGCACATGCGCCTGAAACCAGGGGCGGAACTCAAAGCCATTGAACGTCGCCTTGTGGAGAAGCGACTGGAGAATTTCCTTTGTGTTCATTACGTTACGGCCTCAAATCAGCGAATGCGCCAAGTGGAAACGACATGAGGATCCATCCGATTCATGCCAACAAACACAGTCTGCTCTCGCAGGAGCAAGATTGATTGCAGTAAGAATAGGCTTGTCCACAGGCGGTTGCCTATCCCTCAAATGGGAGAATTTGAAGGGCGGGGTTGAGGAAAAGAAGGTTGCCGCCAGCTCCTACCCGTTGCTAGGCTTGTGGAACCACCACGCATCCCTTCCGGGCGGGGTTCTATGCAAGTTTCTGCCGAGACGGTTTCGCGATTGCTTGGCCTGCTCTATGAAGCCTCGGCCTCGACGGGAGCCTGGTCCGGTTTCCTGTCGGAGATGGCGGCGTATACGGAATCGGAATCCTCGTATTTTCTGCTGGTGGACACGCACGGGCGCTGTAACTTCAATCTGACCTACGGATTCGATCCCTGGTGGGCGCGCCTCTATCAGTCGTACTTCTGTCGCCACGACACGGTGTTCAACCGGTTTGTGGCGGCAAAGCGGCTGCATGGAGAATGGGCGGGGACGCGCTTCAGTGTGATTCCGCGGCAGGACTATCTGAAGAGCCACTTGTACAACGGATTCACGCGTCCGCAGCGCAAGCTGCCGATGTGCATGGTGGCGCTGGGGGGACTCGAGGGCGGGCTCGAAGGGGGGCTTGGCTTGATGCGTCCGCAGGAGTACGAGCCCTATGGCAAGGAAACCGTGGAACTGATCGGGCTACTGGCGCCGCATCTGCGGCAGGCGTTGAATACGCATCGCCTGCTGGCTCAGGCGCGCACCCGGAATGCGGAGCTTCAGCACTCGGTGGAAGCGCTGGACATGGCGGTGGTGAGCCTGGATTACACGGGCCGCGTGGTGCGGACGAGCACGACGGCGCAGGCCATTCTGGAGCGGCGGGACGGCCTGGCGATGGACGGCGATTTTCTGCGGGCGCAGTTGCCGGGCGAGCAGGCGAAGCTGCGGGAGACGATTGCCGGTGCGGTGGCCACGGGCGCGGGCCGCGTCGAGGAGGTTGTGGTGCAACGAAGCACGCGAACCGCTCCTCAGGCGGGCAACGATCCATTGTGGACGCCCTCGGCGGGCGGGGCCCTGGAGATTTCGCGCGCCAAGGGTCACGCCCCGCTGCGCGTGGTGGTCACGCCCTTCCACTCCAGTGAGTTGCTGCTGATGGACCAGCCGGCGGCGCTGGCCTTCATCTCCGATCCAGAGGCGCACACCGCAAGGCGCTCCACGGTGCTCTGTGTTTTATACAAGCTGACGCCGGCCGAATGCCGCTTGGCAGATCTGCTGACCGGAGGCCTGGCGCTAGCCGGCGCGGCGGCGCAGATGCACGTGACGGTGGAGACGGCACGGTTTCATTTGAAGTCGATCTTCCGCAAGACGGGCGTGAAGCGCCAGTCTGAACTGGTGCGCGCGGTGCTGAACCTTCCTCATGTGTAGAGACTGCACAGCTCACGCCCAGTTATAATTTTTCCTCGATCGATCTCAGAACAGATTCTGGAGGATAGCCATGTCGGCAGGAATTCGCTGGTTTCGCTGGCTGTGCTTGGGTGTGTGTCTGCTGGCCGTGCTGACGGCCGTGACGTGCATGGGCGAAGCCGCCGATGCAGAACGTAACCTGAGCCATCCGTTCTATATCCAGCCGCGCGGCGGGCAGCAGCACATGGATCTGGACAGCGGCTGGCAACTGGCTTGGCGCGACAAGGCGATCGGCGGCGTTACGGATTTGCAGGAGTCCTCAAAATGGATTCCCGCTGTGGTGCCTGGCTCGGTGCAGGTTTCGCTTTTCCGCGCCGGCGTGCTGCCCAATCCGTACACGCACATGAATGCAAAAAAATACGATTGGGTGCTGGGCAAAATATGGTATTACCGCAAGAGTTTCACGGTTCCGGCCTCCATCGCCGGCCAGTATGTCTTTCTCTGCTTCGACGGCATCGACTACTCCGCCCGCATCTGGCTGAATGGCCATGAACTGGGCCGCCACGAAGGGATGCACGGCGGGCCGATGATCGAGGTCGGCTCCATGCTGCGGAGCAACACTCCCAACGACCTGGTGGTGGAAGTGCGCTCGGCCGATTACGGTATGGCCGACCCGTTTGCCGCCTTCGACCACGAGATGGCTCCTGCGGCGCCGGGCGACAAAGTGGTGGTGCCGTGGGGCCTGAACGGCGGGCTGGGTCTGATTACCGGCGGGGGCTGGGGCTCCAGGATCAAGCCCAAGCCGGAAAACGCCGTGGGCGATCAGGACTACTTTCCAGTGGGCATCTGGCGGCCGGTGCGGCTGGAGATTGTGCCGCGGACGCACTTGGCGCGGCCGTTTGTGGCCACGCTGGCGGCCAGCAGCGCTTCGGCGCGTCTGCTTGTGGACGTGGAGATCCAGGCCGACACGACCGGCTTCGACGCCGACCTGAACAAGGAGTTCGGCAGCTACCGCGATCCGTTGACGAGCAAGCTGCTGACCACACAGCCGGTGCTGCAATTCCAGTTGCTCGACAAAGCCTCGGGGCGCGCGGTCTTTACGCGGGAATTTCCGCTGCACCTGTATGAAGGGCGCAACTGGGTGCGGCAGGAGGTGGACGTGCCATCGCCGAAGCTCTGGTGGCCGAACGGCCTCGGCGACCCCTATCTCTATCGCGCCTCGTTCCGCCTGCTCGAACAAGGCAAGCCGACGGATGCCGTGGCGTTCGACTTTGGCATCCGCTCCCTGGCCCGCGTTCCTTCCGCCGGACCCAAGACCCAGGATCGCTGGGATAACTGGCAGTTCGTGATCAATGGCCGCAAGTTTTTTGTGAAAGGAATGGACTGGTGGACGAATGATATCTTCCTCGATCTTCCGCGCCGCCGGTATGAGTGGACGCTGAAAGCCGCCCAGGCAGCGGGCATCCAGTTGATGCGCACCTGGGGAGCGGGGATTGTGGAGACCGACGATTTCTACCAGCTCTGCGATCAGCTCGGCATCCTGGTGTGGCAGGATTTTCCCATCGGCAACCGCGAGACGGATTCATGGCCGCAGGATCTGTGGCAGGCGCAGGTCATGCAGAATCTCTTCCGCATCCGCAACCATCCTTCGCTGGCCATTTATAGCGGCGGAAATGAGTTCGACCCCTATACGCCAGGCAACGTGGCGGCCGAAGCCATCATGCAGCGGTCGTTTGAAGATTTCGACGGCACGCGGCCCTTTGTGCGCACCACGCCGGACAAGGGAGATATTCATACTTATCCCAACATTGACCCAACCTGGTTTCGGCATCTTTATCCGCTGGTGCCGTATCTCAGCGAGTTCGGTCCGCACTCCGTCCCCGAGGCCCGCGCTATTCGCGAGTTTGTTGACGCAAATGAACTGGCGGGTCCGCTGGTGAAGATCGACAGCCAGGAGTTTATGGATTCGCACCCGGAGTTTGTCTACCACGACATGGAGTTTGGCTCGGACCGCACCGTATTGCTGCTGGCGCGCGCCTCGCAGATCGACGACATGCGGGCGCCAACCCTGGAAGCGTATTCCGAAGCGGGCCAGGTGGCGACGGGCGAGTTTATCCAGATTGTCTCTGATTTTGTGCAGTCCAATTATCCCGTGAGCACCGGAGTATCGCCGTGGGTCTATAACACGCCGTGGCCGCTCTCCACCTTCTGCATGTTTGTGGACTACGATGGGCAGCCGGTGGCCTCCTATTATTTTCTGAAGCGCACCTACGAGCCGGTTCACGTGATGGCGGACCTCCCGGAGTTGGTCTGGGGCATGGGAGAAAAAGTGCCGCTCACGATCAGCGTGCTGAACAGCCGCAACGCAGCGCTGCCCGGAGTCACGGCGTCTGTCCAGGTCTTCGATACGGCCTTCCATTCTCTGCTGCGCGAAGAGAAAAAACTGGACATTCAAGCCGGCTTATCGATCGGCAGCGCGGAGATGGGATCGTTTACCATTCCCGCCCGCCTGGAGGATCATTTCTTCCTGCTTGTGGCCGAACTGCACGGCGCGGACGGCAAACTGATCTCGCGCTCGGTCTACTGGCCGCGCTGCCTGAAAAGCATGGCCGATCCAGCCTTCCGCGCGAAATACCGCGGTTCGCCGCAGCCCTCGCTGACCTTTGAGCATGGGCCGTGGCTGCGGCGAGAGGTAGCCGCGAAACAAACCAGGCTGGATCTGCGCGTGGTTTCCGTGCGGCCTGACGGAGAGGATCAGAGCGTGATCGAGGCGCGCGTGCGCAACGCGGGAAAGGTCCCGGCGTTCTATGTCCAACTCAATATCGACGGGACGAAGCGTACCTTCTACGCGACGGACGATGGGTTCTGGCTGGGGCCGGAGGAAGAGCGAACCATTGAGATTCACGCCCTGTGGCGCGATCCGGGAACACGCTCCAGAGCCACACTCACGCTGAGCGCATGGAATGCTCCAACCCAACAGGCTGCCTTGGCGAAGTGACGGGAAGTTATCGCCAAGACTGGCCGCACCCATGGAGGCGCGGTCAGCGGCTTGCTGCCGAGATGAAGATAGGAAAGGTAGAGAATGGGAGCGCGGAGCGCGCTCCCTACTTGCTCTTGGCCTTTTGCGCCGCCCAGCGGCGCCGCTGCGCATCCGCGATACGCTTGCGGGCCTCGGGGCTCAGCACGCGCTGCTTCTTGACCTTCTTTGCGGAAATAGCCTTGGTTGCCCGGCCAGTTAGCCTGGTGGTGGTTTTGCCGATGCCGGAGAGCAGTGCACGAACCTGCGTAAGCCGTGCTATCTCGGCGTCAATAAGAGCGAGGATCGAATCATTTGCCATAAGTTGAGGATAATTCATAAATCCGGTTTTGCACAGTGGCCGCGGCTTGTGCGTCTGACGCCGTTGTATCGATCTCCGCTCCACTCAGTTGGGCTTGCCAACGGTTTTATTCCTATAGGCCTTCTGTAGTACCATGAAGGCCAGTTTCTTCTGCCCCTGGTCCGAGATAAGTCCCTTGCGATTAAATTCGTCCTGGATGTCGGCGAGGGGGCGATTGGGCGAGCGGAAGTCCATTAATATCCAGGGGCTCATACCTCTAAGTTGAGTCATCCTGTCGAGCATGGGCAGTTGGTGGCGATAGATAGCTGCCTGGTACTCCTCGGTCCAGCGCGTTTCCGGCGTGCCGTGCAGGCCGGCCTTGGCCGCGCCGCCGAATTCGCTCACGATCAGCGGCTTTTGATACGCGACGCGCCATTGCGTGGTGTCGGCGCTGGCCGGCGTGCCTTCATACCAGCCGATGTATTCGTTGAAGCCGATGACATCGAGTATCTTGCCCAGCGGGTCATCGATAATCCTGGTATTGCCTTCGTCGCGCACCAGCAACGCGGCCGTAATCAGGCGCGTGGGATCGAGCTGGCGCGCCCGCGCTGCCAGCGTCTCGATGAATTGCGTCCGCGCCGGCGTGGCCGGAGTTTCATTGGCCATGGACCAGAGAATGATCGCGGGATGATTGCGCGATGTGCCGATTTCTTCGTCCAACTGCCGCTCGGCTTTGGCCAGCACTTTGGGGTTATCGAAATCAAGCGCCCAGTACACGGGATTCTCCGACCAGACGAGCAGGCCCATGCGATCGGCGGCGCGCAGCATGGTCTCATCGTGTGGATAGTGCGCGAGGCGGACGAAGTTGCAGCCCAGTTCTTTGGCCCAGCCAAGGAGAATATCAGCGTCTTTGGCAGTGTTGGCGCGGCCCAGGCGATACGGCGCCTCGCCCTGAATATCGATGCCGCGCAGGAAGATTGGCTTGCCGTTGAGCAGAATCTCGGTGCCGCGGGTTTCGATGGTGCGGAATCCAATGAGATCGTCGATGTTATCCTGGCCCGCATGGATGAGGACGTTGTAGAGCTTGGGCGTCTGAGGCGACCAGCGTTCGAGATTCGTGACGGGCATGTGGATCGCGGCGCGTTCATCGTCCCCCAGCGTGGCGAAGGCTTTTGCATGTAACGCGGGAATCGCGACCGTGACGCTGGCGCCAGGCTGCCCGCCGAGGACGTGGACCCAGCCTTCGATAACCGAGCCGTCGCCACGGCGGAGGTGAAGATCGTACTGATCGATAAAGGCCTCGGGCACCTCGATCAGCGAGACAGAGCGGTGCAGGCCGCCGTAGTTCCACCAATCGGTTTCCAGCCCTGGCACGCCGTCTTCCAGGCGCGTGCTATCCACGGCCGCCACCACAAAGTTACCGCCTTTGTGGACGGCATCGGTGATCTCGCAGTTGAAGCTGGTGAAGCCGCCCTCGTGCTCGCAGACTTTTTTGCCGTTGACCCAGAACCACGACCGGTAATTGGCCGCGCCCACGTGCAAAAAGACCCGCGTGTGGGGTCTGGGCGCATAAGTGAAGTCGCGCTCGTACCAGACAGGCCCTTCGTAATAGAGGAGCGAAGCGCGCTGCGAGTTCCAGTCGGCGGGCACTTTCAGTTTTGCCGCCGTGGCGAAGTTATATTCCGTGGGGAAAGGATCGCCGGGCTTTGCCTTGCGATTGAGGAACCAGCCGTCTTTCTTCTCTTCGTGATGAAAGCTGAACAGACCGGAGAAGTAGGGATCGACGATTGCTCCCCATGGGCCATCGAGTGAGATGGCGGAACGCCGGTCGGCGCCGGTAAGGACGATGGGCGCGGGTGGTTCTGCGGCCGCGGACAAGTTGCCGCATGCCAGCGACGCCGCAACCAGGATAGCGGCTAGAAAGACGGGAGCGCTCAAGGACAGGGAAGCGGAACGATGCTTCATCGCGGGATGCCTTTCATGGGCGATGGGATGAAGGAGCATGGGTATGGCGGCTCCGGGAAAACTACTTATCTTACCGTCCGCGGACGGCGATGTCACGGAGCGAAGACAGGAGTGTTCCGCATGCAGTGCGCCCCCCCGCTGGGAAGCTCGAACCCCTGCGGCAATCTGCTCCTCGAAATCGAACTGCGCCGGACAGAATCCGCTTGCCGGCAGTCTGCGCACGGATGAGAATGGAGCCGTGCGAAGAGGTTTGCCCATCGCGCTGCTGGCGCTGGTTACGCTGGCTCTTGCCGCGGCCCAGTCCGGGTCTTACCATGACCGCGATAGCTACGGCGCTCCACGTACGTCGGCAGCCGCCCCGCCGCCGGAAGCGCGCATTGATATCAATCATGCCAGCATGAGCCAATTGCTCAAGGTTCCCGGCATGACCCCATCCTGGGCAGGACGTATCGTGCGCTTCAGGCCGTATCGGGCCAAGACGGACCTCCTGGATCGAGGCGTGGTGACGCTGGTGGTTTACGAACGGATCAAAGACTATGTGATTGCCCACCGCAATCCATAGCCCACGCCAGAGCGCGGCTTGCGCCTCCGGAATCCTTCCTCGCCGGCCAGATCTTTTCGCGCGCGCACCCCCACTGAAACAGGAAGGCCCGCCTTTGCGCCGCGAGAACCGCACCGCGCAGAGACGGGCCTTCTGTCATGCAAGCCGCGCTTACGCCTCGGCTGTTCCGGCCTGGACGGCTGCTCCGCGGCCGAGCATTCTGCTCAGAATCACGTAGAGCACAGGAATAAAGAACAGATTGAGTACCGTGGAAAGCAACATGCCGCCCACGATGGTGGTGCCGACCGAACGACGTCCCAGTGCGCCGGCGCCAGTGGCGAAGACCAGGGGCAGCACGCCCAGGATGAACGCGAACGAGGTCATCAGAATGGGCCTGAGCCGAAGCTCGGCAGCCTCGATAGCCGCCTCGGCGATGGAGCGCCCCTTGCGCCTGAGCTGCTCGGCAAACTCGACGATCAGAATCGAGTTCTTCGCCGAGAGGCCGATCAGCATAACCAGGCCGATCTGGCAGTAGACATCGTTGGAAAGCCCGCGCAACGAAACCAGGCCGAGGGCGCCGAGTACGGCCATGGGCACGGCCAGCAGGATGATGAAGGGCAGGGCAAAGCTCTCGTACTGCGCCGACAGGGTCAGATACACAACCAGAATGCCGAGGCCGAAGATGATCAGCGCCCGGCCGCTGGATTCGATCTCATCCAGCGTCAGGCCTGTCCACTGGTAGCCCATGCCGGGCATCTTGTTCTGATCCGTCAGCTGCTCCATGGCCTGCAAGGCCTGTCCGGAGCTGTAGCCTGGCGCCGGCGAGCCGTCGATCTCCACGGCGCGGAAGAGGTTGTAGTGGGTGATCACCGGCGGGCCCGAACTGTCCGTTACCGTTACGAGATTGTCCAAAGGAATCATCTGGCCAGAATCGGAGCGCACATAGAAGTTATGCAGGTCGCCCTCGGTCATGCGGAAGGGCTTATCGGCCTGGACAAAAACGCGATAGGTGCGGTTGTTGAAATCGAAGTCGTTAATGTACTCCGAACCCATGAAGACGCTGAGCGTCGTGGTGATTTGAGAAAGCGGAACGTTCATCGCCTTGGCTTTTTCGCGGTCAATGGTCACGAGCACCTGCGGGTCGTTGGCCGAGAAGGTAGTCAACAGGCCTGTCAGCGTCTTGACGCGGCGACTGGCGCTTACGATTTGGTGCGCCACGCGGTCCAGATCCGCCAGGGTGTTGTTTCCCTGGTCCTGGAGCATGAACTGGAAACCGCCATAACTGCCAACACCCTGCACGGCCGGTGGCTGGAAGATGGCTACCATGCCGCCATTGGGAGCGAACATGAGGCTGGCCAGCTTGGGCGAGAGGTCCGCCACCATATCGGCTGTGGAGTGGCCCTTGCCGCGGCGCTGGTCGGCGGGCTTGGTATTGATGAACATCATGCCCGAGTTGGAGCCGCCGCCCGACATGCTGAAGCCCATAACAGAAAACGCGCCCTGGATATCGGGGTTCGAGTAGATGATGGCTTGCGCCCGGTCGGCGAGGCGCGTCGTGTAAGCCAGCGACGATCCCGGCGGCGCCTGCACAATCACCATCAGGAAGCCCTGGTCTTCCTGGGGGATGAAGCCCGTGGGTACATGCTGATATATCCACGCCGTCGCTGCCAGGCCGCCGAAGAACAGCAGCAGCAGCAGATACCGGATCTTCAGAGCAATATGAATGGATTTGGCATAGGTGCTGGCCATCCAGGTGATGAAGGCGTCGGTCTCGTGAACGAACCATGCAAAAATACGCGAAACGAGCCGGATATGCAGAAAGTCCAACTGCCGGGGCCGGTATTCCTCGCCGCGCAAAAAAAGCGCCGACAGCGCCGGCGAAAGCGTGAGAGCATTGAAGGCCGAGATGGCGATGGAGAAGGCAATGGTGAGCGAGAACTGCCGGTAAAGAATGCCCGTGGTGCCGGGGAAGAAGCTCACCGGAACAAAGACGGCAATGAGCACCAGCGAAGTGGCAATCACCGCGCTGGTGACCTCACCCATGGCCCGCGAAGTGGCTTCGTGCGGTTTCGAGTGCTCCATGGCAATGTGCCGCTGCACGTTTTCGATCACCACGATGGCGTCGTCCACCACCAGGCCTGTCGCCAGCGTGATGCCAAACAGGGTTAACGAATTGATGGAAAAGCCAAAGAGCTTAATGAAGGCAAAGGTGCCGATGAGCGAAACTGGAATGGTGGCCGCAGGAATGATCGTGGCCCGCCAATCCAGAAGGAAAAGGAAGATCACCGCAATGACGATGACAATGGCGGTGGCCAGCGTGTAGAGCACTTCCCTGATCGAATCGCCCACCACGGTCGTGGAGTCAAAGGCAATGGCGTATTCCAGGCCCGGAGGAAAGTGCTTGGAGAGATCCTTCAGCATCGCCTTGGCGGCTTTGTCCACTTCCAGCGCGTTGGCGTTCGAAAGCTGCTCCACGCCGATGCCGTTGGCGTCGTGGCCCTGGTACTTCAGAGATGAGCTGTAATCTTCCGCGCCGACCTCGGAGTGGCCCACATCCTTCAAGATCACCAGGCCGTCGGGAGAATTCTTGACGATGATCTTGTCGAATTCGGCCGCGCTCGACAGGCGGCCGATCACGCGCACGGGAATCTGAAAAGCCTGGTTGGGATCGGCCGGAGGCTGCCCCAACTGGCCGGCGGGAATCTCCACGTTCTGCTCTTCGAGCGCGTTCACCACATCGGTAGCCGTCAGCCCGTGCGCCGCCAGGCGCACCGGATCGAGCCACACCCGCATGGCATATTTGCGTTCGCCGAAGATCATCACGTCGCCCACGCCGGGCACGCGCTTGAGCGCGTCCTTGACGTAAACATCCAGATAGTTGGAGATGAACTCCGGAGAGTAGCGGCCGTCGCGCGTAAAAAAGCCGGCGCCAAAGACAAAGTTGGAGTTGGACTTGGTAATGCTGATGCCCGTGGCATTCACCGCCGCGGGCAATCTGCCTTGTACGCTGGACACGCGATTCTGCACATCGACTGCCGCGATATCAAGGCTGTAGCCGGTCTGGAAGGTAACCGTGATGCTGCTCGCGCCGTTGTTGGTGCTCGACGACTCAATGTAACGCATGCCTTCCACGCCGTTGATGGACTCTTCCAGCGGGATAGTGACGGCTTTCTCTACGGTGTCGGCATTGGCGCCGACATAGTTGCAAGACACCATCACCTGCGGCGGGGCCAGCGTCGGATACATGGCGACCGGCAGATTGGGTATGCACACCGCTCCGGACAGAATAATCAGCAGCGCGCAAACCGTCGCAAAAACGGGCCGGTGAATGAAAAAATCAACAAACAAGGGTACCCTTCCTTTTTTCCTGCAAGAGGCCAGCGCTAACCAACCCACGGGCGGCCTCGCGCGGCCCGCCCAAGGCTATCTCGGGGCGGCTTGGTCTTACCCGCCCATCGGAATGACCGGCATGTTGTTCACCAGAAACTGCGTGCTCGATACGATCACGCGGTCGCCCGCTTTCAACCCCTCCGAAACGGAGTACTGATTGCCCACCGTATCGCCCAGCGTGACGGAAACTTGACGCGCAAAAGAATGCCCATCCTGCTGCTGAGCTACATAGACGAAAGACTGGCCGTTGAGGCGGATGACCGCTAGAACCGGAACCACCGCCATGGGCGGCGTGCTCCAGATCACTTTGGCCTTGACAATCTGCGCCGTGCGCAGCATCTGCGTCGTGCTGTGCACGGGCGCCTTCACCAGAATCCCCTGCAGCGTGCTGTCCACCTGCGGAGAGACAAAATAGATCCTGGTCTTTTCCAGCAGCTTGCCGTTGTTGTCCGTCAGGTCCACTTCCTGCCCTGTATGCACCTGGGCGGCGCGCTCCGTAGGAATGTAAATATATGCTTCCAGATCCCTGTTTTCATCCACCGTGGTCAGCACCGTCGAGGGTGAAACGTAGTCGCCCACGTGGACCGGAATGTCGCCCACCACACCGCTATACGGCGCGCGGATGGTGAAATATTCTAGCTGCCGCTCCTGGGTCTGGCGCGACGCCACAGCCGACTCATAGTCTGCCTTGGAATTCTTGAAGGATTGCTCCACCTGGTCGTAGGCGTCCCGGCTCGTGACCCCGGCGTCGAAAAGCTTCTTCTGCCGCACGATCTCCACGCTGTTGTAGTCAAACAGCGCCTTCTTCTGCCGCTCCGTCGCCCGCTGTGATTCCACCGTGGCCCTCTGTTGGCGCGGATCAATCTGCATCAGCACCTGCCCGGCCCTGACGTGGTCCCCGGAACGAACGTCGATTTGCGTCAAAATGCCGCTTACCTGCGGCTGGATGGTGGCCGAGCGCCGCGACTTGATGGTCGCTACGTATTCATTACTTTGCGCCACCGGCACCATGGTCACCGTGACAGTTTGCACAGGCATGGCTTGCATGCCGGGCCGAGCCGGACCGGCCGCCTTCTTTTCACAGCCAGTGGTCGCTAGACCCATCAGAATAAGACAGCCGAAAATGCGCTTCAACGCTCTGGTCCTCACTTGTTCTTTCGTTTGCCCAAAACTCCCCGAACACTGGGTTCAAGTCTCGGATCAACACAGGATTACCTTACGATGCCGGCGACCACAAAGTTGCACGTTGCGGCCCGCATCCCCGTCTTGGCGCAAGCGGCTTCGTGCATGGATTCGAAGCCAGCCATCCAGAAGTCACCGAAGGGACGCTTTGTAGAGTCGCTTTCATTTTTTGACGGCTCAAGGCCGCCCATTGACGCAAAAAACTGTATGCTTCCTCTCCACTGCCGGGAAGATTGCGGCCGCTCACGGACCTGGTCCGCCGTGCCTCACTTGGTTACCGCCCCACCTGCACCCAAGCCGCCTGCGCTTCAAATCCTGTCCCGTAGGAACTAAAGTCCTTGCATGCCCAAGTGCTGAAGAATCAATGAAACCTTGATCAACAGAAAGACAGATTTGTCGAACTCTCCCCAAAGCCGCCAGCCTCTGCGGCATGGGAAACCTGATCGCCCGCTGGGAGCATGCCGGTCGGCTGACAGGCCCATCCGCGGACTCAAGGCTTGCACATCCTCGGCAGATCAACCGATGAGAAAAAGCTGTTTGGGACTCGCCTTCAGAAAGAGGCCTCTTCCAGCAAGCCACACGCCTGGACCGTCGAAACAAACGGCTCCCCAAGGCTATGCCCCTGCGCCCACGGCTTGTTGCAGCGCTTACTGCTTCCCCTTTGAGCATAGCGCACCGCTCTGCCGCGCCACAGATCGCCCAGGCCCTTTCGGCACATCCACATCTTTCTGAGTCCCTTGGCTTAGGTAGTCATTTCCAATTGCAGGATGAGCCTGAAGGGAGCGCAGGGTAGGCGAACCGGGTTTTGCCTTTCTTGTTTTTAATTTCAATCAAGGTTAGCAGTCGTCGAGGCGGAGGTCATTTCCTCGGTCTGTTGTCTTCATTTTTCGGTCCCATGCGGTGAGTCTCAGCTTCTCGCACAGCTTGTTCTTGGCTTGGTGCATGCGGCGTGCGGCATCGGTATCGCTGCGCGCGCCGGGGACGCTTCAAGGCGTTGATGCTGAGTCCCTGGCGCAGGTACCGGGCCGGCGCATCGAGGCTCGGCAGGGTTTCGAGCGGAGTCTGATAGCGTTTGTAGCGGACGCGCTTGCGGCCCTTGTGATCGGTCTCGACGTCGGCCTGGGCGCAGGGGCGGTGGTAGTTCAGGCCGGGATTCAGAAACTCCCGATAGAAGCTGTTGATGCGGCCGGCGTGGCCGGCGCCGCTATATCCATAGCCCATGTGCTTGCGAATGATGGCGCCGTTCTTGGTCTCGATCCGGCCGCTGGCTGCGTAGCGGGCCATCAGCCGCGTGAACCGCCGCATGCACATACGCATGGTGAGGTTCTGGCGCTCCACATACGATGTGCTGACATGCTTCGGGTCCGGCGAACCGGAAATGGGAACCGTCTCAGTCCCAATGCATACGCCCGGACTGTAGCGCGTGTCCGGCTGTGCAGGATTGCCGTACAGCTTTATCAGCATCGCGTAGTCCACGTCCATACCGAATGCACCCTCGACGGCCTCTAGGTACGCCCTGTGACCGTCCGTGGTGATCTGTACCCGCGTGGTCAAACGCGATGCCACATCCTTCATAAAGTCCGCCGCGTAGCTGGCGTTCCGACCACCGCACAGGTACGAAACGATCAGCTTTGAATCTGCATCCAGAGCGGTCCAAGTCCAAAGACTTCCCGCGCCTTTGGCCTTCTGTTCTTGAGTGACGTTCTTTTCCTTGCCGTAGCAGAACGACCAAATCTCATCACATTGAATCCGCCGAGCAGCCACGCCACGCACATGCTCGTCATGGTAGGTCGCGCAAGCCGAACCGAGGTCGGCAAGCAGTGAGAGGACGGTTCCTTTCGCCACTCCAGTCATGCGACAAACGGAGCGAACACTATTCCCCTCTACCAGCGCCATTACGACTTGTGCTCCTTTCGCCGTGCTTAAGCGGTTCATAATAGATAGATTCTATGCTTGAGCGGTCATGTAGTCAATGGGCTAACCTAAATTTTCCGAAAAAAGTTATTGTTTGTTTGCGGATTTGAGGATGAGTGGTGCTACTATATGCTTATTCACGGAATCCTAGAAAGGAGAAACCGCAAAATGGCCGAAGCCGAAGCAATACAACCCTTCGAACCTGTAACGGGCGTTCAGGAAGAACTAAAGGTGCGCGAAAAGTCCACCATCGAATTCCCCTACCTTGATCTGGAGGATTCGACAGAGGTCGCAAAGGCCGTCCATGAAGTGGGCGGCGGGGAGTGTCGGTTAGAGCAGCTCGCAGCCCGGTTGAACATGGCCGTCACGGGGGGAGGATTCCGTTTGCGCTTGATTGCAGCTAAGACCTTCGGGGTCATTCAATACAACCGCGACTCGGTAATGCTCACACCGCTTGGAACACGCCTGTGTGACCCTCAGCAGGAGAAGCAAGCTAAAGTGGATGCCTTCCTTAAGGTTCCTCTGTATCTCCAGGTTTACGAGAAGTACAAAGGGGTGACGCTTCCCCAGTCTGCCGGACTAGAGCAGGCGATGGTGACAATGGGAGTCGTAACCAAGCAAAAGGACAAGGCTCGGCAGGTATTCCAACGGTCCGCAAATCAGGCAGGATTCTTCTCATACGGACCCGACCGTCTAACGATGCCGAGTATAAAGGGCGGTGAATCTCCCCAAACTAAGCCTGTGGACGATGCAAGAGACGAAGATAGGGACCGGGAAAAGACGCGCAAGAACAGCGGCAACGGAGGCGGGACTTATCACCCCTTTATCGAAGGTCTCTTGAAAACCTTGCCGGAGGCTGAAACGCCTTGGGAGATCGAAAAGCGGTTGAAATGGCTTCAGGCCGCTGCCAACATTTTCGATCTGATCTACAGTGCCAGCGACGATTCCAAAAGGCTGTCGATCAAGGTTGAGAGTTCTGCATAACGCAGAAACGCCCGACTGGTCAGAGTCGGGCGAATCCTAAACGAAAGGAAAGTGCGATGGTCTCGATCCGGCGCACTCTCAAGAGGTTGGTGGTGACGATCCGCTTCGGCGGCGTAATCATCACAATAGACATACCACCATAGGGTGAAAGCCCTAGTCAACAGGAAACGGGCGGCTGCGAGGAATACTCCCCGCCCCATTCCATTCTATCCCGCCGCCTCTTTCTCCCTCTTCCAGCGCGTTTTAGCTGCTTTTCGAGCAATCTCACTTCGCTGTTCTTCTGTAAGTTTGGCTGCTCTAGACTTGCCACCCTTCAGGCCACCCAAGCGCCCGAGCGAAACAGCCGCCGCGTTCTTCTCTTGTGATTTGAGAGGCTCGCCGGTTGAGATTTCAACGACTCTCAGCGCGTTCTGTGCGAAGTCTTTTTTCGCCATACTCTAAGGATGCTTGAGCGGTAAAGCGGATGCAAGGACCTGTGAATCGAAATTGACCCACTACCAATAAGCCCAGTGCGCGCGGCAATTGAAGCCCCGTTCGAGATCGCAGTGTGCCTTCAAAAGGCAGGCACGGCCTCACGGCCAAAGCGAATGAGCAGGCGCTTGCTAAGCGATCGGTGTTGGTTGAGTGGACTCTCGCTATGCACATCTCAACGGGCGGCTTTCGATGACGACGCGGCCGCCGCCGCGTGCAGGTAGCGGCTGGCAAACTCGATAAAGGCGGGCCAGTTCGGCGCCGGCGTATGGCCGCCGGGATGCTGACGGAAAGCGAGGTCGCCGCTCATCAACGCCGTGCCGACGGGCGGAAGGCGGGATGTGCCCAGGTCTTTCTTGCCCAGGAGGCGGTAGACGGGGCCGGCGGCAACTTCGGCCAGAAACATGCCCGTGGGATCGGCCCAGGCATCGCCGTTACGGTTGATGTAGCCGTCGCCAGTGCTGGAACCGGCGCCGATGAAGAGGGGGCGGGGCGCAACGAGGGCGATCAACTCGTGATTGTCCACGGGCAGATCCCCGGGGTTGAGAGGACCGGCATATTTCAGAAAGTTGCCGTCCATCCAGTGATATTCCGAGGGCGCGGCGAGGTCGGTAATCTGTTCCCCGAAGATGTGCCGGTAGAGCTTGGCGCCGCCCTCGCCGGAGGAGCTGATAAAGCCGATGGCGAAGCGGGGATCGTAGGCCATAGCCACCAGCGAGGCCTTGCCCATGCGGGAGTGGCCCTGGATACCTACTTGGCCGGCGTCCACGGCAGGATCGGTGGCAAAGTAGTCCAGTGCGCGGCTGGCGCCCCAGGCCCAGGCGCGAAGAACGCCCCAGTCGTCCAGCGAGCGCGGGCGCCCCTGGTTGGCCAAGCCGATGATGCCCTGAGTCAGGCCGGCACCGTTGTCGGCCTGGAAACTGTTGGCGTCCAGAACCGCATAACCCCAGCCGCGGGCAAGCAGAAGGCGCTGCCATTCAATGCCATAGAAACCAAAAGTGGGCGGGGCCGACTCGGGAATCGGACGGACCAGCGCCATCTTGAATTGGTTGGGAAAACCAAGCTGGAGAATGACGGGAACAGGTCCGCGGGCGTTGGCCGGTGTGGCGAGAACGAGATCGAGCGTAACGGCGATCTGCGGGTCGGAAGCGTTGTCCACATGCCCGGCCAGACGCTTCAGAACGATCGGATAGGGACCGTTATTTTCGCGAACGGTGCTCACGAGCTGCCATCTGACGCGGGGCAGGTGCGCTGGCGGCCGTCCGAGGATCTCCTTGTCGAAGAGGGCCACAATCTGAGGACGGCGCTGACTCCACCAGACTTTGGCAGAGGTGACTCGCTGGCCATCGGCGAGCAGAAGCGGATTGGGAAGGTTGGGGTAGACATTGGCCTTCGACTCGTCGTAGTTGGTGGCATTGGGAGATTTGGGATCGTTCGTAGCCGGCGGGCGGAGCTGCTCGATGCCGGCGAGGTTGAGCAGCCGCTGGTGATCTTTCTGATTGGCGGCCTGGATAGGAGTTTGAGCGCTGAGGCGGAAAGCCCTTGAGGCCAAGAGAACAAGAAGAGCAGCCAGAGCGAGCCGGAGTAGAGTGAAAAACCGCCGCATGGTCATGAGCAACCTCAGGTAGAGATGGCCTCGCGCCGAGGGAATGGAGGCGGCCCAAGCATAGCGGGCGGCGGCGGATTGAGCAAGCGTTTCGCATGCAGTGCGAAGACAGGAGGATGGCCAAAGCGCAGCACGGAGACGGGCCGGCCCTTTACCTGGACGGAGGCTCATCCTGCGCGAACTCACTCCCCGCGCGCGTGGAATGATTTTCATGACTTGTTCCTGAAAAATTCCGCGGGACAGCCTGGAGTCGCTGTTCCTCACCTTCGCGCGGGCCATGGTGCATTACCCTCCAGGGAGCCATGCACCGCAAACTGCAACTTCTCGCACGGTGCGACGTGCGTGAGGACTCTGATGTTACGCGCCGGTTCGTGGTCTATTTTTGCTCCGCCGCGTACACTCTGAAGTTCTTCCGCGCTGTCTGACAACACATCGATCAGGAAGTTCCGGCTCGGCTTCCGGAGTTACTCTGGCTGATTCCAACTTGGAGGCGTGGCCAGAGAGCGCGCATGGCGCCGTGGTCAATGACCGGGTCGGCGTCGCACTCGACCTCAATGACCGTGGCAGGCTGGTCGGGAGCCTCCATCGGCAAGCCGGTGAGCCGGAGAGCGAACTCGTCCTGCGTGAACTCGATCTTCTGGCCGCTCTTGAGCAGACGGGCGGATTTGGCCTTGGCCTTGAGGCCGCCGATGGCGATGACCGCCTCGGGCTGGAAGAAGGGGAGCCACTCGGCGGCCGGGGTGTGGCCGGGCCAGAACTGCTGGTGGATATAGAGGGTGTTGCCGCGGCGGGTGTAATTGGCGTTGGGGTTGCCGTCGTACTGGCCGCGTTCGGTGCCGTAGATGGCTGCGCCGTTGGCGCCGAGCCATTTGCCCACGGTTTCAAGGACGGCGACGGATTCCTCGGGGACGGAGCCGTCCGGTTTGGGACCGATGTTGAGCAGGTAGTTGCCACCTCCGCCGGCGCATTTCGCCAGGTTTTCGACGATGGTCTTGGGCGTCTTCCAGGCGTCATCGAAGCGGTTGAAGCCCCAACTGTCGTTCAGGGTCATGCAGGACTCCCAGGCGCGCCCGCTCTCCGCGGCGCGAATCTCCTGCTCGGGCGTGGAGAAGTCGCCTTCCAGACCGTTGCGGTTATTGACGATGATCTCGGGCTGGAGCTTGAAGACCATCTCGTTCATGCGCTCGGATTCCCACTCGGCAGCGGTGAGCGGCCAGTCCACGTCGTACCAGAGAATGTCGATTTTGCCATAGTGGGTCAGCAGCTCGCGGATCAGCCCGTGGGTGTAGTCGACGAAGCGGCGGCGGGCGGCAGCATCGGTTTTGCAGCGGGCGCCATCGGGGTGGTGCCAGTCCATCAAAGAGTAGTAGAAGCCCACACGCAGGCCTTCGGCGCGGGCAGCTTCGACGTACTCGCGCACCAGATCGCGGCCCGGACCCTGCTGCATGGCGTTGTAGTCGGTGAGTCTGGAGTCCCAGTTGCAAAAGCCTTCATGGTGTTTGGTGGTCATCACCATGTACTTCTGCCCGGCGCGTTTGGCAAGTTGGGCCCACTCGCGGGCGGCGTTGGGCCGGGGCTTGAAGTGGTGGGAAACTTGCTCGTACTGGACAAGGGGAATGCCCTCGACCTCCTTCGACCACTCGTGCTGACCAATGACGCTATAGAGGCCCCAGTGGATGAACATGCCGAACTTGGCCTCGTGCCACCACTGCATGCGCTGGGCGCGGGTGGCGGCCATCTGCGCCTCGATGGGCGTGATTTCGGTGCCTGCGGCGCCGCCCTGGGCGACTCGTGCTTCTGAATGGGCGGCTGTAACAGCCAGGGCTCCGGCGGCGCCGAGGCCTTTCAAAAAAGACCGGCGGGAGCTCTCGTTCCAATTCATGTTTTCCCCCTTGTTTTGAAGAATTCGGCATGCGCGATGCGCGTGTGCGGGTGTCGTGAAGAATATAGCAGCCCAGCGAGAGGTTCATTCTCCGCTTTAGCCTGCATTATTCGGTGCGCCTTTCCACGGCGCACCGAATTATCCAGGTTAGTGCGTTGGGTTCCAGCAGGCGCTGAGGCTGGAGGGGGGCGGATCGCCGGAGGCGGTGCCGGCATACATGGTGCCACTACAGTCGCTGTAGTACTTGTCCACGCTGGCATCGACGGTCTGGCAGCGGCCGAGGTCGTCGCAGACGGTTTTGGTGTCGAGCTGGGCGTTGTAGTCATGGCCGCTGCCGCTACCGCCGTAGTTGCCGGCGCCGGTAATGGCCTTATTGGCGTGCTCGATGGCGTTGAAGTTCTGGTCGGAGCGCTGCTTCCATGCCTCGAAGTTGTCCTGCTCCTGGGCATCCATTTCCTGGGCGCGGGAGATGGTGGACTGGGTGACAGCGTTGGACTCATGGATCACGTTGCCGGCGAGATCGCCGGACTGCTGGGCGAGGCGTTGGAGCCAGCCCTGATCCATTTGGAAGGAACCGAGCATGGCGTGCATGGCGGCGGCGGCCTGGGTGGTGTCCTGGGGCTGGGCGAGGTAGCCGGCGATGCGGTAGACGACCCAGAGCGAGAGGGGGCCACCCTGCTGCCAGGCCTGGAGGGTAATGGCGTAGACGTAGCCGTTCTGCTGGCCGCACTTGAAGGAGATTTCACCGGCGTCGAGGTGGACGCGCTTGCCCTCGGCGGCGGCGATGGGGCCGAACTTCTGGTTCAGATCGCGCGTCTGGCCGGGGATGATGCCGCCCTGAAAGGCGCTGGCGGCGGGGCAGTAGCGCTGGCGGACATACTGCTCGGCGAGGATGGGGGCGGGCAGATAGCGCTCGACGAGGATGCGGCCGCCCCAGGCGGAGGGAATGATCTGGCCTTCGCGCGTGCCCCATCCGGGGATCTGATGGACGGCGATGTTGGGATCGTCCATGAACATCTGGACGCCGCCGGAGGGGGACTGAGCGCGGATGACGTAATGGGGCTCGACCTGGGTGGTGCGGACGGTTCCGCCCTGGATATGCCAGCCGGCCGGCAGCGAGACGGTGAAGGCGCCCTCGTTGGGATCGCGCCAGGACATGAGGCGGATGCGGCCAGCCGGGGCAGCGGCCGTGGGGGCATCGGCAGGCGGCTGGTTGCCTTGCCAGGCCCGGACGGCGGTGGGATTATGGACGCGGACCTGATAGGTCTGTCCGGTCGCGGGATTGGTCATGGTGACCATGGGGTCGGGACCGAGGGGTGTGGCCTGGACCTGCGCCTGGGCTACGGAACGGCCATCTTCACCGACCCATGCATGGTCTCGGTTTCCGCGGTCCGGCGGCCAGTTTTGCGGGCTCGGGACGGCCGTCTGGGTGGCGTTGACGAGATTGCCGTTTTCGTCGATGAGATAGCGGCCGTCCTGGGAACGGGCGGCGGGCGCCGTGGCGAACGCGGCAACGAGAAGTCCGAGCGAGGCGAGTGTGGCGAAGCGCTGCATAGAAGCCCCCTTTGCGAAGGCCGATCTTGAATCGCCCTCAACCCATACAGCGCGGGCTGGCGGAAAAGTCCATCATCGGCCAAGAACATCATCGGCAGATTGGGGAAGGTGGGTCAGCGCAAAGTTCGGGAGCGGCGGAGCAGGGGGCGAAAGGGGGGAACGGCCGAAGCGGGTTGGGTTTATGATCGAGGAGGTGCAGCGGCAGGGTGCACCGACTCCTTAAAAGCTTGCGCGGGGGCGGCAGAGCCGGCGGCGCGAGGCATCCATCGGGAAGAAACGGAAGACCATGCGAGCAAAGACTGCGGTAGTGCTGGGCGCCCAATGGGGCGACGAGGGTAAAGGCAAGATTGTGGATGTGCTGAGTGAGCGGTTCAGCGCGGTGGCCCGCTACGCGGGCGGACACAACGCCGGGCACACGGTGGTGCATGGCGAAAACAGGCTGGTGTTGCAGTTGATCCCCTGCGGGGTGCTGCGACCAGGATGCAAGGGCGTGATCGGCAACGGCGTAGTGCTGGATCCGATTGCGTTTTTGAAGGAAGTTTCCAGACTGCGCTCAATGGGCGTGGGGGTGGACGAGCAGCTTTTTGTGTCGAACCGGGCGCAGGTGATCCTGCCGTATCACCGGATGATCGAGCTGGCGGCGGAGAGCGCGCCGGGGCGGAAGAAGATCGGAACAACCAGCCGTGGCATCGGTCCGGCTTACGAAGACAAGATGGCGCGCAGCGGATTGCGGGTTGTGGACCTGTTGCGGCCGGATCTGCTGAAGACGCACATTGAGGCGGCCTGCCACGAAAAGAATGCCATTGCGCGGGCGCTGTTCAAGACCGATCCGCTGGACCCGGCGAAGATGTATGAGGAGTATGCGGCGGCGGCAGAAGAGGTGAAGCCGTTCGTGACCGACACGGGGCGGCTGCTGAACGGAATCCTGGCCAAGGGCGGCAGCGTGATGTTCGAGGGGGCGCAGGGGACAATGCTGGACATCGACCACGGAACCTACCCGTTTGTGACTTCGTCCTCGGCCACGGCGGGCGGCGCGGCGACGGGCACGGGCGTGGGCCCGACGGCGATCGGAACGGTGATCGCGGTAACCAAGGCCTATGTGACGCGCGTGGGCGAAGGACCGTTCCCGACCGAGATTCACGAGGCGGTGGGCGACCACCTGCGGGCGCGGGGCAACGAGTACGGCGCGGTGACGGGGCGCCCACGGCGGTGCGGCTGGCTGGATATGCCACTGCTGCGCTACTCCAACCATGTGAACGGGGCCGAGTGGCTGGTGGTGACCAAACTGGACGTGTTGGACGAGCTCGACGAGATTCCCATCTGCACGGGCTACGAAATCGACGGCCACATAACGGATGCGATCCCCGCCGATGTGCACGGGCTGCAGAAGATCAAGCCGGTGTATACACGGCTGAAGGGCTGGCGGGCGTCGACCGCGGGGATAACGGAGTTTGACCGGCTTCCGCGGGAGGCCCAGGAATACCTGCACTTCCAGGAGCGGGAGAGCGGGGCGAAGATCGCGGTGGTTTCAACGGGTCCGGACCGGGATCAGACGATTCTGCTGCCGGAGTTTGCCGCGATGCTGGAGCAGATCCACTCATAACAGGACAAAACGCCAGTGCCCGCAGGGCAACAGGCGGGAAGGAGCCGCGCGTGGTCAGTTTTGTGGTTCGTCTGAAGTTTGCCGCCGAGGACCGGAAAGAGGTAGCCGAGATTCTGCGCCAGTTGGCGCTGGCCTCGCGACAGGAGCCGGGATGCGTGAGCTATATCCCTCACCAGCTGCAGGACGATCCGGAAACGGTGCTGATCTATGAGCAATATGTGGACGAGGCGGCGCTGGCGGCGCACCGGGAGGCGGAACACTTCAAGCGCTATGCGGTGGGCGGACTCTACCAGAAAATGCGCGAGCGGGCGATGGAAAACCTGGTCGCTCTGGTTTAGGGGTGGATTGCGTCTAAGCAGGCGGGAAGGGTAACGCGGTGGACGGGCCGTTGGCCTGGGTTTGCCACGGCCTGAGGTGATGCGGACGAGAGGTCCATTGACCGGCGCGGCCATTTGAAGCTACCATCCGTTCTTCCTATGAGGCGGACCGTGGACACGCACGTAAAGTGGATGAGCCGGAGGAGAGCCGTGGGGCTGGTTCTGGCGGTCCTGCTCTGCGGGCCGGCGCTTCAGGCGCTGCACGTTGGCGCGCCGATGGGCAGGCGGCATGAGAACCGGAAAGAGATCGAGCAGATCGAGGAGACGTGGCGGAACGCCATGCTGCAGTCGAACAGCGTGGCGATGGGCCCGCTGCTGGCCGACGACTACAACGGCATTACCGCGTCGGGCACGCTGGAGACCAAGGAAAAGACGCTGGCGGACCTGCGGACGGGCGTGCGGCACTTTACGTCGATCCATCTTTCGGAGCGGAAGCTGCGTTTTTATGGGAACACGGTGCTGGTGACTTCGCGCGCGGACGTGACAGGCACCAGCGGCGGCCGGGACATCTCGGGAAGTTACCGGTATACCCATGTTTATGTGCGCGACGCACAGGGAACGTGGCGGATCGTGAGCTTCGAGGCCAGCCGGATCCGGCATACACGCAGGCATCCGTGAAGGTGAAGGCGCCGCGGGAACGAAGGCGTCGCCAACGAAAGATTCAATAGGGATAAATGCACGGCTGAGTTCAAGACAACGCCTGGGCAACGGCGGATGATGTTTATGGGTGCAACTTTTCGATGTTGCTTTATATACCAAGCAAGTTAACCTTTATCGTCAATCACCTCCAATAGAGTTAAGTGGCGAGCATGAGAGGTGTAATCTCTTCACAAAGAGAAGTCATGCGCAGCAAGAGGGTCCTGTCTATTGGCGTAGTTCCAAGACTCGATGCAAGGTCGTTGGGAATTGTCGCACAGGGTGGCAATCTTTTGCATGAGGTCGAGGTAAGTCCAGTGAAACCGGAATCATTGGTCCTATTAAAGTTTTTTGTCTCGTTGTTTCTACTTCTGGGTGGAGGGGGATTGATCCTGGCGTCGATGATCTCGACGCATTACATGGATACGCTGCCACGCTGGCCGGACCCGGAGGAGATGCGCTACGTTCCGCGCAACATCAATGGCACCGAGGTGTACCAGACCAGGCAGGAAGACCGGCACCTGACAATAATCGAAGACGGGTCGGCAGGTTTTTTGGTGATAGGGCTGGGGTTGGGGTTGGTGTATCTGGAGCGATGGGGCGCGACCCAGGCGCGGACAGCGGAAGAAGACGAGGCGGAGGATGACGCCGGTTGACGTCTGGGCGAGGCGGCGATGTGCTTTGCCGTACCGGCGGGGGCGTTATCGCGCTTGTTGGTGGTGACGAGCGCCGGAACCAATTCAGTGTTGTGGTGGCGAGATATCGAAGGCCGGTGAATCTGAGTGTCATGAGTGAGGGATGGGCGCGGCCAGGCAGCCTCTAGAATGGATGCATGCCGGAACTTCCCGAGGTAGAGACGGTGGCGCGCGGCGTGGATGCCCGGGTGCGCGGCCAACGCATAGAAGAAGTTTGGTTTGCCTCGTACAGACAGCCTTTCAAGACGCCTGCGGGGCGCCAGTCCCGGGGACTGGAAGGGCGAGTTTTTCTGCAGGTGCATCGCGTAGGCAAGCACATTGTGTGCGAGCTGAGCGCAGCCAAAGGGCGAACAGGGGAGGCGGCGGCGCAGTGGGTGGTGCATCTGGGCATGACGGGCAGGTTGCTGGTGACCCGGCCCGAGACGCCAGTGGAGAAACATACGCATGCGCGGCTGCGGCTTTCGGGTGGGCACGAACTGCGCTTTGTGGATCCGCGGCGATTCGGCCGGCTGGAGTTCCGGGATCTGGACCGCGAGGCGGGTTTCGAGGCCCCGGGTGCGGAGCCGTTGACGATTGGCCGGGAGGCATTTGCGGCGCTTTTCCGGGGACGGCGACTCTCGATCAAGGCGGCCTTGCTGAACCAGACGCTGCTGGCTGGGGTGGGTAACATCTATGCGGACGAAAGTCTCTTCCGGGCCGGAATCCGGCCGCGAAGGAGTGCAGGGCGGTTGAGCCGGGAGGAACTGGAGCGGCTGCGCAAGGAGCTGGCACGGGTGCTGCGTGCCGCCATCCGGCTGGGAGGCTCGTCTGTTTCGGATTATGTGGATGCGGAGGGGGAGCGAGGCTTTTTCCAACTGGAGCATTGCGTGTATCAGCGGACGGGGCTTCCCTGCCGGAAGTGTGGGGCGGCGATTCGGCGGGTCGTGGAGGCTGGACGGGGAACTCACTATTGTTCCCACTGCCAGCACTAGGGGTCGATCTACGTTTTTATGGATTTTCGAGGTATTTTCATCCTGTAATGCGGATAATGGCCCATGGAAGGTCGAGACAAGCCTCTGAAAACAAACAAAGTCATGATTGGACCCTGGATTGCTATAGAAAGAGTGCCAGTGATGATGAGGCTGCGGGAGAAATTCCAGGCGGCCGAATGAAGAGCAGGCCCCCGGCAAGAGTTACCGCCCAATAGAGCGGCCTCATCAAGAGGAAACCGGCTGGGGAGACTGCAAGAAGCGCGGTGGAACGAGCCACCGGCAAAAGGATCATTGGGAGGCCAGTGACCCGAACGGGAGATCAAAACGCCACTCCTCCGCGGAGTGGCGTTTGTGCGTAAGAAGGATGTTTTTTCCGGGGCCGGCATCGGGGCGATCATCTGCGGCGCGGGCAGGCGCAAAGAGGCGACTTGCCAGCAGTGCTGGTTCGCTGTAGTATCAAACATGCCTACGAACGGCTGATGCAGGCCGCCCAGAGAACGGGCAGAGCAAGCTCGCCGGACAAGGAAACCCCGCCAACCGGTTGAATGGTCACCAGCAACAAGCGGCGAAAGGTCCTTGAAGAAGGGCAACGCCAAAGGAAAGCAACTGCCGTACCGATTCCGACGCCCCGAAGAAGGCCAGTACGGATTTGTGTAGAGTGAGGCGGGGTTCCTTGGAAGAGGGCACATTGCGGATGGAGCCTGGCTCTGGCGCAGTGGGCGCGCAATCCGATAGCGATCGTAGTCGCCAGCCACCGGAAGGACCGCAGCAGTGCAGACGGGGGCAGGAAAGAGAAGGTCAGCGACCGTAAGGGAACGGCTGAATCCAAAAACGCCGCGCACCTGGAACCAGGGCGCCAGGAAGAACACGCATGACGACAGAGTTGACGCAGCCCCAGCCTGAGCTGGAGCCGGCCCCGGTAAATGGAAGCAATCCGGGGCAGTCGCAGGGGCATCGGCGCCGCCGGCGCCGCCGCAAGAGCAAATCGAACCAGCCGAATCCGGCTCCTCAGCAGCAGCAGCAGGCGACAACGCCCGTGCCACCGGTTCAGGCGCAGACGGCCCCGCCGAAGCAGTTTGGATTCCAGGGCCAGGGGCACAGCCGCAAGAAGAAGAAACAGTTCCAGAAGAGCGCGCCGCCACCGCCGGGCAACAGCCTTGCGCCGCCGCCGCAGAGCAAACGAAAGAACAGGCAGAAAGGGCCGCGGGAGTTTGTGGGGCCGATGGACCACAGCTACCGCGCGGTGAACGGCAACGTGGCCGACGGCCCTCCGGCGACCATTCCCGTGGGGAATGGGGCAGGTGCCGCCTACTATCCAGAGATGTACACGAGCTTTGCTCCCGTGCCGGTGCGGACCGATGCACCGACGCGGATATTCTGTTTTATCGAGGATCTGTTTTTCCAGGCCAAGATCAACGAGACGGCACGGAAGCTGGGCGTGAAGGTGGAGTTTGTAAAGGGCGGAGCGGACAAGGAAATCCTGACGCGGCTGACGGAGTTGCCGGAAGAGGAGCGTCCGCGGCTTCTGGTCTTCGATCTGAACAACCTGAACGCCAAGCCGATTTCGTTGATTCCGAAGTTCAAGTCCAAATTCAAGAAGGCCACGTCGATTGTGGGCTTCTTGAACCATCTGCAAGGCGAGTTGAAGGCCAAGGCGGTGGAAGCGGGATGCGACACGGTGATGCCGCGGTCGGCTTTTTCGCAGAGCCTGCCGAACATGCTGCGCCGGTACGGCATTGAAGACGAGGACGACAACTATCCGCAGCCGATGTGAAGCGGGGTTGCGTGAGAGGCAGGAAAAGGCGTTCGCCGCGGTGGACGCCTTTTTTGCGTGTGCGCTGGGCCGCCGGTGGCGCAGGATGAAGACTCATGGTTGACTGACTAAGGAGGACGACATGCTCAAGAACATCGATCCGCTTCTGACGGCGCCAGTGCTGAGGATTCTTGCGGAGATGGGGCACGGCGACGAACTGGCGATTGTGGACGCGAACTTTCCCGCGGTCACCCTGGGCAAGAGGGTGGCGATGGTGAGCGCGACGGCGCCGGCCACGCTGGACGCCGTGCTGACGCTGCTGCCGCTGGACGATTTTGTCGAAGCGCCCGCGACCGTGATGGAAGTTGTGGACGCGCCCGGCGAGACGCCGGAGACGGTCCGGGAGTTTCAGATCTGCATCAATCGCGCGGAGAACAGGCCGATCAACATGGCCCGAATCGAACGATTCGCGTTTTACGAGCGGGCCAAATCCGCGTTTGCGGTGATAGCGACCGGGGAGACGAGGCTTTACGGATGCATTCTTGTCAGGAAAGGCGTGATTCGCCCTCGGTAGCCGCGCATGCCGGGGGAATGCACACGGCCGGCCGGCGCATGGAGCCAGCAAAGCCAGTTCTTACCAGAGGCCCGCGATCAGCAAAAGGGAATAGAGGGCCGAAAGCATGAGCGCCTGCTGTCCCACTGTTTTGAGCGGCATTTGAAGCGATTCGGGACGGTTCTGCCGAGCCAGGTCATAGGCGTAGCCAGCCACGGCCAGCGCCAGTGCCAGCGCGATTGAGGCATGCCTGAGGAGGATGGCGACGACCGCCGCGCACAGGAGCACGGCCAGAACTGCCTGGGCCGCGTAGCGATAGTGCCGGCTTGCGGCCGCGGCCTTGCGGAGAGCAATGCGGGCATCGAGGCGGGCGTGAACCACGAGGATTCCGGCGCTGGCTTGCATCGCGATCAAGGCCCAGAACCACCAGCACCAGGGCGCGACGGTTCCCGTAGCGGAGAGGCATGTTGCCAGGGATGTGGAAGTGAGCGCCGCGGCGCTGACAATCTGGAAGAGTGTCGAACGCTGGCGATTTCCGAGATTGACGGCGATTGCCACGCAGCCAAAGGCGGCAACGCCTGCGCCGATGGCCAGAAAAGCATCGAGCGGCCAAGTGACCAGCAGGACGGAGACGCTGGCAATGAGTAGAGCGATCCACCCCAGGAGCCATCGCAGGGCGCCTGAGGACTCGGGACTTTTGCGCTTCCACACAAACTGCTGGCGCACCAGCAGGACGGCAGGATCCTTTGCCGCCATGGCGGCAAAGGCCGCCATGGGGACTGCCAGCTCGCTCCAATGCCAGGCCCGGGCTAGGATGGCGACCCCGAGGATGGGCGTGAGGAGCATCGCGGTAGCCCCGTGCTCGCGCGGAAGATAGACTTTGGGGCGATTCGATGCTTGGGCCGGCGCTGCCTGCGCGATGGTTTGCATGCCTGTCTCCGAGAGGCGGATGCGCAGAACGTATGCACAGCCGCACATCCGATGATCTGAGGATACCGGGCCGGCTCGCCGGATCACAGCGACTTTGGTCACAGCGAGCCCGCCGGAAAGAGCCGTGCGGCGCAAGTCCAGCGGCGGCGCGAGACAGGATGCGGCAGCAGGCTTACGGCGCGGAGCGGGCGGGCGGATTGGAAGCGGCACGCAGACGCTCGGAGCAATCGAGGAGCGACTCGACCTCACGGGCGAGGGCGTCGTCGCCGGCGCAGATCTCGCGCAGGCGGGCGGCACGCAGATGCGCCGGGCAAGCTTCCATCTGGTGGAAGATGGATTCCACCAGCTGCCAGCGGCGTTGTTCCGGAGTGGAGTTCATAAGAGGCCATGGCCTGCAACTTGCGGCAGGCAGGGTCCAGCCTTCCGCGCAAGGCGGAAAGCGGGACCGGCCCGCCGAGGAGCTATTGGATGATGGTGATGGTAAGGAGCGCGCTCTGCGTGGTGCTGCCGCCAACCGTGGTGGATGTGGTAGCGGAGACAGACACGGAGCTGGTTCCCAGAGGCGTGCCGCCGGAGCCGGTGGAGGTTGAACTCGAAGAGCCGCCGCCACAGGCGCCGAGCGCAGGCGAGACGGAAGCGGCATACGCGGAGTCTCCGGCATAGGAGGCGACCACGTTATGCTGCGCAGTTGGACCGGGAATGGCCAGGCTGGAGAAGCTCACCTGCTGGGTGCGGCCGTTGCAGAGCGTTTCTACGAGCTGATCATTGGTCGAGGCGCTTAAGGCCACAAGATCGGTGCGGCCGTCTGCGGTGGTCCTGGCCGGCGCCAGGTAGATGAGGCCCTGGTAGAGGCCGGAGATGCCGGTATCGGAACTCACCGCCGGCTGGAAGGTGCCGTCGCCGTTGCCTGTGCGCCCGCCTGAGCCGTGGCGGCCGCGCCCAATAGAAACCCCGCCAGCATGAACCGCACAAAGAGATGCCGAAGCCGCTTTTCTACCCTTGCCATGTGATTTCTCACTCCCAGCGCCTGACGTTGACGCCTCGCCGCCGGGGGTGGCGGCGTGGCCGTTTGCCCAGTACAGCGGCAAAAGCGGGAAAACTCCCTCACGGGGAAGAGGTTTTTGGTCAAAGGGAAGCAAGCCGCAACAAAGGCTTTGGCAAGGCCAGCCGGATTCCTGCATACTAAAGGCACTCAAAACCCCGCCATGAGTCCAGAAAAGCAAGGTGAAATTACCCAACTGCTGCAACGCTGGCACGAGGGCGATGCCGCGGCCTTCGAGAGCCTGGCTCCGCTGATCTACGAACAACTGCACCGGATTGCCATGGGGCTGATGCGCCGCGAGCGGGAGGACCATACGCTGCAACCAACGGCGCTGCTGAACGAGGTGTATCTGCGCCTGGTGCGGCAGAAGAAAGCAAGCTGGAACGACCGCGAACACTTCTATACGTTTGCAGCCATGCTGATGCGCAACATCCTTACGGATTATGCGCGGGCGCGGCTGGCCAAGCACCGCGGAGGGAGCGAGTGGATCCGCATGGAACTTTCCGACGACATGGCGTTCATCGGGGCGGAGGCGGAGCGGATCGTGGACCTGAACCGGGCACTGGAGCGGCTGGAGGCCGTGGATGCGCGGAAGGCGCGGCTGATTGAGATGCGCTTTTTTCTGTCCTTTACGACCGGAGAAGCGGCGGAGGCGCTGGGAATTTCAACGGCGACCGCGGAGCGGGACCTGCGCTTTGCGCGGAGCTGGCTGTACCGGGAATTGTCGGGTGCGGCGAGCTGGGCATGATGGACGCGGAGGCGGCGGATCGCTGGCGGCGGGTGGAAGAGATCTTTCACCGCGCTTTGGATCTGGAGGGCACGGCGGAGGAACGCACGGCCAGCGTGCGGGCCTGGTGCGGCGAGGATGCGAGCCTGGCTGAGGATGTCCTGTCGCTGGTGGCCTCAGCGCAAGAGGTGGAACGCCCGCCGGAAGGCGCGCGGAAGACGGCGGCGCATCCCTGCATGGGAAGGACGCTGGGCAGCTACCGGGTGGTTGCGCTCATTGGGCGCGGCGGAATGGGGGCCGTGTACGCGGCCGTACGCGCCTCGGGCGCGGGCGGCGACGACGAGCAGGTGGCGCTGAAGGTGGTGGGGACGCGGCTCTACTCCCCGCAGTTGCAGGAGCGCTTCCTGGAGGAGCGGCGGGCGCTGGCGGTGCTGCGGCATGCACACATTGCACGCCTGCTCGACGGCGGCGTGAGCGATGAGGGCGAGCCGTACTTTGTGATGGAGTACATCCGCGGCGAGCGGCTGGACCAATACTGCGAGCGCGCGGGCTTGCGTGCGCGCGAGATCGCGCGCCTGTTCCTGGATCTGTGTGACGCGGTGGCCTATGCGCACCGGAACCGCATTCTGCACGGCGACCTGAAGCCCGGGAATGTGCTGGTGACCGCGGATGGGCAAGTGAAGCTGCTGGACTTTGGCGCCGCCACTCTGCTGGCGGGCGGAGAAGAACAGGCGGCGCCGATGGCGGCCTTTACGCCGCAGTACGCCAGCCCGGAGCAGAGGCGGGGGGAGCCATGCACGGCGGCGTCAGATGTTTATTCGCTGGGCGTGGCGCTCTACCGGCTGCTGACGGGCCATGTTCCAGCGGCGGCGACAACACTCGCCTTCAGAACCGGCGCGGCCGGCGAAGAGACAGCCTCCGCGGATTGGGCGGAGATCGAAGACGAGGATCTGCGGGCCATTGCGGGCAAGGCAATGCGCGCCGAGCCGGAGGGTCGCTACGCAACGGTCACGGAGCTGGCGGCGGAACTGCAGCGGTGGATGGAGCATCGGCCGGTGCGGGCACGGAAGACGGCGCGGCTTTACCGGGCGTGGAAGCTGCTGCGGCGCAACCGGGAGCGGGTGGTGGCCGGCGCCGCACTGCTGGCGGTGCTGGCGGCCGGCGCGGACATCTCGCTGCGGGCCGCGAGGACGGCACGCGGCGAGGAGCTGCGGGCGCGCGAAGAGATGCGGAATGTGCGGCTGCTGGCGACATTTCTGGTGACGGACTTCTACGACCGCCTGGGCGAAGTGCCGGGAGCAACGGAGACGCAACGCAAAGTGGCGGCGGAGGCGCTGGAGTTTTTGGACGGGATGGCGCAGAACGCGCGGGGCGATTTCGACTTTGAGCTCGACCTGGCGAATGCGTACACGCGGATGGGCAACGTGATGGGCAGTCCTTACCAGGACAACCTGGGAGAGGCGCCGGAGGCGATCCGTTCGGTGGAGCGGGCGATTTCGATTGCGGAAGATGCGCTGCGCCTGCATCCGGACGATGCCCGGGCGCTGCGGCACGCGGAGTTTGCCCAGCGCAGCCTGAGCGAGATCGAGTTTGGCGACGGGCAGACGAAGCAGGCGCTGGACCATGCGCGGGCGGCGGCGGCGCTTTGCGAAAAGCTGCTGAGCGCGCCAGGGGCCGAGCCCGCCGATTTGCACGAAGCAGCGACGCTGTATGCGCTGATGGGCGACGAGTATGGATTGCACGGAGCGTCGAGCCTTGGGGATACGGACAAGGCAATCGAGAACTACCAGCGAGCCATCGGGCAAAGCCGGGCGGCGCTGGCGCGGAACGCGCAGGATACGCGGGCGGTGCGGTCGATTGCCTTGGGAGACATCAAGATCGCCAACCTGCTGAGCGAGGCGCAGCCCGAGACGGCGCAGAAGCAATATGAAGAGGCGCTGGCGATGCTGGGGCGCATTCCAAACGCGCCGGTTTCGATCAAGCGGCTGCGGGGCGTGGTGCGCCAGAAACTGGGCGACTGCTATTTTTACGAAGGCAAGTTCAGGGAATCCCTGAAGGAACTGGAACAGGCGCGGCAGGTGATGGGGTCTTATGCGGAAAAGGATCCGCTGGACATGCGCCTGAAGCAGGACATGGCGAGCATCTACCTGGACGAGGGCGAGAGCCACGAGGCGCTGTCGGATTGGAATGCGGCGCAGCGGGACTACGAGCGGCTGACGGAAGTGCTCACCACCGCGCTGCGGAGCGACCCGGGCAATCGCATCTGGCAGGAGCACTATGCGGAAACTCTGATCGCGCGGGCTCGTGTGGAAGAACGACTGAAGCAGACGGCGCAGGCAGAGGAGCACGAGCGTAAGGGCCTGGCGCTCTCGCTGCAACTGGCGCAGAGCGCGGAAGCCTCGCCGGACGATCTGGACAGCGCGGCGATGTACCTGCTGGACGCACAAGTCAAGGGCCTGCGCGATCCGCGCCGGGCGCTGGCGTTTTCGTCGCGGGCCGTGGCGCTGATTCACGGCTCTGATCCGGAGTTTTTGTTGACGCTGGCGCGGGCGCAGGCGGCCTGTCATGAGACGGCGGCGGCGCGGGCTTCGGTGACGAAGATCCTGGGAATGCAGGCCGGAAGGCGAATCCGGCGCGGCGCAGAGAGTCTATTGAGGAGCCTGCACGGGGGGCAGTGACGGCGGCGCGGGTAAGGATACGCCTGCTCGGGGATGCCCTTGCGGCGTGAGTTTCCGGAAACAGGCGAAGGAGAGAGCTGTCAGCGGCCATCACGCAGCCGGACGAGTTGCTCGGCAATGCCCTGGACAGGCGCGGCGGCGCGCCGCGAGGCGGGCAGAGGCTGCAGGACGTCAAGGCCCTTGCGCGCCGCGGCCTGCGCCGCGGCGGCATCGCCCTCACGCAGCAGCAGCTGGCCCAGGCGCAGATACTCCCGGGCGATCTCCTGACGAAGAACAGCGTCGTTGCCGGCCTGCCGGGCGAGCTGATCCATGGTTTGGCCGGCGCGCGCAAGGAGGAGATTCTCAACGGGTGCGGAACCCGGAAGACGGTCGAGATCGGAAGAGAACTGCCCGAGGAGAGATCCGGTGAGGCGCTGCATGTCGTGGAGGCGGGCCTGCGCCTGGATGCGGGCGCGGCGGGCCTGGATGCCCTGGCGAGCCACCACGGCCGCGGAAGCAAGAAGCACGAGCAGGAGAAGCGCAGCGGCGGAGGATAGCAACCGGTTGCGCGCGGCAAAGCGCCGCAGCCGGTAGAGCGGACCTCCGTTGCGTGCTTCCACGGGCAGGCCGTGGAGAAAGGCCTGCAGATCCTCGGCAAAGGCGCCGGCAGTGGCGTAGCGGGCGGCGGGGAGCGGGGCCAACGCGCGCAGGAGGATGGCGTCGAGATCGCCGCGAACGCTGCGGCCGAGAGCGCCGGAGCAAAGCGAGCTGGGCCGTGCAGGAGGCAAACAGAGAATGGCGTGAGCCCAGCGCCGGGAGTCGCCGCGATCTTGCTCGAAAGGATGCTTGCCGGTGAGCAGAAGGCAGAGCAGGAGACCGGCGGTATAGATGTCGGTCGCAGTGGTAAGCGGCTGGCCGGCCAGGCTCTCGGGAGAGACAAATGAAAGATCCTCAGCGCCGGGAGGGTGCAGCAGTTCGCGAGAGGGCCGGAAACCAACAAGATGGGGAAGGCCGTCGCGGTCAATGAGGATGCGGCTGAAGTTCAGATCGCCGTGCACCACGAGGCGCTGGTGGGCGTGATCCAGGGCGGCAAGAACGGCGCAGACCAGCGCGATGCGCTGGCGCAGGCCGAGGCGCTCGAGTGCGCAATACCGGTCGAGGGGCAGACCCTCGATGTATTCGACGGCTAGCCAGGGCAGGGGCCGGGCATCAAAGGAGGCATCGACGAGAGCGGCGATGGCGGGGTGCTGGAGCGGGGCGAGAGAGCGCTGTTCGTCGCGCAGGCGGTCGGTGGCGGCCTGGAGCGCAACGGCGCCGTCAGACGGTTGGAGGCGCGGAAGTTTGACGGCGACGGCCTGGGTGAAGTCGTGGGCGCGTTCGGCGCGGTAGAGGATGCCATGCCCAGTTTCGGCGATGGTGTCGAGGAGGCGGAATGGGCCGGCATCCGGGTGCGGAGGGAGACCGGGCAGCGCGGAACCGGAGCGGGATGGGTCGGCTTGCATCTCTCTTCTGGCGATGTGTCGACAGCGGCGCGCAAACAACAGCGGGCCGAAAGAGCCTGCCGACGGGAGCAAGAGTAGAGGATAGCAACAAAGCGGCAGGATGTGGAGCGGAGATTCGGGAGTCCTACGAAAGGCCGGCCGCGCTGTTGACGCGGCCGGCCCTTCGCCTACGGGGTAAGGTGGGCTACGGAAGGTCGGTTGCGCCAAGGGCCGTATCGGTGCCCCAGACGATGCTCTGGCCGCTACTGGATCCGGTGCCCCAGACGATGCTCTGGCCACTGCTGGTGCCGGTGCCCCAGACGATGCTGGTGCCCCAGACGATGGAGTCGGGAGCCAGCGTGTTGGTGCCCCAGACGATGGATTCGCCCGTCGTGCTGGTGCCCCATACGATGCTGGTGCCCCAGACGATGCTGTTGCTCCAGACGCCCGAGGTGCCCCAGACAATGCTGGTGCCCCAGACGATGGAGCTAGCAGACGAACTGCGGTTGGCGATGACGATGTTGCCGTTGGCGTCGATAGAGGCGTAGGGAGACATGGCGCTGCCGGCAGTGGCGGGAGCGAGGTCGGTGTCGTTCAAGGCCGCCTGGATGTCGAGGTAGCCGGCGCCGACCGTGAAGAGATCAGCTTCGAGGTTATAGGTGATGCCCGTGGTGGGATCAGTGGCCGTGCTGTACGGAATGAAGTTTTTCCAGGCCGTAATCATGAGCCGCGCCTTGATCTGATCAGGGGTCAGGCTGGGGTTCTGTTGCAGCATGAGTGCCGCCGCGGCGCTCACCATCGGCGTGGCCATGCTGGTTCCGCTCAGGATGAAGTAGCTGGGCGAGGCAACGGCGCCACCGTTGGGTTGATAAAGGGAGAGAGGGACGATGTTGCTCGGCAGTTCCTGCACCAGCGTCTCAGCGGGCCGGTAGAGAGAGACGATCAGGTTGCCGGGGGCCACGAGATCGGGCTTCACCACCTGATCAAAGAGCGTGGGTCCCCGCGAGGTGTAGCTGGTGGGAATGTCGTCGGTGCGATCGGCGGTTCCCAGGGTGTTCATGGCGCCGACGGTAAGGACGTAGGGGTCGTTGCCGGGGGCGGTGATGGTTCCATAGCCGTTGTTGTTGGCGGAGTTGTTGCGGCCTTCGTTTCCGGCGGCGACAACGACGAGGATGCCAGCCTGCCATGCCTGTTCGACAGCCTGGCAGAGCGGGTCCTGCGTGTAGCTCTCAAAAACGCCCCGTCCCACCGAGAGGCTGATGATGCGGATGTTGTAGGTATCCTTGAGCTGGATGGCGGTTTGAATAGCGGCAATGACGTTGCTGTCCGTTCCGTCGCCGTTGGCGTCGAGGGCGCGGAGGTTGATGAGATTGACGCCGGGGGCGATGCCCTTGAAGGTGTAGGAATCCTGCGGACCGGTGGAATCCTGGCCGCCGCCGGCGATGATTCCGGCAACGTGGGTGCCATGGCCGTAAAGGTCGGTAGCGCTGCCGCCGTTGTCGCCGACAAAGTCCTGACTGTAAACGACGTGCGCGTTGGCAAGATCGTCCACGGAGGAAAGGCCGCTGTCGATAATAGCGACACCGACGCCAGTGCCATCGAAACCATAGGAGCCCGCGGCGGCCGTGCCGATGGTTTCGTTGTGGTAGTCGAGCAGGATGGGCGTGTTGCCGGCCGCATGAATTCGATGGTCGATGGAGACGTGGGCCACATCGGGATAGTTGGCGATTTCAGTGAGCGCGGAAGCGGGCACATGACGGTAAACGCCTGCTCTCAGATAGGGCAAGTTGCGCCGGAAGGTTCCGCCATGACTCAGGGTTCTCTGGTGGCGGGCTGAGGTGGGCGCCTGGTTGTACTGCACGATGATATCGACCTGATCGGCAGAGTTCTTGCGCGCGAGATCAGGGGCCATTTTTCCCCGGCCGCCAGCAAAGGCGGCACTGGCGAAGAGGAGGAGTGCGCCTGCGACGAGGACGGAACGTCCCCACACAGCGCTTCGAAGCGATTTGCGTTCTGTCATAGTCATTCCTTCAATCGCTCCCGGGTCTCCGGGAAGCTGGCCGGGGTCGCCGCGTCGACGCGCCGGGCGGATTCTTTGGGAAAGCGCGGGGCGAGCGGCGCAGGTTAGCCGGGATTTTCAGGGCAGGCGAGCGAATACGAAGGCACCCGAAAGCTCTGAAGGGGCCCGACTGCATGGGAAAAGGCGCCGGATGAGCAATTTCTCATGCAGTTAAGGAACACTTCGGCGAGGGTTGGAAAATGCTTAGGAAACTCGCTTGCAACTTTTGGGTGATCCGGGGTAACCGACAGTGTGACGGCAGGGATGGAGAGGGTAATGAATGGGTGAGAGCCAATACCACCTTTGTTTCTATTGAGCAGACACGATGTGCCGATGAGGGATGGAGAAGAAAGCCTGGAGCAGGTCTAGCAAAGAATAACTTATAGATCCGCGCAGGCAGGGCCAAGGCAGTCATCGCGCCACGTGCGACGCTGTATGGGCGGTCTACTTCGGTTTCCCGCCGATTCGGCAAGCAGGGTTTGCCGCATGGCAGGGCGCTTCGCCTGCGCGATGGAGTTAGTCCTGGATGTAAGTTAAAGGATGCCCCGGATGGATACTCCGCGGAGAGCCGATGGACCTTTCGATCCCAAATCGCGCCCAAATGTATATTGCCGGGGTAATCGCCTGTGGCGTGGCGGCGCTCGTGTTCGCGTTCCTGGGGTGGAGATCCGAAGATCCGCTTAAGTTTATCTGCTATATAGGAATTGCGGTGGCGGCCTCGACCATGAAGGTGAGACTGCCCGGCATGGAAAGCACCCTGTCGGTTCACTTCCTGTTTGTGCTGCTGGGGATCATGGAGCTATCGCTGGCCGAGACGCTGATCATTGGGGCGGCTGGCATCCTGACGCAATGCCTCTGGAAGACCAAGCAAAAGCCGGCCCCAGTACAAATTATTTTCAATATCTCAAGTAACTGTATAGCCATCTTTTGTACTTACTTCGCCTATAGATGGTCGTCTCTTTTGCTGCAGCATAGTCTTCCGCTGGAGCTGTTTGTCGTGGGTCTGATTTACTTTGCGATGAACACGATCCTGGTGGCGGTGGTGATTGCGCTGTGCGCGCGGCTCTCGCTGCGTCAAATCTGGTCAGAGACCTATTTCTGGTCCTTGCCGTTCTATCTGGTGGGCGCGGCGTTTGTGGGATTGGTGCACTTTTCCATGCGCTTTATCGGGTGGGAGAGCGCACTGCTGGTGATGCCCGTGATGTTCTGGATCTACCGCTCGTACCAGCTTTACCTGGGGCGCCTGGAAGACGAGAAGCGGCGGGTGGAGATCGAGGAGCAGCAGGTGCAGGCGGAGAAGCGGCATGTGGAGGAGGTGTGCGCGCTGCATCTGCGGACCATCGAGGGGCTGGCCCTGGCCATCGACGCCAAGGATCACACCACGCACTCGCATCTGAACCGCGTGCGCACCTACGCGGTCGAGATCGCCAGACACATGGGACTGAACGAGACGGAGCTGGACGCGCTGCGGGCGGCGGCGCTGCTGCACGACATCGGAAAGCTGGCCGTGCCGGATCACATCATCAACAAGCCCGGGCGGCTGACCCCGGAAGAGTTCGAGAAGATGAAGATCCACCCGGTGGTGGGGGCGGAGATTCTGGAGAAGGTGGCCTTTCCGTACCCGGTGGCGCCGATCGTGCGCGCGCATCACGAGCGGTGGAATGGAGAGGGCTATCCGGACGGGCTGCGCGGCGAGGAGATTCCCATCGGGGCGCGCATTCTGGCGGCGGTGGACTGTCTGGACGCGCTGGCGTCGGACCGGCAGTATCGCAGGGCGCTGCCGCTGGCGGAGGCAATGCAGCAGATCAAGCAGGAGGCAGGCAGGGCCGACGCATATCAAACCCCCAGTAATTTCAACAGGTAGGCGTGGTTCCAAGCGGCCTTGAGGCGTTTTCCCTTGACTCCGCGTTTGAGCGATTGTTCTTGTTTAAGCATGTTGAGTGCGATG
>JAJZVX010000004.1 GCA_021846985.1 Acidobacteriota bacterium | reverse complement strand
GGGCGCGCGGAGCGGATCTGGAAAGCTGCTCGCAGGCGGCGTGGAGGTGGTATGCGGCGCACGGACTGAGGGCGCATGCGTCGATGTATCGCGACTGGCTGCTGAGCGGGACTGCCGGTGCAGTTTGCGAGGGCCAGGAAGGATCGGCCGCATGGGGATGAGTGCAATCGGGGAGGACCGTCCGGCAGCCGATCGAGGCGGGATGGCAGGCCGTGTTCCAGCGGTGCTGCTTTCGCATCCGACGGGCAATCAGAACGTGCGGAATGCGCTGCTGGGCCTGGTGGAAGAGGGGATGTTGGGGGAGTTCTGGACGGCCATCGCGTGGGATGCGGGGTCGCGCTGGAACCGGTGGCTGCCGGCGGGGCTGCGGATGCAGTTGGCACGTCGCGCGTTTGAGGAAGCGCCCAGGGAGCATATCCGGTGTGTACCGCTGCGGGAGATGGCGCGCCTGGCTGTGAGGTTCACCCCGCTGGAAAGGATGCTGAGCGCGAGGGAGCGGCCTTTTTCGGTGATCGGCATGTACCGGCACTTCGACGCCAGGGTGGCGCGGGGCGTGGCGGAGGCGGGTGTGGATGCGGTGTACGCCTATGAAGGCGGGGCGCTGAAGACTTTTCGCGAGGCGCAGCGGCGCGGGGTGAGGCGGATCTACGATTTGACCAGCGGATATTGGTACTGGGAGCGGGAGCGGATGCGCGAGGAGGGGGAACGGCATCCGGAGTGGGCGTCGGTGCTTCCCAAGGTGGCCGATTCGGAGCGTCATTTGCAGGAGAAGGACGAGGAACTGGCGCTGGCCGACGTGGTGCATGTTGCCAGCCGGCACGTGGAGCGAACGCTGCGGGGGGTGGTGGCGGCGGAGAAGATACGTGTGATTCCTTACGGCGCTCCAGAGCCGCGGCGCCGGCCGCCGGCGGCGCGCAGGAACAAAGGGCCGCTGCGGGTTCTGTTTGTGGGGATGCTGCACCAGCGCAAAGGGATTGGCTATCTTCTAGAGGCCATGGAGATGCTGGGAGGAGATGCGGAGCTAACGTTGATCGGGAAGCGATTTGCGGCCAATGCCTTTGTGGACGAAGGCTGCCGGCGTCACCGGTGGTTGGAGACCATGCCGCATCAGGAGGTGCTGGAAGCGATGCAGCAAGCCGACGTGCTGGCGCTTCCTTCGTTGAGCGAGGCCTTTGGGCTGGTGGTGACCGAGGCGCTGGCGTGCGGGCTGCCGGTGATTGTGACGCCGAACGTGGGGGCGAGCGACCTGGTGAGCGACGGGCGCGAGGGATTTGTGGTGCCGGCGGGATCGGCGGAAGCGATTGCGGAACGGCTGAAGGAGCTGGCTGCGGATCGCGAGCGGCTGGCGGAGATGTCGAGACATGCGCAGGCGAGGGCGGCGGCGCGTTCATGGGAGAGCTATCGCCGGGAGTTGGCGGAGAGCGTGAAGGCGGAGACGTGGCAATGAGAACCAGGATCGACCCGGCTCCCGCTCGCCCGCGCATGCCGCTGCTGAAGCGGTTGTTCTGGGTCTATTTTCTGCTGCTGATCTTCGAGGGCGCGCTGCGGAAGTGGATCCTGCCGCAACTTTCGGCGCCGCTGCTGATTGTGCGCGACCCGGTGGCGCTGCTGATTATCTGGGAAGCGTACCGGACGCACAGGTGGCCGCAGAAGTGGTCGCTGGCGACCGGGGCGCTGGCGATTGGGCTGCTGAGCCTGTGCGTGGTGCAACTGGTGTTGCTGCCGGAGTATCCGTGGTACGCGGCTCTCTATGGATTACGTTCGTATCTGCTTCCGTTTCCGGTGGCCTTCATCATGGGAGAAAACCTGGACTGGGAGGATCTGCGGAAGTTTGGCAAGTGGACGCTGTTGCTTTTGCTGCCGCTGACGTTGCTGGAGGTGGTGCAGTATCGTGCGCCGGCGGGCTCGTGGTGGAATAAGGGAGCGTCAGAAGGGGCTGTGCAGCTCGCATACACGGCCGAGCATGTACGGGCGTCTGCGACTTTTAGTTACGTGACCGGTCCAGCGCTCTATATCACCCTGGCGGCGGCGTTTATTTTCTATGGGCTAACAAATCCCCGATTCGTAGACAAGAAGTGGCTTATCTGGGCTGCGGCCGGGTGCATGGTGCTGGCGATTCCGATTACCGGGTCACGTACCTTGGTATACGAACTTCTGGGTGTTCTGTTGAGTGTGTGCATTGCGGCGTTTTTTGGTGTTTCGCAGTTTACGAAGTTGCTCAAGATGGTTGCAGCACTGGCGATCGTGGGGATTCTCGTATCGCTACTGCCGGTATTTTCGAATGCAGTTACCTCGCTGGAGGAACGTTTTTCGCAGGCCAATTTGCAAGAGGGGGGCGTGCAGCACTCCTTTTCTAAGCGTATTTTCAGGCCGGTTTCGTTGGCATTTGGCTTAGGTGTGGCGGAGAACAGACTGTTGGGCATGGGGGTAGGTTACGGGGCCAATGCAGTTTCGCGGCTCCTGGTGGGGAAGGTGGAGTTTCTGGCCGGCGAGGAAGAGGTCATGCGCGTGGCACTGGAGTTCGGCTGGCCCTGCGGTCTGGCGTTCATGCTTTTCCGCCTGTCCCTGGCGATGACGATGGCTTTGCGGGCACTGATGCTGGCCAAAGCGAAACAACCGTTGGCTTGGTTACTGGCTTCATTAACGTTCTTTCTTGTCACTCAGGGAGTCCTGGACCAGCCAACAGAGCAAGGATTTATGGTTCTGGCGGTAGCGTTTTCGCTGGCAGCGATGAAGGTGCCGCATTCGGTGTCACATGCGCGGCTGGTTGTGTCACGGCCGCCCTTGGTCCGCTTGCGCTACGACAAAATTTTATAGCCAGCAAACGGGGTGGTCCGCGCGCAAGCGGCTAGAAGATATTCAAGACCGTAGGTGGTGAGGGCATGTGCTCGGTCAAAAGTTGAATTGGGATTTGATGGAATCCATGAGAGGAAGGTCTAGACACTTGCAGGATTGGGAAGAATGTTCGCCGCGGCGAATGGGTGATCTCGTAGGAAATGCAGGCGTGGCGAAGTCTATTCAGCCACCGATGGGGAGTCCGTCGGTTCACTTGGATGCACTTCGTGGCCTTGCAGCCTTCTCAGTGTTCCTCGGTCACTGGCGCGATGCGTTTTTTGTGAACTATCCCGAACTCGGGCGACACAGCTTGTTGACGACCGTCGCATACCTAGTGAGCGGTTTGGGTTACCAGTGGGTGATCGTTTTCTTTGTGATGAGCGGATACCTAGTGGGAGGAAGCGTATTGCGCTTGGTGGGAGACGGACGATGGTCGTGGCGAACTTATTTGCTTTCGCGGCTGACCCGTCTCTACATTGTGCTGATTCCAGCCTTGCTACTGGGCGGAGTCATTGATTGGGTTGGAATGCACATACCTGGGACGGATGCGGTGTATTCTGGGCGTTCCGGAATGTATTCGCTGAGAATTGATGTTCATCAGACGCTGACGCCAGAAGTGCTGGCGGCCAACACCCTGTTTTTGCAGACTATCGTGCTGCCCGGGACAGAGGGACGGCGACCACAGACCTTCGGATCAAATGGACCGCTGTGGAGCTTGGCAAACGAGTTCTGGTATTACATGGCGTTTCCGTTGCTGGTTCTGCTGCTGGTTGGGCATCGGTCGAGGAATGAGGCCGCCGGCGAACAGAGGAGGGGTGTTCGCGGGTGGGGTTCGCGCGCTGTCTGTGGAGTGAGTCTTGTTGCGTGGGGATGGTTTGTGGGGCCGGGCATTGCGCTGCTGTGGGTACCGTGGCTGATGGGTGTTACTATCCCTTACTGGCCTCGATTCCCGCAACTGGGCTCTTGGATGCGGGGACTTGCGATCATCGTGGCGCTTGCATTGCTTGGCGGTGCTTTGTTGCTGGGAAAGTTGGAGCACAATCCGGGCAGCAGCCTACTATTAGGGGGAGCTGTTACGGTGCTGATATGGGTGACTGTGCATTGTGCCACGGCTCCGGTGCCTGCGATGTACGCGCGCGTGGCACAGCGGGCGGCGCGGAGTTCGTATACTTTGTATCTTGTACACATGCCGTTGCTGATTTTCCTGAAGGCATTACTGGCCATGCCGCGCGTTCAACCAGGGTGGTATGTGTGCCTGAAGGGACTTGTGGTGATTGCTGTGGTACTGGTGTACGCGCAACTGGTGTATGAGGTTTTTGAGAAGCATACAGATCGATTGCGAAGGTGGCTGAGGCCCTATGTCATGGGTCAGCACGCTGCGTAAACAGGTTGCGAAATTCTGATGTTGCATCATATTGGGTAAATGGGCTGATTGTCTGGCGTGGCCACAGGCGGCATGAGAAGGAGCAGAGGGCGCATGAAACGAGCGCTGATTACGGGAGTGACGGGGCAGGATGGGGCGTATCTGGCGGAGTTGCTGTTGTCGAAGGGGTACGAGGTACACGGGATCAAGCGGCGTTCGTCGCTGTTTAACACGCAGCGCATCGATCATCTGTACGAGGATCCGCACCAGGCGGGGAGGCACTTCCTGCTGCACTACGGCGACCTGACGGATGCCAGCAGCCTGATTCAGATTGTGCAGAAGGTGCAGCCGGAGGAAGTGTATAACCTGGGAGCGCAGAGCCACGTGAAGGTTTCGTTCGAGGAACCGGAGTACACGGCGGACGCCGATGCGCTGGGGGCGTTGCGGCTTCTGGAGGCGCTGCGGACGGCGGGTTTGGAGAAGACGGCGCGGTATTACCAGGCGTCGACCTCGGAGTTGTACGGGCTGGTGCAGGAGACTCCGCAGCGGGAGACGACGCCGTTCTATCCGCGGTCGCCCTACGCGGTGGCGAAGCTCTATGCCTACTGGATCACGGTGAACTACCGGGAGGCGTACGGGATGTACGCCTGCAACGGGATTCTGTTCAACCACGAATCGCCGCAGCGGGGCGAGACGTTTGTGACGCGGAAGATCACGCGGGGTCTGGCGCGCGTCCAGGCGGGGTTGCAGGATTGCCTTTACTTGGGGAATCTGGAGGCGCGGCGCGATTGGGGCCACGCGCGGGACTACGTGGAGATGCAGTGGCTGATGTTGCAACAGCAGGAGGCGCGGGATTACGTGATCGCCACGGGGGAGCAGCACAGCGTGCGGGAGTTCGTCGAGCAGGCGGCGCGCTGCCTGGGGATGGAGATTGGCTGGGAGGGATCGGGCGCCGAGGAGCGGGGCAGGAACAGGCAGGGAAAGGTGATTGTGGCCGTGGACCCGCGCTACTACCGGCCGACCGAGGTGGAGACGCTGCTGGGCGACGCCAGCCGGGCCCGGACGGAACTGGGCTGGAAGCCATGCCACAGTTTCGAGGAACTGGTGCGGGAGATGGTGGAAGAGGACCGGAAGGCAGCGGAGAAAGACGCGCTGGTGAAGGCGCACGGGTATCGCGTGCCGAACTATCACGAACGCTAAGGCGAAGGCAGCGGCAGGATGGAGAAGGGAAGCAGGATTTACGTTGCGGGGCACCGCGGACTGGCGGGTTCGGCGATCCGGAGGGCGTTGGAGCGGCAGGGTTACACGAACCTGCTGCTGCGGACGCACGCCGAGCTGGACCTGACCGATGGCGCGGCGGTGCGGACGTTCTTTGCGGCGGAGCGGCCGGAGTATGTATTTCTGGCGGCGGCCAAGGTGGGCGGCATTCTGGCCAACGATAGCTATCCGGCAGAGTTTATTCGCGAAAACCTGGAGATCCAGACCCATGTGATCGACGCCAGCTATCGCGCTGGGGTGAAGCGGCTGCTGTTTCTGGGGTCGAGCTGCATTTATCCGCGGCTGGCGCCGCAACCGATCCGGGAGGAGTCGCTGCTGAGCGGGCCGCTGGAGGCAACCAACCGGGCCTATGCGCTGGCCAAGATCGCTGGGGTGGAGATGTGCCGGTCGTACAACCGGCAGTATGGGACGGCGTATCTGGCGGCAATGCCGACCAATCTCTACGGGCCGGGCGACAACTTTGACGCTTCCAGTTCGCACGTGCTGCCGGCGCTGATCCGCAAGGCGGCGGAGGCCAAGCGCGCGGGGGCGAAGCAGATGACGGTGTGGGGCTCGGGTGAACCGCGGCGGGAGTTTCTCTACAGCGAGGACCTGGGCGAGGCGTGTGTCTTCTTGCTCCATCTGCCCGCGGCCGCGTTTGGCGGGCTGGTGAGCGCGGAGGCAGGACCGCTGATCAACGTGGGAACCGGAGAGGATTTGACGATCCGCGCATTGGCCGAGATGGTGCTGCGCGTGCTGGGACATGAGTGCGCACTGGTTTTCGACCGGAGCAAGCAGGACGGGACGCCGCGGAAGCTGCTGGACGTAAGCCGGATCCATGCACTGGGATGGAAGGCGAGCACCGGTCTGGAGGAAGGCATCCGGCAGACGTACGCGTGGGCGCGGGCGATGCTGGACTGAGAGCGGAGCGCAGAGAGTATGCAGTCGCCGGAGAGATCGGGAGTTCGCTTTCAGCAGATTCTGGGGGTGCGCTTTCTGGTGGGGACGGCAGAGGAAGCGATTGCCGAGATCTCGCGGAGCGGCGGTCTGGTGGTGGTGCCGTCGGCGCCGACCTTGAAGGACATGGCACGCGAGGGTGAGTACCGGGAGGCGCTTCTAGGAGCGGATTTTGCCATCGCCGACAGCACGCTGATGGTGGTGTTGTGGAATCTGCTGGAGCGGGACCGGATTCCGAAGCTTTCAGGCCTGAAGTACTTGCGGGCGCTTCTGGAGCAGCCGGAGATGCGCGTCGCGGGGCGGAGTTTCTGGGTGATGCCGAACGCAGAGGCGGCGGAGCGCAATGGGGCCTGGCTGCGAGCGCACGGGGTATGCGCGGGCGAAGACGATATGTATGTGGCGCCCATCTACGGGGCCCGGATGGAGGATGCGGAGTTGGTGGCGCGGCTGGAGGCGCGGCGGCCGCAACATGTGGTGCTGGGAGTGGGGGGCGGCGTACAGGAGCGGCTGGGTTTCTATCTGAAGCAAAAGCTGAGTTACCGGCCGGCGATTCATTGTATCGGGGCGGCGATTGGGTTTCTTACCGGAGACCAGGTGAAGATACCGGTGTGGGTGGATCAGCTAGGGCTTGGCTGGCTGTGGAGGGTGGTCTGGAATCCGAAGAGATTCGGGAGGCGCTATTGGGAGGCACGCCGCCTGGCGCCGCTGATGGTGCGTTTCCGGGAGCGGCTGCCCGAAGGCGGCGAAGGGGCAGGGAAAGTATGATGGTAGTTGCGGAAGCCCCGCCGAGGGTTGATGGGGTATTGATCCGGGGGGCGCGGGAGTTTTGGATTTATCTGCCGGAATGAGGAGTGGAGGCAGAGGGAAGGAACCGATGAGCCGGATAACGAAGATCGAGGCGGCGGCGATGGTTGTGCTGGCGCTTGCCTGCGTAGCCGGAGCGCGAGGGCAGCAAGCGGCAGCCGCTGCCGGATCGAGCGCAGATGGGACGAGAACCGGCTCTGCGGCGCGGAGGGAAGCTTTAAGAGCAACGAGCGGTGCGGCAAGTTCTGGCAAGGGGTGGGGCGTGAGCGGCGCCTCCAGCACGGCATCCGGCCAGTGGGGCGGTTCGGGAGGGGCAAGCTGGACGGCTGGAAGTTCCGGGTGGGGCGCAGGAGGGGCGAGCTGGACGGCAGGAGCGGGAGGCTTTGGGGCCGGCAGCGGGCAGGGCGGCAGCGTGAGCGCAGGACAGGGTGTGCGTCCGGTCTCCAAAGTGCGCGCGGCCGGGGGCGGATTTTCATGGGCCGGGTCAGCCCATGCGTATGGATTGGCCGGGAAGACGGTGCAGGCGCGCCATTCGTTGCGGAGCGATACAGCGCGGGGAAGCTCTTTGGGATATGGCCTCTCGCGACCGGGCATGAAAGCGGGTCGTGCAGGACGTTCGCCGGGTTTTGGGAATGGGGCATCGGGCATAGGACACCAGATTGGAAAGGGGTTGCAAGGCCACGTCATGCAACGGCCAGGCATAGGATTTTCCGGGACACGCCGATCTTTGAAGGCGGGAAGCTTTGGAGCGCCGAAGGCGGGCGGTTTTGGAGCGCACAAGGCGGGCAGCATGGGGAACGTCTTCGGCAGCAACAAAAAGGCAAGGAACTCGCGTTCAGACGAACTGAACCTCACTTCTCCTCTGAAGGTTCGTGTGGACATTCAGCCGTTGAGCAGCGGAACCGGCCTGAGGAATCAGCCTTAAGGAAACGGGACGAGTTGACGGGACGAGAACCGTGGGGCCGAGCTTGTGTTCAAAGCAGGGTAGGATCTTAAAGATGAGCATGCCCCGTGTTTCCATCGTGATTCCGACGCGGAACCGGATCGAGGCGCTGAAGCGGTGTCTGGACCCGCTGATTCCTTATGTAAGCAGGCATGCGGAGTGCTCGATCACGGTGAGCGACGACGGGGATGCGGAGGAGACGCGGAAGGCGCTGACCGGGGAACTGAGCCAGGTGGAAGTGGTGCAGGGTCCGCGGCGCGGTCCGGCGGCGAACCGGAACAACGGGGCCAGCCGCACGGCAGGCGACCTGATTGTATTTCTGGACGACGACTGCATACCGGAGCCGGAGCTGATCGAGCGCTATCAGGAGGCGGCCGCGAGCCATCCCGAGATTGCGGTTTTTGAAGGGCGCATCAGCGCGCAAGGGAAGGCGCGGGGGTTTACCGACGGGGCGCCGGAGAACGAAACGGGAGGCTATCTGTGGTCGTGCAACTTCGGCGTGCGCCGGGCGTTGTTTGAGAGTATGGGCGGGTTCGATGAGCGTTTTCCCTTTGCGGCCATGGAAGACTGCGATTTTCGTTTTCGGGTGAAGAGGCAAGCGGAGATTCTTTTTGTGGCGGCGGCGCGGGTGTGGCATCCGGTGGAAGGAAGGCTGGGATGGCGCATTGTGAAGCATCGCGTGCTTTCAGATCTGCTGTATCTGCATCTTCATGGTCTGGAAGCGACGAGGAAGGGGCCGTCCTTTTATGCGCGGAAGGCGGCGCGCGGGCTGGTGTACACGGGCACGCAACGGCTGGCGGAAGGGGCCATCCGGCATCCGGAGCAACTGGCGCGGTATATATGGGCCGATCTTGAGGCGGCGGTGATTCTGTATTTCTGGAAGTATCACGCGTTACTGGCCCGGAGGCTGTTTCCGCCCTGTTGCGCGGGCTGCGAGTCGATCCACGCGGTGTTGAGCGGGAAGGCCGAGGGAGGCGCCTGGCCAACGGCGAAGCACTCGCCGATGCGGTAGGGGCTGCGATCGAGATGTCGGAAGAACGAAGGTCAGGGTGGAAAGAGAGCGCGCCAAGGCGCGTGGCGCCGGGGTTGCGGAACGAAGCGAAGCGCGGTGAGGGAAGACGGCTGGCATGGATGCGCGAAAGTATCAGCAACTCGATCAGTTTCGGGTGCCTCCGGGATTTCGGGGGCGATCGAGGGTTTATGTGCAGCTTTGGTGGCTGACGCAAGCGACGCTTTTTGCGCTGTCGCCGCAGGTCTGCTACGGATGGCGCAGGTGGCTGCTGCGGCTTTTCGGGGCGAAGATCGGGCGGGGAGCCATCATACGGCCGTCCGTGAAGACTGCCTATCCATGGAAGCTGACAATCGGGGACTACAGCCATATTGGCGATGAGGTTCATCTCTATACCTATGGCGAGATCGAGATAGGGGATTGCGCGGTGGTGTCGCAGCGGTCGTATTTATGCACCGGCTACCACGACCACACGAGTCCGCGGTTTGACCTGCTGGCGAAGAAGATTGCGATCGGGCCGGAGGCATGGGTGGCGGCCGATGTCTATGTGGGGCCGGGCGTGACGGTGGGTTATGGCGCGGTGATCGGAGCGCGGAGCTCGGTTTTCAAGGATATTCCGCCGGGCGTGATTGCGGTGGGCTCGCCGGCAAAGGTGATTGGCGAGCGGCGGATGAAGGAAGATGCCGTGCCGGGAGCCGGGATAGGCGCCGCGGGAGAGAAGCAGGAAGGACGTTGAGACCGCGGCAGGGAATTTCGACGGCATGAGGAAAGCTGGATAGCAAGCGGCGCGCAAGGCAGAAGCCGCCTGCGGAAAGGATGGGGGATGGGGAAGACAAATTTTCTTCAGCCCGTTGCTTTTGCAACATGCTCTTATCTGAAGAGGCGTCCGGGCGCGCGCAAGGCGATGGTTTTGCGGGCGCTGTCGTCGTGGGGGGATCTGCTGGATCTGCCTTTTGCGGAGAAGATCTTCCTGGACGATCGCAGTCCCGATTTGGGCGCGTTGCGACTGCTGGCTTCGACGCATCTGCTGGAGAAGTTTACGCGGGTGGAGTATTGCAGCGTGGCTCATCCGGCACATTGCAATTTTGGTTATGTGGGCGCGGTACAACTGGCAGTGTCGCCTTACATACTGCATCTTGACGACGATGTAAGCGTCACTGGTTCGCAGCAGGAGTGCGCGCAGTGGATCGATCTGGCGATCCGCGTGATGGAGGAGGATCCCAAGATCATGGGGTTTAACCTGCTCCATCTCGATCCGTCGTTTCACGGGCCGGATTTTCTTCCCGATCGGCCTTATCGCGAGGAACTGGGGCTTTATCACCCGAAGAAGTATTTTGGGAATGCCGTTTCGATTATCCGCCGGGAACTTCTGTGCCGGCTTTCCTACGAGGAGTTGCTGCGGCGCGGCGCGAACCAGCGAGGGGGGTGGGAAAACGAAGTAAGCAACAGCCCGGCGGAATTTGTGGTTGCAAATAAGAAGACGCCTTTTGAGGTGGAAAACACGTCGTATTTTTATAGCGCGACGAGCGAGATTTCAACGCCGGGCCGGCTTGCCCACGAGCTGAGAGTGAAGTTGAGACGGCTTCGGGGAAGAGGATAGAAAGAGGCAAAGAGCGCATGGTCATATCTCGAGATCCGGAAGCAGCAGGGCGCTGAGCGCATGAATCTGGCTTCCATTAAACGCATCGGGAAGCGGGTATCGGCCTTTGTCGGCGGGCAGGGGAGCGTGCAGGCGCTCAATGCGGCGGCGGGACTGGTGCTGCTTCGCCTGCTGTCCAAGCCGGAATTCGCCATGTACGCCTTGGCGCTGGGCGCGCAGTCCATGATTACGGTGCTGACGGAGGTGGGGTTCAGCGGGGCAATTATCGGGCTGACGGGCACGCGGCATCGGGAAAAGGAGGTGCTTGGAAGGTACATTTATGCGGCGAGCGCGATCCGGCGCGGTCTGGTGCTGGTGGTTACCTTCATTGCTTTTGCAGCGGTCATCCTGCTGCGTAACACGCGGTTTGAATCACACGGCGGGACGGAGATCATCCTGCTTGCAATCGCGGTTTTGGTAACTCTTCAATTTCAGGCTTGGACAGCCTACTATGAAGCTCCGCTCCTGCTGCACACGCGGCTTGTCGCTTTCTACACGCCCCAGGTGGGCTCGGCGCTGTGCAGGTTAGCGGGCGTCTTTGTTCTTTACTACCTGCATATCATCTCCGCGGTCACCGTGATCTGGGTGAACACGGCGATGTATGTGGCCACGGGCGTGGCCTACAGGGTTATGGCGCGGCCGTGGATCACGCTGCCGCGGAGATTTCCGAGGGAGCAGGCCCGGGAGATGATTCGCTACCTTGCGCCGCTGGTTCCCATGTATATCTACACCGCCCTGCAGGGGCAGATTTCTCTTTTTCTGATCACCATCTTCGGCCACATGAGCCAGATAGCCGAGGTGGCAGCGGCCAGCAGGATCGGGCAGATCTTCCTGTTGCTGGGGACATCCAACACCGTGCTGGTGATGCCGTTCTTTGCCAAGACGCCGCGGGCGCAGTTTTACAGGCGCCTGGTCTACGCTTTGAGCGCGACGGCCACCGCGGGGATCGCAATCGCCGCTTCGGCCTGGCTTTTTCCGGAGATTTATCTGTTCATTCTCGGCTCGAAATATCGCAACCTAACATACCAGGTGCAACTGGTGGTATACAGCGCGGCGGTCGGTTACTTTCTGAACTCGATGTGGGCTATTGCCTCGGCGAGGAAATGGGTATTCTGGTGGAGCGGTACGCTGCAGGTGGTTGTGCTGACGGTGGTACAGGCGGTTTGCGTCATTTTGTTGCCGTTGAACAGCTCGGAGGGCGTGTTGAAGATGAATCTCTTTACGGCATTTGGCGCGCTGGCAGTGCAGGTGGCGTATTTGATCCAAGGGCTGTCGATACATGCGCGGGCTGGGGAAGAGAAAGCCGTCGCCTCGTAGGAGCGGCGACGGTAGGCCGTCCCAGCTTGCATAGAATGGAAGTGGTTTGGCGGCGGATGGAAAGGCGAAGATGCTACTTGCAGAATTACGAGAGGCGGTTCTGGAAGCGAACCTGGAACTGCAGAGGCGGGGACTGATTCTTTACACTTTCGGCAACGCCAGCGGGATGGATCGCGGGGAAGGGTTGGTGGCGATCAAGCCGAGCGGGGTGCCGTACGAGGCGATGCAGGCTTCGGACCTGGTGATTACGGATCTCGACGGCAGGATTGTGGAAGGAAGACTGAAGCCCTCGTCGGATCTGGATACGCATCTGGAGCTTTACCGGGAGTTCACGGGGATCGGCGGGGTGGTGCACACGCATTCCGAGTTTGCTACGGCGTGGGCGCAGGCAGGGACGGCGATTCCGTGTTACGGCACGACGCATGCGGACTACTTTAACGGCGGAGTGCCGGTGACGCCGCCGCTGAACGACGAGCAGATCGCAGGCGATTACGAGCTGAATACGGGCCGTGTGATTGTGGAACGCTTCCGGGGGCTGGACCCGATGGCGACGCCGGCGGTGCTGGTGGCGGGCCATGCGCCCTTTGCGTGGGGCCGTACGGCGGCCGAGGCGGCGCACAACGCGGTGGTACTGGAGTACGTGGCGCGGATGGCGTATCGCAGCCGGCAGATCAACCCGGGGCTGGGCGAGGTGTCGCCGGCCTTGTTGCGGCGCCACTACGAGCGCAAGCATGGGCCAAACGCGACCTACGGACAGCGGTAAAAGGAGATGGCGGGCGGTGGTGGCGGGAAGAGACGCCGCCGCGGCGCGAGGGAAGGAAAGCCGCATGGAGGGGTTCCGTTTTCATCACGTGGGGATCGCGGTGAAGGATCTGACGGCCGCGATTCCGGTGTACCAGAAGCTCTTCGGGTACGAGGTCACGTCGGGACCGTTTGACGACCCCATCCAGAACGTTTCGGTGTGTTTTCTGAGCCGTGGGGCAGGGGATGCGACGCTGGAGTTGGTGGCGCCGCTGGGGCCGAACTCGCCGGTGGACCGCATTCTGAAGAAGGGCGGGGGAACGTATCACCTGTGCTATGAAGCGCGCGAGATGGAGGCCGCCATCGGGCACCTGGTGGAGAATGGGTCGTTTCTGATCAGCGGGCCAGTGCCGGCGGTGGCCTTTGCCATGCGCCGGATCGCGTGGCTGATGACGGAAGCCAACCTGCTGGTGGAACTGGTAGAGGCCTGAGAGGGCGGCGGTTCGTTAAAAGGCGCGATAGACGATGCCGGGCGCAGGCTGGTTGAGCAGGAAGGTCATAACAAAGGCCGCCAGGCCCATAGCCGAGGCATAGACCACGCGCGCATAGCGGCTGGTGAAGAGGGGCGAGCCGGCGGCCGTGACCGACAAGAGCGCGGGACGAATCCACTCCCACAGGCTGAAGACGACCGCGGCAAAGAGCCACGCGGCCAGCCAGACGGCGAGCCAGGGCGCGAGCGCCAGGCCGGCGAAGGCCTTGCCGATCTGTTGCCAGGAAGCCCAGAACCAGAAGAGCGTGAACGAGAACCAGACGAAGTTGAGGCCGCGGCCGAAGGCCTGGTAGAGGGGATGGCGGGCGAGGGTTCTGTAACCCTTACGGCCGAGCGCGCGCGCGAGGCCAAGCTGCCAGAGCTTGTTGAGGGACATGCCGCCACCGGTGAGCAGGCCGAACATGATGAACTCCGACGTGCGGCCGTGCCAGACGCCGATGAGGAAGAAGGTGACAAAGAAGGCGAAGACGCCGAGCAGGGGTTCGAGAGCGACCGAGGAGATGCGGCGCATCAGGGTGATGAGCAGCGGATTGTAGACGTAGGTTTTGAGCCAGTTGGAGAGGGTGATGTGCCACTGGTTCCAGAAGTCGAGGGCCGAGGAGGCAGAGAAGGGCCGGTTGAAGTTCTCCGGCAGGCGGACGCGCATCAGCCGGGCGAGGGCGATCACGATATCGATGTAGCCGGAGAAGTTGCAGTAGAGGAAGAGCGGATACATGAGGACGAGCCGGAAGGCCGCGTAAAGCTTGAGCGGCAGAGGCAGAGCGTAGGAGAGCTGGGCGAGGGCGTCAATGCGGACCATGTCGAAGATCATGGCCAGGACGTTGACCTTGAAGAATCCGCGGACGATGCGTTCGAGTTGCAGGCCAACGACGCGAGCATCGAGAGGGATGGGCTGGACGGCGAACTGGTCGCGGGCGAACTCGTCGTAGGGCTGGATGGGTCCGGAGACCAGGGTGGTGAAGTTGAGGGTATAGAGGAGGTAAGCGCCGAGGCCAATGTGCCGCCTGCGGGTGCGGTCGCCAGTTTCGATGACGACATGCAGGACGCGGAAGAAGATGTAGGAGAGGCCGAGGGTGAAATAGGGCGAGCGCAGGAAGATGGTTTCGGGGAGGAAGGTGTACTTTTTGAGCCAGATGTAGACAAAGAGGACGGCCACGATGAACCAGGCGGAGGAGCGCACCCAGCCGCGCTCCAGCAGCACGATGGCGGCGTAGCCGAGAAGGAGGAAGCCAGCCAGGGGAAGAAAGGCCCAGGGGTTATGCGCGGCAAGGCCGAGGAAGAGCAGGCTGGCAGCGAACAGCACTGCCGAACGCCAGAGACGCGCGCGGCTGAAGTTCGAGACCACCGCTACGGCGAGGCCGAAGAGCACGAACTGGAAGGAAGCCGTATCCATGGTTATTTGCGGTCCTGCTTCAGCAGGATGGGTTGGCGGCCGGGTGGTTTGGGAGCTGGCACGCGCTGGGCGAAAAGCTGGTCAGCGAGGAGGCGGGCGAGGATGGATTCACCGCGGGCATTGGGGTGGCCGTCGACGGGGAAGTAGTCGCGCTCGGGGTTGGGGATGGCGCGGAAGCCGGGCAGGATGTCGAGATAGATGGCGCCGTTGCGGGTGACGATGGCGCGCATTTCGTTGTCGAGCCGATAAGGGTTGTAGCCGGCGGGCCAGCGGCCCATGGAGATCATGGCGGCCTGAGCGCGATAGGGAATCAGGGTCACGGCAAGCTGGACACCGGAGGCGGCGGCACGCTGACGCAAAAGGGCGACATCCTGGTCGAAGTGTTGCAGGCGCTGGCGCCAGCCGGGGCTCAGATCGGACTTCAGGTAGCCGGATTCGCTGTCGGGGCCCATCAGGTAGGACTTGACGTACTGGCTCTGGCTCTCGAAAAGGAGATAGCGCAGGGCGAAGGCGGTGCGGGTGCGGTCGAAGTGATCGCGGACGACCTCCTGCACGGAGCCCGCGGCGTAGGCCTTACGGAGCAGGTACCAGGCGCGCTGGAGCGAGAGCGCCTTGCCGGCGCTCGCGGGCAGCGCGGGAGGATGCGCGTCGTAAGAGACAAACGAAGAGTTCCAGACGTCAAGAGGCGTGACCAGCCAGAGAATCAGGTCGGGCTTGTTGGCGAGAAGATCGTCGAGGCGCAGGGGGGTGCTGTCGAGGAATCCCTGCATGGTGCTGGCGTTGTAGAGATCAACGGGGCGGCCGGCGAGGCGGGAGAGAGCGGTGGGCAGCAGGACGGCGACGGTTTGTTCGCGGGGAACATAGCGCCCCTCGGCCACCGAGGTTCCGGTGACGACGATGCGGTAGACGCCGGGAGGCTTGACGCCGCACTCCATGCCGGCGCGGTCGCCGCAGCGGTTGAAGTCGTAGCGGGTCAACGAGCCTTCAGGAGGTTTTTCCCAGCAGATGGAGTTGGGAGTTGCGCGGGCGCCTTGGGGGTTGTCGTCGCGGACGCTGCAGGCGGGACGATGGCCCACGGAGTCGGAGAAGGCGCGGCGGGCGAGGAATTCCGTCAAGGCGGCGACGAGGCAGACGGTCAGCAGGCCGAGCAGCGGCAGAAGCAGCCAGTCCCGCGGCGGGAGTTTCGATTTCTCCGGTTCAGGAGGGGTGGACCCGGCGGGCTGCGTCATGCGTGCAGCGTCTCCCCGGCCGCAGCAAAACCCTGCGAGACAATCTTCATGGGAGCTTGCTCGGGAGAAGCGCTGTGAACGTTCATCTCCCAGCGCGTAAGGCCTGACGTTTCTTCGGCCACCTTGACGAATCCGAGACGGGCATAGTGATCGACAACGAGCTGGTTGCGCTCGGTGGGCTTGTAGGTTCCCGTAAGCTTGCAGATGCCGGCGGCGCGCGCATGGCGCAGGATTTCAGCCAGAACCATGTGTTCTACCTTGCGTCCGAGGACACGGCAGCTCATTAGCCAAGTGTCGATGTCCCAAACGCCCTCCGCTGCGGGACGGCAGATGACGACGCTGATCATGCCGTTGTCGCCGAAGATGTCGGCAAGGCGGACCTGGAGGGTGAAGACGTGGGGATCGTTTTCCGCTTCGAGGATTTCCGGGCCGGTGTAGCGGCGGGTGGTGAGGTTGTACTGGTTGGACTTGTTGATGAGCTGTACGATGCGCGCGCGGCCGGTGGCGTCGAAGGGCTGGAAGGTGATGGTCATGTCGAGCGAGGCGAGGTAGGCATCGACACCTCCCATCTGTTTTTGCAGGGTGGCGCGGCGGGCATTGTCCTGATAGAAGCCGGCGCGCTGGAGGTCTTCTGCGGCGAAGGCGGTGGCTTCGAAGTAGCCCGCGGCAGCCAGGGTGCGCGCGTAGCCGGCGGGATCCTCGGGCAGCTCGGGGACACGGACTTGAGGCAGTAGCTGGCGGACGAGGCCGCGCTCGACCGGATTATCGTCGAGGAAGACCATGGCATCGAGGCCGAGGGAGAGAGCCTCGGCGATGGCCTGGATATTGCTGGCCTTGTCGTTCCAGTTGGCCTGGAAGACGGCGATGTGGTCGAGCCGGAGCAGCATCTCAGGCTGTTTTTCGAAAGGCTGGCGGGCGATCTCGTCGGTATTTTTGGAGCAGACGGCGAGGACGATGCCGCGCTGGCGCAGGTCGAGCGCGAGCCGCTGCACGGCAAGGTGAGCTTCGCCGCGAGCGTCACCCTGGGCGATGTGGATGCCTTCGAGGCCGTCGTCGCCGATGACGCCGCCCCACACGGTGTTGTCGAGATCGAGGATGAGAGCCTTGGCGCTTTTGCCGCGGATAGCAGCGATGGTGCGAGCCACGTGATCGGCGTAGAGGGGAATGAGTTCGCCGGAGAAGGCGAACTTGGCCATGTTCCAGAGTTGCGGGTTATGCCAGTTGGCGAGGCCGACGGTTTCGGCCAGGCCGGCAATGTCGAGCAGGACATGGCCCGATTGGAACGTAAGTGAAGCAAGCTCTCGATTGATGGCGTCGAGATGATGGCGGAGTGTTCCAGGCAGCGCGCGGTCGAGGCTGCCGAAGAGTGTTTCGGGAGGCGGGACGAAGTTCTGCAGAATGCAGACGGCAGTGGAATGGGCCTTGATGCCGCTGCACAGGGATTGCAGGTAGTCGAGGGCGGCGTCCACGACACGAGTAGAGGTTTCGGCATCGCCAGGGACTAGTTTGAGCGGCAGGGCGCGGTAGTCGAGGGCGAAGAGGACAGCATCGGGTTTGGCGCTGTTGATCCTAGAATCCGGAGTAAGCGCTTCCTGGGCAACCTGGTCGTAAGAGGGCTGGATGACCTCAAGAGCGACGCCATGACGCGCGGCACTGGCCACCAGGGCGGGAACAATCATGTCGATGGTGGAGTTGCTGAGCACGGCCAGGCGAAAGGGCGCGAGCGGCGCGAGAGATTTGCCGGCCTCGCGTTCCCTGTCGATGGCTTTGGCGAGCCGGGTAAGCTGATTGAGGTCGAGGGCGGGCAGAGCGAGCGACTGGAACTCCCGGCCCAGCGGGTCAGAGGCGTGCGCCAATGCCTTCAGTCTCGCGGGGAAGTCACGCGGCGGGCGGGGCAGCCACTGCAGTTCGGAGTAAAGCGCGTTCATGGGCGAATTCGCATCCTTGCCGGCGGCGCGAGCGTTCCTCGATATGCGCGGCGGTTTACCAAGCGTCGATGCGCCGCGAAAGCCGGCAGCCTCGGGCGCAACCTTGCATGCAGGTTCGGAGTCCGCAAACCCTTTTGAGAACAGGGCAAGACACTCTTCCAGATGATGCCGCACGGCTTCTGCAGTTGCGGTTGGAACGACTCTGGACCGTTTGAGAAAACCTGCTATTGTCAGTCATCCAATTGCCGGGAGAAGCACATAGAAGAACCCCAGGCCGCGAGAAAAAACTAAATGCGGGCCTTGATGAGCGCCGCCAAGTCGCCAACGTTTTCGAGCTTGCCAATCTCCGAAGTCGAGAACTTGATCTTAAATGCTTTTTCAACGGTAAGAATCAGCCGGATATGGGAAAGGCTATCCCAGCCATCGACATCCTTGGCCGAGAGATCCGGCGTGACCTGGATGGAATCGTCATCGAAGACGTCTTCAAAGATTTCTGCCAGGCGGGCATAAATCTGTTGTTCGTCCATAGCGGAAATCATCTCCAAAGTCTCGTGTGGAATTCAGTTTAGCACAGGGGCAGACGGAATTCGGGTCAGCGGTTACAGCGCGAATCAGAACGACAGATCGAAACTCATTTCAGAGGGCGCATGGGCTCCGGGACGGCCGTTCGTTTTTTCTTTTCAGGGAAGGCAAAGCAAGTTACTGCTCGGCGAAGGCTGCGAAGCTGTGCGGCTGCACGGCGATGTGAAATTCCGTGGCAGGCGGAGGCGGCAGAGGCCGTCCGAACGGCGTTTTGATGGGGGGTGGCGCCTGGCCAGCGAGCACTTGTCCCGTGAGGAGATTGCGGAGATGGCGGCCCGTGCCTGCCAGGGAAACCGTGACCGCCGCGGGATGGTCGAGGAAAGACTCGGCGACGAAGGTGTTGTTGTCGTAGGTGAAGAGGGCGATTTGGCTGGGCGCATCGAACTGCACCGGGAAGCCGCGCAGCAGGAAGCGGCGGAGCGAGGTGAGCACCGGCTGCGGCAGGGCATAGAGATCGAAGGGATTGTCGGGAATGTCGAGGACGTAGAGCAGGCCGTTGGCGTAGTGATCCTCCAGGAGGAGCGGGGCGCCGTTGCCGTTGGCGGTGAGGCGAACCTCGGGCCATGCGTCGTTGGTCATGAAGGAGATTTGCGGCACGAGGATGTTGTGAGGCAGCGCGCCGCCGGGCATGCCGAAGAATCCCTGGTAGTGGTCGGCGCTGAGCTGGTTGCCGGTGATGGCGATCTCGGCGATTTGCCCGATTCGGTTGGGTCCATCGCCCTGGAGAGCCTTGAGGAGCCCGCTGGTAATGATGACCGTTCCGCCCTGCAGGAGATGCGTTTTGATCTTGCTGACGATCCGCGGGTCGAATTTGGCATCTTCGGTGAGCAGGATGGTTTTGGCCTGGGTGGGGAAGTCGGGGTACATCTCGATGGGGATGCCGATCATGCCCAGGTAGTTAGGCAGGAAGTCCTCACCGATGGATTGGTTGGGCCTGTAGTTGGCGATGGCGACGGGGTTGCCGAGCTGGCCAACGATGGCATTGATCTCGGAGAGCGCATAACCTGCGGCGGCCGCGTAGGTGGGCGGGCCGGCGGCGCCACCGCGGGCGCTCCATTTATCGAGATCCTCCATGTTGAAGGTGGTGTCGAGTTTGTCCCAGGCCGAGCGATTGCCCACCTGGGCGGCGCGGAGCAGATCGCTGTATTGGAAGAGCATGATCTGCGGGGTTTTGGCCAGCAGGGTGTCCCATAGCTGCTCGGCATAGCGGTCGAGGTAGAGAGTGCCGTAGGTATCGACCCAGCCGCCGCCATTGCGTCCGGGGGCGACGTTGTTGAAGTAGCGGACGATTTCGTAGCTTTCGTATTGCTGGAGGTGTTGATCGTTGAAGACGGGATCGCGGGTTTCCGTGCCGGTGTAGATTCCGTCGAAGATCTTCGGCTCCTGATCGAGGTCGTAACCGTTGGCCTGGAAGTGCTCGTACCAGTTGGGGAATTTGATGATGACCTTGACCTTGGGGTTGACATGCCGCGCGGCGGCGACAACGAGGTTGCGGGCGACATCGTCCATGGTGCGCAGGCGGAAATCGGTCCAACTGCCGTCCCCCTTGGCGGCGATATCGGAGGCGGTTTTGGTGTTGTAGAAGAAGAAGTCGTCGAGGATGATCTCGTCGAAGCGGCGGGCGGTGAGCTGGGCAATGTGCTGGACGAATTCACGCTGGGCGGGGTCGGTGTAGCACAGGGAGATGAACTGTCCGGGCTCGACCTTCTGGGTGACCTTGAAGTTGCCGACACGGCCCGCGTTGTCGCCGCCGCCGACATAAGCAATGCCGCCGGCGACCTGGACGCCATGGTCAACAAAGAACTGCTGGACGGAATCGAGGAGGGCATCGTCGGCGACAAGTCCGCTGCGGTAGGTCTCGATGTAGACCTTATCGACGTGGACCTGGCTGGAGATTTCTTTCCAGGACTTGTGGAGCCAGGCGGGGTCCTTCATCTGTTCGACGACGCCCACGGGGATGTAGACGGCGACGTGAAAGCGGTTGCGGGCCGGGGGCGGTGCGGCTGCGAGTTGCAGACCAGACAAGGCAACCAGAACCGGCAAGAGCAAGCGAATGCGATGAGCCACTTTTGATTTCTCCTTGACGCCGCCGCGCGGTTTGGCTGCGAGCAGGGCTCCTCAGGGATTCAGGTTCACGCGCGCGGGGCAAGTATACGCCTTCCGGCCGCGTGGAACGCTGCGAAACGAGCCCGTGGAGGAGGCGATCCGGTACACTCGGGAGAGCCAAATGGAGAGGGAAGCGGGCGCATGTCAGAACTTTATGTAATTGTGCTGGCGGTGATTGTGGTTTTGCTGCTGGCAGTGGCAGTGGACCGGACCTCGCGGGTGAAGACCAAGGCGGACTATCTGGTGGCGGGGCGGTCATTGCCGACGGCGGTGCTGGTGTTGACGCTGCTGACATCGTGGATTGGGGCAGGGTCGCTGTTTGCCGGGGCGGAGAACGCGTACCGGAACGGGTTTGCGGCGCTGTGGCAGCCGGCGGGAGGATGGCTGGGTCTGTTGCTGATCTACTTTATTGCGCCGCGGGCGCGGAAGTTCGCGCAGTTTACGCTGCCGGACCTGCTGGAGTCGCGCTATAACCAGACGGCGCGGGTGCTAGGGACGATTGCGATTCTGTGTGCGTATGTGGGGATCACGAGCTATCAGTTCAAGGGCGGCGGGAACGTGCTGCACCTGATTTTTCCGGAGGCGGTGACGCCGGAGCTGGGCACCTACATGATTGCCGCGTTTGTGATTGTGACGACGGCGATGGCGGGGATGTCGTCGGTGGCGTATATGGACGTGGCCATCGGGTCGCTGGTGACGGTGATCTGCCTGGCGGCCGCGCCCATGCTGTTTGTGAAGGCCGGGGGCTGGGCGGGGCTGCACGCGGCGCTGCCGCCGACGCACTTTGAGGTGCTGGGCAACCTGACGGCGATGCGGGCGATGGAGTTTCTGGCGCCGGTGTTGCTGCTGATGCTGGGCAACCAGGTGATGTATCAGAAGTTTTTTTCGGCGAAGTCGGAAAGGGACGCGCGCGTTTCAGTGGTGGGATGGATTGTGGGCACGGTGGTGCTGGAGACGCTGATTGTGGCGATTGCGGTCTTCGGATCGGCGCTCTACCGGACGGGCGAGGTGGCGCGGGCGCCGTACGAGATTATTCCTTACACGGCGCGGCACGGACTGCCGGCGCTGATGGGAGCGCTGCTGCTGGGGGCAGTGTTTGCCAAGGTGATTTCGACAGCCTCAAACTATCTGTTTTCACCGGCGACGAATCTGATCAACGACGTGTTTGTGCGGTACATCGCGCCTCAGGCTTCCAACAAGCGGGTGCTGATTATTTCGCGGCTGGCGGTGGTGCTTCTAGGGTGCTGGGCGTTGTACCAGGCGGTGTATGCGCCGAGCATTCTGGAGAAGATGCTGTGGGCGTACACGATCTACTCGGCGGCGCTGACGCCGGTGGTGCTGGCGGCGTTTTTCTCGAAGCGGGTGACGGCGTGGGGGGCGGTGGCGGCGATCGGCAGCGGGACGGTGGTGACGCTGCTGTGGGATGTGCCGGGGGTGAGGGAACAATTGCCGCGGATTCTGGCGGAGCGGGACGCGATTTTTCCGGCGCTGATGGTGTCGGTGGCGGCGCTGGTGGTGGTGAGCCTGCTGACGCCGAAACCGACGGAGGAGCAACTGGCGCAGTTTGGGAATTGATGCGGAGAGAGCGTGCGGGTTGTGGTGCGAGCGGGGAGGAAGAGGGAGGATGGGGGAAAGAGGGGCGCAAAGTCAGTTTCGGCGAGTTAGGCAGTCCCTGTGGATGGCGTGAAGACTGAGAGGGGGCGAGGTTCAGACGCTTTCGAGCGAAGCGCCGGAAACGGAAGGGACGGCGGCGAGGAGGGAGGCGACGAGGGCTATGGGGAGGCCGACGACGTTGAAGTAACAGCCCTCGATGCGGGGAATCCAGCGGGCCGCGCGGCCCTGGATGGCGTAGGCGCCGGCTTTGTCCATAGGCTCTTCGGAGGCAATGTAAGCGGAGATGCGGGCGTCAGAGAGGGGGAGGAAGTGGACGGCGGTGGCCTCGTAGGCGGTGCGGGTGGCGTGCGGAGTGACGAGAGCGACGCCGGTGAGGACTTTGTGGACGCGGCCGGAGAGGAGGCGCAGCATGCGGGCAGCGTCATCGGGGTCTACGGGCTTGCCGAGGATGTGGCCGTCGAGGGTGACGGTGGTGTCGGCGCCCAAGACGGTCAGGCCGGAGTTGCCGAGGGCCGTGGTATCCCGGATTCCCAAAAGCGAGGGATCCGGAGCGCCGGAGCTGGTTTGGGATGAGATTTTTGCAAAGACGGCCTGGGCCTTTTGGAGGGCGAGGCGGGTGACATAGTCTGCGGGGTCTTCGCTGGGGTAAGGGTCTTCGGGGATGTGGGCGGGATGGACGGTGAATTGAAAGCCAGCCTGAGCGAGGATCTGGCTGCGGCGGGGAGAGGCGGAGGCGAGGACGAGGGTCACAGTTCGATTATCGCGGATGAGGTGGGGCGGGGAGTTAGTACACTCGGGAGTGAGCCGGCCGGTGGCCGGAGTGAGGAGATGCCACGATGAAAGCTCTTGTGAAATCGCGCGCGGAAGCGGGACTTTGGCTGGAAGATGTGCCGGAACCGGCGATGGGGATCAACGATGTGCTGATCCGCGTGCTGTATACGGGCATTTGTGGGACGGACGTGCATATTTACAAGTGGGACGAGTGGGCGCAGAAGACGATTCCGGTGCCGATGACGGTGGGGCACGAGTTTGTGGGCGAGATTGTGGCGGTGGGGTCGAATGTGAACGACTTTTTTCCTGGCGACGTGGTGAGCGGCGAGGGACACGTGACGTGCGGGCGGTGCCGGAATTGCCTGGCCGGGCGCCGGCACTTGTGCGCCTTGACGCACGGGGTGGGGGTGAACCGGCCGGGAGCGTTCGCGGAGCTGATTTCGCTGCCGATGACGAACATCTGGCGGCACCACGCGGGTGTGGACCTGGAGGTAGCGGCGATCTTCGATCCGTTTGGGAATGCGGTGCACACGGCGCTCAAGTTTCCGGTGTTGGGCGAGGATGTACTGATTACGGGCGCGGGGCCGATTGGGGTGATGGCGATTCCGGTGGTGAAGAAGGCGGGGGCGCGGCACGTGGTGATCACCGATGTGAATCCCTACCGGCTGGAACTGGCGCGGAAGATGGGCGCGACGCTGGCGGTGAACACCCATGAGACGCCGCTGGGCGAGGTGCAGAAGCAACTGGGGATGGCGGAAGGGTTCGACGTGGGTCTGGAGATGTCAGGGAACCCCTCGGCGCTGAAAGAGATGATTGCGAACATGAGCCATGGGGCGAAGATTGCGATGCTGGGGATTCCGGGGAAGGAATCGGAGATGGACTGGCGGCCGGTGATCTTCGACATGCTGACGATCAGTGGCATCTATGGGCGGGAGATGTACGAGACGTGGTACAAGATGAGCGTGATGCTGGAGGCGGGGCTGGATATCTCGCCGGTGATTACGCACCGGTTGAAGTACGACGAGTTTGAGGAGGGGTTTCGGGCGATGCTGTCGGGGAATGCGGGGAAGGTGGTGCTGGACTGGCGGGGGGTGAAGTAGCGGGGTTGGCGGGTGGCCGGTTAACGGAAGAGCAGGCGCAACGGCGGATGCAGAGAGCCGGCGTCCGCAGCCGGTGGGAGTGCGAGGGTTCCTTTGTGCATAAGCTCCGCCGCCCGATCCTCCCCCTTGCGGAAAATTCCCCTTCACGAGACGCTGCGCGTGTTTGTTGCCATCTGACATGGAGTGTGAGCTATCACACACGGTGCGCAGCGTGATATCTTGCGATCTGGCTCATTTTTGACCTTTGACCTGAAGGCTACCTGCCACACTGCTAGGAAACAAGACAATACACAAGCGCACGCTTGACATCCCCGGACCCGTTCTGTTTAATGAATCCGCATATGGACTCTCGCAGCGAGAGTACTTCCACATTTCGTGCAGTTATTCTGATGCCGCTTAAAGACGACTGGGCATCGGCGGCGGAACTTGTGCGGAGAATTGACCAAACGTTAATCGGCTATCCCTGTGCGGTCGATGTATTGTTAGTTGATGACGGCTCGAAAGAAGCCTGTAACCCTGCCGATTTTCATGTCGGCTACTCGGCTGTAGAGAGTATCCGGTTGCTGCGTCTGCGGCGCAATGTCGGACATCAGCGTGCCATCGCATTGGGCATTGTTCATACCGTGGAAACCATGAAGGGTGACGCCGTCCTTATCATGGATGCGGATGGAGAGGACACCCCGGAGGGCGTTCTGCAGTTACTTCGTGCCTTTTTAGATAATCACGGCCAGGTCAGAGCGGTCTTTGCCGAGCGCAGCCGACGCACGGAATCTTTCCTTTTCCGCATGGGGTATCTGTTTTACAAAGCCTTACACTACATGCTGACTGGCATCCGCGTGCGCGTGGGGAACTTTAGCATTGTCCCGTTTTCCTATATCGAGAGCCTTAGTGTTATGTCCGAGCTATGGAATCATTATGCCGCCGCGGTCTTCCGCTCCGGCCTGCCGCTCACCACCACGCCGATTCCGCGCGGACACCGGATTGCGGGCAAATCGAAGATGAATTACGTCTCTTTGGTGGCGCACGGGATGAGTGCCATCTCTGTTTTCGGAGACGTTGTAGGCGTGCGCATCCTGATGGCGTGCGGAGCAGGCTCGGCGATTGCGGTGTCGGGCATCGTGGCCGTGGTCGGAATCAGGCTCTTCACCAGCAAAGCCGTACCCGGATGGGCAACTTATACCGCAGGATTTCTCCTGATTATTCTTATGCAGCTATTCACAATCGCCGCCAGCTTCACGTTCACTACTTTATCCAATCGAGTTATGCTGAACTTCGTCCCGCTTCGCGACGCGCAGCTTTTTATCAAGGAAAGCGCGGAGGTATATCCAGTTGACTGATTTCACCTACCCCGGCTCCGAACTGGATCTGTTCGCGGCGGTTGACAACTGGAAGACTTATTGGTCAAGGCGGATGCGGCCATATGTGCGAGGCGATGTTCTTGAGGTTGGCGCGGGAATTGGATCGAACACTCGGTATCTCGACCCGGGCAACTGCCGGCGTTGGGTCTGCCTTGAACCGGATGCGAAACTTTCTGGCTATCTATACGGCAACATGCGGCGCGCTCCGGAACGGGAGAATTACGAAGTTGTAACGGGGACGATCCAGAATCTCGATCCGGACAGCTTGTTCGACACCATTCTTTACATCGATGTTCTGGAACATATCGAAGACGATCGAGAAGAGTTGCGGAACGCTGCCTCCCGTCTTCGCAGCGACGGGCGGCTCATCGTTCTTTCACCGGCCCACCGGTGGCTATTCACTCCTTTCGATGCCGCCATAGGACACTTCCGCAGGTACAATCGCCCCATGCTTCGGCAGATTTCGCCCCCAGAACTGAGCCTCGAACAAATGGCTTACCTCGATTCCGCTGGCCTTCTGTTGTCGAGCGCAAACCGCATGCTCCTCAGGCAATCGATGCCAACCAAAGCACAACTTCGGATTTGGGATCAATATCTTATTCCCATCTCTCGAATCGCCGACCGGATATTCTTTGACTCGCTGGGGAAGTCCATCTTCGCGATCTGGCACAAGTAGTGCGGGTGACAGGCAATGAATCAAGACGATGGCCGCATCTTAGGCGGCAAGAAGAGCAGTATCGATTGGGGCGCAGTAGGCCTTGTGCTGATTTTGTTGGCAGCTGCCCTCTGCACAGTGCTCCACGACATTAACCAGCCCTTCTGGTTCGATGAGGTCATCACGGTAGTCCTCTGTCGGCTGCCTAACTCGAGGGAGATATGGAACGCGCTGCAACATGCCGCTGATACCAATCCACCGTTTTTCTATTTCATTACTCGCCTAGCTCGGCATCTTATTCCAGATGATTACGTTGGTTACCGGCTTCCAGCGCTCATTGGGATGTTAGGCACTATAACTTGTATTTATCTAACCCTTACCAGAAAGGCGGGCCGGCTGGCGGCGCTTGCCGGCGCGGCTTTTATCCTGTGCACTCCCCTGGCGGCACAGGCATGCGAAGCGCGTCCACGCAGTTTGATGATTGGGTGTGTTGCCTGCGCGGTACTCGCATGGCAACGCATCGAAGATTCAAGACTGTATGCAGTTCTGACGGCATTGAGCCTGGGCGGCGCATTGTCTCTTCATTATTATGCGGTTCTGGTTTGGCCAGCATTTCTAGGAGCCGAGGCGTCAGTGTGGGCATTTCACCGTCGATTCCGACTCGGCGCATGGGCATCTTTCGTTGTCGGCGCTTTGCCGTTGATCTTCTATGCAAAACTACTCCTCGCAGTGCGCGACTACTATGGACATCACTTCTGGGCACAGCCCAGCTTTACACAGATGGTGTTGGCCCAAGATTACCTTTTTAGACTGAGTGGTAACTGGGGATTGCCGCTGATATGCATCCTCACCTTGCTTATTGTTTATTGCAGCATCCGCAAAACCAAAATGCCGGGACAGTCGCCCGGCCGAAAAATGGCGGAGGACATCTTCAAGGTTGAGGAAAAAGTGCTGGTTCTTCTGCTCCTGTGGCTACCGGAGTACGCTACCGTCGCAGCCAAAGTGGGCCATGGCGGAATGTCAGCTCCGTATATGTTGCCAGCCGTTCTTGGCGCAGCGATTGCCATCGGCTATCTGACCAGCAAGATGCCGAGGCAGGCCGGCGGGTTTCTGCTCGCTTTGGTGCTCATGACCTATGCTCTGAACTCTGTGTTGGTGGTGCATCGAGCCTTAAACGGTTCCCTTCTGGGAAAGAGGCATTCCGCAGCCCGCGAGGCGCAGGAAATCGAGACGGAAGCAGACCAGGGAGGCCTGCCCCTTGTCATATCAGATGGAACACGCTATCTGCCCATGGCGTTTTACGCGCCGAACGATTCAAAACACGAGATTTATTCAGTTTCGGATCCAACTGCTGCGGTTGCCTACTCACCGGCCAAATCGGACTCTGTAGATCTCGCCCTTCTCGCCCTCCGGCATTACTATCCTCTGCAGGTTGAAGATTTCGATACTTTTGTTTTTCGCCACCGAGAGTTTATTCTGGTCGCGGGGACCGGGCAAATGGAATGGTTGCCAGCACGTCTGGCGCACGACGAGGACAACATAAAGCTGATCTCGATGCTAGGTGGAAATGCCGTCTATCGCGTCGCCATGAAGCCCGATTAACTACCTCGTGCGGTCGGCTTGGCGCCTTTGGCAGCGGCGATGGTCTTGTATGCACTCGCATCGCCGCTGACTTCCGGAACCGCCCTGTCGGGCAGGAAAATCAGGGACCAGACGAAACGTTCCCCAGCTCCCGGGCCAACGGTAGTGTTCCGAATTTTGTGTAAACGGCGTTTCTGTTTGTTCTCGTCCGGGCGGAATTTTCTTCCCTTCCTATGCCCCGGATAGTTGGATGATTTGGCTGGATGCGGCTGCCGTCAAGGGCGCGCGTTGTTTGCGCGTTCATTGCAGCGCAGCGGGAGAGCCTTGACAGCGGGGGTAGCCGGCCGTATCGGAGATGATCCGGGGCGAGGGGAATGAGGCTACTTTCCGATTGCCCGCCAGCCTGCACCGTTTGATCTGTCACGCAGATGACCTTCCGTTCCAGTCAATCCAAAACAAAAGAGCATTAAACGGTGAGGCCGGTCTGGAGGCCGCTGGGGGTGGCTATGCCCCAGGCCATGGCGGGGGTGTTGTGGGCTAGGCCGAAGCGGCCGTCGGGGCCGAGGAGGATGATGCCGCCGTGTCCCTGGAGGCGGTTGTAGAGGTAGGCGATGGCTTCGCGGGCGGCGATCTCAGGGGATGTGCCGGCGGCGACGCGGTCGGTGGCCCACTTGCCGAGGACGAGCTTCATGATGGGCTCGCCCCAGCCGGTGAGGGAGACGGCGGCGGAGAGGTTGTCGGCATAGCAGCCGCAGCCGATGAGGGAGGAGTCGCCGACGCGGCCGGGAGTTTTGTTGAGGGTGCCTCCGGTGGAGGTGGCGGCGGCGAGGTTGCCGTGGATGTCGAGGGCGACGGCGCCGACGGTATCGTGGCCTTGCGGGCGGCCTTTCTTTTGGATAGGAGTCGCAGGGTGGAAGGCGGTTTCGGGGCTTTTGTCGTCGCGGAGGATGGGATCAGAGGGGTGTTGTCTCGGGGTTGAGATGGACCCATCGCCGGGGGGCTGGCATTCGGGACCGGAGAAGGTTTCATCGGCGAGGCCAGCGGCCTGGCGCTGCCGGGCGAGGGCGAGGCGTTGGCGTTCGCGGTCGAGGACGAGCTCGGCGTTGGCGATGAGGGGCATGCCGTGGGCGGCGGCAAAGGCTTCGGCACCGGGGCCGACGAAGTAGACGTGGGGGCTTTGTTCGAGGACGAGGCGGGCGGCCTGGATGGGGTTGCGGAGGCGCTCGACGCAGGCGACGCCGCCGGCGCGCATGCGTCCGCCGTCCATGAGGAGGGCATCGAGCTGGACGCGACCGTCGGAGGTGAGGAAGCTGCCGCGGCCGGCGTCGAAGGTGGGGTCGTTTTCGAGGACGGTGACGGCGGCCTCGACGGCGTCGAGGGCGGAACCGCGGCGGTCGAGGATGGCGTGGCCGGTCTGGAGTGCGGCGCGGACGCCGGCTTGATGGGCGGCGGCTTCAGAGGCAGGGATGGCCCAGGCGCCGCCGTGAACGAGGAGGGTGGGGGTGTGCGAATGAGGGCTGGTCACCCGGATATGGTAGAGCAGATGGACGGGGGTCGAGGCGCGATTTTGGGAAAGGGCGGTCCTGCGGCGGGAATCTGTCAAAGAGTGGCGGCGGGATAGGATGGCTAAGTGATTGAAAACAGGTCGAAAGACGATGAGAGTGAAGTTGCAGGGAATTCCAGTGAGATTGGGTAAGCTAGGGACAATCAAAGCGAGACGAGCGAGGCAGGGAGAGCGATGCGGCTCTCCAAAATTATTTTGAGTCCTATCCGCGAGTGAGCGGAGGCAGGAAAGAGGCGCGAGCATCCGGAACGGCAGGCCAGGGCCGGCGCGGCGATATCGAGGCACGCTCCGCGCAGATGCCGGAGCGTCTTCCGAAGCAAGCGGGCAATAGAGAAAGCGACAACGGGCAGACGGTTCACATCAGCGGCGCGAGGCGGTTTTGCATGCGCCGGCCGCGGGCGAGCCACCGGGGAAGCTTTGTTCCGTCGAAGACGATGGGGAAGATGTGGGGCGCTTGTGGAGCGCAAGGGCGCTCTTTTTTGTCAGCGGATGGAAGCGCGAGCGCGCGGAGGGGCGGGCAGGAATGACGGACCAATGGACGCAGGAACCAGAACACGATCAATGGCAGGAAGAGGACGGACGCGCAGTGCTTCAAAGAAGAGAGGAACCGGAACGACGATCAAGCTGGTGAAAGAGGCCGGCAAGCGGGTGGAAGAGAAATGCGAGGAAATCATCCAGCGACTTGTGGACGATTCGTTGAATGGGCATGTGCAGTGCACGCGGCTGCTGTTTGACCTTGTGGAGCGGTGCACGGAGGACGAGGAGGCCGAGATGGTCAGGCCGCGGCGGAACTGGGTGGAGGAACTCGAGGGTGAGCCGGAGTGGACGGACGGAGTCTGGGAGGGTGGAGCAGAGACCGGCTTGGGCGGCCTGGAACCTGAGAACTGAGGCAGGCCCGGCGGGAATTCCGTGAAGACGGCGGAAGGAACGGTGGGCGGAAGACGGGTTGCGACTTTGCGCGCTGGAGGGTGCGAGCGAGGAAGCAGGGCGGAAAGCCGCGGCCCGCTTGAGCGGGAGGGGCCGAAAGCGGGTTGTGGCGCCGGCGGCGAGTGATTTGGGAAGAAGACTGAGATGACAGAGCGCAGCGGGACGGAGTGTGTTTCCGTGGTGCTGAAGGAAAGAAAGAAGAGAGAGGGATGAAGCTCACAAAGGACACGTGTTTGCGCACCGGAAGATGGATGGGACTTTGGCTGTTCGGGATGGTGTTGGCGTGCGTGGCCAACGGCCAGACGGTCAGCACGACGACGGTTCAGGGGACGGTGTATCTGGCGAATGGGCAACCGGGCGCGGGAACACTGGACGTGAGCTGGCCAGCATTTACGACGGCGAACAACCAGGCGGTGGCAGCGGGCCGGACAACGGTGACGATTGCGCCGGATGGATTTGTGAGCGTGAACCTGGCTCCGAACCTGGGGGCGACGCCGGCGGGGTTGTATTACACGGCGGTGTATCAGATGAGCGACGGCACGACCAGCACGGAGTATTGGGTGGTGCCGGCGGCGGCGCAGGCAACGCTGGGGCAGGTGCGGGCGCAGGTGATGCCGGCGGCGCAGGCGGTGCAGGCGGTGAGCAAGGCGTACGTGGACCAGTCGCTGGCGGAGTTGTCGCAGAGCGAACTGACGGCATCGGGCGGGACATTGAACGGCCCGCTGTATTTGAGCGGCGATCCGACCCAGGCGTTACAGGCGGCGGACAAGCACTATGTGGACACAGCGGTGCAGACGGCGGTGCCACTGGCGGGCGGGAACATGACGGGAGCGCTGGCAGCGCCCACGGTGAACGGCGTGCAGGCGCCTTCGCCGGGCAGCGCGCAGACGACGTTGCAGGCGGCGGTGAACGCGGCGGGGACGAATGGGGCGATGGAGATTCCGCCGACCTATGCGGGGGGCGACAGCTTTACGAATCCGAACGGCGTGCGGGTGACGGATTGGCGGACGGGGGGCGCGCAGCAGGCGGCGCGCAGCGTGAAGGAGTTTGGGGCGGTGTGCGACGGCGCGACGGACGATACGGCGGCGCTGCAGGCGGCTCTGAACTACGCGCAGGCGCACTGGGTGTCGCTGACGATTCCGCAGGGGACATGCAAGACGCATACGCTGGCGTGGCACGGGGAATCGCTGGGCGGGATGGGGAAGCAGGTGTCGGCGCTGATGGGCTATCCGGGCCAGGACGTGCTGGCGACGGCGGCAGACAGCAGCAGCCTGTTGAGTTACACGCACGTGCACGATCTGACGATTTATGTGGACCAGAGCGTGGATGTTTCGTGTTCGGCAGCGAAGGGGCGGGCGGCGGCGGGGAGTTGCACGCTGAACCGGCCGGTGGAAAGCGGGTCGATTTTTTCGCCAGGCGGGAACGGGCTGACGGACGTGGCGGGGCAGGGCGCGGGCTGGTCCGTGGGCAACTGTGCGATCGCCATGCCGGCGGCGACGGGCGCGGGCGGGAACGGACTGCGCGTGGCAGCGATCGAGAACGTGGAGATAGCGGCGACGGGGGCGGACCCGATGGCGCAGTACGCGGGGGCGCACTCGACGCACACCTGCGGGATGTACCTGGCGCAGTGGCCGCAGGGGAGCGAGTTCCGGAATATTGACATCCGCGGGCTGAATACGGGCATTGCGCTACCCGCACTGCCGGGGACGGCGCCGGCGGGGCTGACGGCGGACTCGAACCGCTGGGAGAACCTCACCATCGAGGCCACGCACGGGTTTGCGGCGGCGGCGGGATCGAATGACGTGCTGGACAACGTGGCGGTGACGGCGGAGAGCTCGGCGGCGACGGGCGAGACGCCGACGGGCGTGGTGTTGGATTTGAGCGGCGCAGCGCAGGGATGGACGGTGCGGAATGCCGTGGTGGCGCCGGTGTGGGATGCGGTGCAGCCGCAACTGGCGGTGACGGCGGCGGGCGGCGCGGTGACGGCGGTGGCGGTGGGACCGGAGCATGGGTTGGGATTCGATCCCTATGGGACGCAGGCGCCGGTGGCGTTCAGCGGAGCGTGTACGGCGCAGGCGACGGCGAGCGTGAACAGCGACGGGTCGATTGGCGCTGTGACGGTGACGCAGGGCGGAACGGGCTGTTCGGCGACCACGACGGCGAGCGTGAACGTGGCGGGGACGTGGGATACGGCGGCGCCGGTGAACCTGATTGGCGGGCAGAACGCGATGCTGTTGGGCGGGAACCTGCTGAAGGGCAATGGCGGGTACACGGTGTGGAATGCGACGAACGCGCGGAGCTACGGGACGCAGATGGCCGGCGGCGGCGGGAGTTTGCCGGGCGGGGGGACATACGCGGGCCTGGTGTCGAACACGGCCTCGGGAAGCTCGCTTGCTGTGGAGCAGTTTCCGGGGGGAGATTTCGGGGCCAAGCTGCAGGCATGCGTGAACGCGCTGAGCGCGACGGACGGCGGGACGTGCGATGCGCGGGACTTCACGGGGACGTTGTCGATGGGCGCGAACCTGACCATTGCGACGGCGAATGCGAGCGTGCTGCTGCCCTGCGCGACGATTGCGATGGCCAACCAAGTGGTGGTGACGGCGGGGACGCGGAATGTTTCGCTGCGCGGCTGCGCGCTACGGGGGACGAGCGGGGCGAGCGGAAGCCAGGGCGGAACGGTGTTTCTGTATTCCGGGACGGGCGCGATGGTGCAGGTGGGCGATGCAACCTACGCGGTGGACACGCCGGGATTTCGCATGGACAACGTGGCCATCAACACCACGCAGGCGGCGAGCGCGACGGCGCAGGGGCTGGCGGCGTATCGGACGCAGGAGATGGATCTGGAGAGCGTGTACTTTCTGGGGAATCAGAACCAGACGGGCATGACGCTGGACGGCACGGGCAACTACACGGGCGGCACATTTTATGACGATCAGTTTACAGGTTTCCAGACGGCGGTGAACGCGGTGGGGCATCAGGTGGCGAACGCCGCGACGACGGACTGGGTGAACGCGAGCACGTTTGTGCGACTGCATATTGACTGCCCGACGAGCGGCGGGAATCCGATCAGCGGGACATATGGGATCAATCTGCAGCAGGGCGATGGGAACACGTTCACGGGAGGCGATGTAGAAGGATGCTCGACGGCGTTGCACCTGGGCCCGAATGCGCAGAACAACACCCTTGTGGGGTTGCGGAACGAGAACTCGACGAATCAAGTAACGGCGGACGCGGGCAGCGCGTACAACAACTGGATGACGGGCGGGACGATGTTCACGGGCAAGCTGACGGACAACGGCACGCGCAACAGCTTTCTGGATACATTTCATCGGAGCTTCAACGGGCTGAACGGCGACTGGTATGGGAGCCAGCAGGACGCGACGATTACCAATCACTATCGCCTGGGGATTGGAGCGGGGAATGAGCGCGGATTGCTTAACCGGTACCAGACAGACTCCGGGTACCGGTGGACGACGGGATTGAGCGATGCGACGGGAGGCGAGCAGTTCTACCAGATTCTGGACGAGTTGAACAACGTGTACCGGGTGTCGATCGGGCAGTACAACCCGGGGCAGGCGAGCACCAACAACCAGACGGTGATCAACGCGGCAGGGACGGGCGCGGTGGTGCTGAACGGCTCGAACAACGCGGGCACGGGCGGGGTGGTGTTCGGTTCGGGCGGCGCGAGCGAGACCACGGTGGCGACGATCAGCAATGCGGGCAATGCGCAGTTCAACGGCACATTGCAGGTGAGCGGGACATCGACGCTGGGCGGGACGCCGACGGTGAAGAACCAGGCGGACGCGGAGGTTGACGCGACGCTGTGGGCGGGGCTGACGGCGCCGCAGAAAGAGTCGTTCATCTACAAGGACTGGAACGGCAACAGCCAGTGGTACATGGTGAAGGACGCGAGCAACAACTGGGCGTTGAACTCGGCGGTGGGAGGGCTGGACAGCTTTAAGGCGTACCAGAGCACGAACAGCGGCGATACGTACGTGAATGCGTCGAACCCGGGCGGGCATATCCGGCTGAATTACGAGAGCGGCTCCGGGACGGAGACGGACATCTATTCGAACGGGTTTCTGGACGCGGCATTTCTGGGGACGACGAGCATCAAGCTACCAGGTCTGGCGGCGAGCAGCGGGCAGAACTGTCTGCAGATCGACAGTTCTGGATACATCACGAATACGGGATCGTCGTGCGGCACGGGCGGGGGCAGCGCCGGTACGGGGACAATCAATGCCGGCGCCACGGGACAGATTGCGGTGTACACGGCCAACGGCACGACGGTGGGCGGCGTGAGCACGGTTCCGCTGGCGGCGGGCGGAACGGGGGCATCCACCGCGGCGAGCGCGTTGGCGAATCTTGGCGGTGTTTCCTCTTCCGGCGGGACGATGACGGGCGCACTGAATCTGAGCACCGATCTACCCGCCGGGCACCAGGCGGCGAGCGCGAACGCGGCGGTAACAACCGTGAGCGTGCTGGCGTATGGGGCCAAGGCCGATGTACTGCCGGTAGGGCATAACGTGAATGTGCAAGGCAGCCTGACGAGCGGCAGCAACGTACTGTATGTATCGTCGGGGAGCTTTACATCCGCCGACATCGGCAAATATGTGATGTTTTCGGGCTGGACGGCGCAGCCATTTTCTACGACACCCTCGGTGGCGAAGATTACAGGGGTAAACGACGCGCAACACATAGTGCTGAGCCGTGCGGCGGCGAACACCACCACAGCGTTTATCTCTTGGGGTACCGACAACTCGCCAGCATTCAACGCGGCGGCGACGGCCGTGGCGGCCAACGGCGGCGGCGTGGTCACAGTTCCCGCAGGCTCCTATCTGCTGGCCACGGCCCCGTACTATGTGGTGACGGGAGCCAGCGACGATGGCAGCTACGGCACGCCCGCGGGCGGATCGGGAGCGGTGGTGACCGCAACGGTTGCAGGCGGAGCGATCAGCGGCTATAGCGTGACGAGCGGGGGCAGCGGCTATACGCCCAACGCGGTGCTGCAGATCAGTTTTTCCGGTGGATGCAGTTCGACATATACAGGCCCGTGCGGGGGAGCATTTGCCACGGCCAATACCAACAGCAGCGGCCAGGTGACGAGCATCAACCCAGTCTACGCGGGATATGGATACACGTCAGCTCCTACGGTTAGCGTGGTCCCGTTGGGAGGCGACGGGGCGGCGGCGGCGGCGACGATTTCAGGGGGTTCGATCAGCAGCGTTACGGTGACCAACGGCGGGGGAGGCTATGCGGCGAATTCCACGGTGGATGTTTTCGGCATAGGCGGCGCGGGGTGCGCGACGCTGAACTACGTTGGAACCGGATGGACGCCCTATACAGCGAAGGGCACGGCGGCCACCAATGCGGCAGGCCAGGTGACGAGCGTGACCATGAGCAGCGCGGGATCGGGCTGCACGAGCGCGCCAGCGCTGATCTTTGGAGACTATGCGTGCAACACGGGGACGCAGGCAAGCCCGGTTTGGGGCCAGTGCAGCAACATGGCTCCCCTCAACCCGATCGCGCTTCCCGTGCAGGTGATGATGGTTCCCGGGGTTAGCTGGCAGGGAGTTTCAGGCGGGCAGGCGGGAAGCGCGAGCCTGCAATCGGTGTGGGACAGAATCTCGGTGGACAATAACGAGCCGTCGATCTTTGGCGGCCCCATTGCCGTTGAAGATATCAAGGGGCTGGGGTTCAATAACGGCTTTATAGGGATTCTGGCCACGAACAATGTGAATTACGCGCGCCTGAGCGATCTGGTGTTTAACACCGCGCTGGGGATGTGGACAGACGCGACAGATATTGGTTCGATCTTCGAAAACCTGAGTTTCAACGGGTACGCCACGTGGATCAATGGTGGGACATGGACAACGCGGCAGGATGCGCCGAACGAAGGAGGCGGTTTCTTCGACGCCGAGTACGTGGCCAACCTGATTGCGCGGCCGGCGTCCTATGGAACGGTTTCGTCGGAGCTGGACGACTGGTTCAACAACAACTTCTGGCACGCGGAGTTCAGCGCAAACAGCACGGATTTCGGCGAGACCTGCAAGTTTCCGCAGGCAGCAAACCAGCGGCAGACCGCACACAGCCTGACCATACCGCAGCAGGCGAATTTCTACTGCTACCGCGGAATCTCGGATCTGGGCATGTCCGTACTTCCCCGTGGCGACCGGGCTGCGGGAAACGCGGTCATGAACAACCTGACCGTGAAGCAGGTGAACCGCTACATTTTCTACGGTGATCTGGGCGCCATGACAGTGACGAACCTGAGCTGCGAGGGGTGTACGCCCTTGACCAGCGATCCCTACCGAAATGCCGCCGTGCAGGAAGGGGCGGTGGTTTTCGGGGATACGGGGTACTCGAGTTCGGGAGGCGACCACGCGACGCTGAACGGAATCTCGTACTCTGGGGGGACGGTGAACCGGAACCTTTGGTCGATCACGGCCCAAGGGGATCCGGTCCACACGGTGTGGAGCAATAACGCGGGAAGTCCGGGCGGACAAGCGCGCCAAAATTTGTTAATGCAAACAAATACGAATTTCCCTTTAGGACTGACATTGGGATATGGCACATCGCAAACGGCTCCCTTGAACTTCTACAACTGGTCTTCGAACGCGCAGCATTTTTCCGGGGCCATGGTTGGGCAGAGCTCGGGGATCCAGGTGCTGGGGACCGACGATGCGACCGATGTGATCGATTTCAGTACCGGCTCGATCGCAGCGCACCAAGCGCTTTCCGCTCCGTCGGTGGCCATTGGAGGCGGGACGGCGATGACCGGCAGCGTGGGCAACGGGGGCTACGCGCAGCAGACGACCAGCGCCGCAAAAACCAGCGGCCATTGCGTGCAATTCGACGCCAATGGAAACACGGTGGATGCCGGGGCGGCGTGCAACAGCGGCGGAGGAGGGGGAGTGGCCGGCGGCGTCCCCGCGTGGCTGCAAAACCTGGGCAGCGGCGCGGACGGCGCGAACACCAGCGCCAGCGGCAACCTCAACGGCGACTACTACTACACCAACTTTACCGTTCCCTATGGGAACACCGTGACGGTGGGCGCCTATGGCCTGACCATCCACGCGACCGGAACCTGCACCCTTGCCGGGACCATCAACTCGTTCCAGGCTGGTGAGAATTACTTTTACGGCAGCTATGCCAACGCGGGCGGCGCGGGCGGCGGAGGCGGGGGCGGCGCGTCCGCCGGCGCCGGTGGCTATGCCATCAAGGCCAATCCAGCATGGAGTAATCTCATCTACCAAAACGGAGGCGCGGCGGGCGCTTCGAGCGGTGGCAACGGAGGAAACTACACAGGAGTGACCGGCCAGCCAGCCCCGCGACCGGCGGCTGCCTTTTACGGCACCTATGACGGCAATTTCTTGTGGGGCGGTCCGGGAGGCAAGGGCTATAACAACCCGGCGACGGGACAGGGTGCTAGCGACTCCGCGCAGGGCGTGGGCATCACGCTCATCTGCGGCCAGATTGTGGGCACGGACGGCACGCATACCGGAACCATCGACGCCAGCGGCCAGCCCGCCAACCCTTCCACGGGCAACGGGATCGGGGCCAACGGCGGCTCCGGCGGCGGCGTCATCCTGCTCTCTTCCCAGGCGCCGGTCACTACATGGCCGAATACCTGGGTGGCTCCCGGCGCAGGCGGCCTGGTCACGGTGCCTGAAGCGGCGGCCGAAGGCGGCTCCTGCACGCAGGAGCCCAAGGCAACGCTGGGCGTGACCAGCGGCGCGCTGTCAAGCTGCACGGTGGTGCAGGCGGGCGCGGGATGCGGGGCCACCGGCGCGGGCGTCAATATGATTGTGCGGGGCGGCGGCGGCACGGGCGGCACGGTCACGCCCACATGGAATAGCAACGGCACGCTGGCCTCCTGCACGGCATCCGGCGGCAGCGGGTACACCGCGGCCACCTACACCACGGCCGGCGCTGGCGGCGACGGCGCGCCGGGACAGGTCTTCACGTATCAGGGGTGGTAGAGGAGGGGCGATGGCGCGGCATCGGCTTCGCGCCATCGGCAACCGCAGCGGCGCAGCTCGATTGCCAAGGTGACCGTCATGGCGGGCCAAGCCGCAGGACACCGTGCGCCGGTGCGGAGACAGCCCGCGCGCGCGACGCGCAGCTGCGGGCACCTCTCCACAGTGGCCGCGAAGGAGACGAGGAGCAGGGTGTGGTGGGCATAGACGAGAGGGAGTGGGATCTCTGTCCGGAGGAGCTTGACCGGGACCAACTGCAACGGCTGGGCCGGATGCTCGACCGGCGCCCCGCGCGTTTCCAGGGACGTACGGTGGGAATGGCGCTGGCCGAGAGGCTTCTGGTGGTACGGACGCGCGACGGACAGGCCGCTCCGTTGCATACGAACGCGGTGCAGCAGGCGTTTGAGCGGCGGCGCGGCCAGCGGAATATTGTGCTGAAGGCGCGGCAGATGGGGCTGACGACGTGGGCGGCGGCGCGGTTTTTTCTGAAGACGATCACCCATCCCGGAACGTTGACTCTGGAGGTGGCGCACACGCAGGAGGCGGCGGAAGAGATCTTCCGGATCGTGTACCGGTTTCTGGACTGGATGCCTGACGGTTTGCGTGCCGGTCCGCTGCGGACCTCGCGGGCGAACGTGCGGCAGATAGCTTTTCCGGAGATCGATTCGCAATACCGGGTGGTTTCCGCGGGTGACCGCAATGCGGGGCGGGGACTGACGGTGCAGAACCTGCACTGCTCGGAGCTGGCACGCTGGCCAGGCGATCCGGCGGAGACGCTGGCTGGGTTGCGGGCCGCGCTGGCGCCTGGCGCGGAGGTGATTCTGGAGTCGACGCCGGAGGGCGCAGGCGGCTGCTTTTACGAGGAATGGCAGAAGGCTGCGGAGACGGGGATGGTACGGCACTTCTTTCCCTGGTGGATGGAGCCGCGCTACCGGGCCAGGGCGGTGCAAGAGGCCAGTCTGACGGAAGAGGAGCTGGACTTGATGGCCCGGCGCGGACTCGATCCCGGGCAGATCGGATACAGGCGGCAGATCCGCGCGAATTTTCGCGGGCTGGCCCGGCAGGAGTATGCCGAGGACGAGGAGAGCTGCTTTCTGGCCAGCGGCGACTCCGTGTTTGAGTTGGCGGCGATTGAGGAACGCTGGAAGACGGCGCCGGAACCCGTGGAGCGGCGGCGCAACGGGGAACTGGAGATCTGGCTGCCGCCGATCGAGGGCAAGGAATATCTGGTTGCGGTGGACCCGGCCGGCGGAGGGAGCGAAGGAGACTACTCCGCGGCCCAGGTGCTGGAGCTGGAGACGGGGTTGCAGTGCGCGGAATTTGCCGGGCACGTGGGCGGACTGGAACTGGCCAAGGTGATGACGGAGCTGGCATCGGAGTATAACCAGGCCTGGCTGGTGGTGGAGCGGAACAACCACGGCAGCGGCGTGCTGGCGCTGGCGGAGACGGCGTGCGGTTATGCGCGGGTCTACCGGCAGGGTGGTCAACCCGGATGGTTGACGACATCGCTGAGCCGGCCCGCGGCGCTGGGGAGGCTGGATGCGGCACTGGTGGAGACGCCGGAGCGGTTCCAGAGCCGGCGGCTGCTGGGGGAGTGCAGGAGCTTTGTGCGGCTGCCGGATGGCAGGACGGGAGCGCAGGCCGGAGCGCACGACGACCGGGTGATGGCGATGGCCGTTGGGCTGGCGGCGCGGGAGATGCTGACGGTTGGCCGCCAGTCGTGAGGCGAGCGCGCAGGGGCGTTCGCCTCACGGTTTTCAGGTGGCGGCAGGAAGCCGGGCAGCCAGGGGCTGAAAGCGCAAGGCTGCATTAGAATGCGAAGAAGAATTGAGCGGGATTGAGGAGCGGGATTGGCGGTTCTGGCGGTGCAGCATATCCGGCGGATGAGAGGCGGCGCGCAGGGCCAGTTGATGCTGGGCGCCGACGGCCAGATCTATGTGGTGAAGTTCCAGAACAATCCGCAGCACCGGAGGGTGCTGGCCAACGAACTGCTGGCCTCGCGGCTGGCGGCGGCCGCCGGCCTGACGGTGCCGCAGGTGGAGTTGGTGGAGGTATCGGGCTGGCTGGTGGAGAACACGCCGGAACTGGAGATGGACCTGGGACGGACGCGGGAGCGATGCCAGCCGGGCCTGCAATTTGGATCGCGGTTTGTGGGCGGATTGATGCCGGGACAGGTGGTGGATTATCTGCCTGCGGAACAACTGGCCGAGGTGAGAAATCTGGCGGAGTTTGCGGGCATCCTGGCCCTGGACAAGTGGACGGGGAACGCCAACGGACGTCAGGCGGTGTTCGCGCGCCGGCAGCGGGAGCGGCGGTATCGGGCGGTCTTTATCGACTTCGGATACTGCTTTCATGCTGGGGAGTGGCGGTTCGAGGATGCGCCGCTGCGGGGCGTCTACTACCGCAACGAGGTCTACCGGGAGATTGCGGGGTGGGAGGCCTTCGAGCCGTGGCTGATGCGTTTGGAGACCATGCCGGAGGAAACGGTGTGGGCGGCGGCGGGCGAAGTGCCTCCGGAGTGGTACGGAGGCGACCTGGCCGAGATGGAGGCGCTGGTGGAAAAGCTGCTCCGGCGGAGAGGGCGGATCCGGGAACTGATTGAGGGATTCAGGCGGTCGGACCGGGAGCCGTTTCCAAAATGGGGAAGAGGGGAGCAGGCGGGAGAAAAAGGAGATTGGAAAGCAGGTCCGTGGGGGTCTAGCATCGTGGGGAGAGTGCATTAGACAGGGAAGTAAGGTTTGGAAACGAGGGAGCACGAAGCAGGAAACGAGGGAGCACGAAGACAGGGAACGAGGGAGCACGAAGACAGGGAACAAGGGAACAAGGGGACGAGGATGCGGCTAAGGGCTGGGAGCTGAAGGCTGCAATGGAGTCATGAGCGGAGCAACGCCAAGACGGGCTTGCGAGTTTCAACTGCTTCGGTATGTGCCGGACGCGGTGCGGAACGAGTATGTTCATATTGGGGTGATTCTGCGCGAGCAGGGCAGCCGGGAGCCGGCGCAGGTGCGGTTTACGCGCGACTGGCGCCGGGTGCGCTGCCTGGATCCGCAGGCCGATACCGCGCTTCTGGAAGGCATGGAGAGCGAGCTGCGCAGGCGGTTCCAGGAAGAGCCGGAAGGGCGGCTGATGCGCCTGCTGGACGAGTCGCTTTCGTTGAGCGTGCAGATGACCGAGCCCAAGGCTTATCTGGCGGAGAGTCTTCCGGCCGGCGTGGAAGAGCTGATGAAGCTCTACGTGGAGCCGCCTCCGCGGGAGCGCGTGCAGCGGTTGAGCGGCCGGGCGGCGATTCAAGCCCGGATGCGCAGCGAGTTTGAACAGGCCGGAGTGTGGGATCTTCTGCGCAAGCGCATTGCGGCGTCGGAGTACACGCGGCCGGGCGATCCGCTGCGCATCGATCTTGGCTACCGGCCCAACGGAGTGATCCGCATGTTTCACGCGGTGAGCCTGGAGCCGGGCGTGGAGATGGCCAAGGTGCTGGCGTTTTCGGCGCCGGGTTTGCGATCCGGAGTGGAGCGGGTGGAGAAGGCGGGGCTGGAACTGACGGCGGTGGTGGAGCCCGCGGCGCGGCTGGGCGCGACCGGAGAGGATCCGGAGCGGCTGGCCATGTACCGCTTCGGCGTGGAGACGATGGAAGAGCACCGGATTCGCGTGCTCACAACCTCGGACCTGGAGCGGGTGGCGGAGACGGCGCGGCGGGAACTGCGGGTGTGAGAGGGGCCGCTCACAATTGTTTGTTCGCGGTTCCCGGCGCGGAGCGACGATGCGCGCGGAGGCTGAGGAAAAAGGCTGGCGCGCAGCCTGAGAAAAAGCGGCGGGCGCTTGCAGGGAATTATGCGGCTTTGCGCTAGGATGGATTCTGTTGAGAGGCAGGGAAGCGGCGGATCGAAGGCGGAGGGCGCGCAGGCGCTGGCTGCCAAACACTGAGAACTGACAACTGAGGACGGACAACGGTCAGGGGCGGCATGGTTCCTTAGGGATCTGTGCCGTTTTCTTTTTGGGGCGGCGAAGAAGGAAGGTGCGCGTGAGGGTAGGAAAACAGTTGAGGGAGATATGGCGGCAGGCGACGGGGGGCAGAGCGCCCTGGAGGGCCGGCGTGGAGGCCGGTGCGGCCGATGCCGAGGCGGAACGGAAGACGCTGGCGCTGCCGGCGATCCTGAGCCCGGTCCGCTTTCCGGGACGCCACTTGCCCAAGCCGACGCCGGCGAACCTGCGGCGGTTTGCGGAGACGCCGCTGGTGCGCAGGGCGATCAACGTCATCAAGGATCGCATTGCGGCCATGGACTGGCAGGTACGGGTGCGGCGCGGCGTGCGGACGGGCGAGGTGGCCTATGTGGAGCGGAAGTTGCGGGCGCTGCGGCGGACCCTGGAAGAACCCAACTGCACCGACAGCTTCCGCACCCTGATCGAGCAGGTGATCGAGGATGCGCTGACGGGCGGATTCGGGGCCGCGGAGATGGAAGCCACGGGCGACGCGGAACGGCCGGCGATGCTGTGGCCGGTGGACGGCGCCTCGATCCGGATGAACGCCAGGTGGGACGGGCAGGAGGAGACGCCGCGGTATGCGCAGGCGCTGCCGGGACAACTGGAGACGGCTGCGGTGGAACTGCTGGACCGCCAGTTGATGTATGTGCGGATGAATCCGCGCAGCTTTACGCCCTTCGGGCTGGGGCCGCTGGAGGTGGCTTTCGAGACGGTGAACCAGTTTTTGAGCGCGCACCGCTTTGCCGGGAAGCTGGCGGCGAACGCGGTGGCCCAATACGCGCTGTGGCTGAACGAGGCCACCCCGGCGCAGCATGACCGGCTGATCCGCTGGTGGCAGGACGAGATCGAAGGGACGGGCCGCGTGCCGCTGCTCTCGAGCGAGCAGAAGCCGGAGGTGCTGCGCTTTGCGCAGGGCACGGACGCCGATCTGCGGCTGGCGTGGCAGGAGTTTCTGATCCGGATGGTGGCCAATGCCTTCGGCCTGCCGCCGCTGATGCTGGGCCTGGAGGCGGACGTGAATCAGTCCACGGCCTCGGAGATGGCCGACGAGGCCTTTCGCGGAGCGATTCAGCCGCTGGCTCTGCTGCTGGCCGGACACATTACGCGCGATCTTTTTGGCAAGTGCATCGGGTGGCGGGAGTTCGAGTTTGTCTTCAACGAGCTGAGCGCGCGCGACGAGGCGACGGAACTGGCGGTGCAGGTGCAACTGCTGCAGGCGGGTGTTTTGACGGTGGATGAGGTGCGGGCCATGCGGGGTCTGGGACCGCTGCGGCAGGGACCGGGGCCGCAAGGGACGGAGGCGACAAGCGGGTAGCTCGGCAACAGAAAGGGAAACCAAACGGGCGAGAACGAAGGACCAGGGAAGCGGGGAGATGGTGCGAGGGAACGGGAGAAGACAATGCAGCCGCCTTCTTGTTGCCTCGGTCCCTTGCTGCCCCGGTCCCTTGAGAAGCGGAGCGGACATGCGATTGGAAGCGATGGCGGTAAGGATTCCCCATGTGGAGGGACATCCCAACCGGGTGCCCTTCGAGGGGGTGCTGACGGTGGTGAATACGCCCAGTGATAAGGCTCCGGCGGGAGCGCGCGGTCACCGGGTGATGCTGACGCGCGAGGCGGCGGAAAAGGCGCTGCCCTCGCTGCTGGGGATGGCGGTGGATTACCGGCCGGGCTGGGACGGGCACGATGCGCGGCGCAAGATTGGCCTGCTGACCGAGGCGAACCTGATCGGACAGCGGCTGACGGTGCGCGGCTATCTGTATGCGCGGGACTTTCCCGAGGTGACGGGTGCCATCCAGGCGCACGCTCCCGAAGCCATGGGGATGAGCTACGAAATAGCCGACGCCCGGGTGGAAGACATGCGGGCCGAAGTATGGAAACTGACGCGGGTCACCTTTACAGGGGCGGCTGTGCTGCTGCGGGAGAAGGCGGCCTACCGGGCAACCAGTTTCAAAATGGCGGGCTAAAGCGGTTCCAGAGTTGCTGTACCCAGAGACCGTGATGCAAAGGGGCATTTTCCCCAAGAAAATGCCACCTCGCACTGAAGCAACAAGGGCACGTTGACTCTGCAACCGCTCTAGGGCGGTTTTGGCGCCTTCCTGCAACTTAGGAAAGCGGGCGGGGCGGCAGGAATACCATCCGGCCGCCGGACTTTCCGGAGGCGCAGGGATTCCGGAGTCGCCGCAAGATGCCGCACAAACGAAGGGCGCGGCAAAGGGAAGGGGTCTTGCGCTGCAAGGCCCCTTCCCTTTTGCGCGCGAGGACGGCGAAAGCCGGGAAAGGAAGGAGATGGAACAGGAAGAGAAGGAGATGGTGGAACGGCTGGAGGCCGCGGCGACCCTTCTGGAGCGGACGCTGCACTGGTTGGAAGAGCGGCAGGAGGCCATGGCGGGCGAAGTGGAGAAGATTTCGGCCACGGTGGAACAAACCCGGCGCGAAGCGGAACTGGCGGAAAAGCTGGCTGAGGCGGAGCGCGAGTTGGCCGAGATGAAGGCCGCGGCCTCATCTTCCGCGCTCAATCCCTTGCGCAAGACCGTTCCCGCGGCCACCACGGAGATGCTGGCCAAGCACGGCATTGGCGAGGGCCCGGTGGATGTGCGGACCCTGGACGCGGCGCTGGCCGGACTGAGCCTGGAGCAGCGCATCGCCGTGAAGAGCCAGTTGTTGCGGGCGGGAGCGATCGCCTAAGAGCAGCAGTCAGTGGCCGGTTGTCAGGGATCCGCCGCGAGCGATGGCAGTTTCTGGCGGCCGATCACCGAAGACGGACCACGGAGAACAGAACCACGGCCCCATGGAGGGGGCGGAAAGAGCCTATGAACGCAACTTTTGCAGACATTCACGCGGCAGCCGATTTCATCGGGCCGGGCGCCATTGAAGTTCCACTGTACCAGACCGAGATCTTCGACATCTGCCGGCGTTCGAGTCCCTTTGGGCAGCGCATCAAGCAGGTTCCGGCCACCGGCCACCCGTCGCGGTTTTTTGAAGAGACGGCCATTCCGAATCCCGGAGCGGCGGGCTTTGTGAATCCGCGCAGCATCGCGGCGCCGGTGGTGAGCCCCACCCGCGTGGAGCGGAGCGTGCCGCTGAAGGCCATCGTTTCGCAGATCAACTACAACCTGTTCGACATCGAACTGGGCAACCAGCAGCAGCAGTTCGCCTACCTGCAGGCCAAGGATCTGGTGGATACCGTGAGCGGCGTGATGGTGACCCACGACGTGGCCCTGTGGAACGGCAACGACACCAGCCTGAGCTCGCCCACCACCACCGAGTACATGGGCGCGATTGCGCAGATTGTGGCCGGCGGCAACACCGTGAGCATCGGCACCAGCGCCTCGATCGTGGACGGCCTCAAGGGGACCGTGGCGCAGATGGTGGCCAACAACGGCTATCAGGTGCGGCCCACGGCCATCTACGCCAATCCGGTTCTGCTGGACCTGATCGACCGGGAGATGAAGACGGACTTCAACGTGGTGCTCAACACGGACCAGATTACGGGCGGCTTCCGCGTGAAGATGCTCTCCACCCAGGCCGGCGATCTGCCGCTGATTCCCGACTGGAGCCTCGGCTATACGGGCACGCCCGGATCGGGCTCGGCCACGCTCCCGGCCTACATCGTCACCGAGGATCTGATCGAGTACCACTGGCTGGGCGATCCGGCTCCCCGCATCTTCCAGTTGGGGTTGCCCAATTCGCTGACCTACCAGTACGTGGCGGTGAAGTTTGGCGCTCCGGTGGTGAAGGGCGCCAACTATGCCCACTACCAGGTTCTGGTGCAGCGGTAATACGCCGCAGCCGCGGGCAGGCGAAGAGGCTCCACGCGGTGGAGCCTCTTCCGGCGGCACGCCCAGAGCCAGCAACGACAGAAAGTAAGCGAGGGAAGGGTGGGGTATGGCCTATCTTCAGCCAGCGGATTACCCAAACTATGGATTGCCGGCCGCAACATCGGCCGACTGGATTACCGCGGCCAGCGCATTGATCAACAGCTTCTGCAGGCGTCCGGACCTGAACGTCATCCAGTACACGGAGCGTCTCCGCATGACCAGTGGAGCGCAGACGGTGCGGCTCAGTTATCTGCCCCTGGCGCCGCTGGGGACAGCCACCAGCCCGCTGGTGAGCCTGCAGGGCCGCTATGCCAAGCCCCGCCGCGGAGAACTTCTCGCGGAGCCGCTCTTCGATGTGGTGTGGGCATTTTCCCTGCCGGGACAGTGGACAGGGATCGATCCCAACACCGTGGACTACGACGTGAATACGGGCGAGCTGACCTTGCCGTGGAACCTGCTGGGGCTTCCATATAACGAAGTCTCGGCGACGTATACGGCGGGGCTGGCCACCATCGGCGACGACGTGAAGTCGGCGTGCGCGCAGATTGTGCGCAACGCGCAGGCGACGCCGGCGTTGAATGCCAGCCGGACCAAGATGGACACGATGTGGATGCAGTATTTTTCAAGTTCGCTGCTGGACGAGACGGTGCAGACCTGGCTGCGCCCCTACGTGGCGAACAGGCTGGGGTGAGCCATGAGCGATACAGCGCCGCGCAACCCGATGGGTGCGCCGCAGATGCTGGCTGACGCTCTTTTGCGGAGTGTGGCGGGAACGTCGGCTCTGCTGCGCGTCACCGGCGCGAACGCGGAATCCAGCCAACTGGAAGTTGGCCTGGTGGCAACCACCTTCGCCGAAGTCGTGGTCAGCCCGGTGGTGATGCGGAAGCTGCGGCCCACCTGGCAGGAAGGCAACCAGCCGAAGTGGGAACTGCTGATTTCGGCTACCGGTGTGGAGCAGCAGGTGAACACGCTCAGTCTGGCTTCTGCACAGGCCCTGTTTGCCATGACCCTGGCCGTCACCGTGGCGGGGCAGGATTACCTGATTGAGTCGGTGTCGTCCAACGAAGCCTTCGGCACGGTGTATCTCTACCGCCTGCTTCTGCGCGAAGCCCGGCAGCAGGCCATCTGAAGGACGCGGTCCGGGGCGGCTGGCTCCATGCGCCGGCCGCCGGTGCGGAATCGTCCGCGCTTCATGACAAACACGCCATGCAACGGAGCATGGACCACTCACTACGGTTGCGGAGCAACTTTCCATGCAGAATGCAAAAGACTCATTTTATGTCGCCCTGCGCACGCGGCTTGCGGCGGTCAATCCCGAACGCACCATCCTGCTGCGCGGCGCGGCGCGGCCGGGAATTCTGGTGGAAGAAGCCGAGGCTCCCTTCAGCCAGCTCCCCGACGACGTGTTTGTGCTGCGCTGGCTTGGCCTGGGCGTGGATCTCGATCTGGGATCGGCGATGGCCGCCGAGGAGTGCGAGGTGATCTATCAGACCTGCGGAACGCAAGCCTTTGGCGGGCTCGACCGCGGCCGCGCGCTAAGCGAGATGGACGAAGAGCTGGTTGCAATTTTGCAGCCCTTTGCGACGCCCAAGCTGAGCTACGTAACCACTCCGCCGTCGGTCATGCTGACGCAGGTCTTCTGGGACGCGCCGATCTTTACGCCCGCCGTTGTGCAACGGGACAAACTGATCCGCTCGGCAAAAATGATGGTCTACAGCTACCAGGAAGAGGGGGAGTAGATGGCTGCCAATTGGTTTTCGGCTCCAGCCCCGGTGGCCCGCCGGGTCCGCGGCTACTTTGCGCCGGTGAACCGGGCCACGCAGACTCCCGTGTTCTTTGACCCGGCCGAACAGGGCGCGCTGAATCTGGACGCTCCGCCGGCGCCGTGGATCGACCTGGGCTGGATGCAGAACTTCGCGCGCAAGGCGGCCGGCAAGTCCGCCCCCTTGCTCACGGGCATTCCTGCGGCCGCGCTCGAACAGGTGCGCGAGACGCTGGCAGCGCAGGTGAGCTGCGAGTTTCTAAGCTGGACCAAGCTCACCATGGCGCTGGCAACGGGTTCGCAGCACATGAACCTGCTGGCCCCGGCGAGCGGCGCCGGCCTGGCTCCGGACGGCGCGAAAGCCGCTGCGGCGGTCATGGCGCAGAGTGGATCGACGGCAACCTTTGTAGCGTTGGCCACGGCCGACGCGGCGAACTTCGCGCCCGGCGCGATGATTGCGCTGGATGCGGACTACACCGGCCAGACCGGCTACGTGGGCACGCCCGTCTCCGGCGCTTATGTGCGCCAGGCGCTCACGGATGTGGACTATATCCGCCGCGTGACGTTCAACGTGGCGCTCGTGTCCCAGGTGAATTCAACCGGCCTGACGCTGGCCGCTCCGTTGCCGGCGGGCGCTCCGGCCGCGGGCGCTAAACTGCAGGCCGTGACGGGATTCGTCGACCGCGAGGGAGGCTGCTTCTATCAGGAGTGGTCGGCGCTTTTTGTCATGGAAGGCGGACAGGGCGAACGCATCTTTTTCCACTATCCGCGCTTGCAGACCATGGCCGGCGCCGATGAAACCGTGGTTCCGCTCGACGCCAAACAGAAGGAGGGCCAGCGGCGCGTTCTGCTCAAAGGCCAGTTTCTGGCTCTGCCGGTTGTGGATGCGCTCGACGGCGAACGCATCGTTTGCTATCGGAGCTTTTTGCCGGCGCCGAAGGCGCTGATCTGAGCCGGCGCAGACTGAGGACTGGCGCACAGGGAGGTTAGAAGGTCGGGATGAAGATCACCATCAAAGGTCAGGACTACAGCGGCGCGCTGGACGCGGCGCATCCGTTGACGATTGAGCGCAGACTGAACGAGCCCTCGGGGTGCCAGCTTTGGCTCAGCCTTCCCGCGGACGGAAGCCTGGCCATGCCCACGCGCAACCTGCCCCTGGCGGTGACCGGCGACGACGGAACGGTGTACTTTACCGGCTACATCGCCGTTACCCCGCTGCCGGAGTATGCCGGCATGGGGACGGAAGGTCCGCGCTACCGTATCGCCCTTCAGGCCCTCAGCGACGAATTGCTGCTGGACCAGTTGCCGATGCCGCCCAGCAAAGGCTCCACGGGCGAAACTGCCGGCGCATTGCTGACCGGCCTTGTGACTCGCACCGGCGCATCGCCGCTTTCCACGCAAGGGCTCACCTTGAGCTCCGCGGTGAGCCATTTTGTTCCCGCGTCCGGAGCGGCCTGGAGCAAGAGCGCGGGCCAGGTGGCGAACCAGGCGCGCGCCTCCTATCGGGCATTGAGCGGCGCGCTGACGCTTTCCGCCGTGCCCGCCGCCGTACACCCATTGAACGAAACCGACGGCAGCCTGAGTCTTGCCAATCTCACGCTGAGCGGCAGCGTGGAGCGCGCGCTGGCCAACGACATTACGGTCTGCGGCGAGCATGAACCGTCGGCTTACGTGACGGAGTATTTTCTGGGCGACGGCGCAACCACGAAGTTCTATCTCTCCGAGGAACCTTTCTTTCCGCCGTCTTCCCAGACCATCGTGATTCATGAACTCTTCGATGAACCGCAGATCGACCTGCGCCGCTGGGGCAATCCGGGCGGCAACGGCTATCTTGCGCTTGGCCCCGGAGGCCTGACCATGAACGGGGGCAGCGGAGTGGATGGCGGCACGCTGCTTTCCTGGCTCGATCCCGTGGAGATGGGCGGAACCCTGCTGCTGGAGGCCACCGGCATTACGCTTTCGCCGGGCAGTACCGGTGTCCTGGCCGGCTTCTTCACAGGGCTGGATACACAGGCGGGCTGCATCGCGGGCTTCCAGGTGGCGGCGCAGCAGGGTACGGGCGCGGTTACGTTGCAGCCCCTTGTGCAGGGTACGCCCGCCGGAACCGCTTTTTCCGTCAATCCCTCCAACCAGTACGCCCTGCGGCTGCGCGCGCATTGCCCGGAAAGCCAGCGCGCTCTCGCGGTTTACCGCGCGCAGGGAGATAGCGGAGCCCTGATCGCCGGCGGCCAGTGGAGTGTTGCTCCAGCCAGTGTGCAGATGGACATCCAGGAATTCGTTAACGGCGTGGGCGGTATGCCGGTTACGCTCTACGATGGTTCCATCGCCAGCCTGCCGGCCACCGGTACGGTGGTGGCCGCCAGCAGCACCAACCTGATCGGCAGCATGCGCGCGCTCAACCTCACCAACCTTGGATCGGGCTGGGTTGTGAGCACCCCCCAGGGCGGCGGCGCCTACACGCGCCGCATCGGTTCGGCCGTCGAAGCCGCCGAATGTCATCTCGAGCGTACGGGCATCCTGGCTTTTTACACGGGCTTTGCGCCCGCCGCCGGCGAGCAGGTTGCCGTCACCTATCGCGTTCTGCATCGGGCCGTGGGCCGCGCGGTCAACTCCGCGAGCCAGCAGTCTCTGGCTCAAGCAGGGTTGCCTCCGGTCGTCTCCTGGACCGGCACCGTCACCAGCCCTCCGGCGCGCAGCTCGGCAGACTGCCGCAACGCGGCCCAGGTGCTCCAGCAGGCGGCGTCCGGCGTCAGCGCCTTGTGGAGCGGCGCATACAAAGGCGCCCGGACCAGCTTTGCCGCCGACGTTTGGCCCGGCGATGCGCTGCTGTTGAATGCGCCTTCGATGAGCCTGAACGCACAGGTGGTGGTGCGCACCGTCAAGATCAGCTACCAGCCCAGTTCCCCGGACCTTGTCAACTATGTTGTGACCTTTGCCAACGACTGGGCCGACAGCCTGGCCATCAAGACCAGCGCCACAGTGCCGGCCGACGCCTGGCTCCCTGCGCTGGTGGCGCCGACGATGCTGGCCAATTTGAACAACCTGACGGTCGCCACACTGAACGGGACCACGGTCTCCATCAACACCGGTGTGGCCGCGCCGGCCGGCGGCGGCTTCGAGATCCGGCGGCGCGATTACGATTTCATGCCCGGCCAAGATTCGGGCCTGGTGATGCGCACCTCGGCGCAGAACATCACCTTTCCTCGAGCCGCCGCCAACGACCGCTTCTATATCCGGATGTATGACGGCGCCACACCGCCCAACTACTCCGAATTTTCAACAGCCCTCTTTATCAACCTGCCGGTGGGATCGTGAGCGGCAATCTCTCGCGCGGAATACGGATGGAGTCCTGCCCATGCGGATGATGAATGAATTCGAAGCCCAGGTGCTCAGCGACCTGAGCGTGCTCAAAACGCAGATGAACGGTCTGATGGGCGATGGCAACGGCGGGCGTATCGCCGAACTCGAGCGGCGCATGGAACGCCACGAGCAAAACTGGCAGAGGGCCAAGGGCTTTCTGGCCGCGGTCAGCGTTCTCTTTGCCGTGGTTGAAGTGGCTTTCCAGGCCTGGCACCATCGCTAGAGCGCTGCGCTCCCCCTCGTGTCGTTGCGATCTCCCGGCTTTTCTTGTTTTTGCACCGGCCTGTTCGGCGGGCGCCGCTCTGCGCCCGGCGCGACCGGATCGCGGCGCATGCGCGTTCGCGGCCAGGACGAAGGGACCTGGGCACGTAACTTCACGGCATGGAATCCGGCGCCCTGGATCCAGACGATACGGCGGCGCTTCTGATGTCCGGGTGCGAGTCTGGCCGGGCAGATACCGATCAACATAGCGCCTGTGCTGCCGGTCCAGCGTTTCCGGAGCGAAGGCCGCGGAATTCCGAAGGTGGGAGAAAGCGCTTCCGTTGCATTGGCCGCATCATTCCTTTGCTCGCGCATCATCGCAACGGGTCTGCTTTCACAATTGAGCCCGTATCCGCGCCAAGGTTACACCATGAATCTGCAGAGGCAGGCCAAATGTCCAGGAACTGGCCGCCAGGGCCAATCTGTTGCGATTCCCGATCAAAGCAGAAACGAAGCGTAAGCTTGCGCGCGACAGATAGGCGCGTCAACTCAAAAGGTGATGCTCCATCTCCACATCCGCGATGTCTTGCGGTTTGCCCTCAAAGATGCTGTAGAGGCAGGGGATGAGAACGAGGGTGAGCGCTGTCGATGTGACCAGTCCGCCGATGACCACGATTGCCAGCGGGCGCTGAATCTCGGAGCCCGGGCCGGTGGCGAAGAGGAAGGGCACCAGACCGAGGGCCGCCACCGTGGCGGTCATCATGACCGGCCGGAAGCGGAGCCGGGTGCCTTCGACTATGGCGTCGTATTGCGAGTGTCCCTCCTGCCGGAGCTTGCGAATGTAAGAGACAAGCACCACTCCATTGAGGACGGCGATTCCCCACAAGGCAATGAATCCGACCGAGGCGGGCACGGATAGATATTCGCGCGAGAAGAAAAGGCCAAAAACGCCTCCGATGGAGGCAAAGGGCAGAACCGTGATAATGAGCGCGGCGAAGCGCACGGAGTGAAAGAGCAGAAAGAGAAGGAAGAAGATGGCTCCAATGGTGATGGGCACAATGATGGCCAGATGATGGAGCGCGCGCTGCATGTTCTGGAACTGACCGCCCCATTGGATAAAGTATCCGGAGGGCAGAGGCACCCGGGCTCTGACGGCGCTCTGCAGTTCCGCCACGTAGCCGCCAAGGTCGCGGTCGCGCACATTGATGCCCACCACGATGCGGCGTTTGGCCATATCGCGATTGATCTGTGCAGGGCCTTCCACCACGCGAATCCTGGCGATGTATTCCAGCGGGATCCTGGGTCCGCCGGGCGACGAGACCGTGATCTCCTTGATGTTCTGCACATTGGAGCGGTAGGACTCAGGCAGGCGAACAATGGCCTGAAAGCGGCGTTCGCCCTCGTAGATTTCGGTTGCGCTTTTTCCGGCGATGGCCATCTCGATGGTCTGATTGACGTCGGAGGCATTGAGGCCATAGCGGGCGATAGCGGCGCGGTCGATGTCAATCTCCAGATACTGCTGCCCGCCTACGCGATCGACGCGCGTATCCTGCGTGCCGTTGATGGAGGCGGCGACTTGGGCAACCTGGCGCGCTTTTTCGATGAGCGTGTCGAGATCGTCCCCGAAGATTTTGACCGCGACATCGGCGCGCACGCCGGTCACCATTTCGTCGACGCGATCGGAGATGGGCTGCGACATCACCAGGTTGATGCCGGGCACGGTCTTCAGGGCTTCCCGCATCTTGTCGGCGATCACGGCCTGCGTGAGCGCGCGCGGCCGGTCGCCAACCGGGGTGAGGGTGGCGATTACGTCGGCCTCGTTGGGGCCGGCGGGATCGGCGGGCGACTCGCCGCGGCCGAGACGCGAGACCACGCTTTCCACGCCGGGGATGTCGCGCATGAGGCGCTGCATCTGAAGCTCCATGCGGATGGACTCATCGAGCGAGATATTGGGGACGCGGTCGGCGCCCGGGCCTAGCGTGCCTTCCTGCATCTCCGGTATGAAGGCGGTTCCAAGAAACGGAAAGAGGCCAAGCGAAATGGCAAACAACGCCATCACAGAGGCGATGCTCGCCGGTTTGTGGCGCAAGGCCCAACTGAGAATGCGCTGATAGGGCCGGCGCAGCATGGCCACGAAGCGCGTGTCCTCTTCCGTTCCCCCTTTGAGATAGAAGCAGGAGAGCGCCGGAGAAAGTGTGAGAGAAAGCCCCAGCGAAAGCAGGAGGGCGATGGCGATGGTGTAGGCAAGCGGCGCGAACATCTTGCCCTCGGTGCCCTCCAGCGTCATCAAAGGCAGAAACACCAGCACGATGATGAGTACGCCGAAAATGACCGGTGTAGCCACCTCGGCCACCGCGTCGCGCACCACGTGCAGGCGGCTGTCCTGCGGCTTGTGGCTGATGTGCGCAAACACGTTCTCCACCACCACCACCGAACCATCCACCATGAGGCCGATGGCAATGGCCAGGCCGCCCAGCGACATGAGGTTGGCGGAGAGCCCGATGCGGTTCATCACCAGAAACGTCATGAGCGGAGTAAGAAGCAGGTTGGCGCTGACAATAAGGCTCGAGCGCAGATCGCCCAGATAGAGAAAGAGAACAACGACGACAAGGACAATACCCTCGGCCAGAACCTCGGTGACGGTGTGGATGGCGGCATCGACAAGGCGCGAGCGGTCGTAGTAAGGAGCGATTTTGAGGCCGCCAGGAATCATGTTGCGGTTATTGATTTCGGCCACGCGTTCCTTGACGCGGCTGACGATCTCCTTGGCGTTGCCTCCCGCGATCATCATCACCACGCCGCCCACCGACTCCGTGTATCCGCCCTTGACCATGGCGCCGTAGCGCACTTCCTCGCCCACACGTACGTCGGCCACATCGCGGATGTAGACGGGGGTGCCGTTGGCTGCTTTCAGAACAATGGAGCGGATGTCGTCTACGCCGCCGATGAGGCCTACGCTGCGAATCAGATACTGTTCGGCGTAGCGGGGCAGGATGCCTCCGCCCGCGTTTTCGTTGTTCCGCTTCAGCGCATCGTAGACGTCGCCGATGGTCAGGCCGAAGTAGCGCAGCTTCTGCGGATCGACGAGGGTTTCATACTGTTTGACGAATCCGCCGGTGGAGTTGATTTCCGCCACACCGGGGATGGAGCGCAACAGAGGCCGCACCACCCAGTCCTGGATGGTGCGCCGCTCCACCAGCTCGTCGTGTGTGAGCGCGCGCTTGCCGTCGCCGGGCTTTTCCAGTGTGTACTGATAGACCTCGCCCAGCGCGTTCGAGACGGGTCCAAGCACCGGAGTGACGCCCGCCGGCATGCGGTCACGGATTTCGTTCAGGCGCTCGCTGACCAGTTGGCGCTCGAAGTAGACGCCTTTTCCGTCTTCAAACACCAGGGTGATGAGCGAGAGCCCGGGCTTGTTGAGCGAGCGCATGTCGGTCAGACCCGGAAGGCCGGTCATCGCGATCTCGATGGGCACGGTGACAAAACGCTCCACTTCCTCCGGCGATTTTCCCTGCGCTTCGGCAGCCACCTGCACCTGGACGTTGGTCACGTCGGGAAAGGCATCAATGGAGAGATGCCTGGCGGCGTTCAGGCCGAAGAAAAGCAGGATGAGGGAAACAACGACGATAACCAGACGCTGATGAAGGACCGCGGCGATCAGGGAGCGCATTATTCGCCTCCCTTGAGCTGGTCTTGCTTGCGTTTGTTGTTCAGGTGGAAGGCTCCGTCGAGCGCGATCTTCTCTTGCGCGGAGAGGCCGCGAAGAACCACGCGCCGGTCGGAAACCTCGGCGCCGAGCTCTACCTCGCGCATGGTGAATTCATCGGGGCCCGACTGCACAAAGACCTGGTCCTTGTTTTCTTCGCGCACCACGGCGGCGCCGGGGATGGTAAGTCCCTTCTGCGGCGTGCTCTCAAAGGTCATGGAGGCGAGCATGTCGGGCTTGAACGCTCCCTCCGCATTGGGCAGATCCATGCGCGCGCGTACGGTTCGGGTCTGCGCATCGACTACAGGGCTGACGAACGTAAGCGTGCCCTTGACCGTGATCCCGGGCAACGCGGGAATGGTGGCTAGGACGGTCTTGCCTTTGTAGAGCGAGGAGGAACTGACTTCGGGAACGTCGGCTACCAGCCAGAGGTTGGAGAGATCGGCGATGAGGAAAGCCAGTTCGGCGGGTTGCACCACCTGGCCAAGGGTGACCTTGCGCTCAATGACGGTGCCGGAGATGGAAGCGATGATGGGGTAATCGGAGTTGAGCTTGCGCGTGGTTTCAAGCTGCGCGATGGCGCGATCCGACATGCCCAGGCCGCGCAGTTGCGCGCGCAGTGCGGCCACTTCGGTCGATGTCTGAAGGACTTCAGCCTCGCGTTTTTGCAGTTCGGCGGTTCCGATGACGTCGGACTGGACCAGCAGGCGCGCGCGCGCCGCGGCTTGTTCGGCGAGCTTCTCCTGCGAAAAGGCTTTGACGAAGGCGAACTGCGTGTCGGAAAGAGCATTGCTGTGGAGCATGGCGAGAACTTCGCCCTGCCTCACCTTCTGGCCTTCGAAAACCAGCACCCTGGTGATGCGGCCATCGACGGGAGAGCCGACGCGGGCCACCCGCGCGGCATCCGTTTCCACGCGCGCCGCCACTGTTTGCTCGGTGATGACTTCCTGAAGTTCCGGCGCGCCAATGGTCATGCTGCGCAGCAATGCGGGCGTGACTTTGACTTTGAGAGGGTCGGCCGTGGCGGCAGCGCCGCTTTCATGGGCCGCGCGCTTGCAGCCGCCCGCGGCAAGCGCCAGAACCGCGGCCGCCAGGGCTGTGCACATCCGCATTCCGCAGAGCATCGGTGGGGTCTTCACTTTTGCGTGGCTCCCAGTTCTTCAAGATCGATAAAAGCGGATTGCCTGGCGAACAATGCGTCCAGCAGGTCGTTGCGAACGCCCTGCAGCACCCGCTGCGCATCGAGCACTTCGAGGATGCCACGCTCGCCAAAGCGATAGGCGGAAAGCGCGGCATCCACCGCTGCCTGGGCCTCGCGCAGCGATCCGGCCTGCAGGCTCTGCACCTGCTGGTCGCGAATCTGATACTGGTCGTAGGCGCGGTCGAGCATGGCGACAATCTCGAGCTCGCGCTGGCGGGCCATGGCTTTGGAGCGGTCAACCTCGGCCCTGGCCTCGGCAATCGGACCCTTGCGCTTATCCCAAAGCGGCAAGGGCACGTTCACCCCGAAGCGATAGAACGTGAGGTCGGGCTGGCGCTCGTATTCGCCGTAAATGGCGGGCTGGGGCAGGCGGCGGGCAAGCTCGCGCTTCACCGTGGCCTCCGCTTCGAAGGTCCGGGCGTTGGACTCGGAGAGGGCCGGATGCGTGGAAAGCACCTGTGCGCGAAGCTCGGGCAGCGGCGCTAATGGCACGGGGCCCTCGGGAGCGCCCTGCGGATCGTAATCCACGCCGGAGGCTGTGCCCATCACCGCTTTGAGCACCGCGCGCGCGTTCGACAGCTCCACTTCGGCGCTCTTCACCGCCGCGCGCGCGCGGGCCAGCTCCGCTTCCGCGCGGGTCAGTTCCAGCTTGCCCTTTTCGCCCACCTGCACTTCAACGCCGACGCGGCGGCGCAGATCCTCCACAAGGGCCAGATTGTCCATGGCATATTTCACCTGCTGCTTGCGGCGCAGCACGTCGTAAAACGCCCGTTTGACGCTGGCCACAACGGCGAGGCGGATGCCGGCGAACTGATACTCGGAGCCGGCCAGCGCAAACTTCGCCGCCAGAATGCGCGCGCGCCGTTCGGAGGGGATTTCTATCGTCTGCTCGGCGCTATAGTGCAGCAGCAGCCCGGGAATGCCGGGAATGGCAACCGCGCGCGCCGACTGCTGGCCGGCCAGAAATTCAGCCGAGGGATTGGTGTATGCGCGCGCCGTCTGGATTCCGGCGTGCGACCGATCGACCGTGGCAGACGCCTCCTTGAGCAGAGGACTGTTTTGCTCGGCCAGCAGCAGCGCCTGATCGAGCGAGAGCGGTGATCCTTCAGAAAGATCCTGCGCGCGCACGGAAGGTTCCGCCGGAGCGGGCTCGCCGGCCGCGGCGCTCAGGGCTGGCGCGCAGGCCGGCGCCAGCAGGAGGATAACCGTGAACAGAGAGGGAATGAATGGTCGCACGCCCTTGCCGAAGCACGTTGTGTACCAAGCCGGATAGGCCCTGTTTTGCAGCGCGATGGACATTGCAACCGCCGCAATTGGTACACGCGCGAGGGCTTCAATGTCCCATTTGGTACACATGGGGGGACGAAAACCGCCCCAAAGCCCCTCTGCCGGACTGGAACGTAAGTTGCTGGCACAGGGGCGTGATTTGCGTTGCGCCCGACCCGGCTCGTTGCAGTTATGCTTTCCTTATGGAGTGCAAACAGCGCTGGTGGCCTGATCGGCCGGGGTCCGGAGCGGTGATGATTGCACTGTTTCTTTTCCTGTTGGCCGCACTGACCGTCACGGTGCCGGCTTCGGATGTTTCAGCCCACAACATCCTCCACCATCTCAACTTCCTTCCCCTGATGATGGCGGGCATCCTGTTTGGCGTGCCAGGCGCGGCGGTGGCTTCGCTGCTGGCCGGCGCGGTGAATGCGCCGCTGATCGCGTGGCACTGGTCGCAGTGGCCGCTTGACGCAAAGGACCAGATTGTCGAGCTCTCCATTTTCAGCGCCGCGGGATTGATTGCCGGCTATCTGTCGGATCGCGAAAGCGCGCATCGGCGGATGGTGGAACAAACCAAGCAGGAACTGGAGAAGGTCTACCTGGAGCTGCGGGAGAACGTGGCCCACATGAAGAAGACGGAGCGGCTTCTGGCAGCAGGCCAGTTGGCCGCGAGCCTGGCTCATGAGATTCGCAATCCGTTGGCCAGCATTTCAGGCGCGGCGGGGATTCTTCGCCGCGGCGCGGCCCGGCCGGAATATATCGAAGACAGCCTGCACATCATCGACTTGGAATCGCAGCGGCTGAACAAGCTGCTCACGGGATTTTTGAATTTTGCCAAGCCGCGCTCGTTGCGGCTGCAGGGCACCGATCTTGACGCCATCCTGAGCTCGGTGGCGTCACTGGCGTCGCATGCTGCTGAAACCAGCCGCATTGCACTGGTTCACGAGAAGGTGGCGGAGATCCCCGAGGCCGAGTGCGACCCTGAGCAAATCCGGCAGGTTCTGTTGAATCTGGTGCTGAACGCGATTGAGGCATCGCCCCCGGGATCGACGATTCGTCTCCGCGCGCGGGCGGGAACGAGCGGCACGCGCATTGAGGTTGAGGACGCGGGGACGGGCATTGCGGAAGAAATTGCCGACCGCGTTTTCGATCCGTTTTTCACGACCAAGCCCAAGGGAACCGGACTCGGCCTGGCCATCTGCTCCACCATCGTCACGCAGCATGGCGGGGCGCTTTCGTTCAACGGCAATCCTGGCGGCGGAACGACATTCTGCATCGAACTGCCGCGTGCCCGGGAGATGACGAATGGCCGCTAACGCGATTCTGGTGGTGGACGACGACAGCAGTGTGCGCCGCGTCCTGCAGATGCAACTCTCCGAGGCCGGTTACGAAGTGCAGCCAGCCGCGAACGGCGAGCAGGCGCACCGGCTGCTCGTCGAGCATCGGCACAAGCTGGTGATTACGGATCTCCGCATGCCAGACCTGGACGGTATTGAGCTGATGCGCCGCATCGCCGCCGATGAGATTCAGACCACCGTCATCGTCATTACCGCGTTCGGCAGTATTGAGTCCGCCGTGGAGGCCATGCGCCTGGGGGCCTACGACTACATCACCAAGCCGATCGACTACGAGGCTCTGCTGCTGGCGGTGAATCGCGCCATGGAACGGCAGAACCTGCTCGACGAGGTGCGCAATCTGCGTTCTGCGCTCGACAAGCGATATGGCTTTGAGAACATCATCGGGCGCGCGCCCAGCCTGCTGCGCGTGCTGGAGATGGCGGCGCGCGTGGCGCAGCACGATACCACGGTGCTGATCAATGGCGAAACCGGAACCGGCAAGGAACTGCTGGCGCGCGCCATTCACCACAACAGCCGGCGCCGCACGCAGCCTTTTGTCACGATCAACTGCGGAGCCATTCCCAAAGACCTCATCGAGTCGGAGCTGTTTGGTTTTGCGCGCGGCGCTTTTACGGGCGCGCAGGCCAGCAAGCCGGGCAGGGTGGAGATGGCGGACGGCGGGACGCTTTTCCTCGACGAAGTAGGCGAGCTTCCACTCGAGGCGCAGGTAAAGCTGCTGCGCCTGATCCAGAACGGCGAGGTGGAGCGGATTGGCGCCACGGCCGTGAAGACAGTGAACGTGCGGATTGTGGCCGCCACCCACAGGAATCTCAGCGCCATGGTGGAAGACGGTACGTTTCGCGAGGATCTTTTCTATCGCCTGGCCGTGGTGCCGTTATATCTGCCGCCGCTGCGTGAACGCAAGGAAGACATACCGGAGCTGGTGGAGAATCTGTTCCACAAGGCCAAGGAACGCCACGATATGCGCAACGTGCGCGTGGCGTCTTGTCTGGCCGCGCAGTTTTCCAGTTACCGGTGGCCCGGCAATGTGCGCGAGTTGGAGAATGTCGTGGAGCGCATGCTGGTGCTCTCGGACGGAAACCAGGTAACGGAAGCCGATCTCCCCGATTATCTGAAAGAAGTTCCGGATTCTCACCAGAAACCGTCGTTACTCGTCGAACTGCCCGAGGAAGGCATCAGCCTTGAAGCGATTGAACGCGAGCTGATATTGCGTGCTCTGGAAAAGTTCGGCGGAAACCAGACGCATGCCGCGCGCTACCTGGATGTCAGCCGGCGCACGCTCATCTACAGGATGGAAAAGCACGGAATTCGTCAGGATGGCGATCTTCGGGAGTAGGAATCTGCTTTCCGTTCATTGAAAAACGCGGTTTCCCCTTGAACAAAACGGCGTTAAAGTGAATTCTGGCGGACCGCAATGAGGCGGCGCGGTTGATTTCAAGACGAGGAAGCTGCACATGAGATCGAAAATGGAGGGTAGGGCTCCGCATGCAGCGTTGCAGGCCGGACTGTTGTTTTTCTTCGTTCTGGCCTATCCCTGCCTGGCGCAGCAGTTCGAGCCGCAGCTTCCCGATCCGGGGAGAACGTCGTTGAGCCGCGCGCAGCAGGAGCAACTCGGGTTCAAGGCGGCGCAGCAGGTCTACCAGCAGATGCCTGTGCTGCCGGATAGCAGCCCGGAAACGCAGTACGTACGCAAAATCGGGAGCCGTCTGGTGGCTGTCATTCCGCCCGCGGTATCGTGGCCCTACCAATTTCATGTCGTTGCCGAAAAAGACATCAATGCCTTTGCGCTTCCCGGCGGCGAAATGTTCATCAATCTCGGCGCCATTACCGCCGCCGCGGATGAGGCTCAACTGGCCGGCGTCATGGCGCACGAAATGTCGCACGTCTACATGCAGCACTCCGCCAAGCAGATGCAGAAGTCCCGGTTTACGCAGGGCCTGGCGAGTATTGCCGGCACGATCCTTGGCGATGCGGGAGGCCTGTTGGGAGCCCTCGGAGCAACCGGCATCCAGATGGGCGCCGGCATGATGCTGCTCAAATACTCGCGGACCGACGAGGCGCAGGCAGACGCGGTGGGAGCCATGATTCTCTATCGCGCCGGCTATAACCCCATGGCGCTGGCCGATTTCTTCAAGACACTGGAGGCCCAGGGCGGTACGCCCCCGCAACTCCTGAGCGACCACCCCAATCCCGGCAACCGCGAAGAGGCGATTCGGAAAGAGATCCGGGACTGGCCTCCCGAGCGCTATCGCTCCGACAACGCGGAATTTATCGCCATCCGCCGCCAGGCGCTCCAGACGAAGGCCTATACCTCGGACCAGATTGCACAAGGGGCGAAGACCGGCCAATGGGAAGGTCTGAACCGGACCAATGGGGCGGTGTTGCAGCCGCCGCCGGACATGCCAGTCCCGGCCACGTCCCAGGCTCCCGCCGGCGCCGGCGCCACCCCGGTTGACGCATGGGCCGCGATTGCGCCAAGCCAGGATTTTGTTCTGACCGACATCAGCCTTGCGCGCATCGCCCGGCCGCGCAACTGGGAGATATTCGCCCCGCAACAACAAGGGCAAGCCATTACCATCGCTCCTGGCGCGTGTATTGTGAGCAAGGGCGTGGGTTGCGGCGTCGTCATCAACGCCGTGACCTTTACCGCCCAGTCCATGAGCCTTGACCAGATGACCGGCCAGATTGTGCGCAGCCTGGAGAAGGGTGAAAGCGGATTGCAAACGGTGGGTGGAACCTCCGTCCTTCCAGTTGCAGGCACGCGAGGGCGCTCAGTCTATATGCAATCGATCTCCCCTTTTTCCGATGCGCAAGGACATGCACAGAAGGAAAAGGACCGGCTGGTGACCATCCCGCTTCCCGGCAATACGGTGGTCTATCTTATCTTCATCGCGCCGGAGCGGGATTTCAGCCGGCTCAACCCAACCTTTGAGAGGATGCTCCAGAGCGTGCAATTCTAGCTCCGGAGCACCCGCGGTCTGCACCGGCGGGCCGCACGGGCGCGGCTCGCGTTGCGCGCCGGTCGCGCAACGCGCGTGTCCATATCCCGGCGGCCGCAACCGCTTCTGCCTTCCCATCTCAGCGGCGGTCTACGCTCCCACTTGGGCGGCGTCGAAGCTGTTGTCGAGCGCGGCGATCTTCGGCAGCCACGTCTTGTATTGCGCCAGCGAGAAGGCCGGCGAGCCGAGCAGATAGTGGTTAACATAGCGCTGGCCATGGGCGGTCCACTCCATGAGCCAGAGCTTCTTGTCGGAGTGGAAGGCCGGCACTTTGCCCAGTTCGGTATTCTCGTTTGCCGCCGAGGCATATTCGCCTGTGAGCACGGTCGTGTTGGTGTCGGCATCCCAGATGCGGAAGTGGCCTTTGGCGTCCTCGCGGGAGTCGTTGCCCATCACCACACGCACATTCCAGTCTTCCAGTTCGTCCACCATCAGGCAGGTGCGCTGCTGCACGCGGCGCACGTAGTGGTAGCCCAGCTTCTTGTTGTAGTAGTAGTCCACCAGCGAGGCGTTCAGATTGGGCCAGCCGTCGATGACGTTCCACCACAGCACGCCGGTGCTCCGGGTCCATTTTCTGAGGCGGGTCATTTCGACGACAAACTTGAACGCCTCGGCCTGGTCGATTTGGGTGGCGACGACGAAGTCTTCGAGATGGCCGGGCAGGACGCCGAAGAACTCGCGGCCCTCGTTGGCGAGAACATCGTTCTGATAGGGACTTCCCACCGGGCTGGTGGAGTGCAGAATCCACTGCGGATTGTCCTTCCAGGGCCACAGGTGCTGGGGATCGATGAAGCGCTTCAGCGACGAGAGGCCGGGGCAGCCATTGAATCCGATTTCGCTCAGGAAGAGCGCGGAGTGGTTGGTATAGAAAGAGCTTTTGAAGTAATCCCTGGGGCCCCAGAGATGATCTTCGGGCATCAGCCGCGGGTTATGGGCCGCGATGACCTCCGGGGCCATGTAGGGTGAGCTGGGCAGATAGGGGCGATAGGGGTCGCACTGGAAGACGACCTGGGGAAGGAGCTCGCGGGTGAGCGTGTTGTGGGCGGGGTCGAGGCCGGAAAAGTAATACGCCTCATCGCACTCGTTGTCGCCGACCCAGAGGGCGAGAGAGGGGTGATTGCGGAGCTTGCGGATGACCGAAGTGGCCTCCTTGCGGATCACCTCCTGAAACTCCGGAGTGAGGGGGTAGATAGCGCAGGCCATGGCGAAATCCTGCCAGACGAGGATGCCGCTGCGGTCGCAGATGTCGAAGAAGGCGTGATCTTCGTAGACACCGCCGCCCCAGGCGCGCAGCATGTTGCATTCAAGATCGGCGAAAAGGTCGAGCATGGTTTCGTAGCGGGCGGCATCGCGGCTATGGAAGGCGTCGGCCGGAACCCAGGCGGAGCCTTTCACAAGGATGGGAACGCCGTTGACCTTGAAGAGGAACTGGCCGGGCTTCTCCCCGGTGGTGATGTCGGTGCGGAGGAGTTCCAGTTTGCGGATGCCGATGCTGTCCTGGCGCGAGGCGAGAACCTTGTCGCCCTGCAGAAGCTGCGTGGTTACCTCATACAAATTGGCTTCGCCATAGCCGCGCGGCCACCACAGCCGCGGGCTTACGACGGAGAAGGTGAACCGTCCGGCGCTGAATTCGAGCTTGTGGAGGTGAGAGAACGTGGAATCCCCGCACGCGCCCTGCACCTTGAGATGCAACTGGGGCAGCAGCGAGAGATCGGTGGCAAGGTCGAAGGAGACGGCCAGCTCTGCGCTCTTCTCGTCTGCCTCCATGGTGGCGAAGTACATCTCGGAGATTTCCTGCGGAGCGTGAACGATCAGTTCGACCGGGCGCCACAGGCCCGCGGAGACGGCGCGCGGCATGATGTCCCAGCCCCACGAGTGCGCCGGCTTGCGGATCCATACGCTTTCCTGGCAGGAGACGCTGGCGATGGTGATGGCGGGGTCGTAGCTTTTGCTTGCGGCCTCAATCACGGCCGAGCGCAGGCGAACGGTGAGCACATTGGGCGCGGAGGCGTTCAGTTTGCCGGTCACGTCGAAGCTGTGCTCGATCAGGGCGTTTTCCGACTCGCCAAGTTTTGCGCCGTTGAGCCAGTAAGTGGCCAGGCAGTCCACGCCGTGGAAGCGCAGCTCGACGGAGTGGCCAGTAACTTCCCCGGGAGTGGGGAACTCGCGCTGATACCACCACTCGTAAAGCTCGTAGGGCTTGAGTTTGGTGATGTTTTCCGCGTAGAGGAGGTCAGCGGGCAACTCGCCGGTACGCGACAGATCGAGGGGGGCGTCGCCGGGGACGGTGGCGTCGATGGCATTGAGTCCCGCCTTCGTGAGTTGACCGGGTTCGGTGATGTTATGTTTGCCCTGGGGGAAGTGAAAGAGCTTCCATTGGCCGTCGAGGCGGATGTGGACGGCGGATGCGGCGGGTGCTTCGCCGCCGAGCGGCGGCCGGGCAAAGGTCTCAAGGGGGAGGCAGGAAGCGACGCCGGGAAAGTTGTTCACGAGGACGGCGGCGGCGCCGAGTCCGGAGCCGGCGAGAAAACGGCGGCGCGACAGGGCAGGGGATTCGCTGCACGATTTTTCTTTCATGGGCGGGTACTCCTTGGCCGGGAAGAGTGGGTCGGAAAGGGCCTGAGCAGAACATACGCCAGTATGGCGCCGGGCAGAACCTCTCTTCGATTCCGCGCCAGTATACCTGCCGTCTGCGCGATTCTTCCAGAGCGCGCCCATTCTCCTGTACACTGGAGAGTTCATGACTATGAAAACCAAATATCCCATCGGCATTCTGGGCGCGACCGGAATGGTCGGGCAGCGCTATATTCAGCTTCTTGAGAACCACCCGTGGTTTGAGATCGTTTGGCTGGCGGCCAGCGACCGGTCGAGCGGCAAGACTTACGGCGAGGCCGCCAAATGGCGGCTGGACACGCCGCTGCCGGATCGAATTGCACACATGACGGTGTCCGAGGCAGACCCCAGGGGCGCGCCGAAGATCATTTTTGCGTCGGTGGACGCGGCGATTGCCCGGGAGATGGAACCGAAGTTTGCCGAGGCGGGTTGCGCGGTGCTGTCGAACTCCAGCGCCTTCCGCATGACGCCCAATGTGCCGCTGGTGATTCCGGAGATCAATGCCGATCACCTGCATCTGATCGAGGAGCAGCCCTGGCGGAAGCAGTCGGGCGGCTACATGGTGACCAATCCGAACTGCTCGACGATCGGCCTGGTGATGGCGCTGAAGCCGATTGAGGAGCGGTTCGGACTCGAGCAGATTTTTGTCACCACGATGCAGGCGGTGAGCGGCGCGGGTTACCCCGGCGTGGCGTCCATGGACATCCTGGGCAATGTGGTGCCCTTCATCGGCAGCGAAGAAGAGAAAATGGAAGCCGAGACCCTGAAGCTGTTGGGCAAGCTCGAGGGCCATGCCGTGACGCCGCTGGCAGCGCGGATCACCGCCCACTGCAACCGCGTGGCGGTCGAGGACGGGCACACGGAGTGCGTTTCCATCAAGACGGTGAAGCCGGCCACGCGCGAGGAGATTCTGGCGGCGTGGGCGGAGTATAAGCCGCTGGCCGGAAGGGATCTGCCGTTTGCGCCCGAGCAGCCCGTGCAGTTCGCCCCGCAGAACGACCGGCCGCAGCCGCGGCTGGATCGCAATCGCGGCAGGGGGATGGCGGTGACGGTGGGCCGGTTACGGCCCTGCGGCCTGCTGGACTGGAAGTTCGTGGCGCTTTCGCACAACACGGTGCGCGGCGCCGCGGGCGCAACGATTCTGAACGCCGAGTTGCTGGCCAGCCAAGGCAAGCTCGACAGGTGAAGACAAGCATGAGCCTTGTGGTGATGAAGTTTGGCGGCACGTCGGTGGAGGATCCGGCGGCGATTGGGCGAACGGCGGCCATTGTGGCAGGTCGCGTGTCTGCGGGCAAGCGGCCCGTGGTGGTGGTGAGCGCCATGGCCAAAGTCACCGACCAACTGCTCCGGGCCGGGGAAGCCGCGGCCCAGGGCGACCGCACGGGCGCGCTGGCCATCAGTTCGCGGCTGCGCAGCCGGCACCGCGACACGGCTAGCGATCTGGTGAAGAACGTTGCCGACCTGGCCGATCTTCTCAGTTTCATCGACCAGAAGTTCGACTCTCTGGACGAGGTGCTGCGGGGGCTTTCGGCAATCCTGGAATTGACGCCGCGCATCTCCGACCTGATTGTGAGCTACGGCGAGCGGATTTCGAGCCGCATTGTGGCAGCGGCCTTCCGCGAGAAAAGCATCGATGCGGCGCATGTGGACGCGCGGGAGGTAATTATCACCGACTCGCAGTTCCAGAAGGCCACGCCGCTCGACGATGTGATCGAAAAGAAGGCCGCGGAGAAGCTGCACCCGCTGCTGGCGCAGGGCAAGGTTCCGGTGATGGGCGGCTTTATCGGCTCCAACGAGGCCGGCATTACCACTACGCTGGGCCGCGGCGGCTCGGACTTCACCGGCGCGCTGGTGGGCGGCGCGCTGCCCTCGGAATCGATCGAGATCTGGACCGACGTGGACGGCATCATGACCAGCGATCCGCGCGTGTGCCCAGACGCGCTGCGGGTCAAGGTGATCAGCTTTGAGGAGGCGGCGGAACTGGCCTATTTCGGGGCCAAAGTGCTGCACCCGGCCACGATCCTGCCGGCGGTGAAGAAAAACATCCCGGTGTATGTGCTGAACAGCCGAAACGCGGCCTGCGAGGGCACGCAAATCACCTCGCTGGCGCCGCACTGCAACAGCCCCTTCAAGTCGATCGCCGTCAAGAAGAAGCTGAGCATTATCGACGTGGTGGCCAGCCGCATGCTGATGACCCACGGCTATATGAAGGCCATCTTCGACATCTTCGACAAGCACCGCTGTCCGGTGGACATGGTTTCGACCAGCGAGGTTTCGGTTTCCCTGACCGTGGACTCGAACGATAAGCTGCCTTTGATCGCCGCCGACCTGAGCAAGCTGGCGGATGTGAAATACGAAGGCAAAAAGGCTCTGGTGTGCATGGTGGGCGATAATATTCGCGGCCAGAGCGGGATCGCCGCGCAGGTGTTCAGCGCCATCCGGCACGTCAACGTGAGGATGATCTCGCAGGGGGCCAGCGAAATCAATATGTCTTTTATGATCGAAGAGGACGATGCTGACGAGGCCGTGCGTTCGCTGCACGCGGCGTTTTTCAAGGATCCGGACCCGTCGATCTTCGATGTGGATGCGAGAAAAGCAGCTATCGGCTCTTAGCTTCCGCTCTCGACTGTCAATCTGTCCGCTTCAAACGCCGCGCCTTTGAACCCCTGTAATCGGCCAACAATGCGCGGATCTTTCCGGGTTTCCGTGCGGCGCCCCGGGAGATCTCACAAGTGAACCCTCTGCAAGCCGGAGGCGGATGGCTGACGGCTGTGATTCGGAGCAGGCACCATGCATATTCTCATTCTCGGCAAAGGAAAAACCGGCTCGCTGGTGGCCGATGTGGCGCGGGAGCGCGGGCACCGCGTGAGCGCGCTCGACATCAACGACAATGAACATGCTTCAGCGCTGAAGGCGGAAGCGCTGGCCGGCGTGGATGTGGTGGTGGACTTTACCGCTGCGGAAGCGGCGGTGGAGAACATCGGCGCGGTGCTGGCGGCGGGGGGGCGCATCGTGGTGGGCACCACCGGATGGTATGCGCACCTGGCCGAGCTGAAGACGAAGGCGCAAAAGGGCGGAGCGCTGCTCTACGGGACGAACTTCTCGATGGGCGTGCAGAAGCTCTTCCGGCTGACCGCGGAGCTGGCGAAGCTGGAGGGGTACCGTTTTTCGATCGAAGAGACCCATCACGTGACCAAGCTCGACGCGCCTTCGGGCACGGCCATGACGCTGCGGGAGATTGTCGAGACGGCGCGGCCGGGCGAGAAGGTCGAGATTACGTCGCACCGCATCGCCGACGCCAAGGGCGAGCACGTGGTGCTGGCCAAGAGCGATGTGGACGAACTGGAGGTGCGGCACGATGCGCACTCGCGGCGGGGCTTTGCGGTGGGCGCGGTGCGAGCGGCCGAATGGCTGGCCGGCAAGAGCGGCGTGTTTGATTTTCGGGAGATCTTCGATCAGCTCTAGATTGCTTTTCCGTTCACGCCGGCCCGGCAGGGAGCAGCGCGATGGGGCGAGGATGCGTGCCGGGCGCGCCGCCGTCTGCTTTTGTTGCGCCACGGCCCCAAGCCGGCCCCGCTCGTTATACACTTTTGATGATGGAAACCACAGGATGCGGTACAGCAATCGTAACGCCTTTTCGGGCGGATGGGTCCCTGGACGAGAGCGCTCTGCGGGCGCACGTGAACTGGCAGATTGAGTCGGGAATCGACTTTCTGGTGGTCTGCGGGTCGACGGGCGAAGCGGCCACGTTGGACGAGAACGAGTGGCTAACGGCGGTGCACATCGCCGTAGAGGAGGCGCGGGGCCGGGCGCCGGTGTGGGCCGGGTGCACGCACAACTCGACGCGGACGCTGGTGCGGCTGGCTGCCCAGTTGCGGCGGATTCATGGGTTGGGGGCCGTACTGTCGGCTAACCCCTACTACAACAAGCCGTCGCAGGAAGGACAGTACCAGCATTTTCTGACGCTGGCCCAGACGGTCGATCCGTTGCCGGTGGTGCTCTACAACATTCCCGGGCGGACGGGCGTGAATCTGGAGCCGACCACGGTGGCGCGGCTGGCCGCGGCGGCGCCTAACATCCAGGCCGTCAAGGAGTCGAGCGGCAAGCTGCCGCAGATTGCCGAACTGGTGCACATTTTGCCGCGCAGCTTCAAGATTTTTTCAGGCGACGATAACATGGCGCTGGCTTCGATTGGGGTGGGCGCGCACGGACTGATCAGCGTGGCCTCGAATGAGATTCCGGCGGAGATGGGCCACATGGTTCGCTGCGCGCTGAAGAACGACTGGAATGAGGCGCGCGAGATCGAGCGGCGTTACGGACCGCTGATCGAGGCCAATTTCTGGGATTCGAATCCCTGCCCGGTGAAGACGGTGCTGAGCCTGATGGGGCGGTGTACGGATCATGTGCGGCTGCCACTGGTTCCCCCGCCGGCGGCCATCCGTACTAAGCTGGAACGTCTGGCCGGCGAGTTGGGTTTGCTGAAGAACGTGCCGCCCGAGGCGGGGTTCAGACCGGAGTTGTTTTAGCGCAGGAACCGAGGAACCTTGGGGAGCGGGGAACTCGGAGCAGGGAAGGGGCGCCCGTGAATGGTGTGGGGGATGAAGCCGGCAGACGGCGGCAACGGTTGGTCGTTGCAGTTTTTGCCGCGATTGTGGGCTTGAGCGTTCCGAACCTGATGGCGCAGAGGGCGTCGGCGCCACCACCGGCCGAGGATGCGCGCAACACAGACATTATCACCACTTCCACGCCTCTGCCGTTACCGCATTTCACAAGTCTGGAGGCTTGGCAGGCGCGCCGGGCCTTCCTGCGCAACCAGATTCTGGTGGCCGCCGGGCTATCGCCCATGCCAGAAAAGACACCCTTGCACGCGCAGGTCTTCGGCCGCATCGAGGGCGAAGGCTACTCCATCGAGAAAGTGCTGTTGGAAACGCTGCCGGGGTTCTACCTGGGCGGCAATCTCTACCGCCCGCGCGACGGCAAGGCGAAGCATCCGGGCATTCTCAATCCCCACGGGCACTGGCCCTACGGAAGGCTGGAAAACGAGCCGTTGGACTCCGGTCCGGCGCTGGGCATCAGCCTGGCGCGGCAGGGGTATGTGGTTTTCGCCTACGATATGGTGGGGTATACCGACACCGTGCAACTGCCGCACCGGTTCGGCAATGCGGGGCAGCGGCTCTGGTCGTTCGGGCCGCTGGGTTTGCAGCTTTGGGATTCGATGCGCGCGCTGGACTTTTTGTCGTCGCTGGACGACGTGGATTCCAGCCGCCTGGGCATGGTAGGCGCAAGCGGCGGCGGCACACAGACCTTCCTGCTGGCAGCCGTTGACGACCGGCTGCAGTATGTTTCACCGGTGAATATGGTGTCCTCCGTCATGCAGGGCGGCGACCTGTGCGAAAACGCTCCGGGATTGCGCATAGGGACGAGCAACGTGGAGATCGCGGCCATGTTTGCGCCCAAGCCTATGCTGCTGGTTTCGGCCACCGGGGACTGGACGCGCAACGTGCCCACGCAGGAGTTTCCAGCCATCCGCGCCATCTATGACCTTTATGGCAAGGGCGATCAGGTGAGTGTGGTGCAGTTTGATGCCCCGCACAATTTCAACGAGCAGAGCCGCGAGGCGGTCTATCAGTTCTTGGCGAAGGTGAATCCGGGCCTGAGCGACAAGCGGGAATTGATCGAGCACGATATCGAGGTGCCGCTGCTGCAGGATTTGCTGGCATTGTCGAATCGCACCCTGCCGGCGGGCGCGCTGGATGAAGAGGGTCTGTTTCGCGAATGGCGGCACATGGCGGAAACGCAAAACGCCGCCAGGCAGGACCGTGATTTTCTGCGCGAACGGTTGCGCCAGACGCTGGCTGTGGAGACGCCGAAGAACGTCATTGCCGCAGTGGATGGGCGCTCGATTGTGCTGGGCCGGCCGGGGCGGGGAGATCGCGTGCCCGGCTTGTGGATGGCGGGCAAGGGCAAAATGGCGCTGGTGATCGATCCGCGCGGCGCGGCGGCCGCAATCAAGATGGGGGCCGTGAAGCTGCTGCGCAGAACGGGCCGGCCGGTGCTGCTGATCAGCGCCTTCCAGACCGGATCGGCCAAAGCGCCGCGCAACGAGACCGGGCTCGAGGATCCTGCGGCCCTGATGGCGCCCGATATGGATGTGGAGGCGCGGGCCGATGCGGCCGCCGGTCATCCGAAGTTCCTCACCTTCAACGTGAGCGACGATGCCGCCCGTGTGCAGGATGTGATCACCGCCATGACGTGGGCCACCAAGGGCAAGCGAAAGCTGGATGTGTACGCCAACGGCGATGCGGCTTTGTGGGCCTTGTTTGCGGCCAGCGTAAGCGACCTTCCGGTTACGCTGCACCTGAGGGGTCTTCCCAAGCTTTCCGACGATGCGGATTACCTGGATCACTTCAACGTTCCGGGCATTCTGCGCGCGGGCGGCGTGAGAACAGCGCAGGACCTGGCGAATTTCAAATAAGCCGCCGCCGCCCGCGGAGTCATGGCACGCGGGCGGCAGGGACTCTGCCACGCGCCGCTTCATTCAGTCTTTCAGTCCGTTGCATTTGCGAAGGCGCGATTTGCGGCCGGGTTTCGCGAAAAGGCAGAATCCGCACAAGCGCAAAGCTGTGGAGGATATCGGCTGGGATTGGGTGCATGGAGTCGATGCAAGGCTCTCCAGGGGACAAGGAATTTCTGGTTGCCTTGACCGGTTCGGCGCGATGGCGTAATGATGATGCCCAAATTCACACGGACCCTGCGAGGTAGTGATGACAAGAATCTGCAAGGCGCTAGCCTTCTCCGCCGTGATGCTCCTCTGCTCGTGCGTATTTGCGCAGACAAGCGCGGCGAGCAGCAAGCTTAGCGGCTTCGTGACCCGGTCGGGCGCGCGGCTGATGCTGAACGGCAAGCCGTTCCGGTTTGCCGGCGGCAACCTGGATAATGTGAACCTGGCCAGCAACCGCTATAGCCTGATCTGCTCCATAACCGGCAGGATCGACGCCTTCTATCCCTCTCACTGGGCGATCGACGACGCCTTCGAGACGCTGCACAAGATGGGCGGTACCGTGGCCCGTGTCTACTCGGCCGGCACGCAGGGTAGCCCGCTGGCCATCGAGCCCCAACTCGGCGTCTTCAACGAAGCGGCTCTCCGGCAGCTCGACTACGTGGTCAAGTCGGCCGGCGAGCATGGCATTCGGCTCGATCTGGTGCTGGTCAGCCAGCAGGATTACTACGTAGGCGGACGCGACGTTTTTTCGCACTGGCGCGGCAACAAAAGCTTCTACGACGATCAGGTGGTTTCGGACTTCGAGCAGTTTATTCACAAGGTTGTTACGCGCGTGAACAGCATCACGGGCGTGGCCTACAAGGACGATCCGGCTATCTTTGCCTGGGAGACCGACAACGAGATCGGCGACTCGCCGGTGTGGTGGGAGAACCGCATCTGCTCCTATATCAAGTCGCTCGATCCCAACCACCTGGTGATCAACGGGAATGTGCTGGTCGCCTCGGCGGCGATCCCGGAGCGCCTGGCTGAGAAGGACGCCGACATCTACGTGCAGCATTACTACGAGCACTGGAAAAATCCCTGGAACCTGGCGACGGACGCAGCCAAGGTAACGAAGGCCGGCAAGGCCTTTATCGTCGAGGAGTTCGGGTGGGACCGCTCCAACACGACGGTTGCGAACCTGGAGAAGCATCTGTCGGAGGTCGAGCAGAATCCCGGCGTGGCCGGCGATATGTTCTGGGCGCTGCGCGCGCACATTGCGCCGGGCAAGCTCTTCCCGGTGCCGGGCGAGGGTGGCGAGTGGTGGGCGCTCTACTACGACGGGCTGGACACGGGCGAAAACTCCGCCGCCGACATGCACCAGCGCGCGTTGATTTTGCAGGCGCACATCCGGCGGATGACGGGCGTGAGGTAGCCGCCTGCGTTCAACACAAAGCGCCCGCCCTGGTCGTTGAGGGGCGGGCGCGTTTTGTCTCCCGGCGTCTCCATGGCGGGCGCAGAGGCTTATCCCGCCAGCGCCTTCTTCACCAGTTCGCTGACCAGGCGGCCTTCGGCGCGGGCGCCGCTGGCCTGCAATCTGGCCTGGACAGCTTTCATAGCCGGGCCCATGTCTTTGGGTGTCAGCGCGTGGCCGGAGGTGGAAGCGAACTCGGCCAGCGCCTGTGAGACAAGCGCAGAAAGGCCAGCCGCGTCGAGGGCTTTGGGCAGAAACTCCTCGATGATGGCGATCTCGGAGGCCTCTTTGGCGGCGAGCTCGGGGCGGTTGCCTTTGGTGAACTGGTCGATGGAGTCGCGGCGCTGCTTGATCATGGAGGCCAGCGCCTGTTCTGATTCGGGAGGTGTCAGCGGAGAGCGTTTTTCGATAGCCTTGTTTTTGAGAGTATTCTTAATAAGCCGCAGGGTGGTGGTGCGCTCAGCCTGACGGGCCTTCATGGCGGCTACAACTTGCTGGTCAACAAGCGCTTCAAGAGTGCCAGGTTCGGTCATACGGGATTCCTTTCCTGGGGCCGGGATGGCCGAAGGTTCTCCAGAGAAGTGTAGCGCCTGGAGCCTGGGGAGATGGCGTCATCACGACTCGCCGATGGCGGGTGCGACTAATGAGTCATAACATTTTTCTATTTTCGCAAGATGCAAACGCCTTGTGCCGGTGCAGATTTCAGACCGGAACTTTTTACGGCAAAACCCATTTATACAGGTGCGAGGTAAAAAAGATGATGCCCAGGTGGAAGAATTTGGCGATGCTTGGCGCCCTGATTCTCAGCATTCCTGCCTTTGGTCAGCAACAGCCCGGTCCCGGGGCGCTGAATTACGTTGAAGGGGCGGTTTTTCTTGGCATGCAACCCTTGCATCCGCATGACGTGGGCAGTGTGACCCTGAAGTCCGGCCAGGTGCTGAGCACGAAGGATGGAAAAGCGGAGATGTTGCTGACGCCAGGCGTCTTTCTGCGTTTGGACAATAATAGCGCGGTAGAGATGCTCATCCCCGATCTTACGCATACACAGGTTGAACTTTTGCGCGGCCGCGCGGCCATGGAGGTGGACGAACTCTACAAGCAGAACGACCTGGAAGTTGTAGACGGCGGCGTCATCACGCAGATGATCCAGACGGGTTACTACGAGTTTGACGCCAGCCACCCCAAGGTCATCGTGTTTAAAGGCAAGGCGGCGGTAGAGGTGGTCGATGGCAAGTACAAGGTCGTGAAGGGCCATCACCAGTTCTTCTTGTCCCCGAACGAGACAGACAAGCCGCTCACCGCGGAGAAGCCGCAGAGCTTCGATATGGGCGATGCCAGGGACGATCTTTATAACTGGAACAGTCTGCGGTCGCAGTATCTGGCCGAGGCCAACAACGAGCTTGCTCCGCAGTATGCCGGCATGTCGGGATTCGATCCGGGCTGGTACTGGGATCCCTGGGCCTGGGATTACACCTTTATTGGAATGGATCCCTACTGGAGTCCGTTTGGATTTGGCTTTTTCCCGCCGTGGTATGGCGGCATATGGGGGGGGATGTATTACGGCGGCGGCTACTACGGCGGCTACTACCGTAACCGTGTGGCTCCTGGGCCGCGAGCTGGTGCGATGGGCCACGGAGGCTTCGGCGGTTTTTCCGGGGGTGGTGGTTTTGGTGGCGGAGGCTTCCACGGCGGAGGCATGCGCCGGTAGCTTGGGGGAGTGCTTGCCACAGGGCGGAGAACGGCGCGGTCAAAACCGCGCCGTTCTGCTCTTCAGGGGGGACGAAGCCGCGAACCGCTCCGGAGCGAAGGCGCCCGTTCGCGCAGCGGCATCAACTCCAGGTGCGCAGACCGATGATTCCCCACCACGCAAGATAGAGAAAAGCAATGACCAATCCCGCGGTGACCAGCAGGGAATGCCAGCGGACAAAGGCGCGAATCTCGCGCCTGCGCGCCCGCCACAGGGCGTACGTGCTGGCCAGGGTGGCCAGGCCAAAGAGCAGCGTGGCCAGGAAGATGCCGAAGGAGTAGACGGTGAGGTTGCCAAGGCGCGTGATGGCGTCGCTGCCTGCGAGGACGAAAAGGCCGCAGAGGGCGAGCAGGCTGAGCGCGCCGATCAGCGGCCACAGGCGGATGGCTCGCGCGGCGGGCCGGCGGCGGCGCTTGATAAACCCGCCGATCGTCCAGAACGGCGCATAGAGCAGAATGGCCACAACTGCCAGCAGGAACCAGACGACCAGCAGCGCCTCGGTGAAGAAGAGCCACGCGGGAATGCGCCGCAGCGTCTGGCCGATGAAAATATAACGGCCTTTGACGGGCGGCGCAAGGAGCATGGCGGTGGCGATGGGCTCGGGCGGACCCTTCTTGGGAACGTAGCGGAACTGCTCGCCGCTGACCGGAATAAAGGGCTGATCGATGTTGCCAAGGCCGGTCTGAAACATCTTGCCGCCGGCGAATCGGATGTGGCTGACGCCTAACAGGCGGATGAGGAACTGAGTCATCTCGATGCGCGGCGCATCCGGCTCGTACCAGCCGGCATATTGCTGGGCGTTGGCGGGCAGTTGGCCCGGCGCGGGAACCGGCGGCCGTGCAAGGTTGCGGGTGATGTAGGCGCGAATGGCGTCGCCGATCTTTGTGAAGGCGTCACCATTGCCGGAGTTGATGCTGTAGAAGTAGCCCGCGCCGTATTCCGGCAGGTACGACATGTCGGTGAGCCCCCCGTTCACGCCGCCGTTGTGGCCGTGGTAGACGAAGCCATCGTGGATGCTGGTGTAGTTGCTGAGGCCGTAGCCGGCTTTGAGCCCTTCCTGCGCTTCCCAGGTGCGGGTGGGGGTCTCCATGCGGTCGATGTCGGCTGCGGGGATCACCTGCACGCCGGCCACCGCGCCGCGATTCAGATAGAACTCAACGTAGGCCGCCATGTCTTTGGCCGAGGCGTTGATGGCGCCCGCGGGCCGCAGCAGGATGTTCCAGTAGGGATAAGGCGTCTTGCCGTCATCGTGATAGAGCGTGGTCAGCTGCGGCGACGGCTGCTCGAAGTAGGTGGCCGTCTTCATGCCGATGGGTAGGAAGAAATTCTGTGTAACGTAAGCTTCGAAGCGCTGTCCGGTGATTTTCTCCACGATGTAAGCGGCGACCGGCGGGCCGGAGTTGCAGTAGGACATGCGCGTGCCGGGCGGCCAGCGGGAGACGCGCGAGCGGCGGTAGTAGTCCAGTCCCTGACGCAGGGTCATGCCCTTGGCGTCTTTGGCGTACTCGGCCAGGTGCATGTCGTCCCAGCCGGTGGTGTGCTCGAGGAGATCGACCACGCGCACCGGATCGGTGGCTTCCCAGCGGTTCCGGAACCAGATCTCCGGAGCCAGCTTGTGCACGGGATCGAGAAGCGAGAGCTTGCCCTCGCCAGCCAGCTTGAGAATCGAGAGTGAGGCGAATGCCTTCGAGGTCGAGCCGATGCGAAAGAGAGTGTCGGCGCTGGCGGCGTGATGGGTGGCCACATCGGACCAGCCCAGGCCCGCGACCCACTCCGGGCCGTTGCGATGAACAATGGCGATGGACATGCCGGGGGTGTGGGTTTCGGCAAGGATCTTTTCCAGTTGCTGCTGCAGTTCCGTAATCGTCTGTGCGGGTTTGGGCGGCTCTTGCTTCTTGTTCTGGGCGAAGCAGGCCGCGGCTGGCCAGCAGAATGTCAGCGCGAAAAGCATCATCTTCCGCATCGACGGCCCCAAAATGCCGCGGAGGCTGCCGGCATTCCATCCATTGGCGAGAATTGCGGTCTTCATTCGCGCCCTCCTGAGGCGCCCACGCGGGCGCGATGGGATGGTAGCACCGCAGGGCGCCTCCCTGGGATTTTCTCGACGGGCTCGTGTGGCGGGCCGTGGAAGATGATCCGGGTTTTGGGGGCGAGGGGTTTTCGTGGACGATCCTTTGGGGTTTTCTGTGCAAGCTGCCCGGATGGCGCATACAATGCTGGGTAAACGATATGGCCAAAGGAAAGAACAAAACGTTCGAAGTTGCGTGTCCCGATTGCGGAGCGATGCTCAGGATCGATGCGGCCACCGGGCTGGTGGTGACTCATACTCCGGCCCCGCGCAAGCGCATGTTCGAGGATCTGGAGACGGCGGCCAAGGCCATGCGCGAGCACGAAGAGCGCAAGGAGTCGATCTTCCGCCAGTCGATCGACGCCGAAAAGAACAAGGAAGACTTGTTCGAAAAAAAGTTTGCCGAGGCGCTGAAGAAGGCCAAGGACGCTCCGGCGGGCAAGCCGTTGCGCGAGTTCGATCTGGACTGAAGCGATTTACCGCCGATGCTCCGCCACGGTGCGGCGCCGCGTGCATCCAGACCGCGGAATGAGAGGCCGGCTTGCCGACTGAGCGCAAGCGGAAAGAAGGGAACGTGCGCGGAATGGGGATGGGGAGCACGGCAATGGCGCTGGTTGTTGCCGGGGGTCTGGCCGCCGGAATGGCGCGGGCGCAGAGCGGGAGCCAGACGCAGTTTCCCTGGATGGACACCAGCCTGAGTCCGGACCAGCGTGCCGGCCTTGTGCTCAAGGAGATGACGCTCGACGAGAAGATCCGGATGATGCACGGCCAGGGCTCGCCCTTCGGCGGGCCGGTCAGCCCCAACGCCTGGATGAGCAACGGCGGCGACGGTTTTTCGCTGGGCGTACCGCGGCTAGGCATCCCCAACCTGCAGATGATCGGCTCCGCGTATGGCGTGCGCTTCAGCGCCGCCAATGGCCGCTACTCGACCGCCTTGCCCGCAAACCTGGCGCAGACCGCCACGTGGGATCCCGGCGCGGCCTGCGCGTATGGCGCGCTTATCGGCCGCGAGGAGCGCGCGCAGGGGTACAACATGAGCCTGGCCGGAGGCGTCGATCTGGCCCGCGAGCTGCGCAACGGCCGCAACTTCGAGTACCACGGGGAAGATCCGATCCTGGCCGGCGTCATGGTGGGAAACCGGGTGCGATGCGAGCAGGAGCAGCACATCCTGAGCGAGCTGAAACACTACGCCGTGAACGACCAGGAAAGCGGCCGCGGCATTGTGAACTCGGTCATCGACAGGCGCGCCCTGCGCGAAACCGACCTGCTGGCCTTCGAGATCGGCAACCAGATTGGGCGCCCCTGGGCCATCATGTGCGCCTACAACGGCGTCAACGGCGACTACGCGTGCGAGAACAAGTACATCCTCGACGAGGTTCTGAAGAAGGAGTGGGGTTTCCAGGGGTTTGTGCTTTCCGACTGGGGCGGCACGCACAGCACGGTGAAGGCCTCGGCCGCGGGCCTTGATATGGAGCAGCCGGACGAGAGGTTCTACGGCGCGGCGATGAAGAAGGCGGTGCTCGACGGCAAAGTGCCCATGGCCGAACTGGACGATCATGTGCGCCGCATCCTGCGGGCCGAGTTCGGCAGCGGCATCATCGACAACCCCACGCGCAAGTTTGTGGTGAATGTGGACGAGGGCTTTGCGGTGGCGCGGCGCCTGGCCGGCGAGAGCATGGTGCTGTTGAGAAACGAGCATCGCCTTCTGCCTCTGGACGCGGGAACGGTGAAATCGATTGCCGTGATCGGCGAGCATGCCGACGTGGGCATGATCTCCGGCGGCGGATCGGCGCAGGTGGATCCGGAGGGCAGTTATGCGCCGGCATGGGAGAATCCAGCGCACGTCTGGTTTCCCACCTCGCCGCTGAAGGCGATCGCCGCCCGGGCGCCGCGGGCGCGGGTGAAGTTCCAATACGGGGCCGACTTGCCCGCGGCCGCCGCGCTGGCGCGGAACTCCCAGGTGGCAATTGTGTTTGCTCATCAGTGGACCAGCGAAGCGATGGATCTGCCCAGCCTCTCGCTGCCCGGCGATCAGGACAAGCTGATCGAGACCGTGGCCGCGGCCAATCCCAACACCATCGTGGTGCTGGAAACCGGAACCGCGGTCACCATGCCCTGGGTCAACCGGGTGAGCGGCATTGTGGAAGCGTGGTACGCGGGCAGCAGGGGCGCGGAGGCGGTGGCCGACGTGCTGTTCGGCGACGTGAACCCCAGCGCCAGGCTGCCCATCACCTTCCCGGTGAGTGAAGCCGACATGCCGCACCCCACGATGACGGTTCCCTCCCCCGAGATCCTCAAGGAAGAGAAGGCCGGCAAAAAGGGACCGCTTTTCGACGTGGACTACAGCGAAGGTCTCAAGGTTGGTTACAAATGGTACGACGCGGAGAAGAAACCGGTGCTGTTCCCCTTCGGATTCGGATTGTCCTACACCACCTATAGCTATTCCGGCCTCTCCGTGACGCGCGGAAACGGCGCGACTGATGCGCTCACCGCGACCTTCCGCGTGAAGAATACCGGCAGCCGCGCGGGAACGGAGATTGCCGAAGTCTATGCCTCGCTGCCGGCGGCAGCCGGCGAGCCGCCCAGCCGGCTGGTGGGCTGGAGCCGCGTGACCCTGAAGCCGGGGGAGACCCGCCAGGTGACCGTGGCCATTCCGGCGATGTATCTTTCTGTCTTCGATGTGGCCGCGGAGAAGTGGAAGCTGCTGCCGGGCGGCTACATTCTTCGCGCCGGCCGTTCCTCGCGCGATCTGCCCCTGCAATCGGGCCTCACTTTGCCCTGAACGGAGCTTTTCACGGCCGGCGCATTCGAGCGATACTTGAAGGACCGCATCCCTCAACCCGGTTGGGTGCAAAAGGAGTGTTCATGGTGGTTTTGCCGCTGCAGAAAAAATCCGGCGAGGCGCGCATGGAACCTGCCGCCGTGCAGAACGAAGAACGCAATCTCGTGGGTTGCGCCGCGGGCGTCTCGCTGATCGCCGGCGGCCTGCTGCTGCTGGCGGGCCGCCGCCGCGCGGGCCTGGTGGCGGCGTCGGCCGGGGCGGCGCTGGCCATGCTGGACCAGAAGCAGACCGTACGCTCGTGGTGGCTCGCGCTGCCCAGCTATATCGACGGGGTGCAGCGAACGCTCGGCATGGTGCAGAACGCCGTGAACGACATGGCCGCCAAACGCGAAACCCTGCACCGGATACTCGTTTCCCGTCAGGCCGGCTAAAGCGGTTCCAGAGTTGCTGTACCCGGAGACCGTGATGCAAAGGGGCATTTTCCCCAAGAAAATGCCACCTCGCACGGAAGCAACAAGGGCGCGTTGACTCTGCAACCGCTCTAGATGCCCAGTTGGCGGCGGCCCTCTTCGCTGATGCGGTGCGCCGTCCAGGGGGGCTCCCACACCAGTTCGATGTCCACGCTGCCGATCTCCTGCAAACTGGCTAGCCGGTTGCGTACCTGCTCGACAATCAGACCGGAGGCGGGACAAGCGGGCGTGGTCAGCGTCATGGCCACCTTCACCCGCTGGCGCGGCCATGCCGGCGTGGAATCGGGGTCCGGCTCGATGACAATGCGATAGATGAGCCCCAGATCGACGAGGTTCAGCTTCACCTCGGGGTCATAGCAGTCGCGCAGGGCGGCCAGGATGTCGGATTCGTCGAGCATGGACTAGTTCTTCCGCTCCACCAGGTAGCGGGCGACGGCCTTGAGCGGTTCGGCGCGCTCGCCATAGGGCGCGAGAGCATCAAAGGCCTCTTCGATCAGCCGGTCGGCGTCGCGGCGGCTCTGTTCGAGGCCAAAGACGGCCGGCCAGGTGGCTTTTTCCGTGGCCAGATCCTTCCCCGCGGTCTTGCCCAGCGCCGCGGAGTCCTCGGTCATGTCCAGGATGTCATCCACAATCTGGAAGGCGAGGCCGGCCCGGCAGCCGAAGAGGGTCAGCCGGGCCACATCCTGCAGATTAGCCCCGGCGTAGACACCGCCGGCGACGACGCTGACGCGGATCAGTGCGCCGGTTTTGGCGCGGTGAATGGCCTGCACGAGGCTTGGAGTAGGCTTGCGATGCTCGCTTTCGATGTCGAGCACCTGGCCGCCGATCATGCCTTCGACGGTGCCGACGGCATTGGCGATGAGGCTGATAATCTGCACTGTCGCTTCAGGAGGACATTCGAGGCTAGCCAGCACTTCGAAGGCGCGGGTTTGCAGGGCGTCGCCGGCCAGGATGGCGATGGCCTCGCCAAAAGCCACGTGGCAGGTGGGCTTGCCGCGGCGCAGGTCGTCGTTGTCCAGGGCAGGCAGGTCGTCGTGAATCAGCGAGTAGGTGTGCAGCATTTCAATGGCCGCCCCGAGCTTTTCGATGCCCTTGGGCGCGCTGCCGGCAAGGGTAGCCGCGGCCTGGTAGGCCAGCAGCGGACGCAGGCGCTTGCCCCCGGCAAAGGTCGAGTGCCGCATGGCCCCATGAATCGAACAAGGCACGGTTTCCGCACTCGGCAGCAACTCTTCCAGCGCCCGATCCGTTAACTCTGCCGCTTCCTGCCGTAACAATTTTACGTCGACTTGCATCGCTCTTTATGATAACGCGCCACGTGCCAGGCGGCGCTCCAGTAAACACACGGATGTGACAAGAAGGAGGGAGAGAAGAGACAACCAGCGGCCGGCGGTCACATCGGGCGTGGTGGTCCAGTTGACCGCGAGGTCCACCGCGCCTCCGGGGACAGGAATGGCCATCAGGCCGTCGGCGCGGCGGGGCAGGGCATCGAGTGCCTGGCCGTTGACCCATACCCGCCAGGCAGGAAACGCGCGGCGGCGTAGAATCAGGTAGCCGGAATGAGGCAAGACCGCGTGCATGCGCAGGTCGTCCGGATGAGCGCGCGAACAGAGCGTCTGCGCCGGGAATGTGGCCTCGCAGCCGGGCTGGCCGGGGTCCCATACGAGGACGCCGTCCTCATCGGGTTTACCGAGTGGGATCGACGGATCGCTGACCAGACAGGAATCCGGCAGAGATATGGCGAGCAGAGAGTCGTCGGTGCCGGGAGGCGCGTACTCATTGGCGCCGTCGAAGCCCTCGCCGGAGCGGTAGGCGTTCATCATGGCTGCAACGGAGTCGCCGTCTGCGCAGGTCTGGAAGAAGGAGCGGCGGGCGAAAGCAGCGGCTGCGAGAAACAAAAGGGCGCAAACGGCCCCCGCGGCCGCGAACCGCCACCGGCGCGCATGCGCCCGCGGCCAGACGGCAGCGGCAAAGAAGATCGCCATGGGAGCCTCAAGCGCCACCAGCCAGCGCCATGAAAACTGAAGAAAGCGCAGTTTGGGCAGCAGATTCCACAGCGGCAGCGAGACAGGAAGTTGCAGCAGCAGGATGGCCGGCGCGATAAGCGCCAGCGCCGCCCACCACGAACGACTCCCGGACATCGCGCCGCGGAGCCGGGCGATCAGAAAAGAGAGGAACGCAACCGCGATCATGGAGGCGGCGATCAGCGAGATGCGGTGCAACTCGTAGTCGTGCGAGGCAAGCTGGGGATCGGCGTGACGGCCAAAGAGAAAACTGTTCTCGATCATCCCGCTGGGGTCGTCGATGAGCTGGCGGACATCGGCCCAGCGTTGTTCCACGGCGGCGGGCAGCAGGTAGAACGCCGTCAATCCAAGGGCCATGGCGGTTGCCGTTGCCGCGCGCAGCAGCGGCGCCCACGATCTTTGCAGCCAGGCCGAGGCGAGCGACACCCCGGCCAGCAGATAGCTGGCCATCATGCCCACGGGGTCGTTGGAAAGCCATGCCCCGGCCAGCGCCAGGGCCAGGGGCGCGGCCGAGCCGTCGAAGGCGCGCCGCGCCGCGGAACCGGCGGGCCGCCGGTCGCGGAGGGCGAAGAGCAGCAGCACGGGAATCCAGAAGCCGCCGGCAAGCTCGCCAAAGGCGGCGCGCTCATAGGCGCAGAAGAGCGCGTAGCCGGAAAAGATCGCGGCGCATCCGGCCAGCACGGCGGGCGCTTCGGCAAGCGTGTGACGCGCCAGCATCCATACGCCCAGCCCGGTGGCCGCCAGCAATACGAAGGTGACGGCAACAGGGACAAAGGGCCAGGGAAGCACAAGCGCCGCCGCCGCGCCCAGCATCCAGGTGAGTGGCGGATAGAAGACAAAGCGCGGTTCGCCGGCTCCATAGTTGGCGTCGGGAGCCCAATGCGGATAAAGAACTCCATGGCGCCAGGCGTGGAAGCAATCAATCCAGGAGACGAGGTGGAAGTCGAAGTCGTGGCCGCAGGAGTTGCCGCGAATGATCTGCGGAGCGATAGCCAGTGCGGCGGCCAGCAGCAGAAGAGCCGGGCCGGCAACGTGAAGCGGCCTTGAGGGCCAGAAAAGATGTCTCCCTTGCCGTCGATCCTCGCCTGCGGCAGGCGAGCGGTCCGCATTTTCGTCCGGCCCGATCATGGCAGAAGGCGCAGCGTGTGGCGCGTCTGCCCGGTCACCGCCGCGGGAGTAAAGGGCAAAGCAAAGGTCTTTCCGTTATAGTAGTCGCTCCACTGGTCGCGGAAGTAGGGGCTGAAGGGGTTGCCGCTCTCGCCCAAAACAATGTTCTCGGTTGAGCCGTCGATGTCGCTCCAGTCCATGGTGAAGCGCTGCGAGGGGCCAAAGGTGCGGCCCACCTGCTTCACGGTGGTGGTGTCGCCGCTGAGCGGCAGGGGCCCGGTTCCGGCGATGCGGCCAAGGAAGGGCAGGAATTTGGCCAGGGGATGCTCGATGTCAACCACATGCCAGCTTCCGTACGTCCAGCGGTCCACCTCGCCGGGAGCCGCGCCGTCCTGCATGCCTCTGCGCACGGCTTCGGTCAGCAGTGCGTCCCAGTTCTTGTAGCCCTTGGGGAGCCATGCAGGCTTGGCGTGCATCACGATCTCTTCCTCGGCAAAGTTGGACTCGGACCAATCGTACTCCCTGGCGTCCTTGCCGAGCCGCGGCTTGAGGATCAGCGGCCACAGAGCCTTGCGGGTCTGGGTGACGAGAGAGGCGGCCGCGGAGTCGGTGGTCAGGCGCCCGTCCCAACTGCGCATCAGGTCCGCGGCCCGGGCCAGCCGCGCGTCCGTCCCGGGCGTGTGGTCGATGGCGTAGGCAAAGCGATAGCCCATCTCCTGATCGACCTCGCTGTAGATGTCGGTCTGCACGGCGAGCATGTCGGCGGGCTTCAAATGATCGCGCCCCTGCAGCGCCTTGTAAATGCGCTCGATGCGATAGGGGTCGGCCCACTCCAGCGAAAGCCGGAACGGTGATGAGTCGGTGGTCACCCGGGAGTTGGCGGTGGCCAGAAAGCCCGAGGGCGGATCGAACTGGCTGGGCATCTGGTCGAAGGGAATGTAGCCCTGCCACTCGTGCGCGCGATCGCGAATGGGCACGCCCTGCAGGCCGGCGGGGCGCAGCGGAACGCGGCCGATGGCATGATAAGCGATGTGGCCCTGGTCGTCGGCATAGACGACGTTTTGCGTGGGCCAGGCCCAGGTGGCGAGCGCGGCAGAAAACTCCTGCCAGTTCGATGCGGTATCGAGCTCGTAGAGCGGAAGCGCGTTCAGCGATGGATCGTAGAGCGTCCACTGCAGGGCGATGGGCAGCTTTTCGCCCTTCAGAATCGGATTCAGCAGCGGACCGTGAGCCGTGAACTCGACATCGACCGTCACATCGTGGCCCCCGCGCACGCGAATCCGCTCGCGGTCGGTCTGCAGCGGCTTCCACGAGCCGTCCGCAGCCTGGTAGTTGCCCTTGCCGTCGAGTTTCTCGATGTAGAGATCCTGCACGTCGGCATAAAGCGCCGTAAAACCCCAGGCCACGTGCTCGTTGTGGCCGGCGATGACAAAAGGCATGCCGGGGAGCGTGACTCCGGCGGCGTGGAAGCCTGGAGCGCTGAGATCGGCCATATACCAGATGTTGGGCTCGGTCAGGCCCAGGTGCATGTCGTTCGCAAGCAGGGGCTTGCCGCTGGCGGTGTGCGCCCCGGAGATGACCCAGTTGTTGGAGCCGGGCGCGCATCCGGCGCCGGCGGGCAGGCCGAGGAGACTGCGAAGGACGCCCAGGTTCTCGGCCGGGGGCACGGCAGCGGCCTGGGTGCGGTCATCGTCGTCGTCGGAGTCGTCACTGGGCGGCGGCGTGTGATGCGGCTGGCCGAGGTTGGCAGCCAGGCCGGTGGGCGGATGGTCGCGCCATGAGCCCACCGGGTAAAGATCCGCTTCCAGGCGGGGATTGTGCAGATCGGCGGCGATGCGCTCACGGCCGAGTTTGGCGTACCAATGGGTGTCGAGCATCTCCACCATCATCATGCCGATGGAGAGCGAGTCCACGCCGCTCCACGGCGCGGGCCGGTACATCAGCAGTTTGAACTCGGGCGGCAGGGAATCGGCATGTTGTGCGATGAAGAGATTGACGCCGCTCGAGTAGGCGTCGAGCCGGGCCCGGTCTTGCCGCGAAAGGTTGGCGTAGATGCGCCTGGCCGTGTTGCGGAACTGGAGGACGCGCTGGGCTTTGTCGTGGCGAACAAGGGATGGGCCCATGATCGCGGCCAGTTCGCCGTTGGCGTTGCGGCGGAAGGCATCCATCTGCCAGAGGCGGTCCTGCGCGGTCACGTAGCCCTGGGCAAAGAAGAGATCGTGTTCGGACGCGGCCTGCATGTGGGGCACGCCGTGGGCGTCGCGGCGGACAAGCACTGGGGCGGAGAGGCCGGGTAAATGGAGGTCGCCGTCGAGGACCGGGAGCGCTGCTTTGGCGGCGGAGCGCAGCCAGAGCGCGCCGGTGCAGGCAGCCAGCACAAGCAGGGCGGCGGCGCCGGCGAGCGTCCAGAGAAGAATGCGCAAGCGGCGGCTCTTGCGATTGCCTGGCTGCGAGGCGGCGAAAGAAACAGGCGCGGGAGTGGCAGAGTCGTCGTTGGGCATCGGCTATGAACAGAATAATCCCGGAAAACAGGCAGGATGTGCCGCCGGATCGGGCGACGGGGTTCGGCGGCGCGCGGGCGTTTACCCGGCGGCCGGCGCGGCTGTGCCGGCGGCTTGCTTGCCGCCATAGAACACCAGCAGGAGCGCCAGCAGGAACAGGATCGCGCCCAGAACCAGCAGGCTGCCTTCGGGACCGGCCGAGCCGCCGCTCCACAGCGGGTTGCCGGCGGGGCTGGTGGTGAAGAGATGGCCCTCGGGCTGTAGGCCGCTGTCGGCGGTGCCGTAAAAGAAGGTTTGCGCCCAGTCCCAGGCGGCGTGGCAGCCGATTGCCCACCAGGCCGAGCCGGTGAGGCGGATGCTGACGCAGAAGACGACGCCCATGGCGGCGGCGGCGAAGATGCCCACCCAGCCCTCGCCCTTGTTGAAGGTATGCACCGCGCCGAAGATCGTGGAGGTGACCCAGGCCGCCTGCCAGAAAGAGGCGTCCGGAACTTTTTTGATGTGCAGCAGCAGGCAGGGACCCAGACCGAGCAGCGCCAGCAGGCAAACTCCGGCCGCGCCGTTGTTGTGGGGAACCGCGAGAACCAGCGTACAGACCGCGGCGACGGTTCCCGCCGCCCACCAGAAGTTGATGCCGCGGGTCAGCGTGAACTGGAAGTAGCAGCGGAACTGGCCTTCCTCCACGCAGCCGACAAGAAGAAAAGCCGCGCCCCAGAGAGCGCCGCAGCGGGCCGCGGCCGCGCCGGAGATGGCGGCGGGCCCAAAGTGCAGCCAGTGGCCCCAGGTCATGGCGCCCACCAGCGCGGAAAGGGCGGCAAAGCCCGCCGCCAGGCCGCCGAGGAAGTGGAACGCGCCCCGGGGGCCGCGCAGGTAATACGCCATGAGAGTCCGCCGCCGCTCGGCCAGGGCGGCGATGGAGGCCGTGACCAAGAGGGCAAGAAAGGAGGATAGCTCGCTGCACAAGGCCCGGTGAGGCGTGAAATCGGTCTTGAGGTCCATCAGGTGCAGCTTCAGAAAGATGAATCCGAAGATGCCGATGAAGAAGAAGAACACCACCGCGAAAGCCAGCACCGACCAGCCGGAGCGCAAGCCCTGGCTCCCGAGGAAGATCCAGCGCACGGCGCGGGTTTCCCACGGATCGGGGGTGAGAGCGGGCAGACCGGGCGCCGGAGCGGATGGAGCGGGGTGGGATGCGGGCGGCTGGGGCTGAAACTCCGGCTCCATGGAGCCTCCTTGCGAGTGTGGATTGGCAAAAGCTGATTACAGAAGGTAAAGATACCTTACGCGGCCGGGGAGGGGAGAGTTCCAGGCAGGGCGGCAGGGAAAAAACCGCGGACGCAGGAACGGGAATTGTCTGGAAATGCGGTACGCGAGGAGCGATTTCCGCATCCGCACGCCTTGACACAAACGGCTCTTGCCTTGATTCTTAACAGTTCCGGCTCGGCGACCTTTCCATGGGGAGCCTGGAATTTTCTGATGCAGAGGATGGCCAAATTTGCGGGTTTGTGTCTTTTATCACGACAAGTGTTTTGACGGCGCCTGCTCTGCCTCGCTGTTTACGCGTTTCCACCGGGAGTGCGTTGCGGCGGGAGCGACCTACGAGTATCACGGGCTAGTGCATCGCGCCGGCGCGCTGTTTGACGAGGCGGCGTTCACGGGCGACGAGAACGCGATTGTGGATTTCAAATACTCGACCTCGCCGCGGATCACTTGGTGGTTCGATCACCACCAGTCGGCATTTCTAACGCCAGAGGACCGGCAGCACTATCTCGCCTGCAAGCAGGATGCGGCCTGCGGCCGGCGCAAATTTCTGGATACGGGTTACACCTCCTGCACCGGCTACCTGGCGCATATCGCGGCAACGCAGTTCGGCTTCAACACCAAACCGCTCGAGGAGTTGATCCGCTGGGCGGACATCGTGGACGGCGCGCGGTACGATAGCCCGGAGCAGGCGGTGGAGATGCCGGCGCCGGCCATGAAGCTGACGTTGATCATTGAGGCGACGCAGGATCCGGAGTTCATTCCGCGCCTGATTCCGCTGCTGACGGCAATGCCGCTGGCCGAGGTGCTGGCGCAGCCATTTGTGGCAGGGCTGTTGCCGCCGCTGCTGGAGCGGCATCAAGGGGCAATCGAGCTGATCGGGAGCCGCGCGGCAGAGCGCGACGGAACCATCTTTTTCGACATCACGGACCGTCCGCTGGAGGGATACAACAAGTTCATCCCCTACTACCTGCATCCCCGAGCCACTTACTCGATCGGGCTGTCGAAATCGAGTTTCCGGACAAAGGTGTCGGTGGGGTCGAATCCGTGGACAAAGGCCGATCCGGCAAGGATGGTGAACCTGGCCAAAGTGTGCGAGCGCTACGGCGGCGGAGGACACGCGCGGGTGGGCGCCATCAGCTTTCCGCCGGACCAGGAAGAGCGGGCGCGGGCCGCGGCGGCAGAGATCGTGGCGGAACTGCGGGCGAAGAACCCGCTGGCGTGAGAGCGGGGAAGCCTCGCCGATTCTTCAGAACCCCTCGCGCGCGCCGGCCGGCAGCCTTGCCGCCCCGCTCCCGTCCACGATAATCGACCTATGGAGTTTCAACGTTCCTCCGGAGTTCTTCTCCACATTACTTCGCTCCCCTCGCGCGGCGGCATTGGCGACCTTGGCCCGGCGGCTTACCGCTTCCTCGACTTTCTTGCCCAGGCCCGCCAGCACGTCTGGCAGGTTCTGCCTCTCAGTCCTACAGGCTTCGGCAACTCGCCTTACGCCGGCACTTCCGCCTTTGCGGGCAATCCCCTGCTCGTCAGCCTGGAACTCCTGGCCGCATGGGGATGGATCGATGCCGCCCGTCTGGATCTTCTCCCCGCCGCTGCTTCCGCCGTGGACTTCGATCTCGTCGAGAAGGTGAAACTGCCGCTGCTGTACGAAGCCGCCGGGGCCTTCCTCGATCGCGGCCCTTCCCAGCCCGCCCTGGCCGCGCAGTGGGCGCGGTTCCAGCACTTCTGCCGCGATCAGACCGCCTGGCTCAACGACTACGCCCTTTACGCCGAGCTGCGCCGCCAATACGGAACCGGCGCATGGAACCAGTGGCCCCAGGCGATCCGCGCCCGCCATCCCGATGCGCTGGCCCAGATGGTTCACTGCCATGCCCGCGCCCTCGACCAGGAGAAGGCCCTGCAGTTTGCCTTCTCCTTGCAGTGGAATCGGCTCCGCGCGTCTGCCGCGCGCCGCGCCATCCGCATCATGGGTGACGTGGCCATCTTTGTGAACATGGACTCGGCCGATGTGTGGACCCACCCCGTCCTCTTCGAGCTCGACGCGGAGTTCAGGCCTATCCACATTGCCGGTGTCCCGCCCGACTACTTTTCCGCCACCGGACAGCGCTGGGGCAATCCCCTCTACCGCTGGGATGTGCTTGCCGCCCGCGGTTTTGACTGGTGGATCGACCGCATGCGCCGCTCTTCCCAGCTCTACGACATGGTGCGTCTCGACCACTTCCGCGGCTTCGAGGCTTACTGGTCCATCCCCGCCGGGGAAGAGACAGCCGTCAACGGCCAGTGGATCAAGGCTCCGGGACGCGCACTGTTCGGCGCGCTTGCATCTGCGCTGGGACCGCAGCCGCTGATTGCCGAAGACCTGGGCGTGATTACCCCGGAGGTCGATGCCCTGCGCCTCGATTTGGGCCTGCCCAGCATGAAGGTTCTTCAATTCGGCTTCGGCAATGCGGGCGCGCACATCCATCTGCCCCACCGCTTTGCGCCCGCCACTGTGGCCTATACCGGCACGCACGACAACGCCACCACGCAGGGCTGGTGGGACACGGCCTCGGAGGAGGAACGCTGCGCCGTGGAAGCCCTTGCCGGCCCGCTCCCCGTTCGCGACGGGCTTGCCCGCCCCGCCTGGCCTCTCATCCGCGCCACCCACGCCAGCGTGGCTCAACTCGCCGTCATCCCGGCCCAGGACCTGCTTGAACTGGGCGCCGAGGCCCGCATGAACACGCCCGCTGTTCCCGCCGGCAACTGGAGCTGGCGTGTCGCCGAGGGCGCATGGACCGAACCATTGGCCGCGCGCCTGGCCGCGCTTGCGCTGGTTACCGACCGCGACAACGACCCGCTTGGCGCCTGGGCGCAATCGTCTCCTCCGCTTGCGGAGGATGACCCGCCGTTGCCGCGCCCTTGACGAGACGGCCCGGCGCAGCGCGTCCTGCCGCGGATGGCTCAAGCGCAGAGGGAAGTCGCGCGTTTCCTTGCCCGCACGGATGAAACTCCGGCCGGCGCGCCCAAAAGCAAAGCGGCGCGCCGATGGGCAGCGCCGCTTTGCTTTTCCTGATTCGCTGCCGCGTCAGCGCGCTGCTTCCGGCTCGGCCGCCAGCACCTCGCCGGGCATCAGGTGAATGGAAATCTCCCTGCCCGCGCCCAGCGCGGCATGCGTAATCGAGTTGGCCAGGCGAAGATCGTGGGCCGAGCGCAGCACCACATCCTGGGGCCGATTGGAGTGGTTGAGCAGAAGGTAAAGACGCTGGCTGCCGCGCGATTTCACCGCAAGCTCTACGTATTTGGAGTCGATATCGAGATCGCCGTGGGCGCGGAGCACGGAGTAGATCAGGTTGGCATCGTCCTCGCTCCACGGGTTGTACGTCCTGGATAGCGCTTCTTCGAGGTTCGCGGCCAGGTAGTAGTAGGTTCCCTTGCCCACGCTCGTCCTGAAGAGCACGCCGCGCAGCTGTTCATCCTCGTGCCGCCGGTTCGCTCCTGCCGTCTGTTCGGGAATCCCCAAAAGCACCTCGACCTTCGCCCCTTCCGCGGGCACGGCGTTCAGCAGCTTCACATCCGCATGCACCCGCACATGCTCGGCAATGGAAAACAGTCCCGCGGCCTGGCCGCCGGTCAAAACCGGCGACGGCGTCTCCGTACCCTCGCCCTGCACGCCGATGGCATCGGAAAAATCGTTGGCCACCGACTGCAGAACCGTGCCGCCCCGGCCAAGATATGCCTTCACGGCGGCCTTGCCCTTCTCGCTCAGGCTGAAGCCCGGAATCACCACCGCCGCGGCATCTTCCGGAACGGGCTTGCCTTCGGCCAGCATGCGCACGTCCATGTGCGCCTGCTTGGCCAGGGTGAAGGCGGTCATCTCGGTGGTGCGCGTAGCCCCGCCCTCCACATGCTCGGGGAAGACAAGGTAGGCCACGGGAAGATCGCTCTTCCAGCCCAGGCCAAGATGGGCGATCACGGCGTTCCAGCGCGCGTACTCGAGCGCGTAGGGCTTGGGCTGATTGTTGGTGTGGAGCAGGCCCATCGAGTATTCGAGGTCGGCGAAGCGGCCCGCCTTGAACGAGTCCATCGAGTAGCGCAGATCCATCAGCTTCGCCGGCGGATGGTAATTCTGGTCGATGTTGTGCGAACCCCACCAGAAGTAGCCGGCGGCGCCCTGGGCCCACGCGCTCATCAGCGTCAAGCGCATGAACTGGCCGATCTCGCTCACCGGAACCCAGTTTTCCGAGCAGCCGATCTCCTGCACCAGCACGGGCTTGCCGGTCATGGCGGCATAGGCCACCAGGTAATCGACGCCGTACGTGGTGCGCTGGCCGATCCAGGGATCCTGGTGGAGGGTCGAGGTGAAGTAAGGATAGTAGTGGACCGACATGTAGTCCGAGTGCTGGCCGACGGCGGTGATATCGAAGCTGCCGCCAAAGCCGCCCAGGCCGTTGGTGACGGGATGCGAGGCATCGGCGTCGTGGAAGGCCTGGTAGATGGCAGCCATCCACTGTTCGGTCTGGTCGGGCGTGGGGCGCAGATGCATCATGCCGGCCATGGCGCTGATCTCGTTGCCAAAGTCGTAGCCCAGGAGGCCGGGGTTGTTCTTGAGCCGGCGGGCAACCGCCGCTTCCAGCATCTGCTCGCCCTTCACGATCTTCTTGTCGGTAAAAATGTTGCCGTCGGCCCACGGGGGGATGAAGGTGGCGCCCGACATCCAGCCGGTGAGGGGGCCAACGGTCACGCTGATGCCGTTGCGGTGCGCGATGGTGACGAGCTCGTTGATCCGGTCCAGCTCCTGGCTGCTCACCTTGCCGTACTCCGGCTCCAGCAGCGGCCATAGGGGTGGAAAGCGCACGCTCACCACGCCCAGCTTGTGCAGCGCGGCCATATCGCGGTCAATGGCCTGGGGATCCCAGTTTTCCAGGATGGGAAGCCAGCCGGTGGAGGGGATGTAGTTGGCGCCGGTGAGAAAAACGGGCTTGCCGTCGACCGTCAGATAATGGCCCTGTATGCCGGGTTGCTGCCCGGCGCCAGCCGCGGCCACAGGCAGAAGTGCGATGCAACAGGCAAAGGCCGCAAGAAGTGCGCCGCGTAAAGCGAAGATCCTGGTCATGGCTATGATCTCCTGTCTCGCGGATGGGTATCTGCGGTGGAGTGGCCGCATGCGCAGGGTGCGATGCAGGCAGAACGCGCGCGAGAAAAGCAATTCCACAATAAAATTCGCGGTGGACGGTGTCAACGCGGGCACGCTATGACGGCAGGCGTAGACTCACAACTGGGATTTGCGAAGAGCGAGGTGCAGCGATGCGCAAATGGATGGCGCTTGCCGGATTGCTTCTGTGGCCGCTTGCCGCTTACGGTCAGGCGCCGAAGCTGCCGGGATGGAAGCTGGTGTGGTCCGACGAGTTCAACTATACGGGACATCCCGATCCGGCGAAGTGGGGCTACGAAGAGGGCTACGTGCGCCATCACGAGTTGCAGTACTACACGGTGAACCGGCTCGAAAATGCGCGCGTGGAGCGCGGCCATCTGCTCATCGAGCTGCGCGGGGAGACGCCCCGGAGCTTTCTGCCGACCTCCCGCAACGATCGCTGGCACCGCTACACCTCGGCGAGCGTGAACACGCGCGATACGGCATCGTGGACCTATGGGCGTTTCGAGATCATGGCCCAAATGCCCCAGGGCAAAGGAACCTGGCCGGCCATCTGGTTCCTGAGCCCGTTGCGCACGCCGGATATTCCCGGGCCGCCGCTGCCGCGCAAGGCGGATGGGGGCGAGGTGCAAGGGCCCGATCGCGGACCCAACCATGGCGAGTCGTCGCAGGGCGAAATTGACCTGATGGAGGCCTGGGGCAGCCGGCCAGACGAAGTCGCCGTGCACATTCATGGAACGAAAGGCCCCACGCCTTCGACGACGGTGCGCGTCAAGAACCTCTACAGCAAGTTTCACCTCTATGCGCTGGAGTGGTATCCGGACCACATGGACTTCTTTCTTGACGGCCGAAAGATCATGACCTACACCAGGGATCCGGCGACAGGATGGTCGTTCGATCATCCCATGTACCTGATCCTGAATATCGCCTGCGGCGGGCCCGACGAGCCGGCCCCGGACGATGCCCGGCTGCCCCAGTTCATGACCGTGAAGTATGTGCGGGTGTACCAGAGAGTCAAGCAATCAAAGCAGGAGCATGTGCTCGCGGTCACTCCAGGCCCTGAAAGCCATCCACTAAGATAAATGTGAGGAGCTACGGAAACATGCCGCGTAAAGCACTGATTGCCGCCAACTGGAAGATGTACAAGACGCCCGCCGAAGCCAAGGCATTTGTGGATGCCTTTTTGCCGCTGGTCGCCGGCCACACGCGCGACGAGATGGCGCTGTTTCCCTCGCCCGTGCTGTTGCCCACGGTGATGGCAGCCGCCAGGGGATCGAACGTGGCCGTGGGCGCGCAGAATATTCATTTTGCCGAAGAGGGCGCCTACACCGGCGAGACCTCCATTGCGCAATTGAAGGCCGTGGGCGGTACGCATACGCTGATCGGCCACTCGGAACGCCGGCAGTATTTTGCCGAGACCGACGAGATTGTGAACAAAAAGCTGCACGCCGCACTCAAGCATGGACTGGTTCCCGTAGTGTGCGTCGGCGAAGTCCTCGCCGAGCGCGAGGCCGGACAGACCGGGCAGGTGCTCAAAACCCAGGTGACGGGCGCTTTCGCCGGCATCACCGCTGAGATGGCCGCGCCCATCGTCATTGCGTACGAGCCCGTCTGGGCCATCGGCACGGGCAAAACGGCCACGCCGGAGATGGCCGCGGACGCGCACCGGATCATCCGCGCCGAAGTGGCCGGGCTGCTCGGCGCGGGCGTGGCGGCGAAGATGCGGATTCTCTACGGCGGCAGCGTGAAGCCGGAAAACGCGACGGCGCTGCTGGGGCAGGAGGAGATCGACGGCGCCCTGGTGGGCGGCGCCAGCCTCAAGCCGGATTCGTTCGCGAAGATTGTGAAGTACTGAGAGACGGTTCGCCGTTAGTTGGTTGCCGCCAGCGCCTTGCGGATCTTGGCTTCGATCTCGTCTTTGGAGGTGAGCCCGAGCTGCGTGGCCACCACCGTGCCTTTGCGGTCGATGAAGAAGGAGGTGGGCAGCGAATCGAGGCCGCCGTAGGGCTGGCTGAGCGCGTCGCCGTCGATCAGCACGGGGTAGGGAATGTGCTGCCGCGCGACAAAGCGCGCCACGCCCTGCTTTTCCTCGCTCAGCTTCTGCGGGTTGTCCATGTCGAAGTCGTCGGCGGAGATGCCGAGGATTTCGAATCCCTGCGGCGCGTATTGGTTGCGCAGTTCAACGAGCCACGGAGTTTCGATCTTGCACGGGGTGCACCAGGTGGCCCAGAAGTTGAGCAGCACGGCCTTGCCGCGGTAGCTGGCCAGCGATACTTTTTTGCCCTCGAGATCCTCAAGAGAGAAGCCGGGCGCCGGTTTGCCCACCAGCGGCGAGAGATACTCGATCGTACCCGCGGGACCGGGCGCATAAACACCCTCCGCGCCGGAGGCCAGGCGCCGCTCGGCCGCCTGCTTGCGGTATTCCCAGTTGGCCCAGCCTGCCCAGGCAAAGAGGGCGAGGATGGCAAGGACGGCGGTGAGAACGAGGGTGTTGCGTTTCAAGGGAATCGACCTCTCTGCTTCGATTGTACGTGCACTCCGCCCCCGGCTCCAGTTGGGGTTGGGAAGGCCATCCGCCCCGGCGCCCCGGGGAAACTGATACCATCAGAAACCGATGCATCGCGAAAAGCAATCGGCAACTACAGAGCCGGCGGCGCTGGTGCGAACCGAAGCGGCCGCGCTCGAGGCGCTGGCGGCGCGGCTGGAAGGCTCCATGGCGCCCGCGTTTGAGCGCGCCGTGGAGATGATCCTGCGCTGCGGCGAGGGACGCGGCCGCGTGGTGGTCACGGGCATGGGCAAAAGCGGCATCATTGCCCAGAAGATCGCGGCCACGCTTAGCTCCACGGGCTCGGCCGCGCTGTTCCTGCATCCCGCCGAGGCGGTGCATGGCGACCTGGGCGTGCTGATGCCCGGCGACGTGGTGCTGGCGCTGAGCGCCAGCGGCGAGACGGAAGAGATCCTGCGGCTGCTGGCCACGCTCAAACGCAAAGGCGATGCGCTGATCGGCTTTTGCTGCAACCTGAACTCGACCCTGGCGCAAGCCAGCGATGTGGCGCTGGATTGCGGCGTGGAGCGCGAAGCCTGCGGGCTGAACCTGGCGCCTACCGCCTCCACCACGGCCATGCTCGCCCTCGGCGATGCGCTGGCCATTGCCGTGAGCCTGCGCAAGGGATTCCGCGCCGAGGACTTCGCCGAGCTGCATCCCGGCGGCAAGCTGGGCAAGCGCCTGGCCAAGGTGCGCGACCTGATGCACGCGGGCGAGGATATTCCCGCGGTGGCGCCGGCGACGGCCATGACCGACGTGATCTATGAGATGTCGTCGAAGAAGCTGGGCATCACGACAGTGCAGGAGAAAGACGGACGGCTGTGCGGCGTCATCAGCGACGGCGACCTGCGCCGCCTGCTGGAACGCGAGGGCGGCGCGGCGCTGTGCAAAACCGCCGGCGAGGCGATGAATCCGCATCCGCGGACGATTGCGGCCGGCGAGTTAGCCGCCAAGGCGCTGGCCATGCTCGAGGAATGCAAGATTACCTCGCTGATCGTGGTGGATGCGGAGCAGAGGGTTGAGGGCGTGGTGCATCTGCACGATTTGTGGGGCGTGGAGATGATTTGAGAAAGGCAGGGAATGGGTGCGCGTCGAGATTACGGAGTCAAGTGATCCTGGCCGCCATCCCATCATCGCGCGCGTGGGCCTCGAATGAGCTGCCATGGCAGTGCCGACTCTCCGAACATTTAGAATAAAGTCTGATCCAACTTGTTCTTGCGTCCGCCCCGCGGACGGGAAAGTTTGCGCGTTTTTCTATGCATCGTTGGTCGAAGCTCTTCATTCCCACTCTTCGCGAGGCCCCGGCGGACGCCGAGGTGGCCAGTCACAAGTTTCTGCTCCGCGCCGGCTACATCCGGCAACTGGGAGCGGGGATTTACAACTACCTGTTCTTGGGGCAGCGGTCGCTGAACAAGATCATGGCCATTGTGCGCGAGGAGATGGACCGCATCGCGCAGGAGTTTTACCTGCCCGGCATTCTGCCGCGCGAGCCTTGGGAAGAGAGCGGCCGATGGACCGGCATGGGCGACAACATGTTCCGGCTGAAGGACCGCAAGGGCGCGGACCTTTGCCTGGGCATGACCCACGAAGAGATCATGACCTCCATCGCGCGCAACGAGCTGCGCAGCTACAAGCAGTTGCCGCAGATCTGGTACCAGATTCAGACCAAATTCCGCGACGAGCCGCGGCCGAAGTCGGGCCTGCTGCGGGTGCGGCAGTTCACCATGAAGGACTCGTACTCCTTTGACATCGACAAGGCCGGTCTGGACAAGAGCTTCGACCTGCACGACGCCGTGTACCGCAAGATCTTCACCCGCTGCGGACTGAAGTTTGTGGCCGTGGAGGCGGATTCGGGAGCCATGGGCGGCTCGCAGTCGCAGGAGTTCATGGTGTATACCGATGCGGGCGAGGATCTGATTGCAAGCTGCCCGGTGTGCGGCTACGCGGCGAATCTCGAAAAGGCGACATCGCGGCTCGATCCGGTGACGGAGATGGAGCCGGCCGGCGACGGCAAGCCCGAGCTGGTCCACACGCCCGGCTGTGCGGCTATCGCCGACGTGGCCGCGTTCTTCAGCATGGCGCCGGCTTCCGACATCAAGTGCGTCGCCTATATGGCCCTCAAGCGCGGGACGGCTTCGAAAAACGGAGCGGCGGTCAAGGACGCGTGGCACGGCGTGGCGGCCTTCCTGCGCGGCGATCACCAGGTGAACGAAACCAAACTGCTGGGCGCGATGGGCGCGGCGGAGCTGCGGACCATGCAGGCCGAAGAACTGGAGCAGTTTCTCCATGGGCCGGCTGGCTACCTCGGCCCCGTGGGGCTGACCCCGGGAACGGAAGTGCTCGGCGAAGGGCTGACGGTGGTGGTGGACAATGCCCTCGAAGGCCGCAAGAACATGGTTTGCGGCGCCAACCAGCTCGACTACCACCTGCGCAACGTGACGCCGGGCCGCGATTTTACGTGGACGCTCGCCGCCGACATTCGCAGCGTCAATGAGGGCGAAGGTTGTCCCAAACCCGGCTGCGCGGGCGGGCTTGTCGTGGGCAAGGCGGTCGAGATCGGCCACATCTTCAAGCTCGGCTACAAATATTCCGAGAGCATGGGCGCGCGCGTGCTCGATGAGAATGGCAAGGAAATCACGCCCATCATGGGCAGTTACGGCATTGGCATCGAGCGCATTCTGACCGCGGCCGTCGAGCAGTCGAACGACAAGAACGGCTTCTGGCTGCCGGCCTCGATTGCGCCCTTTACGGTGGTGGTCACGGTGACCAACGTGTCTGACCCCATGCTGCGCGCGACCGGCGAAAAGCTGGCCGCGGAGCTGGAGGCCGCGGGCCTGGATGTGCTGCTCGACGACCGCGACGAGCGCGCCGGCGTCAAATTCAAAGACGCCGACCTGGTGGGCATTCCCTACCGCATCAACGTGGGCAAGAAGGCGGCCTCGGGCCAGGTGGAACTGGTGACGCGCGCCGCGTCGAGCAGCGTGGATGTGGCTTTGGGCGACGTGGTCGCGCTGGTAAAGCAGCGCTATGAAGAAGGCACGCTGCTGACCGAGGTTGAGGCGTAAACAGAGCGGCACGCTGGCGGTTGCTCGCGGCCTGAAGCGCCGCGCCGCATCAAGGGCGCGGCGGAAGGAGTCCCAATGGCGGTAAGGATAAGGCTGGCAGTGCCCCGGGGAAGGCATCCCTGGTTGACGCTGCTGTTGCGCTGCGCAATGCTGACGGCGGCGGCAGTGGTGCTGGTCATCGCTGTCATCACCGCCTGGTATTACTTCAAATATCAGCGCATCGTGGACGACCGCCTCAAGCAGCCGCTTTTTGCCGATACTGCCAAGATCTACGCCGCGCCGCGCGAGGTGCGGCCGGGCCAGAAGCTCAGCATTCAACTCATCGCCAATGAACTGCAGGCGGCCGGGTACACGCCGGACGGCGCGCCGCAGCCCTCGCAACTCGGAACCTTCTCCGAAGGCGTGCAAAGCATCACCGTGCATCCCGGACCGCAGTCGTATCACGCCCCCGACAGCGCCACCATTACCATCGGCAGCGGAGTGGTGCAGTCCATTGCCGACAGCCATGGCCAGCCGCTCTCCAGCTATGAACTGGAACCGCTGCTTATCACCGGCCTGAGTGATGCCAGCCGTACCAAGCGGCGTCTGATCACCTACGATGAAATCCCGCCACACCTGGTGCAGGCGGTCATGGCCATTGAAGATCGCCGCTTTTTCGACCACGGCGGCGTGGATTACATCCGGCTGTTGGGTGCGCTGCGCAACGACCTGACGCCTGGCCACCGCTGGACCGAAGGCGGCTCTACCCTCACCATGCAGCTGGCGAAGAACTTCTTCCTCAGTCCCGAGCGCCGCCTCAAGCGCAAGCTCATCGAGGTGCTCATCACCTTCCAGCTCGAGCATCGCTTCTCCAAGCAGAAAATCTTCCAGATGTACGCCAACGAGATCAACCTGGGGCAGCGCGGCAGCTTTGCGATCAACGGGTTTGGAGAAGCCGCGCAGGTCTATTTCGGCAAGGATGTGCGCCAATTGAATCTGACCGAGTGCGCCCTCCTCGCCGGCATCGTCCAAAGCCCCACCCGCCTCAGCCCCTTCCGCCACCCTGAGCGCGCCCTCGAGCGCCGCAACCTGGTGCTCGATTCGATGGTTGAGACCGGGGCCATCACCAAGGAAGAAGCCGAGCGCGCCAAGGCCGAGCCGCTGCACCTGGCCCCGGCCAGCGTGGATGCCAGCGAGGCGCCTTACTTTGTTGATCTGGTGCGCGACCAGTTGGTGCAGAAGCTGGGCGACCGCGACTTTAACCGCGAGGGACTGCGTATTTACACGTCACTCGATCCCGATCTGCAGCGCCTGGCCACGTCGGCCGTGGACTCCACCATGCACGCCATCGACGAGCAGGTGGACAAGCTGCACGCGCGGGACAGAAAGCGCGGCATCCCGTACCTCTATCCGCAGGTGGCGCTGGTGGCGCTTAATCCCCACACGGGACAAGTGCTGGCGCTGGTGGGCGGGCGCAGCTACGGCCTTTCGCAGTTGAATCACGCCGTAGCCAAGCGCCCCACAGGCTCCATCTTCAAGCCATTCGTCTATGCTGCAGCCTTCCAAACGGCGGCGGAAGGCACGCTGCTGCCGGGGCAGACGAAACTCTTCTCGCCCGTGACCATGCTGAACGACACACAGACTACGTATGGCGAGGGGACGCCCTATGTCTACACCCCGCGCAACTACCAGGACGAGTACTACGGCGAGTTGACGGCGCGCCGCGCCCTCATGCGCTCCGACAATAACGCCACCATCGCGCTGGCCAGCATGGTGGGATTCGATCGCGTGGCGTCGCTGGCCCGCAGCGCCGGCGTGAAGAGCGCGCAGGGCACCCCGGCCATGGCCATTGGCGCCTACGATGCCACCCCGCTGGATATGGCGGGGGCCTATACAATCTTTGCCAATGGCGGCCTGCACATCGATCCCTGGATGCTGGCCAGCGTGCGCACCCCCACCGGCGACATCATCTCCGATTACACGCCGGCTTCGGGCCAGATTCTGGACCCGCGCGTGGCCTTCCTCACCACCTACATGATGGAGGCTGTGCTGCAAGGCAACGGGAGCGATCCCTGCATGGTGGGAGGGCGCGATTATTGCGGCACCGGCGCGGGCGTGCGCAACATGGGCTTCCTTGCTCCCGCCGCCGGCAAAACCGGCACCAGCCACGACGCTTGGTTTGCTGGCTTCACCAGCAATCTGCTGTGCGTGGTCTGGGTGGGCAACGACGACTACACGGATGTCAAGATCGAAGGCGCGCATGCCGCGGCGCCCATCTGGGCGGCGTTCATGAAGCAGGCCGTGCAGTTGCCGCAGTACTCCGACACCAACGAATTTACCCCGCCCGATGGCGTGCAGGTGGTCACTCTCGACAAAGGCACGAACCTTCTTGCTGATCCCTCGTGTCCCGACGATTATTCGGCTGCATTCCTCGACGGCACCGCGCCCACGGATACTTGTGACCACCCCGCAGACCATCGCAATCTGTTGCAGAGAATCTTCGGCGGCGGGAAGAGCGGGAAGTGACGCGGCAGATAGTCAGGGCTGGCAGCAAGGACACCAGAAGGTGACGCGCGCCTCCGGCCCCTGCTTGCACATGCGGACGGGCTGTCCGCAGCGGCGGCAGGGCTGACCCGCGCGGCCATACACCCACAGGCTCGCGCCCGGATCGGATTCGCGCGTGGTGCGGCGGCGGCGGCCGCCATAGGTAACGATGGTGTCGCCTGAGTCTTCGAGGATGTTGGCGTGGATGAGCTTGCGGGCCGCGGCGATCAACATGGCTGGCTCTTGCGGGGCCAGCCTTGCAACGCGGCGGAAAGGGTTGACGCCGGTGACGAAGCAGATTTCAGACTTGAAGACGTTGCCTACACCGGCCAGCACTTCCTGGTGAAGCAGAACGTCGGCAATCTCTTCGCCGGCGCAGGCGAGAAGGCGCTCGATGGCGGCGCTGGCATCAAAATCGGCGCTGAGCACGTCGGCGGCGGGCAGGGGAATGCGGCGGTCGCGGGCCAGCGACTGCGCCGTGTGCATCTCGGCAACAGGAATCTTGAAGCCTACGGCGAGATATTCGCTGTTTTCGATCACGATGCGCATGTTGCCGGGCGGCTGCTGCCATCGCTCGCCGCGGCGATAGATGTGCCAACTACCATTCATGAGCAAGTGAGTGATGAGCGTGGCGCCGCCAGAGAAGCGGATGAGGAGCCACTTGCCGCGCGACTCGACCCGGTCGACCATCTGGCCGATGAGGGGCGTGTCGTCGTTGAAGCGGGTGAGCAGCGGGTAAGTGGAACGGAAGCCGCTGATGGGCCTGCCGGCGAGCGCGCGGTCAAGCGCGCGGGCAGTGCGGTAGAGAGTATCGCCTTCAGGCATGGTCTCTTTCTCTCTCCGTCGTAGCGAGCTGTTGCAGGCGCGGTCTTCGCTGCCACGGTGGGCAGCGCGCAAGCGCGCAGGCGTGGCACTCATACCCAAACTGCGAATCGGCCGGCTTGGCGCCGGCGACCAGGTAGACCTTGTCCGTTCCATTTTCCTGAACCTCCGCCATCATCGCCACGGAAATCGAGACGATTGCGGACTCGGGCTGGCAAGGCCATCCTTCGCGCGGACTTTTCGTTTTCTGGTCCGGGATGCACTCCCACTGGGCAGTACTCTTTTCGGGGTTGTAGTCGCGGTAGAGCTGCCGCAGGGCCTCGGGTTGCGTCAGGGGCGGCTGGGCATGGAGCGTGATTGCAGCGGAGCAAGCGGCAAGCAAGAGGATCAGGGCTTTCATGGGTACACCCCGCAACACACCGGCGAATGGTGAAGAGAGTCATCGTAGCACGCCGTTCGGCGCTGCTACCATAGACGTGCCTCAGTGAAGAGCATGCGAAATCATTTGGCTACACTGCTTGACGACTTTCGCCGCTTTGACCGCGAGATTGCTGTGGTCCGGCACCATGGCAATCGGCGCACGACAACCACGTGCGGGACGATGGCGCGGCTGGCGGGGCGCTTTGCGGCGCTGCTGGCGCGGCGCGGCATCGGCCCCGGCGACCGCGTGGTGCTGTGGGCGGAAAACAGCGCGGAGTGGATGGCGGCGTTTTACGGTTGCATGCTGCGCGGCGTGCTGGCGGTGCCGCTGGACGCGTATGGCAGCGCGGATTTTGCGGCCCGCGTCTGCGCCGACGTGCGGCCAAAACTGGCCGTAGGCGACGCACTGCTTCTTCACCGGCTGGCCTGCGACTGCCCGCGGATGGAGTTTGCCGGGTGGCCCGCGGCGCTTCCGGAAGAAGAAGCCGGGCCGGTGCAGAACCTGGGACTCCAGACGCCGCTGGAAATCCTCTTCACCTCCGGCACCACCGGCGACCCCAAGGGCGTGGTGCTCACCCACGGCAACGTGCTCGCCAGCCTGGGGCCCATCGAAGAGGGCGCCCAGCCTTACATGCGCTACGAACGGCTGATCCATCCCCTGCGCATCCTGCACACGCTGCCGCTCAGCCACGTCTTTGGGCAGACCATGGGGTTGTGGATTCCGCCCATTCTGAAGGCGCAGGTGCACTTTGAGAGCCGCCTCATTACCCACCGCCTGGTGGAAACCATCCGCCGGGAGCGCATCTCGGTGCTGGCCGCCGTGCCGCGGGTCTTGACGTTGCTCAAGAGCCACCTGGAGGCGGAGCGGCCCGGGCTGGCGCAGCAGATTGCCGCCTCGGAGGGCATCCGGGCCTGGAAGCGCTGGTGGCGCTTCCGCGCCATTCACCGCGCCTTCGGCATCAAGTTCTGGGCGCTGGTTTCGGGCGGCGGCGCGCTGCCGGCGCCGGTGGAGCGCTTCTGGAACGCTCTGGGACTGGTGGTGATCCAGGGTTACGGCATGACAGAAACCACCGCGCTCATCACGCTCAACCATCCCTTCCACGTAGCGCGGGGCACCATCGGCAAGCCGCTGGCCGGGCGCGAGATCAAGCTGGGGCCGGATGGCGAGCTGCTGGTCCGCGGACCGATGATCTCCGGAGCCACCTGGAGCGCCGGCGAACTGCGGCCCCGCCAGGACGACTGGCTGGCAACCGGCGACATGGCCGAAGTCGAGGCGGGCGGCGAACTGAAGTTCCTTGGCCGCAAGAGCGAGGTCATCGTGACCGCCGCCGGCGTGAATCTGCACCCGGAAGACCTGGAAGCTGCCGTCGAGCAGGAACCGGGCGTGGGCGCTTGCGTGGTGGTGCCCATGCAGACGCCTGCGGGTATGGAGGCCTGCGCGGTGCTGGCCGTGCGCGGGACCGAAGACCGCGCCGCCGCCGCCATTGAAAACGCCAATACGCGGCTGGCGGAGTTTCAGCGCATCCGCCGCTGGGTGTTGTGGCCGGAGCCCGACTTGCCGCGCACCTCCACCGGCAAGGTCCGGCGCCAGGTGGTGGCTGTCTGGCTGGCCCGCGTGCAAGCCGCTTCGGCGCGTCCATGGACGGGTTCAGACAGCGAGGAATCGGACTGGCTGCTCTCGCTCGTGGCCCAGATTACGGGTGAACGCCCGCCCGGCGTGGGCGATGAGCTGCGCCTCACCGAGGATCTGCATCTGGATAGCCTGGGACGTGTGCAGTTGGCCGCGGCTCTCGAGGAGAAGCTCGGCGTCACAACCGGGGGCGGGCTGCTCGACCATATCCAGACCCTGGGCGAGTTACGCGCTTTGGGCGGCGGCGCCATCGCTTTTCCCGCCCCCGTGGACGCGGCGCGGAGCGCCTCCACGCCCGTCCCGCCGCCGCGCGATGTGAGCGTTTTTCCGGCCCATCGTTCCGGCGCTTCTTCGCCCGGCCATGGCGCGCGGTTCATCTTCCCGCTCTGGCCCTGGAGCCGGCCTTGCCGCTGGCTGCGCGCGGCGTTTGTTGAGGCGGTCATGCGTCCGCTGGTGTGGCTGCTGGCCGCGCCGCGCGTTATAGCTCCGCAATGGCTCTCCGCTGCGGAGCCCATGCTGATTGTCGCCAACCACGTGACCGCCTACGATGGCGCGCTCATCGAGTATGCGCTCCCTGGGCCCATGCGCCGCCGCATGGCGGTGGCCATGTCCGGCGAAATGCTGGCCGACTTCCGCCGCGCCCGGAATCCGCGGCACGGCCCCCGATACGGCCGCTTCGATCCCTTCGGCCCCCTGGCGTATCTGCTGGTCACAGCCCTTTTCAATGTGTTTCCTCTGGCGCGGCAAAGGGATTTCCTGGCCAGCTTTGCCCATGCGGGCAAGGCCCTGGACCGCGGCTTTCATGTGCTGGTGTTTCCCGAGGGCGCGCGCTCGGCCACCGGCGAGCTGGCTCCCTTCCGCGGCGGCATTGGCGTGTTGGCAAAGCAGTCCGGAGCGCCCGTGCTGCCGGTGGCCATCCGCGGTCTGGGCGAATTGAAAGTAAGCCGGCGGCGATGGTTCCGTTCGGACGCCATCGAGGTGCGTGTGGGTGAGCCCATACGGTTCGCGCCCGAAGAGACCGAAGCGGGCATTGCCGCACGGTTGCGCGATGAGGTCGAGCGGCTGCTGAACGAATAGCGTCGAGCGTAACCGTTGCGCCCGCGCTGACCACGGAATTTTCAACCACGGAGACCACGACATGAACAAGTGGACGCGTAGAGAATTGCTGGGCCATTCCTCCCTGTTGGCGGCGGCGCTCGGCGGCGCGGTTCCGCTGGCCGGCGAATCGGCTGTGCCGGCGGCGGCGCGCAAGCTGAAGGTGGTCGTGGTGGGCGCCCACCCCGACGATCCCGAATCCGGCTGCGGAGGAACAATGGCGCTCTATGCCGACCAGGGACACGACGTTACCGCCCTCTACCTCACTCGCGGCGAGGCCGGCATTCCGGGTGTCTCCATGCAGCAAGCGGCTGCCATGCGCAGCGCCGAGGCCGCCAGGGCCTGCGCCATTCTCAAGGCCAGGCCGCTCTTCGCCGGGCAGATCGACGGCGATACGGAGTTGAATCGCGCGCGCTACACCCAGTTCCGGAAGATTCTCGAAGCCGAAACTCCCGACATCGTTTTTACGCACTGGCCGGTAGACACGCACCGCGATCACCGTGCCGCCTCTTTGCTCACCTACGACGCCTGGCTCTCGGGCGGAAGAAAATTTGATCTGTACTACTTCGAGGTCGATCAGGGCATCCAGACGCAGATCTTTCATCCGACGCACTACGTGGACATTGCGGCCTCGGTAAGCCGGAAAAAGGACGCCTGCTTCGCCCACGCCAGCCAGCACCCGGCCACGGACTTCTGGCCCTTGCATGAAGCTATGGATCGCTTTCGCGGAATGGAGTGCGGCGTGAAGGATGCGGAAGGGTTCATCCGGCATTGCCAGAACGTGGAGGCGCAGATTCCCACGCGAGGATGAACGCAGGCGTCTCGCCGCCGCTCAGGAGGGCCGGCGCGGGCGGAAGTGGCAGGTGCCGCCCGCCAGCACCGGCGTCCAGATGCTGGGATCGGCGGGCTGCTCGCTGGAGCCCAGAAGGAGTACGCCGTCGTGGGCCAGCAGGCGATGGATGCCGGCCAGGAGCGTCTTGCGGGTTTCGCGCGAAAAGTAGAGCATCACGTTGCGCAGCAGGATTACGTCAAATTTGTCGTCCGCGCGCGCGAAAGGCAAGGGCGACTGGCACAGGTTGGCCTGGCGGAAGTGGCACAGCTTGCGAATCTCCGGCTTCACGATCCAATCCTCGCCCCGGTGATCGAAAAAACGCACAATGTGCCGCGCCGGAAGGCCGCGGTTGACCTCGATGCGGTGGTAGACGCCGCTCTGCGCGCGCCGCACCACGTCGGCGCTGATGTCGGTGCCTTCGATGCGAATGTCCCATGAGCCGAGGGCGGGAAATTGCTCGGTCAAGAGCATGGCGAGGCTGTAGGCCTCCTGGCCGGTGGAGCAGGCGGCGCTCCAGATGCGCAGGCGCCGCTCCACCCGGCGCGCCTCGATGAGGCGCGGCAGCAGTTCGGCGCGCAGAAGCTCGAACGGCCGGCCATCGCGGAAAAAGCTGGTTTCGTTGATCGTCATGGCTTCGGCGATGAGCCGCGCCAGCAATGGGTTCTTGTTCGCCTTGAGGTGCTGCACGAGCTCTCCCAGGTGCGTCATGCCCTGGTTGCGCAGCAGCTTGGAAAGCCGGGTCTCGAAGAGATAATCGCGCGAGGGATCGAGCACGTTCTGCGAGAGGTCGAACACAAGCTGGCGAAGATAGCCGTAATCGACCAAGGAGGATGTCTGCATGGCTACATCACCGATTCCCGAAGCTCGCGGGCTTCGCTGCTGGCGCGGCTGACGAGGCGGAGAATCTCCGGCACGATGGCCCCGAGAGGAAGAACTTTGTGCGCCAGCCCGGCATGGGCTACGGCGCCGGGCATGCCCCACACGGCGCTGCTGGCCTGATCCTGCACCAGCACGCTGCCGCCGCGGCCGCGCACCATGCGCGCTCCGGCCATGCCGTCGGAGCCCATGCCGGTAAGCACTACGGCCAGCACGCCCGACTCATACGCGCTGGCCGCCGAGCGAAACAGCACGTCCACGGCCGGGCGGCAGTGGTTTTCCAGCGGCCCCTGCGTAAGGTGCAGCGTGGCCGGCGGCGCGGCGCGCTCTTTCCCCGCGCCGCCGCGCGCGGAAGGCCGCACTTCCAGATGCCAGTTCCCGCGCGCGATGAAGATGATGCCCGGCTGCGCCGGCTCGCCCTCGGCGGCCTCACGCACCGGCAGCCGGCAGCGGCCGTTCAGACGCTCCGCAAACGGTCCGGTAAACAGTTCCGGCATGTGCTGCACAATCAGAACCGGCAGCGGAAAGCCGGCCGGCAGCGCCGGTAGAAGGATGTCCAGAGCCGCCGGTCCGCCCGTAGAAACGCCAATAACCAGAACCCGCGGCTCAGCGTACATGGGCTGCGCCCGCAAAGCCAGAGGCGCGGGGCCGCCAAAGGCGGGCCGGGCGCCCGGCGCCGACAGTTCCGCGGCCCGTGCCGGAGCCGGGAACACAATCGGTTGCCGCGCCGGGGCGGGACTGGTCAAAGCCTTGATCTTCGGGATCAATTCCTGGGCGAGCGCTTGCGCGGCGGTCTCCCGTCCCGGTTGTCCGGCGGGCTTGGCCACGTAGTCCGAGGCGCCGCTGGCCAGGGCTTCAATGGTCACCCGCGCGCCTCGCTGCGTGAGCGAACTGCACATGATGACCGGCATTTTGTGTCTCCGCGCACGCAGTTCGCGCAGTGTCGCCAGCCCATCCATCACCGGCATCTCCACATCCAGCAGCACCATGTCGGGATTCAGTCGTCCCAGATTCGCGAGCGCCGTGGCGCCATCCGCCGCCGTTCCCGCCACTTCCAGGCTGTCGTCCGCGCCGATCACCGAGCGCAGCAGGCTGCGCATCACGGCGGAATCATCCACAATCAGAATGCGGGTACGGCGCCCTGCCGCCATGGCTTAGGCCTCCACCAGGCCAAGCATGGCCAGCTTTTCGCTCAGCGCCTCGTCGTCGAACGGCTTCATCAGATACTCGTTGGCCCCCGCATGCAGAGCGCGCTCAATGGAGTCGGTCTCCGCTTCCGTGGTCACCATCATCACTTTCAGATGGTCGAATCCCTCCGCCCGCAGCTCCGTAAGCATCTCCAGGCCATTCATCACCGGCATGTTCCAGTCCACCAGGGCCAGATCGAAGGGAGTGCCCGCGGTCAGGCAATCCAGCCCGGCCTGGCCGTCGGCGGCTTCGTCGCATTCGATTCCCTTGCCTTCCAGAAGACCGCGCAGATAGCTCCGGACGAAGCGCGAGTCGTCCACAATCAGAGCGCGCATGTAACCCTCCATACGGCGTTGCAGTGAGGCCCGTTCCAAATCTAGGCTGCCAGCCCCTCTGCCAGGCGCATGGGGTCCATGCGGTCCGGATCGAGCATGATCAGCAGGCCCTCCTTCAGCTTGTAAGTTCCCGCGAACAAGGCTCTGCGGCGTTCGTCGAGCGTCGATGGGTTGGGCTCGTAGTCGGCGGAAGAGACCGTGAGCACCTCGCCCACCGCGTCCACCAGAAGACCAAAGCATCCGCCCGCGGTCTCCAGCACCAGGATGTCTTGCCGGCCTTCCTTTGCCGGCAGTCCCAGCAACTGCCGCAGGCTTACCGTGGTCAGCACATCGCCGCGGTAGTGCACCAGGCCGCCAACAAAAGCCGGGGCCAGCGGGACCGGTTTCGGCTGTGCCGAGCCCACGATTTCAAGGATGTGAGTGATGGGCACGCCAAAATAGGCCTGCCCCACGCGCACCGAGCACATCTCCACCATGGTCGTGCCGGCCTTCTCCTTGCGGTTCACCTGTGTTCCTGTTGTGCTCATGCCACCGTCTCCGAAATCCGATTCCAGTCGCCGGCTTGTTCCGTTGCCGGCAGCGGCGCCACCCCGCGCAAATCCACCACCCCGGTCACGCGCTCCTTCAAAAGCGTCACGCCCGCGGTCTGCTGGCTGGTGCCCGCCTCGAAAAGATCGCCGCCGCCCGCCACGTCGAGCACGTGCGACACCGCGATGCCCACGTGGCGGTTGCCTTCACGGCATACCACCACCACGATCTCCGCCTGGGGATCGCCCTGCGCCGCGCCCAGCACGCCGCCCGCATCCTCCACGGGCAGCAGTTGGCCTTCGAAGTTGAGCACCGGCCGGTAGCCAATGTACTCGATGCGCGAAACCGGAAGCTTTTCGATGCGCAAGACGCTTTCCAGCGGCACAGCTGCCTGGCGGCCGGCGGTCTCCACGAGCAGGTATTGGAGAGCGGTGGCCGTGGATTCTTCCTCCAGCTCCTGCGCCTGAATCCCTTCTTCCGCAGACAGGGCAACGCCGGCTTTGAGCGCGATGGAGCTGGGGTCGAGAATCAGCGCGAGGTCGGCGTTGCCCAGCACCGTGGCCCCGGAGTAAAGTCCGATCGTCTTGAGCACGGCCGAGAGCGGCTTGACCACGATCTCTTCCGGATCGGCCAGCCCATCCACCACCAGGCCGAAACGGCGTCCGTCGGCATCGAGAACGGCGATGAAGTTGTCCCGCTCCGTTACCCGCTTGTGTTCGTTCGCAGGCATCAGCAGCCGGTCGAGAAAGACCAGGGGCAGCAATCTGCCGCGCAGGCGGTAGAGCGGCGTATCTTCGATCCACTCGATGGCGGCGGCTGCCTTTTGGGGCGGCACGTGCACCAGCTCGGAGAGCGCGCCCTGAGGTAAGGCGAAGCTCTGGTTGACGCTGCGCACAATCAGCGCCGGAATGATGGCCAGCGTGAGCGGAATGCGCATCCGCAGCGTGGTGCCCTTGCCCACGCGCGAGTCCACCTCCACCTTGCCGCCAATACGTTCCACATTGGTCCGGACCACGTCCATCCCCACGCCGCGGCCGCTGACGTTGGTGACGGCCGCGGCGGTGGAGAAACCGGGGACAAAGATCAACTGCAGCAGCTCACGTTCCGCCAGATGCGCGGCGCGGTCAGCGGCGATCAGGCCGCGCTCCAGCGCTTTCTGGCGCACCTTGTCGACCGCGATTCCCGCGCCGTCGTCGGTCACTTCGATGAGGACATGGCTTCCTTCCTGAACGGCGCGCAGCTTCAGTGTCCCTTCGGGGTCCTTGCCGGCCTCCTGACGTGCGCCGGGAAGCTCGATGCCGTGATCCATGGAGTTGCGCACGGCATGTGTGAGCGGATCCTTGATGGCTTCCAGAAGGCTTTTGTCGAGTTCGGTATCCTGGCCTTCCACCTGGAGCTTCACGCGCTTGCCCAGCGATTGCGACAGGTCGCGCACAATGCGCGGCATCTTCGAGAAAATGTTGGAGACCGGTTGCATCCGGGCCTTCATTACCGATTCGCGCAGATCAGCGGTGACCATATCCAGGCGGCGCGAAAGCAGAGTCAGGTTGGGATCGGCTGCCGTGGCCTGCAGCACCTGGTTGCGGGTCAATACCAGCTCGCCCACCAGGTTCATCATGCGGTTGAGCAGGGTGACATCGACGCGCAGCGTGCTTTCAGCCGTCGCCGAGGCGTGGGCGCGCTGTCTGGCGCCATCATTTTCCCTCTCCGCGTCCGCTTGACGAGCAGCCTCGGCGGCAGGCACCGCAGACGCTGGTACAGCAGCGACCGCCACCGGACGCCGCGGCGCGGGCGCTTTGTGTCCGGCATGTCCTGTATGGGCATGCGCCGGCGCCTGCAGCTCTTCCAGACGACCGATCAGCTCCGCGTCCTGGCCGTCCCCCTCCCCCCCTTCTGCCTCAATGGTCTTCAGGATCGAGCGCAGGCTGTCCAGCAGGTGCAGCAGGCCGGTGGTGATCGGCCCGTCCGCCGTCAGCTTGCCTTCGCGCAGTTGCCCCAGCAGGTTTTCTCCCGCATGGGCCAGTTTCTCCAGCCGCTTGAAGCCCAGAAAACCCGTGGTTCCCTTGATCGTGTGCACCGAGCGGAAGATCTCGGCGATCAAAGCCGCATCCTGCGGGCGCTCCTCCAGTTCCGTCAGGCAGCGCTCCATGCGGTCGAGCCCTTCCTGGCTCTCGATCAGGAATTCCCTTGTCAACTCGTCCATGGCGCCCACTCATCCGCCCGGCCGTGATCCACTCCCGGCTCGGCAAGCTTTCAAGTCCTTTATCGGTGGGAATGAATTCGACTTGAGCCGGAGGAAGATCCGCCTCAAATCCCCGCGCGGCTGGGCTGCGCGCGCGGCCGGTCGGCGCTCTCCTCCACCCCCATCCCGGTCGCGCGGTTTTCCACCGTGAAATCGAAGTTGGAAGGCCGCGGCGAGAAGCCGCTCAGCCATGTGCAGACAAACTCGCCCGGTTCCAGCTCGCGCTCGTACACAATCTCCTTGCCGTCAATCGCTCCCCGGCAGGAAAAAACGGCAGGAAAAAACTATTGACCGGAGCCCTCCGCCGGTATACATTCAAACTACCGTCTCTGTGGCCAGATTGCCAGGCGTGATTGTGTGTACATCTGTCCCTTCCCACATCATATTTTTGAGCTTGCGCTCATCGGTTGATGCAGGGCTGCGTTCGGTTCACTGCGAAAGTGATGAGAACAGGCGCAAAGATGAGCCAGGAACGGATCAATGTCTCCCCGGCGCGGTTCCGGGCCTCCGTGATGACGCGCAAAATGCGCGTGAACTTTGTGCACTGGAAGGTGGATTGTTGCGTCTAAATGGTGGGAGCGGAACAGCGGGGCGCCCTGTTTTTCGGTTGCGGCCCCAGATTGCACCGGCGGCGTGCAGAGCGCGCCGTACGGGAAGACAACCCTTAAGGAGAGATTGTCATGCGCTCTGATTTGGTCTTTCGGGCACTTTCGCAGGTGTCCAATCGCTACCAGCTCTGTCAACTGGCCAGCAAGGCAACCCGCAAGCTGCATAAGCCGAATACCCGGCTGCAAGATACAGCGAATGAGGTGTTTGCCCGTTTCCACGACACCAATCCAGGAGCCCCGGCACCAGCCGAGGCCGCCGAGACCCAGCCCGAGGAAGCCCGCCGCGCCGCCTGACGGCGGCTCCCGGGGGCTTTTTCTTTGTCCGCTGTTGCTGGCGGTCCGCCTGCAACAGCGGACGCTCATCCCCCGCTTCTTCAGTAACTCCCCTTCACGTAAGGAGACCATATCCAGTCCGGTTCACGCCGGCTCCATCCTGGGCCATCCCGATCCCGATGGAGCCACACCCCCTCCCACGCCCCCCTCACTCACATCCCGCCTAATCGCAGGTGCCTATGACCATCGCAGAACTGAAGGAAAAGAACATTACCGAACTGAGCCGCATTGCGCGCACCCTGGAGATCCCGGGCACCAGCGGCCTTCGCAAACAAGACCTCATCTTCAAGATTCTGCAGGCGCAGAGCGAGAAGGAGGGCCACATCTTCGCCGAGGGCGTGCTGGAGATCCTCCCCGACGGCTACGGCTTTTTGCGCTCTCCGGACTATAACTATCTCCCCGGTCCCGACGACATCTACGTCTCGCCGTCGCAGATTCGCAAATTCGACCTCAAGACCGGCGACTCTATCAGCGGCAACGTCCGGCCCCCCCACGAGGGCGAGAAATACTTCGCCCTGGTCAAAATCGAAGCCATCAACTTCGAGTCTCCCGAGGAAACGCGCAACAAGATCCTTTTCGACAACCTCACGCCCCTTTATCCCGAGGAGCGCATCAAGATGGAAACCGTGCGCGAGGCGGTCAGCGGCCGGGTCATGGATCTGCTCACGCCCGTGGGCAAGGGACAGCGCGGACTCATCGTCGCCCCGCCCCGCACCGGCAAAACCATGCTCCTGCAGTCCATTGCCAACTCCGTCACCTCCAACCACCCCGAGGTGGTGCTTATCGTCCTGCTCATCGACGAGCGCCCCGAAGAAGTCACCGACATGCAGCGCAGCGTCAAGGGCGAAGTCATCAGCTCCACCTTCGACGAGCCCGCCGCCCGCCACGTCCAGGTGGCCGAGATGGTCATCGAGAAGGCCAAGCGCCTGGTCGAGCACAAGCGCGACGTCGTCATCCTGCTCGACTCCATCACCCGCCTCGCCCGCGCGTACAACACCATCGTGCCGCCTTCCGGCAAAGTGCTTTCCGGCGGCGTCGATTCCAACGCCCTGCAGCGCCCCAAGCGCTTCTTCGGCGCCGCCCGCAACATCGAAGAAGGCGGCTCGCTTACCATCATCGCCACCGCCCTCGTCGATACCGGCTCGCGCATGGACGAAGTCATCTTCGAAGAGTTCAAGGGCACTGGCAACATGGAAATCATCCTTGACCGCAAGCTGGTCGACAAGCGCGTCTTCCCTGCCATCGACATCCAGCGCTCCGGCACCCGCAAGGAAGAGCTGCTCATTCCCAAGGAAGATTTGCAGCGCGTCTTCATCCTCCGTCGCGTGCTCAATCCGCTTTCGCCCGTCGAGGCCATGGAACTGCTCATCAGCCGCCTCGAGAAGGCCCGCAACAACGCCGAGTTCCTCGCCAACATGAACCAGCTCTAAGAACCCCGCGCGCAAAAAGAAGAGGGCGCGGCCGCAGCCGCGCCCTTCTTGCCGGCGGGAGCAGGGGCCTGCAGGCCCGTCCCTACCGCGGCTCCGAAGGCGCGCTCGCCTTGCCGTCCGCGTTGTAGGCGATCACCCGGTAGCGCGTGGTAAAGATGCCCGGACCCGGCTGGGGATCGATCCACGGCGTCTCCGCGTCGGTCGCGCACTTGTCGCAGATCGTCTTCCACTCTGCGCCCGGCGTATCCTGCCGCTCGATCGAGTAGCTCACCGCGCCCGCCGAACCCCGCCAGCCCAGCACGCCCATGGCCTTGGTGGTCACCACCGGCGCCGGTGGAATGGCATGCGGAGGCACGGCCTCGCCCGCTATCTGGAAGGCATGCGCGCGCAGCAGCTCGGCCCGCGCCGCCATATCCTCCTTGCTGTTGATCAACGTGTCAATCCCGCCGTAGTAGAGCGCCCACCACTGCCCGCTCTCGCCGCGCTCCGAGTAGGCCTTGTTGGCTACGTTCACGGGCAGCGGCTGCCACCCGAACTCCGTATTGTGCGCCTGCAGCGCCCAGAACAGATCGCCCGCGATCTTGCCATCGTCCTTCATCGTGTCCAGCGCCTGCTTCAGATCCGCCTGCGTCGCCCAGTCCGTCACGTCCCAGCCGTATTCGTTCACCACGTACACCTTGCCGTGGCCCGTGATCAGCTCCGCATGCTTGCGGAAGGTTTCCGCGGTCGTCTTCTCTCCTCCCCCAAACAGAGCAAACATTGCATCCCAGTGCGGATAGTACTCCGACGTAATGATGTCCGGAGTGCGTGTGCTCAGCGCCGCGCCGCTTTTGTCAAAAAGGAACAAGCCGCTGTTGTCCTCATACAGATGCTTCTTGTCGATGGACTTGATGTAGTTGCCGATCACGTCTACCCAGCTCGCGTACTTCGACATGTCGGCATGTGGATCGACAAGAGGCACAAAGATGCCGCACATGTTGCAGTTTTCCCAGGCCAGAATCGCCGGATCGTCTTTGTAGGCAACGCCGGTGAGCGAGTTCTTGTGGTTCAACAAAGCGGCGATGTGCTGCTCGAAGCGCCCTATCACCTTGGGATCGGTAAAGAAATCCTTCGCGCCGTTCGGCCCCATGTCCTTGAAGTACTCGCCCGGTCCGCTCAGTTCGCAGTTGGCGCAGTCGCCCGCCAGCGTGAAGATCAGCCGCAGTCCCCGGTCGTGCGCCGCCTTTAATACATAGTCGATGTGCCGGAAAGCCTCGGGGTTGAACTCGCCCAGCTTGGGCTCGATGCACTCCGGGCAGCCGATGCTGTCGCCCAGCGTTTGCGAGCGGATCACTCGCGCCCCCATCATCTTCGCCGTGTCCAGCGCGTCGTTGATCTCATAGCGGCTCGGATAGTGCGGTCCCATCGGATCGAACGGCCCGTATCCCTCCACGCCCAGCCACTCGATATTCGACCCTCCAAAGCGGAAGGTCTCCCCGCCCAGCGTAAGGCGCGTGCCGTCGCGCTTTACAAATTCGTTGTTGTGGCTGGCCTGGGCGCACGCCACGCCGGGAGCGAGTAAGCCCGCCAGTCCCAGCAGGCATGCAAAGAAATATGTTTGCATCTTCACGGTTGGTCTCCACCTGTCCTGCGGTCCGCGCCCGGCGCGCGCGTGGCGCGTCCTGGCTGCCCGGTCAGGATAACGAGAAGTATCCGTGATTATGATAGTTACTGTCAATTGACATTTGATTTCAGTTTTAGGCACAATGCCTGCATGGGTTTGCGCGAAAAGAAGGCTCAACGCAACCGGGAACGCATCGTCCGCGAGGCGCTGGCCCTCTTCGCCCGCCATGGCTACGAGCAAACCACCATGGAATCCATCGCCCGCGCCGCCGAGCTGAGCCCTTCCACCCTCTACCGCTGCTTCCCCAGCAAGGATCTGATCGTGCTCTCGCGGTTCAAATCCTATGCCGAGGAGTTTGCGCGCGTCTTTGCCGCCTGCTCGATGAAGCGCCCTGTGGACGAGGCGCTCGCGCAGGCCATCTTCACCACCCTCGAAGCCGAAGATGCCCGGGAAACCGAAACCCTGCTGGTACGTTCCATCATCGATAAGGCTCCCGTCGCCCGCGCCCGCCTCTGGGACTACATCGCCGAGCAGCAGCGTCAGCTCTGCAAGCTCCTCGCCCACCGCCTTCATGCCAAGCCAGACGATCTGCGCATCGTCCTTGCTGCCCAAACGGCCATGATGATCGCCGGCATCGCCGCCGACCGCTGGCGCTCGACCGGCCGCAAAACGCCCTCCCGCGCCACAGCCGCCGAGTTGATGCGGCTCATCGAGCAGCAGGCCGTCGTCTTCCCCCGCCCGCCCGCCAAATCCGTAAAGCCCGCGCGCCGCCCCGCCAGGCCCGCGCCGCGCAAATAGAGCCGGTTCCCGCGCGTCCCCGCACCGCAAAGTCCTGCCCGCGCAGGGCTTTTGCCCTTGCCCTGCATTTCCGCTGTCCCGCGGCGCTTCCGGCAAATAGAATGTTCTGCGCGGTGGGTTTTCTGCGCCGGGCGAGGACAAAAAATGACGGATATAGTCACGAAAGTGGAAGAGCAGCAGCAGCGCAACGTGGCGGTGGACGCCTACCGCGGGCTGGTCATGCTGCTGATGATGGGCGAGGTGATGCGCTTCGCGGAGGTGGCGCGCTCCTTTCCCCAAAACGCCATCTGGCAGTTCCTGGCCTTTAACCAATCCCACGTCGAGTGGGCGGGGATGAGCCTGCACGACACCATCCAGCCCGGCTTCACCTTTCTGGTCGGCGTGGCGCTGCCCTACTCCATACGCAGCCGGCAGAAGAAAGGCGCCAGCTTCAAGCGCGCGCTCCTGCACACCATCTGGCGCAGCCTGGTGCTCGTCTTTCTCGGCATCTTCCTCCGCTCCATGTCGAGCCCCATGACCAACTTCACATTCGAGGACACGCTGACCCAGATCGGACTCGGCTATACCTTCGCGTTTCTGCTGGCCTTCACGCGCCCGCGCTGGCAGTGGACCGCCTTTGGCGCCATCCTCTTCTTCTACTGGCTGGCCTGGGCCATCTATCCGGCGCCCGGGCCGGCCTTCGACTACGCCGCCGTCGGCGTGCCGGCCAACTGGCACCACCTCTACACCGGCTTCCTCTCCCACTGGAACAAAAACAGCAACTTCGGCCAGGCCTTCGACCTCTGGTTCCTCAACATCCTGCCCCGGCCCAGCCGCTTCCTCTTTAACGACGGCGGTTACCTGACCCTCAGCTTCATTCCCACCCTGGGCACCATGCTGCTCGGCCTCGCCGCCGGTCGATGGTTCCTTCAGTCGGAGCCCAAAGTCCCCATGCGCAAGTTCCTCATCGCCGCCCTGGTCCTCATCGCCGGTGGCCTCTTCCTCCACGTTGCCCACATCTGCCCCATTGTCAAGCGCATCTGGACACCCGCCTGGACTCTCTTCTCCGGCGGCGTTTGCTTCCTTTTCCTGGCCGCATTCTCGTGGGTCGTGGACATCAAAAAACACCGCAAGATCGCCTTCCCCCTCGTCGTCGTCGGCATGAACTCCATCGCCGCCTACTTGATCGCCCACCTCTGCGAAGACTTTGTGGAAAGCAGCTTCCGCATCCACCTCGGCATGCGCGTGCTTAACATCTTCGGCGCCGCCGTGGAGCCCACGGTGCTGGGCGCCCTCACGCTCTTCAGCTACTGGCTCATGCTCTACTGGATGTTCAAAAGGCGGCTCTTTATCCGCATCTGAGGAGGCGCGGCAAAAGCGGCGCGCCAGCCATCCGCGCCGGCGCGCCGCTCTTGCATCTGGGCCCAATCTGTTGGCGGTCCTCGATGCGCTTGCTGCTCCCCCTCACTTCTCCTTGCCCAGTACGCCGGGAATCCACTTCACCGCGTTGTCGTGGAAGATCTTTTTCAGGATGGGCTCAGGCAAAGCCAGGCCTGCGTAAGTCCTGCCGTTGTACTCCACCGTGTCGTTGGTGGCCAGGAAGCGCCAGTCCCGTGCATAGATATCTTCCCAGGAGATGGCCGCCGCGTCGCCCTTGTCGCCCGCGCCAAACTCATTGTCGGTGGCGTAGAGAAGCTTGTCCTGGTACCTGGTGATGAAGGCGATGGCCTCGGCCCGGGGCAGCATCATCACGTACGGCATCCGCGCCGCCATATCCACGGCAAAGTTCGGGTAGCGGTCTAGCCGCTCGCCCAGCCCCTTGAAGTCCGACTCCATGCTGCCCAGATGCGCGCCGATCACGCGCAGCCCGGGATTCATCTCCACCAGATGGTCCCGCGCGGCCAGAATCTGCTGCTTTGAAGCCGCCGCCGGTTTCCCATACATGTGCCACATCGGATGGTCGCGATAATACGTGTAGTCGGGCGATGCCGGATCAAGCGCTTTCCACGAAGAATCCGGCTCCGCCAGGTGCGCAATCAGCGTCTTGTTGTGCGCCGCGATGTCTTTGTAAATGGGCGCAAAGACGGGATTGTCGGGCAGCAGATAGTTTCCCTTGGCGTCCTTGATCTCCATGCCGACGTTCTTCCATATCTTCACGGCCACCGCGCCGCGGTCAAAATCCTTGTTCAACTGGCGGTTGGCCCTGGCGGCAAAGCCCGGCTGGTTCCACTTGTAAGGATCAAAGGAGGTGCAGAAGACCGCGCGCCCGTCGCTGCCCGCCACAAACTTCCATCCGTTGTCGATCTCGTCCTGGATGTGTGGGTAGCCCGGGCCTTCGTCGTTGTAAACGAGAATGCTCACCATGTGCAGATTCAGCCGGTTGAGCATGTCGTAAAACACCGGATCGCTCTGGAAGGCGTGCGCATGCGCGTCGATAGGTTCCAGCGCTGCGAACTGGGCCAACTCTTGGCCGGTAAACGGTCCGGTGACCGGTGCGGCCTTCGCCGGTGCCGCCTGTTTCTTGCATCCTGTCATTGCCATGGCCACCACCAACGGGAAAATAAACGTTTTCATGACGGACTCCATTCTGAGAACTCGACTCCCGCACGCGCGCTTTTGCGCAAGATTTCTCTACTCTATCCGGGCGGCAGTGTCGAACAAGAAAAGAAGTATAACCCCTTGACGCAACAACGCGGAACGCCGGCCCGCCGCGGCCTCGGAATCCCGTGCGCAAAGCCGCTATGATGAGGAAGCGCGCGCAATCGGCGCGGCAGGCGGGCCATGGCATTGCGGATTTTCATCTCGGCGGGCGAAGCCAGCGGCGAGCACTACGGCGCCCTGCTGGCGCAGGCCATCCACCGGCGGCTGGCGGCCGCCGGTGGACCGGCGGCGCTGTTCGGCATGGGCGGGGCGCGCATGGCCGCGGCCGGCCTTGACGTGGTGGTGCCTTCGGAAGAGATGGCCGTGATGGGCCTCACCGAGGTGGTGCGTCACCTGCCCCGCATCTACCGCGAATTCCGCAAGCTCAAGCAGGCCATCCGCGCGGGCCGGCCGGATGTCGCGGTGCTCATCGACTTTCCCGAGATTCACTTCCGCCTGGCCAAAGAACTGCACCGCCTGGGCGTGCCGGTGGTCTACTTTGTCAGCCCCCAGCTCTGGGCCTGGAAGCAGCACCGCATCGAGCTGGTCCGAAAGTACGTCGGCAAAATGCTGGTGATCTTTCCGTTCGAGGAGGCCTTCTATCGCCAGCGGGGTGTGGATGCCGAGTTCGTGGGGCATCCGTTGGCTGAACTGGGAGTTCCATCGGCAAGCCGCGCGGAGTTTGCCCGGGAGAATGGCCTCGATCCTCTGCGGACCTGGATCGGGCTGCTGCCCGGAAGCCGCGCACGAGAGATTGGCGACATGCTGCCGGAGATGCTCAAGGCGGCGGGTCTTTACTGCCAGAGTTGCGCGGACCTTGGCCGGCCAGAGCCGCAGTATGTCTTTCCGCTGGCGCCTACGCTCACCGCGATGCAGCGCGCCCGGGTCCAGAGCCTGGTCGCTGCGGAGGGCCCGCACCTTGAGGTGCGGCTGGTGCAAGATGCGCGGGCGGCGCTCTTCCACGCGCGTGTCTCGGTGGTGGCCAGCGGAACGGCGACGGTGGAGGCCGCGCTCATCGGGAATCCTTTTGTTGTGGTCTACCGCGTCTCGCCGCTCACCTACGCCATCGCCAAGCGTATCGTCAAGGTGCCGCATGTGGCCATGGCCAATTTGATTGCGGGTAGACGCGTAGTTCCGGAGCTTATCCAGCAGGAGTTTACCGCATCCAATATCCTGCGCGAGTGGGAGCGTCTTCTACCCGAGGGCGAGGCCCGCCAGTCCATGATGCAGGATCTGAAGCAAATGCGCGACACGCTCCAAACCCGCCCCCCAAACGCTCCCAAGGCCGCCGGCGCCATCGACCGCGTCGCCGCCGTGGCGCTCGAGCTGGCTGCCGCCGCCTTCCCGGCGCGGATACCGGAGCCCATTCCGCGGTAAACCGCGGCGGCGCGCATCCAAAACCAGGCGCGCCCCCCGAAAATGCGCCAAAATAGGTCTAGACCGGTGGTCGTGCTCTGCGCTCGAAAACATCAACGATGACTGCCATGCATGCAAAACCGAATGTCTTGTCCGCACTGGTGTGCGCTCTTCTGGCCGCCGCGCCGCTGGCCGCGCAGCTTGCCGAGCACCCGCGGCTGTACATCTCCGGCTATGACATTGATGCCGAAATCGACACCACGGCCCATCACTTGCAGGCCACTGCCTTGGTCAGCTTCACGGCCCCTGAAAACGCCAACCAGGTCATCTTCGGCTTCCATCCCGCGTTGAAAGTGGAAAAAATCACCGACCAGGAGGGCCGGCTCCTCACCGGCGACCGCCTGGCCGACGGTTCCATCCGCGTGGTGCCCGCCGCGCCTTTCCTCAAGGGCCAAACCTCCCGCTGGACCTTCGCCTACGAGGGAACCCTCACCGGCAGCGAAGACGGGCCGGTGCAGGGGCTCAGGCTGGCCGCCATCCAGGATCCAATCACCTATCTCCTCTATCCGGCGCGCTGGTTTCCCATGACCGGCTACATGACCGACCGCTTCACCGCCCAGATGCGCATTCGCGTGCCCCAGGGGATGCGCGTGCTGGCCAGCGGCGCCGCCGGCAAGCCCCTGCCGGTCACGCTCTCCAACGGAAAGCCCGGCGACGAGTTCAGCTTCAACTGGACGCGCCCGGGGTTTCCAGGCACGGTGATCGCTGGCCGGTTCGTGGGACCGGTCACGGCCGGCCCCGGAAACGTGAACGTCTTCCTCACCGCGCCCCACGAGGCCTTCGCTAACCAGCTTGCGCAAACCGCTGCCCATGAGTTCGATTTCTTCACCAGCAGCTTTGGACAGCCGGAAAGCCCGCGCCTGAACGTGGTCGAGCTGCCCGACGACACTTTGCCCGCGGCCTGGGCGCCTGAGCTGGCCGCCATCATGGGCTCCCGCGTGGGCGGCAATAGCGGCGTCCGCCTCCTGGCCAATACCATCGCCCGCCAGTGGTGGGGCTCGGAAACCAGCCCCCGCACCCTCGACGACGCTTGGATCACCAACGGCATGGCGCGCTATGCCGAGCTCATGTTTCTAGAGAATGAGGGCGGCAAAGAGGTGCTGAAGAGTGCGCTCATTGACGTCTCGGCCGGGGCGCTGGCTTACGACACCATTCCGCTTTCGAGCGCGGCGCGGCTTGCCCCCTTTTCGCCTCAGTTCCAGTCCATGACCCTCGAGAAAGGCGCCATGGTCTTCCACATGCTCCGGGGAGAGATCGGCGACAAGGCGTTTCTTGACACCCTCAAGGGCGCGCTTTCCCAGTACACCGACGCGCCCATCCGGACGCGGGACTTCATTAAGGTGGCGGAAGCCCACAGCCAGCAGCAGTTAACCGCCTTCTTTTCCCAATGGGTGGATGGAACCGGCGCGCCCGCCTTCACCAACAAGTACACCGTCTACCGGCTGGGTAACAACAAGGGCTTCCGCACCATCGGTGAAATCGACCAGGACCTCGACCTTTTCAACATGCCCGTGGAGCTGCGCATCGACACCGACGGTAAAACCACTACGCAGAAAATCGACGTGGTGGGGACCAGCTCGCAATATGTCGTGGATACCTTCGGGCGCCCTCGCCGCGTGTCCATCGATCCGGACGACTGGGTTCTGAAGACAACGCCCGACCTGGAGGTGCGGATGGCCATCCTCAAAGGGCAGCAGCTCGTGGCCCAGGGAGACTTTGTGGACGCGCTCACCGAGTATCAGAAGGCGCTCAAGGTCAACCCCATCAGTTCCCTCGCCAATTACCGCATCGGAGAGGTGCTCTTTACGCAGCGCAATTACCAGGCCAGCGTCAACGCCTTCCGCGACGCGCTCCGCGGCGACGATGACCCGCCGTGGACCGAGATCTGGAGCCACATCCAGATCGGCAAAATCTTCGACCTCACCGGCCAGCGAGAGCGCGCCATCAACGAGTACCGGCTCGCCATCCAGACCAACGACAACACCCAGGGCGGCGTCGATGAGGCGCGTATGTATCTCCAGAAGCCCTATACCCGCCCGGACGGCGACTGACCCCGGGCCGGAGGGCAAAAGTCGTGCGCTCCCCAAACGCAGCGGCCAGCCCTCAGGGGCTGGCCGCTGCCGTCTCGATCCACTGGATGCTACTTCTGCGGCTCTCTCGCCTTCCCCCGCGTCAGGACCGTCAACTCCACCGGCGCCAGACCGGGCTTCAGAATCGCCAGCCGTTGGGCCGCTGCGTACGAAAGGTCGATGATGCGCCCCTCGTAAAGGTACCCCCGGTCGGTTATCCGCACATCCACCGTCCGGTTGTTGGCCAGATTCTTCACCCGCACCACCGTCCCGAAGGGCAGGGTCGGGTGGCACGCCGTCATCGCATACATGTTGTAGCGCTCTCCGCTCGCCGTCCTGCGCCCGTTAAAGATTCCCCCATACCAGGAGGCCATCCCATGCAGCAGATCGGCCGTGCTTTGCGGCGCCAGCAAAGCCGCAGGCGCGGTCACGACGGGAGCGCCAGCCTTGCCTGTCCACGGCAAAAGCGCATCTGCCTGCACCGTCCGGGTCAAGAGCGGCACTCCGATCGCCGCCACCATCGCCGAACTCGCGGCTACTGTGAGCCATATCTTCAGCGGCGTCTTCGGATTCAGATTACTCAAAAAGCGTCGTTGAACCATTCACCCATTTTACTGAATGGGTACTAGCAGGCTCAAGCATTTATAAGATAGATAAGGTTTATTCCATTTAAAATATGAGACATATACAGATAAATTCCCCTAAATATCTCATCATGAACATCTTATAAATTGCACTAAATATAGTGCAAAATAAAATACTTCCCCATAGAAATCTTTTCCGGTCCAGCCGGTGCAAAAATCCCTGGTTTGAAGCAAGGATCGGACCCATCTCGATGCCTGTATTGCACCGGTCATCCCATCCTTCCCGCGCTTTTCAGCGGAAAGGGTGGGAGACGGCCAGCATCAATTGCTGAAGGCGTTCTGGAGGATCTCTACTGTTTCGTCGAAGGAGAGCTTGTAGCGATCAAGCTCAAAAAGTCCTCCCATGGTTTCGCGGGCATTCTTTGCCAAGTCGGGAAGTTCTTCACTTGTGATGCCGAAATCCGGCATTCTGAGATGGCTCATGCCGCAGGCCTCAACGAGCTTGTCCAGGGCCGTGATAAATGCTCCGGCACGCTCCTCGCGCGGCAAAGCATCTACATCCTCGCCCATGGCTCTGGCCATGTTCTCGTAGAGATGCTGCGGAATCCTGTTCTGGAAAAACGAATAGTACGCGTGCGAAAGCATGATCAACCCGGCGCCGTGCGCCAGCCCGGCATGCCGCGCGCTCATTGCATGCTCAAGAGAGTGCTCCGAGGTGCAACTGGAGGTTGATTCCACAAAGCCCGAGAGGGTGTTGGCGAGGGCCATATGGGCGCGGGCCTCGCGATTTTCTCCCTCGCGAACGGCAACCGGGAGCCAGCGCGCGATCAGTGCAATGCTCTTCAGCGCGAACAGATCGCTCATGGGCGTGGCGCAGTTTGCAATATACCCTTCGACGGCGTGGAACAGGGCATCGAATCCTTGATAGGCCGTTAGCACCGGAGGTATGGACGTCATCAGGTCGGGATCGACAATGGAGAGAACCGGAAACGTGTATTTGTTGCCGAAGCCGATCTTCTCATGGGTCTCTTCTTTTGTAATCACGGTCCAGGGATCGGCCTCCGTGCCCGTGCCGGCGGTTGTGGTAATGGCAACAATGGGTAGCGCTCCGTGCTCAACCGGCTTTCCCAGCCCGGAACCTCCGAAGATGTAGTCCCAGTAGTCGCCGGGATTTTTAGCCATCAGAGCAATGCTTTTGGCGGAGTCGATGCTGCTGCCGCCGCCCAGCCCGATCACAAAATCGCATCCCTGCTCCTGGGCGAGTTTGGCGCCTTCCATCACATGGACCTTCACCGGGTTGGGTTGAATTCTGTCGAAGACGACGCTCTCCACTCCGTTCTTGTGCAACAGCGCTTCCACTCGCGCAAGATACCCCTGCTCTCTCATGGACTTGCCCGCGGATATCACGATGAGCGCTTTTTTGCCGGGCAAGGCCACCTTTCCCAGCTCATCCAGAGATCCTGCTCCAAAAAGGATGTTTGATGGCATATAAAAGCTGAATCGCATAGTACCCCCCCATACATTTTGATTGCGCCTGACCGGCCATGTTGGATTCCGTGCCTGCGCAGGAGAGGACATGGTTTTTTGCGGTATTTGTTCAGGGCTCCGCGGCGGAGCGGCATGCCCGCTTACCGCCCCTGAAGCGGAGCGCGGCCGGAATCGCATCCAGAACCGTTCAGTGTGCCTGTGTCCATTAGAAACGATCCGGGGTGCGGCTGCCAATTGGGCCGTAGGAGCCGCTCCGCTGCCAGAAAGAACGGCCGGACGCACTGTCTGGATTGGTCGTCCCATGAGGCGCGGTTGCAGAGACGGGCCAGCGGCGAGCGAGAGCACGACTCCTGATGTTGCGCCCTCGCATTCCTGTTTTGGCGTGAGTGGCTCGCGGGGCCTTGGTCCGAGGGGCTTACGGCAACTCAAGTTTGGCAGGCGCAGGTCGATGACCCTCTATGTACAGGAGGTATTGTCATGGCGTTCTCAATCTCCAACAACGGCGCGCCAACCGTCGATCCTTCTTCTCATGCGAGTCAGATACGGCCATCGGGCGCCAGCCAGGGCGCGGCCGCGGGACAAAACGCTGCCGCCGCGCTGAAGAGCGACTCCGTGAAGCTGTCCATGGCCGCCAACATCAAGTTGATGTACCACCAGGGACTGTCGCTCACATTAATAGCGTCGCGGCTGGGAGTTTCTGTCAAACAGGTGGAGTCGTATATTCCCGGCGTCAGCGCGGCGGCATCCGCGGCGAGCGCGGTCCTTTCCACAGCGCCGGCGGCAACCGGAAGCGCAACGGCGCAGGCGCAGCCCGAAACCGCGCAATGATCCGCTGAGGACAGAAGGTCTCAATCGCCAAGCCGGAGGTGCGATTCTTCCGCCGCTGAACGAGGAACGCCACAGGACGAGCAGTTCACGGGCACTGGTCCCGGCAGGGGGTGCAGTGCCATCGGAAAAGAAGATCGCGCGCTGCAACAAAGAGCCCGCATCTGGGAATGGATGCGGGCTCTTAGTTGCAGTACGGCCGGAATTGCTTTTACATGCCCGGGATCGACGGACCCTGATTGTGGGCGTTGAGCAGGATGAGACGGTGCTTCTGGTACTCCTCCATGACCTGGCTTAGGAAGAGGTTGAAGGCCTGGCCGCGGCGATCCTCGAGTATTTCGTCACGCATGCGATCGAAGTTCTTGGCGATCTCGTCGGTGCTGGGCTCCTGTTTGTCTAGAATCTTGACGACCACGCCGGTGCGCTGGGCGTTGATCGGGCCGCTGAGCGTGCCCGGCGTCATGTCGAAGAGTTGGGGCGCAATCTGTCCGACTTCGCCGAAGTCGGGAACCTGGTCGGTCATGCCGATCAGGTCGCTGGTTTTCATGGTGGCGCCAACGGCCTTGGCGGCCTTGGCAAGGTCGTTCATCGCCTTGGCCTTGGCCGCCAGTTCGGCAACCTTCTCGGTGAGCAGGCGAGGGAGCTGCTCGTTGCGGTAGTCGTCGGCGATGTGGTCTTTCCAGTCGGCAAAGGTGGGTGCATGGGCGGGGTTGACGGCCGTGACCTGGAAGATGGCATAGCCCTCGCCGGTGGAAGCGAGCTGCGGCGGGTCTCCTTGCTTGGAAGCAAAGGCGTGGTTGACCATTTCGCGGCTGTCGGGCAGCGTGCCGATGATGGTCGTGCGATTCATGAACGGAGTGGTGACCACGGCCAGATGATGGGCGGCGGCGGTCTTCTGGAGTCCGTTCTTGATGGCCTCGGAGGTGAGAGAGTGAGCGAAGGACTCCTCGGCGGCTGCGGTTTTCTGGCGGATGAGCGCGGCCTTGATGGCGCCCTCGACCTCGCTCAGTGGCTGATTATGAGCTGCGGTGCGTTCCTCCACCTGGACGATGTGGTAGCCATACTGGCTTTTCACAATCTCGATGTCGCCGATCTTCTGGGTGAAGATGGCCTTGTCGAACTCCGGAACCATGGTGCCGCGCTGGGCAAAGCCGAGTTCGCCGCCCTTGTCCTTGCTGCCAGGATCGTCGGAGTATTTCTTGGCCATCTCGGCAAAGCTGGAGCCTGCCTTGATCTGTTTGAGGATGTTTTCAGCCTTCACGCGCGCCTGCGCATCGGCTTTGGCGTCGGCATCCGGCGCCACCTTGATGAGGATGTGGCGGGCCCGGGCCTGCTCAGGAACGGTGTACTCGGACGGGTGGGCGTTGTAGTACTGCTGAATATCTTGCGGGGTGGGCTGCGGCGCTCCGCCGGGCATGTCGCTGGCGGTAAAGGCAAAGTAGGTGATGCGGCGCTGTTCGGGGACGGCATCGGCGTAGCGAACGGCGTTTTTCTTGAAGAAGTCCTGAAGCTGTTCGTCGGTGGGGTTGATGGTCTTGCGCAGGTCGTCGGTGGAGATCACGGCATAGTCGAACTTGATCTTGACTTGCTGTTTGCGGTAGGTCTCGCGGACTTCCTTGTCACTGACGTTGACGCTGGCCGTGACGTAGGCTTGCAGGCGGCGCAGGATGATGTCGCGCTTGATGTCGCTCTCGAATTGCTGAACGGTGGTGTTCAGGCGGTTGGAGACCAGCGCGGCATATTGATCGTCCCCGATGAATTTGCCGCCGGGAAAGAGAACCTCGCCGGTCGAGCCGGTGTGCAGGTAACGGACAACATCGTTATCGTCGGCAGTAATGCCCAGCCTGCGCGCCTCGGCAAGCAGAACCTCCTGCTGCACCAGCTGCCGGCCGATCTGCTGCTCGTAGAGGTTCACGATCATGGCATTGTCGGCGTACTGGGGATTGGTCGCCTGCAGGCGCTGTTGGGTGAGCTGGCTGACGCGCTGCTCGGTGATGGTGACGCCGGAAGAAAAGATGCGGCTGTACCAGTGCGGGTAAATGACCGCGTAAGTGCCGGAGGCCGAGACGCCCATGCCGAGGAAGCCGGGGATTAGATACACCACCATGGAGATGGAAGCGGCGGCAATGATGACGATGAAGAGGGCCTTCGCGAAGCGGTTGTCTTTCTGCTGCAGGAAACGGATCATGAGTGGATGTAAGCCTTCTGTTCTCTTTGCGCGAAGGTGGCTGGCCTGGGCGAGGCCGCAAGTCAAGTGCCACAAGGACGCAAATATAGGTCGCGCGCGCTGAAGCGCGAGTCATTGCCATTATAGCCGACCGGAGACGCCCGGCGAGGAAGAGCGTTTGGGATGGGCGCGGACGGCGCAGGGCACATCTCCGGCGGGCACTCCGGAAACCGGAATGCCCGCCCGGCTACTGGCAGGAAGGGGAGGCTACCGCCAGTAATAGAAGCCGCCCATCATGTAGTAAGGGCGATAGTAGATGGGTGGATAAGCGTAGTAGGGATAGCCGCCATAGGGTGCCGCATAAGGAGAGTATCCACGCCGCCGATAGAGGGTCGGCCCGCCCGGGTAGAGCCCTTGGGCAAGGCGGGCGGCTTCCTGCGGACTGACGGGATCGACCGTAACGGGAGCGGCCAGATGAAAATCGACCAGGGCCTCGGCGGGTATCCAGGCGCTGGGACCGCCCGAGGCGGCAGAGGCGGCAGTGCCGGCGGCAAGGCCGGTGCCGGCTCCAATGGCGCATCCCACGCCGCGTCCGATGGCGCAGCCAAGCAGCGTGCCGATTAAGCCTCCGCCCAGGGCGCTGCCCACGGTGCGTCCTGCCTTGTTGGGGCCCTTCACCCGGAAGAGATCGGTTCGAAGCGGATAGTTCTTTCCACCCAGATCGAGGGAGGTAAGCGTAAGCGCGAGCACGGGCGAGCCGGCCAACTGACCGGAGTGCACGTTGCGGACGTCGGTAATGACGCCGTGAACAGTGGCTCCGCGGGGGATGGCGAGAGTCCCGCCCAAGGTAACGTCCTGAATGACGGTGAACTGCACCGGAGTGCCGGGAACAGCGCGCTTGCTGTCAACCGGCTCGGATGTGCGCACTTGCAAAAGCGTTCCCTGGGGCACAGTGACTGGACCGGCGGCCGGCTGATAAGCAGGCTGGTTTTCGGGCGTGTACTGGGGACGGTTGTATGGGCTGGGCGGATAGCCGGGCGCATTGCCGGGATAGGGCTGAGCCTGGGCCTGGCCGGGATAATTCGAGCCAGGGTACGGAGGCTGGCTCGGCGCGCCGTCAGGTGGCGGAATGGGTGTGTAGGATGGCTGATCGGGAGACCCGGGCTGCTCGGGTTGCGGTGGCGTGTTGTTGCTCAGGTCAGGCGTGGTTTCTTCGGCCGGTGGCGGCTCGGTCACAGCCTGCTGGGGATTGCCGATCTTGAGATTGTTCTGAACACCGGCCACGCCGGGAACCTGGGAGACGATGGCCCCGGCCAGTTCCTTGTTGGCTTGGCTGGCGACGGTTCCGGCAAGAGTGACCTTGCCCTGGATGGTGGCGGCCGTGATGAGGTCGTTCTTGAGGGCTTGCGCGGCGTCGAGGGCATGTACGACGTCCATCTCAATCTGCCCGTCGGTACGCTGGCCAGAGGCCGCAGGCGCTGCGGGCGCCTGCGCCAGAGCGACAACGGCACTGAAGGCAACAACGGCCATCCACACCAGAACGTGAAGAAGAATTCTTTTGAGCAAGGGGCGAATCATGATCGGATTTCTCCTGCGCCAGACAGCCGTCTGCAGTTTTGCTTCTGCTTTATTAGACGAGGAGCCGCGACATCGCATCACAGGTGGGAACACGACATACGAAAAAAAGTTCCGCTCCGCGGCTGGGGGCCGTGGCGCCGTCAGCCGCGGAATGGACTCGGCCGGAGCCGGACGGTTTCAGGCCAGGGCGGCGTCGATGGCGGCGGCGAGGGTTTGAAGTCCGCCGGCGACGTCGGCCCCGAGATGGACGCGAAGGGCGCGACGGCCGCGCGCCTGAAGGACGGCAAGATCGCCGGCAGCCTGGGCGTCAATTACCACGCCGAAGCTGTACTTCTGGCCCGGGATCGCCAGGTCGGCGGCATGATCGGCTGTGATTTGGAGAAACACGCCGGAGTTGGGTCCGCCCTTGTAGTCCTGCCCCGTGGAGTGAAGGAAGCGAGGGCCGAAGCCAAGGCAGGTAGCCACGCGCCGGGCGTCGCGAACCTTGCCACGGAAGGCCTGGATGGCAGCCTCATGCTGGGGGAACATGGGCAGATAAGCCAGCGTGGCAAAGTAGTCGCCGGGATGGAGTTGGTCCAAATGGGCGCGGAGCAAACCGGCAAGATTCCGCGCCGGGGCGGCCGCCTGCAGGGTGGTGGCATAGCTTTCCGCAGCGTAAAGGCTAACGCCGGCATCGCGGAGGAAGGGTTCGCTCTGCGGCAGCTTGCCGGTTGCTTCATAGGCGGTGGTCAGGGCGCGGGCTTCCAGCTTGGCGGACTCGACGTCCGGCTGGTTGAAGGGATTGATACCCATCACGGCGCCTGCCACGGCGGTGGCGATCTCCCAGGTAAAGAACTGGCCAAAGATCTCGTAAAGGTCGGAGATTTCAATCCGGACCACGGGATGGCCGGCAGCTTCCAGGGCGGCAACGAGGGCATCCAGGGAAGAGTCGGCGGTATTTTTCAGCCGGATGTAGGCAAAGACGCGGTCGTTACCGTAGACCTCGGGGACGCCGGGGGCCTCGCGGTCAACCGGGGTAATACCCTTGCCCAGCTTACCGGTGGACTCGGCGATGAGCTGTTCCAGCCATGCACCGAGGTCGTGGATCTCAGGAGAGGTGAAGATCGTGATCTTGTCGCGGCCGGCATGGGCGGCGCAGCCCAGCAGAAGGCCCAGCTTGATGGCGGGGTTTTCGGCCGGAGCAATCTTGGCTGCGGCCACGGCGCGCGCAGCTTCAGTAAGCATCTTGCCGGTATCGAGTCCGATAACGGCGGCAGGAACAACGCCGAAGTTGGAGAGCGCCGAGAAGCGGCCGCCAATCTGGGGGTCGCCATAAAAAATGTGCCGGAACTGATCTTGTTTGGCCACCTGCTCCATCTTGGAGCCTGGATCGGTGATGGCGATGAAATGGCTGCCGGCCCTGGCCGGACCAATAGCCTTCTTCATCTCTTCGAAGAAGTACTGTTTGAGGACGTTGGGCTCCAGAGTGGAGCCGGATTTGGATGCCACCAGGACCAGCGTCTGGGACAGATCCACACGATCGTGGGTGTCCTTGACTTGTTCGGGGTCGGTGGAATCGACGATATGCAAAGTGGGGAAACCGTGCTGGCGGCCAAAGGTGACAGCCAGCACCTCCGGACAGAGGCTGGAGCCTCCCATGCCCAGAAGAAGCGCGTGTTTGAAACCGGCGGCGCGGACATCGCCGGCGAGGGCGGCGTGTTCGGCGCCCTGCTTCTGGCCGCGCTCGACAATATCGAGCCAGCCAAGCCACTTCTCTTCGCCATCGCCAGTCCAGAGGCTGGAGTCTTTTTTCCAGAGGCGGTCAACTTTATGGTCGGCGGTCCAGCCGGCGACTTCTTTATCGACGGCGGCGCGAAGGTCTGCAGGAAGAAACTGACGAATACTCATCTCGTTATCCATTCTGCCTGAAAACCGCGGGTTGGGGAAACGAGGAGGGTCGCAGGGGCACCCTGGAAGGGTGCCCGGCGCCCCGCCCCGGAGTCCCGGCCGGAAATCTCAGCGGGGGCGGCGGTGCGCGAAGTCGTACATGGCGCCGAAGGTGAAGCCCTGTGGATTGAGGTACGTATTGCCGGTCAGATTGGGCCAGAACTGATATTCGTAGTCGGCCCGGAACCAGACATTCCGGTAGGCGCGGTACTCAAAACCGCCGCCGGGAGAGTAAACGGCGCGCGTGTCGTAAGTATAGGGGTGCGGAGTGCCGCACTGGGCCAGACATTCTCCGAAGTCGATGCGGCCAAAGCTCTTCAGGCCCTTGGCATAGGGCTGGAAGTTGCGGAAGTGGCGCCAGTGGTAAACAAAACCGCCGCCGGCTGTTATCTGGCGAAATCCGGCAGGGCGCATGTTCTGGCCCATGTTCACGTCACGGCCCTCGATCTCGATGTCGAGCCCGTCAAGAAAGTGCGGAAGATGCGGTGGATGCACATCGGCCCAGAGGGCAAAGCCGCCCATGCGGCCGTGCGCCCAATCTACATCCCAGCTCGCATAGCCGCCACCGAGCGCAATGGGGAGTCCGCTGCGTTCAATCGGCGGCACCACCTGAGCAGAAAGCGGACAGCCCAGGATGACAACGAGGGTAGCAAAAATCACAAAACGGATTTGCTTTCGTGCCTGATCCAGATGCATTCAGCGTCTCCAGAGATATTGAGGGCTTCCGCCGAGCAGACAAGCCTCTTTGAGGCAAGTGTAACCGGAGAAGGGGGTACGCAAGGCAACGATCATATAAATAAGGGAACCAAAGGGCGCATGACTCTCGTAACCGGACGGCAAGATGCACAAGCTGGCTCTGGCCTGTCTTGCTTTAGTGCAGGAGTTCGCCGGCTTCCGAATCGACGGCGGCAATGAGGGTTGCGAGAGACTGGATCCGCGGCGCCGCCAAAGCCTTTGCGCTTGTTAGACGCAGCTCCGCGGGAAGGGAAATCAGGGCACGGCGAAGAACCGGGAGTACGGAGGAAAAGGTGGGATAGCGGGAGTCGCGGCCGATCTTGGCCAGGGCGCGGAGGGCTCCCATGGCGCCGAGCTGTTCGAGGATGTCGGCGTCCCGGAGGATGACGGCTTCAATGAGTGCCGGGTTGTCGTGGGGTTGGTGGGTGCGGATCACCTCGGCCACGGCATCGAGTTTTTCCGGCGGGAAACCCCAGGCTGGAAGCAGGGCGCGGGCTTGCGCGATTGTGTATGGAACGTGATTCCAGGCTTTCAGGGCCTCCGGCTCCTCGGGCCGGTGGCCGATAAAGACACCGAGGTCGTGCATCCAGGCGGCGGCAAAGAGTACGTCGTCGTCGTGCGAAATGCCTTCGCTGATGCGGGCGGCGAGGGCGTAGAGGCGCGGCATGTGGCCGAATTTGTCCACCGGCCGGGCCTGGGCACGGATGTAGTCCACGAGGCATCCGCGCCATCCCGGCGTAGTCATGCGCGGCGCCCCGCCGGCCAGTTGACGGCGATGCGAATCAGGTCCAGGCCGCCAAGGTTCTCGACCGTGAAGGCCGGAGAAGCGGCAGGAACGGCAAGGACGCCCCGTTGCGGCAGGTGCAAGGGTTCAAAGTCCGGCCCGACGATGCGGGCCTGACCCGCCGCGGCAAAGAGATAGGCAAGATTCTGAGCCGGCTCGGTCCCATCGCGAAGGCTGGACGATGCGCGGCTGCCTGATACTGGAATTTGCTCCACGCGGAAGTAGTCGGTGGCGATAAGAATGGTGCGATCGGCGCCCGGGCGCGCGGGCATCTTGCCGGCGCCGGTTTGGAGCCGGGTAGCTTCGAGGGATTTCTCGATATGCAGCTCGCGGGGCCGGCCATAGTCATACATGCGGTAGGTCACGTCGCTGTTCTGCTGCGTTTCAAGAATGATGGCGCCGGGCCAGATGGCGTGTACTGTGCCCGCATCGACATAGATCATGTCGCCCTTTTCCACGGGAAGCAGCGCGAGGCTCTCTTCGAGGGTTCCGGCGGCAATGCCCTCCCGGACGCGGTCAAGTGTAACGCCGGGCTTGAGGCCGCACGCGATCCGGGCTCCGGGATCGGCAGCCATGGTGTACCAGCACTCGGTTTTGCCGCGGGGCTGGCCATATTTGCGGGCCATGGTGTCGTCGGGATGCACCTGCACACTGAGCTTTTCGCGGGCAAAGATCATCTTGACAAGCAGCGGCGAACCCGTTGCCGGGGCCGCTGGCCCAAGCATGGAAGCCGGCGATGCGGCAAAGAGGGCGGCCAGCGACTGGCCGGCATGAGGGCCGGTCTCCACAAGGCAATCGTCGCCGGTTAGCCAGACCTCGCCGATCGGCTCGGTTTCCTCTGGACGGTCGTACCAGGGGCGGAGATCGCGGAAGCCCCAGACGCGCGGGACAAAGCGAGGCTGAATGCGAAAGGGCGCCAGAATGGAGGGTGCGGAAGGCGTGGAATGAGACATGGGATTCAATCGATACTCCACGGGGTGGGTTCTGCGAGACGGTGGCGGCGAGCCGGAGCGAAGACGGCAAAACAAAGGCCGCATCTCCCACTTTAGCAGACTGGAGCGAAGACCGGAGGGGCGCCGGAAAGAATCGATTTACCTGTAATTTACGTCGATCAGGCACACTCAAAATGTTTGCCCGGCGGCAGCGGCAGCGGATAGGCTAAAGGGGACGGAACCTGGAACACGGAGACTTCCGGTTTTCCCGTCCGGGCGGCCCTCAAAACGAATCAGGAGACAGCGCGAACACATGACGAAGCAAGTTTCTATCTGTGTGATCGGGTCAGGGTATGTGGGTCTGGTGGCGGCGGCGTGCTTTGCCGAGATGGGCCACCGGGTGACATGTGTGGACAACGACGAGGCGCGGGTCAGAACCCTGCAGGCGGGTGGTGTGCCGATTTTCGAGGAGGGTTTGCCGGAGTTGCTGGCCCGGCACCGCGGAAACAGCGTGCAGTTTACCTCCGACCTCGCGGCGGCGGTCCGGCAGTGCGAGGCAATTTTTATCGCCGTGGGAACGCCACAGGGAGACAGCGGCGCCGCCGACTTGTCGTATGTGGAAGCTGTGGTCTCGGAGATCGCGCGCACCATCGACGGATACAAGGTGATCGTGGAAAAAAGCACGGTGCCGGTCTACACCAACGAGTGGATTCGGCGTGTGCTCTACCGGCACGGGATCGAGGCCAGAAACTTCGACGTGGTTTCGAACCCGGAGTTTTTGCGCGAGGGAACGGCCGTGGGCGACTTTCTGCATCCCGACCGGATCGTCGTGGGCGTGGACTCGGAACGCGCGGCGGAGGTGATGCGGCGCATCTACGCGCCGCTCACGGCAGGCAGCTATTACGCGCAGCCCGGGGCGCTGCCCGGCGCGTGCGCGGTGGATCGTCCCGCGCGGCTGCTGGTTACCTCGGCGCAAAGCGCGGAGATTATCAAGCACGCCTCGAATGCCTTCCTGGCTTTGAAGATTTCGTTCATCAACGCGGTGGCCAACCTGGCCGAGGCCGTGGATGCGGACATCGAAGACATAGCGGCGGGAATCGGGCTGGACAGCCGCATCGGACCCAGATTCCTGCGCGCAGGGCTAGGCTACGGTGGATCGTGCTTTCCCAAGGATGTGGCGGCCTTCCATTGGGTGGCGCAGCAGCGCGGCGTGGACTTTCAACTGCTGGAAGAAGTGCGCAAGATCAACGAGCGGCAAAAAGACATCTTCTTCAACAAGGTGCTTTCGGCGTTGTGGACGCTGCGCGGCAAGCGCCTGGCGGCGCTGGGGCTGGCCTTCAAAGGAGAGACGGATGACATCCGGGAGTCGCCCGCGCTGGATGTGATCCGGAAGCTGATCGAGGCTGGCGCGTCCGTTATTGCATACGATCCCGCCGCCATGGAGCGGGCACGGGAGGCGCTGCCGGAGTCGGCCAGAATGAAGTACGCCGTCAACGCATACGAAGCGGCGCAGGATGCGGACGCGGTGCTGATCCTCACCGACTGGAATGAATTTGCCGTCCTCGATCTGGTGCGGCTGAACAAGGCCGTCAAGTTTCCCATCGTCATCGACGGACGGAACCTGTACGATCCTGGAAAGATGATGGAGCACGGGTTTACCTATGTAAGCGTGGGCCGGCCGGCCACTTATCAGGCGCAACAGGGCAAGCCGCGGAGCCGGGTGCTCTAGGCAGGGTTGCGCCCATCCTGTGCAGCAACGGCCGCATCGAAACTATGGCGGGAGAAGAAGCCTTCTCGCCGCCGGGGAGCGAGTTGAATTTGACCATGCGCGTGATGGTGACCGGGGCGGCCGGATTCCTGGGTTCACACCTGACGGATCGCCTGCTGAGCGAGGGGCATGAGGTGCTCGGAGTGGACAATCTGTCCACCGGGGACGCGGAGAACCTGGCGCATCTGCGTGGGGAGAAGCGCTTCGCGTTTGAAAAGTGGGACATCTGCCGTCCGTTCGATTTCGGGCGGGTGGACTACGTCTTTAACATGGCTTCGCCGGCCAGCCCGCCGGAGTATCTGAGGCTAGGCATTGAGACGTTGCGCGTGGGCTCGGCGGGAACCGAAAACACGCTGGAGATCGCGCACAAGTATGGAGCCGTCTATCTGCACGCATCGACCTCGGAGTGCTACGGCGATCCGCTCGAACATCCGCAAAAGGAGACGTACTGGGGCCACGTCAATCCAGTAGGCCCGCGCTCGGTTTACGACGAAGCCAAGCGGTATGCCGAGGCGCTGGTCATGGCTTACTATCGCTCGCGAGGCGTCAACACGCACCTGGTGCGCATCTTCAACACCTATGGCCCGCGCCTGCATCCGAGCGACGGACGGGTGATCTCCAACTTCATGATGCAGGCGCTCGAAGGCACGCCGCTGACGGTCTATGGTGACGGAAACCAGACACGGAGCTTCTGCTACGTGGACGACCTCATCGACGGCATCGTGCGGCTGGCGCGATCCGGCGAGCACCTGCCCGTGAATATGGGGAATCCGAAGGAGTTCACCATCCTCGAATGCGCCCGGGAGGTGCTGGCGGTCACCGGCTCGCGGAGCGAGTTGCGCTTTGAACCTTTGCCCGTGGATGACCCCGCGCGGCGCCGCCCGGATATCGCCAAGGCGCGGGCGCTTCTTGGCTGGGAGCCTAAGATTCAGTTACGGGAAGGACTGGAGCGGTCGCTCGAGTTTTTCAGGAGCAGGGCCAACCAGGGCCATTGAGAGCAATCGCCCCGGCGAGCCGGGAACCGTACCGCGCCCGGCCTATCTATCAGTCGGAAGCGGGCGCCGCTTTGCTTTCTAACCCGGGCCGTGGTGTTGTATGTCTCCGCGCCTTGTCCCTTGCGCCTCATTCTGAATTTTTCTTCGATAACACGAAATCAAGTATAAAACGTCAAAGAATGTGTGCGCTGTGTGCCCTATCAGCGGCTCAAAAGCGTTGACCAGAGTTTGTGGATGCAAGAGGCGGTATTGCTGTGAAAACCAAACCTACGGAGGATTACTGCACAATGAAGCTCGTCCTGAAACTTGCCACTACGGCGCTGGCCGCGGCCATCGGCCTTTCCCTACCGGCATTTGCCAATTCCGTGAAGGTGGACTACAACCATCACGAGGATTTCTCGCAGTTCCACACTTATTCCTGGAAAACCGTCGATGTTACCAACCAATTAAACGCCGGCCGCATCCGACGCGCGGTTAACGAAGAGTTGCAGGGGCTCGGATGGAAAGAGGTTCCCTCCGGCGGCGACGTGACCCTTGTCGCCACGGATCATATGCACACCGAAAAAGAAGCCGAGACCTATTACAACGGCCTTGGCGGCGGCTGGGGCATGGGCTGGGGATGGGGCGGTTGGGGATGGCCCGGAGGCGGCTTTGGCGAGGAAGCCACCACCGCCACGGATGTGATTCGCGAGGCGCACCTTGTGGTGGATATGTTCAATACCCAAACGAAGACGCTCCTCTGGCGCGGCGTTTCGCGTAGCGACCTCAGTGATAAGTCCGGCAAGAATCGCAAGCAGCTCTATAAAGATCTGCACATTATGTTCCGCAAATTTCCGGTCGGGGTTAAGAAGTAGTCTTTGAACGTTCTGAGCAGGGAGGCCGGTGCCGTGCCGGCCCCCACTCTCTTTTTGCGCCGGTTCCAGCAGCGATGATTTTTGCTGCGAGTTCCTCGTTTATCCGCCGCGAGAGCGCGTGTCCCGCATCCTTCGATCAGGCAAAGCCGATGTGCCCGGACGCAGTACCCGGGGATTCCCTTGTCGGGGCGCTTGATGTTTTTTTATCTTCGTCGAGCAGACGATGGAACTCTCTGGCCGAAACGGGATGGCCGAAGAGCCATCCCTGCGCCAGGATGGGCTGGTTGTAGGTGGCAAAGTACCGGGCCTGCAACTCGGTTTCAACGCCTTCGACAATCACCTCCAGATGGAGCGTATCGGCCATCGAAAGGATCTGCGGGATGATGCCCTGCCCGATGGTTTCCGTTCCGATCATGCGGGTGAACGACCTGTCGAGCTTGATAGAGTCCACGGCGAGGTCGTGCAGATAGGACAAGCTGGAATAGCCCGTGCCGAAATCGTCGATGTGCACTCCGAATCCAGCCTCGTGCAGCCGCTGGATCCCCGCCGCTGCTCTTGTGCCCTGCGCCGTCGACCGCTCGGTCACTTCGATCGCCAGGCTGCCTGGGCGCACGCCGGCGTTCTGTGTCTGCTCTTTCAACACCGGCAAGAAATTCTCGTCGGTCAGGTCCGCTGCCGCCACATTCAGACTCAGGCGGAAATCGGGCTGCGCGCGCAGTGTCGGGGCAAACTCATCGAGCGCGTGCCGCACCACCCAGCGGGTCAGGTCCTCCGTGAATCCATGCTGTTCGGCCAGTGGGACAAACAACTCCGGCGAAATCGCCACCTTATCCTGGCCGGTCCAGCGGACCAGCGCCTCCGCTCCGGCAATCCTGCGCGTGGCCAGATCAATGATCGGTTGATAAACCATGTGCAGCCGGTCACGCGCAATCGCCCGGCGCAGTTGCTGCTCCAGTCCCTGCCTTCGCAGGATCAGCAGCGAGACGATCAGTCCCCACAATGTCCCGATCAGCGCCCCAGCCGCGGCCGTGCCAAACACCACGCTACGCATCGTGGTGAGCTCTGCGGGAATGCTGGCATACGAGACGGCGCATTCGGCAAAACGGCTCGAGCAGCTCGTTGCGTAGACCAGGTCACGACTCTGCCCCACCCCAGTGCGCGAGAGCGCCACGTCAGGCAACATGGGCGCCTTGCCGCTCAGGCGTTCCCAGTGCCTACTGGCGCTGTTGTAAACCGTGATAAGGAATGGATAGTTACCCTTTCGCATATATCGGTCCACGAGCGGATCCCGCACCACAAAAACGCCGCCACTTCGAAGCGCAAAGGCTGTTCCGTCTTCAGAATCGTTTTCTTTGGAGTACGGTTCCAAATGCCTGTAGACGCGCAAGCTATGCATCTCTACAGCATCGAGCGAGGGAGCGAGGCTCGCATATCCTTCCCTCCCTAGAAGCGCCGAACATGCGATACGGTCACCGCTCATCCAGCCGGCGTCGCTTATAAAGCTAGCGTGGAGCACCACATTGCGCATGTACTCCACATCGGCGGCAGAACAACGCGGATGGGGCGAGTGGCGTAAATCCGCCATGACGCCAGTCAACGCCACTACATAGGAATCCGTCATCTCGATCGCATGCTCGGAGTTCTTCGCCAGCCTTTGCCGGGAAAGGCCCAGAGCAACAGACCGTCCGATCAGATACCCAGAGGCGCCGCCGCAGATGGTGCAAACAATCAATACTGGAAGGACTCTGCCGAGCCTGAAAGTCCGAATCCACCGGGTTCCAAACGTTCCCATTTCTTCGGTTTATCCTTAAGATGGAGCGGTAGTTAACTAAGATTTGACTCATTTTCACACGTTTGGCAACCTCAGGGCTTCCAGCCAAGAGCGCTTATTCTCCCTTTCCGGCGAAGCCGGGCTACTGAGATGCTGCCACGACGGGCCACAAGGCACGCCGGTTCGCCCCGCCGATGCCGCAACACGGGAGGCACTCCTGTGCGATAAGAACGCGCTTCGTCTCATCGCTTCCTGCGGATGGATCCCGCGCCCACGGATTCTTTGTTGGGGGAATCCGGGTTCCGTTCGGCACCTTAAAGCGTGCTACACCACGCCGGCCAGGTAGTTGATCTCGCGGGGTGGAATCATCTCCGCGACGGGGCCATAATCGGCCAGAATCACCGGCGAAAGCGTGAGAACCGGGCAATGCGCGTAGGCCAGCACTTTATAAATGGCGCAGGCATTGGTCAACGCGGCGAAGTGGGTGGCGTTATGCGCGCCCATCACAATGAGATTAGCCCGCAGAACCCGGCCCTGATAGAGCAATTCGTCAGTTGGATCGCCCAAGGTGACCATCGTCTGCAGTTTCACGCCTGCGTGCAATTTTGCGGGAATCATCTCGGCGAGATTGTGTTTCATCTCATCGAGCGTGCGGCCGGCAAGCGTTTCCTCGCACTCCTGCTGCGGAATCACCTGTTGAACAACAAGATGCGCGCCCAGCCGCGCCGCCACGTCGGCGGCGAAACGCGCCACCACCTGGCTGGATCGATGGCAGGAAACGCTGCAAAGGACCGTGCGGGTGAAGCAACCCAGGCACGTGGCCTCTCTGAGGTAGGGACCCACAATCGTGACGGGAACGTCGGCCCGGCGCAACAGGGTCTCGGCCACGGATCCCACCAAGAGCTTGCCAACCGGCCCCGGCGTGTGGACCCCCATCAGCACGCGATCCACCTTGCGGCGGTGGAGAAAGCCCAGAATCTCTTCGGCAGCTTCGCCTGTTCGCACTTCCACGTGACAGGGGACGCCCAGCTTACTGGCGCGCTCCACAAGCGCCTCCAGCACATGTTTGGGCGCGTGGTTCTGGGGACAAATCCAGCCCGGCGGCTTGGCCTCTTCGTTGCACACATGGAGAAGCATCAGCTTCGCGCCGGTTTCTTTGGCCTGAGCAAGGGCAAACGTAAAGGCTTTTTCATTTACGGGACATTCGGTGGCAAACAGAATGGAGGAGGGTTTGCTCCACTCCCGCTTGAGTGTAACCATGGCAGCCTCCTTCGCACGCAGCGCGTTGGAGAAGCTGAAGCACGGCCGGTTGCCGGAGATCCATGGGAGATCCATGCCGGCCTGCACGCTCCAGTGGCCTGGGAGTTGTCGCATTCCGGAAACAAGTGAACCGGTGGCGTTTGTCTCAAGCAAATGCCACCTTATCCAGTTTCCAAAGAACATGCGCGCTCTTCGGCCGCTCGAAGGACTTCCACCCTCCTTCTGGCGCGAGGGTTCTGTCTTCAGCTTCTGATTTGCAGCTTTTCGGCCCCCGGCAACAAACTCAATCTTCAGGCGCGCACCGTCTTTGGCATGGGATCGGAATTCTCAGCAGGCGGTGGTTGCGTACGCAATAAGACGCGATTGAAAAAATAGTCGCACGTTTTCGCAAAAAATGCGAATGCGTGCGTGATCGCCGTCACGTAGTTGTGTGACGTATTATTACTATCATATTTCCTATCAGTAATATCCATCCTTTGAAGAACAAGGCGTTTTGGGAGGGCTCACAGGCATACCCTGGCCGCCCGCCGTATGGCAGGCTGCCAGGGCCATGGGTTACTGCGCGTCGAGAGTTTGCTCTGTGAGGTTCCAGCCGCGGAGGCCGATGGCGGGCTTCTGGTGGCCGGCGGGGAACTCGACGGTGAGAGTGCGCTCTTCGCCGGGCAGCAGCGAGACGTAGTTCTCGCTGTAGTAGGCGGGCAGGATGCGGTCTCCGGTGGCGGCATCCTTGAGGGTGAGCTTGACCAGTAGCGCCGGAGTCGTGCTTGCGTTCCTGAGATGGACGGTCGCCTTGCGCTCGTCGCCGGAAGGCGCAACGCTGACCGAGGCGTCGAGCGAGACCGCAGGCAGATCGTTAAGCTCGCGCAGCGTGGCCTCGTGCCTGGCCCACCAGTAGGTGTTGATGGTGAGGGGAGGGCCGGAGGCGTCGAGAACGCTCAGCTCGACCAGAACCGCGTGGCCGTTGGCCAGCTTGTCGAGGTCGAGCTTGCCGGCGGGGGTGCGGGCGTTGGCCGCGGCCTGCACCGCGTCGGTCTGGTCGCTGATGATCTGGCCATCGAGGCTCATGACGCGCATGCGGACCCTGTAGGCGTGCGCCTCGTGCAGGTTGATCAGGTCCACATCGTCGTCGGCCAGGTTGAGCTGGGCATGCACCGGCTCGCAGGCCTTCTGGAAGCCGTAGAAGCTGGATTGGGTGTCGTAGTCAGAACCAAGAAAATTCCAGAGGAGGCTCGGCCAGGCCGGTTGCGTCATCCAGATCATGCGGCCGGAGTTGGGCTGCCAGAGGTGGGCGGCGAAGCCCTCGAAGATGGCGCGGTGGGCGGCGTAGTCGATCATCTCCGCCTTGCGTTCGAAGTCCTCAAGGCTGACGCCCGCTCCAAACTCGGTGGCCATGGCCTCCATGAAGGGTGCAACGCCGGGATAGGAGAACTGGTGGAAGTCGTGGTAGGCCCAAGTATCGCTGATGGGCCAGCGGTCGGGTACGGGCATGAAAGCCTTGATGCCCTCAAGCGTGGGCAGACTCGGGATACCCAGTTCGACGCTAAAGCCCCGATTGATGCGGTAGTAGGCCTGGAGCGGCTGCAACTGATAGGGGCCCGAGTCGCGCAGGTTCACGCGGTTGGAGCTGCCGGTATAGAGGCGAGTGTGGTCGAGGGTACGAACGAGATTGGCGAGGCCCTGGTTGATGATGGGCTGCGGCACGCCCTCGTTGCGTCCGCACCAGACCACGATGGACGGATGATGACGGTAGCGAAGGATGACGTCGCGGGCGTTCTTGAGGAAGAGCGCTGGATCCTCGGCCTCAAGGTTGTAGTTCTGCGTAGACTCCCAGAAATCGTTCCAGACCATGAGGCCATACTTGTCGGCGAGGGCGTAGAAATTCTCTTCGGTGCTTTGGCCCATCCAGTTGCGAATCAGGTTGACGTGGGCGTCGCGGTGGAGGCGGAAGTAGGGCTCGAGGCGCTCCATGCTGACGCGCTTGCGGCTGTCATCCATGCCCCAGTTGCCGCCGCGGGCGGCAATGCGCACGCCGTTGACCTTGATCACCAGGTCGGTGCCCTGCCAGCTGCCCTCCACAGGACGGATGGAGGCAGAGCCCTCAGCCTCTGGCCTGAGCGACTGGACCCAGGTATAAGTGACACGGTCGGGAGGGGCTTGGCCGGAAAGCGGCAGATTCGGCGTCTTGTCGTCGATGCGCCGGATGCCCTCGTGCGTCCCGTCTATCAAGGCGAGCGCTTCGTCATGGGTGCGGCTGGGGAACACTTCAACACGGCGGAGATGACCCTTGGCATCGAAGAGTGAAATCTCGTAGCTCACCTCGCGCATGCCAAAGTCGACGGTTTTTTCGGATCTGAGCTTACCGTGGACGGCAAAGCGGACGGTGAGCTTATGGAGATTGGGCTGGCCGTAGCCGTTGGGCCACCAAAGTCGGGGATGCTGCACCTTAAGCTGCGGAAAATCAGATGATTCCAGGCGCGCGACGGATTCGCCTGGCTGAGCAGTGACGCGCTTGGTCACAGTGACGTTGTCGAAGCTGGCGGTAAGCTCGCCCTCCACCGGCGCGGTGGAGGTGTTGGCCAGCGGAGCTTCGATTTCGATGTCGGCTTCGCTGCGGTCGGCCTTGGGCAGGATGGTAATCACGTTCAGATCGCCGACTGTAACCCATCCAGAGGCGCTGAGAACAACATCCTGCCAGATGCCGGTGTTGCGGTCGCGAATGCCGGGGATCCAGTCCCATCCCTCGGTGGCGGAAAAGGTGGGCCCGTCGATCACCTCGACGCCGCCGTTGTTGCCGGGGCCGGCGATGAGAGATTGCTCATGAGGAATGCCGGGATGCGGCGGCGGGCTGACACGCACCGCCAGCACGTTGTCGGCCTTGACGAGCGAGCTGACATCGAAGTTGCCGCGTAGGAAGGCACCGGTAAAACCGCCCAGATTCTGGCCGTTGAGCCACACTTCGCTGGAGTAGTTGACGCCCTCGAAGGTAAGGGTGAGGCGCTGGCCGACAGCGACAGTGGGCTTCTTGAACTCAACGCGATACCAGTAGTTCTGGCGCGCCAGCTTCTCGGGAATTACGAGGTTGTTGAGGCCGTAATCGGAATCGGGATAGATGCCGCGATCGATCATGGTGGTGAGCACGGTGCCGGGAACGGTGGCTGCCATCCAGCCGCTGGTGTCATAGCCGGGCATGGAGATGGCAGCCCCATCATCCTTTTGGCCGACGGCCTCCAGGCCGGGCTCGGCGATCAGCTTCCAGCCGCCGCGGATGGTCCAGGGATTGCTGCCGACGAGCTCGGTGTGGAGGTCGATGGAGGTCAGCGGTTTGGCGACGGGCTTCTGGAATCCGCCTTTGTTGCGCGGTAGGGTGGAGGGATCCTGGGGTGCGCTCAGGCCGGCCAGGCCCGAGGTGGCGACAATCCAGCGGGGCGAGGCGTCCTCAAAGGTGAGGATGCCGAAGTCGGGAGGAGCGGCGGCAAGGGCCGCGACCTGCCCGGGCGTGAAGGCCTGACTATAGATCTTGAGGCCGGCAATCTCACCGCCGAAGTGGCGGGTTCCCATGGAGGCGATGGGATTGGAGGCCATTTCGAGCCTGGGCGCGACAGCTCCCTGGGTCAAGCGGCGCACGGCGGCTTGTTTGCCGTCGGCATAGAGGGTAATGGTGGCGCCATCGCCCACCGCGACCGCCATATGCCACTCCGAGTTGTCCAAGGCCGCCGAAGCCACGATCATTCCCTTGGCGTCCGGATTCTTGCCCAACCAGAGGGCAAGATGGTTGTCGTCGACGGCGATGAAGCGCGCGTCCTCGGCCTGGGGATCGCCGATACCGGCAATCAGCACCTTGCCGGTCAACGGCTCAACGGAATGGAACCAGAGAGCGAGCGTCCAGGGGGCCTGGCCATGCAACAGGGCGGAGCGCGCGTCATAGCGCGGGGGATGATAGGGATTGACGGTTGGCGGCGGAGGCGGGGGCAGAGGGACAAGATCCTTGACCAGCGCCGAACCATCCGGCAGAAAGGTGGTGTTGTAGGGACCGTAGTCTTCGGCCGGAAGCGATTGCGCCACGCCGGCAACAGCGCCCAAGAAGGCGCCGAGCGTTGCGGCAGCGCACAGCCTGAGCAGGCGGGCAGGGCGGCCGATAGACAGGCCCATTGAAACTATATCTTGAAATCGCATAGCGGCAACATCCTTTCTGCGGAACGGCGCACAAACAGAGGTCTGAGTATGAAGTATTCCGGGAGCACTGGCAGCAGTCCGTGGCTAGCGGTTTGAAGATGGGCGGTGATGGTGTTGCCGTACACCGCCGCCCGGCCGTAAAGCCGGAAGAGGCAGCAAAATTCAGGCCCAGTCCGGAGAGGCGAATCGACTCGCTGCTTATTGTAGACCGGGTGTCTTCTTATGAGCGACGACGGCAAGGCTACGGGGTTGAGTTTCAAGGGGGCGGGAAAATCAGCAGCGAGCCATAGAGCTACTTTGCCGGCGCGGCAGCCTGGCCCTGCGCTGGCGGCGGCGCAGGCAGGCTGTAGATGATTTCGCCGGGCCTGGCGTAGTGAAGCTTTTCGCGTGCCTCATGCTCAATGGCGTCGGGATCGGACTTGAGCCGCTCGACGCGCTGGCGCAGCAGAACGTTTTCCTGTTCCAGATCCAGGATTTCCTTGTGGAGTTGGCGGTCCTCGGCGCGCTTCTGCTGCCAGACCGAAAGGCCGTCTTTGCCGTGAATCACGTGCCAGGTGAGCACCAAGGCAAGAAGAATGGCGACGCCGGTGCCGGCAGGGCGCCAGACCCGCCTCGGCCAGTCCACGCGCCGGCGGCGCGCGGAGCCGAATTGCGGCTCCCATTCACCCCCCCCGCTCACGAATTGGAATTTCTGGTTTTCCATGCACGTTTCGCGCCGCCTAGGACAGCACGAACTTCTTCGAAACCGCCCGGAGCGTCTCTGTATCCTGCAGGCTGCGCGCTTCGGTGTAAGCCCGAACCACCGGCTCCGTGCCGGAAAGGCGGTAGCAGACCCACGAACCATCTTCGAGAATCAGTTTCAGCCCGTCGGTGCGCACCACCTGGGTCACCTTGCGGCCATCGAGTTCGGTTGGATCGGCCTTTATTTTTTCAGTGAACGCGGCTTTGGCTTCCGGGGTCAAGTGATAGTTCTCGCGCACGGGATAGAAGGAACCAACCTTGGCAAACATGTCCTCAAGCATCGCTCCCAGCGATTTGCCGCGGGTGGCGACCATCTCAGCCACCAGCAGGCCGGCGATGACGCCGTCCTTCTCGGGCACGTGGCCGCGGATGGTGAGGCCGGCCGACTCCTCGCCGCCGATGGCGATCTTGTCCTGGTCGATCAGCGCACCGATGTACTTGAAGCCCACGGGAGTTTCGTAGAGCGGCACCTTGTGGAACTCGGCCATGACGTTGACCAAGTTGGTGGTAGCCACGCTCTTGGCCACGCCGTTGCGCCAGCCGCGCGTTTCAACGAGGTAGTCAAAAAGCAGGGCGATGACGTAATTGGGCTGGATGAAGGTTCCATCGCCGTCGACGATGCCGAAGCGGTCGGCGTCGCCGTCCGTGGCGGTGCACAGGTGCGCCCCAATCTCCCGCATCTTGGCCTTGGCGGCGCCCAGCAGCTCGTCGGAGGGCTCCGGCGCGTGCCCGCCAAACAGCACGTCCCGAAAATCGTGCACCGTCTCGACAACCACACCCGCCTCGCGCAGCAGGTCGGAAAGATAGCCGCGGCCCGAGCCCCAGAAGGGATCGTAGACCACCTTGATGCCGGACTTGGCGATGGCCTTGAGATCGACGAGCTCGGCCAGGCGCTTGAGGAAATCGGGCTTGACGTCGGCGGTTTGAAAGCCGGCCGCGGGGGGATCGGCTTGCGGGACGGTCACGCCGGATGCGGCGAGCGTGGCGGTGGCGGCTTCAATCTTTTTTGTGACTTCCGGCAGGGCGGGAGCGCCGTCGGGCGTTGAATATTTGATGCCGTTGTACTCGGGCGGATTGTGCGAGGCGGTAAAGTTAATGGCGCCGGAGGTCTTGAGCTGGCGCACGGCATAGGCAATGGCCGGAGTAGGCGCGGGCTCGGGAATCACGATGGGCGTTACGCCGGCGCCGGCCAGCACGCGGGCGGCGAGATCGACGAAGCTCTCGCCGAGAAAGCGCGGATCGCGGCCCACGAGGACGCGGTGGGGCTCGGGAAGCGTCTTGACATAGGCGGCGATGCCGGCCACCGCCAGCCGGACGTTGGCGACGGTAAACTCATCGGCCACAACGGCCCTCCACCCGGAGGTGCCAAACTTGATCGCTGTTGTCATGCGTGTTTTCTCCATGCGCCCTCATACGGGCCACAAGGTCCATACTGCAACACCGGGGCGTGATCGGCAAGCCGCCGGAGATAGGAGATGCGCGCTGTTTATGCAATATGTGCGTCCGCCGCCCGTCCTCACAAGTGGAAGCATGGCGGCAGGCATGACGACGGAGGAGCGCACGAAGGTTCAGCAGGAGATACGCCTCCGTTGGGGCCTGTGCATGCCGGCGGAGCGAAGAGCGGGAGCACCGCCCGGGTGGCGGCCAGCAGCCCAAGCCGGAGGATCTCCGCTTCCGGTGTTTTTTCGCTCGAAAGAGATCGCTCCGCGGCCGCGTTTTGGACATACAGTGTTGTCAGCCATCCCGCAGCATGGAGGTGCCTCATGCCGGAATCGTATCCGCCCACACGCCTGGTGCTGACCACGGCGGCTGACCACAATGAAGCCGCCCGGCTGGCCCACACTTTGGTCGAGGAAGGGTTGGCCGCTTGCGCCACCCTCATCCCCGGCGCGGAATCCATCTACCGCTGGCAGGGAGAGATCGAAACTTCCCGGGAGACCCTGATCCAGTTAAAGACTGGCTTGGAGCAACTTCCAGATCTGGAGACGCGGCTCAAGGAACTGCACAGCTACCAGACGCCGGAGTGCCTGGTGCTGGCGGTGGACAGCGGCAGCCGAGCCTATCTCGAATGGCTGCACAGCAGTCTCCGGCCGGCATAGGATGGGCGGCAGGCTTCGCTATGGGGCCGTCTGGTATTCTTAGCCTTGTCTGCCGCCATGCGCTGGTTAGTGATCTTCCTTCTCGTCTCGCTGGCTGGGCTGCTGGTTGCGGCCGGAGGAATCCTATATCACATTGCGATGAAGCATCGCGAGCTGCGCCGCACCCCCGCCGAAGGCCTGGATGCGGTCGAAGAACCGGAGATCGAATCGGAGATTTAGAGGAGTGCTGTTGGAAAACGAAGTTGCCAAGCCACCGCATCTTTTGACGCGCGCCGCGCCGGGAGGACTGGCGTGCGCCCAGTCCTGGCTGCGGAGAGCGGGGATCGTGATCGGCGGCAGCGCGCTGATGGCTGCGTGCGCGCACCTGGCCCTGCCGCTTGGTTTTACGCCGGTGCCGCTGACGCTGGCTCCCCTGGCCGTGCTGCTGCTGGGCTTGCTGCTGAGCCCGCGGCTGGCCGCGGCCACCCTGGGCGCGTACCTGGCCGAGGGAGCCTTGGGACTGCCGGTGTTTGCGCCGGTGCCGGCGTTGGCAGGGGGAATGGCGCACTTGCTGGGACCGACCGGCGGCTACCTGCTGGCCTATCCCTTTGCCGCGGCGCTGATCTCTCTCGTGTGGCGCAAGAGCCGCCATACCTTTGCCGCCGCAGTGCTGAGCGCGGCCGCCGGCGACCTGGCGATTCTGGCTTGCGGCGCATTGTGGCTTGGCGCGATAGCGCACTGCACGGTGCGCATGGCCCTGACGCTGGCCGTGGCGCCGTTTTTACCGGGAGATGCGCTGAAGGTGGCCGCCGCCGCCGCACTGGCACAAGGAGTGGCGCGCGTGCGCCGCCGCGATACCTGACTGCATCTGATGTAGAGCATTGTGTTTCTGGAAAGGAAGCTCCCACACCGTGACGACCCAGGTCTCTGAAGCAAGCGATTCCGGTAAGATCATCGACATTTCCATTGCCCACAGCCCCGACTCCGACGATGCCTTCATGTTCTATGGCCTGGCCACGAACAAGGTGAGAGTGCCCGGCTACCGGTTCAATCACACCTTGTGCGACATCGAAACGCTCAACCGGCGCGCTCTGGATGAGGCCTTCTATGACGTGACGGCGATCAGCTTCCATGCCTATCCGTACTTGCAGGAGAAGTATGCGCTGATGGGCTGTGGCGGCAGCGTGGGTGAAGGTTACGGCCCCATGGTGGTGGCCAGCCGCGCGCTGGCGATCGAGGATCTGCACCGCATCAAGATTGCCGTTCCCGGCACGCTGACCACGGCATACCTGGCTTTGAAAATCTTCAATCCGTCCCTGGAAACCGAAGTGGTGCCCTTCGACAAGATCATCCCTGAGATTCAGGCGGGACGCTTCGATGCCGGCCTCATTATCCACGAAGGCCAGTTGACCTATGCATCAAGCGGATTGTACAAGGTTGTGGATTTGGGGATCTGGTGGCGGGAAACCACCGGCCTGGTGCTGCCGCTGGGCGGCAATGTGGTGCGGCGCTCGCTGGGCGCGGAGGGAATGCGCACGGTGACACGCGCGGTGCGGAACAGCATTCAGCACGCTCTCGACAACCGCGAGCAGGCACTGGAGTATGCTATGCAATTTGCCCGCGACCTGGATCCGCAGCTCGCCAACAGGTTCGTGAGCATGTATGTGAACGAGCGCACCCTGGATTACGGAGCCGATGGCCGCCAGGCCATCCGGAAACTACTGGAGATGGGCCACGAGCGCGGCGTTATCACCGTGACGCCGCAGGTGGATTTCATCGAAAGCTAAGACGGAAAGGGAGCGCGCAGTACCTTGGGCATACGATTCAGTGCTGCGCGTCATTCGAAAAGCCCAAGAAAATCCCTCCGTTTCTAAATGTTTTTTAATCTCCGCCGATAGAACCAGCAGCGAGGTTGTCAAGCCGTGCTGGTTCTTCCACATCCAACGTTTCTGCTTGCATCGCCCCATCCCGATCTGCTTCGCGCGCTGGAGCCTGAGCTGGCCAGTGGCGGAGCGCGGGTGACGGTGGCGCTTTCCGCCGAGGCCGCGCTGGCCGCGCTTACCGGGCCCCATGCGCCCACCCTGGCCTTGCTGGACGCAAGCTTGCCCGGCATGGAAACAGCACAACTGCTGGCGGCGGTGCGTTCGGAGCCGGAGGGCCAGCAATGCGCTCTTGTGTTGCTCGTCGACAGCGTCACGCAGGAGTGGATCGACAGGCTGGCCGAAGGTGTGATTGACGATCTGCTGCCTGGCACCATTGAACCCGGTTTTGTGCGGCCGCGGCTGGAAGCGGTGGCTCGGGCGCGCCGGCTGGCCGCCGAGCTTGAGCAGGCGCGCGAGGCCGCGGCGCTGCAAATGCAGATGGACCCGCTGACCGGCGTATATAACCGCGAGGCCATGCTGAGCACGCTCTTTCGCGAAACCGACCGCGTGCAGCGCACCAACAGTCCGTTATCCATCATTCTGTTCGACATTGACGATTTTGGTCATTGGAATGGAAGACTTGGCCCGCGGCCCTGCGATCAGCTCTTGTCCGAGGTGGCAGGGCGCGCCAACCGGCTTTTGCGCAGCTATGACGTGATGGGGCGCATGGGCGAGGACGAGTTCCTGGTGGCCACGCCTGGGTGCTCCGGAGCCAATGCCGCCATGTTGGCCGAGCGCCTGCGGCAGGAGGTTTTCTGTGTGCCGTTCCGCGTGGAAGGCGGCGTGATTCGCCTGTCGGCTTGTTTCGGCATTGCCTCCAGCCACGGCCGCTCGCCGGTGGTAGTGTTACGCGAGGCCGAGCAGGCGCTGAAGTCAGCCAAAGCAGCAGGGCCGGAGTCGATCCATTGCTTTGGCGAGACCGCGCAGCCGGTGGCCGCTCCGGTCATGTTTCTCTCGCCTTCTTCAGGAGATGAATTGCTCGCGTGGTAAGGGCTCGCTGTGTGCATCGCGTACACAGGTGTCGTCCGCAAGCGCATCCAGGTCCAAAAACTCCTGGAAAACATCGTTCGACAGCAGGCGGCCCTGGTCGGTAAGGCGGATGGTACGTCCTTCAACGGCAACCAGCCCCTTGCGCTTCAGCCGCGCTGCCGCTTGCAGGGCGCGTCCGGCAAGCTTGGCGCCAAATGCGCGCTCCACGGCTGCTGCATCCACGCCCGCCTGCATGCGCAGGCCAAGAAACCATGCCTCCTCGTGCTGCCGCGCGCGGGAAAGCCAAATGGTCTCCTCGGGTTGAGGCCGGTCAAACCATGTCTTGAGGTCGCAGCTCGTGGTGGCGCGCATTACCTCGCCAGCGTGGCTGCCTGCAACCGCGCGCAGCATAGACGAAGCGTCGAGGCCAAAGCCGAGATAAGGACGGCGCTGCCAGTAGCGCAGATTGTGGCGTGAAGCAAAGCCGGGACGGCTGAAATTGGAAATCTCATACTGTTCGAAGCCGGCGCGGGCAAGCGTTTCGATAGCCTCGGAGTACATGCGCACAATGGCGTCGTCGGAAGGGACCAGGCCGGCGTGATAACGTGCCCCGTGAGCCAGTAGTTCGCGGCCCAGGCGCGAGTCTTCATCCACTTCGAGCATGTAGACGCTGGCATGGGAAACGCCGCAGTCGACGAGCACAGCCAGCGACTCACGCCAGGAAGCGAGCGTCTGGCCGGGCAGACCCGCGATCAGGTCCACACTGAGGTTGGCCATGCCCGCGGCGCGAAGCCTGCGCATGTCGTCGAGCGCCGTGGCGCGGCTGTGCAGGCGGCCGCTCACCGCGGCTTCGTGGTCAATGAACGACTGCACGCCCAGGCTCACGCGGTTGACGCCCGCGGCGGCCATGGCAGCCAGCGTGTCATCGGACAGAGTCCCGGGCGCACACTCGACGGTGATTTCAGCGTCCGGCTCCACATCGAACTCCGCGCGCATGGCGGCAAACAACTGCTCCAGTAACTTCGGAGCCAGGAGCGTCGGCGTTCCGCCGCCCAGGTATACCGAATCGGCCGTGCGGGACAGTTCCGCGCCGATACGCGCCGCCCATGCGCGGGCCGCGGTCATTTCCTCCGCCACGCGGGCTATATAGCGCGCGTGTTCGCCGGCCGGATAGACGCCCGAGGCGAAGTTGCAATAGGTGCACTTCGACCGGCAAAACGGCACCGAAACGTAAAGCCCGAGCGAGTCCTGCGGCGGTGCCTTCATGAAGAGATTGTCGCATGCTTCAGGCGCCGGCGCGCACTGCCCATGGCCAGTCTGCCGCCGTGTAAAAATGGAAACAAGGAGACGCGATTGAAGGCCTGGCCGGTTGTAGGCATCGTGCTGATGCAAGGTTTTCTGACGCTTGCTCAGTGGTTCGTTGATCATACCTGGATCGCCTTCTGGGATCCGCTGACGCCGGCGCAGAGCCTAACGCTGCGCGGAGCAGCGCTGGCGCTTTCACTCAGCTTTGTTACCGCCGCACTGCTGGGCTTCCACTTCTCGAACCCGCTGGTGAGCTTGCTCTACAAATTCGCCGCAGTGTGGCTGGGTCTGCTGAACTTTTTCTTTTGGGCGGCGTGCCTGTGCTGGCTGGCCGCCATCACGGCAAGCCTCTTGCGGCTGCCGCCGCACCGGCCGGAGATTGCCGCAACGCTTTTCAGCCTGGCGGCGCTGGCCGCCCTCTATGGCGCCGTCAACGCCTATTGGATTCGCGTGCGGCGCATAACTGTGAAGCTGGAAAACCTGCCCGATGCCTGGCGCGGGCGCACGGCGCTGGTGGTGAGCGACCTGCACCTGGGCCACATCAACGGCGTGGCCTTCTGCCGGCGCGTTGTGGCCATGGCCGCAAAGTTGAAACCCGACGCTGTTTTTCTTCCCGGCGATCTGTTTGACGGCATGAAGGCCGGCGCGCACAAGCTCGCCGCGCCCTTCCGTGAATTGAGAGCCCCTTTCGGCCTCTACTTCTCTACCGGGAATCACGACGAGTTTGGCGGCGCCGATCACTATGCCGAAATCCTGCGGCAGAACGGTATCCGTGTGCTCAACAAAGAAAAGGTGACTGTGGACGGCCTGCAGATTGCGGGCGTGCCTTTCGGGGATGCCGCCTATCCCATGCGCCTGAAAGCGATGCTCGATGGCCTTCACCTCGATCGTGGGCGGGCTTGCATCTTGCTGAACCATGTGCCCAACCGATTGTCGATTGTGGAGCAGGCCGGCGTGGGCCTGCAACTCTCCGGGCACACGCACGGAGGGCAGATTTTTCCCTTCACGTGGCTGACGCGCCGCGTCTTCGGCCGCTACACCTATGGCCTGCAAAGGTTTGGCGCGTTGCAGGTGCTCACCTCGAGCGGAGCGGGCACATGGGGCCCCCCGATGCGCGTGGGGACGCAGCCGGAGATGGTGTTGCTGCGCTTCGCGTGAGCCGTGCATTCAAACTCCCTCTGCGATAGAGTGGTTCTTTGCACAGGGAGGGCGTTTTCATGCGTATGGGGAGCAACTGCGCGCTGGCTATCTTCGCGGCGGCAGCTTTGTTGAGCAGCGGAGCGGCACGGGGACAACAGGCCGCTCAAGCACAGGGTTCGGGGCCGAATCTGGACTTTCCCACCGTTCTATATGGGACGGCCTACTACAACGAGTACATGCCCGGGGATCAGGCGGCGCGGCTCGAAAAGGACATCGCCCTGATGAAGGCAGCAGGCCTGAACGTGGTGCGCATGGGCGAGTCGACCTGGAGCCTGTGGGAGCCGGAGGACGGCCACTTCGAGTACGCATGGATGGACCGCGTTGTCGATGCCATGGGCAAAGCCGGCATCAAGGTGATTCTGGGCACGCCCACCTACTCGATTCCCGCATGGATGGCGCACCAGCATCCCGAGATCCTGGCGCAGCGCATGAACGCCGGCATGTATGGCGGCCCGCCTTTCCAGAACACCTACGGCATGCGGCAGAACATGGACACCGATTCGCCGGCCTATCGTTTTTATGCCGAGCGCCTCATCCGTCACATCGTTGCCCACTACAAAGACAACCCCACGGTGATCGGCTGGCAACTGGACAATGAGACCTCCAGCTACGATGCTGCCAATCGCGATGTCTTTATCGGATTTCAGCATTACCTCGAGAAGAAGTTCGGCACGCCGGAAGCGCTGAGCAAGGCCTGGTTCCTCAATTACTGGGGCGAGAACCTGCACACCTGGGAGGATTTGCCCGTGCGCGACGGCGCGCAGAGCACCGGCTACAAACTGGAGTGGACGCGCTGGAGCCAGATGCGGGTGACGGATTTTCTGCGCTGGCAGGCGGCGCTGGTGCGCGCGTGCGCCAGCCCGCGGCAATTTGTGACTACCGACTACGGCGGCATGATGCGCAAAGACGTGAATGAGGAGGCCATCGCCAGCTTCCTCGACATCCCCGCCGACAACGTCTACCACGGTACGCAGGACCACTTCGATGGCGTAACGCAATCCATTCAGGAGGACTTTACCCGCTCGCTGAAGCACTCGAATTTCCTTATCACGGAGACCAACGCGCAAACCACCGGATGGAGTTCGGCCTTTCAGTTCCCGCCCTATGATGGCCAGTTGCGCGAGGACGTTTACACGCATCTGTCGAACGGCGCCGACATGGTGGAGTACTGGCACTGGGCGTCGATCGCCGCCAACCAGGAGACCTACTGGAAGGGCGTGCTGTCGCACGATCTGGAGCCTAACCGCGCCTATGCCGAGGTAAGCCGCACGGCGCATGAACTGGAGAAGATAGGCCCTCATCTGGTCGGCCTCAAAATCCACAATCAGGTGGCGATCCTCTGGAGCCGCGACTCCCTGAATGCCATCGGCTTTATGCCTTTCACGTCAGACGCTTCGCAGCCCTGGGAGTGGGGCCGTGAAACGGCGACATACGAGACCCTTGTGCAACAGATTCACCGCGCCCTCTACGACCTGAACGTCGGAACGGATTTTGTCTTTCCCGCGACCAAGGATTTCTCGACGTACAAACTGCTGATCGTACCCGCGCTCTACATTGCCGACGATGCGCTGCTCCAGCGCATCTCCGATTACGTGAAGAACGGCGGCCACGTGGTGATGACCTTCAAGAGCGGATTCTGCAATGAGAACTCGGCGGTGCGCTGGGTGCGCGCGCCCGGTCCGCTGCGCGGGGCCGCTGGCTTTAGTTACCAGGAGTTCTCGAGCCTCGAACATCCGCTGGCGCTCAAGGGCGATCCCTATCACGTGGGCCAGGGCGACCAGGTGAAGTATTGGGCGGAGTTCCTGATGCCGGAGCATGCCAAGGCGCTGGCCTACTACGATCATCCCTTCTTCGGCCGCTGGCCGGCGATCACGGAGAACCAGTTTGGGGCGGGAACGCTGCTCTACGAGGGCACCTATCTCTCCGACAAGTTGCAGACAGCGGTGTTGCGAAGCGAGATCGAGAAGCTGGGCCTTGCCGGTCCCGACCAGCAACTGCCCGCCGCGGTGCACGCGCAGCATGGCGTGAATCGCATGGGCAAGCGCGTGAACTACTACTTCAACTACTCGAGCGCGGAAGTAAAAGCCGTCTATGCCGGTGGAGCTGGAATCAACTTGCTGGATGGCAAGCCGGTGGCCAAAGGCGAGCCACTGAGTCTTAAGCCATGGGACTTGGCTATCATTGAAGAGCAATAATCGCGATACCATTGCGAATGGTTGTACCAAAGGACGGAATCATCCATGAGCGCGGAATCTTACTCCTCCGGCGCCGGGAGCACGGCTGTGGTCCGTACCCGGCTCTCCGGCTACGACCTGCTGCAAAATGCACGGCTCAACAAGGGAACAGCCTTTACCGAAGCGGAGCGCGACGCCTTCGCGCTGCACGGCCTGCTGCCGCCGCATGTGGGCACTCTGGAAGACCAGCGCATCCGCCGCAAGATCGCTCTCGATCATCGCGACACGATGTTTGGCAAGTATCACCTGATGCGCGATCTGCAGGATAACGACGAGGTTCTGTTTTATTCGTTCATCGCCAACAATATTGAAGAACTGCTGCCGATTGTCTACACGCCAACGGTGGGCGAGGGCTGCCAGCGCTTCAGCGAGATCTGGCGCAAGCCGCGCGGCCTGTTCATCAGCTATCCCAATCGCGAACGCATCGACCAGATGCTCTCCGACCCGCGCTACGACGAAATTCGCTGCATCGTGGTCAGCGACGGCGAGCGCATTCTGGGCTTGGGCGACCAGGGCGCGGGCGGCATGGGCATTCCTATTGGCAAGATGGCACTCTACACGGCGCTGGGCGGCATTCCGCCCGAGCACTGTCTTCCGGTGCTGCTCGACGTGGGTACAGACAACGAGACGCTGCTCAACGATCCCATCTATATCGGCTGGCAGCACAAGCGGGTGCGCGGGCAGGCTTACGACGACTTCGTGGAGGCCTTTGTTTCGGGCGTGGAGCGCCGCTGGCCGCACATTCTGCTGCAGTGGGAGGATTTCGCCGGCGACAATGCCGAGCGTCTGCTGGAACGCTATCGCAATCGCCTTTGCACCTTCAACGATGACATCCAGGGCACCGCGGCCGTGACTACGGCGACGCTGTTGGCCGCGGTCAACGCCACCGGCGCGCCGCTGAGCCAGCAAACCTTCGCCATGTATGGCACCGGCGCGGCGGGAGCCGGAATCGCGAGGTTCCTGATCACCGCCATGGAGGAAGAGGGCCTTACGCGCGAGCAGGCTCTGCAGCGGGTCTACGTTTTCAATCGCTACGGCCTGGTGGTGGAAGGCGGCAAAGGCATCCGCGAAGGCCAGCTTCCCTTTGCCCGGACGAGAGCCGAGGTCGCGGGCTGGCAACTCGCCAATCCCGACCGCATTTCACTGCTCGATTTAGTACGCAACGCCAGAGTCACGGTGCTGGCGGGCGCTTCCGCGCAGGCCGGCGCGTTCACTGAGGAGATTGTGCGCGAGATGGCGCGGCAATGCCGGCGGCCCATCATCTTTCCCTTGTCCAATCCGACCTCGCGCTCTGAAGCCACGCCGCAGGAGTTGCTGCGCTGGACGGAGGGACGCGCCATCGTGGGCACAGGCAGCCCGTTTGCGCCGGTGGAGCTCGACGGGAAGTGCATCCGCATCGCGCAGGTAAACAACTCCTATATTTTTCCCGGCCTGGCGATGGGTATTCTGGTGGCGCGGGCGCGGCGCGTGACCGACGGCATGATCATGGCCGCAGCCAGGGCGTTGGCGCTGCTGTCGCCCATGCGCGACGACTGCACGCGGCCCCTGCTGCCTCCGGTGGCCGATTCGCGCAAGGTGAGCCAAGCCGTGGCCGAGGCCGTGGGACGGCAGGCCATTGTGGAGGGTGTGGCCAACCTGGAAGATCCAGCCACGCTCAGGGATATGATCCGCACTTACATGTGGGAACCGGTGTATCTGCCTTATGAACGGATTTCCTGACGGCGCGCGGCACGGTGAATGCGCGCCTCGATTCTGCAACCGGGTTTGAATGAAGGGGGACTCATGAAGCATTCTCAACGCCGTGCCGGAGTTCTGGTTCCGGCGCTCGCAATTACGTGTCTGCTGTCCATGCCGTTGGCCGGCCTGGCCCAGCATCATCATGGGCAGCCGCCCAAGCCCACAGGGCCGTGGATGAACACCAGTCTTTCTGCCGACCAGCGCGCTGACCTGGTGATGCAGCAAATGACGCTGGACGAAAAGATCGCCCTATTGCATGGTGTAGGCATGCCGACGGACGAGCCGGTCACGCCGGAGAACGCGGCTTCGAATCGCGGGGTAGGTTACGTGGTGGGCGTGCCGCGGTTGGGTATTCCCGGCATCGACATGAGTGATGCGGCCTACGGTGTGCGGTCCAGCGGCGTGAACGGCCGCTATTCAACGGCGCTACCGGCCAACGTGGCTGCGGCGGCAAGCTGGGATATCAAGGCAGCGTATGACTATGGTGCGCTGATCGGCCACGAGCTGCGCGCGCAGGGCTACAACATGTCGCTGGGCGGCGGCGTGGACATTACGCGGGAGCCGCGCAATGGCCGGACGTTTGAATACCTGGGCGAAGACCCCGTTCTGGCCGGCACCATGGTGGCGCAACTCATTCAAGGCACGCAGTCGGCGCACGTCATCGGCGACATCAAGCACTATGCCTTCAACGACCAAGAGAGCGGACGCAACTCGGTGAACATCAGTATCGGCGAGCGCGCCGCGCGCGAGAGCGACCTTTTGGCTTTTGAGATCGGCGTGACAGAAGGCCATCCCGCGGCGGTGATGTGCTCCTACAACCGCGTGAACGGCGACTTCTCCTGCGAGAACGATTACTTGCTCAACCAGGTGCTGAAAAAAGACTGGAAGTTCCCCGGTTTCGTTCTCTCCGACTGGGGCGGCACACATTCCACGGAGAAGGCCTCGGCCGCGGGGCTGGATAACGAGGAACCCGGGCACTTCTGGTATGGCGACAAGTATAAGGCTGCGGTGCAGGCAGGCAATATCTCCGAGGCCGAGCTAAACGATCATGTGCATCGCATCCTGCGGTCGATGTTCGCCGCAGGCGTGATCGACCATCCGCGGCAGCGCTCGGTGATCGACCCCTTCAAGGACCTGGTGGTGGCGCGAAAGATCGAAGAGGAAGGCATCGTGCTGCTGAAGAACGAGCGCGGCGCCCTGCCGCTGGACGCGGCGCAACTGCGTTCCATCGCGGTGATCGGGGCGCACTCCGACGTGGGCATGATCTCCGGGGGCGGCTCGGCACAGGTGGATCCTCCGGGCGGCAACGCCATCATGCCTCCGGGCGGGGGTGCCACGCACTGGCAGGAGCAGATTTGGTTTCCGACCTCGCCGTTGAAGGCAATTGAGGCGCGCGCGCCGAACGCAACCGTGAAGTACGATCCGGGCGCCGATCCGGCTGCTGCGGCCGAGGCGGCCAAGGCCGCCGACGTGGCCATTGTCTTCGCTTACCAGTGGGAGAGCGAAGGCATGGACCTGCCGTCGCTGTCGCTGCCCAACTACAAATTCGAGGGCAGGGAAGTGGACCAGAACGCGGTGATCGCCGCGGTGGCCTCGGCCAATCCGCACACCATCGTGGTGCTGGAGACGGGCAGCCCGGTGACCATGCCGTGGGTGAAGGCGCCGGCGGCGATCGTCGAGGCGTGGTATGGCGGTAGCGACGGCGCCAACGCGCTGGGCAACGTGTTCTTCGGCACCGTGAACCCCAGCGGCAAGCTGCCCAACACCTTTCCGCTGAGCGAGGCGGACCTCCCGCATCCCACGGTGACGCAGCCGCCGCCGGCTTCGCGGCACTTTGACGGCGCGGCTACGCCCGAGCAATGGGCCAAGGGGCTGCCACCCTTTCCGGTGGCCTACGACGAGGGCGTGAAGGTGGGCTACAAGTGGTACGACGCGGAAAAGAAGCCCGTGCTCTTCCCCTTCGGCTTCGGGCTTTCGTACACCACCTTTGGCTACTCGGACCTCAAGGTTGCCAACGAGGGAAAGGTAACAGTGAGCTTCACTCTGGCCAACACCGGCGCGCGCGCGGGAGCGGAAGTGGCGGAGATCTACGCCGCGCTGCCGGCCAGCGCCCAGGAACCGCCCAAGCGCCTGGTGGGCTGGAGCAGGGTGATGCTGCAACCGGGCGAGAAGAAAGACGTAAGCGTGCAAATCAACCCGAAGTATCTGTCGATTTTCGACGTGCAGAAGAATGGATGGACTCTGGTGCCGGGCCAGTACACCTTCATGGTGGGCGGCTCGTCGCAGGATCTGCCGCTGAAGGAGAGCATCACGCTACCGTAACGCCGGCCGCACAGGCGCGACATGCGGGCGTGGGAGCCAGCCAAGCTCCCGCGCCCGTTTTGCTTACAGGCTCAACTTGAGAACCCAGGCGGGTTGCCGGCGCAGGTCCGCAGGCAGGACGGGCAGCTTTACGGTCACGCCGTTGGCAGCGGAGGTGAATTGGAGAGGCGCTTCGGAACCCAGCAGTGCGACTGACCGGACGCCGGTGACGTTCTTGAGCACGAATGGGCCGGCTTGCCAGCGCGGCAGGATGGCGTAGAGGTCGTTGCCCTTGCTGGTGAAGAAGATTTCAATGGCGGCTTTGCCTGGGGCCTGCTGGTTGACCAGCTTGGAGACGTCATAGGCGGTCTCGAACTCGGTGTTGTAGCCAATCTTTGGCACCTCGCCCTCGCTCCACTGCCGCGTCACCTTCCATGGGCGGGTGCCGTAGATGGCTTCGCCGTTGATCTTGAGCCAACTGCCGATCTGCTCCAGCCGTTCCTGCATGATGACAGGAATGGTGCCGTCGGCCCTGGGGCCGATGTCGAGCAGCAGGTTGCCGCCGCGGCTCACAATGTCCACAAGCATAAGGACCAGCTCACGGCCGGTGTGGTAGTCCTTGAGGGTTTCTGCGCGATTGTAGCCGTAGCTGAAGCCCATGCCACGGCTTTCCTCCCAGGGATGCGTCATGCCGCTCATGCCCGGCGTGTACTCGGTGGTCCAATAGCCGCCGTGCTTGTGACGCGTGTCGGAGCCCCAGCGGTCGTTGATGACTACTTCATCTTTGACCGGCGAATCGTTGAAGAGCCAGGCCAGCAGCTCAGGACTGCGCCATTGGGCCGAGGTCATCTCCCATTCGCCATCGGTAAAGATGATCGAGGGCTTGTAGCGCGTGACCACATCCTTGAACTGCGGGAACAAGTGGTCCTTGACGTAGCGCGGCTTATCGCTAAGCCACAGCGGGTTGTACCACTCATAGAGCGAGTAGTAGATGCCCATACGCAGGCCCTTCTTGCGCACTGCCGTGGTTAGGTCGCCGAGCAGGTCGCGATGAGGACCGATTTCGACCGAATTCCATGGCCGGCCCCAGGTGGCCGAGGCTTCTTTGCTGGGCCAGAGCGCGAAGCCCTCGTGATGCTTCGAGGTCAGCACCACATATTTCGCGCCGGAACGCGCGAAGAGACCAGCCCACTGATCGGGATCGAAGAGCTGCGCCTTGAACTGCGGCGCGAAATTCTGGTAAGGATAGTCGGCGCCATACACCTTCTTGTGATAAGCCCAGGTGCCGGTTTCCACCGGATTTGCCTTGGCATTGTCGCGGCCTTCGACCATCTGGTGCCAGTACCACTCGGCGTAGGCCAGCCTGCCGGGAATTACTGGCGCATAGCCCGGAACAGAGTACACGCCCCAGTGGATGAAGATGCCGAACTTGGCGTTGGTAAACCACGCCGGCGTAGGCCGCGAATCGACGGAGGCCCAGTTGGCCTGGTATTCCTGGGCGTTCAGGCGGCCCGTCGCAAGGCAAAGCAGCAGAAAACCGGCCGCCAGCACGGCAATCCATCTAAAACGCGCTGCCTTCTTTGGCGCCATAAAGCGCGTGAGCCTTTCTGCGTGTGAACCGGCCGCGCGCCGGGCGGAAACAAAAAATCGATGGGACCGCATGGAGTTTCTCCAGGTAGTTTCTGCTGACGAACCGAGAACGGAGGCCGCGCATCTCGCTTGTCCGCGGAAATGTCCCGCCTTTCAGTTCATCGGCAATTCTAGTCTTTTTCACGCCATGCGAAAGCCGCCGGCCTGTTGTTTCGCGATGCTGATAGACTTTCTTGCGAACCAAAGCGCCATGCGGCGCCGTTCTGAAGTCTTACCCGGAAGGACGCCGCGCAACAGGATAGAGTATCGCCATCGCAAAGGAGAGTCATGCGCGCATTTTGCAGCATTCAAAAGCTACTTCCAGTCCTTGCAGGGCTAGCCGTTTTCGCGCTCATCCAGCCGGCCGGCGCGCAAGCTGCCGCCAGCGACACGCTGCCGCCCGTGCCCCACACAAAGGAAATTCGTGTCAGGCATGTGCTGGTGATCGGCCAGACCAAGGGGTTTGAGCACGATTCCGTATCGGCGGCCATGGCCGCCATCTACAACATGGGCAAGGAAAGCGGCCTGTGGGACACCACCATGCGTACAGACTGCGAACTGATTACCAAGAAAGACCTGGGCAGAAACGCGAAGAACCTGAACTACTTCGATGTCATTGTCTTCGCCAGCACCACGGGCGAACTGGACATGGATGCCAGCCAGAAACAGGACATGATGTCGTTTATCAAGGACGACGGCAAAGGCTTCGTCGGCATTCATGCCGCGCTCGACACCAACTACACCTGGCCGGAATACGGCGAGATGATCGGTGGCTGGTTCGACCAGCACCCCTGGATGACCTTCAATGCGCCCATCGTCAACGAAGATCCGAACTTTCCTGCAGTGCGGCACTTTCCCGCCGAGTTTGTGAAGTACGACGAGATTTACCAGCCGAAAGACTGGTCGCGCGACAAGGTGAACGTGCTGCTGAGCCTCGATCCGGCCAAGCTCAATTACGAAAACAATCCGCGCATCCATCGCGCCGACCACGACTTCGCAGTGGCATGGACCAAGATGTATGGCAAGGGCCGCGTCTTTTATTCCACACTCGGCCACACCGAGGAGTCGTGGGAAGATCCCGACATTCGCACGATGTACTTTGAGGCCGTCAAGTGGGCTCTGCGGCTTACCGAGGGAAGCACCGCGCCGCATCCGCGGCCGGCAGCGCACTAGGGATCCGCGCGCACAAAGGCGGTCCTGCGCATGTGTGCCGCTGCGGCGGCGCATGCGGAGCAGATGCGCAGACCGCCGCGGCGCAACATCGGAATGTACAATACGGGAAATCCTGCAAGGGGCCAGCTTTTCGATGCGTATTTGCCGGCATTGGCAGCAGCGCGCGGTTGTTGTGTATGCGGCGGTTATCGTATGCGGCGGTGTGCTGGCTATGGCGCAGGTGGTGGATGGGCAGAATCAGGACGCAGCTGCGCAGACGGCAGCAATGGCATCGCAAACCGGAACGGCAACGCCTGACGATGGCTTCGCAATCCGGTCCAAAGCGGCACACCTTTACAATCCCTGCGGCGGTCCGCACGTAGACATCGAACAGTTGAACTCGCTGGGCTTCGACAGCACCATGCCTGTGTTTACCGATACGATCACGGGCACCAATGCGCTGCGGCAGAAGATGCTCTGTCACAACTACACCTATCGCGGAGCCAGTTTTCCCAACTTCGCGCTCGACGTGAGGCAGCCGCCGACCACGGATGCGGGGCAGGTGTACGACGGTCAACTGCCGACGTGGGCGGTCGGCGGAGCCGTTTCCCTGGTTGCCGACCTGAAGGACTTGCACCTTCCCGGATATCAATTGACCTTGACCTTGATTATGGGGCGCGCCAACTGGGTTTGGGCGGAGCCGAACAACGTAAAAATGCTGGAGGCCGTCTTCTACAAAACATTTTTTAACGGACGGCTGGCCTTCAGAACCGGCTACGAGCACACCGAAAGCGAGTTTCTCGGCATGCAGGTGGGCGGCAGCGCAGCCTCCGGTTCGCAGGGCGTTTATGCAGTGTTGCCGTACGAAGTGGGGATGTCGTATCCACCTCTCAGTTCGCCGGTCTTCATCATGCGCGTTCAGCCAGTGGGCAATTTCTATCTGAAGGGCGGCGTGCAGCGCTCCATCAGCCCGCAGGGAGAGTTGGTTGATCTGCAACGCGACCAGGCCGGATTCCGGTTCATACCCAAGGGAGACAAAGCGCTGCTGATGTCGGAGGCGGGATACAACCGGCCGTCGGCGCCAGGGAAACCAGAGTTCTGGCTGCGCGGCGGCTACCTGGGAAACACAACTCCCTATCCGAACTTAAGAACGAATACCAATACCACGGGGAACTACTGCGGATTCTTCCTGGCCGACCGGCAATTCACACAGCACGACCAGGACCACCCCGATCACGGATTCTATGTGGGCATCTCCGGCATGACGGCGCCGGAGAGCATGAATGCCTACTCGCGCTACTACGAGCTGCGTATGTATCAGAACGCGCCCTTCCGCCGCCGGCCCAAGGATATGACTTCACTGGTGGCTTCCTATTCCACCTACAGCTCCTACACGGTTAAGCAATTGCTAGCCCAGGGCAAAACGGCGGCGGTGCGCACGGGCACCATCACGGGCAGCTATAACATACGCCTGATGCGGGGAACGTACGTGTCCACGGGCATCAGCTACAACCTGCGGCCGGCGATTACGCCGCGGTTGCAGGGAGCGCTGCTCTTTCTGGCGTCGGCCTCGTTATTCTTCTGAGGCGAAACACAACAATAACCTCGGCGTTGCAGGGTGCGGAGGATGGCGCCCGGCGCATCGGCGCTACTGGATGCCGGGACCGACCTGATCGAGGAGGCGCGTCCACGTCTTCTGGTTCCTGCGGAAGGACCGCTTCAAATCTTCGAGAATGCGCTCGAAGTCCGCATTGGTGCGAAGGTTGTTCCATGCCGGATTGATGCGGAACCAGGGATAGTTTTCGTTGCCCAGGTAAATGGCGCGGCGCAGCCAGTGGAGCGCTTCGCTGGAGTCGCCTTCAACGGCGAAGTAGGTGGCCAGCCGATAGGCCATTTCGCTGTCGGCCTCGGCGGCGGTCAGTGTGCCGTCCTTCAGCAGCGCTGCGGCGCGCGCGCGGTTTCCGGCCTGCACATAACAGATGGCCAGCGTGGGCACGGCAATGCGCATGGACTCGTCGTCGTGGATGACGCTCTCCAGCATGTCGATGGCAGCGGCCAGTTTTCCCATGCGCATTTGCTGGTAGCCGGCCGAGGTTCTCAGCAGCGGATGGCGCGGCTCCAGAGCCAGACCCTTGGCCAATTCGTTGCCCGCCAGCTCCATCTGGTTGCGGTAGTGGTAGACGCGGGCGCGGTGGTTATAGAGGATTGGGGCGTTGGCGGGGTTCAGGCGCAGCGCGCGGTTGAATTCCTCGAGCGCTTCCTCGTACATGCCGTCGCCGCGCAGCGCCAGGCCGGCTACCATGCGCACGTTCCAGTCGTTAGCCGCGTCCGCCAGCAATTCGGCAATGCCGTGGCGCGCTGACTCCTTGTCGCCGCGCGAGAGAAGCATGAAAATGCGGTAGAGATTGGCCTCGGTTGAGGCGGGATCGAGGCGCAAGGCCTCGTCGAAGGCGCGCCGCGCATGCATCAGGTGGATCTGCCCGCCAAAGCCGTGGCGCGCGTACTGCAGTTCGGAGATGCCTAGCCCGCACCAGCCTGCGGCAAAGCCAGGATTCATGGATGTGACCCCGGAGAAAAGCGCGTGCGCGCGGTCCAGATCGGCACGCGAGCCTGTGCGCACCATGAACGCGCTGAGCAGCGCGCGGGCCTGCAGATACTCTTCGCTGGCCAGCCCTGGCAACGACGCATCGTGGAGCGCGGCGCCGCCAGCGAACCGCGGCGCGTCCGCTTTTGCGCCTTCGATCCTTTCCGCGGCCGGCATGCCGTGAAGCGTGGAAAAGACCTCGTTGGAGATGGCGGTTTGCACCGCCACCAGGTCAAGCGAGCTGATGCGAATGGCGCCGCCCGAACGCACGCTTTGCGATGCCACGTCGAGCAATTGCCAGTTCAGATCGAATCCCTCCTCGGAGCGGACAAAGTTGCCGGCCAGCACAAACGATACGAGCAGCCTCTTGCCCACGGCCAGCGGATCCATTTGCGCCATGGGCACCTGCATCAGCGTGCTCGACGGCCGGATGATCAATTCGGGAATCCGCGCCAGGCGCGCGGCAATGGCGTCCGCCAGGGCAAAACCATAGAGCGGAGCCACTTCCTCGGCGCCGAGGTTGGTGAAGGGCAGCACCACCAGCGAATTCTGCGGCGGATGTTCGGCCGCGGACTCGCGAAATCGTTCGGCCAGCATGGACAGAAAACCCGTGGTCCGCTTCTCCGCCTCTGGGCCGGTAGTGGGCAGGTTGGCTGCTGCTTCGCCGGGGATGACGCCGGTTTCGATGCGGAGCGCCTTCATGATGGTTTTCAACGCTTCGCGTACCTCGGCTGCCGAGGCGTAGCGCGCCCCCGGATTCTTCTCCAGGCAGGCAGCAATCACACCCTTGAGTTCGGCAGAGATGCCGGGAATCATCGCGCCCAGGTTCTCGGGCTCCGAGAATTGAATGGCGCGGATGGTTTCGGAATCCTCGGCATCGGGACGGACGAAGGGATGCCGGCCGGCGGCAAGCTCGTAAAGAATCACGCCCAGCGCCCACACGTCGGACTGCGCTCCCGACTGCCCCGTGACAAACTGCTCCGGCGCCATGTAGCGAATGGTGCCGCCGCGCGCCGTGTGGGTTTCGGGTGCGGAGAGATGCCCGTCTTTGTCCGGCCGGTCAGGGTCGGCGCGGACATCTTCCGGCTGACGGCGGCGCGCCAGGCCAAAATCGAGAATCTTCACCAGGCCGCCATCGGTCAGCATCACGTTTTGCGGCTTCAGATCGCGATGGAAGATGCTCAGCGCGTGCGCGGCCTGCAATCCGTCGGCAATCTGGATGCCCACCGAGAGTACCAGTTGCAGGCTTGACGGCCCCTGCGCGATCAACTGGTCAAGAGAGCGGCCGGGCACGTACTGCATCACAATGAAGCCCTCGTCGCCGCTTTCCCCTACTTCGTAGATGGCGCAAACGTTGGGATGCTCAATGGCCGAAGCCAGCCGCGCCTCGCGCAGCACGGTGGAGCGCATCTGCTCGGCCGAAAGCAGGCCGGTGCGCAGAATCTTCAGCACCACCGGCCGTTGCAAGCGCAGATCGGTGGCCAGATACACCACGCCGCTGCCGCCTTCGCCGAGGCGGCGCACAATTTCGTAGTGCTCGATGGTCCTGCGCTTGGTAGGCACCATCCAAGTGTACTGGTCGAGGCGTGAGGAGGGTCAGTGGCCGAGAGCACAAATCCTCGCGCGGCGCAGCCGAAAGGCACGCCCCTAATCTGATACCTTCGTACTGAGAATGAGCGCGTTGCTTGAGGAGAGGGCACGAAGGATCCGGCACGCGCCCGGTGGCCCAGGCGGAAAGGCATCTTCGCTGTGGCGGCTGCCGTGCGCAGCGGCAATTTGTGTGCTGGCTGCGTTTCCGCTTCACGCACAACAGGCCGCGTCCCCGCTACCCGGCGGCCGCGCCCAGACACCGGCCGTGCAGAGTGTGCTTGCGGCGCCCCCGGTTCAAACCGAGACGGGGCCTGAAGCCGCACAGCAGCCCGGCCAGAGCGCCCAGGTGCGCACCGGCACTGCCAGCGGCCTCACTGCCAATACGCGGCTGCTGAACCTGCTGGCCGACCACCAGTTCCTTGTGCTTCGCGACCAACTTGGCAAAATGCCTCCGCAGGAGGCGCAGTTCTATCGCGGCATTCTGGCGAACCGCGACAACGATGCCAGGAAATCAATCGCGCTGCTGGAGCCGTTGGTGGACAAGGTAACCGCCAGCGGTAATGTGGAACAGGAGAAGGTGCTCCGCAAGGCTCTGGCCGAAGACTATCTGCGCTTGGGCGCTTGGGCCAAGGCGGCCGAGGCTTACCAGACGCTGGAAAGCCGCCTGAAGTCAAAGCTGACTCCCGACGAAGAGGACGAGATCGAGATGCCGCTGAAGTTGCTGCCGCTGGCCGCGGCTAACCCGCCCATGACTGTCGAGCCATGCGATCCGTTCCAGTTGCAGGTCAGCCGCGATCCACTCGGGCTTACCGACATTCCCGTTTTTGTGGACGCGCAGCCGCAGACATTCATGCTCGATCCCACTGCGCCCTTCAATCTGATCTCCAGTTCCATTGCCAAAGAAGTCGGGCTGAAGGTTTCCGACCAATTCGCCACTATCCGCACGCTCACGGGCAAGCCAATCAAGGTGCGCGTTACGGTGATTCCGCGCTTCACCATCGGCGGCCGGCTCGAACTGCGCAACATGACGGTGTTTGTCTTTGACGACGCGGACTACTTCTTTCCGCGCACGCAATACCAGGTGGAAGGCGTGCTGGGCTATCCCGCGTTGCAGGCGCTGGGCAGCCTCACCATCACCGCCGATTCGACGATCGAGGTGCGCCCGGCCAAACAGATTCTGCCTCCGGAAAAAGACGACCTGCTCAAACGCGGAGCGCCGTTCTTTCTCGACGGCGACGAGATTATCGTGGCGCTGGGCGGGCATGGCGCGCCGGACGGCCGTGGAGCGCGCATGTTCGTGGTGGATGCGTCCGGCCAGCAGACCTATCTGACCGCCCGCTACTACGATGAGTACAGCGCGCAGTTCGCCGGCCAGCAGATGCAGTTGTTCTCTATTCCCGGCTCCGATTCGCTGCCGCCCCAGCCAGCCTACATGGCTGAAACCATTCCCCTCACCGTGGGGCGCACCACCGTGAAGGTACATTACATCCAGGTGCTCACCGAGCCACTGGGCAACGCCGCACTCGACGATGTCTACGGCGTGCTGGGCGTGGATGCGCTCGATCAACTCAAGAGTTATACCTTCGACTACCGAACCATGCGATTTTCCGTCAGGCCCGAATAGACACTAATCCCGGCTTATGCCGGTGGAGGAAGACTCATGACATCCAGAGAGCGAGTGTTGCGCGCCATCAACCATCAGCAGCCGGACCGGGTGCCCATCGATCTGGGCGGCCTTCCGCAGTCGGGCATTGCTGCTTCCACTTATCACCGGGTGAAACAGAAGCTCGGTCTTCATTCGCCCACCCGGATCGGCGACCTTATCGAAATGACCGCCGAACTGGAACAGCCCGTCCGCGAGCGGCTCGGCGTGGATGTGGTGCGCGTGCTCCGGCCTGAAACCAATCCCGGCATTGGGTTCCTCCGGCAGGACTGGAAGCCCTGGACGCTTTTCGACGGAACCCCCGTGGAGGTGCCCGGCGGCTTCAATCCCGTGCTCGAAGACGACGGCGGGTACGCCATGATGCGCGACGGCGTTCCCGTCGCCCGCATGCTAAAAGAAGGTTTTTACTTCAACACCGTGGCCAAGGCGCCCGGCGCAGCGCACGTCGATCTCGACAAGTACCAGCCCCGCTCCATCAGCAATCAAGATCTCGAATTCATGCACGCTCAGGCAGAGTGGCTTTCCAGCGCCACAGACTACGCGCTGGTGGTTTCTTCCGGCCCTCCGTCTTCTTTGTTCACCGGCCTGGGCCGGGGTGACTTTGCCGGCTGGTGCATGACGCTCTCCACCGAGCCCGAGTATGCCAGCGCGCTGATGGAAAAGACTGTCGATGTGTGGATCGAGAACCTGAAGCGGGTGGCCGCCGCGGTTGGCGACAAGGTGCAGATCCTGCACATGACGGATGACTTCGGCACCCATGAGTCGCTTCTGCTTTCGGCGCGGATGTTCAAGTCGCTCATTATGCCTCACTACAAGCGCGGCCTCGACTGGATCCACCAGAACACCAGGATGAAAGTTCTGCTGCACAGCAACGGCGCCATCTTCCCGCTCATTCCTTCGCTCATCGAGATGGGCGTGGATATTCTCAACCCCGTGCAGATCACCGCAAAGAATATGGATCCGGCGCGGCTCAAAGAGACCTATGGCAACCAGATGGTCTTCTGGGGCGGCGCGGTGGATTGCCAGAAGACCCTGCCGCTGGGCACAGCGGAAGATGTGGCTCGCGAAGTCGAGGCCAACGTCAGGATCTTCGGCGCGGGCGGAGGCTACGTCAGCGGCGCGGTGCATAACATCCAGCCGGGTGTTCCTCCGGAGAACGTGCTGGCGCTCTTTGATACAGCGCGCGGCGTTATCCTGCGCTGAGCGGGGCCCCGCGGCTCAGGGAAAGAGGATCGCCAATCCGGCAGCAACCACGAGCACCGCTGCCGCCAGCGCTGCGGGCCGTTTCCACCGCGGCCCGCGCCTGGTGGCGAGGAGTATGCCCCTCAGTTCAGCTTCCTCGCGCGCCTTGGTGGCTAGGCTTACCAGTGCGCCGGCAAGGAAAGCAGCGGCCAGCGCGCAGACGGCCGTGGCGCAGGCCTGCGCAATGACCCCGGAATATGTATAAACAGGGGCGATCCAGCCGCCCTGCAGTCCGCGTTGTGCGCTCGCCGCCAGCGTGCAGCCGTGATGCAGCACCGCCGCGCCGGCGCCTGCAGCAAGTCCGGCAAACGCGCCGTGTCCCGTGGCCCGCTTCCAGAAGATAGCCAGCGCCGCCGCCACAAACAGAGGCACATCCACAGCCGTAACCACCAGCAGCAGCAGGTCCGGCAGATGGGCAAGCCTGAGCGCGGCGCACGCCGCCCCCAGCGCCAGCAAGACCGAGCCCAGCGCCGCCACCCGGCCCACGGTCACCAGATGCGTCTCGCCCACCTCGCGCCTCATGCCGACCGCATACAGATCGCGTGCGAACACTGCGCTGAAGGCCGTGGTATTGGCGGCCAGCCCGCTCATCAGGCTGGCCAGCAGGGCCGTCAGTCCCAGCCCCAGCAGCCCATTGGGCAGCGCTTGCAGCAGTAGGCTGGGCAAAGCCATGGCGTAATTCAGCAGTGTGTGTCCATTGGCGTCGCGCCGCGGCTTGTTGGCCGTTTCATCCATCTGCGCGGGAATCAGTCCGTCGCCCGCCGCGGCTTCGGGCCGCACCACTGTCGTGCTGCTATAAATGCTGCCGTTCTCCACGCGGGTAATGGTTGTGTTGCGCGGCGTGGGTAGCCCAATGGCCACCATCCCCGGCAACACCAGCAGGAGCGGAACCAGCAGGGCAAGAACGGCCGCAATGAGCGGGGCGCGACGTGCGGCGGCGGCATTCTTGGCAACCAGCGCTATTTGCAGCACGCGAAAATCGGAACACCAGACGCCGAAGCCCAGAATCAACCCGAAGCCAAGACTCATGGCAACAAAGCCCGCTCCGGCGGGAGCAGGCGCGAAACCGGGGCTGGCAACGTGCATGGACGCCTTGAGGCCGCTCCAGCCGCCAATCTCCCCAAGCCCCTTGAAGACCACTGGCGCCATGCCCGCCATCAGAGCCGCAAGTTGCAGCGCCTGGCTATACACGGCGCCGCGCAAGCCGCCCAGGGCGGTATAAAAAACCACCACCACCGCGGGCGCCACCATCGAGAGTATGAGAATATCCGCGAGCGGCCAGCCCATGGAGCGAAACAGGCCGTCGAAGATGTGCAGCGCGGCAATGATGCGGCCCATCATGTAAAGCCCGACGGCGGAACTGAGCAGCGACAGCAGGGCAAACAGGCCGGCGCTTAGCGCGCGCGTCTTGCGGTCGAACCGGATGCCGAGAAACTCCGGCACGGATCGAGCCTGCGATCCGTAGTAGAAAGGCATCATGAAGAGAGCCACGAAGAGTATGGCCGGAATCGCGCCCAGCCACACCATGCGCGCCGCGGTAAAGCCATAGCGCGCTCCCGCCGCGCTCAGGCCAATTAGTTCCGGCGTGCCCAGGCCGGCCATCAGAAATGCCGCGCCGCACAGCGGAGCGGACAGCGCCTTGCCCGCCTCAAAGTACTCCAGACCCGTTTTGGCGCGCGCTGCGGGCCTCAGCCCAATGGCCAGCACAAAGGCAAAGTAGATCAGGGTAATGAGGCAATCATTCGAAGTGAGAATCAATGTACGCGGCTCCTGGCTGCATCCACAGCTCTGCAATCACTCTACGAAGGACAGGGGATGCGCGTCCAGAAGCCTGCTCCTCGATGGGGGCCGCTCCAGAGCTTTCGTCAAGAAGTAGCGGGCAATCCAACCAAAAGGCAACACTGCCTGCTCCTCGATGGGGGCCGCTCCAGAGCTTGCGTCGGCAAGCCGCCCGAGAGCCCTGCCCGCGACGGAGTGCGCTGTCTACACCGGACGGGAACGCCGTGGTTTGTAGCCGGAAAAGCCGTAATAGGCCACATAGAGATAACCGATTATGGGAATGATGAAGGCCGTCTGGATCCCGGCTTTGTCGGCTAACAGTCCAAAGAGCGGCGGAATCACTGCGCCGCCCACATTGCCCAGGTTCAGCACGCCCGATCCTTTGCTGGTCAGCGGTCCCAGTTCCGCGATGCCCAGGGCAAAAACATTGGGATACATGACAGAGTTGGCCAGGCCGCACAGCGCCAGTGTGGCGATGGCGGCCGTTCCCGACGTAGACATGGAAGTAATGAGCAGCGCTACGCCCAGGAACCCTAGAATAACGAGGAGTTTTTCGGCCTTTACCCACTTCATGACAAAGCTGCCCAGGAAACGGCCGACCATCATGAAGACGTTATAAAGAACCAACATCAGGCCGGCGGTCTTGACGCTGCTCATACCCTGCGCGTGGCAATATTGGATGGTGATGGCGGCCAGCGAGATTTCCACGCCCACATAGAAGAACAGGCCCACCATGCCAAGTACAGTATGGGGATAAGTCCAGATGTTGCGGCCGGGGCTCCTTGCCTCGTTCGCTTCGTAAGCGGAAGAGTACGCCGGGACAACCGCCGGCAGGTGCATCAGACTGACGGCGAACCCCAGAACCAGCAGCGCCACGGCGATAGCGATATAGGGAGGCTGAAGCATGTGCGCATCGCTGGCCGAGCTGGCGCGGTTGCCGGTCTGGGACAGGATGAAGTGGGCGGCCACCCAAGGCGCGGCGGCCGAGCCTGCCGAATTGAAGGCCTGCGCCAGCGTGAGGCGCGCGGGGGCGTTATGTTCCGGTCCCAGAATCGAAACGTATGGATTGGCCGAGGTCTGCAATGCGCAAACACCCGCCGCCAGCACAAAGATGGCCAGCAGCGTCATGGGGAAACTGACCATGGCGGCGGCGGGAAGAAACAACAGCGCACCACCGGTCATAATGAATAGCGAGATCACCATGGAGCGCTTGTAGCCTACCCACTCGATCAGTTTGGCCGAGGGTACCGAAAAAACCAGGTAGGCGAAGAACCACGCCGCAGTGGCCAGCATGGCGGGGCCATGGGCTAGCCGGAAGATCTCTTCCATCTTGGCCACCAGTGTGTTGTTTAGACTGGTGAGAAAACCGAAGATGGCAAACAGAAATGTGACCGTCAAAAACGGTCCCATGTAACTGGGCGCACCGGCGCTTTCCGTTGACGCAGGTCTAGTAACCATAATGAAACTTCTCTCGCTTCCTTCCGGGAAAATCGCGGCTGCGGCCGCGCCCGGTTGTCTGGTCCTGCTCACTCGCGACACTACTGTGCGAACCACATGGATGCGGACAAAGAGGTGCAGGGCCGCCTTGAGGTATTGGCACCACTTTACGCACCGGAGCCATGTGGCGTCCAGACCGGGATGGAAATCGAACCGCCCCAGCGCGCGCCTGCCGGCGGTTTACACTGGAGGCATGATTCCTACTCTTGCCTGGACCGAGGAAGGCGTTCGCTTTATCGATCAGACCCGGCTCCCTCTCGAAGAAAGTTACGTACTTGCTTCTACCTATGAGCAGGTCGCCGACGTGATCGTCACCATGGTGGTTCGCGGCGCGCCGGCCATTGGCGTTTCGGCGGCCTACGGGGTCGCGCTCGGCGCTCTGCGCACCAAGGCTGCAACACCCGCCGAGTTTGCGCCGGAGTTTGAGCGCGTCTGCGTCCGGCTGGCCGGCACGCGGCCCACCGCCGTTAACCTGTTCTGGGCCATTGATCGCATGAAGGGCCTCTTTGCGCGCCTCCTCGCCTCCGGAGCTTCCCTCGCCCATATCCAGGAAAAGCTGCTCGCCGAAGCCCACGCCATGTACGACGAGGACATTGCCGCCTGCAAGGCCATGGGCGCGCATGGCGGCGCGCAGTTGCCCGCCGAGGGCGGCGTGCTCACCCACTGCAACGCCGGCGCCCTGGCCACCTGCGGCTACGGAACCGCGCTGGGCGTGATCCGCTCCGCCGTCGAGATGGGCAAAAACATCCGCGTCTACGCCGATGAAACGCGGCCGTTCCTTCAGGGCGCGCGGCTCACCGCCTGGGAGTTGATGGCCGACGGCATCGACACCACGGTCATCTGTGACAACATGGCTGCCAGCCTGATGCGCCAGGGGCTCATCAAGGCCGCGGTGGTGGGCGCCGACCGCATCGCCGCCAACGGTGACACCGCCAACAAGATCGGCACCTACAATGTGGCCATCCTGGCCAAGGAGCACGGTATCCCCTTCTATGTGGCCGCGCCGTGGTCCACTATCGACATGGCGACGGCGACGGGTGAAGCGATTCCCATCGAGGAGCGTCCGGCCATCGAGGTCACGCATCACGGCGGCAAGCAACTCACGCCCCACGGAGTCGGCATCCGCAATCCCGCCTTCGACGTCACGCCGGCAAAGTACATCACCGCCATCTTCACCGAGCGCGGTGTATTGCGCGCGCCCTACGGCGAATCGCTGAAAGCGATGGAGTCCTCTGCGCCGTCATCCTAATCGCATCACGGCAGGCCCGCGCAAAACTACACGGGCATGTTCTTCTCCGCGCTCGCGTTTCTCATCGTGATTTTTCTCCACTACGCATTGCGCCGGGCTCTCTGGCGGCGCCGGAAGCTGCGGGGCGTGAAATCTCCGGGATTTTGCCCATCCGCAGCGGCGCGCGCGACGGCCTTGCTGATCTTGCCCGTCTTTTACCGGCCCAGCGTCCTGCACATCCGGGAGGCAAGGTAGTACGTGCGGGTGGCAGACGGCGATCAGGGCGATCCCAACTCGCCCCACAAGCATCTGCTGAGGCAACTCGGAAAGATCCGGCCAAGTGAACTGGGGAAAAGGCTTGTCTTGCATCTTGGGATGCCGGCCAGTACGGGAAGCGGCGAACCGCGTCCATGACCGCTGCCGCACGCGCTGGCCGCTCTGCGATTTACACTGGTATACGGAGATATGTGTGTCTGTTGATTTCGAAAAGCTGTTAACAAAGATCTTTGGCACCTCGAACGAGCGCGCCATCAAGAAATTGTGGCCGGTGGTCGCCTCCATCGGCGCTCTGGAAGAGGATGCCAAGGCTCTTTCCGATCAGCAGTTGCGCGCCAAAACGGCCGAGTTCCGGGCGCGCATTGCCGCCAAACTTGAAGGAATCACCGGCGAAGAAGAGCGCAAGGCCGCCGAGCAGGAAGCGCTCGATGAGTTACTGCCCGAGGCCTTCGCCGTGGTGCGCGAGGCCGGCTGGCGTACCGTCAGGATGCGCCACTTCGACGTGCAGTTGATTGGCGGCATGGTCCTGCACAAGGGCAAGATTGCCGAAATGAAGACCGGCGAAGGCAAAACCCTGGTGGCCACCCTGGCCTGTTACCTCAACGCCCTTCTCGGGCGCGGCGTCCACGTAGTCACCGTTAACGACTACCTGGCCAAGCGCGATGCCGAGTGGATGGGCAAGATCTATGAGTTTCTGGGCCTTTCCGTGGGCGTTATCGTCCACGATCTCTCCGACGACGAGCGCCGCGCCGCCTACGGCGCTGACATCACCTACGGCACCAACAACGAGTTCGGCTTCGACTACTTGCGCGACAACATGAAGTTCGAGCTCAAGGACTGCGTGCAGCGCGGGCACTATTACTGCATCGTGGACGAGGTGGATTCCATTCTCATCGACGAGGCGCGCACACCGCTCATCATCTCCGGCCCCACCGACCAGACCACGGACAAGTACCAGCGCGTGCGCCAGATCATTCCCCAGCTTCAGTTGGGCGAGGAGGTGGAGTGGAGCGATCATCGCCGGCAGGCGGAGTTGGGCATCCGCCTGAACGAGGGCGAGAAGTACTTCAGCGGCGACTATGTGGTCGATGAGAAAAACCGCACCATCGGTGTTACCGACGAGGGCTGGATCACCATCGAAAAGGCTCTCGGCATCGGCAACATTGCCGACGCAGAAAACTGGGAGCTCAAACACTATGTAGAAACGGCCATCAAGGCCGAGGCGCTCTACAAGCGCGACGTCGATTACGTCGTCAAGGACGGCGAAGTGATCATCGTAGACACCTTCACCGGCCGCCTGATGCCCGGCCGCCGCTGGTCCGACGGCCTGCACCAGTCCATCGAAGCCAAGGAAGGGGTGAGCATACGCAAGGAAGACCAGACCCTGGCCACCATCACTTTCCAGAACTACTTCCGCCTCTACCAGAAGCTGAGCGGCATGACCGGCACGGCGGAAACCGAAGCGGCCGAATTCGAGAATATCTACAAGCTCGAAATTGTGGTGATTCCCACCAACAAGCCGCTGCTGCGCGTCGAGAATGCCGACATGGTTTTCCGCACCGAAAAGGAAAAATACAAGGCGGTGGCCGACAACATCGCAGAGCTGCACGAGCAGCGCCAGCCAGTGCTGGTGGGCACCACGTCCATCGAGAAGTCCGAGCGGCTTTCCGCGATTCTGGCGCGCAAGGGCGTGCGCCACGTGGTGCTGAACGCCAAGTTCCATGAGCGCGAGGCGGAGATCGTAGCCCAGGCCGGCCGCCTGGGCATGGTGACCATCGCCACCAACATGGCCGGCCGCGGAACCGACATCCTGCTCGGCGGCAACCCCGAGTTTATGACCCGCCAGGAACTGGTCAAGAAAAACCGCGCCCGTGCCATCAGCGTGGCGGAGGGCGCCATTAATCCCATGGCTCCAGCCGGCTTCCTGCGCTTTTACTACAACGGACAGGAGTTCGAAATCTCCGAGCAGGAGTGGGCGGATACCTTCAAAGGCCACAACGAGGCGGCGCAGAAAGAGCACGACGAGGTCATCCAGACCGGCGGTCTCTTCATCCTGGGCACCGAGCGCCACGAGTCCCGCCGCATCGACAACCAGCTTCGCGGCCGCGCCGGCCGCCAGGGCGATCCCGGCGCCTCGCGCTTCTTTCTCTCGCTCGAAGATGATCTCATGCGTATCTTTGCCAAGCAGTGGGTCTCCACGCTGCTGGAAAAGCTGGGCATGGAAGAGGGCATGCCCATCGAGTCGAAGATGATCTCCAAGCGCATCGAGGGCGCGCAAAAGGCGGTCGAGGCGCAGAACTTTGAATCGCGCAAGCATTTGCTCGAGTACGACGACGTCATGAACAAGCAGCGCGAGGCGGTTTACGGCCTCCGCCACCAGCTTCTCGAAGGCGTGGATCAGCGCGAGTTGATTCTCGAAGACTATGTGGGCGGCATCCTCAGCAACCTGCTGGACGAGTTCGCCGGCGAAAGGCTCCACCCGGATCAATGGGACCTGAAAGGGCTGGACGACAAGCTGCGCGATCACTTTGGGGTCAGTCTGGCCGCCATCAGCAGCGATGCCCGCCAGATGATGCGCCACGAGCTGGGCGACGCCATCTTCGAACACCTCAAGCAGATATATGAGGGCAAGGAAAGCATCCTGGGCGGCGAAACCATGCGCTACCACGAGCGCATGGTGATGCTCAGCGTGATTGACGGCTTGTGGAAGGACCACCTGCTCAACATGGACCACCTGAAGGAAGGCATCGGGCTGCGCGGCTACGCGCAGCAGGATCCGCTGGTGGCCTACAAGCGTGAGTCCTACGACATGTTCGAGGCCATGATGATGAAGTTCCAGGAAGATACGGTTCGTTTTCTCTTCCGGATGCAGATTCTCGGTCCCGACGGAAAGCCAATCAACGCCGCGCCGGAGATCAGGCGGGCCGTGCCCGCGGCGCCGCCCGTGGCCAGCGCCGCGCGCCCGGTTACCATGGACGCCGAGCCGCGCGAGATTGCCATTTCCACGCGCGCGCCTTCCACCACCATCGACGCCCTGGAGAAAGAGTTCCACCGCAAGAAACAACGCGATCTGGAAGCGGCCAGCCGGGCCGGCGCGGGCGAGTCAAGCCAGCCCACGCAGCGCCGCACCGGTGAGAAAGTTGGCCGTAACGACCCCTGCCCCTGCGGCAGCGGAAAGAAGTACAAGAAGTGCCACGGCAAGGAAGCCTGAGCGCTTGCGCGTGAAACGCGGCGGAGCATCCTCCCGCCCCGTGCCTCTACATCCTAGAGGGTGAAGTTCACGTCCACCTCGACCGTCGCACTGCCGGCGCCTGGTTCGAACTTCCACTCCTGCACGGCCTCTTCGGCGGCCACCGCCAGCATGTGGTTGCCGCTGATCGTCTTCACCCCCGTTACCCTGCCAGCCGCGTTCACGGTCACCTCAAGATGCACTACGCCGGTAATCTTCAGGCGCTTGGCGATCTCCGGATAGGCAGGTGCAACGCGCGATTGCACGGCGCGCTGATCGGCCGCCCTGACAGACACCGCCATCGCCACCACCAACGCCAGAGTCGCTGCCTGCAGCAGCCTTACCGTCGCATGTTTCCATCCCAATACACGTTTCCCCACCGGGCCCCCCTTGTTGTCTCCTGCCGGAGTGATTTCCCTGCGCAGTGAGGTTATCGGCAGGGAACTCAATTTCTGAATCAGATTTTCGAGGCTTTGATTACCGAAGGAATCGGCGGTTGCCGCTCGTTACGCCGCTCCCTGGGCGGCGTCTACCGCGGCAAAGGTCAGATCCTGCGCGCTTGCGCCATGTTCTTCCCGCCACAGGTCAAAGAGGCGGCCATAGCTCAGCGTGATGTAGCGCTCCCGCTCCACTCCCAGACGCCCGGCTGCCCTGTCGATCCACGCAGGCGCGCCTTCCAGTTCGGCATAGTTGCCGATGGGCGTCTCATCCACCACGCAATGTCCCTCGCCGTCAGACCACTCCGTCCGCCATTTCTCGTAGCGAAAGGCCGCTACCAGTCCCAGCGACAGAAAAATCTCTTCCAGCGTCCCGCCGTCGGCGATTTCGGTCTCCGTTTCCACGCGGTGTTTGTGCGTATCCTCGCCCGGCCCGTTGTCGGGTAGCCGCTTGTGGGTAACCGTCCAGCGGCCGGCATAGCTGCGAATGCGCAGAATCTCGGTCCGCGCCCGCATCTGCCGGTCCGGCGTGTCATACAGCACATTGCTCTCGAAGGCACGCGGCGTCCGCACCTGGAATCCGGCCTGCTCCAGCCGCCGGGCAAGATCCTCCAGGCTGTTTACGCGAAATTTGATCTCCGTTTCAACCGCCATCGTAAACAGTGAGTATACGGCAAGTGGCGCGGCCGCGCCGTCAGAGGCGACAATGGAAGCGTGAACACTCTGCGGTTGGCCGTTGATCCCGCGCATCTTGAAACTGCCCAGGCGCAGGAGTCCCTGCGGCTGGCGGCTGGAATTCTGCGCCACGGCGGCCTGGTAGCTCTGCCCACCGAAACCGTCTATGGCCTCGGCGCCAACGCGCTCGATGCGGCGGCTGTTCAGCGCATCTTCGCCGCCAAACAGCGCCCCGCCTGGGATCCGGTGATTGTTCACATCGCCGACCTGCGCATGCTGGATGGAATCGTCGCCGCAATACCCGAGGCGGCCCACAAGCTGATGAAAGCCTTCTGGCCGGGTCCGCTCACGCTGCTGCTTCCGCGCGGCCCAGAGGTTCCCGAGGCCGTTACCGCCGGCCGTCCGCTGGTGGGTGTGCGCATGCCCGCGCATCCGGTTGCTTTCGAGCTCATCTACCAGGCCGGCGTACCCGTGGCCGCGCCCAGCGCGAACCTCTTCGGCCACACCAGTCCCACCACCGCCGCGCACGTGCTCGAGGATCTCGATGGCCGCATCGATGCCGTGCTCGATGCCGGTCCCGCCGAGCATGGCGTCGAATCGACGGTCCTCGATCCCTGCCAGAGTCCCATGGTGATTTATCGCCCCGGCGCAATCACGGCCTTCGACATTCGCAAAGCCGCTGGCAGCGCCGTAAAAAGTTTCCGCGCGCCCCTGACCTCGGAAACCCAGCCTCGCGAGGCGCTGCCGTCTCCCGGCGTGGGTCTGCGCCATTACGCGCCGCGCGCCCGGCTCGTCCTTGTCGAAGGCTCCGCGCAGGATATGGAAGCCCGGCTTGCTGAGTCCGCCCGCGCTCTTGCTGGGGAAAAGATAGGCGTCATGCTGCCTATCGGCTGGCCGGCGCCGCCCGGCGTCAGTGTGGCCATGACCTGGGGCCGCTGGGACGATGCCGCCCAACTGGCACAACATCTTTACGCCTGTCTGCGCGCGCTCGACAGGCAAGGCTGTTCGGTCATCCTTTGCCCCCTCCCGCCGGCCGAAGGCATCGGCGTGGCCATGCGCGACCGGCTGCGTAAAGCCGCCCATCCGTCCGGCCTATGACTGCTCCTACTCTGCTTCGCCCAGCTTATACATGTACTTGATGGCCGACTTGTAGACCAGCGTCCTGGTTTTGCCCCGCACCTTCAGCACCTGCCGGTCGTACCACTCGATGCAGCCCTCAATCGTCTCCCCGTCATCGAGCACAATTACCATCGGCGTTTGCGACTGGATCTGCTTCTGCAGGTAGAAAAGCTCGGCCTGGCGCGCGCCGTTCTCTTCCTCCCGGGCGTGCGCCGTCATGCGGAACGGCTGTGGTGGTTGCCAATGCTTCTTTGCTGGTGGTGACGGCGCGCTGGGCAGGGCGCCGCCATTGCTGACGCTCTGGTTTCCGCGTCCATTCGATGCTGTCCGGCCGGTCATGCAGGTGTTCCTTTCTGGAGTTGCCTGTGTCTGTAATCAACAATCAACCGCAGGCGCAGGAGGCAAAAAATGGAGGCGGCTCTTTTTCCCTCGCTCTTATGTTTTGGTGAAGCTCTGGCTCGGGAAGCAGTTCGCATCGTGCAACACACGCAGAGGCACCGCCTGTTACCAAGCCGCTATGCCTCAATCGCTGCTCCTGTTCTGAATCGGTGGCTGGATTGCTTGTATTCAAAAAGATGCGGCCTTGCAGACCGGGGTTGCCCTTCGCCTCACCAGACCGGCCTTTCCTCCAGACCGGCCGCCATCGCATCCAGCGAAAGTGAGCGCAGCAGATTGCGCCGCATGCCCTGCTCCACCTGCACCAGCGCGTGCGCGGCGGCGTCGATCCATTCCACGGTCACGCCCTGCGCCATGCGGACCAGTTCAGATTCGAGGTCGAGATTGCGGATCAGTTGCGGCGTGCCGGCCGTCACCAGCAGCAGATCCTCCACCAGGCTGCCGAGCGCGCGCAGCAGGCGGGTGGTCTTTTCCTGTCCATCGGCCCCGGCGCGGTAGCTCTCGGTCACGCGGAACAGTTGTGCATAATCGGGGCCGCTCAGGCCGTTGCGCAAGATGGTCAGGGCGTCCTGGCGGCTGGCCACATAAGCGCCCAGATCCATGGAGAGCGCGCGGCCCACAGCGCCCTCCGCCAGCCGCGCTGCCAGGGCGCGGTCACGCGGTCTGAGGTCAGGCCGCCGGGTGGCCAGCAGCGCTTCCAACTCGGTGGCGGGCAGCGCTTCCAGCCGGTGCACCACCGCCCGCGAACGAATGGTTGGCAGCAGTTCCTGCGGATTCTCAGTGAGCAAAATCAGCGATGTATGTTCCGGCGGCTCCTCCAGGACCTTGAGCAGGCTATTGGCAGCCTCCTTCATAAATGCCGACGAGGTGAAGATGGTGAACGCGCGCCGCGCCTCGACCGGCGGACGGTACCACGCCATGTGAATCACCTGCCGCACCTGGCCAATCTTGATCAGCAACTGCGGCGGATCGGGCGGCACGATCAGCACATCGGGATGCGTCTGGATCAGGATGCGCGTCTCGCGCTTGTCCGCATCGCGCATCGCGTCGCGGGCCGCCACGGCCTCGGCCACGCGCTCTTCCAGGTTCGCCGCATCGCCCGTGCGGACACAGTTGGCGCAGGCGCCGCAAAAGTCCGGCAGGCCGCCCGTCTCCACAGGGCTCTGGCAGTTCACCACCCGGGCCAGCATGAGCGCCAGCGTGTACTTGCCGGCTCCGCGGGGACCGGCCAGGATCAGCGAATGCGGAAAACGGCCGCCGCGCACACTCTCGCGCAGCCGCGTCACCGTCGCCGCATTGCCCAGGAATTCACTGAAGCCCACAGCTTGAGTCTACAGCGTTTTCGATTCCGCTCCTTACAGAATGGCGGATGCGCGGAGGCTTGTTCCGCAGCGAGAGGACGACCGGCACATGCCAGAGAGGTCAACAAGTCAGTCCCAAGCCAGGCGCTTGCACGCTGCTGACGGGTCGAGGCTGAAGTGATCCTGGAGGCGAAAGAAAGGAGAATAGGCCCCCCGGGGGGGTAGGGGGGTGCTTTTGCTCTCGCCGCTGCTCCCCGAGCGGCGCTTCTGTGCCGCCCGAGGGCGATTCTTGAAGCCATTGTCCCATGGAGGGGGGTAATTTTCTGCAAGGCTCCGGGCAGGGCTGGGGCTGGCCTGCCTGGGGGACAAGACTGGATCGCGAGCCTGCGGCGCTTGCCGGCGGGAAACATTCCGGGATCGAGGCGGCCTGCCCGAAGGCCGGGGATGAGCGCATGCAGAATGGGAGCGGCGGGCGAAGAACCAGCGCGCATCGTCTAGAGCGCAAACGCCTGGCGAATCTTCAGCAGAAACGAGGTTACATCCTGGATGGGATCGCCGGCGTCGAGCGCTTCGAAGGGCACGTAGCCGCGGTAGCCGGAGCGATCGATAATCTCCTTGATCCTGGCCAGGTCGGTGGGCTCTTCCTGCCCGTTGCGCCACACCTTTTCCTTGATCTGCCAGGAGACGGCGTAGGGCACCAGCTTTTGGATCTCCGCGTAGGGGTCGCCGGACCGCAGGCTGCCGATGTCGAGAATACAGGCAAACCAGGGCGAGTCCACGGCCTCGATCACATGGATGGTCTCCGCGGCGGTCTTGAGGAAATCGTTGTGCGGCTGCAGAGCCACCATCACGCCGTGCTGACGGCCAAAGTCCGCACATTCCGCAAAATTGGCGGCCATCCATTTGACCGCCTGGTTGAAGGTGTACCCCGCCGGCCGTTCTTTGCCGGAGAAAACGCGGATCACGGGCGCTCCCAGCTTGCTCGCCACCACAATCCAGTCCTTCACCATTTGCATGTCGGCGGTCCTGGCGGCCGGGTCGGATACGGCAAAGTCGTTGCGCACGCCGGTACCGCAGATGGCTACTCCGTTGACGAAGGCGGTGCGCTTGAGGCCGTACACATAATCGTCCGCCGGGATGCCGGGATAGCCGGGGAAGTAGTAGCCGGTGGCATCCAGCGCATCCACATTGTTGCGGGCGCAAAAGCGCACCGCGTCGGTGAGCGTCATGGTTCCCTTGCGCAACGGGGCGTCAAACGAATAGGCGTTCAACCCCAGCTTGAGCCTCACGCCCGATTCGCGCTTGACTTTCTCGACGGCGTTCAGGCCCAGGGCGGGCGCAGCCGCGCTGCCCGCCCATGCGGCGGAAAATGCGAGAAACCTGCGGCGATTCATGGGCATCGTGATCGAGTCTGCCTTTCTGCTGCCTGCGGGATATGCAGGAATCTGTCTCTGCGCCGCGGCCGATGAGGGGCCGGAGAGCGCCGGGCAACGCAGCCGGGCCGGTTACTGGTTTCCGGCCATCGCCAGCAGCTTTTCGGCCACGGCTTCCACTATCTGCTCGTGGACTTCGTCCACGCTGAGGTTGCCCTCGATCGGAACCACTCTTTCCGGTTCGCGGGCGGCAATCTCCCTGTATTTTTGCCACACACGGCGATAAAAGGCATCCTGCTCCTGCTCGAAGCGCCCTTCGTCCTGTCCGGTCTTCTCTGCCACGCGCCGGTTGCGGCTCCGCGCGCGCCCCAGGGAAACCTCCAGCGACGGCAGCAGCAGCAGCGTCAGATCCGGTTGCAGATTGCCGCATACCAGCCGGTGCAGATCGAGAACCACCTCGGAGCCAAGCTCGCGGCCACCGCCCTGGTAGGCCTCTGTGGAATCGGTAAAGCGGTCGCACAGAACGCATTGTCCCGTTTCCAGCGCCGGGCGGATCACTTGCGCAATGCACTGGGCCCGGTCGGCAAACATCAGAGTCATCTCTGTGAGCGGAGCCACGCCTGTGGATACGGGGTCGAGAAGGATCTCGCGGATGCGATCTCCCAGCGGCGTGCCGCCGGGCTGCCGGGTCATCGTGACCGGCAGCGCGCGGCGTTGCATCCATGCCGCTAAACGCTTGATTTGCGTGGTCTTCCCTGAGCCGTCCAGCCCTTCGAGCGTGATAAAAAGACCACGAACCATGCCCCAGTTTACCACCCGGCCAATTGCCCCCTCAAAATCTCCACGGAATAAAGATCAAGACGGAGCGGCGACTCGTGTGGTACAAGGGGGGTACATTCTACGAAAATCGGAGCTACTCTTCTTTTGAAGCGCGGCTCCTTTGGAGTTGAAAAGAACGTGAACCTTCGCACGATCCGCACACTGTTGTTTTTGGGCTTCCTTGCGGGAGCCATGCTTTTCGCCAGCCAGCTCGGCGCACAAAACCTCACTCTGGAAGGTCAAACCGGGGGGTTCCTGACCCCGACAGCCTATGTGGTTTACTCATCCAAAGGACAAATCTTCTCGCACCCCTCGGTCAGCTTCCACTTTGTGAGCGCTTCGAGCGTCATCGGGAATGTGGAGACCTTCAGCGTCACCGAGGGATTTGCCAACCGCGCCGAGATCGGCTATACGCGCAGCGTTCACCAGGAGGGCAACAGCACAGCCTTCAGCAGCCTGTGGAACTTCGACGGCATGAATGTGTTTCACGGCAAAGTGGTTCTGCTGAACGACGGCCAGGGGGGAGCATGGGTGCCCGGCATCGCCGTGGGCGGACTGGTGCGCACCAACGACAAGTTTGTCACCGGCGCCCTGGACCAGGAGTTTGCCGCCTTGCGGGGAGTGACCATTCCAGCCAAGGGATACACCAACGGCGACGTCTATGCCGTACTGACCAAGACCTGGATCAAGCCTCCGGTGCCGTTTCTTTTTAACTTCGGCGTGAAGTTTACCAACGCCGAAATCTACGGTCTGGGCGGCCAGTCCACCCGCTTCATGGGACGCCTGTTCGGCGGACTGGGCATACCGGTGCCGCTGAGCCACGGGATCTTTGCCGTGCCATCGTTCGGATTTACCCAGGAGCCTCCGCAGGTGAAGAACCTCGGCGCCATTCTTGTTGGCGGCGCGGCGCACATTCCCACCACGCTGGACTATGCTGTCCGCGTGACCCAGAAGGACAACCCGCACTTCGCCTTTGACGTAGGCGTTGGCCAGGTGGCCGGGATCATTGGCCAGACGCCAGTGATGGTCGGCGGCACGGTGGTCGGATTGCTTCCCGTCGATTTGCAGGCCAAGCACCTTGTCGGCATTGGCTTGAGCTACCGCTACTGAACTTGCTCGCCCACCAGACGCCCGCGCGCTTGCCGCGGGCGTCTGTGCGTCGGGCGGCCGCTATCTCACTGGCGACAGGGGGAGCTACGCGTTTTGCTTCTCGCTCATCAGTTCAAGTGCAACTTTTGCCCTCTGGCAGGGTTTCAACCGGCGTATTCGGAAAGACACCGGAATTGCCATTGGGACAAATTTCAGGATTCAGGAGGCTTCCAAGATGAAGCATGTTCGCTCCATGCGCTGGCTGTGGCTGGCGTTGCTGGTTTGGGTGCTCCCCGCACCTTCTTACGCCGGGGTATTCATCAGCGTAGGCTTTGCCCCGCCGCCGCTGCCCGTTTATGTTCAGCCTCCCTGCCCGGAACCCGGCCTGATGTGGGTCCCCGGTTATTGGGCCTATGGGCCTGAGGGCTACTACTGGGTTCCCGGCGCCTGGGTGCCCGCGCCTTATGAAGGCGCCCTGTGGACGCCTCCTTATTGGGGATGGGACGGCGGCCTCTATATGTTTCATCCGGGCTATTGGGGCCTCCACGTGGGCTACTACGGCGGCATCAACTACGGCTTCGGCTACATGGGCATCGGATTCGTGGGCGGCCGCTGGTACGGCCATCGTTTCGAGTACAACACCGCGGTGATGCACGTCGACCGGCGCTTTGTGCATGATACCTACGAGGATCGCGCCATTGTGGAGCGCAGCTATGTGGAGCGCGGCAGCCGCGTAGCCTATAGCGGCGGTCCGGGCGGCATACGCCACATGGCCAATGCGCAGGAGCGGCTCGCCGAGCGCGACCAGCACATGGGCCGCACCTCCTTCCAGGCGCAGCACATGAACATGGCCATGCGCGACCGCTCCGCCTACTTTAATCACAACCATGGGCAGCCCCAGAATCTGGCAGCGCAACGGCCCCTGGGCAGGCAGAGCTACGGCGCGCCCGCGGGTGGAGCGTGGCAGCGGCAGCCGCAGTACCGGCAACAACAGGCGCAGTACCGGCAAGGGCGACCGCAGAACTGGCAGCAGCCGCAGTACCGGCAACAGCAGCCACAGTACCGGCAAGGGCGACCGCAGAACCGGCAGCCGCAATCCAGGCCACAGGAGCAGTCGCGGCCGGCACCCCAGCGGGGGCCAGAGCCGAGAGGAGACAACTGGCGCCGCTGACAAGAGAAGCCCTTCTGCATTTGGCCGCAGGAGCCCGCGCACGCCGCGGGCTTTTGCGCGTCAGGCTCCGGGGCGCTCCATGCCCGCAATCTCCACTTCCAGGCCGCCAAAGTCGGGGTGATCGTTCTCGCGGATTTTATAGGCCAGATCGATGCGGCTACCCTGCCGGAGCTCCAGCTCGGCGGCGCGCCGGGCCAGATCCCAGCCCACCGCCCGCATGGCGACGCTTGCTGCGGGGCTGGCCGTGCCATCCTGCGCCAGTTCCAGGCGCAGATGCTTCTCCTTCATGATCCGGGGGGCGCTTGCCAGGCGCGCATTGCGGGCCACAAACACGGGCTCCGGATTGCCGTGCCCCAGCGGCTCGAGCTTGCGCAGCCAGCCGGCCAGCATGGGCGTAATGCGATCCAGGGGCAGTTCGGCATGGATGCGCAGCAGGCGCTCCGGCTCACGCGCCGCCAGTCTTTCTTCGGCATGGGCGCGCAGCCGTTGTTTGAGCTCGGGCAGCCGTTCGGCGGGCAGCGCAAAGCCCACCGCAAAGGCATGTCCGCCAAAGCGGGTAAACAGGTCCGCACCGCGCTCAATGGCCTCCAGCAGCGGAAAGCCGTCGACCGAGCGGCCGGAGCCATAGGCCACCCCATCTTCGACGCTGACCACGATGGCCGGCCTGGCCGTGCGCTCGACTACGCGCGCGGCCAGGATGCCGATCACGCCGCGGTGCCAGTCGTTTCCCTCCACCACGAGCAGCCGCTGGGCGCGCAGCTCCGCGTCTTGCGCCAGGCGCGCCTCAATGGCTTGCAATGCCGCCGCTTCGGTGTCGCGGCGCTCGCGGTTCAGCCGTTCGAGCTTGGCGGCCAACTCCTGGGCGCGCTTTGCGTCGCGCGTGCAGAACAGCTCCACCACGTCCGAGGCCACGTCCATGCGCCCCGCGGCGTTGATGCGCGGCGCCAGGCGGAAGGCCACGTCGAAGCCGGTGACCGGTTTGGCCGCCGGGTCCAGCGCGGCGGCGGCAAAGAGCGCGCGCAGCCCCGCTCCCACGGGCCGGCGCAGCGCGGCGAGGCCGAGGGCCGCAATGACGCGGTTCTCTCCGCGCAGGGGCACGGCATCGGCGATGGTGGCAATGGCGGCCAACTTCAAAAAACTGGGCAGGGTTTTTTCGCGGGTGCGCACCTTGTCGCGCCGTTCGAGCAGCGCCTGCGCCAGTTTGAGCGCAATGGCCGCTCCACAGAGTCCCTTCTCCGGATACGGGCATCCCTGCTGGTTTGGGTTCAGAATCGCCAGGGCCTGGGGGACGGCTTCGTCGGCCCGTGCCAGATGGTGGTCGGTGACGATCAGGTCCATGCCCAGGCGCCGCGCCGTCTCCGCCTCGGCAAAGGCGCGCATGCCGGTGTCCACAGTAATCACCAGCCGCACCCCTTCGGCGTGGGCCGCCTCGAGCACGCTGGACTGCAGGCCGTAGCCTTCATTGAGCCTGTGGGGCACGTGGAAGCGCGCCACTCCGCCGAGCATCTCGATGGCCGTCTTCAGCAGCACCACCGCCGTGGTGCCATCCACGTCGTAGTCGCCGTAGAGCAGCACGGGCTCGCGCCGGGCCACCGCCTGTTCGAGGCGCGCCACCGCAGCAGCCATGCCCCGCATGAGAAAGGGATCGTGGAGCTGATCGGCCCGGGGATAAAGAAAGGCGAAGGCTTGCGCCGTATCCTTCACGCCGCGCGCCACCAGCAGTTCGGCCACCGCCAGCGGCAACCGCGCGGCGCTGGCCAACGCGGCGGCCTCGGCGGGATGCGCCGCCGCCAGCACCCAGCGCTGCCGAGGGACCGGGCTTTCCGCCTGCGCCATCACCCTGGTGCTACTCGTCCTCGCCGCGATCATGCTCGTGGTCATCGATCACGATGTCATGAAAGTTGTCGATGTCTTCGAGCAGCGCCTGGAAGCGCTCGTACCACTCCGTGGTGGCCTCGTGCAAAAACACCAGCCCCTGGTATACAAAGCCGAGCTGAATGTACCCTATCTTGCCGACGTACTTGCGCAGCCATTGCGCCTCCACCAGTTCGGTGGCTTCCTCATCGGGGAAGTTCATCTCGCTGGCTTGCTCAATCAGCGCCTCCAATTCCTCGCGCTCTAGAGTCATTTCGCTGAAAGTTACAAACGGCGCCCCCACCCGCTTGGCCATCTCCACAAAATCTTTCCACGCGTCGGGGTTGCCTTCGTCTTCCCACACAATCGAGGGGATATCTTCGGTTACGTAGCCAGGAAGGCGGTGCAGGCCGTGGCCCTCGATAAAGGCCACCATGTCGTCTTTCAGCGAAATCAGGTCGTCCGTGCTCATAGTCAAGGTTCTATTTTCTCAGATGCGCCCCGGGATGAGGCGGCGATTCTCGGCAATCCTACCGCATTCTGTTCGCCAGACGCGGGGCCGGCAGATACTCTGGAAGCAGGAGGAACCGTCCTTGCCTGCCTTCGAGCGCCATGTCTTTGTCTGTCACAATACCCGCCCCGCGGGCGCTCCGCGCCGCTCCTGCACCACCGATGGAAACAGCGAGCTGTTCGCCCGCTTGCAGCAGCTTTCCAAGGCCGCCGGTCTCGCCGGACGGGTCCGCATCAACAAGTCCGGCTGCCTGGACCAGTGCGAGCACGGTCCCGTGGTCGTGGTCTATCCGGAAGGAGTTTGGTACGGCAGCGTCACCCCGGACGATGCCGCCGCCATCGTCGAAGAGCATCTCGTGGGCGGCTGCCCTGTCGAGCGCCTGCGCGTGGCTGACGCCTGCCTGAACAACCGCAACTGCCCCCACCAAAGTTGATCTCCGCATCCGGTTTGCCCGCATCCCATCACTTCCGTAATCCCCGCATCCATCCTTCAGCCTGTTTTTTCCTCTTCTTTTTTCCACCGCGCCCGATGAACAGAGTGCGGAGGGTTCCATGAACCGGACATGCGCTCTCGTCTTCCCGCTCTTCGCCCTGCTCTTTGCGGCGTCCGCACCTGCCGCTTTGCCGGCTAACAGGTGCGCTCCGCAAGCGACAACCGCCATCGGCGGCGCCTACTTTATTACTTTCAATGTCAGCCTGGCATCGCCGCTCCCAGCCGGCGCCGCCGTCCTTTGTAAAGCCCGCATCGAACCCGGTCCGGCGCCTTTCCAGAGCTTCAGCCCTGGGATCGCGCCCGTCCGCGCCGCCCAGAGCCAGGCCACCGTTGCCGGCAACACCGCCAACTGCTCCGTCCAGATCCCGTTCTACTGGTCGGTGGGCGCCCTCGGTTCCGGCATCGACCTCAGCTATGAGATTCAGGCTGTAGGCGCCTTCGGTCTGTCGCCCGCAAGCCGCTCCAGTCGCATCCGCGTGGCGTATCCGCCCGCCGGCGCCACGGCCAGTCTGGCCATTCCTGTCCACTTCTAAACGTGTCCTCGGACCGCAAGCACGGATCGTCCTCTCCGCATGGGACTTCCGATGACATCCTGCCCCCGGATGCGTTATTCTAACTTTTAGCCAATGATTTTCTCCCGCGACTACATTGGGTATCTCGCCCGCCGCACGGTTAAGCATCTTATTGACGCCAAGATGATCACCGCCAGCAATCTCAAGGCGGTCGAGTCTCGCGTCCACGACGCCCTCGTCGAGGAGCTCTCCCTCGAGGACCGCATCAACGAAGAGGTTCGCGTTATCCTCGACGCCTACTCCGAAGAAATGCGCAAATCTGGCGCCCAGTACGCCGAGATGTTCAAAAAAGTGAAAACCGAACTGGCGCGCAAATACAAGGCGGTGCTATGAGGCTCAGCCGCGACAAGCTCAACAAGCTGGCCCACACCGTGGCCGACACACTGGCCGAAACCAACGAGGTCGGGTTCCTTGAAGATCGCAACACCATCCGCCAGGAAGCCCGCAAAATCCTTGAGACGCTGCTCACCGAAGAGGCCCGCATCGACACCGCTGCCCGCCTCAAAATCGCCAACCAGCGCAAGATCATCCTCGAAGGCTCCCAGGAGTGGGAGATCCTCTACCGCAAGTACTACAACGACGAAGTCCGCAAGCTGGGCATCTGACGCCCGCGCGTCGGGCCTGCTCTGCCTTCACCCATCGGCCCGCTTCGCCGCCCTTTGGCACCAACCCGGATTTTTGTTACAGTAAACAAGTGGCCCGCCTCATCGGGTCTTACCCTTCCTAAGTATGGCGCTATCGTCTAGGGGTTAGGAGGTGAGATTCAGCCGCCTTTCTATCCTGCCAATCATCAAAACCCCCTGAAAAATTGAATAAAACCCTCATAAACATTGAGGTTTATGCGCGTCCCGGCTCTGCTGCATCCGTGGGCAGATTTGAGCAGATTTGGCACTTTTAGCTCGTTTTGAGGGCCGTGGACAGTAAATTTGGACAGTAAATCTGCCCCAAATTCCGGTACCAACATGCACCAAAACAGGCACCAGACAACGTTGCTCCGCAGAGCTACCAGCCGGTTGTCCGGCTGGATACTGAAACAGGTGAACGTGAAGTGACCGTGATGCGCTGGGGTTTGATGCCGTTCTGGTCGAAGGATGGCAAAGCGGCGCTCAATACGATTAACGCAAAGGCTGAGACCACCAGATCGACCAGTCCGACACGATTGGATTCGAACCTACGACCGTTTCCGTGTCAAATCTTGGCGAATCCACAACTCATTGATTCTATTGCGCACTGATGGCTCAGAAAGCGCACAAAAGCACCGGTTTTGAGGCTTCAGCACCCTAATCGAACTCTAAAAAGAGCGCATCGGAGGAGGTCTTTTCGCTGCAAGTTGAACAAAACAATAGGTCAGGTTCGTTCCCAGACCGGTCAAGCCAGTTGGAAAGGGAAATCCGAACCTTCCGGAGAATATAGCGCACCCACAACTATCTTGATTTGAACAAGTTACCGCGAACTCGAATGACGACCACACGGAAGAGGTCTAAGAATCACCATCAAACCTGAAGCTCTCGTCAAGGGAAGAGGTCATCCCTTTTTACTGGAATCGGCTCTCGATGTCAGTACCTAGGACAGAGCGCTGGTTTCTTCGCAAGTTTCGCGCCCATACACAACCAACCTGCTTCGCGCCGGAATCGATGCACGGATGGTGATGAAGTAGCCTCGACCATCGATCGAGACGCTTCACGTAAATGGGAAAGATGGCTTTGAGCCTACGCTGCAATGCCGCTTCGGCGAGCGCATTATTGCCGAGTCACGCGTCGATCGGAAACTGAACGCTTCGGCGCTTTCGAGAATCTCAAAAGCGCCGAAGATTCACTGGAAGGCGGCGCTGAACTGCTTCACGCTCTTGTGGGAAGACCGCATCCTGGCGGCGACCGGAAAGTAGCATCCATTCCTACTACGCCCCGGATCTTCTGCGATACGGCTGGCTGCAGCTGCCGTCAAGGGTCTCCGCTGCGCTACGATGAACGCGCAAACAACGCGCGCCCTTGACGGCAGCCGCATCCGGCCAAATAATCCAACTATCCGGGGCATAGGAAGGGAAGAAAATTCCGCCCGGACGATCACAGGCAGGAACGGCGTTTACACAAAATCCAGAACACCACCTAAGCGGGACGCCCCAATGTTGCGCGTACTCATTTTCCTTGCCACTTCCGCAGCTATTGTTTGGTTATCGCGTCGATCGCTCGCGCATCCGCGCTCACACGGATTCTATCGATTTTTCGCATTTGAGCTACTGACCGCCCTGGTTCTTCTAAATGCACCGTTTTGGTTTACTAAGCCTCTGTCAGTTCCTCAACTTGTGTCGTGGTCATTCGGGGCAGCTTCGATCGCGTTGGCAGTTGAAGGATTCAGGTTACTCCGGGTAATCGGCAGGCCCTCATCGGTCGCGGGCAGTACTACTGATTTAGGCTTCGAAAAGACAACGAAGTTAGTCACCGTTGGTGCGTACCGGTTCATTCGGCATCCACTGTACAGTTCGCTATTAGCTTTGATCTGGTGCGCATTTCTAAAGAGGCCATCCGCAACCGCAGGCCTCGTACTGGCAGTGTGTGGAACAGGGTTTCTTGTTGCGACCTCGATTCGCGAAGAGCGCGAGAACATTGTTCATTTTGGCCCATCATATTCGGCCTACATGAGACAGACGTGGCGCTTCATTCCCTTCCTATTCTGAAACACGAACGCCGGTTGATTTGTCATCTATCGACCAATGGTTCCGCGTGCCTGTTCGATTCCGAGAGGACTTTGCCAATGGAGCAACAGCATCTTCGTCCTCTGCCGGTCTGGGTTCCGGGACACTACCTTGTACCCCGGCCAGTCAAGAATCTTGCTCCAGTCGGTCTCCTTCATGCCTGCCAGAATAACGGAAATGGCCATTCCTCAAAACCCCAGTAAAAATGGGGTGTTTACAGATTCTCGCAAAGAACCGAATAGTTTTGAACTGCTAGACTGTGAATCGTGGTCACCGTAATCTCGCAATTTAGGGTTCGCAACGGGATGGAAGCAGAGGTGCGCAGGGCGTTCCTCGACCGTCCTCGACTGGTGGAAGGCACGCCCGGTTTCCGCGGCCTCGACGTTCTGACGGACGCCAAGGACTCTTCGGTATTTTTACTGTTGACGCGATGGACGGACGCAGAATCATTTCGCGCGTGGCATCGGAGCGAAGCTCACCATGAGTCGCACCGGCTGATTCCGAAGGGATTGAAACTGGATGCATCGTTCACATCAGTCACCGTTGCAGAGAGCTTCAAGAGCCCGGAGAATGGGCGGGATCTGAACGAAGCACTGGAAGTGCAAGCGACTGCGCTCTCACAGTGGCTGATAGGGTCCGAAGCGGTGTTTGCGCTGCTATTGGAGCCGGACGGGACGATCCGCGCCCGAAACCGCGCAGCAGAGCGCATCTTTCCAACTGGACCGGGCGGTGAGGGGGCGTCGGAAATTTGGCACTATCTCATTTCCGCCGACATCAAGAACCTGCGTTGTCGGCTTGCGGCGAAGGACAGACCCGAGGACGGCTCTTTTCTGCTGAATCTGGCCGATGGGGAGCGGAGCCCGGTTACCTGGGATGTTCAACTGATCCGGTGCACTGGATTCTTTCTTCTGCTGGGGACCCAGGAAAGCCGTCACGATTCCGTTTTTCAGACGGAAATATTGAAGCTGACCAACGAACTCTCGGCGGCCTTGCGCGAGAGTTCACGGGTGAACCGGCAGTTGCAAAAGACTAACGAAACCATCGAATCGCTGGTGCGCACCGACGCGCTGACCGGACTGGCCAATCGCCGGATGCTGGAGGAAGCCCTTCCGCGAGAAACGGCGCGCGCAGAACGTCTCAGAGAGAGCTTGAGCGTAATCTTTGCCGACCTCGATCGTTTCAAATCGATCAACGACGAGTTTGGGCATAAGACCGGCGACAAGGTTCTGCAGGGCTTTGGAGCGGTTGTGAAAAGCCAGATGCGGGCTTACGCGCTGGCGGCCCGATTCGGAGGTGACGAGTTCGTTCTGCTGTTACCGGGGACGACGGTGAAAGGAGCAGTCACCCTTGCCAAGCGCATCCGGAAGAAAGTTGCAGAGTTGACGGTGCCCGGATGTCCACGGCAGATCGCGGTGAGCATGGGCATCGCGAGCTTCGGACCGGGAGAGACCGGTGAAGAGCTGGTGGCGCGGGCCGATGCAGCCCTTTACCGCGCCAAGGAAAAGGGCAGAAACAGGATTGAAATCGCGCAAGGCCCGCGGACAGCGGGTGCGATCGGAGCCTGACGCGTGTGACACGGGAATCGAATTACAACCGTTTCGAGCTGGTGCAAAAGCTGCTGCGTGTGAAACAGAGCGCCGCCGAGGCCATGACCGAGGAGTTTTTCCGCATCCATCCCGAGTGGGTGGCACGCTTTGGCGCGCGTGGGCGGCAGTTCTGCACGGCGGATGCGTGCTATCACATCGAGTTTCTTGCCGGCGCTTTGCAAGCGGGTTCTCCGGAAGCGTTTGGGGACTACGCACGGTGGACGGCGAGGATGCTTGGGGCACGGGGCATCGATGCGCACTCGGTGGAGGAGAACCTGGACCAGTTAGGAAAGCACATGGCCGGACTGCTTTTGCCTTCAGAACAGGAAGAGGTCATGAAGTTTCTGTCCGTGGGCCGACAGGAATGCGGGGCCCAGGGATCTGGTCTCGAGGAAACAGGAGAGGAAGGGCTCAGCCTGACGATGCGCGCATTTCTCGGCGCGGTTCTGGGCGGCCAGCGTCAAGCCGCGCTGACGATTGTCGAAGAGGCGCTTCGAAACGGCGCCCGGCATGTGGATATTTATGTCGATGTCATCACGGAGGCGCTACACAGGATGGGCTCCCTTTGGGAGCAAAACAAGATCAGTGTCGCGGAGGAACACATGGCGACCGCGATCGCGCAGTATGTAGTGGCCATGATTTACCCGCGCATGATTCCCCCGACTCCCATGCGGGGGAAGATGGTGGTCACCGGCGTTTGCGGCGAACTGCACCAGATTGGCTCCAACATGGTAGCGGATGCCATGGAGGCGGCTGGGTGGGATGTGCGGTTCCTCGGCAGCAATCTGCCTGAAAGATCGGTTCTGGAAACCGTTGAAGAGTTTTCTCCGGATACGCTGTGCATCTCGACGACACTAGTCTCCAACCTGCCAGCCGCCGCGGAGTTGATCCGGAGTATCCGGGGGAGGCTGGGCGAGCGGACGCCGAGAATCATACTGGGCGGGGCTGCGTACGGGCTGTCGCCCCGGTTTGTCGAGGAAAACGGCCCGGCTGAAACGATCCTTGACCTGAGGCAGGCTTTGGCGACGATCTGACCGGACTCCGGCATTCCTGCTGCCGAGCAGCAAACGAACGCGTACCATCCGCACCTTTACAGATTCTCGACAAGAGCCGGTTTGGGGAGAGGGTTCAGGGGGTGGGCGGGGAAAGGTGGCGGGCGGCCCAGGATTGGGCGGCAACGGGGGGCATGGGGCGGGCGATGAGGTAGCCCTGGGCGAGATCGCACCCGATGGTGTTGATGTAACCGTGGGCCTCGGGGGTTTCGACGCCCTCGGCTGCGACGGTGAGGCCGAGGCTGTGGCCTAGCTCGACGATGGACTTGATGACGGTGCGGGACTCCTGGGACTGGCTGGCGTGGAGGACGAAGGATTTGTCGATTTTGATTTCAGAGAAGGGCAGGCGGACGAGCTGGACCATGGAGGAAAAGCCGGTGCCGAAGTCATCGATGGAAACGTGGAAGCCCTTGACGCGAAGGCGGGTGAGCAGGTCGAGGGAGAGGACGGGGTCGACCATGGCGCTGGATTCGGTGACCTCGAGGATGATGCGCTCGGTGGGGAGCTGGAAGCGGCGGCAGAGGGCGGAGAGTCTGTCAGCGAACTGGAGGTCGCCGAGGCTGCACGCGGAGAGGTTGAGGGAGAGCATAAGGCCTGACTGCGGGAAGGCGGCGGAGAACCAGGCGAGGCTCTGTTCGACGATTTGGGTGGTGAGGGGGGCGATGAGTCCGGTCTGCTCGGCGAGGGGGATGAAGCTGTCGGGCATGATGAGGCCGTAGCCGGGATGCTGCCACCGGACGAGGGCCTCGAAGCCGGCGATCGCGCCGGATTTGCAATGGATTTTGGGCTGGTATGCCATGACGAACTCGCGGTGCTCGATGGCGGCTTCGAGGCCGGAGGGCGCGGGACGGAAGACACCGGGGCTGACGGTGGTCGCCGCGGCTACCGGGGCCGCGCAGCCGGCGCAGGGCTCCTGGGCGGATGGGGAGGGTGCGGGATCGTCGTCTTTGCCGAGCAGAAAGCTGAAGGCCTCACGGGAGATGGGCTTGGGCAGGACGCCCGCGATGTTGAGGCCGTGCTCGGCGGCGGAGCGCTGGGCGGCTTCGAGGATGCGGGTGCCCATGCCGCTGGAGATGACGATGCGGGCGCGGCATTTGCGTTCGGCGAGGCGGCGTATAACCTCGACGCCGTCGAGGCCGGGCATGGCCAGATCGAGGGTGATGACATCCGGGCAGGAGCGGTCATGGCAGGCGAAGAAATCGGCGGCGCAGGTGGTGAACTCCGCCTGATAGCCGAGGCTCTCGGCGATCCACTGGATGGTTTGGGCGACGGCCTCGTCATCGTCGAAGATGAGAATGCGTTTTTCTGGCATAAGTCTCATCCCCCTTCTGCCGTGGGCTGATTTTCATTAAGGATTGCACGGACGCTTCTTGCCACTTCCAGGCGGCTATAGGGTTTGTTGAGCAAGCGCACATCCTCGTTCTGGAGCCCTTGATGAAGGATCGCCTGTTCGGCATATCCGGAGCAGTAGAGCACCTTGAGCCTGGGGTTCAGCTTACAGGCCTCGATGGCCAATTCGCGACCGTTCATGCCGGGCATGACCACGTCAGTAAACAGCAGATCGATATCGGCACGACCATGGCTTCTGATGATTTCCAATGCGTCCCTGCCGTTAGCGGCGGAGAGGATGCGGTAGCCGAGATCGGCGAGCAGGGAGATGGCGTACTCGCGAACGGAATCATTGTCCTCGACGAGCAGAATGGTCTCAGAGCCAGAGAGATCGGTGAGGATCGTGGGCTCCGGGCGGGCGGGTTCGCTGCCCTTATCGGCGATGGGCAGGTAGAGCTTGACGGAGGTGCCCTGTCCCGGCTCGGAGTGGATGCGGATGTGTCCCTGAGACTGTTTGATGAAGCCGTAGACCATACTGAGGCCGAGGCCGGTGCCCTTTCCGGCGCCCTTGGTGGTGAAGAAGGGATCGAAGACGCGGACGAGGTTTTCCGGGCTGATGCCGGTGCCGGTGTCAGAGACGGCAAGCTGAATGTAGCGGCCTGGGGTAACGTCTGCGAACTGCTCGGCATAGGTATCGTCGAGGTCGACGATGCGGGTCTCGACGATGAGCTTACCTCCGCCGGGCATGGCGTCGCGCGCGTTGACGCAGAGGTTGAGCAGGGCGCTTTCAAGCTGAGTGGGGTCGATGAGGGTGTTGCACTCCTCGCTGGAGGGGACGACCTGAAGGTCGATGTCGGCGCTGAGGGTTCGGCGCAGAAAACTTTCCATATTGGAGATGAGCAGGTTCATGTCGACCGGTCTGGGCTGCAGGGACTGGCGGCGGGCAAAGGCCAACATGCGATGGGTGAGGTCGGAGCCGCGCCGGGATGCGTCGAGAATCATCCCGGCCATTTTGGCGAGGCGGGGATTGTCTCTGGTTTCCTCGGCGAGGAACTCCGAACAGCCCTGGATTATGGTGAGGAGGTTGTTGAAGTCATGGGCGATGCCGCCGGTGAGCTGGCCGATGGACTCCATTTTCTGGGCCTGGCGGAACTGTTCCTCGATCTGGCGGGACTGGGTGATGTCGCGGAAGGTCCAGATGCGGCCGTAGTAGTTGCCGGCCTTGTTGCGGACGGGGGCGGAGAAGCGGTCCAGGATCGTTCCATCGATGAGTTCGATCTCATCGCGGCTGATCTGGTCGGGATGGGCGTAGAGATACTGTATTTTCTCTTGAAATTGATCAGCGTTCCTGACGAGGTCGTGGACATATTGCAACTGCCGCGAATCGTCGGGGTCGTCTGCGATCTCGGCGGGAATATGCAACAGGTCTCTCATGCGCTGATTTTGGAGCAGGATCTTTCCCTGGCTGTCGACGACCAGTACACCGTCGATGGAGGACTCGATCTGAGCCTCGAAGAAGGCGGTGCGCCAACGCAGCTCTTCTTCTTTTTTGTGACGGTCGGCTTCATGGCGACTGACTTCGAGGGCAAAGGAGATGTCCTTGGCCATTTCGTCGAGGAGGGCTAGCTCGTCGCTGGCAAAAAACTCCGGTTCACTGGTGTAGAAGTTGAAGGCGCCGACCACTGCGCCATCGACGATGAGGGGAAAGCCAGCGGAGGAGCGGAAGCCGTGCCGCATGGCGTTTTCGCGCCAGTGTGAATAGAGAGGATCGTGTTCAATGTCGTTGCAGATGGCATATTTTCCGGAGTGGATGCACTGCGACAACGGCCCCGCCGGAGCGCCGGGAGCGAGAAAGTCCATCCCGAGCAGATCGAGATAATCCTGGACGTCGCCGCTGGAGGCGACCGGTTCGACGGCATGGGTATCGGGATTGATCATGCCAATCCAGGCCATGCGGAATTGTCCCTTTTCGACGGCAATGCGGCAGGCGGCTTCCAGCATGGCCGCGGAGTCCTTCTCGCGGACGATGGTCTGGTTGACGTCACTGAGAACGGCATAGACGCGGTTGAGCTGCTGGACGTGGTGTTCGGCCTTGCGGCGCTTCTCTTCGTTGCGGTTAACGCGAAGGGCGAAGGAGATGTCCATGGCCATCTCGTCGAGGAGCTTGACTTCGTCTTCGTCAAAAAAGTCCCGCTCGCCGGCATAGAGGGAGAAGATGCCTATGACAGTTCCATTGTCCAGGAGTGGAAACGAGGCCTCGGAGCGATAGCCGTGGCGCAGGGCGTCCTGGAGCCAGGGGCGGCGGATCTCGTGTTCGATGTCGTTGCAGATGGCGTGCCGGCCACTGAAGAAACAGCGGGCGGCGGGACCGGCGTCTGGCGCGGATTCGCCGAAGTCGATCCTGATGCGATCGAGATAGCCCTCGACAACGCCGCTGGAGGCGACCGGCTCAAGAACCTGCGTATCGGGGTTGACCATCCCGATCCAGGCCATGCGAAATTGTCCCTTTTCGACGGCGATGCGGCAGGCGGCTTCCAGCATGGCCGCGGAGTCCTTCTCGCGGACGATGGTCTGGTTGACGTCACTGAGGACGTTATAGATGCGATTGAGCTGACGGAGGTGCTGTTCCATCTGCTTGTTCCCGGTGATGTCGGCATTGACTCCGAGGAAGCGGACAGGGCGCTTTCGATCTCCTTCGCCGTCGAAGTAAACCCGACCGTGGGAGGCGATCCAGTGGATGGAGCCATCGGGCCAGGCGACGCGATACTCGCGATGATAGGCGCCGTCGTGGACGCCGGCGACGGCCTGTTTGACAGCTTCGTCGACGCCTGGGCGGTCTTCAGGGAGGATGCGGGCGATGGCCTCCTCATAGGTGACGGAGTGGCCGGAGGGGAAGCCATACCCGGTGCGGCAGCTATCATCCCAAAACACTTCTCCTGTTTCAATTTGCAGGTCCCATGCGCCGAGGCTGGCGGCATCGAGAGCGAGGCGCCGATATTCCGAGGCCTGGCGGAGTTTGTCTTCGCTCTCGCGGCGGAGCTGTTCGGCTTGGAGGTCCGCGATGGCGCGGAGGCTGCGGCGGTAATGCTCAGCCACCAGGCTGATGAAAACGCCCATCGCGGAAAAGAGGCTCAGAGCAACAATATCCGATGCTCTGTCTGCAACAGAATGGCCGATGGGGGCCAGGAAGAGGTAGTTCCAGCTCAACACGGAGAGCGCTGTGGCAAAGATGCCGGGCCAGAAGCCTGCCAGAAGGGCGACAAGCATGATGGCCGGATAGAAGGTGATGAATGCCGGCATCTCCATGCCGAGGCCCTGGACAAGGAGGTAGCACAGCAGAACCGAGGCGGCTACGGCCGCGAGGGCCATTGCGTAACGCGCAACTGGCCGATCCATCACGCCACTGAAACGATCCGACATACGGCTACACCCAGTGTACGACCCTCTATCCGCGCCTTAAGCACCATAGTAATAAGAAGTACTGAATGTGAAGGCGGGTTATGAAGGATACGCTGAAATGGCTGCAACAGACCGGATACGCTAAACCGCATAGGGCGGGATCGCTCCGCATAAGAATGGGTGCTGTGACTCGATTCTATTGATCCGGCATGAAAGGAATGCTTGATTTCAGCGTCTAACATGGCATGAGTTCATGCGACGGAAGGAAGTTGCCTGAGGCGGCGCTGAATGAGAGGCGCCGACGGGCGGTCAAGATGGTTCTTGGTGGCGCGACCCTTGCCGTATCTGCCAACCAGTGCGAGTTGGCCGAGCGGACGATATGGGGGGCGGTCAAGGCATATCGGCAGGGTGGATGGCAGGCGGTGAAGGTGCGCCACGGGCATCGTCCGCGGGGCGCGGGACGGGCTTTGAATTCAAACCAGGAACGGGAAGTGCAGCGGCTGAT